>JACPFT010000025.1 GCA_016182845.1 Gammaproteobacteria bacterium
CGAAGATACTGTTCGATGGAGGGCAAGTGAAAGCGGGAAATCTGGTGCGAAATCTACGTCTCGACCGCAGCGATCAAGGGCGGGTACGGCATCCAGGCTCCCTTTACTCAAGAGCGACTTGAGCAAATTCAGAATACAAGGGCGGGTTAGGCCGCTCACCGCAGCCCGCCATCGCCGAACGGCCAAGATGGCGGCTTACGCTGCGCTAACCCGGCCTACACCTTCCCGCCCTTTAGAGGATGAACCGGCTCAAGTCCTCGTCCTGGGCCAGTTCCCCCAGATGGGCCTGCACATAGGCGGCATCGACGCAGAGCGCTTCGCCGTCCTTGTCGGAGGCCTCGTAGGACACGGTTTCCAGGAGGCGCTCCATCACCGTGTGCAGACGCCGCGCGCCGATGTTCTCGGTGCGCTCGTTGACCTGCCAGGCCACTTCGGCGAGCTTGGCGATGCCATCCTCGGTGAAGGACAGGCGCACGCCCTCGGTGGCGAGCAGGGCGGCGTATTGCTTGGTGAGGGCGGCGTCCGGCTCGGTGAGGATGCGCACGAAATCCTCGACCGACAGGGCCGCCAGCTCCACGCGTATGGGCAGCCGGCCCTGCAGCTCGGGGATGAGGTCCGAGGGCCGGGCGAAATGGAAGGCGCCGGAGGCGATGAACAGGATGTGATCGGTCTTCACCATGCCGTGCTTGGTGGACACGGTGCAACCTTCGACCAGGGGCAGCAGATCCCGCTGCACGCCCTCGCGTGACACGTCGGCGCCGCCGTGCTCCGCCCGCTTGGCCACCTTGTCCAGCTCGTCGATGAAGACGATGCCGTTCTGTTCCGCCGCCTCCAGGGCCTGGGCCTTGAGCTCGTCGGGGTTGACGAGTTTCTCCGCTTCCTCCTCGGCCAGGAGCTTGAGGGCCTCGCGGATCTTCAGCTTCTTGGTCTTCTTCTGGGTAGAACCCAGGTTCTTGAACAGGCCGGCGATCTGTTGGGACATCTCCTCCATGCCTGGCGGCGCCATGATGTCGATGCCGACGCTGACGCCGGACAGCTGGATCTCGATTTCCTTGTCGTCCAGTTCGCCCTGGCGAAGCCGCTTGCGGAAGGTCTGGCGCGTGCCGGATTCTTCTTTCTCCGTGGGCTCGTTGGCGAAGCCGATGGCGGAGCGGGCCTGGGGCAGGAGGGCATCAAGCACGCGCTCCTCGGCAGCCTCCTCGGCGCGGTGGCGCTGCTTGGCCATGGCCTGTTCCTTCACCAGCTTCATGGCCACGTCCACCAGATCGCGGATGATGGTGTCCACGTCCTTGCCCACATAGCCCACCTCGGTGAATTTCGTCGCTTCCACCTTGATGAAGGGCGCATGGGCTAGCTTGGCGAGACGCCGGGCGATCTCGGTCTTGCCGACGCCGGTGGGTCCTATCATCAGGATGTTCTTGGGCGTGATCTCGGCGCGCAGGCCCGGCTCCACCTGCTGGCGCCGCCAGCGGTTGCGCAGGGCGATGGCCACGGCGCGCTTGGCGGCCTGCTGACCGATGATGTGCTTGTCGAGTTCCGAGACGATCTCGCGGGGGGTCATGGTGGACATCTGGAGTTCTCTGCAAAAAAGAAGAGTTAACCGCCAAGACGCCAAGTCGCCAAGGCAAGATGGAAGAAGGAGGAACCGCAATATCCATTCTCTGGATTTCCTTGGCGACTTGGCGCCTTGGCGGTTAATCCCGGCTTACTCGCAGTCCAGTTCCTCGATGGTGAGGTTGTGGTTGGTGTAGACGCAGATATCGGCGGCAATCCCTAAGCTGGTCTCCACGATCGCGCGGGCCGACAGCTCGGTCTTGGCCAGCAGGGCGCGGGCGGCGGCCTGGGCGTAGGGGCCGCCTGAGCCTATGGCCATGAGATTGTCCTCGGGCTCGATGACGTCGCCGTTGCCGCTGATGATCAGGGAGGCGGTCTTGTCGGCGACGCAGAGCAGGGCCTCCAGGCGGCGCAGCATGCGGTCCGTGCGCCAGTCCTTGGCCATTTCCACGGCGGCGCGGGTCAGATGGCCCTGGTGCTGCTCCAGCTTCTTCTCGAAGCGCTCGAACAGGGTGAAGGCATCGGCCGTGCCGCCGGCGAAACCGGCCAGGACCTTGCCGTTGAACAGCCGGCGCACCTTGCGGGCATTGCCCTTCATGATGGTATTGCCCATGGACACCTGGCCGTCGCCGCCGATCACGACCTTGCCGGCGCGGCGCACGGAGACGATGGTGGTTCCTCGGTATTGTTCCATGTCTGGACTCCTCGCGTGGATCGGGGAGATGGGGGACGGGAGCGTGTGTTTCAAGCGTAGCCTGGATGCAGGCTATGTCCTCCGCTCAAAAAATCCGGCAGCTGTGGATCTTGGCGGCGCTGGCCTGGTGCTGATCCTTCTGGGCGGCGCGCTTGCTGGCGTAGGGACCCAGGTTGACGCGGTAGCGGCTCTGGCCCTGGTCGTTGACCACCGGCTTGACCTCGGCCTGCAGGCCGGCGAAGGCCAGCTGGGCCTTGAGGCTCTGGGCCTGGTCGGGCGTCGAGAAGGTGCCGCAACCCAGGATCCAGGACTTGGGCGGGGCGGCGGGAGTCGGTGTCGGGGTCTTGACCGGGGTCGGTTCCGGCACGGCCACGGTTTTGTCGCGCAGGACCTCGTGGAAGGTCCATTGCTGAGCCGGGGGCGGCGGCAGGATCTTCTTGGGGGGAGCCGGGCGCGGGCCCGACGGCAGCTGACCGCTGGCCAGGGCGGGCGGATTGTGCTTGAGCTGGATGGCGTACAGGCCATAGAGGAAGCCGCAGACCACCACCACGGTGACCAACCACAGCCAGCCAGGCACGCGCCGCCAGGCCGCCGTCTTGGCGGGCCTGCGGTTCCGGCTGGGGGCGCGGCGTTTCGTCGGTGTCTTGGCGTAGTCCTTGGACATAGGGGGGCGCCGGGCGTCCGGCCCGTGCTACTGCTGGTTGGCGGTGGGCTATTAAAGCATTTTCAGGAGCATGCCGGCTAGCCGAGCGAGGGGCGGGGCCCAGGCCGTCGCGTAACTGAACAGCGATTCGCGATTTGGCCGTAAATGAACGCTGGTCCGATGATTATTCACAAATGAGCGCCGATATTGACTAAAAAACAGTCTACGGCTAGAGTCCTCGCCCTTTGTGCGAACCCCAATCCGGGCTTTTGGGCCGACGGGATTGTTTGTGACCCTCTAGCCGTGAGTCCTTGCCATGAACCTTCCGCCCCTGCGCCGCCTGTCCCCTAGTCCCGTCCTGCTCGCCCTGCTGGCCGCCAGCCAGGGCACGGCCTTCGCCGCCCAGGAGGGCCAGGCCGAGCGCCTGGTGGTGACCGGTTCCCATATCAAGCGCATCGACCACGAGACCGCCTCGCCGGTCCTGGTCATCGATCGCGCCAGTATCGACAGCTCCGGTTCGGTGACCCTGAGCGAGCTCCTCCAGCAGTCGGTCTACAACTCCGCCGGCTCCTTCAACGAGGCCCTGACCACCGGCTTCACCCCCGGCGCCGCCGCCTTCGATCTGCGCAGCTTCGGCCCGGAGCGCACCCTGGTCCTGGTGGACGGCCGCCGCCATGCCATCTATCCCTTCGGCGCCGGCGGCAGCAATGCCTTCGTCGATCTGAACAGCATTCCCCTGGCTTCGGTGCAGCGCATCGAGATCCTCAAGGACGGCGCCTCGGCCCTGTACGGTTCCGATGCCGTCAGCGGCGTGGTCAACATCATCACCTACCAGCGCTTCGACGGCGTGGAGGCACGCGCCCGCTACAAGGCCCCGACCGAGGGCGGCGCCGAGACCCGCAGCATGGCCCTGATGGCCGGCGGCGAGGCCGGCGCCTGGAACTGGCTGGCGGGCTTCGACGCCTCCCGCGCCAATGCCCTGGAAGGCAAGGACCGCTCCTATGCCCGCAGCCTGCGCCGCGATCTGGGCGGCGAGATCGGCGTGGTGGACGCGCGCAGCCTGAACAGCGGCGAGGGCTGGCAGTTCAATACCCGGACCCGCGAATTCGCGCCGCTGGGCGAGTGCCCGGCCTACCAGCTGTCCCCGGCCAACGAGTGGTTCACGGGCGATCCCGCCGGCACCGTCTGCGTCTACGACTATGCCCGCCAGTCCCAGCTGCTGCCCGAGGTCGAGCGCTTCAGCGTCGACGGCCGCCTCGGCTATGCCCTGGACGAGGTGGATCTGAGCCTGCGCTACGGCATCGTCGGCGTGGACACCCTGTCCACCGGCTTCCAGACCTCGACCCCGGTGGGTCAACAGGCCCAGACCATCGACGGCGATCGCGTCATCATCCGCCGCCGCCTGACCGAACTGGGCACGCCCTCCGTGGACACCGATTCGCGCACTGACAACCTGGCCCTGGCCGCCGAATGGCAGTGGGCCGGTTTCGACTGGGAAGCCACGGCCTATTACAACCGCAGCGACATCGACGAGACCCTGAACCACGGCTGGCTCCTGGACAGCGATGCCGAGCGCCTGGACGAGCAAGTTATCAGCGGTGAGATCGATCTGCGCCAGCGCCTCTCCGCCGCCGAGGTGGATGGCTTCACCTCCCATTTCGAGCACCGCGGCGAATCCGAGGTCAAGGCCCAGGATCTGCGCTTCTCCGGCCCCTTGTTCGACACCAGCCTGGGTCCCGTGCTGATCGCCGCTGGCCTGGAGCACCGCCGGGAAGACTTCTACGACCGCTCCGACGAGGCCATCCTGGGCGGTCATGTGGTCGGCTACGGCACCTCCGGCGCCGAGGGCGGCCGCGAACTGGGTGCCGCCTATGTGGAGTCGGCCATTCCCCTGGCTGACAGCCTGGAAGCCTCGGCCTCCCTGCGCCACGACCGTTACAACGATTTCGGCAGCACCGCCAATCCCAAGCTGGGCCTGCGCTGGAACCCGACCGAGGATCTGCTGGTGCGCGCCTCCTGGGGCACCGGCTTCCGCGCCCCCGGTCTGCACCAGCTGCACACCAACCTGAACCTGGGCAGTGTCGGCGACACCAGCTTCGTCCAGTCCGGCAATCGGGATCTGGAGGCCGAGGAGTCCGAATCCACCGTGGTCGGCCTGCTCTACGAGCCCAAGGCCGGCATGGAATTCAGCCTGGAGCACTGGCGCATCGACGTGGACAACGTCATCACCAACCTGGGCGCGGGCACCATCCTCAATCTCTGCCAGGACGCCGGTGCCCCCAGCTTCTGCGCCGGCCGCTTGCTGCAGCCGGGTACGACCTATGTGGCCCCCAACGGCCAGGTCCTGCCCATCACCAGCCTGACCGTCAACGACTCCTTCCTGAACCTGGCGGGCCGCAATGCGCGCGGCTACGACCTGGGCCTGCGCCTGCGCTTCGACGAGGTCCTGGGCGGCACGCTCAAATGGGACACCGAGCTGTCCTACCTGGCCAGCCTGGAAGAAACACCTTATCCGGGCGGCGCCGACGCCGATCTGGACGGCAACAACCGCAATCCCCATTGGCGCGCCAAGACCGGCCTGCGCTGGCAGGGCAGCGAGTGGAGCCATTTCATGGGCTTGAGCCATGTGGGCGGCTCCCATATCGTCGACGTGGAAGGCGCCAACTGGAAGAACGTGCAGAGCTATACCCAGCTGGATTACCAGCTGGGCTATGAGTACGCCTCGGGTCAGAAGCTGGTCTTGGGTGTGCAGAACATCGGCAACGAGAAGCCGCCGGTGTCGTCCACGTCTTGGCCGTACTTTGCCCAGGACCAGTACTCGCCCCTGGGGCGGACGGTGTCCCTGGAATGGCAGGGCCGCTTCTGAGCGGTCGATGTTCGGTTTTTGCGTTTGGTGTTGAAAGACCGCTAAGGCCCACCGGAATGCATTGTGCTGTTCACTTATTCGGGGAAATGTCCGTTCGTCCTGAGCCTGTCGAAGGATGAATGGACATTTTCCCTCCGTATCAACGCCGTTCATGGTTCGACAAGCTCACCACGAACGGCTCAAGTGAACCGCACGGCGTCGGGACGCGGGCCTGCTTGTGGCGGAGGTGTACGATGAGCCTGAGAGGGATTTTGTTGCGCGGCTGGCTGCTGCTGGCCGGTCTGACGCTGGCGGGGGCCGCCGGCGCGGAGGACGTGCGCCTGTCCAATGGCGCGGCCTTGAGCCTGCAGGGCCTGGGCCTGGCCCAGGAGCTGCGCCAGGACTATTACCTGGGGGCCCTCTACGCCCCGGCCGATGCGGCGCTCACCGACTCCCTCAAGGATCCCAACCGGCCCCGGCGCATGAGCCTCAAGCTCTTGGCGGAGCGCATCCCGGCCCGCGCCTTTCAGCGCTACTGGAAGGAGCGCATCGCCCTCAACAACCCGCGCGAGGCCTGGCTGGCCCAGACCGCCGCCCTGGTGCGCTTCGCGGCCCTGTTCGACCATCCCCTGGCGAAGGGCGATCGCATCGACTTCGATTACCTGCCGGGCGAGGGCACCCTGGTCTGGCTCAACGGCCAGCGCCTGGACCTCATTCCCAGCGCCAGCTTCCACGGCCTCTTGCTCTCCGCCTGGCTGGGGGAGCTGCCGCCCTCCGAGGCCTTCAAGACCCAGCTCCTGGCCGGGACCGACCCCGCCCTCGCCAGCCGTTACGAGGCCATCGCCGCCAAGGCACCCGCCCAACCGGTGCTGGCGCAGGCTCCGCTCCCCGAAGCCAAGCCGGCTGCGCCCGCATCGGCTCCGGCCAAGCCGGCGGCCAGCAAGTACGCCCCGGCCAAGCCCGCGGGTGCAAAACCCGTGGACGCCAAGCCGGTGCTGGCCAAGGTCGACAAGCCCCAGGCCGCGAAGCCCAAGGACCAGCCGGCCTCGCCCAAGCCCCTTCCCGCCCCGGTGGTCGCCGAGGTAAGGGCCGCCCTGTCTCCCGCGCCCAAGCCGCAGGCCGATCCGGCTATCCCGGCGGTCGTCGAGAGCCCGGTTCCGCCGGCGCCGGACGCAGATCTTCTATTGGGCGCCTACAAGCGCGACATGCTGGCGCATATCCGTAAGAACCTGCGCTACCCGCCGCGCGCCTGGCGCCTGGGGCTGTCCGGCTCCGGCATCGTGAGTCTGCGCATCCTGCCCGACGGCAATGCCGAGGACATCGACGTGCTCCAGTCCAGCGGCCAGATGCTCCTGGACGAGGCCATGAAGTCCATGGTCGAGGCTAGCCTGCCCCTGCCCAAGCCGCCGCAAGGCGTGGACGCCGAGGCCCTGCGCCTGGAAGTGCCGGTGGACTTCGTGCGCTAGTGGGGCATCCCCCTCTCCCCTAACCCCTCTCCCGCCAGGGGAGAGGGGACTAAGCTACATCATCTCCTGCGGATCCACGTCCAGGGACCAGCGCACTTTGCGTGCGCTCTTGCTGGTCTCCAGCCAGGGCATCAGGCCGTCCAGCAGGGCATGCAGGGGTCGGCGCTCGCAGGCCTCCAGCAGCAGCTGGGCCCGGTAGCGCCCGGCGCGGCGCTCCATGGGGGCCGGCGCGGGGCCCAGGACCTGCACCGTATCCCCGGCCAGCTCTCTAGCCGCCTGCTTGACCTCGGCCAGAAAGCCCATGGCCTCCTCGGCCTTCATCGCCTCGGCCCGCAGCAGGGCCAGGTGCCGGAAGGGCGGCAGGCGCGCAGCTTCGCGTTCACCCAAGGCGCTGCGCGCGAACTCGGCATAGCCGCCGCGTAGCAGCTGGTGCAGCAGCGGGTGTTCCGGCTGATGGGTCTGCAGCACCACCTCCCCGGCGCGCGCGGCCCTTCCGGCCCGCCCGGCCACCTGGGTGACCAGCTGGGCCAGGCGCTCGGCGGCGCGGAAGTCCGAGGAAAACAGGGCGCTGTCCATGTCCGGCAGGGCCACCAGGGTCACGTCCGGAAAATGATGGCCCTTGGCCAGCATCTGGGTGCCCACCAACAGGCGGTAGCGCCCCGAGTGGATGCCCTCCAGCTGTTCCGCCAGGCTGCCCTTGCGCCGAGTCGAGTCCCGGTCGATGCGCACTAGCCCTGTGTCCGGGAAATGCTTTCTCAGCCGCTCCTCCAGGCGCTCCGTGCCCAGCCCTAAGGGCATCAGCGCCGCCTCGCCGCAATCCGGGCAGCGGGCCGGCACGCCGCGCTGGCTGTCGCAGTGATGGCAGTGCAGGTGGCGCGGTTCCTGGTGCAGGGTGTAGCGGGCGTCGCAGCGCCGGCATTCGGCGACCCAGCCGCAGCCATGGCAGAGCAGTACCGGGGAGAAGCCGCGCCGGTTGAGGAACAGAAGCACCTGGCCCTCGCCGTCCAGATGCTCGCGGATCTTGGCCAGGAGCGGCGCGGACAGGCCTTCGTCCAGGGCCAGCTTGCGCACGTCGATGAGGCCGACCCGGGGCGGCTTGGCCTCGCCGGCGCGCTCCGTCAGGCGCAGATGGCCGTGGCGGCCTCCTTGAGCCTGGTGCAGGCTCTCCAGGGCCGGCGTGGCCGAGCCCAGGACGATGGGCAGGCCCTCGGAGCGGGCGCGCACCAGGGCCAGATCCCGGGCCGAGTAGCGCAGGCCGTCCTGCTGCTTGTAGGACAGATCGTGCTCCTCGTCGACGATGACGAGGCCCGGCTGGGGCAGCGGCGTGAACAGCGCCGAGCGCGTGCCCAGGACGATGCGGGCCTGACCCGAGCGGGCCTTGAGCCAGGCCGCCAGGCGCTCGCCGTCGGACAGGCCGGAATGCAGGACCACCAGCTCGCAGGAAAAACGCGCCTCGAAACGCTGCACGGTCTGGGGCGTGAGGCCGATCTCGGGCACCAGGATCAGCGCCTGCCGGCCCGCCGCCACGCAGTCGGCGACCAGCTGCAGATAGACCTCGGTCTTGCCGCTGCCGGTGATGCCTTCCAACAAGAAGCTGCGAAAGCCTGTGCCGGTGCGCACCGCCGCCACGGCCGCCGCCTGCTCGCCGGACAAGGCCGGCGGCGTCTCGCGCACCAGGGGCCCGGTTTCCACCCGCTCCGCGCCCGCCGGCTCCACCAGGCCCTTGCCGACCAGCGCCTTGAGCGGCGGCCCGGCCAGCTCCTCGGCGCGCAACAACCCCTCGTCCACGCCGGTGCCGTGGCGGCGCATCAGGCTCAGGGCGGCGGCCTGCTTGGGCGCCTTGCGGGCCAGGGCCTCCAGATCGGCGGCGAGGCCGGCGGCGGAGGCCTGCCAGCGGGCGGTTTGCTTCAGCAGGGCCGGCGCCCCGGCGCGCAGGGCGGCGGGCAGCATCAACTCGGCCACTTCGCCGATGGGGTGGTGGTAGTAGTCGGCGGCGAAATGCAGGACGCGCAGCAGGCCGGGCGTGAACAGCGGCGCCTCGTCCAGCAGCTCCAGGGCCGGCTTCAGCTGTTCCACCGGCCGGCTGCTGACCGTGCCGCTGTCCAGCAACACGCCCACCGCCTGGCCATGGCCATAGGGGACGCGCAGGCGCATGCCCGGCTTCAGGGCGGCGGCCGGCACGCCCTCCGGCGCCCGGTAATCGAAGACGCGGCGCAGGGGCGTGGGCACGGCGACGTGCAGGATCAGGGCTTGGGGACTCATAGGGCCGCTATCATAGCGGATCGGCCCCCGGCGGGGTTTGTCGTCGGCGAGGCGCGGACATGATGCCGATCAAGCATCCCTGAGCTATGCTTGTGCACAGCGTCAGGGCCGATCCCTAGCCGCTTCGCCCGTGCTAGAATCCTGGCCCTCTCAAACCGACCCCTCTTGAGGAGCTCTCCATGAAACCCGCCGTTCGTGTGGCCGTTACCGGCGCTGCCGGTCAGATTTCCTATTCCCTGCTGTTCCGCATCGCCTCCGGCGACATGCTGGGCAAGGATCAGCCGGTCATTCTCCAGTTGCTGGAAATCACCCCGGCCCTGGGCGCCCTGCAGGGCGTGGTCATGGAGCTCAACGACTGTGCCTTCCCCCTGGTGCAGGGCATCGTCGCCTCCGATGATCCGGAAGTCGCCTTCAAGGATGCCGATTACGCCCTCCTGGTCGGCGCCCGTCCGCGCGGCCCGGGCATGGAGCGTAAGGACCTGCTGGAAGCCAATGCCGCCATCTTCTCCGTCCAGGGCAAGGCCCTGAACAAGGTCGCCAGCCGCAAGGTCAAGGTGCTCGTGGTCGGCAACCCGGCCAACACCAACTCCCTGATCGCCCAGCGCAATGCCCCGGATCTGGATCCGCGCCAGTTCACCGCCATGACCCGCCTGGATCACAACCGCGCCATCAGCCAGCTGGCCGAGAAGACCGGCAAGCACGTGACCGACATCAAGAAGGTCACGATCTGGGGCAACCACTCCGCGACCCAGTATCCGGACATCCACGAATCGACCGTAGCCGGCGCCAAGGCCACCGACCTCATCGAGCAGTCCTGGTACGCCGAGACCTATATCCCGGTGGTGCAGCAGCGCGGCGCCGCCATCATCAAGGCGCGCGGCGCCTCCTCCGCCGCCTCTGCCGCCAATGCCGCCATCGAGCATATGCGCGACTGGAGCCTGGGCACGGCCGAAGGCGACTGGGTGTCCATGGGCGTGTACAGCGACGGCTCCTACGGCGTCGAGAAGGGCCTGATCTACTCCTTCCCCTGCGTCTGCAAGAACGGCGACTGGCAGATCGTCCAGGGCTTGTCCCTGAACGAGTTCTCCAAGGCGCGCATGAAGACCACCGAGACCGAGCTCTGCGAAGAGCGCGACGGGGTCAAGCACCTACTGCCCTAAGCGTCTGCGCCAAACGAAAAAGCCGCTCGATGAGCGGCTTTTTTATTGCCTGTGCCCGGCCCTGGGCGGATTCGCGGGCCAGCGACGGGGGGCGTTCAGAGCGTTATCGTCAACTCGGTTGCGCCCGTATTGGTGAATTTTGCCGCGGTTTTGGCCGGAATATTCACATTGGCGGAACCGTTGGGCACTAGGCTGGTGCTGCCCATATGCCCGGCGATATCCCAGCTGACGCTGCCGTTTTGCGTTGCGCTGTCATTGTGCACTCGGGCCGTCACGGTCTGATCCAGGGGATTGTCTATCGTCAGGCTGACGCCCGGTTCCAGGGTGAAAACATCTTCCGCCAGGCCGGGGGCCTTGCGGTCTCCCTGTTCGGCCTTGTGCTTGAGCGTGCTGGTCGGATTCATAACAGTCTCCAATAGGGTTAGTCTGGCTCGCGCTCAGCCCGGCGTCTTGTGCTTGCCCCGGGCCGGTTCGCGCGGCGGCGATTTGACAGGCTCGCCGGTCTCTTCGCGGCGGAAAATTACCCCGAACGCGGAGGGCCCCGTGTTGCCGATGAAGCCATCGGCGCCCGCCGGCCAATCCAGGGACAGGGAGGCGCCGGGATTGATGTTGACCTTGCCGTCGGTCATCGTGCTGTCCCAGTGGATGCTGCCGCCGACTTCCGTGTAGGGGTTGTCCACGATGACCTTGATGGGCATGGCCAAGGAATTGACCACAGCCATCACCGCGCCTGGCGCCAGCGTGCAGTCCTCCTCGGATTTTTTGCTCAGGAAAATCTTCAATTCCGGGACGGTGTCAGGGGTTTCAGCAGTCATCATCTCTCTCCGCAAATGGAATGGCGGGAGGCGCCCGACGGCGCGACTCCCGCCCCGGTGGATCAGCGAACCACGGCACGCAACAGCGTGGCGTGACGCTCGGACAGCCGGGCCTGGCTGCTCTGCTGAATCCACTGGCCGTTCTGATACTGAATGGTCTGCACGGGATTGGTGGTCAGGTCCACGTTAATGGACGGGCTGCTGACGATGCTGATGACCTGCGCATTCTGTACATTGGATTGCAGGAACACGATGACCTGCTCGACCGGGATGAATTCGGCCGTATTCAGGTTCGGTACCAGCTGGGCGTTGAGCGGCGAGAACATATTGCTGCTGCCATTGACCGATGCGCTCTGGGCCAGACCGAAGGTCAGCGCCTCGCCGAAATCATTGGTCGTGGCATAGGCATTCGGGTTCTGGGTATAGGGCTGAGGATCGTCGAACATGCCGTTTTCGAAAATATATTCGACGCCCGAGGGCGTGGCGACTTGGGAGAGCTTCTGGATGGTCGCGCCGGATTGGATCTGGGTCTGCGAGGCATACATCGCGTAATCGTCGGTCCAGCTGATGGAATTGGATTCGAAGGGCTTGACGGCAACCCAGGCGAGCTGCGTCGAGGCCGGGCTGGATTTCATGATGATGAGCTTCTGCCCGGCGGCATAAATCGTCGGCAAATCGGCTTGGTTGAACAATACGTTGAGGGTGTAGCTGGACATTTACATTTCTCCTGTCAGATCGATTGGCTTGAGCGAGATCCAAGCAAGAGCAAGTATTGGATGCTTACGGCGCGGCCGCCGAATCACATTGGTATCAGTTCAGCCTCATCGGCATTATGGGCTCGCAGATTGGCAACGGCCCCATCGGCACGGCTGGCCATTTGCCAATCGGGAGTATGCATCGCATGGTCACGATCACGGGGGATTTCGGTGTGTTCGCCGTCGGTCCGGTAAATTAGCTGCGAGACTTCGAGTTGATAAAATTTCGCTAATTCCCGCACGCTGCGATAAAGCAATTCCCGGCCGGATTCCGCGCGTTTGATGGTGGCGATTGATAAGCAAATGCCCTGTTTACGGCAAGCCTGGGCCAGGATTTCCTGGCTGTAACCTCGTTGTTGACGCAAGGATT
Organism: Gammaproteobacteria bacterium; assembly: GCA_016182845.1. Classification (GTDB taxonomy): domain Bacteria; phylum Pseudomonadota; class Gammaproteobacteria; order Enterobacterales; family Permianibacteraceae; genus JACPFT01. The sequence goes on from JACPFT010000025.1 coordinate 12,565, forward strand.
TCAACACTGCGGTATCGAGTCGTACGCGCCCGTCTTTGCTCATGGTTTTTCCGTTCCAGGATTAGCGAAATGTGGCAAAAGAATTCTCTGCCCGTAGACCGGTGAAAACTCGGTCGGAGCATGAAGTGGCATGCGGCATGTGCTGCGGCTGGATGACGGGGCGAGCAATACGGTTGGCGCTCTCGGGCTTTCCCCGTGGAGCGCGGGCGAGTCTGTACGGGATGCAGCCTTGGGCATCGCGCTATCGCCAGGACCTGCTCGGCCCAGCAAGTATGGCGCGACCTTAAGCGAATGCAAGCATGAAAATGCTATTCAGCTCGGGTGTTCAATAAGTGTGATGAATTTCGCGAAGGAGGCGTTTGCGAATTTATCCCGGGAATTAACGGCTTGGCGCTCGCATGGCAGTTTTGTGAAGATTTCGTACGAAAACCGTGCGGAGACGCCGGCATCGAAGCCTAGGCCTTGCCGATGCCCGTGCGAGTCGGTTCGCAGCGGGCGGCAGATAAATAGCCCTTAGAACGCCTGTTCCTCCAGGGGCTCCTCCTCCAACTCCGAGGGCGGCTCCTCCGGCAGGACGGCCGGGGGCTGGGCGCCCGGACTTGCCTCCATCGGCAGCGCCGTGCCGGCCGGGTCTGCATCGCCGGCAAAGGGATCGGCCGCCTCGATGCTCGTGGGCTCGGCCTCGGTGGGGGCGAAGGGATCCTCGCCGCCACCAGTGGCCAGGGGCTGAAGCTTGGGGAGATCCTCGCTGCGGAAGATTTCGAAGACGGCGTCCGGATCGCCTTCGCTGGCCAGGCGGCCACTGTGCTTGTTAATGCGCGCCTGGACGATGCCCGGCGGCTGAGGGAAGTCGTGATCGGGCACGCCCTTGAGCATCTCGGCCATGAAATCCATCCAGATGGGCAAGGCGGCCTTGCCGCCGTACTCACCGGCGCCCAGCATGCGCCGCTGATCGTCGAAACCGACCCAGACCGTAGCCACCCAGTCCCGGTTATAGCCGGAGAACCAAGCATCGCGGGCGTCGTTGGTGGTGCCGGTCTTGCCGGCCAGGTCGTGCCGGCCCAGGGCCTTGGCCTTGGTGGCGGTGCCGACGTTGATCACGTCCTCCATGAGGCTGTGCATGATATAGGCATTGCGCGCCTCGACGACGCGTTTGGCCTGGCTGCCCTCGTCCACCGGCAGCTCCGGGCAGATGGCGATGGCGTCTTCGGCCACTTCCAGGGGCTGACCGGTTTCCTGGGCCAGTTCCTGCTGCATGGAAGCCTCTTGGTCCTCGGCCAGGCGTTCGGTGACCTCGCATTGCGGGCAGACAATCTTCGGTTCGGCTTCGTAGAGGACATTGCCCTCGACGTCCTCGATGCGTCGTACGTAGTAAGGCTCGATCTTGTAGCCGCCGTTGGCGAAGGCGGCGTAGCCGGTGACCACGTGCAAGGGTGTGATGGTGGGCGTGCCCAGGGACAGGGTCAGGTTGCGCGGCAGGCGCTCCTTGGGGAAGCCGAACTGGCCCAGGTAGTCGATGGCGTAGTCGATGCCGATGGCATCCAGGATGCGCACCGACACCACGTTGGTGGAGGCCGGCAGGGCCACGCGCATGCGCGTCGGGCCGCGGAAGCGGTTATTGGAGTTCTGGGGCCGCCACATGCTCTTGCTGCCCTCGTCCCAGAAGCTGATGGGCGCGTCGTTGATGATGCTGGCCGGGGTGAAGCCCTTGGCGATGGCGGCGCTATAGATGAAGGGCTTCAGGTTGGATCCGGGCTGGCGCTCGGCCTGGAGCACGCGGTTGAATTTGCTCAGGCTGAAATCGAAGCCGCCCATCATGGCCTCGATGGCGCCATCCTTGGGATTCAGAGCCACGAAGGCACCCGCCACCGCCGGCACCTGGCCCAGGTTCCACAGACCTTCGGCATCGCGGTAGACGCGCACCAGATCGCCGACGGCCAGGATTTCCGCCGCTCCGGCCGGCGACTTGCCGACGCCGTCATCGGAGAGATGGCGGCGCGCCCAGGACATGCCGGCCCAGCTCAGGGTGATGCTCTGGCCATTTCGGCGCAGCAGGGTGGCGTCCCGATCCTGGATGGCGGTGACCACGGCCGGCTCCAGTTCGCCCAAGGCCGAGACGTCCTCCAGCTGGGGTAGCCAGGCGGCCGGTCCCTGCCCGCTCAGGCGGCGCTCGGCGCCGCGCCAGCCATGGCGCCGGTCATAGCGCACCAGCCCCTGGCGCAGGGCCTGCTGCGCCGAGGCCTGGGCCTTGGGGCTCAGGGTCGTAATCACGCGGATGCCGGCGTTATAGGCCTGGTCCTTGCCGAGACGCTCCACCACTTCCTGGCGCACGGCCTCGGCGAAATAGGGGGCGTCCACGCTGGAGCGGCTGCCGTGATAGCTGGCACCTAAGTCGCTGGCGATGGCGGCCTGGTAGGCCGTCCGGTCGATATAGCCCATGTCCAGCATGCGGCCCAGGACATGGTTGCGCCGGGCGAGTGCCTTAACGGGATTGCTGACGGGATTATGGGTGGACGGGCCCTTGGGTATGCCCGCCAGCATGGCCAGCTTGGGCAGATCCAGTTGGTCGACGGTCGTGCCGTAATAGACCTGGGCGGCGGCCTGCACGCCGAAGGCCCGGTGGCCGAAGGCGATCTTGTTCAGGTAGAGCTCCAGGATCTCGTCCTTGGACAGCTCCTGCTCGATGCGCAGCGCTAGGAAGATCTCATAGGCCTTGCGGGTGAAGGTGCGCTCGAAACTGAGGAAGAAATTGCGCGCCACCTGCATGGTGATGGTGGAGGCGCCTTCGCGCATGCGCCCCGTGCTCAGGAACTGCAGGCTGATGCGCGCCAGACCCGCCAGATCGACGCCGGCATGCTCGTAGAAGCGCTGATCCTCGGTAGCCAGCACCGCCTGAATCAGCGGCTTGGGCACATGCTTCATCTTCAAAGGGATACGGCGGATCTCGCCAAATTCGGCGATCAGCTGGCCATCGGCGGCCTGCACCTGCATGGGCGTCTGCAGCTTGACCTCGCGCAGTGCCTCCACGGTCGGGAGCTGGGGACCGACGTAGAGATAAGCGCCGAGGAAGCCCAGAACGAGCACGGAGGACAGGAAAAGACCGGCTTTGAAGGCAAAGCCCAGGAGACGTCCTAGCAGTTTCATGAAGCCCTGACTATAACTAGCCTTACACCAGCCGCCGCAGCGACACGAAGAACGCGCCGAGTCCGCCGGAAACACCCCGCCAGGAGGCTTTCCGGGCCCATCGGAAGCACAGCGCGAAGTATACCGGGCCAGCCTTTCGAGCCAGGGAACTTTTTGCAAAAAAGGTGAAGTGAGCCATAGTTAAGGCTGGCATTTAATGTTAAAACGCATATATTCATCGTAACCATGCATAGATAGTGGGAATTTCGCCATGTTGGGTATGCTCTTCGGGAGGAAAAAACCCCCGCTAGTGGGCATCGACATCAGCTCGACTTCGGTCAAGCTGTTGGAGCTCGGGCGGGTCGGTGCGCGATACCGCGTTGAGAGCTACGCCGTCGAACCCCTGCCGCCCGATGCCGTCGTCGAGCGCGATATCAAGAATGCCGAGGCGGTAGGCGAGGCCATCAAGCGCGCCGTCAACCGGTCCGGAACCCATTTGAAGCATGCCTCCGTGGCCGTGGCCGGTTCCGCCGTCATCACCAAGGTCATTCTGCTCGATCGCAATATGAGCCCTCACGAGATGGAGAGCCAGATCGAGGTGGAGGCGGATCAATACATTCCCTATCCGCTCGAAGAAGTGCGCATGGACTTCGAGGTCCTCGGTGAATCGGAGAAGGATCCGGACCGCGTGGACGTGCTCCTGGCCGCCTCCCGTTCCGAGAACGTCGATTCCCGCGTGGATGCACTCGAGTATGCCGGGCTGACCGCCAAGGTGGTCGATGTCGAAGCCTATTCCATGGAACGGGCTTTCGGCCTACTGGGTAGCCAGCTCCCCAACAAGGGCGAGGGCCAGGTCATCGCCATCGCCGACATCGGCGCCACCATGACCACCTTGTCGGTGGTGCGCAACTTCAAGACCATTTACACCCGCGAACAGGTGTTCGGCGGCTCGCAGCTGACCGAAGAGATCCAGCGCCGCTACGGCCTGTCCTTCGAGGAAGCCGGCATGGCCAAGAAGCAGGGCGGCCTGCCTGACGACTACGAGCCGGAAGTGCTGGAGCCCTTCAAGGAAGCCATGGTCCAGCAGGTCAGCCGCTCCCTGCAGTTCTTCTATTCCTCCAGCCAGTACGGCGATGTGGACCTGATCGTCCTGGCCGGCGGCTGCGCCTCGGTGCCCGGGATCGACGAGATGGTCCAGGAGCGTCTGGGCGTGCCCACCCTGCTGGCCAATCCCTTCGCCGATATGTCCCTGGCGCCCCGCGTCAGCGCCCAGGCCCTCAGCAATGACGCGCCTTCGCTGATGATTTGCTGCGGCCTGGCCCTGCGGAGTTTCGACTGATGGCAAGAATCAACCTACTGCCGTGGCGCGAGGAATTACGCAAACAGCGCCAAACCGAGTTCGGCTACATGATGCTGGGGGCCGCGGTGGCCGCCGTGGCCTTGGTCTATTTCGTGATCTCTTACTATGACGGACAGATTGCCGATCAAGAAGGGCGTAATGCGCTGATCCAGGCCGAGATCGTCAAACTGGACAAGCAGATCGCCGAGATCAAGGAATTGGAGAAGAAGAAGCAGGAGCTCGTGACCCGCATCGAAATCATCCAGAACCTGCAGCTGAGCCGACCCTTGGTGGTGCGCCTGTTCGACACCTTGCCGCGCACGCTCCCCGACGGCGTCTATCTGACCGAGCTCAGTCGGACCGGCTCTGCCCTGGCCATGAAGGGCAAGACCGAGTCCAATAATCGCGTGTCCAAGTTCATGCGCAATATCGATGACTCGACCTGGCTGGGCTCCCCGGTGCTGGAAGCCATCACGGCGGAAAAGAGTACGGGTCAGGCCAGCTCGCAATTCTTGATGAAGGCCCAGCAAATCCTTCCGAAACCTGCTGGCGGTGCCGAAACTGTTGACGAAAATGTCAAAAAGCCTAAAAAGAGCGCCAATCCAGCTAAACGGGCGAAGCCCGTCAAAGGAGGCGCGTGATGAGTGATTTCGCCAGCCAGGTTCGAGAGCTCAATAACCTGGATATGTCCAACCCGGGCGATTGGCCCATGCTGGCCAAGGCCCTGGCCAGCGCCCTGGTCATCGCAGTTCTGAGCTTTTTCGGGATTTATTACTGGGTCTTCGATCTGCAGGACCAACTGGTCCAGGTGCAGGGCAAGGAAACCGAGCTGCGCCAGGAGTTTGAGAGCAAGCAGGCGAAGGCTGCCAATCTGGAAGACTATCGCAAGCAGATGGCCGTGATGCAGGAATCCTTCGGCGCCTTGCTGCGCCAGCTGCCCAAGAGTACGGAAGTGCCTGGCCTGGTGGACGACATCACCTTTGCGGGCACAGGCAGCGGCTTGAAATTCAATCAGATAAAATTGGAGAAGGAGCGTAAGGCCGAGTTCTACACGGAACAGCCCATCAGCATCGAAGTCACGGGTTCCTATCACCAATTCGGTGAATTCGTGAGCAAGATTTCCGGGCTGCCCCGTATCGTGACCGTCCATGACTTCACGTTGGCCAGTCCCGCCTCGACAAAGGATGACATGGTATTCCGCGCGACCGCCAAAACCTACCGTTACGACAGCGAGGAGGGCAAATGAACCAATTGCGTAAGCTGCTCCCGCTAGTGGTGCTCACCGGCTTTCTCCTTGCGGGCTGCGGCGGAGACAATGACGATCTTCAGGCCTATATCGCCCAGGTGAATGGGCGGCCGGCCGGTAAAATTCCACCCCTGCCGGAGATCAAGCCCTATGAGGCCTTCCTCTATGGGGCGGCCGAGCTGCGGGATCCCTTTATCAAGGCCACGCCGGCCGCGGAGGCCGAGTTGCTGACCGCCAAGGACTGCTTTGCGCCCGATCCCAATCGCCGCAAGGAAGATCTGGAGCGCTTCGGCCTGGATAGCTTGAAGATGGTGGGGACCCTGGGTCGGGACGCGCTGTTGTTCGCCTTGATACGCAACGAGGCCGATGGCTCGATTTATCGTTTGCAGCCCGGGAACTACCTGGGGCTGAATTACGGGCATATCACCAAGATAACCGACAATCAGGTCGAAATGACGGAAATCGTTCCGGATGGCCTGGGTTGTTTTATGGAGCGCCCCACCACCCTGGCGCTGGAAGTCCAGGAATAAGGGCAGGAGTGACACGATGATGAAGAATCTGGGCCGTACGAATCAATCCAAGAAGGGCCTGATGACATCCCCGAGCCGTTTGTCGGCGCTCGGTTTTTCCGCCCTGGTGGCCCTGGCGCTGCCAGGTCTGGCCTGGTCGGCGGAAAAGCTTCAGGACATTGATTACAACATCCTGCCCGGCGACAAGGTCGAGGTTCGCTTGGTCATGAGCGGTCCCGTGGCCGAACCTCGGCAATTCACGACGGATAATCCAGCGCGTATCGCCCTGGATTTTGAAGGCGTGTCCACTGCCCTTGCCAGCAAAAACGTCAGCATAGGCACCGGCGTCGCCCGTAGCGTGACGGCGGTCGAGGCTCAGGGACGCACCCGCGTGGTCTTGAACCTGCTGCAGCTCGTGCCCTATGACGTGCGCACGGCCGGCAATGAAATCGTCGTGGCGCTGGGCGCCTCCAAGACCAGTGCCGTAAGCCAGGCGGTCAGCGCCGCCCCGGCGGCGGATGCTGGCGCTCCGGCCATGCCGAGTTCAGCCTCGGGTGCCATTTCCGGTGTCGATTTCCGCCGTGGCGACAAGGGCGAGGCGCGAGTCGTCGTGCAACTGGCCGATCCCGCGACCCAGGTCGATCTGCGCCAGGAAGGCCGCACGGTGATCGCCGACTTCATGCAGGCCGACATCGCCGATGAGCTGATCCGGAAGCTGGACGTGGTGGATTTCGCCACGCCGGCGCGGACCGTGGAAACTTCCCGACACGGGGACAAGGTTCGCTTTAGTATCGAGGGTGGCGATGATTTCGAATACCTGGCCTACCAGGCCGACAACAGCTTCACCATCGAACTGAGGCCCCTGACTCCGGAAGAAGTAGAGAAGCGAAAAAAGGACAAGTTTGCCTATTCTGGTGAACGCATGTCCTTGAATTTCCAGAATATCGAAGTGCGTTCCGTGCTTCAGCTCATCGCCGACTTCACCGGTTTGAACATGGTGACCTCGGATACGGTGGGCGGCAACATCACCCTGCGCCTGCAAAACGTGCCCTGGGACCAGGCCCTGGACATCATTCTCAAGACCAGGGGTCTCGACAAGCGCCAGAGCGGCAATGTGCTCCTGGTCGCCCCTGCCGAGGAGATCGCGGCGCGCGAGAAGCTGGAACTGCAGAACGAGGTTCAGCAGGAGAAGCTTTCGCTTTTGCGCACCGAGTATGTCCAGGTCAATTACGCCAAGGCTTCGGATCTGGCGAACTTGCTCAAACAGGCCTCGGCTTCCGCCGGCGAGGCCGGGAACTCCCTTCTGTCCGAGCGCGGCAGCGTGACCGTGGACGAGCGTACTAACACCCTTCTGGTGCAGGATACCTCGGGCAAGCTCGAAGAGATCCGTGGCCTGGTTCGCCGCCTTGATGTGCCGGTACGCCAGGTCTTGATCGAATCCCGTATCGTCAATGCCAGCAACACCGCCAAGGAGGACCTGGGCGTGCGCTTCGGTGTTTCGGATCAGGGAAGCCAGGTTGGCGTTGCGGGGAGCCTGACGGGGGCCGAGGCGATGCGCAATACCGGCACCTCGACTGCTAGCGACCGCCTGAATGTCAATCTGCCGACCTCGGGAGCGGCCGGCAGCATCGGCTTCAATATCGCCCGCCTCACCGACGGCACGATCCTGGATCTGGAGCTTTCGGCCTTGGAAAGCGAAGGTCGCGGCGAGATTATCGCCAGCCCGCGCCTGATGACCGCCAACCAGCGCGAGGCCTATATCGAGTCCGGCGAGGAAATCCCTTACCGGGAAGCGACATCTTCCGGCGCGGCCTCGGTGTCTTTCAAGAAGGCCGTGCTGTCCCTCAAGGTCAAGCCGCAGATCACGCCCGATGAGCGCGTCATCATGGATCTGACGGTGAACCAGGACCGGCGCGGCGTGGTAACCGATGGCATTCCGGCCATCGATACCCGCGAGATCGGCACCCAGGTGCTGGTGGACAATGGCCAGACCGTGGTACTGGGCGGCATCTTCGAGCAGACCAAGACAATGGATAAGACCAAGGTCCCGGTACTGGGCGATCTGCCGGCGGTGGGCTGGTTGTTCCGCCGCACCAACGAGGTGGACAACAAAACCGAGCTGCTGATCTTTGTCACCCCGAAGATCGTCAAGGAAGCCCTGTAAGTCGGTTCTAAGCCCCGGCGGAATTCGTTCTGCCCAAGCGCGGGACCTAGGTGATAGACTCGGCGAGATCATTCTCGCCGAGTTTGTTTTTAGGGTCGTCCGTGGAATTCTCCCCCCGCTGCAATCTATTCCTGGTCGGCCCCATGGGGGCGGGCAAGAGCACCATAGGCCGCCAGCTCGCCGAGCTGATGCACCGGCCCTTTTTCGACACCGACAAGGCCATCGAGGAGCGCACCGGCGCCGCCATCAGCTGGATCTTCGAGCTGGAGGGCGAGCCGGGTTTCCGCTTGCGCGAACAGCGCATCGTCGACGAGTTGACCGCCCTGGAGGGCGTGGTCCTGGCCACCGGCGGTGGCGCCATCCTTGACCCGGCCAATCGCCGCTGCCTGGCCGGACGGGGCTTCGTGGTCTATCTCAAGGTCTCCATCGAGCAACAGCTGGAGCGCACGCGCCGGGATCGGACCCGACCCCTCTTGCAGACCCCCGATCCGGAGGCGCGCCTCCTGGAGTTGATCCGCCAGCGCGAACCCCTGTACCGGGAAGTGGCCGATCTGACCGTCAACACCAACGGCCGCTCGGTCAAGGCCGTGGCCCTGGACATCCTGCGTCATCTCGATACCGAATCCCTGAGTCGCCATGATTGAGACCCTGAACCTACCCCTGGGCGAGCGCAGCTATCCCATCCATATCGGCGCCGGCCTCCTGGATCGGGCCGAGCTCCTGCGGCCGGCCTTGCGCGCTCGTCAGGCCATGATCGTCAGCAATCCCACCGTCGCGGGCCTGTACCTGGAACGGCTCCAGGCGGCGCTTGCCGATGTCCAAACCGATGTCGTCCTGCTGCCCGATGGCGAGTCCTACAAGAGCCTCGGCACCCTGGACGCGGTATTCACCGCCCTACTGGAGAAACGTCATACCCGGCACACGACCCTGGTCGCCCTGGGCGGCGGGGTCATCGGCGACATGACCGGCTTTGCCGCGGCTTGTTACCAGCGCGGCGTGCATTTCGTCCAGGTACCCACCACGCTCCTGGCCCAGGTGGATTCCTCGGTGGGTGGCAAGACCGGGGTCAATCACCCTCTGGGCAAGAACATGATCGGTGCCTTTCACCAGCCCCGGGCCGTGCTGATCGATACCGACACCCTGGGCACCCTGCCCGAGCGTGAGTTCAGCGCCGGACTTGCCGAGATCATCAAGTACGGCCTGATCGGTGATCTGCCCTTTTTCGCCTGGCTGGAAAGTCAGATGGATGCCCTGAGGGCGCGGGAGCCGGAAGCCCTGCGCCAGGCCATCGCCACCAGTTGCCGCAACAAGGCGCGCATCGTCGCCGCCGACGAGCGCGAGGAAGGTGTGCGCGCCTGGCTGAATCTGGGGCACAGCTTCGGCCATGCCATCGAGACCGGCCTGGGGCATGGGACCTGGCTGCATGGCGAAGCGGTGGGCTGCGGCCTGGTGCTCGCGGCGCGCCTGGCGCGGCGCCAGGGCGAGCTGAGCGAGGCCGAGCTAGTCCGGATCCAGGCCCTGATGGAACGTGCCGGTCTGCCCACCCGTCCGCCGACCGAGCTGAGCGCGGAGCGCATGCTGGAGCTGATGCGGGTCGACAAGAAGAATTTGCACGGCGCCCTGCGCCTGATCCTGCCCCAGGGGCTGGGGCGGGTGCGCATCGCCGAGGCGGTGTCGGAGGCTGAGATTCTGGCGGTTCTGGCCGGCGCTTGACTTCGACCCCAGGGCGGCTGGTTGTGGCGCGGCGCTTGTGCTTCAATGGCGCGCATGCCCATCGCCCACCACAAGAACAACGAGAAGGTCCTCCATGGAGCCCAACCACATGCCGTCCGCCGATTCCGGATTTGTCGCCGAATGGGGCCTGCGCTTCGATCCCTTCGCCCCCGATGCGGACCTGCCCTTCTTCGCGGGCACGGGCTTCGCGGCCGCCCTGGAGCAGCTGGAGCATTACTGCCGCTACGGCAATATGCTCCTGGTGGTCACCGGCCCCAGCGGTTCGGGTAAGACCATGCTGCGCAAGGAGTTCGTGCGCCGCTATGCCGAAGAGGCGGAAGTCTGTGCCCTCTTGGCCCATCCCCTGCACACCACCACCCAGATCCTGCACCAGGTGGCTGAAGCCCTCGGCCTCGGCGACGATCTGAGCCAGGGCCGGGAGGTCGAGGTCGAGGGCTTCTTGCGCCGCTTGGCCACTGGCGGCGACACGCCCCGGGTCCTGGTGGTCGACGATGCCGATACCCTGGATCACAGCGTTGTGGAGGCCCTGGTCCTCCTGGCGCATCGCCTGCGCGAACAGACCGAGCCGCCCCTCAAACTGGTCCTGTTCGGCGAGCCCCATCTCTCCGCCATGCTGGCCCAGACCGGGGTCAGCGGTAGCCGCGAGGACGTGTACTTCCTGAGCCTGCCGCCCTTGGCCGTGGCCGAGACCGGTGATTATCTGCAGCATCGCCTGGCGGCGGCCGGGTTCAGCCAGAACCTGCCGCTGACCCCGCAACAACTCGAGGCCTTGCACAAGGCCGGGCAGGGTCTGCCGGCGGCCATCAATCGCCAGGCCGGGCATTTCCTGAGCGAACTGCTCACCATCGCCAGCGCCCTGGAAGTGGAATCGGTGAGCCTCAGCCCTGCCATGAAGCGCAGCCTGCTGGGCCTGGGGGCGGTCTTGCTCCTGGGCGTGCTAGTGCTGCAGCTGCCCAAGCTCTTCGAGGCCGAGCCCCAGGCGGGACGCCCGGCCGGCACCCTCCCAGGCATGAGCGTGGCGCCGGCCCCGGCGGTCAAGCCGGAGGTCCCGGCGCCGCAGCCGGAAGCCGCCGCGCCGCTCCTCGGGACGGACGCGCCCGCCAGCGGCAACGCGGCCACCGCCGCGCCGGTCGCCGGCGCCACTAGCGAAACGCCGGCCCAGGCCATGCCGCCAGCGGAGTCCCTGCCCGTCACGCCGCCGGCCGAGCCGGTTGCCCAGCCTGAAGCCGCTCCGACCGTCGTGGCCGCCCAGCCGGAAACCCCGGCGCCGGCCGCCAAAGCCGAGCCCGCCACCGCCGCGACCAAGCCCGCCGCCGAGCCGCGCAAGGCGAGCAAACCGAAAGCCAAGGCCGTGGCAGCGGAGGCCGCGCCGGCCCTGGCCATGAGCCTGCCGCGCAACGAGGAAGGCCTGAAGGCCGCGAGCCCCCGCCACTACACCCTGCAGCTGGTGGGCCTGTCCGACAAGGCCAAGGTGGATGCCTATATCCGCCGCCACGGCCTGTCCGGCGAGTTGCGCGTCTACCGCACCGAACGCGCCGGCAAGCCGATGTACGTGCTGACCTACGGGCTCTATCCCAGCCGCAACGCCGCCCTCGCGGCGGCCGCCGGCCTGCCCAGCTTGCCGGAGAAGCCCTGGGCCAAGTCCCTCGCGGCGGTGCACAAGGACATGGCGGCGCACTGAGAACCGTTTCGCCCGCTGCGGCATGCTGCCCGATGGAGCCGAAGGCGCCAAGCCGGTATGATCGGCATCCCGCCCGCCGCCCCGTGATGGAGTCCCCATGGTCGAGCTGAAGAACGATTTGTACCTGCGCGCCGCCCTCAAGCAGGAAACGCCGCGCACGCCGGTGTGGATGATGCGCCAGGCCGGGCGCTACCTACCGGAATACCGGGCCACGCGCGCCCAGGCCGGCGATTTCATGAGCCTGTGCAAGAACCCGGAGCTGGCCTGCGAAGTGACGATGCAGCCCTTGCGCCGCTTCCCCCTGGACGCCGCCATCCTGTTCTCCGACATCCTGACCGTGCCCGACGCCATGGGCCTGGGGCTTTATTTCACCCAAGGCGAAGGTCCGGCCTTTCAGCGCCCGATACGCAGCGCCGCCGATGTGGCGCGCCTGGGCCCTCCCGATCCGGAAGGCGAGCTGCGCTACGTGATGGACGCGGTGCGCACCATCCGCCGCGAACTCGCCGGCCAGGTGCCGCTTATCGGCTTCTCCGGCAGCCCCTGGACGCTGGCCACCTACATGGTGGAGGGCGCGGGCTCCAAGACCTACAGCCATATCAAGGGCATGCTCTACGATGCGCCCGAGACCCTGCATGCCCTGCTGGACGTCCTGGCGCGCTCGGTGATCGCCTACCTGAACGGCCAGATTGCCGCCGGCGCCCAGGCCGTGATGATCTTCGACACCTGGGGCGGGGTACTGAGCCCGGCCTGCTACCGGGAATTCTCCCTACGCTATATGCAGCAGATCGTCGCCGGCCTGAACCGGGCGGCCGAGGGCCGGCGCGTGCCGGTGACCCTGTTCACCAAGAACGGCGGCGCCTGGCTGGACGCCATGGCCGAGACCGGCGCCGACTGCCTGGGCGTCGACTGGACCACGGATCTGGCCCGCGCCCGCGAACTGACCGGCGGGCGGGTCGCCCTCCAGGGCAATCTGGATCCGGCCGTGCTCTACGCCCGCCCGGAGCGCATCCGCGAGGAAGTGGCCAAGGTGCTGGCGAGCTTCGGCCAAGGTCCCGGCCATGTCATGAACCTGGGTCATGGCATCACCCCGGACGTGCCGCCGGAGCATGCCGGGGCCTTTATCGCGGCGGTGCATGAGCTGAGCCCCTCCTATCGCTGTTGAGCGGTGACGCCTGGTAAACAAAAAACCGCCTTCCGGCGGTTTTTTGCTATGGGCGCCGTATCAGACCCGCCGCCGCACCAGCAGCAGGCCCAGGCCCACGAGCGCCAGGGCCGCCGGCTCCCCCACCGCGAGGGCGCGGATCTGCACAAGCTCCCCGCCGAAGTTAAGCAGGCTCAGACCCTGGCCGGGAATGAATTCCAGGCGCAGCAGGCTGCCCAGCTCGTCGCCCAAGAGGGCGGCGAAGTCCGTGCCCAGGAGGCCTAGGGAGAAGCTGGAGCCTTCGCCGAGCGCCGCCTGCAGATCGTCGGAGACGGTCAGCACGAAGCCGAACCAGTCGCCGAAGATCACCGGCTGCAGCAGGGCATTGAGCATCTGGCCATTGCCCAGGCTCAGGCCATCGAGCTTACCGCTGGCCTCTCCGTCCAGCTGACCGGCGCCGTCCGGCGTCAGAGGGCCGTCGAAACGGCCCAGCTGCAGGTTCAGGGGCACCGCCCCTTCGCCGTTCGGGTTCAGCTGCAGATCCAGGTAGCCGCCCTGGCCGGCCAGGGCGGCGGTGTTGACGGTGATCTGGAAATGCAGGGGCAGGGCCTGGGCGGCCTGGAAGGCCAGGCCGGCGGCGAGGCCGATGATCAGTTTCATCAAGGATTTCATGGGAATACTCCGTTAAACGCGATGCCGGCCGGCTAAGACCGGCCGGCATCGCAGGGGCTCAGGGCTGGCCGTTCAGGATGCTCAGGCTGTAGGCCGGTTTGGCGCCGCCGCTGAGCTTGAAGCTGATGCTAACGCTCAGGTTGGCGCCGGCGGCCAGGGGCTTGGCCACCTGCTGCCAGCTCGGCTGACCGGGGACATTGCCGCTGGCCAGGGTGACGCCCGCCGGCAGGCCGGCGAAGCGCAGGGTCAGGGGACCGGCCAGTGCGCTGCCGTTGTTCTTCAGACTCAGCGTGCCCTTGTAGAGCTTGCTCACCCGGTCATAGACCAGGCCGGACTTGCTGACGGCGAGCTGGGCCGTGACGTCCTGGGCCGCCAAGGCGATGCTGATGCGCAGGAGCTCCGGATCGTGGTCGGAAGCCTGATCGGCGAACTCGGCATTGGCATGCACGACGTCGTAGACAGGCTGATCCTTGGCCAGGACTTCCCCGCTCACCAGGATGTGATCCAGGGCCTGGGCATTGCCCTCGTAGACATAGGTGTAACGCTCGGCCTTGGGCAGGGTCTCGATGAGATCGTGCAGTCCGGCGGCCTTCAGGAGGCCCACGCTCTCGGAGAACTCGAAGTCGTTGAGATCGCCTAGCACGACCACGTGCGCCGCCGGATCCCTAGCTGTGAGCTCGCGCACGAAGTCGGCGACCACCGTGGCCTGGGCCTTGCGCTGGACTTCCGAGCTCCGGGCCGGCGGCTGGTAGCGGCCGAACAGGGGCTGATCGCCGCCCTTGGAGTTGAAATGGTTGGCGATGACCACGAGGCGCCGGCCATTGACCCGGAATTCGCCGGCCAGGGGCTTGCGGCTATTGGCGAAGGCAGGGTTCGTCGGGTCGATGCGGCCCGGCGACAGGCTCAAGCCGCCATCGGCCAGCACGGCCGTCGCGGTCTGGGCATCGCCGCCGGCCTTGTCCACGAAGGACAGACGGGCCGGGTTGAACATCAGCACGGCGCGGATATTGCCGCCGGGCTCGCCGCCGTCCTGGCCATCGGTCGGGCTGATGTAGCGCCAGGCATAGGCCGGGCCGCCGGCGGCCTGGATGGCGCTCACCAGGCGGTCCAGGGTGGCATCGGCACCGACCACGCCGTCATTGGTGGCGCCGTTGTCGTCCTGGATTTCCATGAGGCCCAGGAGGTCCGGGCTCTGCAGGTTGCCGACGATCTGGGCGGCCAGGCGCTGGAACTTGGCCTCCGGCTCCAGGGCGTCCAGGTTTTCCACGTTGTAGGCGGCGATGGACAGCTGGGCGGCGGCCGCCGGGCTGGCGGTCTCGGCGGCGAGGCCGTCGTCGAGCACGGCCGGCGCGGTGCGCGGATAGAGCTTGTAGTTGCCGAAGCCATAGTCCAAGACGCCCTCGACCCCGCCCAGATGGGCGCCGACGTTCACGGTCGGCAGGGTCGCCAGGACATCGTCGAGGATCAGGCGTTCCGGGTTGTAGTCGTCGGCGTCGATGACGATGCCGCCGCGCGGCGTGCGCGTGCCGGTGGCCAGGCCATTGTCGGCGAGGACCGGGATCTCCTTGTACTTGGAGGTCGGGCCGCTGGCCACGGCATCGGCGACGCGCAGGTTCATGCCCTCCAGGCTCTCCCAGAAGTCCAGGCCGTCCTGGGCCGGGTCGAAGACCACGCCGGCCGCTTCCACGTCGCCGCTCGCATCGTTCTCGATGACGGCCGTGGGGATGGCGCGGCCGCCCTGGCCGATGACGGCTACGGGCAGGGCATTGCCCTGGGACTCGACCACGACGGTCGGGCCCGTCAGCTGGGTGATGGTCAGGTTGCTGGCGCCGCCGCTGCCGCCCGGGCGGTACTCGGCCACCGTGCCCGAGACCCGGACCGCATCGCCGACGGCGACGTTAGGCGCGCTGCCGGTGTAGACGTACAGGCCCTCGGAGGTGGCGGGGTTGCCGTCGCCGATCGCATCCATCATCCAGAAGCCGTTGGCCTTCTTGGCGACGACGATGCCGGGCAGGTTTTCGACCGCCTGGCCTTCCAGGGGCGAGCGGTGGGCCGCGCCCTGGATCTGGTGGATACGGGTCTGACCCTGGGGCGGCGGGGGCGGCAGGACTTCTCCGCAAGCCGCGACGGCGCTGGTCCGGTTGCGCGGCGCGGGCGTGGCCAGCGTGAAATCGGCGGCATTGTTATCGCTGTCGGTACAGCCGTTGTCGTTGCGCAGGGCCGCCGTGGTATTGCTCAGGGCCGGGGTCGGGCTGGTCTCGCTGTTGTTGGCGCTGCCATAGCCGAGGAAATCGACGATGCCGGCGACGCCGGCGCAGGAGCCGGCGGCCGCGCCGCAGCTCAGGGCCGTGTTATGGCTGACCAGGGCCAGCTTGCCGGCCGTGCCGCTCATGGCGATCGTGCCAATGACATCGGGGCTGGGCAGGTTCTGGCTGCCGCCTGCGCCGGCGGCCTGCTGGATCAAGAGGTACTGGCCGGGCTGCAGGCTGCCGGACAGGGCGGTCTTCTGCCAGGAGCCGCCGCTGGCGCTGGCGTACTGCAGGCTCCAGCCGGAGAGGTCCACCGGCGCGCTGCCCCGGTTGAAGAGTTCCACGAAATCGTTGCGCCAGGTGGCGCCGCTGTTGCCGCCGCCGCCATAGGCCTGGGAAATGACCAGGTCGGCGGCCTGGGCCGGGAGGCTGGCGAGGATGGCGAGCGCCACGGCGCCCGGCTTGAACCACGGTGTGTGCATGCTGATCTCCTGGTGGACGCCACGGCGGCATCCAAAGGCGACTAAGCTAGGGCTTGGGCATGACGGTTCCGGGTCGATTCCATGACAGGGTGCAGTACATTGGGTGACAGGGGATTGTGACAAGCCGATGGATTAGAGCTAAAGCTCTAGGCAAGAGCCGGTCGATTATCGTACTCTGTGGTCCAACCATTGTTTGGGGACTGCCCATGAATGCACCCGCCCATCTCCCCGAGCACGCCGAGCTCTCCAGCGCCTTCCAGCGCCTGCGCGCGGCGGCCCAGGCCCAGCCCTACCCGGCCGCCGAGGAACGGCGCGGCTGGCTGAAGGCCCTGCATGAGGCATTGGTCCGCCACGAGGAGGCCCTGTGCGCGGCCATGGATGCCGATTTTGGCGGCCGGGCGGTCATGGAGACCAAGCTCACCGAGCTGTTCCCGGCCCTGGAAGCCCTGGGCTATGCCCGTCGCCATCTACGCCGCTGGATGCGCCCGGAGCGTCGTCCGGTGTCCCTGTGGTTCCAGCCGGCCAAGGCCCGTCTCCATTACCAGCCCAAGGGCTTGGTGGGCGTGATCGTGCCCTGGAACTACCCGCTCTATCTCGCCATCGGCCCCCTGGCCGGCGCCTTGGCGGCCGGCAACCGGGTCCTCGTTAAGGTCTCGGAATACACGCCGAAAACCGGCGAGCTCCTGGCCAGGATCCTGGCGGAATGCCTGCCCGCAGGCCTGGTGGAGGTGGTGAACGGCGGCCCTGAGCTGGCGGCGGCCTTTTCGCGCCTGCCCTTCGATCACCTGCTCTACACCGGCTCCACGGCTATCGGCCGGGAGGTCATGAAGGCGGCGGCGGAAAACCTGGTGCCGGTGACCCTGGAGCTGGGCGGCAAGTCGCCGACCCTGATCGCCCCCGGTTTCGACCTGGACGTGGCGGCCAAGCGCATCTGCTTCGCCAAGTTCCTGAATGCCGGGCAGATCTGCGTGTCGCCGGACTACGTCCTGGTGCCCGAGGGTCAGGAGCAGGCCTTCGCCGAGGCCGTGCGCCGCGTCGTGCAGAGCTTCTACGGCAGCGAGCGCAGCGAGATGACGAGCATCATCAGCGAGCGCCACCATGCCCGGCTCTGCGCCCTGCTGGACGAGGCCCAGGCCAAGGGCGCCCGGCTCTTGCCCCTGCTGGATGGCAAGTTGAGCGGCCGCCAGCTGATGCCCACGGCGGTCATGGGCGCCACCGAGGACATGCGCATCCTGCAGGAGGAGATCTTCGGCCCTCTGCTGCCCATCCTCGGCTACCGTGACACCGAGGCGGCCATCGCCTATATCAATGGCCATCCCCGACCCCTGGCCTTCTATGTCTTCGACGAGGACAAAGCGCGGCGCGAGGATGTCCTGGCGCGCACCCACTCCGGCGGGGCCTGCATCAACGAGTGCCTGGTGCAGATCGCCCAGGATGCCCTGCCCTTCGGCGGCATCGGCCCCAGCGGCATGGGTTCCTACCACGGCCCGGAGGGCTTCAAGACTTTCTCCCATGCCAAGGGCGTGTTCACCCAGTCCCGGCTCAACACCCTGAGCCTGTTCCACCCGCCCCATGGCCGATTGGCGCGGATCCTGCTGCGGCTGATCCTGAAATGCTCCTGAGCCGCCGCCAGCTCCTGGTCCATGCCCTGCAGGGCGGGGCGCTGCTGGCCGGCGCGCCGGCCCTGGCCCTGGCCGAGACGTCCATGGCGAGCCGTTTCCTCACCGAAGCCGACCAGCTGATCCTCGCCGCCGTCGTGCCCGTGATCCTGGCCGGGGCGCTGCCGGTAGAGGGGCGCAAGGCCGCCATCGAGGGCGTGATCCGCGACCTGGATAGCGCCATTGCTCATCTGCCGGAGCGTACCCGCGATGAGCTGCGCCAGCTCTTCGAGCTACTGGATGGCCGATTGTCGCGCCTGGCCCTGACCGGGCTCTGGGCCCAGTGGGCCGAGCTGCGTCCGGCCCAGGTGGAGGAGTTCCTCGGCGAGTGGCGGGAGAGTTATCTGGACCTGCTGCGCACGGCCTATGCCGGCCTGCACGATCTGATCCTGGGGGTCTGGTATGGCACGCCCGCCGCTTGGTCCGGGATCGGCTACGGCGGCCCGCCGCCCATTTTGGATTGAAGCCATGACAGGAATTCCCGATCCCATCGCCGAGGGCCTGGCCTCCGGCTGGCAGCACCACGACGGTAGCCAGCTGGAACGCGATCTCGTGCTGGAGGCCGACGTGGCCATCATCGGCACCGGCGCCGGCGGCGGGGTCAGCGCCGAGATCCTGAGCGCCGCCGGCCTCAAGGTCGTGCTCCTGGAAGAGGGTCCCTTGCGGAGCTCCCGCGATTTCAGGATGCAGGAGCGTATCGCCTACCCGGAGCTCTACCAAGAGGCCGCCGGCCGGCGTACCGCCGACAAGGGCATCTCCATCCTCCAGGGCCGGGCCGTGGGCGGCTCCACCCTGGTGAACTGGACCACGAGTTTCCGCACGCCGGAGAAAACCCTGGAGCACTGGGATAAGACCCTGGGTCTGCCCGGCTATGGCCGCGCCGAGTTGGAGCCCTGGTTCGCGCGCCAGGAAAAACGCCTCAACATCGAGCCCTGGGCCGTGCCGCCCAATGCCAATAACGAGGCGCTGCGCCGGGGCTGCGAGGCCTTGGGCGTGCCGGCCAAGATCATCAGCCGCAATGTGAAGGGCTGCTGGAACCTGGGTTATTGCGGCATGGGCTGCCCCACGAACGCTAAGCAGTCCATGCTGGTGACCACCCTGCCGGAGGCCTGGAAGCGCGGTGCCGTGGTTGTCTCGCGCTGCCGGGTCGAACGCCTGGACATCGCCGGGGAGCAGGTGCGCGGTGTCTTGGCACTGGGCATGGACGAGTACGGGCAGGTACGCCGCGAGCGCCGGATCACGGTCAAGGCACGCCACACCATCCTCGCCGCCGGAGCCATCGGCTCGCCGGCCGTGCTCCTGCGCTCGGAGGCGCCCGATCCCCAGGGCGTCCTGGGCCGGCGCACGTTTTTGCATCCGGTCGTGGTTTCCACTGCCATCAGCCCGACGCCCATCAAGGGCTTCGAGGGCGCGCCCCAGAGCGTGTACAGCGATCACTTCCTCTGGCCCGAGGACGGGCGCTGCGGCTTCAAGCTGGAAGTGCCGCCCATGCATCCCCTGATCGGCAGCGTCCTGGTAGGCGGCCATGGCCGTGCCCACCGGGGCTTCATGGAGCGCTTCGACAAGGCCCAGGCCATCATCGCCCTGATGCGTGACGGCTTTCATGAGGAAGCCCCGGGCGGGCGGGTGCGCCTGGACGAGCACGGCTTTCCGCTGCTGGATTACCCGATCACGGACTATCTCTGGGAGGGCATGCGCCGGGCCTATCTGGCCATGGCGGAGATCCAGTTCGCCGCCGGCATGAGCGAGGTCATGCCCCTGCACGAGGATGCCGGCGCCTACACGAGCTGGGCCCAGGCCAGGAAGGCCATCGCCGAACTGCCCATGGCGATCCTCCATGCCCGCGTGGTCAGCGCCCATGTCATGGGCGGTTGCGCCCTGTCCAAGGACGCGCGGGACGGCGTGGTGGACCCCCAGGGCCGCCATCACCAGCTGGAAAACCTCTCGGTCTTCGACGGCTCGATCTTCCCCACCTCCCTGGGCGCCAACCCGCAGCTGTCCATCTACGCCATGGTGGCGCGGCTGGCGGAGGGCTTGGCGGGGGAGTTAGGGGGGAGGAAGAAGGCGTGATGGGTTAGGAACCCCCCCCTCTCCCACCGCGCCGGTGGCGCGGTCCGCCCTCTCCCACGAGGGGAGAGGGCAATTGGGATGGGCACTCGCGCCGCGAGTGCCGCTCATAACACCTCGCACTCGTCGCAGAATTCCAGGCCGCAGCCCAGGGTCTCGATACGCACGACGCGCATGGACAGCTGGGGGGGCTCGTCGCCATCGCCCAGGAAGCCGCGCAGGCGCACCATGACCAGCTCGCCGATAGCTGGCGGAGTTTCCGTGACCAGGAAGACGCCGCCGTCGCTGATATTGCGGGTGCGTAAGATCTGCACACCAAAGCTGATGTGGCTGATCTCCACTTCGAAATTGACGGGCAGACGCTGGTGCTTGCGGCGGGTGATGGCTTTCAGGTTCATGGCGGCAGGCGGCTGAAGGGACTACTTCCTAAGCATAGGCCATGCCCCGGGCCTTGCCAGGTTCGTTATCAGCTTCCGGTGTAGTGCCTGCGCAGGCCGGCATAGAGTTCCCGGGCCTCGGGCCGCACATAGGGCTTGTACAGGCCGAGGATCTGGCTGATCCCGGCGCGCACCGTGGCCTCGGTGAGGGCTTGGTCGTGGTAGGCGCTTTCCCGGTAATTGAGCCAGAAGGTCCCCACCAGCCAGGTGTTGTCCACCAGGCCGTCCAGCTCGTCGGCGGGGATGGCTAGGACGCCCTGCTCGTCCAGGGCGCGCAGCAGGAGGCGCAGATGCTGGAGCATGCGCGTCGTGTATTCGGCGTAGTCGGCGGCCAGCTTCTCGTCCCGGGACAGCAGATGGGACAGGTTGCGGTTGAAGAAGCGGTAGCGCCAGAGCTTGTCGAACAGCCCGTCCAGGAAGGCCAGGAGGGCCGGCAGGGACATGCGCTCACCCTGGCTCTGGGCCAAAAGCGCCTCGAAGCGCCCGGCCATGGCCTCGAACAGGGCGGCGACGATGGCCTCCTTGTTGCGGAAATGGTAGTAGAGATTGCCCGGGCTCATGCCTAGGGCCGCGGCGATATGGTTGGTGGTCACCGCCCGCTCGCCCTGCTCGTTGAACAGGCGCAGGGCCTCGGCCAGGATGCGATCCCGGGTCTTCATCGCAGCCGCCCGGCCAGGGGCTTGTGGCGGTAGGACTTGTCCGGCGGGAGGGCAGGGAAAATCAGCGGCATGGGCTTGAATCGAATGGCATTTGAACGGGCTATTGTAGCTGCTTTGGTCTGGCCTTGACGCTGGTGTATGCTAGGCGCCTCGCCAAAAGCCTGCGGAGCGCGCCACAACATGCACAAGACCGTGATCTACCCGGGTACCTTCGACCCGCTGACCAACGGCCATGTCGATCTGGTGGAGCGCGCCGTGCGCCTGTTCGACCGCGTGATCGTGGCCGTGGCCGGCAATCCGTCCAGCTCCAAGAAGCCCTTGTTCAGCCTGGACGAGCGCGTGGACCTGACGCGCCAGGCCTTGAGCCACCTGGCCAATGTGGAAGTCGCCGGCTTCTCCGGCCTCCTGGTGGAATATGCCCACCAGCGCGGCGCCGATGCGCTGCTGCGCGGCCTGCGCGCCGTGTCCGACTTCGAGTACGAATTCCAGCTGGCCAACATGAACCGGCGCCTGCATCCCAAGCTGGAGTCCATCTTCCTGACCCCCGCCGAGCAGTATTCTTTCATCTCCTCGACCCTGGTGCGCGAGATCGCCGTGCTGCATGGCGATGTCACGCCCTTCGTGCCACCGGCCATCGCCCAGGCCATGAAGGCCAAGATCGCCGGGAAGTAAGGGAAGCATCGCCATGGCCCTGATCATCACCGACGAGTGCATCAACTGCGACGTCTGCGAACCGGAATGCCCCAACGAGGCGATCTCCCAGGGACCGGAGTTCTATGTCATCGATCCGGGCAAATGCACGGAATGCGTCGGCCATTTCGACGAGCCCCAATGCCGCCAGGTCTGCCCGGTGGACTGCATCCCCCTGGACCCCGCCCACGAGGAAACCCGGGAACAGCTGATGGACAAGTACCGGCGGCTGACGGGGAAAACCTCGGATTAGCGCAAGAAGGGATTAACCGCCAAGGCGCCAAGAACGCCAAGGAAACCAGGAAGATATAAACCGCGAAGGCCGCCAAGGCCGCGGAGGGAAGATTTCGTAGGCGGTATAACCGCTCTGGTCATTCTTTGCGGCCTTGGCGGTTAATCCGCTTTTCTTCCCTCTTCAGGTCTGGCAGCGCGGGCAAAACACCGTGGCCCGGTTGTTGTGGCGGCTTTCCTTCAATAACTCCCCACAGACCCGGCAGGTCTGCCCGCCGCGTCCGTAGACATTGAGCTTTTGCTGGAAATAGCCCGGCGCACCGTCGCCGCCGACGAAATCGCGTAGGGTGGTGCCGCCGATGCGGATGGCTTCGGTGAGTACGGCGCGGATGGCCTCGGCGAGCTTCTCGTAGCGGGCCTTGGCCACGCGTCCGGCGGCCCGGTCGGGGTGGATGCCGGCGCGGAACAGGGCTTCGTTGGCGTAGATATTGCCCACACCCACCACCACATGGCTGTCCATGATGAAGCTCTTGATGGCGAGGCTCTTGCCTTGGGCGCGGCCATGCAGATAGGCGCCGTCGAAGCCGGGCTCCAGGGGTTCGGGGCCCAGTTCGCAGAGCAGGGCATGGCTGTCCGGCTCGCGCACCCAGAGCAGGGCGCCGAAGCGGCGCGGATCGTGATAACGCAGGATCATGCCGTTATCCAGCTCGATGTCTACATGATCGTGCTTTTTCACCGGTTCATCGCCGCTGACCAGGCGCAGCGATCCGCTCATGCCCAGGTGGATCATCAGCCAGCCCAGCTCGGTCTTCAGCAGGAGGTATTTGCCGCGCCGGCGGGTCTCGGAGAAGCGCGAGCCGGGCAGCAGGGTCTGCAACTCTTCGGCCACCGGCCAGCGCAAACGGCTTTCGCGCACGGTGACGGCGCGGACCGCCCGGCCCAGGACATGGGGGGCTATGCCCCGGCGCGTGGTTTCGACCTCGGGCAACTCAGGCATGGTCGGTCTCAGGCATGGTCGTTTTACTCGGAAGCGGATTTCAGCGGCGGCGCCAGAGGGCGAGGCCGATGGCCAGGCTCAAGCTCAGGCCGGGAAATAGCCAGGGGAAGGCCCAGTCGCGCAGGAAGTCCAGGGCGGCGGAGGGTTGCAGGCTGGCATCGACACGCTGACGCGGCGAACCGGCAGGGGTCGAGGCTTCGGCCAGCAGCCAGTCCACGGCGCGCAGGCCCAGTTCGGCATTGCCGTAATTGCCCAGGGCGCCGTCGGAGAGGAAGTTGCCGTCGCCGACCACCAGGGCGCGCTGGGTCTTGCCGCCCAGCGGGCGCTCCAGGGTCCAGGCCAGGCTGAAGGGCCCGGCGGCCTCGCCCAGCTCCGGCTCGAAGCGCGGGCCATGGTCCAGATCGCCCAGCTCCAGCCAGCTGTCCTTGTCGCTGCGCAGCAAGGGAGCAGCCTTCCAGCCGGCGTCCGGGCGCGTCTCCAGGGCGGCGGCCCAGGGCAGGGCCAGGAGGTTGTTCAGGCCTTCGCTCAGGGCATGGGCCTCGGCGCGCTCCACGAGGGCCACGGCCGGGTGGGGCGTGCCGCGCCGGCTGCCGGCCGGATCCAGGATCGTGCCCGCCAGGCGGGACAGGCCCAGCTCGGCGAGCAGCTCGTGCTCGGCCGGCACCGGCTCCGGATCCAGCAGGTAGAGCAGGGCCCCGCCGGCCCTCAGGTAGCGGCGCAGGACCTCGCGATCGTGCTCGGGCAGGCGGCTGGCCGGGCTGGCCAGGATCGCGAGGCCGGTGTTGTCGGGCAGGGTCTGCAAGCGGCTCAAGCCCTGGGCCACCACGGTCAGGCCCTGCTGCTCCAGGCGGCTCCGAAACTGTCCCAGGTCGCGCGGCAGGCCGCCAAAGGCATCGCGTTCGCCATGCCCCTCCACGAACACCACCCAGCGTTGGCCTCGGCGCGCCAGACGGCGCAGGGCCTGGGCCAGCACGTCCTCGGCGCGGCCCCGGAAGGGATAGGGCAGGTCCACGACGCCCTGGCCCAGGCTTAGGCGCAGGGCCGCGCCCTTGGCCAGGCCGTCGGCCTCGGCCTGGGCGGCTTCGACGAAGTCCAGGGCGAAATCCGGGCGGGCGGCCTGGAAGGGGGCCAGCTGCCGGCGCAGGTCCTGGCGAAGCTCGCCGTCGCTGAGATAGAAGCGCAGGGCAGGCGCCCCCTTGAGGCTGGACAGCAACTCGCGGGTCCCGGCGGACAGGGAGTGCCAGCCATTGGCCGACACGTCCGTCCGCAGCCGCCAGAGCTGGCTGGCCGGCAGCAGGAGCAGGAAGCTCAGCGCGGCCAGGGCCAGGCGCGGCCAGAGCCGCCGCCAGGGCTGGTGCTCCCGGGCGAGGCCGGCCAGGGCGAAGGCCAGGCCCAGGAACGTGAGCAAGAGGTAATAGGCCGGATCGGCGCTGTCGATGAGACCCTCGCGCGGGCGGCGCAGATGCCCCAGGAGGCTCATCGTCTCCGCCGCGAACAGGCTCAAGCCCCGGGCATGCAGGGTCGCCGACTCCACCAGCCAGAGCGGCAGGAGCAGGCCCAGGCCCAGGCCCGCCGCCACCGCCGGCTGGCTGCACCAGGCCGAGGCGGCGAGCAGGACGGCGAGCACGGCCGCCGCGAACAGGGCGAGACCCCCGAAGGCGGCGAGGCATTGCCCGGCGTCCAGCGGGCCGCCCAGGCGCAGGCTCAAGGCCGGCAGGGCCAGTACGAACAACAGACCCCAGGTCCAGGCCAGGAGCGCCAGGTACTTGCCCAGGACGATGGCCGCTGCGCCGGCGCGGCTGGCCAGCCACAGGCTCAAGGAGCCGGCGCGCCGCTCCCCGGCCAGGCTGGCCATGGCCAAGAGGGGCAAGAAGAGCAGCAGCAGCAGGGAGAGCACGCCCACATAGGGGGCGACGATCTGGGCGCCCAGGCTGGCCTGGCCCTCGGCGCCGGCCTGGGTTTCCAGGAAGGCCAGGACATAGGCGCGGAAGAACAGGCCGGCCACCAGGCTCATGACGGCGGCGATGCCCCAGGCGGCCGGCGAGCGCAGCAGGCGCAGGAGCTCGTAACGGGCGATGCTCAGGATCATGCCCGGCCCTCCTGAAGGATGGCGAAGAAGCGGCTGGCCAGGAGGCTGCCGCCGGGCGTCAGCTCCAGGAGGCCCCAGCCGCGCAACACGACCTCGCGGGCGATGGCGGGGGCGATGGACTCGTCGCGGCGCTCCAGGCTGAGCAGGATCCTCTCTCCGTCCAGGCCGGCGGCGTCGACGACCCCGGGTAGCTCGCGCAGGAGCTCGAAGGCGGGTGCATCGCGCAGGCGCAGGATCAGGCTGGGCTGGCGCAGGCAGGACAGATCCAGGTCGGCGCGCAGCCGGCCCTCGTGCAGGATCAGGGCGCGGTCGGCGCAGGCCTGGACCTCTTCCAGCTGATGGCTGGATAGGAGCACGGCGCGCTCCCGGCCCAGTTCCCGGACCAGGGCCCGGAAGCGGGCCTGCTGCACCGGATCCAGGCCGGAGCTGGGTTCGTCCAAGAGCAAGAGCGCCGGCTCGGCCAGCAGGGCGGCCGCCAGGCCTACCCGCTGGCGCTGGCCCTTGGACAGGGGGCCGATCAGTCGGCCGCGCAGCTCACCCAAGTCCAAGCGCTCCAGCTCCCGGGCCACGCCCCGGCGGGCTGCCGAGGGGGAAAGGCCCATAAGCCGGGCGGAAAGTGCCAGGAAGTCCGCGACGCGCACATCGTCGTGCAGGGCCGGAGGATCGGCGAGATAGGCCAGCTCGCCGCGGCGCTGGTCCTGACCGGCGAAGCGCAGCCGGCCTGCCTGCACGGGCAGCAGGCCGGCGACCAGGCGCAAGAGGCTGCTCTTGCCGGCGCCGTTCTCGCCCAGAAGGCCCACCACCTCGCCGGAGCGCAGGGCGAAGGCGATACCCTCCAGGGCGGGAGTCCCGGCGTAGCGATGCGTAAGTCCTTGAATGGACAAGATGGGAGCGTTCATGGCCGGGGATTATGGCGGGCGGGCCGGGGAATGCCAAGCCAGGCTAAGAGCCTGCTTAACATCTCGCTGAAAGGCGAATCGCGGCGTTGGAAGTGGCTCAGAATGCTCATTTACTTCGTGTAAACTCCGCTTCTGATGAAGTACATCCCTGTACTTCACGAGCTCGCTACGCTCATGCAAACCGGCTTCCTGCCGGTTTGAGCGCCCCTTCCGGCCTTGCGCTTCATCCTTTGATCGAGATGTTAATCAGGCTCTAAGAACCCTCAGCCCATGGCCTCCATGAGCTCCCTGGCCCAGATCACCGCCCGCACATAGCTCTGCTGGATCTGGTCCTCGGGCACGCCATGGGTGAGCAGCTTGTCCCAATCGCCCTGCTCCAGGGCGATGGCGGCGTCCAGCACGCTGCCGATGGCGCCCTGGTGGCCCAGGATGGCCAGGGTGATGTCCTCGCTGATGGGCAGTTGGGCCAGCATGGGGGCCATCTCGGTATCCAGCAGGGCGTCGAGGCCGGACAAGAGGCCGGCCATGAAATAGGAGCCCGGCCCGGCGAAGCCCTGGGCCTCGGCCACCAGTTCGCAGAAGCGGGCGCGCACCAGCAGCGTCTGTGCCAGCTCCCGGGGTTTGTCGGTCTTGCCGGACAAGGCGATGATGGCCGCCCAGGAGCGGATCTGGTTCATGCCCAGGAGGTTGACCGCCTGGCGCAGGCTCTCCACCTTGCGCGGCAGGTTGTAGGCGGCCGAATTGATGATGCGCAAGAGCTTGAAGGACAGGGCCGAGTCCTGGGCCAACAGGCCCTCGATGCGCTGGGGCGTGATCTTCGGGTCCTGCAGCTCCTGGAGCAGCTTGAGGATCACATGGGAGGCCGATTGGACCTTCTGGCCCTTGATGATGCGCGGCCGGCAGAGGAAATAGCCCTGAAAATAATCGAAGCCCAGGGCCAGGCAGCGCTTGTAGTCCTCGTGGGTCTCGATCTTCTCGGCGATCAGCTTGACCGGGTAGGCGCGCAGCTCGGCGACATGCTGGGCCAGGGACGTCTCGTCATGGGCCATGACGTCCAGCTTCACATAGCTGACCAGGGGCAGCAGAGGCTTGTACTGGTCCTGGACCACGAAATCGTCCAGGGCGAAGCGATAGCCCTGGGCGGCCGCCTCGCGGACGATCTCCACCAGCTTCTCGTCCACCACCACGTCTTCGAGGATCTCGATCACCACCTGGTCGGGCGGGAAGGGCGGCACGCGCGCCGCGATCAAGAGGTTGCGCGTCAGGTTGACGAAGGCCGGGAAGGGCTGGGTCAGGGTCTCCAGGGACAGTCCGGTATAGGCATTGAGCAGGACCTCGCAGCTGGCCTTGTCGCCGTCCAGGAATTCGGCGGCATTGCGATCGCTGGAGCGGAACAGGAGCTCGTAGGCATGGACCTCGAGCTTGCGATCGAAGATGGGCTGGCGGGCCAGCAGGACATCCATGGGATTGGGCGGGGGAGGGCTGTTCATTCTGGCCACGCTGCTCGTTTCCTTGAGAGTAAGTGCCGGCCGTGCCGGCCACAAGGCGATTTACGGGGAATTTGCGTAGGAAAAAACGGAAGTGTCTAGGATTTGGTCAAACGTTTGTTTTAACTGGTCGGAGCACCGATCTCTCGTGCAGGGTGTAGGCTAGTAGTCCGTTGTACCCCCGCCGCCGTCGGCATTTCCCGGAGTTTTCATGTACGGCTTGTTGGACTTGTCGCTGGGCGGCTATGTGCTCGCCACCTTCATCCTGACCCAGATCACCATCGCCGGCGTCACGCTCTACCTGCATCGCAGCCAGGCCCATCGCGGCGTGGATTTCCATCCGGTCCTGGCCCATTTCTTCCGCTTCTGGCTATGGCTGACCACCAGCATGAGCACCCGGGGCTGGGCCGCCGTGCACCGCAAACACCACGCCCATTGCGAGACCGCCGGCGATCCCCACAGCCCCCAGGTCCTGGGCCTGAAGAAGGTGCTCACCGAGGGCGCCGAGCTGTACCGCGCCGAGGCCACCAACCCCGAGACCCTGGAAAAATTCGGCAAGGGCTGCCCGGACGACTGGATCGAGCGCAATCTCTACATGCGCTGGCCCATAGGCGGCGTGTCCCTGATGCTGTTCATCGACTGGCTGTTGTTCGGCCTGCCGGGCACGACGGTGTGGGCCGTGCAGATGATGTGGATCCCCATCTGGGCCGCCGGCGTGATCAATGGCCTGGGCCATTATGTCGGCTACCGCAATTACGAATGCCCGGACGCCTCGCGCAACCTGGTGCCCTGGGGCCTGTTCATCGGCGGCGAGGAGCTGCACAACAATCACCACACCTTTGGCACCTCCGCCAAGTTCTCCCAGAAGTGGTGGGAACTGGACATCGGTTGGGGCTATATCCGCGTCCTGGAATGGCTCAGGCTCGCCACGGTCAAGCGCGTCGCGCCCCAGCCGGCCTTCGAGCGTGGCCGCGTCCATATCGACGTGGAGACGGTCAAGTCGGTGCTCACCAACCGCTTCCAGCTCATGGCTAGCTACAGCAGGACGGTGGTGCTGCCGGTGCTTCTGGAAGAACGACGCAAGGCCGGCGAGGCGGGCGCCGCCCTGTTCCGCCGTGCCAAGGTGCTCCTGGTCCGGGAAAGCTCGCTGATCAAGCCGGCTGATAAGGAACACCTGCAGGCCTTGCTCTCCGCCCATCAATCGCTGCAGGTCGTGCGCGAATTTCAGACCCGCCTGGAGGCCACCTGGAAGCGCACCGCCGCCAGCCAGCAGGAGCTCATCGCCAGCCTGCAGCAATGGTGCGCCGAGGCCGAAGCCACGGGCATCCGCGTGCTCGCCGAGTTCGCCGCCCAGCTGAAGACCTATCGTCTGGCGCCGGCCATGGCCTGAGCCCGGCCGCTCATGAATCAAACCCGCTGCGGCGGGTTTTTTTCTGCCGCCTATACTCCAAGGAAACGTGCAAGGAGGTGGCGCATGGGCGAATGGCTGATCATCGTCGGCGTGCTGGGCTTGGGCCTGGCGGCTTCCTGGGCCCTGATGTCGCTGTTGGTGCACAAGGCAGCGCGCGCCGAGCTCATGGCCGAGCGCCTGCCCCTGATGGCGGCACGGCGCCGCAGCGCGGCCCTGGCCATGCACTTGGTCTTGCCCAGCGTTTGGCTCGCTGGCAGCGATGCCCTCTCGCCCCCGGATCATCCGGAGAGCTAGATGAGTAAGTTACTGCTGGCGGTGGCGATCGGCGTCGGTCTGTGGTGGCTTGTCCGCCAGGCCCGGCGCCGCCGGGATTCCGGCTCAGGCGGCGATTCCGGGACGCCGGCCGGTTCGGGAGACTATGGCGGCTCGGGGTCGGGCTCCGGGAACTGCGATTCCGGGGACGGGGGAGATTGCGGCGGCGATGGCGGTTCTTCCGACTGAGCCGTGTGGCCTGCAGGCATAAAAAAACCCGAGCATAGGCTCGGGTTTTTCGATCGTAGGAGGCCGATCAACTTACTTGATCTTGGCTTCCTTGTAGGTGACGTGCTTGCGCACCACCGGATCGAACTTCATCAGCTCCAGCTTTTCCGGCATGGTGCGCTTGTTCTTGTCGGTGGTGTAGAAATGGCCGGTACCGGCGCTGGACACGAGCTTGATCTTGTCACGCATGGTCGTTCTCCTTTAATGCCTTAGATGGCGTCGCCGCTGGCGCGCAGATCGGCGAGAACGGCTTCGATGCCCTTCTTGTCGATGATGCGCATGCCCTTGGCGGACACGCGCAGGCTCACGAAACGCTTCTCGCTCTCCACCCAGAAACGATGGGTGTGCAGATTGGGCAGGAAACGACGCTTGGTCTTGATGTTCGAATGGGAAACTTTGTTACCGGTGACCGGGCGCTTGCCGGTGACCTGACATACACGGGACATGATGGCCTCCAATTATTCAGTGCTCAAGGGCGGCCACAAAACGGGTGCACGCCGGAAGAGGCCGCACTTTATACCAGAAGCCGAGCCGGCGGGCAAGCTGTTTGGTTGTTTTCTGGACAGCCGGCCGTTCGGGCTCGGCGCGAGGCACTTTTGATGCGGGTCAAATGACCTTAATGTTTGCAGGGTTATTCTCGCCTCCGTTCTTGCATCGCAACAATCGGAGAAGACACATGCGCACCCTCAAGCCCCTGGCCCTGGCCGCCGCCCTCGTCCCCAGTCTAGCCCTCGCCGCCGAAGGCGACTGGCTGATTCGCGGCCGCGTCATCGATATCGCCCCGACCTCCGGCACCAGCGATGCGCTGAGCGCCCTGGACGTGGAAGTGGAGGACCGGGTGGTCCCGGAACTGGATTTCACCTACTTCCTGACCCGGAATATCGCCGCCGAATTGATCCTGGCCACCGCCAAGCACGACGTGGACTCTGACATCGGCAAGCTGGGGACCGTCAAGCACTTGCCGCCCACGCTCAGCTTCCAGTATCACTTCGCGCCGGATGCCACGGTCCGTCCTTATCTGGGCCTGGGCCTCAACTACACCCGCTTCTACGGCGTTGACCTGGCCGCCGGCGCCAATGACGTGGAACTGGAGAAGTCTTCCTTCGGCTGGGCCGCCCAGGCCGGCATGGACATCGCCCTGAACAAGACCTGGTTCCTCAATGTCGACGTCAAGAAGATCGCCATAGCGACCGACGTGGAACTGGACAACGGCGCCGAGCTCGGCACCCTGGACATCGATCCCTATATCTTCGGGGTGGGCTTCGGCACGCGCTTCTGAGTCGAGCCCATAGCCCTGTCTCGTAGGTCCGACTTCAGTCGGACGGCTCCGACCCGTCCCGCTGAAGCGGGACCTACAACAGCCCCCGCTCCGCGAAGGACAGGATCTGCCCATCGCCCACCACGAAATGATCCAGGACGCGCACTTCCACCAGGCGCAGGGCCGAGACCAGCTGCGCCGTGATCAACTCGTCCGAGCGGCTGGCCTCGGCGATGCCCGAGGGGTGGTTATGGGCCAGGATCAGGGCGGCGGCGTTATGGGCCAGGGCACGCTGCACCACGACGCGGGGATGGACGCTGGCGCTGTCGATGGAGCCCTGGAAGAGTTCTTCGTAGGCGATCAGCCGGTGGCGCCCGTCCAGGAACAGGGCGGCGAAGACCTCGTTGCGCAGGCCTTGTAGGCGCGAGGCCAGGTAGGCGCGCACCGCCGCCGGCTCGCTCAGGGTGTCGTGGCGGCTCAGGCGCTCGGCCAGATGCCGCCGCGCCAGTTCCAGGGTGGCCTGGAGTTGCACGAACTTGGCCTGGCCCAGGCCCTTGTGGGCGCAGAATTCGCTCTCCCCGGCCTCCAAGAGGGGGCGCAGGCCGCCGAAGCCGGCCAGGAGCTCGCGGGCCAGGTCCAGGGCGGACTTGCCCTGCATGCCCGTGCGCAGGAAGATCGCCAGGAGTTCGGCGTCGGACAGGGCATCGGCGCCCCGATCCAGGAGTTTTTCGCGGGGCCGCTCGGCGAGCGGCCAATCGGTGATGGCCATGGGACCGTCCTTGGCTAAAGAAAGAAGAAGGGCATCCTGCCCGGATCGCGGCACGCGCACTGTAGTTGCGCCCGGCCTGATGCTATCTTATAGCCCTTCTCCAAACTCCCGGCAAATCCTCAAGGCAATCATGGCCATGCTGCAAGGCAAGCGCATCCTCCTCGGAGTCACCGGCGGCATCGCCGCCTACAAGAGCGCCGACCTGGTGCGTCGTCTCGTCGAGGCCGGCGCCGAGGTTCGCGTGGTGATGACCGAGGGCGCCAAGGCCTTCGTCACGCCGCTGACCTTCCAGGCCGTGTCCGGCAAGCCGGTGCACGAGGCCCTGCTGGACCCGGCCGCCGAGGCCGGCATGGGCCATATCGAGCTGGCCCGCTGGGCGGAGCTCGTGCTCATCGCCCCGGCCTCCGCCGATTTCCTGGCGCGCATGGCCCACGGTCTGGCCAACGATCTCCTGAGCACGCTCTGCCTGGCCACGTCCGCGCCGCTGGCCGTGGCGCCGGCCATGAACCAGCAGATGTGGGCCGCAACCGCCACTCAGGCCAATTTGGACCTCTTGCGCGCACGGGGCGTCGCCGTCTTCGGCCCCGGCATCGGTTCCCAGGCCTGCGGCGACGTGGGCGCGGGACGCATGCTGGAACCCTTGGAGCTGCGCGAACTCGCCGCCGCCCAATTCGCCGAGCCGGTGCTCAAGGGCCTGAGCGTCCTCATCACAGCCGGGCCGACCCGCGAGGCCCTGGACCCGGTGCGCTATCTGTCCAATCACAGCTCGGGCAAGATGGGCTATGCCCTGGCCGCCGCCGCCGCCGCCCTGGGCGCCGAGGTTACGCTCGTGTCCGGGCCGGTGCACTTGGCCACGCCGGCCGGCGTTAGCCGCGTCGATGTGGTCAGCGCCGCCGAAATGCATGCCGCCGTTATGGCCCGCGCGCCCCAGGCCGATGTGTTCATCGCCTGCGCCGCCGTCGCCGACTACCGGCCGGTCGCCGCCGCCGAGCAGAAGATCAAGAAGCAGGCCGATGCCCTGCGCGTGGATCTGGTGAAGAACCCGGATATCCTGGCCGAGGTCTCGGCCCTGAGCGCCGGCCGGCCCTTCTGCGTCGGCTTTGCCGCCGAGACCGAGAAGCTGGCCGAGCATGCCCAAGACAAGCGGAAGCGCAAGGGCCTGGATCTGGTCTGCGCCAACGACGTGTCCGTGCCGAGCTTGGGCTTTGGCAGCGACGACAATGCCCTGCGCCTGTTTTGGGAGGGCGGCGACCAGAGCCTGGGACCCATGCCCAAGACCGTCCTGGCCCACCAGCTCCTCATACTGATCAAACACCACTACGAGCTAAGCAGCCCACGATGAGCGCCATACAACTCAAGATTCTCAACGACCTGATCGGCACGCGCTTCCCGCTGCCGGCCTATGCCACCGACGGCTCCGCCGGCATGGACCTACGCGCCTGCATGAACGAGGCCATGGTCCTGGAACCGGGCCAGACCCGGCTGATCCCCACGGGCATCGCCATCCACATCGCCGATCCGGGCCTGGCGGCGGTGATCCTGCCGCGCTCGGGCCTGGGGCATAAGCACGGCATCGTGCTCGGCAACCTGGTGGGCCTCATCGACTCGGATTACCAGGGCGAGCTGATGGTGTCCTGTTGGAATCGGGGTCAGAGCACGTTTACCGTGGAGCCCGGCGAGCGCATCGCCCAGCTGGTGTTCCTGCCCGTGGTCCAGGCCAGCTTCGAACTGGTGGACGAGTTCGAGGACGACAGCCTGCGGGGCGAGGGCGGTTTCGGGCATTCCGGGCGGCACTGAGCCCCATGAACAGCTAGTCTGATACCAAGCACGCCCGACACAGGGCCGGGATCCAAAGGATGGCTATGAAACTCGGAAAGAAGACCGCGAGCAGCGGCAAGAGCGACGACAAGAAGAGCAAGGACAGCGGCGCCGGTAAGCCCGATGGCGGCGGCAAGAGCCTTCCGGGTTTCCTCGCCCCCTTCCTCGTGGCCGGCGCCCTCAGCGTCCTGGCCATCGGCCTGCTCCTGCAGTTGTACCTGAGCCAGAGCGCCGCCGAACGCGACGTCGTGGCCGGCGGCGAGCGCCTGGCGGCCTATGCCGCCTCGGCGCGCAGCAGCCTGGGCCGCTGGCAGGATCGGGTGGCGGGTCTGGCCCTGGCGCCCAATCTTTCCGCCGCCTTGCTGACCAGGGATCCCGCCCAGCTGGCCGAGGCCGAGGCCTGGCTGGCCAAGCAACTGCCCGAGGCCCAGGCCATACGCTTGCTGCCGCCGGGCATCAACCTGGCGGACCCGGCCAGCAAGCCGGCCATCTCCAATGTCACCCTGAACCTGTTGCGCCAGGCCGAGCGCGGCGAGTTGCCGGCGCCGGAACTCTTGCTGCCCGGTCAGCCGGGCGCGCATCTGGCGATCCTGGCGCCGGTGCGCGAGGGTAGGCTCGTCCGCGGCGTGCTCCTGGCCGGTTTCGCGCCCGAATTCGGCACCCAGCTCCTCGATGGCTTGCCGGAGCTGCACGGATATCTCCAATTGGTGCAGATCGGCGGCGAGCGGGAAACCGTCATCGCCGGCTTCGGCCAGGCCGAGGCCCAGTCCGCCGACCGGGAGCCGGCCCTGGGCGGCTTGCAGAACAGCCTGTGGAAGGTACGCTACTGGCCCGGCGAGGGCGACCCCCTGGCCGGCAACGACGACATGCTGGTGCTCCTGGGAGGCCTGAGCCTGGTGGCGGTGCTCATGGCCCTGGTCTTGTTCCAGATCCAGCGGGTCCTGGGCAAGGAGCTGGAGGACGACGGCTCGCGCCTGCTCAAGCTCCTGCTCGATCATTACGGCTCGCGTTTCCGCGTGCCGGCGGAACTGTTCCGCTCGCGATTGTTCTTCGACATCGGCTCGGCCCTGGCGCGCGGCGTGGTGGAGAAGGCCCTGGATGCGCCGGTGGCTCATGCCCATGCCCCGGCGGCGGCCGTCGCGGGCGGCGATGCATTGGAAGTGGAAGCTGTAGAAGAGGTTCGTGTGCCCGCTGTTGATATCGATCGTTCCATATTCCGCGCCTACGACATCCGTGGCGTGGTGGACCAGACCCTGACGCCGGAGGTGGTGCGCCAGATTGGCCGCGCCATCGGCTCGGAAGCCTATGACCGGGGCGAGCAGAAAGTCGTCGTGGCCCGCGACGGCCGTCTGTCCGGCCCCTATCTGCTGGAAGCCCTGAAACAGGGCCTGATGGAGTCCGGCCGCGATGTCATCGACATCGGCGAAGTGCCGACGCCGGTCCTGTATTTCGCGACCCATTACCTGGATGCCCGCTCGGGCGTCATGCTGACCGGCAGCCACAACCCGCCGGACTACAACGGCCTGAAGATCGTCCTGGGTGGGGAGACTCTGTCCGGCGACGACATCCAGAAGCTCTACCAGCGCATCATCAAGGGCGACCTGCTGACCGGTCTCGGCAGCCAGGAAAAGGCCAATATCGTCGGCGACTACATCGGCCATATCACCGCCGACGTGGCCCTGGCCCAGCACCTGAAGATCGTCATCGACTGCGGCAATGGCGTGGCCGGCCGCGTGGCGCCGGAGTTGTACCGGGCCCTGGGCTGCGAGGTCATCGAGCTGTATTGCGAGGTGGACGGCAACTTCCCCAACCACCACCCGGACCCCAGCAAGCCGGAGAACCTCAAGGAACTCATCGAGCGGGTCCAGTCCGAGGGGGCCGACATCGGCCTGGCCTTCGACGGCGATGGCGACCGCCTGGGCGTGGTGGCCTCGGACGGCACGGTGATCTGGCCGGATCGGCAGATGATGCTGTTCGCCATGGATCTGCTGTCCCGCCATCCCGGCGCCGACGTGATCTTCGACGTCAAGTGCACGCGGGGCCTGGCCAAGGTCATCTCCGGCCACGGCGGCCGACCGCTGATGTGGAAGACCGGCCATTCCCTGATCAAGGCTAAGATGCGCGAGACCGGCGCCCTCCTGGCCGGCGAGCGCTCGGGCCATATCTTTATCAAGGAGCGCTGGTACGGTTTCGACGACGGCCTGTATGCCGGTTCGCGCATGCTGGAGATCATCGCCCTGGACTTCCGCAAATCCGCGGACATCTTCAAGATCCTGCCGGATTCGCTGTCCACGCCGGAACTGAACCTGGATATCGCCGACGACCGCAAGTTCGCCTACATGGATCTGCTGGCCAAGCGCGGCGAGTTCCCCGGCGGCGAGATCAACACCATCGACGGCATCCGCGTCGACTGGCCGGACGGCTGGGGCCTGGTGCGTCCCTCCAATACCACGCCCTGCCTGGTGATCCGTTTCGAGGCGGAAGACGCCGACGGCCTGAAGCGCATCCAGGACGTGTTCCGCCGGCAGATGCTCAACCTGGACGCCAGCCTGCGCCTGCCGTTCTGAGCTTAGGGTCGGGACAAAAAAACGCCGCGAAAGCGTAATGCCGATCAGTTTAGGAGAAAATGGCCGTTCGTCCTGAGCTTGTCGAAGGATGAATGAGCATTTTCTCCGTGGTTGCCACGCCGTTCATGGTTCGACAGGCTCACCACGAACGGCTTAACTGACTGGCATTACGCGAAAGCGGCGTTTTTTTATGGGCGGCTAGTGGCTACTTACCCAGCCGAGACTCCACATAGGCCTTGAAGCCGGCGGGGAGGCTGCTGACGTCCGGTGTCGTGCACAGGGCCTGGCCGGCCTCGCTGCTGGAGCAGCGCACTTCCACCAGGATCTGTTCCCGGTTGTGGCGGTCGGGGATGCGGGAGAAGCTCAGGGACTTGTCGCTGTCCTTCTTCGGGTCGCCGGTGAGGATGATGGTGTTGGTGATGATTTCCAGGCGCGTCGTGGCCTTCTCCCGGGCATAGAGCTGGGCCAGGGACCAGGCCTTGTCGCAGAGTTCGCGGTTCTTGCAGTTGAACACGCCGTCCAGGGCCGGATTCGGGGTCTCGCCGTCGCCCTTGTTCATGCGCAGGAAATTGGCGGCGCGCAGCTCCTGGAAGCGGATCATGTCGGCCTCGAAGTTCTTGCGCAACCGGTCCTGCTCGCGGCGCTTCTCGGCGATGAAGTCCTCGCCTTCCTTGATTTGGCGCAGGCTGTCCGCGATGTCCTTGTTGACTTCCTCGGGTACGGCCCGGCCGCGCCGCTCCATGTCGGCGGCGCGCGCTTGCTGGCTTTCCAGCTGGTTCCTGACCCGGGAGATATTGCTTTCGGCGACGCTGATGCCCACGTCCAGGGCGCCTAGCTGGTTGTCGCGGGCGCGGGTGATGTCCTCGATGCTGGTGAAGCTCTGCAGGAGCATGGCGTCGTGGCGGCGCCGGGCCTGGAGCTTTTCCTCCTCCTGCTTGGCCTTCTTGTTGGCCGCTCGCTCGGCCGCCAATTCCGCCTTGGTCTTGGTGGGCGGCACGACGCGCAGGACCTGGCCCTTGTCGCTGAGCACGGTGTAGCCGCGCGGCACCACTTCCGGAGGCAGCACGTTGTTGAGCACGGTGACGCCCTTTTCGTCCTTGTAGCGGTACAGCTCTGCGGCCTGGACACCGCCGCAGCAGGCGGCGGCCAAGCAGAGCGCGAGCAGGCGGTGCTTCATCCGGTTTTCCTTTTTCAGATCCCGTAGTGTTCGCGGTAACGGCGCATGGCGGTCAGGTGCTCGGCCATGTCCGGCTTGTCGGCGAGATAGGCCATCAGATCCGCCATGGTGATGATGGTGATGACCGGAATGCCGTAATCGCGGGCGACTTCCTGGATGGCGGAGAGCTCGCCCTTGCCCTTCTCCTGGCGATCCAGGGCCACCACCACGCCGGCCGGTTCGGCCCCGGCGGCTTCGAGGATGGCCATGGATTCGCGGATGGCGGTGCCGGCGGTGATCACGTCGTCGATGATCAGCACCTTGCCGGCGAGCGGCGAACCCACCAGGCTGCCGCCCTCGCCGTGGGCCTTGGCTTCCTTGCGGTTGAAGCACCAGGGCAGGTCGCGGCCGTGGCCGTCGGCCATGGCCACGGCGGTGGTGGACACCAAGGGAATGCCCTTGTAGGCCGGGCCGAAGAGCATGTCGAAGCGCAGGCCGGATTGCACGATGGACTCGGCGTAGAAACGGCCCAGTCTAGCCAGCGCATCGCCGCTGTTGAACAGGCCGGCATTGAAGAAATAGGGGCTCATGCGCCCGGATTTGAGCTGAAATTCGCCGAATCTCAGGACATCTTTGGCAATCGCGAAGGCGATGAAATCACGCTGATAGTCCAGCATGGGGCGTCCTCATAAGCGCGGGGATGGGATCGGCTATGATAGCATGCTCCCCATCCCTCGGATTCCACATAAAACGTCAAGCCATATCAAGAGGTTAGAATGCGCATTGTGTCTGTCAACGTCAATGGCATCCGCTCCGCCGCCAGCAAGGGCTTCTTCGACTGGCTGAGCCGCGAGCAGCCGGACGTGGTCTGCATCCAGGAAACCAAGGCCCAGGAGCACCAGCTGGGCGACGCGGTGTTCGCACCGGAGGGTTACCAGGCCTTCTTCTTCGACGCCGAGCGCAAGGGCTATTCCGGCACGGCCATCTATAGCAAGCAGGCGCCGGACCGGGTGCGCACCGGCTTGGGCTTCACCGATGCCGACACCGAGGGCCGCTGGATCGCCGCCGATTTCGGCAAGCTGACCATTGTCTCCCTCTACTTGCCCTCCGGCTCCGCCAGCGAGGAGCGCCAGGCCGCCAAGTTCGATTTCCTCGAGAAGTTCATGCCCCTGCTCAAGGACATGGCCAAGGACGGGCGTGACTACATCATCTGCGGCGACTGGAACATCGCCCACAAGAACATCGATCTGAAGAACTGGCGTTCCAACCAGAAGAACTCCGGCTTCCTGCCCGAGGAGCGGGCCTGGCTGGACGAGCTGTTCGGCGGCGTGGGTTTCGTCGACGCCTTCCGCGTCGTCAACCAGGAAGCGGAGCAATACACCTGGTGGAGCAACCGCGGCCAGTCCTGGGCCAAGAACGTCGGGTGGCGCATCGATTACCACGTGATCTCGCCCAGCCTGAAGGACAAGGTGAAGGGCGCGAGCATCTACAAGGACGAGCGCTTCTCCGACCATGCGCCCCTGATCCTGGATTACGCCCTATGAGGCTTATTCGCCTCTGCGCGCTCGCCCTGGCGCTGACCGGCTGCGCCCGCGCCCCCGACGAGGAGCGCATACGCACGGCCCTGGCCGAGCTGGAGACGGCGGTGGAGGCCAAGCAGTTGGGGCCGGTGCGCGAGCATGTGCTGGAGCAATTCTCGGCCCAGGGCGGAGCCGTCGATCGCCAGGCCTTCCTCAACCTGATCCGCGCCGCCTTCCTGACCAACCAGTCCGTGGAGGTCTCGGTCAGCGACATCCGCATCCGGGTCACGGGCGGACGGGCCGAAGTCCATGCCAAGGTCCTGATGCTGGGCGGCGGCGGCCGGCTGCTGCCGGAGCGCGGCCAGGTCTATGCCGTGGACAGCGTCTGGCGCTTGGAGGGGGATGAATGGAAAGTGCATCAGGCGGAGTGGCGGGCGGGCTTGTAAAGACGGTCTCGCGCAAGTACGGCAATGAAGAATGAACAAGGCCCACCGAAGTGGGCCTTGCCTTTTTAGACCGATTCAATCCAGCTTAGAAGCGCTGGGTGTACTCGGCGTAGTAGGTCCGACCCAATAGGTCGTGGTAGGTCTGGCTGTAGAACGGCGACTGGGTGGCGCGGCCACCTCTCCGCTAGCCGCGCTCTGATTTTTGGGAGTTACACAGTTCAGTCGACAGACTCGACTCCGAAGCGCAATTACTCTTTAGCCGCCTTGAGTGAGTTAATAAACTCTGCCGTTGACGGAGCAGAGATAATGAACGCCTCACTTCCCTTTATCGGGATATACACGTATGGGGGGTTACCCATGAGAACAAATACAGTGTCCCCATTTTTTATTTTAAACCAACCGCTGGAGTAATTTGGCATTCCTATCCCATTTATGCGCATCGACAGAGCTAATGACGGCTCATTAATCGTGTCTACCTGTCGAATTTGCGCGGCATCGACTTTTTCCAAACTAACGGTACGTGAATAGAATCCCGCTTTCACTGTCAATGACCCATCCGAAATCGTTACCGCATTGTTATTTATTAGATACAGAAAAGGAAGAAATGTTAGCGCCGAAATTCCAGCAACAACGTACAATGCATTGCTGACAATCCCCCTTTCTGTCATCAACATGGCTCCAGCAGCAATTGCCACTGGCAACACCACCAAAAGTAAAATGCCGAGAACTATGGTCTTGCTCGATAATGAAAACGTGCTTAATACGGTTTCCATTGATACCTCCTGCTAAACTAGTCCATAAGTGCGATTTGTTAGTTTGGTCGTAGCGTCCAGAACTTGTGCTCGAACGCCATGAGGGATCTTGATCAAACCTAATTCCTCCGCCGCTTCTAAGCAGGATCGTATCTCCAGCGCAATTGCCTCTTTGAGAGCAATCACCTGCATCTGCTCAGTACCCAAGACCTTTGCGACACGAATCGCTGACTCCAGATTCTGCTGCATCTCCGGTACTAAACCCATTAAAAATGGATACGTACATCCACCATCACCACTCGGAATGCAACCACCGCCACCGCCACCGCCGCCACCGCTCGCCACAACGGCCATGTTTACTGCCACAGAGATATTAAAACCTACGTTCAGAACTACGGTGGCATTAACTGGCTCTTTTGAAAAACGAGTGGGTTAGGTAGGCTAGCCCCCTCCCCAACAGCCCTGTTACTCCCATGTCCGAAAAGCTCTTCGAAAGCGCCCTTGGCCTTACTGCCCCTTGGTATGTCTCTGCCGTAGAGTTCCGG
Organism: Gammaproteobacteria bacterium; assembly: GCA_016182845.1. Classification (GTDB taxonomy): domain Bacteria; phylum Pseudomonadota; class Gammaproteobacteria; order Enterobacterales; family Permianibacteraceae; genus JACPFT01. The sequence goes on from JACPFT010000025.1 coordinate 52,901, forward strand.
TCGGCGGACCGGCGCCTGGACATTCAGATCGACTTCCAGGTCGGCAGCAAGTTCTCGGTGGCTGACCATGAGGGCCAACACCCTGTCCACGACACGGTAACCAAGCAGTACCGGCATCTCAACTTCTTCCAGCATGAGTGCCAACTCGTCGTTCGGGTGCCGAGGGTCAAACTGCCAGACGGGTCTGTGCGCCTGGTGTCTCCGGA
>JACPFT010000026.1 GCA_016182845.1 Gammaproteobacteria bacterium
CTGGGGTAAACACTACCGGGAGCGCTTAGCCGGCAACGGCAAGCCTGCCAAATTGATCATCGGCGCCATGATGCGCAAGCTACTGCAAGTAGCCTTCGGCGTCGTACGCTCTGGCCGCCCTTTCGATAAAGCCGCTCACGCTGCTTGACCGGAATAACAGTATCTACGCGACTTCGACCAAGGCCTCCCGGCGCATGCCGGCGAAGAGGGCCAGGGCGAACAAGGCCTCGATCGCCGCGCCGCTGAAGGCGCCCAGGGCGGGGGCCGCCTGCATCTTGGCCAGGGCATAACCGGCCCCGGCCAGGACGGCGCCGCAGGCCCAGTAGAGGCGCATGCCGAACATCGTCGAGAAGGTGAGATAACGCCCGCCGATGACGAAGAGCATGGCCGGAAAGAACCATTCCAGGCGCAACAGGGACACGCCGTAGGCCAGCGGCAGGCAGAGGAGCATCCAGAAAGTGCTGGCCAGGGCCAGGGTTCCGAAGGGGTTTCCGGGGCTGTGCTTGGCGGGGCGGCCCAAGAGCTTGAGCAGAAGCAGGGAGACCGGGTGGATCAGCATGCCGCCGATGAACAAGGCCCAGACGGCGCGCTCAGGCGAGACGCGTAGGGCGACGAGGCCGGCCACCAGCCAGGCCAGGGCCGAGACCAGCATGCCGGGGGCGCCGCCCAGGTAGGCATGGCGCATCTCGTGCTGGGCGGCGGCGATGCTGGTGGAGGCGGTATCTAAGGACTTCGATGTCATGGCGCTCATCCTCTGACTAGGGAAAAAGCCATAACATCGCTTATTTATCAGGAGGATAGCAACACCGCCGCCGCGAATTCCTCGGGCTTGGTGAGCCGGCGCGAGGCCTGGTAGAGCGCCTCGGCCTCCGGCCAGACCCCGCGCAGGTAGTTGAGCCATTGCTTGAGGCGGCCGGCGCGGTGGCGGGGCTCAATGGTGGCTTCCACCAGTTGCCAGTAGCGGGCCAGGGCCGGCTTGAGGCTGGACCAGGCCGGCAGGGCCATGGCGGGGTCGCGGATCATGTGGGCCAGATAGGGGTTGGCCACCATGCCCCGGCCGAGCATGAAGTCGGTGCAGCCGGATTGTTCGCGGCAGCGTGCCAGATCCTCGCGGTTCCAGATCTCGCCGTTGGCGACGACGGCCAGTTTCACCGCCTCGCGGATACGGGCGATTTCCTCCCAATAGGCGGGCGGGCGGTAGCCGTCGGTCTTGGTGCGGGCATGGACGGCCAGTTCGGCGGCGCCGCCGGCCTCCACGGCCAGCGCGCAATCCAGCATGCGCTCCCGGTCTTCATTGCCTAGGCGCATCTTGGCGGTGACCGAGATGTCCCGGGGCACGGCGGCGCGCACCGACCGGATGATTTGATGCATAAGCTCCGGCTCATCCAGGAGCACCGCCCCGCCGCGATGGCGGTTGACGGTCTTGGCTGGGCAGCCGAAGTTGAGATCGATGCCCTTGGGCTTCAAGGCCGCCAGGCGCGCGGCATTGGCGGCCAGGCAATCCGGATCGGAGCCCAGGAGCTGCACGCGCACCGGCGTACCGGCGCGGGTCATGCTGCCGTTGTCCAGCTCGGGGGCGGTGCGGCGGAAGGTCCGGCCGGGAAGGACGGTGCCGGACACGCGCACGAATTCGGTGACACAGAGATCGACGCCGCCGATGTCGGTGAGGACCTCGCGCAGGATGGCGTCGAGTAGGCCCTCCATGGGGGCGAGTAAGAGGCGCATGGGCAGTAACCACGGGAAGAGCAAATGCCCGTTCGTCCTGAGCCCGTCGAAGGACGAATGGGTATTTCCTCGGGGACTATCACGCTGTTCATGGTTCGACAGGCTCACCACGAACGGCTTTCTTGGTTCGCAACTGCGGGCTGAGTTTAGGCAGCAAGCCCTGCCATTGTACGGTATTCTTGCGCCCTTCTTTCGCCTTCCCGGAACCGCCATGGCCCTGAAAGCCACTATCTTCAAAGCTCGGCTCAATATCGCCGACATGGATCGGCAGTATTATGCCGAACACAACCTGACCATCGCCCGCCACCCTTCCGAGACCGATATCCGCATGATGGTGCGCCTGGCGGCCTTCGCCTTCAATGCCGAGGAGTTCCTGGAATTCGGCAAGGGCCTGTCGGACGACGAGCCGGCGCTGTGGGCCAAGGATCTGACCGGCGAGGTGCAGACCTGGATCGAGCTGGGCCAGCCGGACGAGCGGGATATCCGCCGCGCCTGCGGCCGTGCGCGCAAGGTCGTGGTCTATTGCTACAGCGGCAATAGCGCCGGCATTTGGTGGCAGGGGATCATGAACAAGCTGCATGGCCTGAGCAATCTCTCGGTCTACGAGCTGGACCCGGAGGCCGTGCAGGCCCTGGCCGATGCCGTGGAGCGCAGCATGGACGTGCAGGTCTCCATCCAGGACGGCGAGGCCCTGTTCAGCGTGGATGATGCCAGCATCACCCTGGTGCCCAAGCGCCTGCTCTGAGGACCAACCCATGCTGCCCCAAGCCCAGTCCGCCGCGCGCCTGCGCGAACTCCTGGCCCGGCCTGGGCTGTTGCGCATGCCCTGCTGCTTCGATGCCCTGTCGGCCAAGCTGGTGCAAGAGGCCGGCTTCCCCTTGAGCTTCATGTCCGGTTTCTCGGTGGCGGCGGCGCGCCTGGGACTACCGGACACCGGGCTCATCTCCTACGCGGAAATGCTCGATCAGGGGCGCAATATCTGCGCCGCCGTGGACCTTCCGGTCATCGGCGATGCGGACACCGGCTACGGCAACACCGTGTCGGTGCAGCGCACGGTCTTCGGCTATGCTCAGGCGGGCTTCGCCGGGTTGATGCTGGAGGATCAGCTGGCGCCCAAGCGCTGCGGGCACACGCGCGGCAAGGAGGTCGTGGAAAGGGACGAGGCGCTGCGCCGCCTGGCCGCCGCCATCGAGGCCCGGGAGGTCCTGCGCGCCGCCGGCGGCGATCTGGTGATCATCGCGCGCACCGATGCCCGCGCCACGCGCGGCCTGGATGAGGCCATAGCGCGGGCACGAGCTTTCGCGGCCCTGGGCGCCGACATCCTCTTCGTCGAAGCGCCGCAGAACGTCGAGGAAATGGCACGGATCTGCGCCGAAGTCCCCGGCCACACGATGGCCAACCTGGTGGAGCAGGGCGACACGCCGGTCCTGCCGCCCGCCGAGCTGGAACGCCTGGGCTTCAAGCTGGCCGCCTATCCCCTGAGCCTGCTGTCGGCGGCGGCGCAGGCCATGCGCCAGGCCCTGGCCGCGCTGCAGGGCGAGTGCCATCCGCAAGATCTGATGGCTTTCAAGGACTTGCAGAACTTGGTGGGTTTCGAGGCCTATGACGCAGCCTTGACGCGCCTGGAGGGACCCGGAATGGGAAAAAATCCCGGCCAAGACCGCTAAGTCCTCGCAATACGGAGCTTTTTCAGCTAATTACACTAGGTTCAGCCGGCTTGGGCATGGCAACGGGCACCCGCGGAGACGACGCGGCCCCCCGGGCGCCTCGCCCAGGCTGCGAACGAATCACTGTTGGAAGCCTACTACCGCAAGGGAGAATGGAATGAATGCGCTAACCCGCATGGCCGCGCGCGTGGCCACGATCGTCGGCTTGAGCCTGGGGTTGCTGGCCGCCCCGCAGGCCCTGGCCCTGCCTTACAGCCACCTCTATGTCTTCGGCGACAGCCTGTCCGATCCGGGCAATGCCCAAGCCCTGACCGGCGGCGCCGTGCCCGTCAGCCCGGCCTATTACCAGGGCCATTTCAGCAACGGCCTGACCGCCTCCGAGCGCCTGGCCAGCTACATGGGCACGGGCGCCCACAACTACGCCATCGGCGGCGCGCGCACCGACAACGGCAATATCATTCCCGGCCTGCCGGGCCTGCAATACCAGGTCAACAACTTCCTGGGCGCACCGCCGCCCGCCGATCCCAATGCCCTGTTCATGGTCTGGGCCGGCGGCAACGACTTCCTGTTCGGCGTCGCCGATCCGGGCGCTGCCATCGCCAATGCCGTGAACAATATCGCCGGCTCCATCCTGGCCCTGGCCTCGACCGGCGCCCAGCGCTTCTTCGTGCCCAATCTCCCCGACCTGGGGCTGACGCCCCTGGCCCGCTCCGGCGGCCCCGATGCGGCCCTGGGCGCGACCCTGATCGCCATGGCCTTCAACAGCGCCCTGGAATCGGCCCTGGGTCAGTTGGAAGCCGGCTTCGGACTGGAGATCACCCGCTTCGACACCTTCGGTTTCATGCACCAGCTCGTCGCCGACCCGGCCGCCTACGGCCTCAACAACGTCGACGGCCAGTGCTTCAGCACCAACGTCCTGACGCCCGGCGAAGCCTGTGCCGATGCCTCCGGCTATCTGTTCTGGGACGACGTGCATCCCTCCGCCGCCGCCCACCGCCTCCTGGCCGCCGCCTTCGCCCAGGCTCTGGGCGTGGCCGAGCCGGAGATGGCCGCGCTCATGGGCCTGGCGCTCCTGGGCCTGTTCCGGCTACGCCGCCGCGCCCTGGCCTGAGAGGCCTGCCGCTGGAAGAAGCCCCGGACCCCCGGGGCTTTTTTCATTCCGATCCCGTCCGGCTGAGAACCCGTTCAAGCTCTCGATCAAAGGATGGAGCGCAAGGCCGAAAGCGGCGAGAAAGCGGCGTTTACACGTAGCAAATGAGCATTTTGAGCCGCTTTCAACGCCGCGATACGCCTTTCAGCGAGAGCTTGAATGGGTTCTCAGACCCCCAGCCGATCCCGCAGGTCGTAATACCAGGCGCCCAGGGCCGTGAAGGGCACGCGCCACAGCCGCCCGCCCGGGAAGGGCAGGTGCGGCAAGCGGGCGAAGGCGTCGAAGCGCTCGGCCTGGCCGCGTAGGGCCTCGGCGAGGATGCGCCCGGCCAGGTGGGTATAGGTCACGCCGTGGCCGCTGCAGCCCTGGGAGTAGTAGATGCTCTCCCCCAGCCGCCCCACTTGAGGCAGGCGCGACAGGGTGAGCAGGAAGTTGCCGGTCCAGGCATGGTCCAGGCGTATGCCCTCGAGCTGGGGGAAGGTCTTCTCCAGCTTGGGGCGGATCATGGCCTCGATATGGGCTGGATCGCGGGCGCCGTAGACCACGCCGCCGCCATAGATCAGGCGCTTGTCGGCCGAGAGGCGGAAATAGTCCAGCAGGTAGTTGCAGTCCTCGACGCAGAAATCCGAGGGCAGGACCTCGCGCCAGCGCTCCCCCAGGGGCTCGGTGGCCACCACCTGGGTGCCGCAGGGCATGGACTTGGCGGCGAGCTCGGGCACGAGCGAACCCAGATAGGCGTTGCCTGCGACGATGACATAGCGGGCGCGCACCAGGCCCTGCGCCGTGTGGAGGACCGGCGCCGCGCCGCGCGCGATGCGCGTGACCGCCGAATCCTCGTGGATGACGCCGCCCAAGGACTCGAAGGCGGCGGCCTGGCCCTGGGCCAGCTTGAGGGGGTGGATATGGCCGCCGCTACGGTCCAGGAGGGCGCCCAGGTAGCGCTCCGTGCGCACCGCCGCGCGCGTCGCCTCGGCGTCCAGGAGCTCCAGCCGATCATGGCCGTAAGCTTCCCACAGGGCCTTCTGAGCCTCTAGGTGCTTGAGCTGCCTGGGGCTCAGGGCGGCGAACAGGCCACCGTCCTTGAGCTCGCAGTCGAAACCGTATTTCGCCACCCGCTCGCGGATGATCCGCCCGCCCTCGAAGGCCATGGCTCCCAGGACCCGGGCGGCGTCGGGACCGTGGCGGGCCGCGATCACGTCGAGATCGCGGGAATAGGAGTTGACGATCTGCCCGCCATTGCGCCCGGAGGCGCCCCAGCCCACCCGCGCCGCCTCCAGGATACGCACCCTGAAGCCGGCCTCCGCCAAGTGCAGGCCCGCCGACAGCCCGGTATAGCCGGCGCCGACGATGGCCACGTCCGCCTCGGCCTCGCCCTCCAGGCGGGGCCGTTCGCGCTGGGGCAGGGCGGAGGCGGCGTAATAGGAGGGGGCGTGGGAAATGGGCGACATAACAAACACTCTGTTAAATATATTCAACGACCCCTTGAAGCTTACCCCAGGCATGGCCTGACCGGAAGCCCCGGCGCGCTCGAGCTTCGCGATGCGGCGGCGCGGCGTGGCGCCGCGCGGGATTCACTGGAATGCCATCTTGAATTCCAGTCCCCAGTACCTCGGCTCATGCAGATAGCCGGCACGGTTGTTGAAGTCGATGCCGCCCTCCAGCGCCGTCTCATTGGTGATATTGCGGCCGACCAGGGCCAGTTCCATTTTCGCCTTGTCGCCCGGCCAGACATAGCCGATGCGCAAGCCGCCTTCCAGGACGGGGGCGCCCCGGTATTCCTTGGTCTCGTACAGGAAGAAGTTGAGTTCGCTGCGATAGGCCCAGTCGCTCAGGACATAAAGCTCGTCGCGCCCGAAATCCCAGCCGTAGCGGACCGACAAGTCGAGTATCCATTCGGGTGACTGGGGCAAGGGATTGCCGTCGATCGATGCCAGGCCGGTCTCGGGGTCGACCGGATCGGTGACGGTGCAGTGCGCCTGACAGGTCGCCACGGCCAGGGAAGGATCGTTGATCTCGGTATGGTTATAGCTCAGGCCCGCCGACACGATGAATTTCGGCGTGAGCACGAGCTCGGCTTCCAGTTCGCCGCCATGGCCGATGGTTTCCTTCGCATTGAGCAGGCGCGCGGCATTGCCGACACCGCCGACGGCGGTCAATTGCTGGCCGTCGGTTCGGTAATGAAACAGGGCGGCATTGACGCGGGCGCGACGGTCCAGAAATTCGGACTTGAAGCCGATTTCATAGGACAGCAGGGTTTCCGAGTCGGCCGTCGTCGGCTGGCCGGAGAACAGCAGGTTGCGGCCTTGGATGCTGGGCGCGCGGTAGCCCCTGGCGACGCGCGCATACAGCGTCCGTTCGACGTCGAGCCGATAGGAGGCGCTGGCATCCCAACTCAGCTGCGTGTCGTCGACCTCGGCGGCGGACAGGAAGGGCGGCGCGCCGAACGGCGATTGCCAGAGGTGCCCCCGCCACTTGCGCCCGTCCGAGGAGTAGCGCAGGCCAGCGACGGTGCTGAAATCCGGCGTCCATTCGTAATCGAGGGAGACGAATACGCCCCAGGAGGCGGTCTCCATGCTCTGGCGCGAAAAGCCGTTTTGCGCCCCGCCCGTCCGCGTGTCGAAGCTGAAATTCTCTATCGTCAGGTCCTCGTCGAACCAGAATGCCCCGACCTGATAATCCAGGGCGCCCCGCTCGTTGCTGGCCAGACGCAGCTCATGGGTCAGTTGCCGGTGATCGGGCATGCCGACCCCGGTTTCCGACGGGTTGGGAATGAACCCCGGCCCCATGAAGGGCGTGAGCGCGTAGGCGCCGCTGTCGGCATCGCCGGCCGCGCAGGCCAGTCCGGCCGGGTCCAGGAAACAGGCGCCATAACCGCCGTCGATATCGCCGACCGAGAAAATCCTCGCCGACTCATGGCCGCCGATGTAGAACAGGCTGGCGGAACCCAGGTCGTAGGTGAGTTTCAGGCTGCCGCCCCGCATTTTCACGGATTGGGTATTGCGCGCGGCGGCGTCCTGGTAAACCGTGTCGTGACGGAAGCCGTCGACGAGATCGTTGCTGCCCTTCTCGATGATGTTTGCCAGGAAAATACGCGAATTTCCGTCCAGATCGCGCTGGTGATAATTGAGCAGTAGTTCGAGATCCTCAACGGGTCTGAAGCTCAGTTGCGCGCGCGCCGCCTTGTCGTCATAGCCGCCAAGCTGGGCGCTCTTCTCGAACCCCGGCGCCCGGTTATCGATCCAGTTTTCCCTCACCTGGCTTATCGCCGAAAAGCGCGCCGCCAGCTTGTCGCCGAACGGCAGGTTCAGCGCGCCGTCTACATTGACGCTGCCGTAGTCGCCATAACCCAGGTTGAACCGGCCTTCAAGCTGCCGTGTCGGCTTACGCGATTCGAGCTTGACGATGCCGGCCGGCGTGTTACGCCCGAACAGCGTGCCTTGCGGCCCGCGCAGGACCTCGACTCGCTCCATGTCGAACATCGGAAAGCCCTTCAGCAACGGGTTTTCCAAGACCACTTCGTCCATGATCAGCGACACCGGCTGGGAAGCGATCAGGTCGAAGTCGGTATTGCCCATGCCGCGCAGATAAAAGCGGGGAAACGTCCGCCCGAATGAGGATTCGACCATCAGGCTGGGCAAGCGGAATGACAGCTGGCGCACGTCGGCGCCGGACGCATTCAGAACCTCCAGGTCCTCGCCCTGCAAGGTGCTCACCGAAACCGGCACATCCTGCGCGTTCTGTTCGCGCTTCTGCGCCGTCACGATGACGTCGGCGAGCTGCTCCAGCGTGTAGTCGAAGACGTTGACCTCCTGCGCGGCGGCGGGCAGCGCGAGCCATAGCGCCAAACCGATGGGCAACAGGCGGATATAGCGGACGAAACCACCCGGGCGACTCGGCATCTTTCCCATCTCTTGTTTCGCGGGACAGGGGAGTTCCTGTCATAGCGGCTTGAGCTTCCTTGAGTAAAGCAGTCCGGTCCACGCTGTCAAAACGGCCGCGCCTATGGGGTCGCGCGGCGAATTGGCCCTACAATGGCGGTTTTGCCACTGCCGACGCCATGCACACCGCCCCGCCACGCCACCACGTCCACCGCCCCGAGCCGCGCCGGCCCTACCTGGCCTGGCTGCTGCCCAGCCTGCTGATCGGCGTCTACGGGCTCTGGCTCAAGTACCGGCTGCTGGACAGCCCCCTGGGCTTTTCCGCCGTGGCGCGCCTGCTGAACCGGCCCGATGCCCATGCCCTGAGCCTCGTCGAACGCCTGGCCCTGTTCCAGCAGGATCTGGCCCTGAACCTGCTCGCCCTGCCCCTGGCTGTCTGGCTGATGCTCTGGCTGGTGCGGGGTCGCTGGCGGCGCGCCCTGGCCCTGGTCCTGAACCTGGGCCTCTTGCTGGCCTTCTTCCTGGGCGCCGAGGCGGTGCGCAATGTGGGCCGCTTCCTGACCGTGGAGCTGGCCGCCGATGCCTGGGCCTGGGTCTGGCAACACCCGGAAAACCTGGTGGACTATGCCCTGGCCAGCCATTGGCCGCCGGCCCTGGCGGTCCTGATCCTCAGCACGGTCTTCATCCTGACCACCGGCCCCGGCGGTCCCTGGGGCCAGTACCGGCGGCGGCGCCTGGTCCTGGGCCTGGGCATGCTCGCGGCCCTGGGCGCGGCCTCGGGCTTCCAGGCCGGTCTGCCGGCCCTGCCGCAAGGCCGCGCCCTGCTCTTGAGCATGGCCCAGGCCCTCCTGGCCCAGCCGCCCGGCGCCCTGAGCGCCAGCATCGCCGACAAGGACCTGCCGGCCTTCTTCCGGGACTTCAGCCGCACGCCAACCCGCGACGACGGCAACCCGCTGTTCGGGAAGGAAAAAGGCGCCGACGTCCTGGTCTTCGTCCTGGAGACCGGGCCCCGCGAGACCCTGGATCTGGCCGCCGAGGCCGAGCGCCTTCCGGGCCTCAAGACCCTGCGTCCCCATGCCTTCCTGTCCAGCCAGCACTACACGAGCTATCCCTATACCTCGGATGCCCTGTTCTCCCTCTTGGGCGGCGTCTACCCCCTGAATCGCAAGGATTATCTGCGCCGGGACAGCGAGCTGGCGCCCTTGGGCCTGATGGCGGCCCTGAGCCGGAAGGGCTATCGCACGGCGGTGTATTCCCCGGACAAGGACTCCTTCGAGGCGGACCTGGCCATGTACCGCTACCTGGGCGCCCAGGAACGCTATGTGGCCGAGGGCGAGCTGCTACCGGACTATGTGCGCGCCACCGCCCAGGCCGAGATGGACGCCCTGCCCCAGGATTCCACGGCCTTCGCCAAGTTCGCCGACTTCACCCGCCGGCGCTTCCTGCGCGATCGCGCCGTGCTGGAACGGGTGAAGAGCGATCTGGTCCGCGACAAGCGCGCGGACAAGCGCTTCTGCGCGGTGGTCCTGCCCCAGCTGGGCCATGCCCCCTGGCTGAACCTGGGCAAACACGCCGCCATCGCGCCGCGCGGCGCCGAGCTCATGGCCCGGCAGATGGCCTGGCTGGACGAACTGGTGAGCCTGATGGCCCGGGAAGGCTGGCTGGACAATACCCTGGTCCTGGTCACCGCCGATCACGGCATCCGCACCCGCGCCGAGGATCCGGCCTTCCGCGCCGGCCAGCTCTCGGCCTATAGTTTCAACGTGCCGCTGCTGCTGCACGCGCCCCGCGCCCTGGCCGGCCCCCGCTGGCTGGAACAGCCGAGCTCGCATATCGATCTGACGCCCACCCTGCTGTCCCTCCTGGGCATCACGGAGGGCCGGGAAAGCGAGCAGGGCCTGCCGCTCTGGGAGAGCGCCCTGGCCGGCCGGACCCTGGGCCTGTTCGCCGGCGACTACCTGGGGGCCGACGGCTACTGGGAAGGCGATGCCTTCACCATGCGCGAGGCCTTCAGCGGCACGGCCTACCGCGCGCAGACCCTGGATTTCTCCGCCGCCACGCCCCTGCCGCCGGAGCAGGCCCACGCCGTCGCCGCCCGCCTGGACACCTGGTACGCCCTGCAGGCCCGCTGGCTGGCCCTGGCCAAGTGGCCCTAGGGCCTATACTGAGGAGCTCACCCGGCCCGAGCACGCCCGCCACCATGTCCGTCATCAAGATCCTGTCCGTGGACGACGACCCGGATATCCGCGCCGTCATCCAGATCTGCCTGTCCTTCGAGGACGGCCTGGAACTGCGCCTCTGCGGCTCCGGCGCCGAGGCCCTGGAGCAGGCCCGGGCCTACCGGCCCGATCTGATCCTCCTGGACCGGGTGATGCCGGACATGGACGGCCCGGCGACCCTGGCGGCCCTGCGCAGCCTGCCCGAATGCGCCGCGACGCCGGTGGTGTTCCTGACCGCCAAGGCCCAGCCCGGCGAAATGCTGGAGTTGTTGGCCCTGGGGGCCGTGGACATCATCGCCAAGCCCTTCGACCCCATGGGCCTGGGGGAGCAGATCCGCGCTATCTGGGCGGCGCATAAACCCAAGCCTAGAGGCTGAGCAGAGCCAGGGTTTCCACATGGGGGGTGTTGGGAAAGAAGTCGTAGGGCTTCAGGACCTCGACGCCATAGCCCGCCGCCGTCAGCCGGAGCAGATCCCGGGCCAAGGTGCCCGCGCTGCAGGACAGATAGGCCAGGCGCTCAGGCCTCGCCTCCTCCGCCAGCCAAGCCAGGACTTCCGCCTCGACGCCCAAGCGCGGCGGGTTCACATAGGCCAGGATGCCGCCCGGCTGCGCCGCCGCCCAGGCCTTGAGTTGGGGCAGGCGCTGCGCCCCCAGGCCGCGCAGGAGCTCCGCCCCCGGCGCATTCTCCGCCGCGCAGGCCAGGGCCTCGGGCTCGCAATCCAGGCCCAGGGCATGAGCGCCGCGCGAACGCCAGCGGTGCAGGCTGGCCCCCAGGCCGCAATACAGATCCAGCACGGCCTCGCCGGCGCGGGGTGCCAGGAAGGCCTCGGCGGCGTCCAGGGAGGCCCGGTACAGGGCCGGGATCTGTTGCAGGAAACCGCCGGCGCCATGCATGAGACCCAGCTCGTCCTTGACCCGCGCCTCGCCCCAGAGCCGCCGCCAGCCGCGCTTGGCGTAGAGGATCCGGCCGGCGGCGGGATGCAGATTGAGCAGCAGGCCCGCTAAGCCCGCCGACGCCAGCTCCGCTTCCACGCCCGCGTCCAGCCAGTCCCGCGCCGGCTCGACGGCCGTTTTCAGGACCAGTACGCACAAGCTGCCGCTCATCACCACGTAGCGCAGGGGAAAGCTGGCCGCCGGCGGTAGGCTCCGCGCCAGCACCGCCAGCACGGCATTGGCCTGCCCCGTCTGGGCCGGACAACCGGTAATGGCCAGGAACTCGCCCCGGGGCTCCAGGCCGAAACGCCAGCCGGCCTCGGCGGCCCAGGCGGCCGCCAGTTTCAGCTTGCGCCGGTAGCCCCAGCGCGACGCCTCGTCCATGCCCGAAACCGGCTCCAGGCGCTCGGCCCAGGGCGCCAGCGCGCGGGCGAGATAGGCCTGCTTCTGGCCCAGGCTCTCGGCATAGGGCCAGGCGCGGTGGCGGCAGCCGGGGCAGGCCGGCACGCAGCCGGCCGGCAGGGGCAGCGTTTCGGACACCGGAATCAGGCTAGCGGCAGGGACTGGAACAGCTGAGCGACGATGGCGTTCAGGGCTTCCGGGCCGGGCCGGCCATAGGCGTAGGCGCGCAAGCCCTGCAGGCCCACCATCAGCCAGCGGGCCAGGTCCTGGGCATTCGCCACCGCCGACAACTCGCCCTCCGCCCTGGCGGCCTCCAGCGCCTCGGCGAAGCGCGCCTCCAGGCGGCCCAGGGTCGCGCGGCTGCGTGCCTGGATCTCCGGATCCTGGCCCAGCTCGCTGGCCACCTTGGCCACCAGGCAGGCCGTGGACGGCTCGGTGCAGGCGCTCTCGGCGGCCACCCCGGCGAAGAAGCGGCGCAGGCCGGTCAGCGGCGAGACCCCGGCGAAGCAGGCCTCGGTGCGCTGGGCCTGCTCCTGGTCGTAGCGTTCCAGGGCCGCCAGCAAGAGGCCATGCTTGTTGCCGAAGGCCGCGTACAGGCTGCCCGGGTGCAGGCCGGTGGCGGCCACCAGATCCTGCATGGTGGTGGCGGCATAGCCCTTCTCGCGGAAGGTGGCCATGGCGCGGCAGAGCACGGCATCGCGATCGTATTCGGGGGTACGCAAGGGACTAGACCTCATTCCAATGAGCACAGGATACGCGATCCCGACGCCTCCGCGCACTAAGTTGAATGCTTGCTCAAAATAATACTTGAACAAGCATTCACGTTTCGCTAATTTGAATGGGCACTCAACAAACACCCCGGAGTTCCCATGTCCACCGCGAGCCTCTACCAGCCCTGGCGCCTCAACTCGACCCTAACCCTGGCCAACCGCGTGGTCATGGCGCCCCTGACCCGCAGCCAGGCCGGTCCCGGCCTGATGCCCACCGAGGCCATGGCCGCCTATTACGCCCGCCGCGCCGATGCCGGCCTCATCATCAGCGAGGCCACCCTGATCCGCGCCGACGGCCAGGGCTATCCCGACACCCCCGGCCTGTACACCGCCGAGCAGGTCGCCGGCTGGCAGGAAGTGACCCGGCGCGTGCACCAGGCCGGCGGCACGATCGTCGCCCAGCTCTGGCATACCGGCCGCGCCTCCCACGAATACTTTCACGGCCAGACGCCCGTGGCGCCCTCTGCCATCGGCCTCGAAGGCACGCTGCCGCGCATGCGCGGCCTGGCCTACCCGGTGCCGCGCGCCCTGGAGACCGCCGAGATCGCCCAGCTGGTCGCCGACTATGCCCAGGCCGCCGCCAATGCCCGGGAAGCCGGCTTCGACGGGGTGGAGATCCACGGCGCCAACGGCTATCTCATCGACCAGTTCCTGCACCACGCCAGCAACCGCCGCGAGGACGCCTACGGCGGCAGCCCGGAGAACATGGCGCGCTTCGCCCTGGAAGTCGTCGATGCCGTGGCCGCGCGCATCGGCGCCGAGCGGGTCGGCATCCGCCTGTCGCCCGGCGCCTATTTCAACATGGAGCCCGATACCCGCGACCGGGCGGTCTTCGACCATCTGCTGGCCGAGCTGGAGCTGCGCGGCCTGGCCTATGTGCACGGCGGGATCTTCGACGACAGCCTGCGCTTCGACTACCTGGACGGGACCATCAGCGAGTACCTGCGCCGCCACTACCGGGGCACGCTGATCGCCAGCGGCAGCTACACAGCCGAGAGCGCGGCGGCGGCCATAGACGCCGGGCGCTTCGAGCTGGTGGCCATAGGCCGGCCCTTCATCGCCAACCCGGACTACGTGAGCCGCGTGCGCGAGGGCCTGCCCCTGGTGGATTACGTGGACAGCATGCTGGCCAGCCTGGTGTGAGAGGTCTTCGCGCCAAGCCGTAGCCTGGATTAGGCCGAAGGCCGTAATCCGGGATCTTCGCCCGTTTGCCGAAGCCGTGGAGATCCCGGATTACGCCGCTGCGCGGCTAATCCAGGCTACGGGTCGTGGCTAGACCAAACACTGGTCGGATACCTTGCTGCGCTGCGTCTTTGCTATTCAGGGAGTCCCCGAAGCGGAGACGCGGCATGCTGCAATTGGTCAACGGCGAAAGGCTCGCCCTAAGTGGCGGGGAATACCAATGGCTGCGCCAGGCCTGTTTGGAACGGGGCATGGCGCCGCCGCGCCCCACGGCCTCGCGGGCCGATCTGCTCCAGGCGGTGAACCGCCTGCCCGGCGCCCGCGCCGGCTTCCTGCGCCGCCAGCTGGACGCGGACTACGAGCCAGGGGAGAGCGGCTGAGGCCTCGCCCCGCGTACCCTCCCACCTTGATCCGGGTCAAGCCCGACCCCGCTCCCGCGACGCACAATCCCTCCAAGCCCTTCCCGGTTTGGAGTTTTCCCATGCACATCGAACAACACAGCCTGGTCAACGAGTTCCCGGAACACCGCGAGCGCCTGCACGCCTTGAAGCTCAAGGACTTGCACTTCGCCCGCATGGTCGATGCCTACCACGAGCTGGATCAGGCCATCGTGCGCGCCGAGGACGGCGTGGAGCTGCTGGGCAGCGAAGCCTTGGAAGACCTCAAGAAGCAGCGCCTAGCCCTGAAGGACTCCATCTACGCCCGCCTCACCGGCGGCGGCTGCGGCGGCCATAGCTGCTCCTGCGGCGGCGGGATCTGAGCCCCCACCGACACCGACGGCCTATCTCCGTGGGTCCGACTTCAGTCGGACGGCCAGCGTAAGTCCCGCCGAAGCGGGACCTAGGGACGAATATCCCAGCAAAACAAAGGGGCGCACGAGGCGCCCCTTGTTGATGACCACCGCGCTTAGAAGTGGTATTCCGCGCGGGCATAGTACATGCCGCCGGCGATACCGAAGGGCAGGGTTTCCCAGCCGTACTTGAAACCGGCGCTGTTCAGGCCGCCGCTCTCGGCATCGCTCCACTCGTCCGGGTAGACGTCGAAGATGTTGTTGCCGCCGACGGTGAGCCTCAGATCGTCGGTGACTTCATAGCCCACCTGCACATCGGTCAGCCACTTGGCGCCCCAGGTGGTCTTCAGGGCGGTGATGCCCGAGTCGGGACCAGCACTGACCTCGCCGAAGTAGTTGTTGCGCAGATTGGCCGTCCAGGCGCCGGACTTCCAGGTGGCGCCGACGATGGCGCGCTTCTGGGGCTGGGCTTCCTCGGTCAAGGTCACCTGGCCGGGACCGAACACCCGAGAGGTCGGGATCAAACTGGAGGAGGAGTGGATGGCCTCCACCTCGGTCTTGTTGTAGGAGATGGTGCCTTCCAGGGTCAGGGTGTCGCCGCCGCCCATGCCGATCTCATACTGGTTCACCCAGTCCACGCCCTTGGTCACCGTGTCCACGGCATTGGTGAAGGTATCCACCTGGCCGACGTTCAGCGGCGCCAGGATGGTCTGGACCTGCGAGTTCAGATCGCTGGGAATGGACGAGGAGAACACGATGCGATCGTCGATGGCGATGCGGTACATGTCCAGGGTCGAGGTCCAGCCGTCCACCGGTGTCGCGACGAAGCCAATGCTGGCGCTCTTGGACTCTTCGTTGCTGAGCGGCTGGAAGCCCAGGGCATGGGCCAGGCTGCTGTCCGGGGTCACGGTCAGGGAATCCACCAGATTGCCGCCCGAGAGGGTGATGGAACGCTGGGTGAAGAAGCTCTGCTGCACGCCCGGAGCGCGGAAGCCGGTGGACACCGAGCCGCGCAGGGAGAAGGAATCGGCGGCCTGGAAGCGCGCGGAGAGCTTGCCCGTGGTGTTGGTGCCGGCGTCGGAATAGTCTTCCCAACGCAGGGCGGCGCCCAGCAGGAACTTCTCGGTCAGATAGGATTCCGCATCCACGTACAGCGCGACGTTGTGGCGATCCTGGTCCACCGGCACGGAATAGCCGGCGAAGCCCTGCATGCCGCAGGCGGCGCGGTTGCCGTTCTGGCCCACGGTGGTCGCGCCGCAGTTGAAGGACCAGGCATCGCCGGGGCGGATCTCATAGCCGTCCCGGCGCCATTCGGCGCCGAAGGCCAGCTGCAGGGGCTCATAACCGATCCCCCAGTCCACCGAGCCGTTCATGTCGAAGTTGACCGTGGTCTGATCGAAGATCAGGGCGCCGTCATAGGCCTCGGTGGGGCTGCTGGGGCCGTAGCTGACGTTCAGGGAGTACTTGTTGTACAGGCGGAACTCGTTATTGCCCTTGTTGACCGACAGATCCCACTGCCAGTCGTCGCCGAACTCGCGGCGGTAGCCGAAGGCGATGGCATCGTCGTCGCTTTCGGTATCCAGGCCCGGCGTGAAGCCGCGCGGGAAGATGGCGTCCCAGCTGCGGTCCGAGCCCGGGGCGCGGAAGAAGCCCAGGGAATGGCCGTCGCGGCGGGAGAAGCCGCCGAAGCTGTAGAACTCGCCGCCCATGGCCTTGTAGGCGCCGTTGAACCAGAGCTGTGCGGCATCGGTGGCGGCATCGCCGATCAGCAGGCGCACTTCCTTGGTGGGCTGGGAGCCGAACCAATCGGTGGCCGTGGCGCGGTTCATTTCGCCGCGATCCGTGTATTCCAGGCTGATATTGAGGAAACCGTCCTCGCCCAGCTGCATGCCGTGGTTCAGGCCGATCAGGGTGTTCTCGCCGTCGCCCTCGTAGGTCTGGCCCCAGTTGGCGCTCATCTGGGTGCCGATCTGATCTTTCAGCACGATGTTAATCACGCCGGAGATGGCGTCCGAGCCGTACTGGGCGGCGGCGCCGTCGCGGAGGACTTCGATGCGCGAGATGGCGGTCACGGGGATGGCATTCAGATCGGTGCCGGCCGAGCCGCGGCCGATGGTGTTCTGTACGTTCACCAGGGCCTGCTGATGGCGGCGCTTGCCGTTGACCAGGACCAGGACCTGGTCGGGGCCTAGGCCGCGCAGGGTGGCCGGGCGGATCAGGTCGGTGCCGTCGGAAGTCGTGGTGGTGGAGAAGTTTGCCGACGGGGCGATCATCTGCAGGATCTTGCCGGTCTCGGTGAAGCCGGCGCTCTTGATGGTGTCGCCGGTGATGATGTCCACCGGGGCGGCGGTCTCGGTGGCGGTGCGGCCGTTGACGCGGGTGCCGATGGTGACGATGCGCTCGATGTCTTCCTCGGCCTGGGCTTCCTCGGCGGCGTAAACCGGCTGCAGGGCGGCGCAGACAGCGAGCGCGGCCAGGGCCAGCCTGGCCCGGTGGGGGGTTGCGTAGTTCATCGGGTAGTTCCTTGTTATCTTTTTACTAAGAACGCGGACCGCGACAGCTCCAGCCCGGGCTAGTTCCTTATAGCGCGTTGAAAAAATTGAGCAAAGTGATTCTTTCGCAGTTTGCAATGACCTAGAACAAACCATTTGGCCTATCGGGCGACGCAATTCATCGTTCCGCGCTTGAGTTCGCCGCCGGCAGACCCCACGCTGTAGCCCTATACCGGCGCATCGCCGGCGACGCCACTCTCAAGGAGCGATCATGAGCCAAGCCCTGTTCCGCCAGTCCGTGCCGGTCTTCATCCGCATGCTGAGCAATTTGAAGTCCATGCTGGCCAAGGCCAAGACCTATGCCCAGGACAAGAAAGTCGACGAGAGCGTGCTGCTCCAGGCCCGGCTGTTCCCGGACATGTTCCCCCTGGTGCGCCAGGTGCAGATCGCCGGCGATTTCGCCAAGGGCGCCGGCGCCCGCCTGGCCGGGGTCGAGGTGCCCAAGTACGAGGACAACGAGACCAGCTTCGACGAACTCATCGCCCGCCTGGCACGCACCATCGACTTCCTCTCGGGCCTGAAGGCGGAACAGTTCGAAGGCTGCGCGGAGCGCGTGATCACCCTGCCCTTCCGCCCGGACCAGCCCATGAAGGGCGAGGTCTACCTCATCGACTTCGCCATCCCCAATTTCTATTTCCACGTCACCACGGCCTACGCCCTGCTGCGCCATAACGGCCTCGCCATCGGCAAGCAGGACTTTGTCGGGGAGATTTGAAGCCCCCTCTCCCCGACCCCCTTTGTTCGGCGCGTCCTTGCGCCGAATCCGCCTACGGCGGGCTTACGCGAAAAACTGTCCCCAACAGTTTTTTCCCGCAAGGGGAGAGGGGAACAAAGACTCAGAACTGGAAATAGATAAACGACGGGGTATCCAGGCTGAAACCGATAAAGGCCAGGATCAAGACCGCGTAGGCGCCGGCCTGGACCGGGGCCGGCGCCTTGATCCAGCGATGATCCCACCAATGGGCCAGCCGGTCCTTGGGTGTGGCATGCAACACGAAGGCCAGGGCCAAGAGGCCGTAGTAGAGCGGATGCAGGACGCTGCCGCCGCTGAATTCCGCCAGCCCGCCCGCATAGCTCAGGAAGTCCTCCCAACCGTGGATGCGGAACAATAGCCAGGTGAAGCAGACCAGGTGGAAGGTCAATAGCCGCCGGCCCCAGACCCGCCAGGGCGCATCCTCGTCCGGCCGGCGCGTCTGACCGCGCGAAAACATCAGGAACAGGCCATGCACCGCGCCCCAGAGCAGGAAGTTGATCGCGGCGCCGTGCCACAAGCCTCCCAGCAACATGGTCAGCATCAGGTTGCGCGCGGTCGCGAAACGCGTACCGCGATTGCCCCCCAAGGAAATGTACAAATAATCCTTGAGCCAGGTGGACAGGGAGATATGCCAGCGCGTCCAGAATTCCCGTAAGTTCTGGGCCAGATAAGGTCGATTGAAATTGGGCGGCAGCCAGAAACCCATCATGGCCGCCGCGCCGATGGCGATATCGGAATAGCCGGAAAAATCGCAATAAATCTGGAAGGCGTAGCCGTACAGCGCGAGCAATAAGTCGGCGCTGGAATACGCCGCCGGATCGTCGAATACCGCGTCCACGCCCAGGGAGGCCAGAGTATCGGCCAGAAAGATTTTCTTGCACAGGCCCAGGAACACCAGGGTCAGGCCTTGCAGGAACAGCGCCTTGGTCACTCGCAGCTTCTTGTGCAGCTGCGGCAGAAAATCCACGGCGCGCACGATGGGACCGGCCACCAGCTGGGGGAAGAACACCACGAACAGGGCGAACTTGGTCAGGCTCTTTTCCGCCGGCAGCTCCCGGCGGTAGACGTCGATGGTGTAGCTCAGGGACTGGAAGGTGTAGAAGGAAATCCCCACCGGCAGCAGGAGCTCGTGGCGCAGGAAATCCAGCTCCCAGCCGAAGAAACCCAGGGTCCCCGAGGCCATGTCGGCGAAGAAATTGTAATACTTGAACAGCCCCAGGATACCGAGATTGAGCACCAGGCTGGTGGTAAGCAGGGCCTTGCGCTTGCGCGGGTCCGAGGATTTCTGCATATGCAGGCCGAGGCTGTAATCGATCAGGGTGGAGAGCACCAGCAGCCCGGCATACTCCCAATACCAGGCCATGTAGAACAGATAGCTGACCACCAGCAGCAGCAGATCCCGCGCCCGTTCCCGGTGGAAAACCCCCGACAGCAGGACCAGGACCAGGGGGAAGAACAGGGCGAACTCCAGGGTATTGAAATTCATCGCGCCGCCTCCTTGCGTGCCGACAGGCTAGGGGGGGATTTCAGCCCCGCCGCCAACAATTCCGCCATGCGCTCATGGCCGGCGACGGAGAAATGGGAGAAATCCCGGAACAGCGCGGCTTGGCCGCTGACCGGCCCGGCCAGGTCGATGAGCTGGACCTTCTCCTCCTCGGCGATCTCCCGCAGGATCTCGTTGCAGCGGGCGATACTGCGCAACCAGCCGGCCTTGGACAAATAGGGGTTGTATTGCAGCAGGCTGCGCTCCAGCTCGCCGGAAAACTGCTCGGCATCCCGCGTCCCGTAGCGGACCGCGAAGGTCGTCAACACCGGGCGTATGCCCTGTTCGCGGCTGGTGGCGATGAAGCGCCGCACACGTGCGGCGTACTCGGCCTCGGCCTGAACCGGCAGGGCCGGCTGTAGGACCCGGGCCTGCATCATCCGCGTCTTCAGCTGTTGAGTCAGGTGAGCATAGAGCGTGGTCGCCTCGAAGACCTGGCGCAGATGAGCGAGTGCGCGCTGGTGCGGCAGGGGCTCGGCGATCTCGCCCTTGGGCGCCGGCGGCCCGAAACTGGTCTTGGACAACTCGTCGATGTCGATCTTGGCCTGGTAGAGAACGGCGATATCGGGTCGCCAATGGCCCGCCTCCCGGCGCAGTTCCTGGGTATTGTCCGCGATGCCGACGCCGGCGCGGCTGGCGTTGAGCATGTCGCAGGCCTGGCCGGATTGTTCCAAGAGGGCGCAGAGTCGGGTCGGGAAGATCTTGTCCACCGGCTGATAGTTATCCTCGGCATGGGAGGCCGAGGATAACCAGATGCGCAGGCTGCCCGGGCGGCGCTCGGCTGGGACCGGAAGGCTGCGGAAGGGGAAATCGGGGTTGCGGCGGCTGGCGGTTTCGTGCTGGCCGAAGAACAGGGTCGTGTAGCCGCGCTCGTGGGCGCGCCATTCGAAGCCGGCTTCGACAAGCACGAGCAAGAGCGCCAGGTAGAGCGGAACCCGGAAATGGGCCAGGGGCGTGTCTCGCCAGGCGGCTGAGAAGACTCGCATGATTCATCCTTAAACCCTAATGCGAAGCTCAAATACTAACCAAACACCGTTCCCGTAGATAGGGCCTGCGTCACGCCGCGCGCAGGGCCTCGGCCAATAGGCCCAAAGCTTCCTCGAACACCGCATCGGGAATGGTCAGCGGGAACAGGAAGCGCAGGACATTGGCATTGACGCCGCAGGACAGCAGGATGAGGCCGCGCTTCAGGGCCTCGGCCTGCACGCGCTTGCAGGCCTCGGCATCGGCGCCGCCGTCGGGCCCACGGAACTCGGCGGCCACCATGGACCCCAGGCCGCGCACCTCGGCCAGGCGCGGCACTTCCGCCTGCAGGCCGCGCAGATGCGCCATGAGCTTCGCGCCCAGGACCGCGCCGCGCTCCGGCAGTTTTTCCTCGTCCATGATCCCGATCACCGCCTGGGCCGCCGCGATGGCCAGGGGGTTGCCGGCGTAAGTGCCGCCCAGGCCGCCGGGGGCCGGGGCGTCCATCAGCTCGGCGCGGCCGGTCACCGCCGACAGGGGCAGGCCGCCGGCCAGGGACTTGGCGATGCACATCAGATCCGCGTCGACGCCGTATTGCTCCATGGCGAAGAGCGTGCCCGTGCGTCCGAAGCCGGTCTGGATCTCGTCGGCGATCAAGAGCATGCCCTGCTCGTCGCAGAGCCGCCTCAGCGCCTTCATGAAAGCTTTGGGGGTGATGTAGAAGCCGCCTTCGCCCTGGACCGGCTCGATAATCACGGCGGCGACGCGCCGGGGGTCTATGTCGGCCTTGAACAGCTGGTGCAATGAGGCCAGGGCCTGCTCCTCGGAGACGTCCAGGCAGGGGAAGCTGGCGTGGTAGACCTCGCCCGGGAAGGGGCCGAAGCCGGTCTTGTAGGGGACGACCTTGCCGGTCAGGGCCATGCCCATCATGGTGCGTCCGTGAAAACCTCCGGAGAAGGCAATAAGCCCGGAGCGGCCGGTGGCGGCACGGGCGATCTTCACGGCGTTCTCCACGGCCTCGGCGCCGGTGGAGAAGAAGGCGGTCTTCTTCGCGTGCGCGCCGGGAGTGAGCCGGTTCAGGGCCTCGGCCAGCTCCACATAGCCGGCATAGGGCACGACCTGGTAACAGGTGTGGATAAAGGCCTGAAGCTGCGCGGCGATGGCGGCGACGACCTTGGGATGGCGGTGTCCGGAATTCTGCACGGCGATGCCGCCGGCGAAGTCGATGAAGCGCCGCCCCTCCACGTCCCAGAGCTCGGCATTCTCGGCGCGGGCCGCGTAGAAGTCGCACATCACCCCCACGCCGCGCGGCGTGGCGGCGGCCTTGCGGGCCTGGAGCTCGGCGTTGCTGGGAAATTCGACGGACATGGCGGCACTCGCTGGCGGGAGGACGATGCTCCTATGTCAGCGCAGGCCGCCCCGAATGTCAATTATTTCAAACGTGATGTTGCAATAACCAGGCCGTGAAGGCCGCCAGATCGGCGAACACCGGCAGATCCGCCGGCAGCCCGCCCTTGAGCAGGCTGCGCTCGCCTTTGCCGGTACGCACCAGGACCGGCTTGCAGCCGGCGGCCAGAGCGCATTCCACGTCCTCGTTCTTGTCGCCGACGAAGAAGACCTCGTGGGCCGGGACGCCGTAGCGGCGCAGGATGGCATTGAGCATGCCCGGCGCGGGCTTGCGGCATTCGCAGCCCTCGTCGGGCGCATGGGGACAGATCTCGATATGAGCGATGCGGCTGCCGCGCTGGGCCAGGAGTTCGTCCAGGCGCTCGTGCATGGCCTGGAGCTCGTCCCAGCCGTAATAACCCCGGCCTATCCCCGACTGGTTGGTGGCCACGGCCACGGTCCAGCCGGCCTGGGTCAGGCGGGCGATGGCGTCCAGGGAGGACTCCAGGGGAATCCACTCGGCCACCGACTTGATGTAGTGGTCGGAGTCCAGGTTGATGACGCCGTCGCGGTCTAGGATCAGGAGTTTCATGGCGAGGTCAATCGTGCACATAAAAATACCGTTCGTACTGAGCCTGTCGAAGTACGAGCGGTATTTTTCACTCGGAGCGGGCCCCGTTCGCCCTTCGACAGGCTCAGGACGAACGGGGGAGGTGCTTGCTTACTTCTGCAACAGCGAGATATCCGCCACCGCCAGGAACAGCCCGCGCAGCCGGCTGAGCAGGGCCAAGCGGTTGGCGCGCACGGCGGCGTCCTCGGTATTGACCATGACCTCGTCGAAATAGCGGTCCACGGTCTCGCGCAAGGACGCAAGCCTACCCAGGGCCGTGCGGTAGTCGTGGCGGGCGAAGACCGGGGTCAGCTCGGTCTCCAGGCCCAACACGGCTTCCGCCAAGGCCCGCTCGGCCCCCTCGGCTAGCAAGGCCGGCGCGACCGTCGTGCCGATCTCGCCCTCCACTTTCGCCAGGATGTTAGCCACGCGCTTATTGGCGGCGGCCAGGGCCTCGGCTTCCGGCAGTTCGCGGAACCAGGCCACGGCCTGGACGCGGGCGTCGAAATCCAGGGGCGCGGTCGGGCGGCGGGCCAGGACGGCCTGCACCACGTCGGCGCCGATGCCGGCCTCGGTGTAGGCGGCGCGGAAGCGGCCCAGGAGGAAGTCCACGAGCTGGGTCTTGAGCTCCTCGGCGGTGATGAACTTGGGCGGATGGGCCATCAGCTCGCCATTGGCGTAGTTGCTCAGGGCGGCGGCGATGAGCTCCACCAGGTCCAGGCCCAGCCGGTTCTCCACCAGGATGCGCAAGAGGCCGATGGCGGCACGGCGCAGGGCGAAGGGGTCCTTGTCGCCGGTGGGCGCCTGGGCGATGCCGAAGATGCCGGTGAGGGTGTCCACCTTGTCGGCGATGGCCAGGGCCATGCCCAGCTTGCCCGAGGGCAGGGCGTCGCCCGCGTAGCGCGGCAGGTACTGCTCGAACAGGGCCATGGCCACGTCCTCGCCCTCGCCGTCGTGGCGGGCGTAGTGCATGCCCATCACGCCCTGCAGCTCGGGGAACTCGTTGACCATATTGGTCATGAGATCGCACTTGGACAGCCTGGCGGCGCGCCGGGCCAGTTCCGGATCGGCGCCGATCTTTCCGGCGATGAAGGCCGCCAGCTCGGCGACGCGGGTGCACTTCTCGGCGGTCGTGCCCAGCTGGGTCTGGAACACCACCTTCTCCAGGGCCGGCCAGCGCGCGGCCAGGGGCTGCTTGCGATCGGTCTCGAAGAAGAACTTGGCGTCGGTCAGGCGCGGGCGCACGACGCGCTCGTTGCCGGCGATGACCGAGGCCGGATTGGTCGATTCCAGGTTCGCCAGGGTGATGAAATAGGGCAGGAGTTTTCCATTGGAATCAACGATATGGAAATACTTCTGGTTGTCCTTCATGGTGGCGATCAGGGCCTCGGCCGGCACCGCCAGGAACTCGGGCTCGAACTTGCCGGTCAGGGCCACCGGCCATTCCACCAGGCCGGTGACTTCGTCCAAGAGCTCCTCGTCGATGACCGAGATGCCGTGGTGCTTGGGGCCCTCGGCGATCACCTGGGCGCGGATGGCGTCGCGGCGCAGCTTGAACTGCGCTTCGACCTTGGCGGCCTTGAGCTTGCTCAAATACTCATCCGGACTGGCTAGGGCTATGGCCTCCGGGGCCATAAAGCGGTGGCCGTAGGTCTGGCGGCCGGTGGGGATGCCCAGGATCTCGGTCTCGATGAGCTCGGTCCCGAACAGCATGACGGCCCAGTGCACCGGGCGGATGAACTCGGCCTTGCCGGCGCCCCAGCGCATGGGCTTGGGGATGGGCAGCTGGCTTAAGGCCTTCTTGACGATCTCGGGCATCAACGCCGCGGCGGGCTTGCCAGCTTCCAGACTGCGGAACACTAGCCAGGCGCCCTTGTCGGTTTCCAGCTTTTCCAGGGCATCGAACTCGACGCCGCAGGAGCGGGCGAAGCCCAGGGCGGCTTGCGTCGGCACGCCGTCCTTGTAGGCGGCGTTCAGGGCCGGGCCGCGCTTTTCCACGGCCCGGTCCGGGGAGGTCGTCGCCAGATCGGCCACCATCAGGGCCAGGCGGCGCGGGCTCACGTAATAGGCGATCTCGCCATGGGCGAGGCCGGCATCGTCGAGGCCACGGGCCACGCCGTCGCGCCAAGCCTCGGCCAGCTTGACCTGGACCTTGGCGGGCAGTTCTTCCGTGCCCAGTTCGATCAACAGCTTGCGGGTATCCATTATTTGCTATCCCCCTGACACATCGGGAAGCCCAGCTTCTCGCGGGCGGCGTAATACGTCTCGGCGACCGCTCGAGCCAGGGTGCGCACACGCAGGATAAAACGCTGGCGCTCGGTGACCGAGATGGCCTTGCGGGCGTCCAGGAGGTTGAAGGTGTGGGAGGCCTTGAGCACCTGCTCATAGGCCGGCAGGGGCAGGTTTAGCTCGATCAGGCGCTTGGCCTCGCGCTCGCAGTTATCAAACCAGGTGAACAGGCTGCTCACCTCGGCGTGCTCGAAATTGTAGGTGGACTGCTCCACCTCGTTCTGGTGGTAGACGTCGCCGTAAGTCACCTTGCCGCGCGGGCCGTCGGCCCAGGTCAGGTCGTAGACCGAATCCACGCCCTGCAAATACATGGCGATGCGCTCCAGGCCGTAGGTGATTTCGCCCGCGACCGGATCGCAGACCAAGCCGCCCACTTGCTGGAAGTAGGTGAACTGGGTCACTTCCATGCCGTTCAGCCAGACTTCCCACCCTAAGCCCCAGGCGCCCAGGGTCGGGGATTCCCAGTTGTCCTCGACGAAGCGGATATCGTGCTCCAGCGGGTCCAGGCCCAGCATCTTCAGGGAGCCGAGGTACAGCTCCTGGATGTTCAGGGGCGCCGGCTTGAGGATCGCCTGGAACTGGTAGTAGTGCTGCAGACGGTTCGGGTTCTCGCCGTAGCGGCCGTCGGTGGGGCGGCGGGAGGGCTGCACATAGGCGGCGCTCCAGGGCTCCGGTCCGATGGCGCGCAGGAAGGTGGAGGGATGGAAGGTGCCGGCGCCCACTTCCATGTCCAGGGGCTGGACGATGACGCAGCCCTGTTCGGCCCAGTATTCCTGCAGGGCCAGGATCAGACCCTGAAAGGTCAGCACATTATGTCGAGTCGTTGCCACGGGATGGCCTCAGCGTATGCGAAGAAAGCCGCCAGTATAGCGGCTGGGCGTGCGGCGGTGCAGTAGGGGCGGGCTTGTGCTTGCGGCGCGCCCTGCCCTGGCGCTTTTTTGCACAATTCCCCTACAAGGCCTACGCTTTTTCGCGGGGGGACATCCACAACAACGGCGTTCTGCCTACCCGTCCCCTGGGAGGGTTTCTATGAAAGTGCGTATCACAGCACCGGCCCTCGCCGTGCTCCTGGCCAGCGCCGGGGCCCAGGCGGAGGTTCAGTTCAATGGCTTTTTGTCCGTGGGAGCGGGCGTCCTGGATACCGACGAGGCTCAGTATCTCGAGTATTCCGACGAGGTCGACTTCCGATCCGACAGCGTATTCGCCCTGCAGGCCAATGCGCCGCTCAGCGACGGTTTCTCGGTGACCGGCCAGATCGTGGCGCGCGGTCAGGACGATTACGACGCCGTGGTGGAATGGGCCTTCCTGAGCTACGCGCTCAACGATCACTGGACCTTCCGCGGCGGCCGGTTGCGCACGCCCTTCTATATGTATTCCGACTTCCTGGAGGTGGGCTTCACCTACCCCTGGGTGCGGCCGCCCACCGAAGTCTACCGGGTCGCCTTCAGCTCCATCGACGGCGTGGACGCGATCTACAGCACGGCCCTGGGCGACTGGGACCTGAGCCTGCAGGCGTACTACGGCCGCTACCAGAAGGACGATTTGGAGTCCATCGCGCGCGCCAAGTCCGATGTGGACGTCCGGGATCTGACCGGCATCGTCGCCACCCTGGAGCACGAGGGCTTGACCCTGCGCGCCTCCTACCACCAGGCCGACGTGGACCAGGAGTCGGCCGGCCTCAACACCCTGCTCACCGCCCTGCGCGGCCTGCCGGGGCCGATCAATGCCGCCGGCCGGGCCGTGGCCTCGGACCTGGAGGTGATCGAACGGCGGGCGAAGTTCTACGAGGTGGGCGCCAAGTACGATCCGGGCAACTACTTCCTGGTGGCGGAATGGACCTCCCTGGATTTCGAGCGCAGCGCGGCCCAGGACAGCGTGGGCTGGTTCGCCTCCGGCGGAGTGCGCTTCGCCGAGAAGAACACGATCTATGTCAGCTATGCCGAACTGGACCTGGATCTGGAGAAGGGTTATTCGGACCCGCTACGCCCCTTCCTGCCGGCCACCGCGCCGGTGGTGGCCGCCGTGGACGGCGCCATCATCGCCAGCGAGCGGGATCAGAGCTCCTGGACCCTGGGCTACCGCTATGACCTGAGCGATTCGGTGGACATCAAGTTCGAGTACCAGAGCTTCGATACCAAGACCGGTCCCGGCATCCCCACGCCCGGCCAGTTCCACGACGTGGAACCGGGCTGGGATGGCGAGGCCGGCTTGTTCACCATCGCCGTCGACGCCGTGTTCTAAAGGAGGCCTGCCATGAAAGCTATGGAATCTTGCGCACTGGCTTCCCTGCTCGCCCTGAGCCTGGCGGCCTCGGCCGATACGGTGGTGGTGGTGCATCCCAGCAACGGCAATGCCCTGGATCAGGCGGCCATCGCCCGGATCTTCCTGGGCAAGGCCAAGTCCTTCCCCGATGGCGCCCAGGTCGTGCCCATCAATCAGAAGGAGGGCGCGCCGGCTCGGGAGGCCTTCAACACCCAGTACGTGCAGAAGAACGGCAACCAGTTGAAGGCCTATTGGTCGCAACTGGTGTTCACCGGCAAGGGCACGCCGCCCAAGGAAGTGGATAACGACGACGAGGTGAAGAAGCTCATCGCCGCCAATCCCAATATGATCGGCTATGTGGATGCGGCCAAGGTGGACGCCAGCGTGAAGGTGGTGGGGAAGTAGCGGAAGCCCGCTCAAGCCCTGCCGGCGGGGACGCTGGTAGCCGGGACGGCGGCTGATCTGGCGGTGTAGGGCGGATTGCGCCTTTGGCGCGGATCCGCCCTACGCCTCCTTGCCGTCCCCCGCCCAGGGCAATCGCGTCTTCCGCCAGAGTGCTTCGATACGGCGCGGCGCGCCTACTCAGCACGAACGGTTTACTCTATCGACGTCGCTTTCTCTTTAGCCAGCCGTATCGAAGGGTTGCCCTGAGTGACCCGCGCTTTGGGCGTATCGAAGGACGCTTCGGCCTCGCAACCGATTCGATGCGAGCGTCCTGAATCCCCTCCGCTCAGATCTTGAACTGCCGCGCCAGCTTCTCCAGGCTCACCGCCAGGGCGGCCATGCGCGTGCTGACCTCGGCCATGCGCTGGGAGCTGGTGGCGGTGTTCTTCGCCTGCTCGCTGATGCCATTGGCATGCTCGACGATGCTATGGGACACGCGCTGTTGCTGTTCCGTGGCCCGGGCGATCTGTTCGTTCATGCGCGAGATGGTGGTCACGGTCTGGGTGATGGTGTCCAGGCGGCGGCCGGCGCGGGCGGCCTTGTCCACGCTGTCCTCGGCTTGATGCTTACCGGCGGCCATGGCGCTCACCGCCGAGGCGGCGCCGCCCTGCAGCTGGTCGATGATGGCATGGATCTCCTGGGTGGATTGCTGGGTGCGCGAGGCCAGGGTACGCACCTCGTCGGCCACCACGGCGAAGCCGCGCCCGGCCTCGCCGGCACGGGCCGCCTCGATGGCGGCGTTCAGGGCCAGGAGATTGGTCTGATCGGCGATGCTCTTGATCACGTCGAGCACGACGCCGACCTTCTCGCTGTCCTGTTCCAGACGCTGGATGACCTCGGCGGCGGAGTCGACCCGACCGGCCAGGGCCTCGATGCTGCGCACGGTCTCGTTGACGATGCCCTGGCCCTGCTTGGCGGCATCGTCGGCGGAGCGGGCCGATTGGGCGGCCTCGGTGGCGGACTGGGCGGCCGCCTCCACGCTGTCGCTCATCTGCTGCACCGCCTGTTTCACTTCGGTCGAGGCGGTCTGCTGCAGGCGGATATTGTGATCGGCCTCGCGCACCAGCTCGGACAGATTCTTGGCCAGCTCGGACAGGGGCAGGACGTCGTGCACCAGCTGCTGGATGATGCCCTGCAGCTTGGCGACGAAGGTGTTGAACCAGTGCACCAGCTCGCCCAGCTCGTCCTCGTTGCGCTTCACCAGGCGCAGGGTCAGATCGCCCTCGCCCTGGGCGATATCGCGCAGGGAGTGCACGACCTCGCCGACATTACCGGTGATGCTGCTGGCCACCAGCCAGGCCAGGAACATGAGCAAGGCCATGAGGGCCGCGCCCAGGGCCATGCCCAGCTTGACCGCCAGACCGGCGCTCTGGTTGGCGTTGTCGATGATGTCGGAGAAGTTCTTCTGGCGGTCGTCGCGGAACTGGGTCAGGGTCTGCTGCAGCCCCTGGCGCTTCTCGTTCATGCTCTGAATGGTGGGCTGAGCCTTGCCGAAGTCCAGCTCGCCCTTGATCATGCCCCGGGAGAAACCGTTGGCCAGCTCGAAATAGGCGTCGAAATCCTCGCCCATGCGCTTCACAGCCGCTTCTTGTTCCGGCTGCAGGCGGGCAATCTCGGCGAAATTGCCGCGTATGGCCTTGGCCTTCTCGGCCGCCGCCACCAGGGCCTCTTCCTCGCCGGCGGCCACCGCGCTGTTGAAGGTTTCCTGTAGGCGCTCCAGGTTCACCAGATTGGCCTCGGCCCGCTGCAACACCGGGAATTCCTGATCGCGGATGAATTCCAGGCGCTCGGCATTGCGGCTGGCGACCATGGAGCTGTAGATCAGGAACAGCAGGAAGCCGAGGATGCCGATGCTGGGCACCAAGAGGATCTTGAAACGGATGCTGCGGTCGTTCAGCCAGTGCATACTTTATGCCCCCAGTGGTGCATCCAGGGTCCGACGCCCGTCTGGATGTCGTCTAATCATCGGAAGCACTTAGGGTTTTGTCCAGTTGCGGGCGGTTGGCCCTAGGCGCCAGGAGGTCTTATGTTTATCCGCGAACTCACCGTCGGCTGGGGAGATCTGGACGCCAATGGCCATATGGCCAATACCGCCTATCTGAACAAGAGCGGTGATGTCCGCATGATGTATTTCGAGAACACGGGCCTCGCCATGAGCGAGTTCCGCCGCCTCCACGTCGGCCCCGTGATCCGCCAGGACGAGATCCACTACCTGCGCGAGTTCCACATGCTGGATCGCATCCAGGTGGGCCTGGAGCTGGCCGGCCTGGCGCCCGATGGTAGCCGCTTCATGCTGCGCAATACCTTCCTGCGCGCCGACGGTCAGGTGGCGGCGACGGTGACGTCCACCGGCGGCTGGCTGGATCTGTCGGCGCGGCGGCTGGTGGTTCCGCCGCCGGTGATCCACGAGGCCATGCAGGCCCTCACGCGCACGGCGGATTTCCAGGAGCTGCCGTCCAGTATCAAATCCTGAAAGCCTGCTGACAGCACGTTGTCAGTAGGGTGCACATAAGCTGTGTTCGTCTACCCACCCAACGAGGAACACAGCATGCAAACCGCAAAAACCCCCGTCGCCGTCTGGTTCGAACTGCCCACCACCGATCTGGCGCGGGCCACGCGCTTTTACGAAGGCCTGCTGGCCACCGGCCTGAAGCGCGAAACCATGGGGCCCATCGACATGGCCATCTTCCCGCACGGCGACGAGCACTGCGGCGGCGCCCTGGTCCAGGGCGGCCCCTACCGGCCCGGCGACACCGGCGCCGTGGTCTATTTGTTCGCCGGTCCGGCCCTGGATCCGGTCCTGGCCCGGGTCGCGGCCTTGGGCGGCCAGGTGGTCATCGGCAAGACCCTGATCACGCCGGAAATCGGCTACTACGCCCAGGTACGCGACACCGAGGGCAATGTGGTCGGCCTCTGCGCCAAGGACTGAGGTCCCTCGTAGCAGAGCCGTGGCCGGCGGGTTATCCTGCCGGCCTCGTTCCAGAGTAAGCATCGCCCATGCGCCGCGCCGACCGATTGTTCCAGATCGTGCAGATCCTGCGCGGCAAGCCGGTGGTCACCGCCGCCGAGCTGGCCGAGCGCCTGGAAGTGTCGCTGCGCACGATCTACCGGGACATGGACGATCTCTCGGCCTCGGGCGTGCCCCTGCGCGCCGAGGCCGGCATAGGCTATGCCCTGGAGCGCGGCTTCGATCTGCCGCCCCTGATGTTCAGCCGCGAGGAGCTGGAGGCCCTGATCGCCGGCGCACGCCTGATCAGCGCCTGGGGCGATCCGGCACTGCGCCGCGCGGTGGAATCGGCCCTGGCCAAGATCGACCAGGTCCTGCCCCGGCGCCTGCGCGGCGAAGCCGTGGAACCGGGGCTCTATGCCCCGGATTTCTTCATCGAGGACAAGCTCTGGGCGCCCATGCCCGAGCTGCGCCGCGCCCTGCGCGAGAAGCGGAAGTTCCGCCTGGCCTATGCCGACGAGCAGGGCCGGACCAGCGAGCGCGTGCTCAGGCCCCTGGCCGTGTATTACTGGGGCAAGACCTGGACCCTGGCGGCCTGGTGCGAGCTCCGTCAGGATTTCCGTCATTTCCGCCTGGACCGCATGCGCGACTGGCAGGTCCTGGACGAGGGCTTTTCCGAGGAGCCGGGCAAGAGCCTGGCGGATTTTATGGCGGCCGTTAGGAAAGGCAATAATGACTGAAAAGAAGACCCGCTGCGCCTGGTGCAGCGACGATCCCTTGTACGAATGCTACCACGACGAGGAATGGGGGACGCCGGTCCACGACGACCGACGGCTGTTCGAGTTCCTGATCCTGGAAGGCGCCCAGGCCGGGCTGTCCTGGATCACCGTGCTGAAGAAGCGCGAAAACTACCGGGCGGCCTTCGACGGCTTCGACCCGGTGAAGATCGCCCGTTATGACGAGGCGAAAATCGCCGAATTACTGGGTAACGCAGGCATCGTGCGCAATCGCCTGAAGATCGCGGCGGCGGTGAAGAATGCCCGGGCCTTCCTGGCCATGCAGAAGGAATTCGGCAGCTTCGCAACCTGGCTCTGGCGCCAGGTGGACGACAAGCCGCTGAAAAACTCGCCGCGAAGCTTGCGCGAGGTGCCGGCCAGCACGGCCCTGTCCGACACTATTTCCAAGGCCCTGAAGAAACGGGGCATGAGCTTCGTGGGCACGACGATCATCTACGCCTATCTGCAGGCGGTGGGCGTGGTGGACGATCACACGCGGGATTGCTGGAAGCACTAGCCATTCGCGTTCCTTGGCCCACTTCTACCAGCTCAGGAGAGGCTCAGGGCGAGCGGGACTGCATGCCGTCCATTTCGACTTACCGGCTTATAACCGGAACTGCCCCACTAGCTGCTTGAGCTGTTCCGCCAGTCTGGCCAGATCCCGGCTGGCGGCCAAGGTGTCGCGGGCGCCGTGGGTGGCTTCCTCGGCGCTGTCGGCGATGCTCATGATGGAGCGGTGCATCTCCTGGGTCACCACCGACTGCTCCTCGGCGGCGCTGGCGATCTGGGTGCTCATGTCGTTGATGGCGCCCATGGCGGCGGTGATGCGATTCAGGGCGGCGCCGGCGCGCTCGGCCTTGCTCACGCCGTCGCCGGCCTTGGCGCGGCTGTCCTGCATGGCGCTGACCGCCTCCTTGGTGCCGCCCTGCAGGCGCTCGATCATGGACTGGATCTCGCTGGTGGAACTCTGGGTCTTGACCGCCAGGCTGCGCACCTCGTCGGCGACCACGGCGAAGCCGCGCCCCTGCTCCCCGGCCCGGGCCGCCTCGATGGCGGCGTTGAGGGCCAGGAGATTGGTCTGGTTGGCGATGGTCCGGATCACGTCGAGGACCGAGCCTATGCTGTCGCTGTATTGGTCCAGGCGAGCGATGACGGCGGCGGTGCGCTCCACTTCCTGGGCCAGGCCCTGGATGGTGGCGATGTTCTCGGCGACGACCGTTTGCCCGGTACTGGTTTCCTGGTGGGCGGTCTTCACTTCCTCCAGGGTCAGCTGGGCATTCTGTGCCACTTCCCCGACTGTGGCGGCCATCTCGGTCATGGCCGTGGCGATCTGATCGGTCTGGGATTTCTGGCGGGTCACCACCTCGTGGCTCTGGGTGGAGATGGCCGAGGTCTGTTCCGCCGAGGCGGCCAGCTGCTCGGCGCTGGCGGCGATATGGCGCAGGGTGCCGCGCAGGCGCTCCACCAGCTCGTTGGTTCCCCGCGCCAGCACGCCCAGCTCGTCCTCGCGCGCCATGTCCAGGGTCTTGCTCAGATCCCCCTGGCCGACCTGGCGGATCAGATCGACGACGGCGAACAGGGGCTGGCGAATGGAGCGCACGACCACGATGCCGATGGCCATGGCCAGGAGCACCGCCACCAGGGCGAAGCCCAGCAGCTGCCAGCGGCTGGATTGGACCCGCGCCTGTGCGCCGGCCTTCACGTCCTCGCCCAGGTGGCGCACTTGTTCGGCGACGCCGCCCAGCTTGCTCAAGGCCGCGTCCATGGCGCCATCCAGGGCCGCCACGGCCTTGTCGGCCTCGCGGCGCTGCTTGAGCTGTTCGGCATAGCGCGGCATCAGCCCCTGTTCGCCGCTCAAGGTGTCCCGGTAGGCGCCGAGGCCGGCCTTCACCGCCGCACCGCCGTCGCCCAAGGCGGCCAGGGCCGCGTCGATGTCCGTGAAGCTGGCATCCAGCTCCTTGCGCAGCTTGAGGGCGGCCATCAGATTCTGCCGGTCCAGGGCCTGGTTGACGCTGGCGGCCAGGCCGTGCACCAACTGCGCCAGGGCTTCGCCGCCGGCTCCCAGGTCCAGGAGGGCCGCGTCCACCTCGTCGCCCATGTCGTTGAAGGTCCGGCGTAGCTTGGCGACTTCCGCCCCCCGCTCCACGTCGGTCTTGTGGGCGGCCTGCAGGCCAGGCCCCAGGGCGAAGGCGGCGGCCACGGCTTCCTGGGCCGGCTTGAGGCTGCGCTGGACTTCCGGGTAGTCGGCAGCCAGCTCGCCCAGGGTCTTGAATGCCTGGGCATTGCGCCGGTGTTGGCGTTCGTAGCGTTCGCCGATGGCGCCCAACTTGGCGGCATCGCCGGTCTGGTGATAGCGGATCAGCTCGGACTTGGCCTCCAGCAGGCTGGCGCCGAGCTCGCCGCCGGCGGTGCTCATGGGTCCGGCCCGGTCGCTGAGCTCGGTGAGGCCCTGATTGATACCCTGGATGGCCAGGACCCCGACCGCCACGGTGGCCAGGAGCAGCAGCAGGACCACCGCATAACCGGCCCCGATGCGGGCCGAGACGTTTAGCTTCACCATCGCAATGCCTTGGGAGATGGTTCCTGGGGGATGGCCTATGGGTAAGCGGGGGGCGACACGGTGGCGCTAGGTGCGCCGCGCGTCGCCCGAATCCGCCGCGCTCAACACTTGTTGAATTCCTGGTCCTTCTTGGAATATTCCTCGCAGAAGTCGGTCTTGCCGCTGTCCGTGGTAATGGGCTGTTCGTCGAACTTGGCGGTGATCACCTTGGATTTGGTGATATTGAGACGCTTGTTCTCGCAGGCCGCCGTGGCCAGCTCCTTGCACTGCTTGGCATCCGCCGCCTCGGCGAAGTCCGCGCAGGTGGGCTTGCCATTGCACTTCTTGTAACTGATGTCTTCCTTGCCCGGGCAGGCGGTGCGTGTGGTCTCGAACTCGCAGGTACCGGCCAGGGCCGTGGCGCAGAACAGGAGGCTGGGGAGGGCAAAGGCAAGGGCGGTAAGTTTCATGGCGGGGCATCCTCGTAGGCGGGGGCGGACTCCTGGAAGGTGTAGCCCATGGCACCAGGCCTGTCCCTCGACCTAGGGGATTTGTCACGTAAATGTCATTAAAGCTTCACATATCAAGGGGTTTCCCGCCAAAACCGCCGGCGGCGAAGACGGACAAGAGAGCGAGGGCAACCGCATGGCGTTGAGCGTGCATGAGCCTTTCCTTTCGTGGTGTTTGTCTATGCACCGCGACGGCCCCACTGCGGCGCTTATAAACACGGGTCAGCAATAAGGAAAACTACGATGTGGGCGCTAGATTCTTTGGAATTAACCGGCGTTTTATCGAGGCAATTGAACGCGTCAATGGTTTAGCCTCCGACCAGTTCCCAGACGCGAAAAAAAGCCCGGGACCGGCCCGGGCCTTTCGCGAAGGGCCGCGCTTACACCCCCGGATCGACGCGCAGATTGCCGTGGTTGAGCAGCTGCTCCAGGATCTGCTGATCGCTCAGGTTGCCGCCCGCCGTGAGGTCCACGCCCTGCAGGACGATGCGCTGGTCGGCCGGCATGCCGGCGCCCTGGCTGTGCACTTCGATCACCGTGTCGCCCCCCTCGGCGCGGAAATTCAGGTAGGCGTCCAGGCTGTCGGCCGTGGCCGTTTCGCCCTGCAAGAGATCGCGCAGGTCGAGGACGTCGCCGCCTTCCGCCACGGCGCGGGCATCGAAGCCCAGCACGGTGTCCGCCGCCAGTGCCGGCGCGCCGAGCTCGGTGAGCTGGAAGACGAAGACCTCGCCGCCTTCCTCGCCGAGGAGGAACAAGCCCTCGCCTTGGCCGGGCAGGCTGATGTCGTCCTCGGGCGCCGGCTTGCCGTGTTCCGAGCCGCCATCGCTACCCGGGCCAGCCTGGACGCCGGCCGCTCGGTCGCGGGCTTCGTCCTCCTGGACGCGGGCGGCGGCGACCGTGTGCCCCTGGGCTTCGGTCGGCGGCTCGTCCGGCGCATCCGGCGCGAAGCCGGGCACGGCCGCCAAGCGGATGACCACGGTTTCCGAGTCGCTCAGCGGATTGCCGCTGGCCTGATCGTTGACCGTCACCGTCATGTTGAAATCGCCGTTGGCATTGGCCGCCGGATTGAAGCCGATGAGGCTGGCGGCGATGTAGGCATTGATGTCCGCCAGGGTCCCGGTCAGGGTCAGGGTGCGCTGGCTGCCGTTCAGGCTGGCGGTGACGCCACCGCTGCTGCTGGCGCTGAAGGTGCCGGCTCCGGCGCCGACGCTGAAGCGGACCTGGATGCTGTTGCTACCGGCATCGACGTCGCTCACGCTGATGCCGGTGATGCTCAGGGCCAGGTCTTCCGTGCCATTGATCACGCTGGGCGTGGCCAGCACGGGCGCATCATTGACCGCATTGACGGTGATCGCGATGGTCGCAGTGTCCGTGCCGCCCTGGCCGTCGCTGACCGTGTAGGTGATGGTGTCGCTGCCGCTGTAATTGGCCGGCGGGGTGTAGCTGAGGGTGCCGTCGGCATTGATCACGATCGTGCCGCCCTGGGCGGAAACCGCGCTCACCACGCTCAGGCTGTCGCCATCGGCGTCCCTGTCGTTGCCTAGCACGGTGATCACGCGCGTCGCGTCCTCGCTCATGGTCACGGCCGTGTCGTTGTTCGCGTCCGGCGCCTGGTTGATCTGGCTGGCGCTGATGCCGCTGCCGCCGCCCGCGATATTGAGGCTCAGGGTCTGGCTGGCCAGGGCCTGACCGCCGTCCGATTCGGTGGCGATGGCGCTGATGCCCAGGTTCAGGGTCCCGGTGTAGGCGCCGTCGATCAGGACGTAGGCGCTGGCCAGCTGGCTGGCCGGAATGGTGACGACGCCGCCCACCACGGCGTAGCCGCCCGGTTGATCGGCGCTGTAGACGCGGGCGCCGGCCGGCAGATCGCTGATGCGCAGGCTCAGGGTCTCCGAGCCGTCCGTGTCCACCAGGCTGGTGCCGAGATAGTTGCTCAGGTCGATGCGGGTATCGGCGCCGCCATTGGCATTGCCGGCCAGGACGCCGCGTTCCTCGGTGAGCATCAGATTGTCCAGCATGGCGCCGCGGCCGTTGACATGGGTGGCGCTGGGCTGGGTGATGATGCGCAGGGTGTGGCTCAGGCCATCGCCCACGAAGCGGGTCAGCAGATGCTCCCAGTCCAGGGCATCCTGGGGGCTGGTGCCGGCGTAGGTCCCGATCAGGTTGCCGTCCAGGTAGATGGCGATGTTCGTGTAGTCCGTGCCGAAGCCGGCGCGGCCCGCGTAATCCAGCTCGAAGGTGTAGAGCGCGCCGGCCACGGTGTTGAAGGTGCGCTCGATGCCGATGGTCTGGGCCAGGCCGTTGGAGTCGTTGAGCTCCAGCCAGCTGTTGTTCGCGGCGTTGCTGTTCGGGGAGCCGTGGATGGTGATGTTGCTGCCGGCCTGATTGGCCATCGAGTCACCCTCGTGCCATAACTCGAAGGTATTGGCGCCGCCAGCCTGACCGTCCGGCGTATCGATGCGGGTCCAGCCGTCGAACTGGGTCTGATCGACACGCTGGGAGGTCGAGCTCTCGTTGGCGGCGGAATCCCAGGTGGTCAGGAAGCCGGAGCCGGACAGGCTGGTCAGGCTAAGGTTCGGCGTATCGGCCACCGGGGTGACGGTGATGGTGGCCGTGGCGCCGGCGCTGCTCAGACCGCCAGCATCCAGGGTATGGAAGCCGAAGCCGGTGTCGCCGCTCCAGTGGGTGTTGGGCTGGAAATACAGGCTCAAGCTGCCGGCGCCGGCGGCAAGCACCATGCCAAGGGTGACGGCCTGGGTCATGGCCGCATCCAGGTAGAGCGTGCCGTTGGCCGGCAGGCTGTCGATCACGAAGCTCTGCAGATTGCCGTCCACATCGGCGCCGGTGATGGTGACGGCAATGGGCGTGGCCGGATCCTCGCTGCCCGTCGCGCTGCTGTCGTTGGCGGTGGGTGCATCCGGCAGCGGATTGACGGTGATGCTCAGGGTCGCCGTCGCGCCGGTGTTGGTGGTGTAAGAGACCACCGGCACCGTGCCGTTCCAGTCGGCGGCCGGCACGAAGCTGTAGCTGCCGTTGGCGTTCAGCGTCAGCGAACCCACCCCGGCGATGACATAGGCCGCGCCCACGACAAACGGCCCCGCCTGGCCGGCGATCGTGAAGCTGGCCACGGACAGCACGTCGTCGGCGTCCGTGTCGTTGGACAGCACATTGCCGGTCGCGGTCTCGCCCTCGTCGACCGTGTTGGTGTCGTTGACGGCATTGGTGCTGTCATCCACCGGGTTGACGGTGATGCTCAGCGTCGCCGTCGCGCCGGTGTTGGTGGTGTAGCTGACCACCGGCACCGAACCGTTCCAGTCGGCGGCGGGGACGAAGCTGTACGCGCCGTTGGCGTTCAGAGTCAGCGAACCAACCCCGGCGATAACGTAGGCGCTGCCCAGCACAAACGGCCCGGCCTGGCCGGCAATCGTGAAGCTGGCCACGGACAGAACATCATCCACGTCCGTGTCGTTGCTGAGCACATTACCCGAGGCGGTCTCGCCCTCGTCGACCGTGTTCGTGTCGTTGACGGCATTGGTGGCGTCATCGACCGGGTTGACGGTGATGGTGAGCGTCGCCGTGGCGCCGGTGTTGGTGGTGTAAGAGACCACCGGCACCGTGCCGTTCCAGTCGGCGGCCGGCACGAAGCTGTACGCGCCGTTGGCGTTGAGGGTCAGCGAACCCACCCCGGCAATGACATAGGCCGAGCCGAGGACAAACGGTCCGGCCTGGCCGGCGATGCTGAAGCTGGCGACGGACAAGACGTCGTCGGCATCCGTGTCGTTGGACAGGACATTGCCGCTGGCGGTCTCGCCCTCGTTGACGGTGTTGGTGTCATTGACGGCATTGGTGCTGTCGTCCAGCGGATTGACGGTGATGGTGAGCGTCGCCGTGGCGCCGGTGTTGGTGGTGTAAGAGATCACCGGCACCGTGCCGTTCCAGTCGGCGGCGGGCACGAAGCTGTACGCGCCATTGGCGTTCAGAGTCAGCGAACCAACCCCGGCGATAACGTAGGCGCTGCCCAGCACAAACGGCCCGGCCTCACCCGCAATGCTGAAGCTGGCCACGGACAAGACATCGTCCACGTCGGAGTCGTTGGACAGGACATTGCCGGCCGCCGTCTCGCCCTCGTTGACGGTGTTGGTGTCATTGACGGCATTGGTGCTGTCGTCCAGCGGATTGACGGTGATGGTGAGCGTCGCCGTGGCGCCGGTGTTGGTGGTGTAGCTGACCACCGGCACCGTGCCGTTCCAATCGGCGGCCGGCACGAAGCTGTACGCGCCATTGGCATTGAGGGTCAGCGAACCCACCCCGGCGATAACATAGGTCGTACCCACGACAAACAGCCCGGCCTGGCCGGCAATGGTGAAGCTGGCCACCGACAGCACATCGTCCACATCCGTGTCGTTGCTCAGCACATTGCCGGTCGCGGTCTCACCCTCGTTGACCGTGTTGGTGTCGTTGACGGCATTGGTGCTGTCATCGACCGGGTTGACGGTGATGGTGAGCGTCGCCGTGGCGCCGGTGTTGGTGGTGTAGCTGACCACCGGCACCGTGCCGTTCCAATCGGCGGCCGGCACGAAGCTGTACGCGCCATTGGCGTTGAGGGTCAGCGACCCCACCCCGGCGATGACATAGGCCGCGCCCACGACAAACGGCCCCGCCTCGCCGGCGATGGAGAAGCTGGCCACGGACAGCACGTCGTCGACGTCCGTGTCGTTGGACAGCACATTGCCCGAGGCGGTCTCGCCCTCGTTAACCGTGTTCGTGTCGTTGACGGCATTGGTCGGATCGTTGCCGCCACCACCGCCTCCGCCGGCTTCATCCGCACCGGTAATGGTGACAGTCACCGTGTGGCTGGTGCCATCGGCCGTCAGAACCGTAAACGTGCGCACCAGGCTGTCGGCGGCGGTCAGTGCCTGCACGGTGGGATTGGCGTTATTAAGGGTGTAGGACCAGGAACCATCGGCATTGAGAGTAAACGTCCCATAATCGCCATCGGTGATGGTCTCTGCGTGGAAACCGGTACTACCGTCCGGATCGCTGACGGTCAACGTCCCGCTGGTGACCAGGACATTGTCCTCGCTGACCGCGCCGGAGTCGTCACCGCCAATCACGGACGCATCGCCCACCGGCCGCACGGTGATATCCAGGGTCGTCGAGGAACCGGTGTTCAGGGTGTATACCGCCTGGGGCATCACCCCGTTCCAGTTGGCGGCCGGGGTGAAGCTGTAAGTCCCATCGGCATTGATCACCAGGCTGCCGATGCCATCCAACACGGCGGTCTGGCCGGCCGTGTAGCTCTGGCCATCGATGGTGAAGCTCACCACCGACAGGGTGCTGTCGATATCGGAATCATTGCCCAGCACATTGCCGGTGGCCACCGTGTCCTCGTCGATGATCTGGCTGTCCGGCTGCACCACCGAGGCATCGTCCACCGGGCGCACGGTGATATCCAGGGTCGTGGAGGAACCGGTGTTCAGGGTGTAGACCGCCTGGGGCATCACCCCGTTCCAGTTGGCGGCCGGGGTGAAGGTATAGGTCCCGTCGGCATTGATCACCAGGCTGCCGATGCCGTCCAGCACGGCGGTCTGGCCGGCCGTGTAGCTCTGGCCGTCGATCGTGAAGCTCACCACGCTGAGCGTGCTGTCGATGTCCGAGTCATTGCCCAGCACATTGCTGGTCGCCACCGTGTCCTCGTCGATGATCTGGCTGTCCGGCTGCACCACCGAGGCATCGTCCACCGGGCGCACGGTGATATCCAGGGTCGTCGAGGAACCGGTGTTCAGGGTGTAGACCGCCTGGGGCATCACCCCGTTCCAGTTGGCGGCCGGGGTGAAGCTGTAAGTGCCATCGGCATTGATCACCAGGCTGCCGATGCCATCCAGCACCGCCGTCTGGCCGGCCGTGTAGCTCTGGCCATTGATGGTGAAGCTCACCACCGACAGGGTGCTATCGATATCGGAATCGTTGCCCAGCACATTGCCGGTGGCCACCGTGTCCTCATCGATGATCTGGCTGTCCGGCTGCACCACCGAGGCATCGTCCACCGGCCGCACGGTGATATCCAGGGTCGTCGAGGAACCGGTATTCAGGGTGTAGACCGCC
>JACPFT010000006.1 GCA_016182845.1 Gammaproteobacteria bacterium
CCCCGGCGGCCACCCAAAGTGCTCCACCTGTGGCCACCCCAAAATGCTCCACGTGACCGTGAGCTGATGCCGGCGTAGCCGGCGTCAGCGAACCGATGCGACGGGACGTAACTTTGCCGCCCTCGAACGACGAGGGAGGAAGGAGTGAACGTCTTGAAGGACCATCTGCGAATCACGGTGGAGACGCTGCTGCGCCAAGGGGCCGGCCAGCGCGAGATTGAACGGCGGACCGGAGTCAACCGGCGGACGATCCGGCGTCTGGCGGCGAAAGGCGCCGGGGTGGCCACCGACCCGGCGCCGAAGGGCTCCACCCCGGCCACCGGCCCGGACGGGGGTGCGGATCAAAATACCCCACCCCGGCCACCGGCGCCGCCGAAGGTCGCCGCCTCGGCGTGTGCGGCGCACCGCGCGTTCATCGAGGCGCAGGTCGCGCTCGGGCGCAACGCCCTTTCGATCTACCAGGACCTGGTCGACCACCACGGCTTTGCGCACCGCTACAACTCCGTGAAGCGTTTCGTGCGCACGCTCAAGGCGCGCGCGCCGGAGCGTTTCGACGTGCTGGAGTTTTTGCCGGGCGAGGAAGCGCAGGTCGACTACGGCCAGGGCGCGCCGACGCGGCTGCCCAACGGCAAATACCGGCGCCCGTATCTCTTCGTGATGACGCTGAAGTACTCGGGCAAGAGCTTCCGCAAGGTCGTGTGGAAGACGAGCCAGGAGGTCTGGGCGCGTCTGCATGAAGAGGCGTTTCGGGCCTTCGGCGGCTGCCCGGCGTACGTCGTGCTGGACAACCTCAAGGAAGGCGTCATTCGCCCGGACCTGTACGAGCCGGGCCTGAACGGCGTCTATGCCGCGCTGCTCGAACACTACGGCGTCGTCGCCGACGTATGCCGCGTGCGCGACCCCAATCGCAAGGGCACGGTCGAGTCGGCGATCCAGCACACGCAGGGCACCGCCCTCAAGGGCCGGCGCTTCGAGGCGATCGACGCGCAGAATGAATTTCTCGCCGACTGGGAGGCGCGCTGGGCGGCGCCGCGCATTCACGGGCGCAAGAAGCGTCAAGTGCTGGAGCTGTACCGCGAGGAGCAGCCGCATTTGAAGCCGCTGCCCGTCGAGGGCTTCCGTTACTTCCGCGAAGGCGTGCGCACGGTCGACGACGCCGGGCTGGTGCAGGTCGACGGCGCCTATTACGCGGCGCTGCCGGCGCGGCTGCACAGCGAGGTCAAGGTGCGCATCTTCGAGCGCGACCTTCAGATCCTCGGCGCCGACGGCACCGTGCTGCGGCGGCACGAGAAGGCCGCGCGCAAGGGCGCGATCACGCTCGATCCGGCCGACCGCTCGGCCTGACCCTGTTTCGCGCGCAGGGACGGCCCGGGCAGAAGGCGCTGTACGGATTGTCCAATCTCGCGCGCCATCACCGCCGCGAGGACATCGAGGCGGTGGCGCAGAGCGCCCTGGCCGCGGGCGTCCACACTTATTCCAGCCTCAAGCACGCCCTGGAGCGCCGCGCGGCGCACGCACCGGCGGCGCCGGCGCTGACGCAGACCGCCGCCGAGATCCGCGACATCCGCGAATACCAGGATTTCTTCGACACCCACACCGGCGGCGACCGCCGCCCTTACCCGGAGACCGCTGCATGACGATGACCATCACCGAGCTGGAGAAAGCGCTGAAGGGCCTGCGCCTGTCCGGCATGACCGCCACCCTGCAGGCGCGCGCGCTGCAGGTCGACGCCAGCCAGATGAACTTCCTCGAAGCCCTGTCCTGGCTGGTCCAGGACGAGCTCGACCGCCGCCGCTCGCGCCTGCTGGAACGGCGCTACGCGCACTCCGGCCTGACCGAGCGCAAGTCCCTCAAGGACCTCGACTGGAGCTACAACCCCAAACTGCCCAAGCGCGACATCCTCGAACTGGGCACGCTCAAATTTGTCGACGCCAAGGAGGACGTGCTGCTGCTGGGCAAGCCCGGCACCGGCAAGAGCCACGTCGCCAAGGCGCTGGCGCTGCACGCCGTGGATCGCGGCTACAAGGTCGCGTACCGCGAGGCGCACGTCCTGCTGGAGGAACTCCACGAGGCGCGCCAGCTCGGCACGCTGGCCAAGATCCGCGCGCCGCTGATCGCGGCGCAGCTCCTGGTGATCGACGATCTCTTCCTGCGCCGCCTGCCCGCGGGCGCCGGCGACGAGCTCGCCGACATCTTGATGAGCCGCTACGAGAAGG
Source organism: Gammaproteobacteria bacterium (assembly GCA_016182845.1). Classification (GTDB taxonomy): domain Bacteria; phylum Pseudomonadota; class Gammaproteobacteria; order Enterobacterales; family Permianibacteraceae; genus JACPFT01. The sequence goes on from JACPFT010000006.1 coordinate 2,217, forward strand.
CCGCCACGATCGTCACGTCCAACCGCCCGATCGAGGATTGGGCCACGCTGCTGGGCGATGTCGTCGTCGTCGCGCCGCTGCTCGACCGCCTGATGCACCACGGCCACCTGCTGCGCTTCGACGGCAAGAGCTGGCGCCTCAAGGAAGCGGCCGAGCGCGTTGCCAAACAGGCCGCGACCGCGTAAACATCCCCCGCGTCCCCTCGCATCCGAGGTGGAGCATTTTGACCCGGCCACGAGTGGAGCACTTTGGGGTGGCCGCCAGGGCGATGTGAATGCAATTACTGCCGGGTACACCGACTTCATTACCCAAGGTGCCATAGGTCCGTTGAGTACGGGCTCGGACACCATGAGCATCGATTTGTCGTACTCCAATGGGGCGAC
>JACPFT010000008.1 GCA_016182845.1 Gammaproteobacteria bacterium
CCGGCTGCACCGCCGAGGCATCGTCCACCGGGCGCACGGTGATATCCAGGGTCGTCGAGGACCCGGTATTCAGGGTGTAGACCGCCTGGGGCATGACGCCGTTCCAGTTGGCGGCCGGGGTGAAGACATAGCTCCCATCGGCATTGATCACCAGGCTGCCGATGCCATCGAGCACGGCGGTCTGGCCGGCCGTGTAGCTCTGGCCATCGATGGTGAAGCTCACCACCGACAGGGTGCTGTCGATATCGGAATCGTTGGCCAGCACATTGCCGGTGGCCACCGTGTCCTCGTCGATGATCTGGCTGTCCGGCTGCACCGCCGAGGCATCGTCCACCGGGCGCACGGTGATATCCAGGGTCGTCGAGGAGCCGGTATTCAGGGTGTAGACCGCCTGGGGCATCACCCCGTTCCAGTTGGCGGCCGGGGTGAAGCTGTAAGTGCCATCGGCATTGATGACCAGGGTGCCGATGCCGTCCAGCACCGCCGTCTGGCCGGCCGTGTAGCTCTGGCCGTTGATCGTGAAGCTCACCACGCTGAGCGTGCTGTCGATATCGGAGTCATTGCCCAGCACATTGCCGGTCGCCACCGTGTCCTCGTCGATGATCTGGGCATCCGGCTGGACGATGGAGGGATCGTCCACCGCAACCACGGTGATGGTCACGGTGCTGGTGGAGCTGCCGCCCTGGCCGTCGGTGATGGTGTAGGTGATGACCACGGTGCCGCTGGTATTGGGCGCCGGCACGAAAGACAGCGTGCCGTCCGGGTTGATGGTGACCGTGCCTTCGCCCGAGGTCACGGCCGCGCTCACCACGCTCAAGGGATCGCCTTCCGGGTCCGTGTCATTGCCCAGGACGTTAATGGTCAGGGGCGTGTCTTCGTCGGTGGTCACCGCGTCCGGGTTGGCGGTAGGCGCGGTATTGGCTTCCGCGTCATTGCCACCCAGGAATTCGAAATCGGCCTCGCCGCCCTCGGCGCGCTCGCTGACCACGCCGCCGCTCAAGGTCTCGGCAATGCGCAGCAGGCGCACGAAATCATGGCCGGCATTGGCGCCGCCGCCACCCAGACCCGCCGCCGTGGCTTCCAGGTCGGTGCTCAGATCCCGGCCTTCGCGCAAGGCGGCCAGAACGGCCTCGGCATTGGCATCGCCCAGTACCGAGCCCTCGTCGGCCGCGATCTCGCCGCCCAGGAGATTGGCATCGACCAGGAGCTCCTTGCCCGAGCCCAGGAGGAAGGGCTTGCCACCCTCCGGCGCCAGAACCACCTCGCCATCGCGGCCGGTCTGCACGGTCTCGCCGGCATACAGGGCATCGCCGGCCTTGAGCAAACGGCGGTGACCGTCGGCGGCAACAGCGTAGACGGCATTTTTCACGGATTGCACGAGGGCGATGACGGCCAGGGCCATGGGGACACTCCATTGAATGGGATTTGTGGAGTGAGGAGACTAGGCGAGGGAAAGCGGGCTGGACATTGTCCTGTGGTACAGGGGAGGAAGAATGGGATTAACCGCCAAGGCGCAGAGACGCCAAGGAAAAGCAGAAATGGAACCACATGGTCATGCCCAGGAACTTGTTTAGAAGGGCTAGTGCATCCCTCCTAACTTGGCGCCTTTGCGCCTTGGCGGTGAATTCTCTTCTCGACTCACGCCCGCAACCTTAGCGCCAACTGTACCCGGTCTCTAACGCCCAGCTTGGCGAACACGCTGCTGAGATGGGCCTTGACCGTGCGCACCGTGATGTCCAGGCGGCTGGCGATTTCCTTGTTGACCAGGCCCTGGGCCGCGCATTCGGCGACGGCCTGTTCGCGTTCGGTGAGCGGTTCTCGCCAGGCCTCGCTCGGCGCCGGTAGGTTGGCGTTCAGCCCGCCCAGCAGGCGACTCAGCAACTCGCGGCCGACCCAGACCTCGCCGCTGGCAACCACCTCGAGGATCTGGCGCAGGGCGTCCGGCTCGGTGTAAGCATGGCAATAGCCGGCACAGCCGGACGCCAGGGCGGTCAGGCCGCGTTCCTGCTGGTGCAGGGGATCGGCCAGGACCAGGCGGCGGTTCTGCGTCAGCTCCGCCAGACGCTCGGGCATCAATAGCCCCGTCCCCAACAGGCTGGCGTCCAACAAGACCCAGCGCGCCTCCTCGCCCAGCTCGGCCAGGTCCGAGACGATTTCCGCGCCGCTCACGGCCTCCAACCAACGCGCCTTCAAGGCCTCATCGGCGACGACAAACCACCAGTGCATCAGGTTTCCCTCAAGGCGCCGGCCTTGGCGCGCAACAGCGGTTTCAGCAGATAGGACAGGATGCTGCGCTTGCCGGTCAGGATGTCCACCTCGGCGGTCATGCCCGGGATGATGGGCAGCTTGGCCTCGCCCAGGAAGGCGGCGCTGGTGCGCACCGTCACGATATAGAAGGCATTGCCCTTCTCGTCGGTCACCGTGTCAGCGCCGATCTGCTCCACCTTGGCATCCAGGCCGCCGTAGACCGAGAAGTCGTAGGCGGTGAACTTGACCATGGCCGCCTGGCCCGGGCTGATGAAGGCGATGTCCTTGGGCAGGACCCGGGTCTCCAGCAGCAACGAATCCTCCAGGGGCACGATCTCCAGGATGTCCTTGCCCGGCTGGACCACGCCGCCCACGGTATTGGCGAAGAGCTGCTTGACGGTGCCGCGCACCGGCGAGCGCACGTCCGACTGCTTGACCCGATCCGCCAGGCCCACCTGGCCTTCGGATAGGGCCTTCAACTTGGCGCTCACCTCGGACAGCTCGTTGCGGGTCTTGTTGCGCCAGGCGAAACCGACCTCGGCCAGCTTGCTCTCGGCCTCCTTGACCGCCGCCTCCAGGCCGGGAATGCGCGCCCGGGCGCCGTCGCGTTCGCCCAGCAGGCGCGCCACCTCGCGCTCCAGGCGCAGGAGTTCCACATCGGACACGGCGCCGCTGGCGACCAGGGGCTGGGTCAGCTTGAGTTCCTTCTGGACCAGGCCGTAGCTGGTACTGGCCTGGATCTCCTGGGCACGCACCTGGGCCAGATCCTGGCTGCGCTGATTGACCTGCTCCTGGGCGCCGGTCAAGGCGGCCTGCAGCTCGGACTTGCTGGCATCGAAGAGGCGCAGCTCCTGGGCCACCAGTTCCGGGTCGGAGGCCAGCAACTCGGCCGGCGGCTCGAAGGCCTTGTCTTCGGCCACGGCGGCCAGGCGCAGGGCCTTGAGGCGCAGGGCATCGACCTGGGCGACGTTCTCGCGCAGCGAGGAGGTGAAGCGGGTCGGGTCGATGCGCAGCAAGAGCTGGCCCTTGTCCACCACCGAGCCCTGGCGCACCAGCAACTCCTGGACGATGCCGCCGTCCAGGCTCTGGATCACCTGCACGGCGCTGGCCGGGACCACCTTGCCCTCGCCCTTGGCCATCTCGTCGATGCGCGAAAAGCCGGCCCAGACCAGGAGAGCGAGCACCAGGAACAGGGCGGTCCAGGACACGGCGCGCAGCCCCCGTGCGTCCTGCTCGATGATCTCCTGGGTCGCATCCTCGACGAAGTCGATGTCGTCGCTTAAGGCCCGCCGCTCCCGCCAGTCCTCCAGGCTGTCGCCGACCAGGTGCGCCCAGGCCTGGAAATGCTGGAGGGCAAGCCGCCAACGCGGGGCGGGGGCGTTCATGGCCTCGTTCATGTCCCCGCCCCCTTGATCTTCCCCTCGCGCAGGGACTGCATGATCGCGTCACGCGGCCCGTCGGCGATGATCTGGCCCTGATCCAGGACGATCAGCCGGTCCACGCATTCCAGCAGGGCCGTGCGATGGGTCACGAGCAGCAGGGTGCGCTGGCCCAGGAAGGCCTTGAGGCGCTGCTTGAAGGCGGCCTCGGAGGCGAAATCCATGTGCGCGGTGGGTTCGTCCATTATCAGGATCGGCGGCTTGAGCAACAGGGCCCGGGCGATGACCACGGCCTGGCGCTGGCCGGTGGACAGGGACTCGCCGCGCTCGCCGATGGGCATGTCGAAGCCCAGGGGGTGGCGGTTGGCGAACTCGGTGACCCCGGCCAGGGCGGCGGCCTCCAGGATGCGCTTGTCGCCGATCTCCGGGGCGCCCAGGGTCAGGTTGTCGCGCAGGCTGCCGAAGAACAGGGTCGTGTCCTGGGGCACATAGCCCACGGCGCGGCGCAGCTCGGCCGGGTCCAGCTGGCGGGCATCGGCGCCGTCCAGGTAGACCGCGCCCTCGGTCGGCTGGTACAGGCCCAGGATCAGGCGCTCCAGTGTGGTCTTGCCCGAGCCGACCCGGCCCAGGACGGCGACCTTCTCGCCGGGCTTGATACTGAAGCTCACCCGGCGCAGGGAGGGCTGTTCCCGGCCCGGGTAGGCGAAGCCGACCTCGCGGAACTCGATGCCGCCCTTGAATTCGTGGCGGGCCAGGAAGCTCTGCTCGGCGGGGCGCTCCACCGGCAGGCTCATCAGCTGGTCCATGGCGGCCAGGGCGGTGCGGGCGTTGTGGTACTGGGTGAGCAGGCCGGCGATGGCGCCCAAGGGCGCGATGCCCCGCCCGGCCAGCATCATGGCGGCGATGAGTCCGCCCATGGAGGCCTCGCCGTCGGCCACCAGGTAGACGCCGGTGACCAGGACCGCCACCGAGGTCAGCTGCTGGATCAGGGCGGTGAAGCTTAAGGTCGTGCTCGACAGCAAGCGCAGCTTGCCGTTCACATGGGCGATGAAGCCGGTGGCATGCTCCCAGCGCCGCTGCATCTCCCCGCCGGCATTCAGGGCCTTGACCACTTCCAGGCCGGTCAGGCTCTCGATCAGGGTGGCATTGCGTAGAGAAGCCGCGCGCAGCGAGGAATCCGCCAGGGCCTCCATGCGCAGGCGCATCCACAACGAATAGCTCACCACGATGACGATGCTCACCAGGGCCGGGAGCACCAGGGGCCAGGCGATGAGGATCAAGACCAGGAGGAAGATCAGGATGAAGGGCACGTCGATCAGCGTGGTCACCGATGCCGAGGCGATAAAGTCGCGCACGCCCTCGAAGGCGCGCACGTTCGAGGCGAAGGAGCCCACCGAGGCCGGCCGTGCCTCCAGGCGCAGGCCCAGGATGCGCTCCATGATCAGGCTGGAGAGCTGGCCGTCGATGCGCTTGCTGGCCAGCTCCAGGACATAGGCGCGCAGGTTCTTGAGCAGGAAATCGAAGAGCAGGACCAGGAACACGCCAACGGCCAGGACCCAGAGCGTCTCGAAGGCCTTGTTGGGCACCACCCGGTCGTAGACGTTCATGGTGAACAAGGGCATGGCCAGGGCCAGGAGATTGACCAGGAAGGCCACCACCAGGACGTCGCGGTACAGATGCCGCGCCTCGTAGAGCGCCCCCCAGAACCAGTGGCGCACGCGCAGCTTCCCGGTCTCCGGCGCCCGGGCGTCGAAGCGGAATTTGGGCCGCACGTAGATGGCGATGCCCGTATAGAGGTGCATCAGCTCGTCGCGGGTCAGGGGGATCTCGGTATCGCCGGTGCCCGGAAAGCGCAGCCGCGCCCGCCCGTCCTCGTCCCAGCCCATGAGCAAACAGGCACCCTTGTTGCGCAGCAGGAGGATGGCCGGCAAGAGCGGCGAGGGAATGGACTCCGGGGCGCGGCGCACCAGGCGCGTGTACAGCCCGGCACGCTTGGCGGCGCGCGGCAGCAGGGAGGGCGTGAGACGGTGATTGACCAGGGGCAGGCCGGCGGTCAGGCTTTCCCGGGATTGGGGGCGGCTATAGCGCCGCGACAGCAGGACCAGGCATTCCAGCAGCGGATCGTCGAGCAGGGGCGCCTCGTCGATGCCCCAGTCCTCGCGCTTGGCCCCGCCCTGCTCAACTGCCTGCGTCATGCGTTTATCCCGAGCTCCGGTGGCCACCGAAAACAACGATAGTGCGGGAAAAAGACCAAATTTCCTAGTCGAAGAGTCCTTCGATACGGCCTCTTCGAGACCTACTCAGGACGAACGGTGTATAGGATACCCGTTCGTCCTGAGTAGCCCGCGCGAGCGGGCGTATCGAAGGACCGCGCCAGCACCTAAGGGCTCAGCGCAGGGCTGGCCCGCTGCTGAAGCCCGAGGGCATGGCGCCCGAGCCCGCCACCTGGGCGCAGCCGCTGGCATCCACCTCCGCCTCGCCGGCTTCCGCCGGGGCGTTCTTGGCCAGGCCGTTCAGGCCAAGGGTCGGCAGCAGCCGGCCCAGCGGCGCCAGGACGCGGGCGCGGGCCAGCTCCAGGTCGTAGCCGGCATTGGCCTGGGCGCGGCGCGAATCGAACAGCTCGTTCTCGGTGTCCAGCAAGTCCAGCAGGGTGCGCTGACCCAGGTCGAACTGCTGGCGATAGGCATCGCGCACCTTGCGGGTGGACAGCTCGTGCTGGCCCAGAAAGTCCAGCTGCTCGTTCAGGCGCAGGCCGTCGTTCCAGGCGATGCTCACGGTCTGGCTGAGGTCGCGGCAGGCCTTGTCGCGCAGATCCTGGGCCTGGGACAGCAGATGGGCGGCGCGGGACACGCGGGCCCGATCGGCGCCGCCGTTGAACAGGTTGTAGCTGAAGGCGACTTCCACGGCCGAACTCCGGCTCTCACCGGTCAGGCCATTCTGGTTGCGGGTCAGATCCTCGCTGGCGCGCAGCTCCAGGGTCGGGTAGTAGCCGCTCTTGGCGGAATCCTGGCTGGCGCGGGCGGCGGCGGTGCCGGCCAGGGCGGCGCGCAGGGCCGGCGCCTGGGCCAGGCTACCCTGCCACAGGGCTGCTTCGGCCGGCAACTTGGCGGCGAAAGACTCCACCGGTGCCAGGCTGTCGGCAGGCAGCTCGCCGACCAGGCGGCGGTAGCGGGCCGAAACATCATGCAGATTGGCCTGTTCGGTCAGCCAGTTGGACTTGGCCAGGGCCAGGCGGCCTGAGGCCTGCTCCAGGTCAACGCCCTTGCTGACCCCGGCCCGGGCGCGCTGCTCCAGCTGCTTGGTGATGGTCAGATGGGTCTCGTAATTGTCCTTGGCGAACTGGCTCAGCTGGCGATAGCGCAGCACGTCCAAATAGGTGCGCACGACGTCCTGGGCGGTCTCCTCGGAGATCGCCACCAGCTCGTGGAAGCGAGCACGCTCTTCATGGCCCAGGCGGGAAATCTCGCCGGAAGTGGCGAAGCCGTCGAAAATCAGCTGGCGCACGGACAAGGCGGCGCCGTGGCGCTCGAACTCGCGCTCGGAGGTGAAATCCGGACGATCCAGGCGTTCCCGGGCATAGCCGGCATTCAGATCGACGCGCGGCAGCCAGCCGCTACGTCCGATGGCGGTCTCCTCGCCGGCACCCTGGAAGCGGTGCCAGGCGGCCAGGACCTCCGGGTTCTCCAGCACGGCCTTTTCCACCGCCTGGTTCAGGGTTTCCGCCGGCTGGGCGCAGGCCTGGCCCGACAACATGAGCATGCCCATCGTCAACGCGGAAACCCGCCCAGGCTTAATACGAACAACCATGTCCCTCTCCCTTTTTTGCGTTTTATCTGTCTATGCGATGCGTGCCGATTTCAGCATGCTTTGCTTCGATTCCGGTAAAAACCGGGGAAAACCCCTAGCCAACCCAGATAACACAGGCCCGTTTCGGCCAACCTGCGGCTATTCGGTCAAATGCAAGCCCAAAATATTACTCGAAATGGTGCGAGTTATGTCAAAAAACGTGCGCTATGTCACGATTTCTCATGAACAGCGAATAGTATCCAGGGTTTCGCAGAGCGAACGCCCGGGAAGGAGGAAGACGGGATTAAGTCGCCGGCAAGCTGGGGGGTGAAAATGCCGCGCGCGCCGTCGCTTGGACCATTAGGCCAGCAGCCGACGCAGCTCCGGCTGCTGCTCCAATAGGCCCCGGTAGCGGGCCATGCCGTGATCGGCGAAGGCGTCCCGGAGCTCGGACGCTAGCGTTTCGCGCTCGCCGTCCGCGAGATCCGTGCCCGGAATGGCCGTGTCCAGGAAGCGGAACCAGAAGCCCGGATCCCGCTGCAGGCTGCCCCGGCTGTCGAAGTACAGGGGCAGGCCGGCGTGCTCATAGCCAGCCGCCACGCCGGGACAGACTCGGGGCGGCACGCGGGTCACCGCGTCGCGGTGGTTGACGAAGCGGAACAGTCGATCCTTACACAACCGGTCCAGGGCCTGGACCAGGCCGGCATCGCCGCAACGGGGCGAGCCGAAGGTGTACAAGCCCATGACCTGCTGGCGATGCGCCGGCGCTTCGCGGCTGATGCGCGCCGCCGCCAGGGTCGCCAGGGCCGCGCCCAGGCTGTGCCCGGTCAGCCACAGGGCCGGCGCCAGCTCGGAGCCGGTACGGGCGCGCGCCCGCGCCAGTGCCGCGAGGATGTCGGCCCAGGCGGCGTCCAGGGCCTCGTGGAAACCCTTGTGCACGAGCTCCCCAACCGCCACCGGCCATGCGACCTGGGCGAAGCGCGCGTCGGTGAGGAAGTCCTGGGTTTCCTGGGTGCCGCGGAAGGCCAGGACCATGAACTCGCCAGCGTAGAACAAATAGGCTTCGGTGGAAGCCTGTTCCACCGCGATGAATTCGACGCGCAGCCCCCAGGCGTCCGCCTGAGCCTGAACCTGGCTCCGGTCGGTCTCGTAGGCCAGCTCCGCCGCCCGCCCCAGCCAATAGGCGCTGACCAGGCTGAAGGCCGTAGCCGAGGGCCGGAAACCGCGCCAGCCGACAGTCAGTGCATCGACAGGCAAGAGCGGCGCCGAAACGGCGGGAGCCGGTGGCGCCGTCGCGGACGCCGGAGCCGCCGCCCCGCCCTCGACCGGCGTGGATGCGCCTTCCTGCTTGCGCAGCAGCTGGCGCGCCGCCAGGAGCTTCTGCAGATTGTTGAACCAGAAATCGGCGCCCATGCAGATCGCCATGACCGTCAGGAACACCCCGAACAGCCAGTGCAGCCAGTTGCCCGCCAGCTCCAGGGCGCCGGCCGGGCGAGACTCGCCGCAATCGCCCGCATAAAACAGCGAGCCGAAGCGCTCGCACCAGGCCTTGCGATCCCAGCCGAACAAGGGCGCCGCCGCCAAGGCCAGGGACTTGTTGAGATTGCCCGTGGCCAAGTCCAGGGCGGCATTGGCCGCCGCCGACTTCTTCTCCTGGGCGGCGATGTATTCCTCGGCCTGCTGCACCAGGCCGCCGCGCAGATTGGCGTCGTTGTACAAGCGGTTGGCCAGGGAAAAGGTGTCGGTATTGGTTAAGACCACGACCACCGCGCCCAGCAGGGCCAGGCGCAGGGTCGCCCAGCGTTTGAAATGCCCGGACAGGCGCTCCATGGACTGGTCGTAATAGCCCGCCAACTCCTGGCGCACCCGCTCCGGCTTGTAGGCATTACGTCTCAGCACGTCCTGGATGAATCCGCTCAGCTCGCCGCGCAGGCTGACCCCGGGGTCACGCTGCAGGGCCAGGACCGCATCGGCGAAGGCATCGCCCGGAATCGCCGTGGGCTTGCGCAAGCCGTCGTCGCCGCCCTTGCGCGCCCTGGGCCCCGAACTGGCCTGGCGCAGGGCCAGGATGCGCGGCTGGTTCTTGAAGGCGGACAGCGCGGCGGCATCGCCCAGCAGTTCCTGCAGCGTCGACTCCAGCATGTGCCCGCGCGACTGGCGCACCTGGGTCCACAGCTCCATCAAGGCCGAGCAGGCGATGCTCAGCACCAGATAGATGAAACTCAGGCCGATAGCCACGTCCAAGAGCGCCAAACCGAACATCCCGCACCTCCCTGTCTCGAAACCCATGCGCCCCGCCGACGCCAGGCGCTAACTTAGCCCAGGCCCAAGCCCGGCGCCAGCGCCTCCCGTGACGAAGCGGCGCCGACCGGGCCAGGCCGAAGCAAACGGGCCGCCGCGCCCAGGCGCGACAAACGCGCCCGAATCCCGTAATTTGTAGCGCCCACCACCGCCGGCTCGAGGCCCTCATGGAAGCACAGGAACTGCGCCGCAAGGCCCTGGTCAAGGAATTGCTCATCCTGCAAATCAAGCTGGGAGTCGATGCCCTCGTCGATTTCCTGCTCAGCCCCGTGGTTTTACTCTGCGGCGTGATCGACATCGTGCGCTGCAGCCCGCCCGAACAGAGCCTGCTCCCCAAGCTGAAGGCTTTCGGCCTGACCTACGAACACTGGCTAGGCCTGTTCGGCCCTGCCGCAGGGCCTGAATCCCGCCCGGGCGCCAATGCCGATCGGATCCTGCGCCACCTGGAACTGCGCGCCAAGCGCAAACTCCGCCAAAAGAGGTGCGGAACCGTGAATACGGGTCCCGACGAACCAGCACTTTGAACGCCTAGAGCACCAAACAGCTAACAGCATTGCAAGGGCAGGGCAATCGCATCTAATCTTTCTTGACGGCCGATCCCGACTCTGATCTATTGTGCCCTTTGCGTGCACAACTCCCATGAAAGCCGTCCAGCCTCTCTTGCAACACAGTGGTTCAGGGCGCTTCCATGGCCTTTTTCCGCTGTTTGAAGTGACAAGAGTGTCGGCCGGAATCAGGCTACCTCTGTCAATGTGGCAGAGCTGTTTCGCCAGATCGCCAGCTTTGCCGTGGGCCTTTTCCGTTTTTACTCTACCCGGGTTACGCCGGCTGCGTCTGTTCCAGGTCCAACAGCGAGTAAAGCGCGAGCTTTGGAACAGCGCCCGGCACCCAGCCCCCGCTCTCCGTACGCATCAAGTTGTTGGCAATCAACTCCGCCAGCAGCGGAGGGAATGCATTGCCCACTTGGATGCACTGATCCTCGCGGGCACCGATGAACTCGATTTCATCTGGGAATGTTTGAATTCGCGCGGCCTCACGCACTGTCAACGCCCGGTCAAGCCAGGGATGAATGGGGAAAGCGTTGTGTCCCGGAACCATCGTCGTTGCCGGCTTGTTCCGGTCGAGACGCTTGAACACGTGGCTGAAGTTCTTCACCTCGTTTGTCCGGTATCCCTTCCGCAGCTCTGGCGGTAAGGCCTCAACGTCCAGCTTCCCCCCTTCGGGGATGCGCTTGTATCGCTCGACCTGCAAAGGCTTGTGGTTCATCGGCACATGACAGGTCTGCCTGCGATAGCTCGCGTCGTCAGCCAAGTCTCCGATGGCCTCCCCGACGGTTCTGAATGGCTTCTGCCAGTCCTCGGGAGACTCGAAAAACTTGTGCTTGGGCCAGGGAATCACATGACCCGTACGGTTTGCGATGAGGACGAAGCGCTTGCGCCGCTGAGGCACACCGTAGTCCGCTGCGTCAAGGATGCGATGCTCGACGTTCGTGTATCCGGCAAGCTTGAGTTCCAGCACGACCTGCTCGACGAACCAGCCCCCGTCCAATGACGCAAAACCCGCGACGTTCTCCATTACAACCCATCGTGGGTTCAATTTCGCCACTGTGTCCACGAACGAGAAGACCAGGCGGTTCCTTGGGTCCGCGCGCGGATCGAGACCGAGGCCTTCGGCCATGCGCCTCTTTCCGAACATCGAGAAACCTTGGCATGGAGGGCCGCCCACGACGACAAAGGGCTCCTGGCTCCCAACGACACCAACCACCGATTGCTGAACCTCAGGCAGGCCGAGATCTCCAAGGATGAACGGGACACTGGGATAATTGTGCTGGTGAGTGGCGAACACCTTCTTACTGTTGTCGGCACAAAGTAGCGGCCGCAGGCCGGCGCGCGCAAACCCGATCTTGAACCCCCCTGCACCTGAGAAGAGGTCAACAAAGCCAGGGGCATCTTCAGAGATGTGCGCCGTTAAATGAAGCGAAGCCTTACGAGGGATCGTAGGTTGCTTCGGCACAAGCGGCTCTCTTGCGTGCCGAAGCTCAGCCATTGCTCCCTTCAGTGGAAGAATGCGCTCCCAGATCGAGAGGGCAATGACCTTAGCGAGAAGAGGGGGCACTGCATTCCCAACTAGTATGCACTGCCTTCGACGATCCCCCGTGAAGAGGTAGTCGTCAGGGAAGGATTGGATACGTGCAGCCTCACGTGGCGTAAGGCTACGGTGCTGTGTCGGATGAACCGGCAACGCGTTGTTGCCAGGGACGATCGTCAGCGAAGGGGCCTTCCTGTCAAGTCGCTTGTATGTGCTTCCAAAGTTCTGCCTCCGAATTTCTTCGGGCAGTTCTGACGCTGGAGGCAACATCCCACCTTCCTTGATAAGCTTGTAGCGTGCGACGACCTTCTCGGAGTGATTCAGAATCTGATGGTTCGGGACTTTGTGCCTACGCCTCGCCAAGTCCATGATCGCCTTACCCACGGCCTCATAAGGAAGACGGCCGTCACCATGAGTCGGTTCTGGGAACTCGTACTGGACGCGCGGGTCGGCAAATGCAACGAAGAACGCCCTTCTGCGCAGCTGCGGAACGCCATAGTCGGCAGCGTTGAGCACGGAAAAATGGACGTGGTAGCCAATGTCTCGTAGGCGACTGACAATGTAGTCGCGATAGCGCCCGTTGTACTCGGTGGTAATCGCGCGAACGTTCTCGATGACGACGGCCTGTGGACGAAGGCCGTCGATGATGCGTATAAATGCGTCAACCAAGTCGTTTCTGGGGTCCGCCGACAAGCGACTGCCAAGCGTCGAGAAGCCCTGACAGGGAGGTCCTCCAATAACGACATCCGGCCGCCGCCCCTGGATCACCTCAGAAATACGATCAACAGTCAGCTTACGTATGTCCTCGAGGATGAATGGCACTCCTGGCCAGTTCAGCTGGTGCGTCGCTTCAGCTTCCGGCTCGAAGTCCGACGCGGCCAGTACTTTGAAGCCCGCTTGTCGAAAGCCGAGGTCGAGTCCGCCCGCACCGACGAACAGTCCGACGGCGGTAGGAACCCCTTTCACCGTTCGCGCACGATTTGCGCGGGCGGCACCTGTCTCGACCAGGAAATCTCTCTTGTTGCTCATGTCCACTACCTCATAGCTCGACGTTGAGGGCCTGCACGACCTGCTCCCAATCAATGGGAACCCCAACACCCAGCCGGTGTCTGGCGGTGCTTACGAAGCCATAATTGCGCAGCAGCGTCAGTTCCACCTGAAAGGTAGTGCGCACGCGCGGGCGAGCACGCCCAGAAACCTTGCGCAGCACCCTCAGTTCATCGACGAGTTTTGTCTCAAGGTCTTGCAAGTACTCCCAATAAGAGTCTTCAGTGAACACCGGCTTTCCATCGGGTCCGGCCCGCGTGTATGCAAGTGGATCCTCGGCGAATGTTCGCTCGGAAAGCCGGTGGATATAGTGGAGAAAAGAGGCATAGCGTCCCGTCTGGATGAGCGTGGCCCCCATGTAGTCGATGGCTGCTTGAGAGTTTGCGCCGCCGTATCGCTCGCAGATGGTCATGTACCGATACCCATGGTCGGTGGGGATGCCGTCGTATTCGAGCCACTGCAGCTGCGCAAGGGCACTGTCAATGTCTTCGCGGTAGCTATGGGCACGGTCGCGTACCCCCTGCTTGTTCTGGCCTTCTCCTATAGCCTGAATTCCTCCGATGAATAGTTCCCATCCCCTTGGCTCGTCAATTTCTTTCCGGTTCAGCATGGCCGAGAGCGTCTCTTTAAGACCGTTGGCGCGCCCTTCCCACAATTGGCTGAAGCCGGCCCCGTCATCCCGCAGAATCCGTGTTTTGGCACCTGGCGGCGAGTACACCCCCGCCTCAAGTCTCCACGGCGTAAGCACTGTCGGCGTTGCAAGCCATTCGAGCCAGAAGTATTGCCAGACTCGCGTAAGGAACCTGTTGTCGGCCGTGTTCGTGATGTACTCCACCGGGTCCTTCCCCGGTGCGAGCCGGCCGATAGCCGCCACGATCTCCGGTCGAAGCGTTGGTGGTTCGGCGGTCGGGTCAGCCGACAACCGCTTAGCTACTTGCAGAAAGCGAAAGAAGGCATCACGAGTTGTGGACCCCTCCCGCATGTGCACCCACTGAGTCTTCGGCCCATGACTGGTCGGACGATGCCCCACTCTGCCGGGTGCAAAGATGAACGGCCGGACGCACTTGATGCGCCCAGCGAATGGGATCGCGCTGGTGGTGTCGGGAGTTTCGTAGCTGAAGACACCAATGGAGCGGCTCTCGCTGATCTCATCTAGCACGTCTCGGACATATTCGGCCGGCGAGACATGCGACGTGTATCGAACGGGAATAACTATCGCAGCTCCGCTGTAGCCCTTGTGCAAGTAGCCATGAGCTTGCCCAATCGCGGTCAACAACCCATGGATACCTTCTTGTGGGCGCTTGTACTCAAGCGCGATGTCGCGCTGAGTCGCCGTCCCCCCTTCAAGAATTGAGATGAGTCCATCCGCCTTTGGCCAGCCTGCCGACGACGGCTCGTAAGACGCAGACGCGCTTATAGTCGACGGGCGAGTTGCGACCTCGTAGCAAAGTCCCGGATCTGCCACAAGCATGCGAGCTACCTCGGACGCTGCAAAATCTGCTTCAGCGTTATGGTCGTAGCTCATCTTGTGTGCGGCTCCACTGTGTTAGTGATCGCCGCATCTGCCTCTTTTGGCTCCTCGAACAACCTGGCCTGGCGGACGTTGCCACAGTAGCTCTCAGCCGTAAGAACGAACCAGTCCTTCAACGTGCTACCGGACAACGCGAGCGCAGCGTAAAGCTCCCGCTTAAGCGTGGGGTCAACCTCTATGACGATCCTACCTGATTCACCTCTGGCCATGATGTAATGTTACATCAGGCACATAACATTTAACAATGGATAAACCTGCACATGTCCAGGGCGCGTAATCGCTACGCCAGTGATTGCCCCGGACGCAGCACGCTCGAGTTTCGCCCGCCGAGGCGAGACTCGGCCGTGCAAGCTAACCAAACTAGCCAAGGCTTTCCATTGCCGCCGACTGGAGCCCCGCCGAAGGCTGTTCCAAGCGTGTCGAAGGGCGGAGATGACGGAGCCTTGGCATTATCGGGGCCATCCTTCGATACGCCGCCTTCCGGCGGCTACTCAGGACGAACGGTAGTTTTACCCACGCCGGCTCGCTTAGACCTTCTTCACGAATTCCGACTTCAGGCCCATGGCGCCGACGCCGTCGATCTTGCAGTCGATATCGTGATCGCCGTCGACCAGGCGGATGTTCTTGACCTTGGTGCCGACCTTCACGACCAGGGAAGAACCCTTGACCTTGAGGTCCTTGATCACGGTGACGGTGTCGCCGTCGGCGAGGACATTGCCCACGGCGTCGCGCACGACGCGGACTTCCTCGGCGGCGGCTTCGGTAGCCTGTTGCGGCCATTCATGGGCGCATTCCGGGCAGACGTAGTTATCGCCATCGGCATAGGTGTATTCGGAGTTGCATTGCGGGCAGGCGGGCAGAGTGCTCATGGGGTTTCTCGGGTTGTTCGGAGCCGGTACGAATGCCGGGGTCCATAAAGCATTCCCCCGCGCGAAGGCGGGGGAACGAGTTCGTTGCGTTTCCCCCTCTCCCCTAGCCCCTCTCCCGCAAGGGGAGAGGGGAAGGAGGAGAGCTGGGGTTTATTCCGCGTAGTCTTCCATGGGCGGGCAGACGCAGAACAGGTTGCGGTCGCCGTAGACGTTGTCGATACGGGAGACCGTGGGCCAGAACTTGGCGTCGCGGGTGGCGCTGGTGGGGAACACGGCTTCCTCGCGGCTGTAGGGGCGCTCCCACTCGGCGGCCAGGACCACGCCTTGCGGGTGGGGGGCATTCTTGAGGGGGTTGTTGTCGGCGGGCCAGACGCCGTCCTGGACCTTGGCGATCTCGGCGCGGATGGCGATCATGGCCTCGGCGAAGCGATCCAGCTCGTGCTTGGACTCGGATTCGGTGGGCTCGATCATCAGGGTGCCGGCCACCGGGAAGCTCATGGTCGGGGCGTGGAAGCCGTAGTCCATCAGGCGCTTGGCGATATCTTCCTCGGAGATGCCGGAGGCTTCCTTGAGGGGGCGGATATCGATGATGCACTCGTGGGCGACGCGTTCGTGGCGGCCGGTGTAAAGGATCGGGTAGTGCTCGGAGAGGCGCTTGGCCAGGTAGTTGGCATTGAGGATGGCGTACTCGGTGGAACGCTTGAGACCCTCGCCGCCCAGCATGGTGACATAGGCCCAGGAGATGGCCAGGATGCCGGCCGAGCCCCAGGGAGCGGCGGAGACCGCGCCATTGTTCTCGTCGGGACCTTCGATGTTGACGACCGCGTGGTTGGCGACGAAGCGGGCCAGATGCGCCTTGACGCCGATGGGGCCCATGCCCGGGCCGCCGCCGCCGTGGGGGATGGCGAAGGTCTTGTGCAGATTCATGTGCGAGACGTCGGCGCCGATGCGCGCCGGCTGGGACAGGCCGACCTGGGCATTGAGGTTGGCGCCGTCCATGTACACCTGGCCGCCGTGCTCGTGGACGATGGCGCAGATTTCCATGATGCGCTCTTCGTACACGCCGTGGGTGGACGGGTAGGTGATCATCAGACAGGCCAGGGCGGCGCCGTGCTCGGCGGCCTTGGCGCGCAGATCATCGACGTCGACATTGCCGTTCTTGTCGCAGGCGACGACCACGACGCGCAGGCCGATCATCTGGGCCGAGGCGGGGTTGGTGCCGTGGGCCGAGGACGGGATCAGGCAGATGTTGCGGTGGCTGTCACCGCGGCTGGCGTGGTAGCGCTGGATGGCCTTGAGGCCGGCGTATTCGCCCTGGGCGCCGGAGTTCGGCTGCATGCAGATGGCGTCGAAACCGGTGATGGCCTTGAGCTGGTGCTCCAGTTCCTTGATCAGATCCATGTAGCCCTGAGCTTGGACCAGCGGGGCGAAGGGATGGATGTTGGCGAATTCCGGCCAGGTCACCGGGATCATCTCGGCGGTGGCATTGAGCTTCATGGTGCAGGAACCCAGCGGGATCATGCCGTGGGCCAGGCTGAAGTCCTTGTTTTCCAAGCGCTTCAGGTAGCGCAGCATGTCGGTTTCGCTGTGGAAGCTGTTGAACACCGGGTGGCTCAGGAAGGCGGATTCGCGCTTCAGGGCAGCGGGGATGCCGGAGAGCTCACCGGCGGCGGCCTGTTCGTCGAGAGCGGCCAGGGACAGGTCGTGGTCCTTGTCGCCGAACACGACTTCCCAGAGGGCCTCGACGTCGGCCGGGGTGGACTTCTCGTTGAAGGAGAAGCCCAGGCGATGCTCGCCCACCAGGCGCAGGTTGAGCTTATGGGCCAGGGCGCGGTGGTAGATGGCTTCGCGGTGGGCGCCGACGTCGATGGTGACCGTGTCGAACCAGGAGTCGTTGAGCAGATGCACGCCCTTGGCCTTGAGGCCGGCGGCGAAGATCGTGGTCAGGCGCTGCACGCGCTCGGCGATGAGCGTGAGGCCCTTGGGGCCGTGGTAGATGGCGTAAAACGCCGCCATATTGGCCAGCAGCACCTGGGAGGTGCAGATATTGGAGTTGGCCTTCTCGCGGCGGATGTGCTGCTCGCGAGTCTGCATGGCCATGCGGTAGGCGCGCTTGCCGGTGGCGTCGATGGACACGCCGATGATGCGGCCCGGCATGGAGCGCTTGAATTCGTCTTTCGCGGCCATGAAGGCGGCGTGGGGGCCGCCGAAGCCCATGGGCACGCCGAAGCGCTGGGCGGTGCCGATGGCGATGTCGGCGCCGAACAGGCCCGGCTCCTTGACCAGGACCAGGGCCAGTAGATCGGCCACTACGGCGACCACGGCCTTGTTGGCCTGGACGGCGGCGATGACGTCCTTCAGGTCACGCAGGTCGCCATAGGTGCCCGGGTAGGCGAGCAGGGCGCCGAAGACCTCGTGCTTGGCGGCATCGGTCCAGGGTCCGGTGATGATCTCGAAGCCGAAGCCGCCGGCGCGTTCGCGGCAGACGTCGATGGTCTGCGGGTGGCAGTCCTCGTCGATGAAGAAGGCATTGGACTTGGCCTTGGCGGAGCGCTTGGCCATGGCCATGGCCTCGGCGGCGGCGGTGCCCTCGTCCAGCAGGGAGGCATTGGCGATGTCGAGGCCGGTCAGGTCCACGATCATCTGCTGGTAGTTCATCAGGGCTTCGAGACGGCCCTGGGCGATTTCCGGCTGGTAGGGCGTGTAGGCGGTGTACCAGCCCGGGTTTTCCAGGACATTGCGCAGGATGACATTAGGCGTCACGGTGTCGTTGTAGCCCATGCCGATCATGGACTTATAGACCTTGTTCTTGTTGGCATAGCCGCGCAGCTTGGCCAGGGCCTCGTGTTCCGGCATGGCGCCAGGCAGCTTGATGGGCTCGGGCAGGCGGATGGCCTCCGGCACGGTCTGATCGATCAGCTCGGCGAGGTCGGCCACGCCCAGGGTCTGGAGCATGGCGGCGGTCTGGCCGGCATCCGGGCCGATATGGCGGCCGATGAAGTCATCGGTCTGGGTCAGGGCATCTAAGCGGAGGGTCATGGCTACACCTGTTAGAACAAGGGAAAACGAAAAAGAATTAACCGCCAAGGCGCAAAGGCGCCAAGAAAACCAGGAAACATGAGAAGCGCGATGAACGCCAGGCCTGCCAGGTAAGCAACTATTCGTCGTCCCCGCGAAGGTGGGGACCCAGCCGGTGGCTAGTGGCACTGACTGGATACCCGCCTTCGCGGGTATGACGGGTTGTTATCCGAGCGGCATTCGCCGCCTCTCAATCTTGGCGTTTTGGCGCCTTGGCGGTTAATTCCTCAAAAACCAAAAGCCCCAGTAAACGCTGGGGCTTGGGTCATGGACGGGAATCACTCCGCGTCGCAAACCGCTTTATAGGCATCGGCATCCAGCAGGCCGTCGAATTCGGCGGCGTCGGACAGCTTGACGCGGATCATCCAGCCTTCGCCGTAGGGATCGCTGTTGATCACGCCCTCGTTGCCATTCAAGGCCTCGTTGACGGCCACGACCTCGCCGGAAACCGGGGAGTAGAGGTCGGAGGCGGCCTTCACCGATTCCACCACGCCGATTTCGCCGTGGGCTTCGACCGAGGCGCCGGCTTCCGGCAGCTGCACGAAGACGATGTCGCCCAGCAGTTCCTGGGCGTGGTCGGTGATGCCGACGGTGTACAGACCGTCCTCGTCCTTGCGGACCCATTCGTGGGAGGCGACGTATTTCAGATTGGCGGGGATGTTGCTCATGGTGTTGTCCTCGATGTGAATTCTATTTTTTCGTAGCCTGGGTTAGGCCGAAGGCCGTAACCCGGGGGCTCGTAACCTATACCGCTGTGATCAACCGTTGACCGGAGTTCCCGGGTTACGCCGCTACGCGGCTAACCCAGGCTACGACCCAGCCTTCGTTAGCAAACGCTGCATTACGCCAAAACGCTCTTGCCGAAGCGGACGAAGTTCGCCTTGACGACCTTGACCGGCATCAGCTTGCCGCGGATTTCCACCAGGGCGCGGTCGCCGCAGTCCTTGGGCACGCGCGCCAGGGCGATGCCCTGCTGCAGGGTCGGGGAGAAGCCGCCGGAGGTGGTCTCGCCTTCGCCAATGCCCTCGATCACGACCTTCATATGGCCGCGCAGCACGCCGCGTTCTTCCAGGACCAGGCCCACCAGCTTGCGCTGGATGCCGGCGGCCTTCTGGGCCTCCAGGGCCTTGCGGCCGATGAAGTCGCGATCGCTAGGTTCCCAGGTCACGGTCCAGCCCATGTTGGCCTCCAGCGGGGAGATGGTCTCGTCCATCTCGTTGCCGTAGAGGTTCATACCGGCTTCCAGGCGCAGGGTGTCGCGGGCGCCCAGGCCGCAGGGACGCACGCCGGCGGCCAGCAGCTTGTGCCAGAAAGATTCGACTTCCGGCAGGGGCATCATGATCTCGAAGCCGTCCTCGCCGGTGTAGCCGGTGCGGGCGACGAACCAGCCCTCGGCATCGGCGCCGAAGAAGGCGCTTAAGCTCGCGGCGATGGCGGCCTGGCCGGGAGTCAGCACGGACATGGCCAGCTCGCGGGCCTTGGGGCCCTGGACGGCCAGCATGGCGAAATCGGCGCGGTGCTGGACCTTGACATTGAAGCCTTCGGCCACCTTGGCCAGCCAGGCCAGATCCTTCTCGCGGGTCGAGGCATTGACCACGACGCGGTAGAAGGTCTCGGTCAGGTAATAGGTGATCAGATCGTCGATGACGCCGCCGGCTTCGTTGAGCATGCCGCTGTACAGAGCCTTGCCCGGCACGGTCAGCTTGGCCACGTCGTGGGTCAGCAGCTTGCGCAGATAGGCCTTGGCGTCCGGGCCTTCCACGTCGACGATGGTCATGTGCGACACGTCGAACAAGCCGGCGTCGCGGCGCACGATGTGATGCTCGTCCAGCTGGGAACCGTAATGCAGGGGCATGTCCCAGCCGCCGAAATCGACGATCTTGGCGCCGGCGGCGACGTGCAGTTCATAGAAAGGCGTGCGGTGACCCATATCAGCTCCGGTGCTCAAGGCTGCTAGCGCGAAATGCGCAAAAGTATAGTCGCCACGGGGCTGGCTCGCTCCCTGGCTAAAAACCGCGCAAGAGTAGGGGATTTTCCGGCCCGGCGTCTTGTACCCATCCTTGGGTCGCCCGGGGAGAGAAGCCAAATCGGGCCGGGGGCATGGGCATCGCGCTGCCGGCGCCGGCCATGGTCGCCACAAGGCTAGGCTGTCGAAAATCCTTACACTCGGATGCCTTCTCGCCGCGAACTCTCGTCACAAACAGTTGAAGTACCGTGCATTTGTTCGGCTGGCTCGGCTTATGCAGCCTTATTTACGGATCCATTCCCCGTCCTAGCAAGGAGGTTGCGATGAATACTTGGCTTTCCCGTGTCCGGTTCTGGCTGCTCGGCGCGGTACTCGGTGGTTTCAGCATGGGCGCCCAGGCCACCCTGATCGGCGACGATATCGACATCTGCCATTATTTTCCTGACATCGGCACCGTCTATAACTGTGTCAACGATGTCGTCGTTCAAGCCGGAGCCGGGGACGTGACCAACCCGACCGGCGTTTGGTACAACGTGGACGTGGAGGATTCCAGCTTCTTTCTCGACTTCCTCGCCACAGCTACCTGGACCACGACCTCGTTCAACGGACTGGTCTTGCAGGACCTGGACTGGGTGGGTATGGAAGGCCTGATCGTCGGTCTCATCATCGAAACCAACATGGCCGGTTGGGATGACAGCCGTGCCAGCTTCACGGCCGACTCGGTGGCCCTGAACATGAATGGCTTGTCTTTCGACGCTGACACCTTCTTCAACGTCATCCTCTTGACCCGTCACGGCATCCCGACCCCGGCGCCCCTGCTGTTGCTGGCCGCCGGCCTCCTGGCCCTGCGCCGCATCCGCCGCTAGGCCTTATGCCCGAACCCGACACCCCGCCCCGGCGGGGTTTGTCGTTTTTGGGCTGGCAGGGATCCGGCGCTGTGGCACAATGCCGCCTCGCCTCTTGCTCGTAGTACGCCCCGGCCCATGCTGTTCTCCCGCCTGCCCGACACGCTGTTCCTGCCGCTGGCCGGTCCCAACCGCGCCGTGTACCAGGCCGCCCTCTTGGCCCTGGGGGAGCTGTATTTCGACGAGCACCTGGCCGAGCTCTTCCCGCGCAAGGAGCTGGTCCGCTCCACCCTGTCCCATGCCCTGGAGCGCCTGGAGTCCCTGAGTTGGCAGGACGAGGGCGAGGAGCCGATCCTCGACGAGCAGGATCGCCAGGATCTGGTGGGCCGCATCTACCGCCGCCTCCTGGCCACGGGCTGGCTGGAGGAGGAGCCGGACGGCTACCGCATCCAGGTCCTGATGAACCCGGCGGTGAGCCAGGTCCTGCGCACCCTGGTGGAGCTCAAGGACTTCGAGAAGAAGAGCTATGGCGGCGCCGTCCTGGCCGTGCTCAACAACCTGGAGCCGGCCATCCGCGAGCCCGGCGAGTTCGGACAAGGGCTCGCCGAGGCCGCCGCCAAGGCCCACGAGTTCAACAAACACCTGGGGCTGATGATTCACGGCCTGCGCGAGATCCTCAAGGCCATGACCGAGGACCAGAGCCCCGACGCCGTGCTGGCCCAGTTCTTCGAGCGTTTCGTGGCCGGCATCCTGGTCGCCGACTACAAGACCCTGAAGACCCAGAACAACCCCTTCCGTTTCCGGCGGCGCATCCTGGAGCTCCTGGGAACCTTGCGCGCCGACACCGACAAGCAGCAGGCCATCGCCGGCCATTACCGGGACAATTTCGGCCTGGACGCCTACGAGGCGCTCTTACGCGTGCAGCGCCAGATCGGCTATCTCGTCGAGGTCTTCGAGCACCTGGACGAGCGCCTGGACCGGGTCGACGAGTTCCGCTACCGCCTGGAGAAGCGCGTCGCCGAGGCGGTGCGCTACATGGACAAGACCCGCGCCGGCTCGACGACGCGCCTGGCGCGACTGCTGGAACGTCTGGGCGGGCAGGTGCCCGATGCGGAGGGCGATCCGGCCTATCCGCTCACTTCGCTGCTGCACCGTCCCCTGCCCCTGGGTCCCCACGGCCTGCCCTATCCGCAAGTCCGGCGCACGCCCCCGCCGCCGCGCGTCCTGCAGAACCGCGAGGTCAGCGCCGAGGCCCTGCGCCGTCGCGAGGCCATCAAGGCCTACGAGACCCGGCGCCGCATCCAGCCCGCCCTGGTGGAGGCCTATGTGGAACGGGCCCTGGCTGGGCGCGAGGCTCTGAACGCCGCCGATTTCCCCATCCTGGGCATCGAGGACTTCCTGGCCTTCAACACCCTGCGCCGCCTGCCGCGCCTGTCCGGCGCCTACGCGCGCCTGGCGCGGCGTTTTGCCGTGGAGTCGGGGGACGGCCTGGTGGAAATCCAAAACCTTTTGATGTGCAAAGACTTTTCTGTGAAACGCGTTACCCGGGTGGAAGGCGAATGCTCAGCGATCTGAAAAAAGCCGCCGACAAAAGCGAGCTCTACGAGCCCGAGGATTTCCAGCGCGCCGCCGGCGAGCTCCTGGCCCGGCAATTCCTCTACGCCGATCATCCGCGCCAGCGCGGCCATTACCTCCTGGTGACCCGCGAGCTGGAGTATTTCCGCAAGCTCTTCGAGGCCCTGAACTGGGTGCTGCGCCACGATCCGGACCTGCTCTATGTGGGCATCCTGCCCCGCGACGGCGAGGCCTCCCTGCGCCTCAAGCACGAGGAAGCCCTGCTCCTGCTCACCCTGCGCCTGCTTTACGAGGAGGCACTGGAACGCTACGACATGGACCAGGGCTCGGCCTGGACCGATACCGAGACCTGGCTGATGCGCTACGAGGTCCTGACCCGGCGCGAGCGCCCGAATCTCTCCCGCTTACGCGAGATCGTCGCCTTGTTCGCCCGCCACGGCATCGTCCAGCGCGGCGAGGAAGACGGCGAGGCACGCATCCTGCGCCTCAAGATCCGCCCGGCCGTGCGCCTGGTGGCCGGCGATGCCTGGCTTTCGCGCCTGGAGGCCTTCCTGGACGGCGATGAAGCCATGCCCGAAGACGAGCTTCTTACACATGACGATGTCGAGGAGACCGCCCTGTGAAACGCCTGAACCGCATCCTCCTGGTCAACTGGTATCTCTGCGAAGTGGAGCAGATCGAGATCCGCGGGCACTGCGCCATCGTCGGCCCCAACGGTTCGGGCAAGTCCTCGCTGCTGGACGCCATCCAGACCGTGCTCACCGGCGGCGACAAGCGCTTCCTGGCCCTCAACGCCGGGGCCGGCGAGCGCGGCACGCGCACCGTGCGCGAGTACTGCCTGGGCCATGTCTACGACCCGGGCGAAGGCGCGGGGGTGAGCGCCGTGCAGCCGCGCCGCGAGGCCCTGAGCTATCTGGTGCTCTGCTTCGACGACGCCCAGGCCCAGAAGGAAATGGCCGTGGGCCTCTGCCTCTCGGCTTCCCAGAGCAGTGCCGAGGAAACCATTGAGGGTCGCTTCATCCTCAGCGACGCCGGCCTGTTCAAATACGATCTGCTGAAAGACGGCGAGGGCGGGCAGGTGCCCAAGCCCTGGCGCGAGCTGCGCCTGGAGCTGGAGCGGCGCTTCGGCGAGGGCTTCAAGACCTATCCGCGCCCGGAACGCTTCGTGGAAGGCCTGTCCCGCGAGCTGGCGGCCAACCCGGCCTCGCCCTTCAACTTCAAGAAATTCCTCAAGAATTTCAACAACGCCATCTGCTTCAAGCCCATCGCCAACCCCACCGAGTTCGTGCGCCGCTATGTGCTGGAACCCAAGGACGTGCGCGTCGGCCAGTTCCGCCGCTCCCTGGAGAACTACCGTTTCCTGAAAGAGCGGGCCGATGCCCTGGTGGGCCGCATCGCCGATCTGGAGGCCGTGGACGCCAATGCCGAGGAGCTGTCCCGCCACCAGGCCGCCCTGGCCGATTACGCCTGGATCGCCGAGGAGCTGCGCTGTCAGGCCCTGGAGGCCGAGCGCGAGCCCCTGGAAGACCGGGCCGAGGAAGTCGCCCGCGAGGCGAAGCGCCTGGACAAGCTGATCGCCCAACAGGACGCCGAGCGCGGCGAGGCCCAGGAGAAGCTGGCTTCCTTGCGCGCCGAGCTGGCCGGCAGCTCCGGCGAGCTGGGCCTGCGCAATGCCAAGCTGGAAAAAGCCGAGAAGGAGCAGGCGCGGGGCGCCGCGACCCGGCGGCTGCACGAGCTGGCGCTCTTGCTGCGCAAGGCCTTAGGGCTGGCGCCTTCGACAAGCTCAGGACAGGCTACGGTCGGCGCCCCCGAGGCCCTGGCGCCGCTGCTGGCCGAGACCGGCGAGCTCCTGGCCGGCAGCGAGGGCCTGCTCTCCGGCGACTGGCCGGCCGAGCCGGCCCGGGTCGATGCCCATGCCGCCGCCCTGGAAGCCGCCATCGCCCAGGCCCTGCCGGGCCTGAACCGCGAGTTCGAGACCGCCGTCGCCGCTCAGCAGGCCGCCGAGCAGGAGCTGACCCGGTTGGACAGCCGCTTGAAGGCCGCCGCCGGTGGCAAGCTGGTGCTGCGCGACAATACCCGTGCGCTCATCGCCCTCCTGGGCCGCCACGGCATCGCCGCCACGCCGCTCTGCGAGCTGGCGGAAGTGCCCGAGGAGCATGCCCCCTGGCGCGCCGCCATCGAATCCTACCTGGGCGGCCTGCGCGAGGCCTTGATCGTGGCGCCCGAGGCCGCCGAGGCGGCGATCCGCGCCTACCGGCGCGAGGGCCGTGCCCTCAAGGGCTGCCGCATCATCAACACCACGAAGTCCCGGGACTGGCTGAAGAAGAAGGGCGAGACCGGCCTCGCCGCCTTCGTGCGCACCGAGGACGAGCATGCCCGCGCCTATCTGAACCGGACCCTGGCCCATGTGCGACCGGTGGAGTCGGAGGCCGAGCTCCTGGCCCAGGATTGCGCCGTGACCGCCGACGGCATGCTGCACAAGGACGGCTCGACCACGGCCATGGTGGACGTGGAGCCCATGCTGGGCCGCGCCTCCCGGGCCGCCGGCCTCGCCTACCAGACCGAGCGCAAGGCCGAGCTGATGGAGCGCCTGCGCGAGCTGCAGCAGGCCAAGCGCCTGGCGGCGAGCCGTGCCCAGCTGGCAGCGGTCCTGGCCGAGCACCTGCCCCATCGACCCGATGCCGCCGAGCTCTGCGCCGAGCGGGAGGCTTATGGCTCCGCCATCGCCGACAGCGAGGCCCGGATCGCCCATCTGGAAGGCCAGCGCGACGCGGGCATGAAGTCCCGGCTGGACCAGGAGGCCGCGATCCTGGCGCGCCTGGATGCCGCCCTGCCCCAGAGCCGCAAGGCCCTGGACGAATGCAAGGCCGAGGGCTTCCGCCTGGCGGCCGAGATCCAGCGCCTGGCCGCCGAACAGACCCTGGCGGAGGCCCGCCGCCGCGAGGCCGCCGCCGACCCCTTGTATTTCGGCCAACGCGCCAACGAGAAACTCGATGCCCTGGATGCCGAGATCCCGGATATTCCCTCGCGCCTGTTGCGTGCCGAAACCGCCCGCGAGCGGGAACGGAAACGCGGTGAACATCTCAGCCTGAAATTCCTCGACGCCGTGCGCCAGCACCAGGCGAAATTCTCCGGCATCGGCGATATCGATGAGATCCTGGCCGAAGAAGGCCTGAACCTGCCGGCGCTACGCCTGGCCGTGCAGAAGACCCTCTTGGAGCTGCGGGGCAACCGCCTGTCCCAGTACCAACAACAGGCCGAAGGGGCGCTGCTGGAAGCGGAGAAAACCTTCCGCTCCGATTTCGTCGCCCAGTTGCAGCAGGGCCTGGAGGAAATCGCCGCGCGCATCGACGAGCTCAACAACCACTTGAAGAAGCGCCCCTTCAACGGCGAGTTTTATTATTTCCGCAAGAAGCCCAATGCCGAGCTGGCCGACGTCCTGGACCTGGTCAAGTCCTATAGCGAGGCCGATATGAAGAATGTCGGCTCCCTGTTCGATGAGGCCTATGGCGAGGGCGCGCGCCATGCCCAGGCCCTAGCCAAGATCCATGCCGCCATCGCCACGGAAGCGGATGTGCGCCTGCTGGAGGACTACCGCAATTACTACAGCTTCGAGGTGATGATGAAGGACGCGGAAGGCCGGGATCTGGCCTCCCTGTCCCATCGCATCGAGAAGGGCTCGGGCGGCGAAAACCAGGCGCCCTTCTATGTCGCCATCGGCGCCGCCCTAGCCTCCACCTACCAGATCGTCAAGCGCGGCGAGGAGCTGGTGGGCGGCATGGGCCTGGCCGTCTTCGACGAGGCCTTCAACAAGCTGGACGTGGAAAACACCCTGAACTGCGCCGGCTTCATGAAGGATCTGGGCCTGCAGATCATCCTGGCCGCGCCCAACGAGAAATACAGCCTGATGACCGAGATGATGGACACCATCATCTACGTCACCCGCGAGCGCGGCGCCGTCTACCTGGATTGCGAGTATCTGACCCCGGCGGCGCGGGCGCTGATGGGTTCGGACAGCCCTTATGGGCGCAAGGCGGAGGCCTTGGTGGAATAGATTGGAAATCTCCCGTCATCCCCGCGCAAGCGCGGACGACGGATTTTAATCCGATAGACCCAAACGCATCCTGCTTTGGAACTCGAGTTCCCGCCCGCTTACCGGGCAGCGGAAACGCAGGGATTTCGCCAGCAGCTGCAGCGGCGCCGAATAATCGTCCTCGGCGTCGTCCTGTAATTCGGGATAGAACCGGTCGTTGAGGATGGGCGTGCCCAGGGCCGCCAAGTGTACGCGCAGCTGGTGCTTCTTGCCGGTCGTGGGCTTCAAGCGGTAGTGCCAGTGCCCTTCGCCCCTTTCCAGGATGTCCAGGCGGGTTTCCGTATTCGGCTCGCCGGGAATTTCCTGCATGCGGAAGAACGGCTCGCCGGCCGCCATCCGGCTGCGGTAAATCTCGGGAATTTCCCGGCCATTTCCCGGCCGCGTCAGGGCCTCGTAGGTCTTCTCGATCTTCCGCTCGGCGAACAGCGGCCCGAACAGGCCCCGGCTCTCCGGATTGAGGGAAAACAGCACCAGGCCGGCCGTCTCCCGGTCGATGCGATGCAGGGGCACCAGCTCGTTCAGGCCGGTTTCCTGGCGCAGACGCACCAAGAGGGTTTCCCTGAGGAATTTGCCGGCGGGCGCCACCGGCAGGAAATGGGGCTTGTCGGCGACCAGGATGTGCTCGTCCCGGTAGAGGATCCTGGCCTCGAAGGGCACGAGCGCCTCGGCCTCCAGTTCCCGGTAATACCATAGGCAGACGCCGCCGCGAAACGGAGCCTCGGGGCCGAGCGCCAAGCCGTTCTCGTCGACGATATCGCCGCGCACCAGCCTCGCGCGCAGCACGTCCGCCGCCACGCGCGGGAAGGCCTCGACGAGGTAGTCGTACATCGTGGCCCAGGGGCCGGTCAGGGGCAGGCGCTTGTAACTGGGGCCGACGCCGTCGACGAAGGGCAGGGGCGCGTTCACCGCGCCAGCTCGGGCAGATCGCCGGTCAGGCCCATGGCGCGCTTGATGGCCAGGGCCTTGAGCGGGGCCGCCTTGTCGAACAGGGACAGGCCGATATTGCGCGCCAACTGCAGCGGGAACAGGGACGAGCCGAACAGCGCCTTGAAGCCGTCCATGGCGGCGAGCATGGCGGTATTCTCGCCGCGCCGCCAGCGTTCGTAGGGGCGCAGGCTGGTTTCGAGACCGATGTCGCGGCCCATGGCATGGGCTTTCAACACGACCTCGGCGAGGCTGGCGGCGTCCATCAGGCCCAGGTTCACCCCCTGGCCGGCCAGGGGATGGATGGTGTGGGCCGCGTCGCCGGCCAGGGCCACACGCTCGGCGATATAGCGCGCCGCGTGGCGCATGGTGAGGGGAAAGCTGGCGCGCGGACCGGTGAGCTCGACTCGTCCGAGGCGATGTTCGAAGGCGTGGCCCAGCTCCTTGTTGAAGCCGTCGGAATCCAAGGTCTTGAGTTCGGCGGCCCGCTCCGGCGGAACCGACCAGACGATGGAGCAGAGATTCGGATCGGACAGGGGCAGGAAGGCCAGGACGCCGTCGCTCTGGAAACGCTGCCAGGCCGTGTGCTCATGGGCATGCTCGGTGCGGATGGTGGCCACCAGACCGTGATGGCCGTAGTCGCTCTCGCGGTGGTCTATGCCCGCCGCCTCGCGCAGCCAGGAGCGCGCGCCGTCGGCCCCCACCACCAAACGGGCCTTGAGCACGCGCCCGTCGTCCAGGCTCAAACGGGCCAGCTCGCCGCCCCGCTCCAGGCGTTCCGCCGCCGCCGGGCTGAGCCAGTCCACGCCCAGGCGCTGGCAGGCCTGGTAAAGCCCCAGGCGCAGCACCCGGTTCTCGACGATATGCCCGAGGTCGGGCTCGCCGATCTCGGCCGCCGAGAAGCCGATCTCGCCGCCGCCGGCGGCGTCCCAGACGCGCATGCGCTGGTAGGGGCTGAGCCGCAGTGCCGCCATGGCCTCCCAGGCGCCTAGGCGCGCGAACAGCCGCTGGGAGGCGCGGGTGATGGCCGAGACGCGCAGGTCCCGGCTGTCCTCGCTCCAGCCCGCCTCGATGAGCTCCTTGTCCACGACGCCGACCTTGAGGCCGCCTTGGGCCAGGGCACCGGCCAGGGCCAAGCCGACCACGCCGCCGCCGAGGACCAGAGCGTCGTATTGGGAAGCGCGGGAACGGTGCATGGGCTGGCCTCGGGCGGAAACGGGGGGCGGATATGATAGCGCGCGGGGCGGATGCGCGCCTGTTCGCGCTCAATCCACCTTCAGCCTCAGGCCCTCGCGCACCAGGGCCTGGACGTCGATGCCGTGGGCGCCGGGCGGCAGCATGCGCGCGATGCCCAGCTCGGGTCGCGCGGCCAGGTCGAGGATGCGCTGGGGGCAGGGTTGGCCGGCCGCGTCGCGCAGCACCAGGACCCGGGGCCGCTCGGGGCGCTGGCGGCTGCTGACGATGACCAGGGCCACTTCGCCGCCCGCCAGTTCCACCAGGCTGCCCACCGGGTAGTCGCCGATAAGCTCGGCGAATTCCCGAACCAGGCGGGCGTCGAACTGACCGGTGGCCGCGCGCAGCCGGTCCAGGGCCTCGTCCGAGGCTTGGGCATCGCTGTAATAGTGATTGCTGGTCATGGCCTCGAAGGCATCCACCAGGCTGACGATGCGCACCGTCTGGGTCAGGAATTCGCCGGTCAGGCCGCGCGGGTAACCGCCGCCGTCCAGGCGTTCGTGATGGCCGTAGGCCACGTCGATGACCTTGTCGGGCAGGCCCCGGGTGTTCATCAGGATCTGCCGGCCGAATTCGCAGTGCCGGCGCAGAAAGGCCTCGTCCTCGGCATTGAGCTCGGCCTGGCGATGCAGCAGCGGCGTGGGCAGCAGGGTCTTGCCGATATCGTGCAGCAGGGCGGCCAGGCCCAGGGTCTCCAGCTCGGCGACGCCCAGGCCCAGGTGGCGGCCGAAGGCGGCGGCGAGTATGCACACGTTCAGGCTGTGGCTGGCGCTACGCTCGTCCTTGGCCTTGAGCTGGGCCAGCCACATCATGGCATCGGGGTTTTCCAGGACATTGGCCACGCACTCGCGAACCTGCAGGCGCACGCTGGTGGTGTTGATGGCATTGCCCAGGCGCACCTCGTCCATCAGGCTGCGAACCAGGCGGCTGGCTTGGACATGGCCGGGCGCCGCGTCCTTGAGCTGGCGCGATACCGGCTTGGGCGGCGCCTCCCCGGACTGGCCGGCCTCGGCCTTGCGGAACAGGCGCAGCAGGCTCCAGGACTTGGAAGGGGGCTGCGGGGCCGCACGGGACTTGCGCGCGCCGCCGCCGTCCGGATCCACGACCCGGGGATAGGCCTGGGACAGTTCGATCCAGACATGACGGCAATACTGGCGCACGGCCTGGACATCGGCGTCCGCGTGCAGGGTGAAGCCCTGGAGCAGGAAGGGCGTCTCCTCCCAGGGCCGATCCAGCTCCACGACGTGCATGCCGAGTTCCAGCTCGGCGACCGGAATGCGCAGCTTATGCACGTCGGTGCTTCCTTAGGAGGCTTATCGACAGTATGGCTCAGGGCGGGGGCGATGGACCGCAGGGAGGATCGCCGACTACGCGGTCCTCCCCCGGTGTCAGGCGGACTCAGCTGTGCCGGGAATCCCGATGATGGGTGGAATGGGTCTTGCTGTCTTGGGCGGCGAAGCCGTGGATGATCGCGGTATCGGGCTTGTAGCTCTTGATGATCGCCGCGTCCTGCGCGTAACCCTTGATGATCGCCGCGTCCGGGGCATAGCCCCTGATGATCGCGGCATCGGCCGCATAGCCCTTGATAATCGCCGCGTCCGGCGCATAACCCTTGATGATCGCGGCATCGGCCGCATAGCCCTTGATAATCGCCGCGTCCGGCGCGTAGCCCTTGATGATCGCGGCATCGGCCGCATAACCCTTGATGATCGCCGCGTCCGGGGCATAACCCTTGATGATCGCGGCATCGGCCGCGTTCGCCTCGCTCATCAGCCGCTTCAGGCCATCCCAGTCCTGCCCAAGGATTAACTCGCAGTGCGCCGCGTCCAGACCGAATTGCTCCAGGGTGGCGCGGGGATTTTCCTCATAGGCGCGACGGAATGCCGGGTCCTGGGCCAGGCTCTTCATCAGCGCATTCAACTTGCTGCTATCGCTCATGTCGTTCTCCGTACTGGCGGGGAGGGGATACTCCCCGGCGTGGGTGGTGGGTCGAGGACGGCCTGCCGCGCGGGCAGGCCTCCTTACCCGACGAGTTGCTCGGGACTCAGACCGAAATCGCGCAGAGCGGCAAGGTCCAATTCCAAGCGTCCCAAGGGCGGGATAAACAGGGTCGAGGCCAGGCCGACGCGGGCGCCGGCCAGGGCGGAGAGGGGCATCCAGTCGATGCGCGGCGAGGCGACCGGCAGGGTGGCGGCCTCGTAGACGGCGACCGGATGCTCGGCGGGATAGTGGCGGCGCAGCCGCGCGGTCAATGCCTCCAGGCCACCGGCGGCGGGGCGCAGGCGCTGTAGCGTGTGATCGCCCACCACGCCTATCTGCCAGAGGATCACGGCGGAGGCGGTATTGAGGGGAATCTTGTAGAACAAGAACGTCGATGCCTCGAACTGGGCGCAGCCGGTGTCGCCGGGATCCACGCCCAGATCGGCATACAGGCAGTCCTCCGCCGAGATCCCCGGCAGCATGCGCGCCGA
This sequence comes from Gammaproteobacteria bacterium, assembly GCA_016182845.1. GTDB lineage: Bacteria > Pseudomonadota > Gammaproteobacteria > Enterobacterales > Permianibacteraceae > JACPFT01. The sequence goes on from JACPFT010000008.1 coordinate 31,434, forward strand.
ATAACCCAGGGCGCGCAGGCGGCGGATGGCCTCGTGGGGCGGGAAGGCGAAGACGCCCGGATGGCCGTAGAAGATGGCCACCACGTTCTGGCCTTCCTGCACCGCGCCCACCACGGCCTGGACCATGGCCTCGTAGGAATCGGCGCGGGAGCGGCGCAGCTCGTAGTCGTCGCCCTCCTGGGCGCCGAACTGGTAATAGGGCATCAGGCTCACGACCCGGGGATTCAGCTCCTGGATCCAGGCCTGGCCGGCGACATCCGAGACCAGGGAATAGACCTTGTCGGCCTGTTCGATATAGGCCTTGGTCTCCAGACTGCAATGGGCAAGGGTGTTGATACCCGTGCCGACGACGGTGAGAGACCCCTGCTTGTCTGTGCTCATGAGCCATTCCTCCCAAGGAACGGGAAAGGGGAATGCGATGGCATCACGAAGCAGGGGTTGGGCCGGATTGCCGAGACGGGGCCGCGTTGGGGCGGCCCCTGTTCGAGAACTATAGACCCGGATTGGCAATCCGCCAATCGCGAATTACGCCTGCGCGAACTGCCGTCTATAGGCGCCCGGCGGCAGGCCGCGCAGGCGGCGGAAGTGGTGGCGGAAGCTTTCCTCCGAGGCGAAGCCGGAGGCTTCGGCGACCTGGGTCATGCTCAGGTCCGGGTTCTCCAGGAGCTCGGCGGCCCGCGCCACGCGCTGGGCCAGGAGCCAGTCGTAGGGCGCGCTGCCGGAGGCCTCGCGGAACTGGCGCTGGAAGCTGCGCGGACTCATGCAGGCGCGTTTCGCCAGGGATTCGATGCTCAGGGGCTCATGGAGATGGACGGCCATCCAATCCAGCAACTCGCTCAGCCGGTTCCTGCCCTCGGGCATCAGCGGCGCCGGCAGGAACTGGGCCTGGCCGCCTTCCCGGTGGGGCGGGATCACCAGGCGCTGGGCGACGCTGCGGCCCACGGCGGGACCGTGGTCGCGGCGCACCAGATGCAAGAGCATGTCCAGGCCGGCCGCCGAACCGGCGGAACTCAGGATCTGGCCCTCGTCCACATAGAGCACGTCCGGCTCGACGCGGATGGCCGGGTAGCGCGCCGCCAGGCGCTCGGCGTAGCGCCAGTGGGTGGTGGCCCGGCGGCCGTCCAGGAGGCCCGCCGCCGCCAACAGGAAGACCCCGGAGCAGATGGAGGCGAGGCGCGTGCCCCGCCCATGGGCCTGACGCAGGGCCTCCAGCAGATCCTCGGGCGGCGCCTCGTCGGCATCGCGCCAGCCGGGCAGGACGATGGTGTCGGCTTCGGCCAGGGCTTCCAAGCCCCGATCGACTTGTACGCTCAAGCCCCCCTGGGCGCGCAGGGGCCCGGCCTCCAGGGCGGCGACGCTGAAGCGATACCAGGGCCGATCCAGCTCCGGCCGCTCCAGGCTGAAGACCTCGACCGCGCAGCCGAATTCGAAGGTGCAGAGGCCGTCGTAGACCAGGGCCACGACATGGTGGCGAGGCGTGGATATGCTCATGGCAGGATCTTAACAGAAGCTGGCATTTGCGCCAGGGCCGGCGACGATGGCCATGCCTATGATGGAGCCATCCCCAGCCAACGGAGCCCAAATATGACCAGCCCTGTGAATCGGTTCCCCACCGCCGCCAGCGCCGATGCCGCCGCCCATTTCGCCGCCGCCTTGAGCTTCGAGACCGATTGCTGGGACGTCCATGCCAGCTTCGCGAACAGCTGCGTGGACTTCGTCCTGGTGGACGTGCGCGGCCCGGATCTCTTCGCCGCCGGCCATGTGCCCGGCGCCATCAACATCCCCCACGGCAAGCTCGTCGCCGGCTACCTCAAGGACTACCCGATGGACACGCTGTTCGTGGTCTATTGCGCCGGGCCGCACTGCAACGGCGGCCACAAGGGGGCTGTGCGCCTCGCCCAGCTGGGGCGGCCGGTGAAGCTGATGATCGGCGGCGCCACCGGCTGGCTGGACGAGGGCTTTTCCCTAGTGACTGGGGACTAATCTTCCAGCGGGATCTTCTGCCCCTGCACGGCGAAGGCGGTCACCGAGTTCTCCGGGCTGCCTTCGATCACTCGGTCGGAATAAGTCAGGTAGATCAGGGCATTGCGCCGCGCGTCCACCATGCGCACGACCTGCACGTGCTTGAAGATGAAGGAAGCGCCCTCCTTGAACACCGACTGGCGTTCCGGGAGTTTTCCCAGGAATTTCAACGGCCCGGTCTGGGCGCAGCTCACCGAGAACTTGGACGGATCCTCGGCCAGGCCCAGGGCGCCCTTGACGCCGCCGGTCTTGGCCCGGGAGACGTAGCAGGAGATGCCCTGGACCAGGGGATCGTCGAAGGCTTCCACGACGATCTTGTGATCCGGACCTATCCACTTGAACACCGTGTCCACATGGCCGATCTGCTCGGCACTGGCCAGGTCGGTGGCGAGGATCGCTGCGAATGCCAGGATGTGCTTCATTCCAATCTCCCTTGTTTCAAATAGGCCGCCAGCCCCAAGCCGGCCGCGCGGCCGGTGGCGAAGCAGGCGGTCAAGAGATAACCGCCGGTGGGCGCCTCCCAGTCCAGCATCTCCCCGGCGCAGAACAGCCCCGGGCATTTCTTCAGCATCAGCTTGTCGTCCAGTTCGCCCAGGAGCACGCCGCCGGCGCTGCTGATGGCCTCAGGCAAAGGTCGGGTGGCGGTCAGGCGCAGGGGCAGGTTCTTGATGCCGGCCGCCAGGGCCTCGGCATTCTCGCAATCGGCCTTGCTCAGGCATTCGCGCAACAGGGCCATCTTCACGCCCTTGAGGTTCAGGCGGCTCTGCAGCTGGCTGGACAGGGAGCGGGCGCCGCGCGGATGGCGGCATTCGGCGAGCACCTGCTCCGCCGTCTTGCCCGGCAGTAGATCCAGGCTCAGCCAGGCCTCGCCGTCCCGCTCCAGCTGGCGGCGCAGGGGGGCCGAGAGGGCGTAGATCAGCCCGCCCTCGATACCGGTCCCGGTGAGCACGAACTCGCCCTGCTGCTCCCAGATCCGGCCGTCGGTGTCGCGGCAGCGTGCCAGGACCGGCTTGACCGGCTGCCCGGCGTGGCGGGATTTCAGATGCTCGCTCCAGGCCGCTTCGAAGCCGCAATTGGCGGGCACCAGGGGCGCGATCGACACGCCCTGTTTGCGCAGGATGCCCTGCCAGGCGCCGTCGCTGCCAAGTTTAGGCCAGGAACCGCCCCCTAAGGCCAGGAGTACGGCTCGCGCCTGGACCCGGGTCTCGCCCTCGGGCGTCGCAAAGCGCAAGGCCCCATCCTCGGCGAAACCCAGCCAGCGGTGGCGGGGCATCAAGACCACGCCCTGCTCGCGCAACCGGCGCAGCCAGGCGCGCAGGAGCGGCGCGGCCTTCATTTCCTTGGGGAAGACCCGACCCGAGGAACCGACGAAGGTCTCTATGCCCAGGCCATGCACCCAGTCGCGCAGAGCCGATGCGCCGAAGGCTTCCAGATGAGGCGCCAGCCAGGCGCTGGCCTCGGCGTAACGGGCCAGGAAACGTTCCGGGCTCTCGGCATGGGTGATGTTCATCCCGCCCACCCCGGCCAGGAGGAACTTGCGTCCCGGCGAGGGCATGGCGTCGTAGACCGCGACGGCATGGCCGCGAAGGCTGAGGACCTCGGCGGCCATCAGACCGGCGGGACCGGCGCCGATGATGGCGATGGGGGCGTTGTCAGGAGTCATGGGGCGCGGTCGTCATGAGGTAGGGAGTGAGCAGCGAGGGCGTCATGATAACGCCCTCGCTGCCGCGGCTCACAGCCAATCGCCGCGCAGGGCCGCGACTTTCTCCTGCAAGACCGCCGCCGTGACCTGTTCCGGCGGTATCGGCGCGCCGGCGACGATGCCGATGCGCGACCAGAAGCGGGTCGGCAGTTTCTGCATGGCGGCGCCGTGGCGGCGCGAGAAGAAGCTGCCCCAGAGGCCTTGCAGGGCCATGGGAATGACCGGGACGGGCGTGCGCGAGATGATCTCTTCCACGCCCGGCTTGAAGGGGGCGAGCTGGCCGTCGTAGCTGATCTGTCCCTCGGGGAAGATGCACACCAGCTCGCCCTCGCCCAGGGCTTCCTGGACCTGGTAGAAGGCGCGGGTCTTCATCTCCGCGTCCTCCTTGGCCGGCGCGATGGGTATGGCCTTGGCGGTCTTGAAGATGAAGGACAGGACCGGGATCTTGAAGATCTTGTGGTACATGACGAAGCGCACCGGTCGGCGGCAGCAGCCGGCGATCACCAGGGCATCGACGAAGCTGACGTGGTTGCAGACCAGGACCGCCGGGCCCTCTTCCGGGATCTGCTGCAGGTTCTCGTGGCGCACGCGGTACAGGGTATGGATCAGCATCCACACCAGGAAGCGCATGAGGAATTCCGGCACCAGGGTGTAGATGTAGAGCGCCACGCAGGCATTGAGCACGGCGGCCAGCAGGAAGAATTGCGGGATGCTCCAGCCCAGCATGCCCAGCAGCACGGCGCCCAGGATCGAGGACAGGACCACGGCCAGGGAATTGAGGATGTTGTTGCCGGCGATGACCCGCGAGCGGTATTCCGGATCGGAACGCGACTGGATCAGGGCATACAAGGGCACGATGAAGAAGCCGCCGAACACGCCGATCAGGAAGAGATCCGAGAGGGTCCGGTAGTGGCTGGCGTCCTTGAGGAATTCCCAGGCCGCACTGGGCGTGCCGGCGAAAGGCGCGCCGATATGCAGGTAGAGATCCAGGGCGAAGATGCTCATGCCGATGGAGCCGAAGGGCACCAGGCCGATCTCCACCTTATGCCCGGACAAGCGCTCGCAGAGCAGGGAGCCGGTGCCTATGCCTAAGGAGAAAATGGTCAGCACCACCGGGATCACCGAGGCGTCGCCGCCTAAATACTGGGTCGTGAAATTGGGCACCTGCGTGGTGAAGGCCGCGCCGTAGAACCAGAACCAGGAATTGCCCAGGACCGAGAGGAAGACCACGCGCTTGCGCCGGGTATAGCCCAGGTTCTTCCAGGTCTCCGAGAAGATATTCCAGTTGATCTTCAGGTGGGGCGCGGCGGCCTCGGCGCGGGGAATGAAGAAGGCGCAGGCCAGGCCTAAGCAGGCCACGACAATGGTCAGCGCCGAGGAAACCAGGGCGCCGCCCTCGCGGACGATGATGAGGCCGCCGAAGATCGAGCCCACCAGGATGGCGACGAAGGTGCCCATCTCCACCAGGCCGTTGCCGCCCACCAGCTCGGTCTCGCGTAAGTGCGCCGGGATGATGGAGTATTTCACCGGCCCGAACAGGGCCGATTGGGTGCCGCCGATGAACAGCGAGGCCAGGAGGATCGGCAGGTTGCTGGTGAGAAAGCCCACCGCTCCCAGGCTCATGGCGGCGATCTCCATGGCCACGGTGATGCGGATCAGCTTCGATTTCTCATACTTGTCGGCGATCTGGCCGGCGGTCGCCGAGAACAGGAAATAAGGCAGGATGAACAAGAGCTGGCAGGCATTGATCAGGATGTCGCTCTTGACCTCGCCCAGGCTCAGGATGCCGCTGGCCAGGAGGATGATGATGGCCTGCTTGTGGACGTTGTCATTGAAGGCGCCGAGAAACTGCGTGCCGAAAAACGGCAGGAAGCGGCGGGTCTTGAGGAGTTCGAAGGCGGAGTGCTTGGACATGCTCTTCCTTGATTAGCGCGATTCTTCGGCGGGGCCAGGCTGCACTTTCCCTCAAAAGCGCGCCGGAAGACAAGCCGCGCTTAGGGTCGCACCGCGCAGGCATCGCCTAGGCAGGGGCGGCGCCTTAGCTTGGCCAGCCAGATCTCGTCGCTGTCCTCGGCAGCGCTCGGCGCTTCGGGGCGCAGGCCCAGGACCCGGTACAGGTCCTCCACCTCGCGGCGAAACAGCGCCAACTGCACCGGATTGTACAAATCGTCGTTGAGCCGGCGCAGGTCGTACATGGCCTGGGCCAGGCTCAGGGCCAGCTGCTCCTGGGCATGGGCGTCGCCGGGTCGCTGCGCCTCGTCCAGGTCCTGTTTGCGCGCCCGGTGCCGTGCCTCGCGGAGCATCACCGCCTCGCGCAGGGCCTCGGCGGCGTCGCGCGTGTCCCGGTCCAAGACCGCCAGGTTCTGGGCATCGAAATACAGGGCCAGGGACAGGGCCAGGTAAAGGCTGCTGCGCGCCAGCTCCGGCGGCGGCCGCGAGGCCGCGACGCCGACGATATCGCGGCTCAGCTGCAACAGGTCGGCACCGGAATCGCATTCGCCCGGCAGGCCGGCGCGCCAGGCTCGCAGCGCGGCCAGGGCCGGCAGGCTGTAATGGCTGGTGTCGCCCTCGGCCAGGGCCAGCAGCCGGCTCAAGACCTGGCGCGGCAGGGCCTCGCCGTCCGGACCATCCTCGCAGGCCAGGACCAGCATGGCGAAGACATCGGCGAAGGCCTCGGAGCGCGGGCCGGACTCGGTCTCGAAACAATGACCCAGCTCGTGGTAGAGCACCATGCGCGTGTACAGCGCAGGCCGGCCGCGATAGGCCTGGTAGGGATAGTCGCCCAGCAGGTCGACGAAATGCGGTGCCAAGGCCCGCTCGTCGTAGCTGCCCTCCACGGCCAAGAGGCAGGGCAGATCCGCCGCCAGGGGCCTGAGCATGAAGCCGGCATTGCCGGCCCGCGCCAGGGCGCGGCGGTAGCGTTCGCGTGGTGCGGATGCCAGACCCAGGGCGTCCAACAAGCGCTCGCGGCGCGCCGGCTCGCGGTAGTCGGCGGGAGCCAGCAGCAGCACGGGTGCGCCAATCCAGGCCGAGAGCCGGCGGGATTCTGCCGAGACCAGGGTCGGCTCGGCCAGCGCCCGCTCCAGGGGATTGGGGCCCGCCAGGACCGGTCCTGCCGCCAGGCAGAAACAGACGCTGAGCAGAGAGCTCCAGGACAGGCAGGTTCTGGCCATGGCGGACTCCGGCGGCGACAACCTTCTCCTGAGCCTAGTCCATTCCGGAGCCTGCGGCCGGCTCAGCCCAAGGCCGGCCGCCCCGCCGCCTCCCAGGCCAGGTAGCCGCCGGCCAGGGACCAGACTTTGGCGTAGCCCAGGCCCTGCAGGCTGTCGGCGGCCAGGGCCGAGCGCCGGCCGGAGCGGCAATAGAGCAGGATGGGCTGTTCGGGCATCCCGAGCTTGCCGATCTCGAATTCCAGGATGCCGCGCGGCACCAGCCGGTCGCCGGGGATGGCGCCGGCGGCGTGCTCGCTTTCCTCGCGCACGTCGATAAGCAGGGCGCCCTCGGCGAGCAGGCGGCGGGCACCTGGGAAATCGGTCTCCTGGATGCGCTCCAGGCTCTGCTGCACCAGGCCATCGGGGGAAAGGCTCATGGCGTTTGTCCTCTAGGGATGGGGATGGCATCACCCTACGGCGCCTTCCGGCAAGACGCTAATAGCCCCGGGATCTATTTTCAGCCGAATTAGATATAGCTTGCGCGGTGCGCCGTCGGCATAATGCCGAATTATATACATAACCTGGCCATAAACCTGGCCCCGGGAGCCCCCATGAGCGGTTTCACCACCAGCATCCTGCACTCGGCGCGCCGCGCCCGCCCCGAGCACGGCGCCGTGCACACGCCGATCCACACCTCGGTGGCCTATGGCTATGACAGCGCCGAGGCCCTGGCGGCGGTGTTCCAGAACCGCGCGCCGGGCTTCTCCTATGCCCGCCAGGGCAACCCCACCGCCGCCGCCCTGGAGCGCCTGGTGACCACGCTGGAGGGCGGCGTCGAGTCCCTGTCCTTCGCCTCGGGCATGGCGGCGATCCATGCGCTCTGTCTGTCCCTGTTGAAAGCCGGCGACCACATCGTGGCCTCGCGCTTTTTGTTCGGCAACACGGTGAGCCTGTTCAACACCCTGGCCGCCTTCGGCGTGACGGTCAGCTTCGTGGACGCCACGGACGCGGCGGAAGTGCGCGCGGCCATCACGCCGGCCACGCGCCTGGTGTTCGTGGAGACCATCGCCAACCCGGTGACCCAGGTGGCCGATCTGGCGGCCATAGGCGCACTCTGCGCCGAGCGGGGCCTGGTCTATGTGGTGGACAATACCCTGACCGGGCCCTGGCTGTTCCAGCCCAGGACCGTGGGCGCCAGCCTCGTGATCAATGCCCTAACCAAGAGCTTCGCCGGCCACGGCGATGCCCTGGGCGGCATGCTCACCGACACCGGGCTCTACGACTGGGCGCGCTTTCCCAACATCCTGGAGCTCTACAAGCTGGGCGAACCCAAGCGCTGGGCCCTGATCCAGGTCCGCAAGAAGGGCCTGCGCGATCTGGGCGCCAGCCTGGATGCCGAGGCCGCTCACCGCATCCTCCTGGGCGCCGAAACCCTGGCACTGCGCCAGGCGCGCACCGCCAGCAATGCCCAGGCCCTGGCCGAGTTCCTGGAGGCCCACCCGGCCGTGGAGAAGGTCAATTACCCGGGCCTCAAGAGCCATGCCCAGCACGGCCGCGCCGCCGAGCTGTTCCGCCTGCCCGGCTCCCTGCTCAGCTTCAGCCTCAAAGCCGGCCTCGAACCTTTTCCGGTCCTGGATCGTCTACGCATAGCGATCATCTCCAGCAACCTGGGCGACAACCGGACCCTGGTGATCCCGGTCGCGCAGACCATCTTCTTCGAACTGGGCGCCGAGCGGCGCGCCGCCATGGGCATCCCCGAGTCCCTGATCCGCGTGTCGGTGGGCATCGAGGAACCGGAGGATCTCCTGGCGGACTTTGCCCAGGCGCTGACGGCGGTGAGCTGAGGCCGGAACGGCCTTCACCCCCGGTTCAGGCCCAAGTCAGGCGGAGCTGCTCAGAATGCGCGACTGTTTTTTGTCGCCCCATAAGCAAGAACCCTTAGCCATGAAATCCATCGCACCCGTCCTGCTGCTCGCCAGCCTCCTGCCTCTCGCCGCCCAGGCCGGCGAAATCGGCCCCTCGTCCACCCCGCGCTTCCCCGGCCGCGAGGCCATCAAGAACGAGAAACTGACCCTGCCGGAACAGAAACTGAGCCCGGACAATTCCTGGTACAACGAGCTGGAGCTGGGCTATCTGACCACCTCGGGCAATTCCGATACCGAGGTCCTCAACGCCAAGGCCAAGACCCTGTACGAGAACGGCAGCTGGCGTAACCGCCTGGAGCTGACGGCCCTGAACGCCGCCACCGACGACAAGCGCACCGACGAACGCTACAACGCCCTGGGCAAGTCCGACTTCAAGATCACCGAGAAGGACTATTCCTTCCTGCGCGCCGAATACGAACAGGACCGCTTCAGCGGCTTCGACTACCAGGGCTCCGGCGCCTTCGGTCTGGGCCGCCGCTTCATCGACGCCGACAACATGCTCTTCGAACTGGAAGCCGGCCCGGGTTACCGCGAGGCCAAGGAAAGCGAGTCCCACGAGCGCCGCAACGACACCATCCTCTACGCGGGCGAACGCTTCTCCTGGCAGTTCACCGAGAATGCCCAGCTGGTCCAGCAGCTGACCTCCGAATCCGGCAGCGAGAACCGCATCACCGAGGCCCTGGTAGCCCTCAAGCTGGGTATCAACGAGCATTTCGCCATGAAGCTGTCCTGGCGCGGCGAGCACACCAGCGAAGTCCCCGAGGGCGTGAAGAAGCTGGACAGCGAGACCGGCGTGAACCTGGTGTACGGGTTCTAAAAGCAGTCTCTGCGCTCTCGAAATAACGCCGCTTGCGAGGTAATGTCCGTCAGTTAAGCCGTTCGTGGTGAGCCTGTCGAACCATGAACGGCTGGTAACGACGGAGAAAATGCCCCTTCATCCTTCGACAAGCTCAGGACGAACGGACTTTTTCTCCTTCACTGACTGGCATTGCCGCTCGCGGCGTTTTTTCATGCCCGCCCCCAACCGGCAACCGGCCCTCACCTCAACTAGACTGATGCTCAAGGGGTTTTAAGCCCTGGAACGAGCACGCCGCCCATGCGCCACCTGCCTTTCTTGCTTGCCCTCTGCCTGGGACTGGCGGCACCGTCCCGGGCTCCGGCCGAGCACACGGCGCCCGATTGGCTGGCCCTGGAATACCGGATCATCGACGATCCCCAGGCGGTGATGGCCCAATTGGAGCGCCTGCCGCCCGGTGGCGCGGAACAGGCGGTGATGATCTCGCTGCTCAAGGCTTCGGCCCTGGCCAGCCTGGAGCGTTACCCGGAGCTCCTGCCCGTGGTCGAGACCGGGCTACGCCAGGCCCAGGTCCTCAAGCGCCCGGACCTGGAAGTGCGGCTGCTGACCTTCCGGGCCGAGAGCCAGACCCTGGGCGGGGACCAGGCCGGTGCGGAAGCGACTCTCAAACAGGCCAGCGCGCTCCTGATCGGGACCCAGGACGGGCGCGCCATGGCCGATCTGGAGATGCAGTACGGCCGCCATTTCGAGCTGCAGAACCGCCTCGCCGAGGCCATGCAGCACTACAGCTCCGCCTACGACCGCTACGCCCAGCTGGAGCGAAAGGATCTGATGGGCGCCGTCCAGTCCTCCATCGGCTCCATCTACGACCGCATGGGCGAGTCGGCCAAGGCCATCGAGGCCTATGAGCGCACCCTGGCGCTGCAGGCCGGCAGCAATCGCCTGAACCGCGCCATAACCCTGTACAACCTGGGCGTCAGCTACCGGGATTTGCAGCGCTATGACCGCGCCGAGGCCAGCCTGCGCGAGGCCCGCGGCTTGAGCCGGGAGCTGGGCGACACGGTGGGCGTGGCCTATGCGGACTACCAGTTGGGCTATCTGCTGATCGCCCGGGATGGCCGCCGGGCGCGCGAGGCCTTGCCCCTGCTCATGGCCGCCCTGCCGGTGTTCCAGGAGAGCAAGAACCTGCCCATGAGCTTCCTGGTCCAGCTGGGCCTGGCCCGGGCCCATGCCCTTCTGGGCGACAAGAAGGCCCTGGAGCACCTGGCCGAGGCGGACAAGAGCCGCGCCGGCCTGTCCGAGGAGCGGGACCTGAATTTCCTGCACCGGGCCTCGGAGATTCATGCCGCCCTGGGGGACGCGGGCAAGGCCTACGCGACCCTGGCCCAGGCCTGGGAGCTCAACGAGAAGCTGCAGAAGACCAGCAACCGCAAGCTCACCGAGGAGATCCAGGCGCGTTTCGAGGTGGACCGCCGGGAAAAGGAAAACCAGCTGTTGCGCGCCGAGCAGGCCCTGCAACAGGCTTTGCAACAGGCTCAGTGGGACCAGCAGGCCTCGGAGCGCTGGCTCTGGGGCCTGGCCCTGAGCCTGGCCCTCTTCCTCCTGGCCGGCGGCGCTCTGTTCCTGCGCGCGCAGATGCGCCAGAAGCGGCTGTTCGCCGATCTGGCCCTGCGCGACGAGCTGACCGGCGCCCACAACCGACGCGCGATCCTGGAATACGCCCAGCGCCGCTTCGACGAGGCGGCCCAGGGCGGCGGGCAGCTGTGCCTGGCCCTATTGGATCTCGACCACTTCAAGTCCATCAATGACCGCTACGGGCACGAGGGCGGCGACGCCGTGCTCAAGGCCTTCGCCGAACTGGCCCTGGCTGCCTTGCGCGAGAGCGATTGGCTGGGCCGCTTCGGGGGCGAGGAATGGCTCTTGGTCATGCCCGGCGCCGGCGCCGAGCAGGCGGAGAAGGTCTTCGCCCGGTTGCGCGAGCGCCTGCAGGCGGCCCAGCTCCTGGCCCAGGCCCCGGAGTTCCGCCTGGCCTTCTCCATGGGCATCGCCGAGCTCAAGCCCGGCGACCGCCAGCTCAAGCCGGTCCTGGCGCGGGCCGACGCGGCGCTCTATGCCGCCAAGCGCGCCGGCCGGGACCGTTATGTCCGCGCCGGCAAGGGCCAGTAGAGGCTAGCGAGGAGACCTCCCTCCGGGTGATTGGCAAGGTCCAGGCGGCCACCCGCCTGTTCGGCGATGGCCCGGGCGATGGTCAGACCCAGGCCGGTGCCGCCGGTGTGGCGGGAGCGGGACGCCTCCAGGCGAACGAAGGGCTGGAACACCCGTTCCAGCTCGGCCTCGGGGATGCCGGGGCCGTGGTCGCGGATGGCGATGCACACCGCATTTCCCTGTGTTTCCACGTCTATCTCCGCGCTTTCCCCGTAGTTCAACGCATTATCCAGCAGGTTGCTCAGGGCCCGGCGCAGGCCCAGGGGCCGGGCCTGGACCGGCTGGTCCAGGCGTCCGGCTAGGCTGACGGCCTGACCCAGCTCGACGGCATCGGCCACCAGGCTGTCCAGCAGGGCATCGAGATCCACGGCCTGAACCGGATCGCCGGCGTCGAAGCCGCGTGCCAGCTCCAGACCCTCGGTGATCAAGGCCTGGACCTGGGCCAGGTCGCCCAGCAGCTTGTCCTTGAGCCCGGCCTCGTCCACCTGCTCCAGGCGCAGGCGCAGCCGGGTCAGGGGGGTCTGCAGATCGTGGGTGATGGCGGCCAGCATGCGCGTGCGCTCGGCCACATGCGCCTTGAGCCGGGCCTGCATGGTGTTGAAGGCGGCGCTGGCCTCGCGCACTTCCGCCGGGCCGGTCTCGGCCAGGGGCTCGCGCTCGATGTTCTCGCCCAGGCTTCGGGCGGCGCGCGCCAGGCCCGCCAGGGGCCGGGTCACCATGCGCGCCACGGCCCAGGCCAGGGCGGCGATGCAGCCGAAGAACAGCAGGGCATAGACGCTCAGGGCCGGCCGCTCCGGCGGCGGGCCGAGATGTTGGATACGGCCGCGCAAGGCGACTTGCACGATCTCGCCATCCTTCAGCCGCAGGCGCACGGCGAAGCAGGGATCGGCGGGATGCATGACGGCATGACGGCCGGCGGCCGGGCAGCGCTCCGGCGGCAACAGCCGGGCGCGGGCGTCATAGCCCGGATCCAGGCGTTCCTTCAACAGGGCCTCCAGGCTGGGCAGGGGCATGCCGTCCAGGGCTTCGTCCTCGCGCAACTCGCCGCGTACCCCCATGCGCCGTAGTTTCTTGAACTGCGCGGCCCGTTCTTGCGGGGGCGATTCTTCCAGGAGATCCACCAGATGGCTGACCACTTCGGCGAGGTATGTGCCCTGGGCCTCGGCCAGAACCCGCTCCCGGTCCAGGTGGGCCAGGTAGAAGCTCAAGGCCGCCGAACCCAGGATGCCGGCCACCAGGGCGGCGAAGATCCGGCTCTGCATGGCGGAAAACAGGCGCGTCACAGACCCCCTCTCCCGGCGCTGCGCGCCGCTCATGGCAGGACCTCCACCTCGGCCGCCAGGCTATAGCCTTCGTTGCGCACGGTCTTGAGCAGGGCCGGGGCGCGGGCGTCGTCACGCAGCTTCTGGCGCAGCCGGCTGACCAGGATGTCGATGGAGCGGTCCAGGGGCTCGGCGTCGCGACCGGCGGTCAGGTTGAGCAGCTGATCGCGGTTGAGCACGCGGCGCGGGTGCTCGACGAAGGCGTTGAGCAGGCGCAGCTCCGCCGAGGACAGGGCGACTAGCACGCCATCCGGCGCGCGCAGCTGGCGTGCCGCCCGATCCAGGGTCCAGCCGGCGAAGCGCAGGCGGCGCCGGGGTTCCGGCTCCAGGTTGGCGGGCAGGGCCTGGGTCCGGCGCAGCACGCTCTTGATGCGCGCCAGGAGCTCGCGGGGCTCGAAGGGCTTGGTGAGGTAGTCGTCGGCGCCCATCTCCAGGCCCAGGATGCGGTCTATGGCCTCGCCCCGGGCGGTGAGCAGGATGACCGGCAGGCGCGAGCCGACGCGCAGGCGCCGGCACAGGGACAGGCCGTCCTCGCCGGGCATCATGATGTCGAGGACCACCAGGTCCACGCGCAGCCGCTCCAGCTGGCGCGCCATCTCGATACCGTCGGCGGCCAGGGCCGTGCGCAGGCCGTTCTTGTTCAGGTAGTCGGCGGTCAGCTCGCGGATGTCGCGGTCATCGTCGACGATGAGGATGAGAGGGTTCGTGTCCATGTGGTCTTTATACGAAAGTTCGCGCACCAACGCAGCGCCCGGAATGTAGCGCCAAGTAACAAGCGCCGCCGCTGTTACACCGGCCTACACGGCGTCCGGGCGCGGATACAAACTGCCAACAATTGCGTCGCTTGGGGACAAACTTCCGACATGGTCCGGTGGTGTCATGGGGCCGTGGAATCCGCCACCCCCTAGACCAACGAGGTCCATCATGCGTCTTATCCCCTCCCTAGCCATCGCCGCCCTGTCCCTGGGTCTCTCCGCCGCCGCCCTGGCCCACGACAAGGAAACCAAGGGCATGCCCTTCGGCCATGATCGCGAGGCCATGCACGCCTATATGCAATCCCCGGAAGGCCAGGCCCAGATGCAGCAGCGCCTGGACAACCACCTGGACAAGGTTCGCGAAGCCCTCAAGCTCAGCGAGGCTCAGGACAAGGACTGGCAGGCCTTCACCACCAGCCTCAAGGCCGATCTGGCCCAGCTGCGCCAGCTGCACAGCCAAGCCCGCCCCGCCGACGGCGAGCAGCCGGCCCTGACCACCCGCTTGCAGCAGCGTCTGGACGGCATGCGCGCCGCCCTGCCGGTCCTGGAACACGCCCTGGACGGCCTCAAGGGCTTCTACGCCGGCCTGAGCCCGGAGCAGCAAGCCGTCCTGGACCGCCAGCTGCGGCTGCGCGCCCTGGTGGGCCATGGCTTCGGCCATGGCGGGCATGAGGCTCACGACAAACAGCGCTAAACGGCGCCGCCCAGCTGCTCCCTCAGCCCGCTGGCCCGGCGCGTCCGGGCCGCGACGGCGGCGGGCAGGACGGACGGCTCGGCCAGGACCAGGCTGAAGCGGGTCTTGGCGCGGGTGATCCCGGTATAGATCAGCTCGCGGGTCAGGACCGGGCTCATGCGCTCCGGCAGGACCAGGGCGCAGTGGCCGAATTCCGAGCCCTGGGACTTGTGCACGGTCATGGCGTAGACGGTCTCCGCCTCGGCCAGCCGGCTGGGCAGCACGGCCTTCACGCCGGCTTCGGCGGGAAAGAACACGCGCAGGGCCAGGGCCTCGCCCCCTTTCCCTCCCTCATCCCGCCGCTTGGGCACGCTCAGGGCGATGCCGATATCGCCGTTCATCAGCCCTAAGCCGTAGTCGTTGCGGCTCAGCATCACCGGCCGGCCCTCGTACCAGGTCTCGCCGGCGCCTAGCAGGCCGGCCCCGCGCAGGGCCGCGGCGATGCGCCGATTCAGACTCTCCACGCCCTGGGGCCCGGCGCGCAGGGCGCAGAGCAGGCGGAAGCCGTCGAAGGCGGCCAGGACCGCCGCCGCCCAGGCTTCGTAGTCCGTCCAGGGCGAGCCGGGCGCCGGGCGCAGGCGCTCAAGCTCCCGCAAGTAAGCCCCATAGCCTTCCAGGGCCAGGGCCTCCAGACGCCCGTCCTCGGCGCCGGCCAGGCGCAGGACCGAGAGATCCGCCGGCGGCGCGTCCAGCAGGTCCAGGACCGCCCCGACCTCGCCCCGGTTCACCGCCCCCGCCAACCGGCCTATGCCGCTGCCGGCGCCGAAGCGCCGGCTGTGGCGCAGCATGACGCGCTGGGCGGCCAGCGAGCCGCCCGCGCCGGCGAACTCGGCGAGCCTCGTGCCCGCCAGTTCCTCCAGCCAGGCCAGGGTTCCGGCTCCGTAGCCGCCGGCCTCGGCGCCCTCGCAGAGATCGCCCAGGACCGAGCCGGCCTCCACCGAGGCCAGCTGATCCTTGTCGCCCAGGAGCACCAGGCGCGCGTTCTCGGGCAGGGCGGCGAGCAGGGCGGCCATCAGCTCCAGATCCACCATGGAGGCCTCGTCCACGATCAGGACGTCCAGGTGCAGGGGGTTCCCGCCATGGTGGACGAAGCGCCGGCTGTCCGGGCGGCTGCCCAGGAGGCGGTGCAGGGTCGAGGCCGCGAGCGCCGCGCCGCCCAGGTCCATGCCCGCCGGCAGCCTGGCCACGGCGCCGGCGATGGATTCGGTCAGGCGGGCGGCGGCCTTGCCCGTGGGGGCGGCGAGGCGGATGCGTAAGCTCCGGCCCTCCCGTTCCCGGGCCAGATCCTGCAAGAGGGCGAGCAGGCGCACCACGGTGGTGGTCTTGCCGGTGCCCGGCCCGCCGGTGATGAGCGTGAAGGCGCCGCGCGCCGCCAGGGCGCAGGCCAGCTTCTGCCAATCGGGCGCGGGCGGGTCGCTCGGGGCTAGGCCGGCCGGGAACAGGCGCTCCAGGCGCGGGCCGAAGTCCGCCGGCAGCTCCCGGGGCGGCAGGGCCAGGCGCCGGTCTATGGCCGCCGCCACCTCGCGCTCGTAGCGCCAGTAACGGCGCAGGTAGAGGCGGGCGCCTTGCCGCACCAGGGGCGCCGAACCCGTGCCAAGCGCGTCCACCAGGGGCGAGGCGTCCAGGACCGCCAGCCAGTCCGGCAGGTCCAAGCCGGCCAGCAAGCCATGCAGGAGGGTATCGGCCTCGCGCAGACCCAGGGCCGCCAGGGGCTGTTCCAGGGCCTGGTCCAGTTCCAGGCAGATATGGCCGCGCCCCAGGTTCTGGCTGGCCAGGAGGCCGGCCAAGAGGACCTCGACCGGCGAGTCCGGCGCCAGCGCGTGCAGGAAACCGGCGAAGGCCCGGTCCAGGGGCCGCAGCCAGCCTTCGGCCACGCCGGCGGCCAGGGCGGAGTGCCAACTCGTTTGCGAATTCATACGCCGTCCTCCCGGCCTTGCCGGCTCAAAAGCCCCTGCCCCCTCGCGGGGGAGGGGTTGGGGAGAGGGGGAAACTTGCAACGCTGCGCGACGTTCATTTCCCCCTCTCCCGGCGCTGCGCGCCACCCTCCCCCGCGAGGGGGGAGGGTTGGAGCTCGCCGGCCATCAGGGCGTCCAGGGCCTCAATGAACTGGCGGGAGGGCCGCTCGTGCAAGACCCCCGCGCCCTCGGCCAGGCCGCGCAGGAACAGATACACCGCGCCGCCGCAATGGCGCTCGTAGTCGTAATCCGGCAGGCGATTCTTGAGCAGGCGGTGCAGGGCCAATAAATAAAGCGCGTACTGCATGTCGTATCGGGCCTCGGCCATGGCGGCCAGCAGGGTCGGGCGCGCATAGAAGCTCGCATCCGGGCCCAGGTAATTGGATTTGTAGTCGGCCAGGTAGTAGCGGCCCTCGAACTCGAAGACCAGGTCGATGTAACCCTTGAGCATGCCGTTGAGCCGGGCCGGGGCGTAGGCCGGGCGGGCGATGCCGTCCAGGGTATGGGCGCTGACCAGGGCATCCAGGGCCGCCAGGTCCACGGTCTCGGTGGCGAACCAGAATTCCAGCTCGGGCCGGGCGATGGCCAGCTCGGCCAGGCTGGGGCTCGCCTCGCCCAAGGCCAGGGGCACGGTCAAGGCCTGGCCCAGCCAGTCGGTCAAGAGCGGGATCCGGCCCTCCCAGTCCCGGCGGTTGCAGCGCCGGGCGATGGCGTCCCGGCGCGCATCGGCATCCGCCGCCGCCCGGGCGAAGCCTTGTTCGGCGGCCCACTCGAACAGGCCGTGCAGGAAGACCCCGGCCTCGGCGCCGCGCGGAAAGGCGTGCATGCCGACCGGTTCGGTCCCTTCCTCGCGGCGGGCCGGTTCGGCGGCTTCCGCCAGGCGCAGCGCCGAGAAGCTGGCGATCCACCAGGGCGCGGCGCGCTTGCCTGTATACACCCGGGCCGGTTCCAGCTCGGCCTCGGTCTCCGCCACCAGCCAGGCATCCTCGCGCGGCGCCGGGGGCGGGACGATGGCGATGCCCGGCTCGGCGCCCTTGAGTGCTTCCAGGGCGGCGCGCAAGCCCCCGGCCGGCAGCGGCGACTCAGGCCTAGCGCCCAAGAGGTAGCCGAAGGCGCTCTTGTGCAGATGGGTGTCCTTGGCCCGGCCCGAGGCCACGGGCGCCGCGCCCAGCCAGAGGGCATGGCGGGCGCGGGTCAGGGCGACATAGAGCAGGCGCAGATCCTCCTGCAGGCGCTCGCGATCGGCGGCGGCCCTAGCCTCCGGCGCCCCCGACAGCTCCAGCAGGGCCCGACCCTCGCCGTCGTGATAGGCATAGGCGTCCGCCTTGGCGTCCACCTCGCGGAAGGCGCAGGCGAAGGGCAGGAAGACCAGGGGGTATTCCAGACCCTTGGATTTGTGGATGGTGACCAGCTTGATGCGCCCGGCGTCGCTCTCCAGGCGCAGCACTTGCTCCTCGCCAACCGGCAGGGTGCCCGCCACCCGCTCGGCCAAGTGGCGCAAGAGGGCGCTCTCCCCATCCAGCTCGCCGGCGGCCTTCTGCAAGAGCTCGGCCAGGTGCAGGAAATTGGTCAGCCGGCGCTCGCCGCCCGGCTCGGCCAGCCAGCGCCCGGGCAGGCCGAAATCGGCCAGCAACCGGTGCACCAGGGGCAGGACCCCCTGGCGCCGCCAGAGCTCGCCGTAGGCGCGGAACTGCTCGACCCGCGCCTCCCAGACGAGCTCGTCTCGGTTCAGGGCGTCGAGTTCGCCCCAGGCCTGGCCCAGGCTGGCGCAGGCCAAGGCAGCGCGCAGCCGCCGGTCCCGCGCCGGCTCGGCGGCGGCGCGCAGCAGCAAGAGCAGGTCCGCCGCTTCCGGCGAGTCATACACCGACTCCTTGTCGGACAGATAGACCGAGGGCAGGCCCCGCCGCGCCAAGGCCTGACGCACCAGGGCGGCCTCGGTGCCGGTACGCACCAACACGGCGATATCGGCGGGCGCCACGGCCTTGAAGCCGCCCTCGCCGTCGCAAAAGCCGGCTCGGGTATCCGGGTCCAGCAGGGCGCGGATCGCGGAGGCACAGTGCTCGGCCATCCGCCGCCGGTACTCGCTTAAGGAAACGGGTTCCTCCGCCGCATCCAGCCAGAGGTTCAAGGCCGGCACCGGCGCGCCGCCCAGCTCGAAGCGCTCGCGCCGGCCCTGGGCCGCCACGGACAGGAAGGGCAGGGGCCGGCCGCCCGCCGCATCCTCGAACAAAAAGGCCCCGCCGGGCCGGTCCTCGGCCTGGGCGAAGACCCGGTTCACCGCCGACACCAGGGCGGCGGTGGACCGGTAATTGCGCTCCAGGGTGTAGTGCCGGCCGGCGGTGGCCCGGCGCGCCGCCAGATAGGTGTGGATATCGGCGCCGCGGAAGGCGTAGATGGCCTGTTTCGGATCGCCGATCAACAGGAGCGCGCGCTCGCGGGCCTCGTCCTCGGGCCGGTAGACCCGGGCGAAGATGCGGTATTGCAGGGGATCGGTGTCCTGGAACTCGTCGATCAAGGCCACCGGGAACTGGCCGGCGACCAGCTCGGCCAGGCGCGGGCCATTGGCCCCGCCCAGGGCCCGGTCCAGGCGCTTCAAGAGATCGTCGAAGCCCAGCTCGGCCCGGCGGGTGAGCCGCGCCTCGGCCTCGGCGGCTATCCAGCGGGCGGCATGGGCCAGGAGCCCGGCCCGGCAGTCCGGCTCCTCGTCGGCCAGTTCGCGCAGGACGTCCAGGGCGGCGAAGGCCGGTTCCTGCAAGGCCCCGGCCGGCGCCGATTTCTTCAGGCCCTTGCCAGGACTGAGCTTGGCCTGGCCGTATTTCTCCAGGAGCTTGTCGGCTAGACCTCCGCCATCGGCCCAGAGGGCCAGGGCCGCCAGGTCCTCGGCGAAGCCGGCCGGCTTATAGCTCACGCCGTTCAGCCAGCCGGCGGCCAGGGCCTCGGCCAGACGCGCCTCCAGGCTCTCCCGATCGGCGCGCCAGCGGGCGCGGGCCGCGCTCTCGGCGGCCGCATGGCGCTCCGCCCAGCGGCACCAGTCCGCCAAGAGCGCCTCCGGCGGCCGCTCGTCCAGGGCCGCGCCGCCGCTCAAGGCCCGCGCCTCGGGCTGGGCCAGGAGCGGACGCGATGCCGCCAGCAAGTCCTCGGGCGAGCCGAACTGGCGGCGCACGGCCTTCAGGCCCAAGGCCGGCAGGGGATAGTAATGGCAGCGCCAGTAATCCCGCACGGCCTCTAGAAGCAACTCGCCGGTGTCGGTGATGAGCTCCTGGCGGAACAGGGTCCCGCAGTCGAAGGCATGCTCGCGCAGCATGCGCTGGCACCAGCCGTGGATGGTGTGCACGGCCGCCTCGTCCATGCCCTGGGCCGCCAGCTCCAGGCGCCGGGCGCAGCCGGCCCAGTGCTCGGGCCCGTAGTCGTCGCGCAGCTCCTGCAAGAACGGATCGCCTGCTTCCTGGTCCCGGAACACCCGTGCCGCCTCGGCCAGGCGCGAACGGATACGCTCGCGCAGCTCCTCGGTGGCCGCCTCGGTGAAGGTCACCACTAGGATCTCCGGCGGCAGTAGCGGACGCGAATAGCCCGCCTCCCCGCCATGGCCCGAACCCCCATGACCGAGGATCAGGCGCAAGTAGAGGGCGGCGATGGTGAAGGTCTTGCCGGTCCCGGCGCTGGCCTCGATCAGCCGGCTGCCCCGCAGGGGGAAACGTAAGGGCTCCAGGGTCTGGGCCATGCTCATATCGCCCGCTCCCCGCTTGAAGGCCCCTCCCCCCTCGCGGGGGAGGGGTTGGGGAGAGGGGGAAAAACCAATGCCGCGTTCATTCCTGCTCACTCCTCTCCCATTCCGGCATAAACGCCGCCAGCAACGGCCCATACAGCCGCTCGGCCCAGGCCGCGAAATCCCGCCCGCCGGCCTGGCCGGCCGTCAGCGTCTCGAAATCCGGCCAGGCCCGGGCCAAATAGGCATTGCCATCGCGCTCGCCGCTAGCCATGAAGCCACCCGAGTAGGCAGCCAGGGCCCCGGCCTCGCCCGATTCCAGGAAGGCGCAGGCCGTGCGACAGGCCAGGGGCAGGGGCTCGCACAAGCCGGCGCGCCGTGCCGCCGCCAGCTCGTTCAGGATGGCGAGCGCCCGCTCCCGGGCCACCGGCGCCAGGGCCAGGACACCGTCGCTGGCGCTGAGCCGGGTGGTGAAACAGAGGCCGGCGGCATGGCCGGCCAGGTGCTCGACCCAGGCTTGGATCAAGCGCGGCCATTTCAGGGAGTCCCCGGCGCGCAGGCCGTTGGCGCTGGCCAGGATCCGCGCCAGCGCCCCGCCCGGTCCCCGGCGCAGGCCCGGCAGCCAGTCCTCCAGGGCCTCGCCCCCCAGATCCAGCAGAACCTCTTCGGCCGGCAGCGCCTCCGCCCAGAGCGCGCGCTCGGCGGCGAGAGTGGCGGCGGCGGTCTGGACCGGCCCCATCAGCTCGGCCAGGGCCGGCGCCGCGAAACCCGCCAGGGGCAGCTCGCCGCGCCGGGCCAGGCGCGCCTCCCACTGAGCGCGCACCGCCTCGCGGTCCTCCTCGCCGGCGGCGGCCAGGGGCTCCAGGAGCTCGGCCCCCAGGCGCCAGTGATCCAGGGCGTCCAGGGCGAAGGGCTCGGCCTCGTCCAAACCGGCGGCCTCGGGCTCGAACCAGACATTAAGCCGACGATTGAAGAAATACGCTACGGGATTGCGTAAGAAGGCCGCCAGTTCGGCGAGGTTCAGCGCCGGCCCGCCGGCCAGGGGCGGCAAGGCCTCGGCGGGGGCGGAGTCCATGCCCCCCTCGTGGGCGGCCCGCCACTCCCGGGCATAGCTGAACAGCCGGGCATCGCGGCCCGGCTCGAAGTAGCGCCGGCTGAAGGGCTGTAGCGGGTGCTCGACGGTGAGCCCTTCCAGCAGGTCCCCGCCGTCGGCGCTGCGCCAGCCGGCGGCGATATGGTCGCGCAACTGGCCCACCAGGACCGAGGGCGGGCAGGGGCTGTTGTCGCGCACGCTGCGTCCGACCCAGGAGATATGCAGCTGCTCCCGGGCCGAGAGCAAGGCCTCCAGGAACAAATAGCGGTCGTCCTCGCGCCGCGAGCGGTCGCCGGGGCGGTACTGGCCGGGCCGGCCCATCAGGTCGAAGTCCTCCGGCGGCCGGCTGCGCGGGTAGGCGCCGTCGTTGAGCCCTAAGAGGCAGACCACCCGGAAGGGAATGGCACGCATGGGCATGAGCGTGCAGAAATTCACCGCCCCGGCCAGGAAGCGCTGGCCCGGACCCGGCGGTTCCAGGGCGGCCAGCCAGGCGGCACGCACGGCCGCCAGGGGCAGGACGTCGCCGAAACCGGCGGCCTCGGCGCCCTCCAGCCAATCGGCTAACACCTGTTCCACCAAGGTAAGGAGCTCCTGTTCCGCCTCGTCCTCGGCCAGGAAGCAGTCGGCCAGGAGCGCGCGCAGCCGCGATGCCCAGGCGGCCGGCGCCGCCGGCTCGGCCAGGGCCGCCCAGTGGCGCTCCAGGGTCTCGGTCAGCTCGGCCAGGGGTCCCAGGAGGGCCGATTCCAGGCCGCCCAGCTCGCCATAGGGTTCGATGCCGGCGAAGGCCTCGCCCTCACCCTGGGCATAGCCCAGGAGCAGGCGCTTCAGGCCGAAGTCCCAGCTGTTCTGGGCCAGCCCGGCGGGCAGCCCCAGGCCCTCCCGATGCCCGGCATTCAGGCCCCAGCGCACCCCCGCGCCGGCCAGCCAGCGCTGCAGCAGGGGCAGATCCGCCTCGCCGATGCCGAAACGCCGGGCGAAGGCCGGCACTTCCAGCAGATCCAGGACCTCGCCGACGGGAAGCCGCGATTCGGGCAGGCGCAGCAGCCGCTCCAAGGCGGCCAGCACCGGCGCCTCGGCGCGCAGGCTGCGGTCGGCGAGGGTGAATGGAATATGCCGGGCATCCTCCGGGCCGTACTGCCCGAACACCGCCTGGATGGAGGGCGCATAGGCCTCGATGTCCGGCAGCATGACCAGTACGTCCCGGGGCCGCAGCGGCGTCGTGCGCAGGCCTTGCGCCGGTGCGTCGAACAGGGCCAGGAGCCGGTCGCGCAGGACCTCCACCTCGCGCTGGGCGCTGTGGGCGATGGCGAAGCTTAGGGATTCATCGCCCTCGGCCACCACCGCCCGCGCCTCGGGCGCCGGCAGCGGCTCCAGATCGAGTACGCCCTGCTGCAGCTGGTGCAGCAGGCTATCCCCGCCGTGCTCGTCGAAGACATCGACGCGCAGGCCGGATGCGCCCTCGCCCTGATCATACTCATCCAGCAGGCGGATATAGTCGCGGCCCTGCTTGCCCCAGGCGGCGAGCAGGGGATTGGCGTGCAGGTGCAGGGCCTCCTCGCTCAAGACCTCGGGCATGCCCGGCTTGGCCTTTTGGCGCCGGCGCGCCGCGCGCAGCAGCTCCTTGTGCTCGATGATATCGGCCCAGTAATGGCGGCAGGGATTGTGCACCGCCAGAAGCACCTGGCAATGCCGACCCAGGGCCGCCAGGGCCTCCAGGCTCTGCTGGGGCAGGGAGGAAATGCCGAAGACCAGGATGCGCCGGGGCAGGCGCCCGGCCATGGACCCCGCGGCCAGGGCGGACAGGAAACGGCCGTGCAGGCCCGACCGGCTCAGGTCCCGCTCGCCCTCCGGCAGCTCGGCGCAGACCGCCCGCCAGAGCAGGGCCTGCCAGCGCTGACTCTCGGGCAGGGGCTGCACCGCCCCGCGCCCATCGCGCCGGCCGTCCCCGCCGGCCAGCCAGTCCGCCAGCCAATCGGCCCGGTACATCTGGTATTGGTCGAAGAGATCCGCCAGGCGCTCCGCCAGCTGCTGGCGCTTGCGCCCGTCGGCATCGTCCTCCAGGAAATACGCCAGGGGCCGGAAGGCCGGATCGGCCAAGAGCTCCGGCAGCAGCCGCATCAGCCGCCAGGCCAGGCGGTCCTTGTCGAAAGGCGACACCTTGGGCACCGCCTCCGCCCCCAGCACGGCCCGATAAGCCTCCCAGAGAAACTGCGAGGGCAACTCCATGCGCAGGCTCGCCGCGATCCCGCCCCCGGAGCGCTCCGCCAGCGCCAGCTTCAGCCACTGCGCCATGCCCTGGCTCTGCACCAGAACGAGCTCGTCCTCCAGCGGCGCCAGCGGATGGGACCGCAGCCAGTCCACCACCAGGGCGCGCAGATCCTCCAGGCGGTTGCCGTGGAGGACCAGAAATCCGGGGGAGAGCGCCTCGGCCATGCCGTGTATCCTTGCCAGCGGGGAAAGCGGCTATGGTAGCCGGGCGGGACGGCTCTTGGCGATGCGGCCATGCCCTGGCTCTGCACCAGGACGATCTCGTCCTCCAGGGGCGCCAACGAAGGGTCAAAGGGGTCAGAGCCATTGATTTCGCAGCCAGCGTCGCCTGGATGGCGTGAAACGGAATCCGGGTTCTTTATACGACGCCCCGTCACCGTGGCGGCGGTGACCCCGCCCCGGATCCCCGGCGCGGCGCGCCTTCATCCGTATGACCCCTTGGGCGGCGGAGTCCGGGTGAGGCCATCGCCCGGCCTCCGCTTTCCCGCCGCGCTAAAAATCCACCACCAACTGCAGCCGGAAATTCCTCGGCGCCTGCTGGAACTGGATCGGCGAGGTGCCGCGCGCATTGGCGTGGTAGTAGGTCCGGTCGGTGAGGTTTTCCGCGTACACGGCCCAGTGCAGGCGCGCGTCGCCGATGGCGTAGGGTCCGAAGCGGGCGTTGAGGCTCAGCGTGGTCCAGGCCGGGACGGCGAGGATTTCCTTGCCGGTATTGTCGACGTTGTTGGCGAGGGTGTAGGTCGTGCTCCAGTGATCGGCGAACAGGGCGAGACTGGTTTTGGCGAAGCCCTGGTAGGCGATGCCGGCTTTCAGTTTCAGGCGCGGCACGTCGGCGATGTAGTCGCGGCCCATGAATTCGGCCTTGTCCGGGTCCAGGTAGCGACCGCCTAGGCTGACCAGCCAGTCTCCGCCCTGCCATTGCACCAGCTCCTCGATGCCGCGCACGCGGTGCTCGCCGCTGACCTGGGTCAGCCAGCGTCCGATGGAACCGGATTCGCCGGGAATGAAGATGCGCTCGTAGAAGTTCACTGCGGTCATCTCGTACAGTGCGGCGCTGTGGTTGATCAGGCCGCCCCAGAGCGGGCGTTGCAGGCTGTGGTTCAGCTCCCACATCAACATCTCCTGGGATTCGATGCTCTCGTCGTTGGTGCCCTCGAATTCTAAGGAGGTCGGCGGGCGAAACGCCTCGCCATAGGTCAGTTTGAAGGCTTGATCGGGATCGGGTTTGAACACCAGGCCGACGCGCGGAAGCAGGGCGTTGTTGGTGTAGCTCTGGCTGTGGTGGCGCAGGCCGGCAACCAGGGTCAGCGTGCGCTCGTCGTCCCAGGGATTCCACTGCTGGCTGTATTGCACGAAGGCCGCGTTGACCTCGGAGGACGACTTGTCGGCACGCCAACCGGCGGTGCGCTCGTACTGGAATACGCCATCGCCGCGATCGCGCAGCACCACGCTGTCGCCCATCTTCTGGCGCCAGCCGTCGTAGCCGGCGATCAGGCTGCGCTGGGCGTCGAAGCTGTAGTTCCAGCGCGTCTTCAGCGTGGTTCGGGTCGAGGGCAGGATCTCGCTGTATTCCACGGCCGAGACCACCTCGTCGTAGGTCCGTGCCGCACGGTTGAGGTTGATCTGCGCCCACTTGCGGTTGAGCTCGCGCAGGCGCACGGCCTCGACGAAACCGTTGATGCCGCTCTCGAAGGCGAAGTTGCGCCCGGCGAACCATTGCGTGTAGGCACGCCGGGCGAGGTCGCCGCCGCCGAAGTCGGTGCGCGCCTTTTCCATGCCCTTGTCGGAGGTGAAGCTCCGGTAGTTGACGCCGGCATACCAGTCGCCGTAGCGCAGCCGGCCGTTCAGCGTGCGATTGGTCTCGCGGTTGACGTAGTGATCGGGATCGAGATTGCGCAGGGCATCGCGCTTGGGATCGCGGGAGAAGCGTTCGGTGTCGACCGCGAATTCGCGCAGTTCGCGCCAGTCCTGGTCGCTGCCGAAGGCCGAACCGGCGAGGCCTAGCACCAGCTCGCCGTAGCGGCGCTTGGCATTGAACGCGAACTGCCGGGTATCGGCTTCGCCGGCAATGAATTCCGCATCGCCGAGCTCCTCCGGTCCGGCCTCGATACGCGTGACGACGTTGATCACGCCTTGGGCCGCGTTGCCGCCATACAGGGTGGAGTTCGGCCCTTGCAGCACTTCGACGCGCTCGATGGTATGGCTGGGGAAGTCGTTGACGATGAAGGTCTCGTTGGCCAACAGGTTCTGTACCTCGTGGCCGTCGATAAGCAGCAGGGTGCCGGCGAAGTTGCCGGTAAATCCGCGCTGGCCGCCCGGCAGCCAATGCCAGTGCCAGAAATAGTCCAGGTTGGGAATCGCGGCGAGGATCTCCTTGAGATCGCGCCAGCCGTAGCGGCGGATGTCCTCGCGCGAGATGACGTAGACTGTGCCGGGGGCGTCGATGGTGCGCTGCGGAGTGAACGCGGCGATGGTGATCGGGAGTTGGACCAGCTCCTCCAGGCTCAGTTCGAACAGATCGGCGCCCTCGGCCATGGCGGCCGAGGCGGCGAAGGTCATCAGTATTCCCGCGGACCAGGTCTTCATGTCCAGGACTCGTGTTGATGACGGCGGCCGCGACAAACAGGCCGCCCACCCTTGCTAACTGTAGCAGCGCTAGTTGAGGTCGCGGGGAAACCACCCTGACGGGCATTGCCCGCTTGCCGTCGCTATTTTCCGCGTACTTCCCGCGCCAGCTTCAGCAACTTGGCGGAGAACTTGAGGCCGGCTCGTTCGGCGGCATCCACATCGATATCAAAGCGGATGCGGTTGTTGTCGGTGGTCAGGCGGATCATGCCACCCTCGTCCAGGAAGCCATTGCTGTCGCCCACCAGGAGGCAGGCGCGCAGGCCGGCCTGCCTCAGGGCCTGGGGTTCCAGGGCCTGGGCGCCGATGAACAGGATGTGCACGCCCTGAGCGTCGTCCAGGGAGCCCAGGCGGCGCACTTGCATGGCCGGACCGCGCGCGCTTTCCTCGCGGGCGCGCTGGCGCAGGAGATCGATGAAGGACGCACGGCCGAGAACGCCAATGACCAGGGGCCGGTCGGGCCCCGGGGCCCGGTCGGCGGGCCAGCTGACGTAATGCCCGAACTTGGCGAGGAAGGCGGCCTTGACCTCGTCCTCGCCGACCGCCAGGACCGGCGGCGCCAGCAGCAGGGCCAAGAGCCAGGCGCAGAGCCGCCGCCCGGGGCCAGACCCGAGTCGCTTGAGACTCCACCACGAACGACTGAGGCCCATCGCGCTCCGCCTGGCCACACCTGAATACGGCGCAGTTTGCGTCGGAAGCCGGGGAGGCATGGCGCACTCCCGGCCCGCGTCTCACTCACGTCACAGGTTTTCATTTCGGTTTCATGAAGATAGCACGCGCATTCCGGGCTCGCCGGACGCCACGGCTTCCGCCCGGGGGCAAGAGCATCTTGAAGCGAAACCTGCGTGAAGAGCCCTTCGATACGGCGCTACGCGCCTACTCAGGGCGAACGGTGCTGGAGGAGGCAGTTCGTGCTGAGTAGCGGGCCGTAGGCTTGCGTATCGAAGCACTCAAAATGGCACGGCTCATATCATGCTCGCGCCACAGCCCCCGCCCGGCCCCGGGCAGGGCCTCAATTGATGCCTCGCGGCGCGGCCATGCCCTCGACGGGATTGACGCCATGCTGGGCCAGCCACTCCACGGCGGCATAGGCCTGGTCGAATTGCCGGGTCAGCTTGCCCCAGCTCTGCGGCAGGGTCTCCAGGCTACCCCGGCGGCCCTGGTCCTCGATATCGCGGCACAGGCGCGAGAGGGCGGTGGCGCCGACGGCGGCGCTGCAGGATTTCAGGGAATGGGCGGCGACCCACACGGCCTGGGCATCGCCCCGCTCCAGGCCGGCGCGCATGTCGGCCAGGTAGTCCGGCGCCTCGTTCAGATAGAGCTTGGCCATGCGCTGCAAGAGGCCGGCGCCCTTGGCCTTTTTCACCTGCTGGTAATCCCGTAGCACGCCTTCGTCCAGATAGGCCAGGGCCTGGGCCGCCGTCATGGCCGTGGGCTTGGGTGCCGTCTCGGCCTCGGGCGCTTGCGAGGCCTCCGGGCCGGCGGCCTGGACCGGCAACCAGCGGCTTATGACCTCGGCCATGTCGCTCAAGCGGTAGGGCTTGGCCAGATAATCGTCCATGCCGGCGGCGATGCAGGCTTCCCGGTCGCCGGCCACGGCATGGGCGGTGACCGCGATGATGGGCGGCAGTCGCCCGGCCAGGGGCATGGGCTCCTGGGCGGCCAGCTCGCGCAGGCGGCGGGTGGCGGCGAAACCGTCCATGATGGGCATCTGACAGTCCATGAGCACCAGGTCGAAGGCGCTGCGCTCCATGGCCCGCAGGGCCTCCGCGCCGTTATTGGCCACCTGGGTCGTGCAACCCAGCTGGCTGAGCATGGTCACGGCGACTTCCTGGTTGAGGGCGGTGTCCTCGGCCAAGAGGACCTTGGCACCGAACTGGGGATAGTCCTCGCCCTCCGCGCCGGCCTCGGACTGGCTCAGGGCCAGATCCATGGGGACCTCGCCGTTCACCAGCTTGAGCACGGCGTTGTAGAGCGCCGAGCGGCGCACGGGCTTGAGCAGGATGCAGATCGGCGCGTCCAGGACTGGCAGGGCCGGGGCCGGATCGTCGTGCTGGCGGAGGATCACCAGGCCTTGGCGGATCTCGAGCCGGCGCAGACCCTCGAGCAGCTCGGCGCCCTGCCCGTCCGGCGCGGCGTTGAGGATGGCGATGTCGCAGCCGGTCTCGGCCTCGGCCGCCTTCGGGTCCAGCACGCGGGCGGCGATACCCCAGGAACGCAGGGTGTTTTCCAGGGCGGCGCGGCTTTCCGGCTTGGGATCGGCGATCAGCACCGCCAGGTCGCGCAGGCGCTCGTGGGGCTCCAGTTCCAGCAGGGGCCCGGCCTCCAGGGTGATGGTGAAGCTGAATACCGAGCCCCGGCCGGGGCTGCTGCTGACCTCCAGCTCGCCGCCCATGAGCCGGATCAGATCGCGACTGATGGTGAGGCCTAGGCCGGTGCCGCCGAATTGGCGGGTGGTTGAGGTGTCGGCCTGAGTGAAGGCCTCGAAGATCCGCGACCTGGCCTCCTCGCCTATGCCCGTGTCCGCCACCTCGAAGCGCAGGCGCTGCACGTCGCCGGCATCGCCGTTCACGCGGCCGAGGCGCAGGCTGACGCTGCCGGCCTGGGTGAACTTCGCGGCATTGCCCATGAGGTTGATGAGGATCTGGCGCAGGCGCAAGGGGTCGCCGTAATACTGGCGGTTGATCCGGGCGTCGACCGAGACGATCAGCTCGATGCCGCGCTGGCTCAGGCTCAGGGCGAAGATCTCGCCCACGTCCTCCACCAGCTCGCCCAGGCGCATGAGCTCGCGGCCCAGCTCCAGCTTGCCGGCCTCGATCTTGGACAGGTCGAGGATATTGCTGATGAGGCCCAGGAGGCTCTCGCCGGAATGGCGGATGGCGTTGCAGTAATGCCTCTGGGGCTCGGACAGGGGCGTGGTGAACAGGATCTCGATCATGCCCAGCACGCCGTTCATGGGTGTGCGCAGCTCGTGGCTCATATTGGCCAGGAACTGCGACTTGGCGCGGCTAGCGGCCTCGGCGCGATTCTTGGACGCTTCCAGGGCCTCCACCGTCATGCGCAGTTCCTGATTGCTGGCCGACAGGGCCTCGGTACGCTCGGCCACTTGCAGCTCCAGGTCCTGGCGATGGCGCGCCAGGGCGGCGTCCCGCTCGGCCAGCTCGCCCAGCATGGTGTTGAAGTCGCGCACCAGCTGGCCCACCTCGTCCTCGGTACTGGGGGTCAGGCGCAGATCGAAATTCTTGGTCTGGGTCACCGCGTTCATGGCCGAGGTGAGGGCGGCGATGGGCCGGGTGATGATGCGCTGCAGGCGGTTGCCCAGGACCAGGGTGGCCACGATGCCCAGCACCAGGAAGCCCCCGGCGTAGAGCAGGAGCTCGCGCTGGCGCTGGGCCAGGGAGCCGGTGTCGGCATAGAGACTCAGGCGGCCCAGGGGCGCGCCGTTCTGGGTCAGGTCCACCGAGATCAGTTGCAGGGTCGGGTTGGCTTTAGCACCGGCGGAGGCCTTGCGCTCGTAGCGCACGAAGCGACTGCCGTCCGGCAGATCCAGCTCGGCGCGCAGGATCGTGCTCTTGGCGGCCAGGGCGTCCAAGAGCTCCCGGGCGCCGTCCTGATCGCGGAAAGCCACCGCGGCGGTGATATTGCGTCCCAGCATGCCGGCGATGAGATTGAGCTGGGCCCGCTCTTCGCCGGCCATGTCCTCGAACTCCTTGGTCACGTAGACCAGGAGGGTGCCGACGAAGATCAGCAGGGTGGTGCCCAGGGTGATCACGTGCAGCTTGCCGCCTATGGACAGGCCGCCGATAAAGCGCCGCAGTCTTTCGGTCAGGCCGTTCATGGCGTCACGATCTCGGCCAGGTTGAGCAGCTTGGAACTGATCTTCAGCTGCTGGTCCCGCATGGCCCGGGTGTTGATCTTCATGCGCAGCCGGTCGTCCACCCGGGCGAACTCCACCACGCCGCCGGCGGCGGCGAAGCCCGGCGCGGTGCTCAAGGTCAGGGTCGGCGAGCCGCGGGTGCGCGCCAGGATGCCCTCGCGCAGGCTGGCGCTGCGGTAATCGATGAACAGGGCATGGCATTGCTCGAACGAGGCCGAGGGGGTCATGCGCAGGATGCGCAAGGTCTTGTCGCCGGCCATCTGCCCGTCGATGGACTCGATATCGGGATTGATCTGGGTGTCGCCCAACAAGCAGAGGTTGGCGAAGCCGCCGCTGGCCGTCAGGCCATGGCCCTCCGGCCAGCGGGTGAAATTGAAGAAATGGTAGAGATAGGCCGCCAGGGCCTTGTTCAGGTCGATGGCAAGCGCCGGCGAGGCCGCCAGCACGATCAGCCCTGCCAGGACCAGGGAGGGCACGCGGGGTGGCTGTAGCGACATCGTGGCGCCCTCAGAACTCGTAACGCGCGGTGAGGTAGAGGCTGCGCTCGATGCGGATCTGTCCGCCCAGCACGTCCGGCTCGTCGTTGTCGCTGAGGTTGCGGCCCGAAAGGCCCAGGTGCAGCTGCTCGGCGGCCTGCCAGCCCAGGTTGAGCTCCAGGTCGGTGCGCGAGGGCAGGCTGCGCGTGCTGCTGCTCAGGCCGTCCCGGTGACGCAGGATCAGGGCCAGCTCCCAGTCCTCGGCCAGTTGGAAGCTGTTTTGCAGCCAGGCCTGCTCGCGCGGCGTGCCGCCTTCCAGGCTGGCCTCCTGGCTGGCCTCCTGGCTGGCAGTGGGCAGATCCGCGCGCAGGCTGATGCGCGCATAATTGAGACTCAGCGACCACCAGTCCAGGGGTAACCAATGCAGGGCCAGCTCCAGGCCTTGGGCCGTCGCCTCGCCGGTATTGGTGGGAAAGAAGTCCTGGCGCAGGATACCCTGGGCCGGGTCGACGAACTGGGGCCCCAGGGTCGACACCACCAGGTCCTCGTAGCGGTTCTGGAACAGGGCCAGATCGATGGACAGCTTGTCCGAGGCCAGCCAGCGCAGGCCCAGCTCGCTGGCCTTCATGCGCTCCGGCTCCAGGCCGGGGTTGCCCGTAATATAGAACCCCAGAAGCGCCGGGCTTGGCCGTCCGCTGGGCAGGGACAGGGCCAGGAGGGCCACGTCCAGCTCGGAGCGCGCCGGCGTGCGCACGGCCTTGCCCCACGCCGCCCAGAGGGACCAGTCTTCATTCACGGCCCGATTGACGCGGATATTGGGCTGGACTGTCTCGCCCACCAGCTCGTGATCCTCCCATTTGACGCCCAGAGTCAGCTGCAGGGCGTCGTCCCAGAAGCTGAGCTGGTCCGAGACGAAGAGGCTCGTCACGTCGAAGGGCTCGTCGCCGCGCACGGTCGTCAGATTCGGGCCGCTGATCGCGCTCTGGATGCGCCGGTAACCCAGGCCCCAGGTCAGTTCCTGGCCCGGGCTCAGGGCGAGGCGGTGCTGGGCATCCAGATCGAAGGTGTCGGAATCCACGCCATAGACCAGCTCGCTGTGGTGGGTGGAATCCTGGAAGACCTGGACGGTCCATTCGCCGGCGCCCCGATCCCGGTGGACCCAGCGGCCCAGCAGGTTCTGGCCGTAGAAATGGGTGGCGTCGTGGCTGGGGATGCGCGCCGGCGGATCGAGCTGGATGCGCAGGCTGCTCTGATCGGCCTTGAGATCGTAGCTGTCGCCCTGCAGGCTCAGGGTATCGTCGGCGGAAAGCTGCCAGTCCAGGTGGAAGCCGCCGGCCTGCTGCTCCCAATCGTCATCGGCCTCGCCGCCGCTCACCCGCTCGGATTCGTCGCGGTTGCGGGCGCGCAGATAGATGCGGCCGAAGGCGTTCTCGCCCAGGGCCATGCCGTGGCGGGCCGTGGCGAAACCCTTCTCGACCCTGCCCACCCCGGCCCGGACCAGGCCGCCCAGGGTATCGGTGGCCGGCCGGGTGATGATGTTGATCACGCCATTGACCGCATTGGCGCCCCAGAGCGCGCCGCCCGGGCCCCGGATCACCTCGATGCGCTCGATCTCGTCCAGGGGCAGGGCCACGGCCTCCCAGTAGACGCCGGACAGGGTGTGGTCATAGACCGGCCGGCCGTCGATGAGGACCAAGAGCTTGTTGTTCAATCGGGAGTTGAAGCCGCGGATGGACACGGCCCATTTGCTGGCGTCGAGCTGCTGGACCTGGACGCCCGGCACCCGGCGCAAGAGCTCGGGGATGCTGGTGGCGCCGGAATCGCGGATCGTCTCCCGGGAGATGACATAGACCGCCGCCGAGGTCTTGGACAGGGGCTGGGCCTTGCGCGCCGCCGTGGTGACTTGCGCATTGGCCAGCTCGTCCAGGCTCAGTTCGGTGGGATTCTGGTCCAGGGCCTGGGCGGGGGTCCAAGCGGTGGCCAGGACCAGGGCTGCGCACAGGCATCCGCGACGACACGCTGGCCTAGTCGACGATATAGTCCTTGCTGCGTTGCCCAACATGGTAGCCTCGCGCATCGGCGGCGCACCGAGTCGTTGGCGGCGCGCACGCTATCTCGCCTCCCCGAAACTGGGGGGCTGGAAACCGGGTCGTACGGGTGCGCGGTAGCGACGGAGGGGACGAGTGGGAACGCCGTGGGCGAACGGCATCGGTCTGGACGGAAGACCGATTCGCGGCGCGGGCTCTGTCGTGTTTGGGGGCGGAGCGATACGAAGCGCCTGATGCGAATGAGTATAGCTCCGTGACGCGGATTCGCTCTGTAGGCGCAATGGCGGATTGCCGCGATGCGGCGAATCCCTAGCGGCTCACCCCGTAGCAGAGCACGTCGTCGCCGGCGCGCAGCTTGCCCACGTCCTTGTCCAGCCTGAGCTTGAGCGGGGTGAACTGGAACTCGCCGTGGTGTTTCTCGGTGAAATGCCAGACGCTCTCCGAGACCAGGACCTGGCCCGGCTGGGCCAGGGACTCCAGGCGGGCGGCGAAATTGACCGTGTGCCCTTCCAGATCGGTTTCCTCGGTGACCTCGTTGTAGCTGGTACGCACCGGGCCCAGATCCAGGCCAATGCGCAGGGCGAAACCGGCGCCGGCCAGGACTTGTTGCAGCATGCAGGCGCATTCCAGGCCGGTGCGCGCGTTCTGGAAGGTGGCGCGCAGGGAATCGCCTTCCATGTTGGGATGGCCGGCGCCCCATTTCTGCAGGACCGGCTTGATGAGGCCGCGGAACAGGGCCAGGTTCTCACTGATCTCCCGGTCGTCCCAGTGGGTGAAGTTCTTCAGATCCATGAACAGCACGGTCAGGTGCCGGGCCTGGGAATCCTTGTGCTCGGCGGCCAGCTCCAGGAGGCGCGGCCAGATCTCGTTCTTGATCTCGGACAGGGATTCCTTGAGGGACAGCTGCAGGGCCTTGTCCTCGCGCAGGCTGTTCTGGGCATGCAGCAGATCGCCCACTTGGTCGTTGAGCTGCTGGGCCAGGACGCTGGGCGTGTGCGAGCCCACCTCCTCCACGGCCAGGGTGACCACGGAACCGCCGGCCACTTCCTCGATGGACTTCAGGCGCAGCAAACAGCCCCAGTGGCTGGCTTCCAGATGCTCGATCAAAAAGGGCAGGGTCGCCAGATCGGTGGCCGAGAGCCGGCGGTCGTAGCGCAGCTCGATCTTGATGGCCTCCGAGTACATGCGCTCGAATTCGCCCTTGCCGTAATTGGTCTTGCGCTCGCCTTCCTTGTCCCAGAAGGCGTATTTGCAGGTGATGCCCTTGATGGACCAGCCCTGGGTCACCAGCTTGGCCAGGCGCGAGCCGGTCAGATCGGCCCGGTCCAGCTCAGCGTTCGTGAGGTTGGCGCCGCGCAGATCGCAGGAGGTCAGCTGGGCGCCGCGCAGGCGCGCGCCGGACAGATCCTGGCCGGAGAGATCGGCGCCATTGAGCATGCTGTCCTGCAGATTGGCCTGGGCCAGGATGGCGCCGGCCAGCTCGGCCTGGTCCAGATTGGCCTTGGACAGATTGGCCCTGCCTAAGTTGGCATGACGCAGATCGGCGCCCACCAGGGTCGCGCCGGACAGGTCCTGCTGCTGAAGGTTCTGATCCGCCAGGTTGGCGCCGGTCAGGTCCGTGCCGCGCAGATCCAGGCTCTGTAGGTCCAGGCCGCGCAGGTCCACGTGGGAGAGATCGACCCGGCGCAGCACGGCGGTGAGCAAGCGCGTGTCATCCAGCTGGGCATAGCTCAGATCGGTCTCGATCAGGGTCGCGGCGATCAGATTGGCGCGGGCCAGATCGGCATGGGACAGATTGGTGCGCGACAGATTCGCGGAGATGAAGGTGGCGCCGCGCAGGGTGGAGCGGGAGAAAT
Source organism: Gammaproteobacteria bacterium (assembly GCA_016182845.1). Lineage (GTDB taxonomy): Bacteria > Pseudomonadota > Gammaproteobacteria > Enterobacterales > Permianibacteraceae > JACPFT01. The sequence continues at coordinate 65,950 of JACPFT010000008.1, forward strand.
TGGCCTCCTGCAACAGGGCGTGGGCGAAGTTGAAATCGGAGAAATCGCGGCTCGAAAGGTCCGCGCCGCGCAGGTCGATGACCGCGCCGGGGTTCAGTCCCCGCCATTCGTTCCAGGCCGCGCGGCCGTTGAACAAGAGATCCAGTTGTTGGCTGTCGGCCATGATCGTTCTTCTGATGTGGGCAGAGGGACACTCCGTGCTGCACTGTCGTGCGTAGCGGCCCTCCTTCAGTCAAAACGCTGCCCCGCGACAGGTCGGGGCGGGAAGTCTTAGGCGCGACCCTCGTCGGATTTCTTGCGGCGGGTCACGGCCTGCTGGTGGATCAACTCGGCCAGCTGCTGATCGGTCTTCTCCTCGTCCGTCTCCACCAGGAGGGGAGGCACGCCCGTGGGCCGGCGATCATCGTCGAAGGCCACCATGGTGAAATGGGCCGAGGTGCAATGGGTGGGCGCTTCCTCGGCACGGCGGTCGCGGTAGACGTCGACCTTGACGATCATGGAAGTGCGCCCGGTCCAGACGACTTTCGCACAGGTCTGGATACGGTCGCCGACCACGATGGGCAGCTTGAATTCCACCGCCTCCACCGCCGCCGTGGACACGGTGCGTCCCGAGTAACGGATGGCCGCGATGGCGGCGATGGTGTCCATGATGGCCAGGACCTTGCCGCCGAACATGGCGCCATAGGGGTTGGCGTCGTTGGGGAAGACGAAGGTCCAGTCGGTGATGACTTCGGCTTTCTTGCTCATGGCGGGCTCGTCGCGGATTGGGGTCCGGCAGTGTAACACCGCCGGACCACGGGGCTTATTTGATGCGCTTGACCTTCACCTTTTTATTCAGCCCCTCGAAGCTCATCCAATAGGCGCCGAGCATGCCCTTCTCCAGAGTCACGGCCGGGTTCTCGCCCAGGGGATAAAAGGCGCTACTACCGTCCACGTTCTTCCAGACCTGGCCATTGTCGAGCACGAACTCGCTGCCCGGACTCCAACCTTTGTGGCTGCCCAACAAGCGGGCGTGCATCAGTTCGCCGGCGCGTTCCCGCTCAGCATCGTTGCGGGACTCGGGCTTGGGAAGGTCCTCCAGGCCGAACTGCTGGGCGGTGCTGGCGGCCGGGGCTGGTGCCGGTTCCACCGTCGCTTCCGCGTCGGTCTCACTGACGGGGCCGACACTGCTAAGCGGCGCAGCGGAGGTTTCCAGGCTCTGCTGGCGGGCCAGGCCATCGTAACAGGCCAGGCGCTCGGCGCCATTGACCATGGCGGCACAGGCCTTGAACTGGCCGGCGAAATCCGCCTGGGCGGAGCCGGACAGGCAGAGCAGGGAGGTGGCGAAGAGTAGGCGATTCATGGCGGTTCCTGGGGGCAGCGGCCCCATGCAGTAGTTAAATCTTGGTTTCGTCACTGGCCGCGGCGGTCTCGTCATCGGTCTCGGCCTTGGCGCCCGGCCCCAGGCGCGCGCAGAGCACGCCCAGCTCGAACAGGATCCACATGGGCAGGGAAATCATGATCTGCGACAGGACTTCCGGCGGCGAGAGGATCATGCCGACGACGAAGCAGCCGACGATGATATACCGGCGCGATTCCACCATGGCCTTGACGCTGACGATACCCGACCAGGCCAGGAGCACGGTGGCGATGGGGATCTCGAACACGAAGCCGAAGGCCATGAACATGGTGAGCACGAAGTCGAGGTAGCGGCTGATGTCGGTCATCACCTGCACGCCCACCGGCGCGGCCGTGGCGAAGAAGCCGAAGATCACCGGGAAGACCAGGTAGTAGCAGAAGGCCACGCCCACATAGAACAGGGCGACGCTGGACACCAGGACGGGGATGGCGAAGCGCTTCTCGTTGCGGTACAGGCCCGGGGCGATGAAGGCCCAGATCTGGTAGAGCACATAGGGCAGGGCCAGGAAGAAGGACACCACCAGGGTCAGCTTGAAGGGCGCGAAGAAGGGCGCGGCCACATCCGTCGCGATCATGGACGAGTTCTGGGGCAGGGCCGCCATCAGCGGCTTGGCCACCACGGCGTAGATCTGGTTGGCGAAATAGAACAGGGCCAGGAACACCGCGAACACCGCCACCACGGCGCGCAACAGCCGATCGCGCAGCTCGGCCAGATGCGCCAGTAGGGGCATTTCCTTCTCGTCGATCACGCCGCTCATGGCTTGTCGTTTCCGCTGGCCGGCGCGTCAGCCGGCTTCGGGGTCGCTTCGGCCTCGGCGGCGCTCTGGGCGGCGCGGACTTCCTCGCGGGTGTCGCGGGCCAGCTCGTTGAGGGCCTCGGCGGGGTTGTGCTTCATGATGTTCTGCTTGAGCTCGTCGATGCGCAGCTCGCGATCCACCTCGGCGCGCACCGCCGCCATCATGCGCCGGCCCTTACCCAGCCAGAGGCCGACCATGCGCGCGGCATGGGGCAGTTTCTCCGGCCCGAGCACGATCAGCGCCACCAGGGCGGTCAGGCACAGTTCCCAGAATCCGATTCCAAAATCCAAGGGGTCACCTAGGCAAAGTTAGGGTCGGCTTACCGACGGCATCATGCCGCCAGCGACCGTTGAAGTTCCGTTCGCGGTGCGTATCGAACCATGAGCGGAACGGCGCCGAGGTCAGGCCCTTCGATACGAGGCGCATCGCGCCTCTACTCAGGGCGAACGGAGGTTCCGCGCGCTTACACGCGATCCTTGTCGCGCTCCACCTGGCCGTCGATGACGCGGCCGCCGGCCTGCTCGTCCAGGGCCTTGGGGGCTTCCGCCGCATTGTCCTTGGTGGCGGTCTCGCCGCCTTCCTTGACCGCGCTCTTGAAGCTCTTGATGGCCGAGCCCAGATCGCCGCCCAGGTTGCGCAGCTTCTTGGTGCCGAACAGGAGGACGACGATGGCCAGGACGACCAGTAATTCAGTGATGCCGATACCCATGGGGATGTTCTCTCAAGCGAAGGGCAGGCGCGCGGGGCCGCCCAGGATGTGGTAATGCAGATGGAAGACTTCCTGGCCGCCGCCGGAACCGGTGTTGATGATGGTGCGGAAGCCCTGGGTCAGGCCCAGTTCCTTGGCGATGCGCGGCAGGGCCAGGGTCACCCGGCCCAGGAGGGCGCCGTCATCCTCGCCGGCCTCGGCCAGGCTGTGGATGTGCTTGCGCGGGATCACCAGCACATGCACCGGCGCCTTGGGATGGATGTCGTGGAAGGCCACCATGTCCTCGTCCTCGTAGACCCGTTGGGACGGGATCTCGCCGGCGAGGATGCGGCAGAAAATGCAATCGCTCATGGCTGGGCGCTCCGGAAGCTAAAACACCTATTCTCAGCGGGACAGGCCCGGCGGCGCAAGGCCGGGACACATTCTATGACATATCCGTGACCGGCTTGTTACAGCACATTCAGTCGCGGGACAGATACCAGGCGCCGACAAGCGGCAGGGCCAGGAGTCCGGCCCAGAGCATGGGCAGGGCGCCGCTGCCGGCGGCAAGCGCCAGGCCCAGGGCGCTGAGCAGGACGCCGCCCTGCCACTGGCGCTGGCGGCGCCGGCCGTCCTGGCGCTGCTCGGCCAGCTGGCGGTCCAGTTTTTCCTGGCCGGCGCGCAGGCCCTCGATCTCCTTGAGCCGGCCATAGACCAGATCCGGCAGCTCCGGCAGTTTCTCGGCCCAGAACGGCGCGGCCTGGCGGATGCGCTTCCACACGCCGCGCGGACCGACGCGCTGATGCATCCAGTCCTTGAGGAAGGGCCGGGCCGTGGCCCAGAGATCCAGTTCGGGATAGAGCTGGCGGCCCAGGCCCTCCACATAGAGCAGGGTCTTCTGCAGGAGCACGAGCTGGGGCTGGACCTCCATCTCGAAGCGCCGCGCCGTGGCGAACAGGCGGATGAGGAACTGGGCGAAGGAGATCTGGGCCAGGGGCTTGCCGAAGATCGGTTCACAGACCGTGCGGATCGCCGCCTCGAAGTCCTCGACCCGGGTGCCGGCCGGAACCCAGCCGGACTGCACGTGCAACTCGGCGACGCGCCGGTAGTCGCGCTCGAAGAAGGCCAGGAAATTCTCGGCGAGGTAGCGCTGATCGGCCGTGCTCAGGGAGCCGACGATGCCGCAGTCCAGGCCGATGTAGGTGGGATTCTTCGGGTCCGTGGCATCGACGAAGATGTTCCCGGGATGCATGTCGGCATGGAAGAAGCTGTCGCGGAACACCTGGGTGAAGAATATCTCCACGCCCCGCTCGGCCAGTTTCTTCAGGTCGACGCCGGCGGCGTTCAGGGCGGCGATGTCGTCCACGGGGATGCCCGCGACGCGCTCCATGACCATGACCTGCTCGTCGCAGAAGTCCCAATGCACCTCCGGCACATAGAGGATGCCGCCTTCGAACAGCCGGCGCATGGTGGCGGCATTGGCCGCCTCGCGCATCAGGTCCAGCTCGTCGTGGATGGTCTTGTCGTAATCGGCCACCAGCTCCCGGGGCTTGAGGCGCTTACCGTCCGGCAGGAAACGCTCGGCCCATTCGGCGAGCACGGCCAGGAGCTCCATGTCGCGGACGATCCGGGCGGCGATGCCCGGACGCAGGACCTTGACTACGACCTCCCGGCCGTCGGGCAGGACGGCGGCATGCACCTGGGCCACCGAAGCCGAGGCTAGGGGCTGGGCGTCGAAATGCTTGAACAGCTCGGCGATGGGCTTGCCCAGGCGGGCCTCCACCAGGGCGAGGGCTTCCTCGCCCGGGAAGGGCTTGACCTGGTCCTGGAGCAGGGCCAGCTCGGCGGCCAGATCGGCGGGCAAGAGGTCCCGGCGCGTCGAGAGCATCTGGCCGAATTTGACGAACACCGGCCCCAGCTCCTGCAGGGCATGGCGCAGACGTTGGCCGCGCGACAGCTCGGGAAAGCGGTTGCGCCGCCCCGGCAGGGCCAGGCGCGCCAGCTTCAGGCGCGGGCTCAGCGCCGTGCCGTCCAGGAGCTCGTCCAGGCCGTGATCGAGCAGGGTGGCGAGGATGCGCCGGGCGTGCAGCAGGGAGCGGATGGAGCGCATGGGGAGTGTTCTTGGCAAGCTGGCCGGTATTGTGCCCGGGTGGGGCGAGATCGGGCAAGCCGCGGCAAGGGATGAAAAAAAGCCAACCCCGGCGGGATTGGCTGAATCGACGGTACTGAAGCCTAGGGTCAGTCGAGCAGGCGCCCGCCCACCAGGATCACGGGCTCGGCGGAATCGGCGACGGCCGGCGGACTTGCCTCGGTCGAGGACTGGACATCGCGGATCTCCACCTGGCCCCGGACCTTGTAGAAGCGCTGCAGCAGGCCGGCATTCCGATCGTTACCCGCATTCTTGGCGAATTCGCCGATGGGCGCGCCATTGCAGGTCACCAGATTGGGCAGCGAGCGCAGATTGTAGCTTGTGCCCGCCAGGTTCATGCGGAAGCGCATGTGCTTGTCGGCGGCGGCGCTGACGCAGAGCATGGATTCCGTGCTGTCGTCGGCGGCCTTGTAGCGGGGTGATGCCAGAACGGGCATCGCGACGAGCGCGACGCCGGCGAGCGCACACAGAGAGATGATTGGGCGCATATAACCTCCTCCATCGCTGGGCTGTGCATTGAAAACTATAGCAAGCGAGGTGAAGAAACTGCGTCTAAATGTAAGCGGAAATGTGCGCCGAGGCCGAGTTATTAACCCAGCAAATAAATAAGGGTTTTCATAGAAATTATCGATAAATTTCCGGGCTGAAAAAGGGCCCGGAAAACAGCTGGATCATCAGGCGCGTAACAGCTGCCAGGCCAGAACCGCCCAGGCGGCGATGAAGCACAGGCCGCCCAGCGGCGTGAGCATGCCCAGGGGTCGCAGGCCGGTCAGGGCCAGGGCGTAGAGGGAGCCGGAGAAGAGCCCGATGCCGGCCAGCATCAGCAGGGCGGCGAGCCTAAGCCCCGGCAGGCCGGGCAGAACCTGGGCGACGAGGCCCAGGAGCAGCAGACCCAGGGCGTGGTAGACCTGGTAATCGACGCCGGTCTTCCATACCGCCAGCAACTCGGGGCTCAGGCGGGCCTTGAGGCCATGGGCCCCGAAGGCGCCCAGGGCGACGGCCAAGGCCATGGCCAGACTGCCGGCCGCCAGGGCGAGGCGGGCCAGCTCGTTCATGCCCGGTCCTGGAGCCGGCGCAGCCTGGCTTCCAGGCGCGCCAGGTCCGATTGCAGCTCGTCCACGGCGTCGGCGTAGGCCTCGATCTCGTCGCGCACTGGCAAGAGCCGCGCCTCTTCCTGGAGATATTCCTTGAGGTTCAGGCGCGCCGCCTCAGCACTGCTCTTCGCGAAGCCGATCAGGGCACGGGCGCCGCGCGCCAGCTGATGCCCCAGGACATCGCCGGTGCGTAGGGCTACTTGCTCCTCCCAGTCGATGTCCAGGGACTGGAAGAACTGCTGGAAGGCCTGGGCGACGCCGATGTCGCCGGCGAACTGCACGCCGCTGCCCAGTGCCCCGCCCGGCTTCTGAGCCTGGGCGCCAAGCTTGGCGAGGGCGGCGAGCGTGCCCGAGATGCGCGCGTCCGCCTGACCCTCGAACTGGCCGAGCACGTCGATGCCAGCCTCGTGGAACAGGAAGAAGACCTCCTGGCGCCAGTCGCTGATTTCCAGGGCGCAGACCTTGCCGGCCAGGGGTTTCAGGCGCGCCGGCGTCGCCGGATCCAGGGCGATCAGGCGGTTGATGGCGCCTTCCAGGACGCCGTGCAGCAGCGGCGCCATCGGCATCAGAGCTTGAACCCGCGGTGCAGGGCGACGATGCCGCCGGTCAGGTTGTGATAGTCGCATTTCTCGAAGCCGACCGCTTCCATCATGCCCTTGAGGGTCTCTTGATCCGGGTGCATGCGGATGGATTCGGCCAGGTATTTGTAGCTCTCGCTGTCGCCGGCGACGAGCTGGCCCATGATCGGCAGGGCCGCGAAGGAATAGGCGTCGTAGGCCTTGGACAGGAGCGGCAGCACCGGCTTGGAGAATTCCAGGACCAGGAGCCGTCCGCCCGGCTTGAGCACGCGGAACATGGAACCCAGGGCCTTGTCCTTGTCGGTGACATTGCGCAGGCCGAAGGCGATGGTGATGGCGTCGAAGTAGTTGTCCGGGAAGGGCAAGGCCTCGGCATTGGCCTGGACATAGGCGATATTGCCGGCGATGCCCCGGTCGGTGAGCTTGTCGCGGCCGACTTTCAGCATGGAGTCGTTGATGTCGGCCAGCACGACCTGGCCGGTCGCGCCGACCCGGTGGGCGAACTTATAGGCCAGATCGCCGGTGCCCCCGGCCAGATCCAGGACGCGCATGCCGCCGCGCACGCCGGAGAGATCCAGGGTGTAGCGCTTCCACAAGCGGTGCACGCCGAAGGACATCAGGTCGTTCATGATGTCGTACTTGGCGGCCACGGAATGGAAGACATGGGCGACCAGACCGGCCTTCTCGCCGGCGGCCACGGTCTTGTAACCGAAATGCGTCTGTTCGTGCTTGTCCATGGTGTTCCTTAATTTCCCCTCTCCCTTTACGGGAGAGGGTGGTTTCGCCGCAGGCGGAACCGGGAGGATCTTTTCCCTCTCCCATTTCGGGAGAGGGTGGCCCCGCCGCAGGCGGGGTCGGGAGAGGGTGTGGACGATGCCAGAACCGCTCTCGAAGCCTATGCCCCCTCTCCCCAACCCTCTCCCGCGAGGGGAGAGGGAGCAAGAGCGTGATCCGCTTCCGCTCAGCGAAGCTCAAACCGGCCGGTAGCTCACCGGCTCCCGGCTGGCGCCGGCGGCTTCCAGGCGCTGCAAATATGCCTGCCAGTGGCTGGCCTGGTTTTGGCCCAGATCATACAGGGTTTCGAAGCTGTAGATGCCGCTGTCATGGCCGTCGTCGAAGACCAGCTTCACGGCGTAGTGGCCGACCGGGAGGATGCGCAGGATGGCGACCTGCTTCTTGCCGGTCTGCAGGACCTCCTGGCCCTTGCCGTGGCCGCGCACCTCCGCCGAGGGGCTGTGGACCCGCAGGTATTCGGCGCTCAGGGAGAAACGCTGGCCGTCGTCGTAGCGCAGTTCCAAGAGCTTGGAGACGGCGTGGTACTCGATGGCGGTAAGGGAGGGGACGGGCATGACGGCTCCGGGGCGAGAATCCGGACATTATACCGGCTTTAGAAACCCGCACCCGGCTGCGCCAGATAGTCCTGTTCCTCCGGGGTGTTCTCCCGCCCCAGGGCGGCGTTGCGGTGGGGGAAGCGGCCGAAGCGGCTTATGACGGCGGCATGCTCCTCGGCCCAGCGCAGGAAGCCGCGTGTCTCCGGGTAGCTTTCCAGTTGGCGAAACAGGCGCAGGGACTGGTCCTGGTCGGCGGCGGCCTCGCCGTGCTCGAAGGGCAGGTAGAGAAAGACCCGCCGCAGGGGCGCGAGCTCGGCGTCCCAGCCGGCCGCCACGGCGCGGCTCGCCAGGGCGCGTGCCGCCGCGTCGCCGGCGAAGGCGCGGGCCTGGCCCCGGAACAGGTTGCGAGGGAATTGATCGAGCAGGATCGCCAGGGCCAGCAAGCCCTCAGGCTCCGCCGCCCACCCATCCAGCTCGCCGGCCAGGGCCGCCTCGACACTGGCGCCGAAGCGGAGTGCGATTTCGGCGTCGGTGGCCTGGGACTTGGCGAACCAGATCCGGCGCGGCTGGCCCCACTCCGGTTCGCCCGGCGCGCCGAACCAGTAGCGGAGAATCTCGTCGATGGAGGCATTCATGGCAAACTCCCGGGCGCAGTGGAGGCGGAAGAAAAAACGGGGCCGCCAGGGCCCCGTCTCGCGTTGAGCGCGTGTTCAGTACTTGTTCTCCGGGTCTTCCAATTCCTTGCGCAGCTGGATTGGCTGTTGGTCCAGCTTCTTGCGCAGGCGGATATTGAGCATCTCCACGACCACGGAGAAAGCCATGGCGAAGTAGATATAGGCCTTGGGGATGTGCATCTCGAAGCCTTCGCCGATCAGGGCCATGCCCACCATGATCAGGAAGGACAGGGCCAGCATCTTGATGGTGGGATGGGTGTCGACGAAGTCGCCGATGGGTTTGGCGGCGAACATCATGATGAAGACGGCGATGACGATGGCCAGGACCATGACCGGGATGTAGCTGGCCATGCCCACGGCGGTGATCACCGAGTCCAGGGAGAAGACGATGTCGATGACCGCGATCTGGATCAGGGTGGAGATGAAGCCGGCGTGCTTCGTTTCCTTCTGCTCGTACTCGCCGCCGCCTTCCAGGGAGTCGTGGATCTCCATGACCGCCTTGACCAGGAGGAAGAGGCCGCCACCCACCAGGATCAGATCGCGGCCGGAGATCTCGTGGCCCAGGGCCGTGAACAGCGGGCCGGTGAGGCGCATCATCCAGGCCAGGGACAGGAGCAGGGCGATGCGCGTGAACATGGCGAGGCCAAGGCCCAGGATGCGGGCGCGCTGGCGCTGGTGCTCCGGCAAACGGCCCACCAGGATGGCAATGAAGATGATGTTGTCGACGCCGAGGACGATTTCCAGGGCGGTCAGGGTCGCCAGGGAAATCCAGGCCTCCGGCGAGGCAAGCCATTCCATCATGTACTCCTTAAACGCTAATCGCTAAAACCGGCCATTCTAGCCCGTTTTGCTCGGCATCAGGGCAGTTCCAGGAGCTCATCGAGCCGGGAGAGCTCCAGCTGCGCGCCCAGCCCGGTGGGCGCGGGCAGCCCTCGGGGATTGAACCAGGCTGCCTGCAGGCCGGCATCGAGGGCGCCGGCCACGTCGTAGCGCAGGTCGTCGCCGACGTGCAGTACCCGTGCGGGTTCCAGGCCAAGCCGTTGACAGGCCAGGAGAAAGGGCGCGGCATCGGGCTTGGCGGCGCCGGCATCGGCGGGGGCGATCTGGGCGGTGAAATAGGATTCCAGGCCCAGGCGCACCAGCTCCACATTGCCATTGGTCACCGCCACCAGGGGCCAGCGGGCGGCCAGGCGCTTCAGCAGGGCCGGCAGTTCCGGGTCCAGGGAGATGCGGTGGCGTTCGGCGTGGAAATGGGCGAAGGCCGGCTGGGCCAGGGCCGGATCGGCGCCCAGACGGCGCAGTGCCGCATTCAGGCACCAGAGCCGCAGGGCGGTCATGTCGTAGGCACAGCGCGGATCGGCGGCGGCGGCCTCGGGGTAGAGGCCGCGCAGGGCCGCCGGAGGGTAATGCGCCGCCCAGCCGGGCACGCGCGCCGCCAGCCAGGCGCAGAGCGCGTCCTCGGCGGCCGGCACCACGCCGCTGTTGTCCCAGAGCGTGTCGTCCAGATCCAGGGACAGGGCATGGACGGGGGCGAGGGGGCGGTGGTGGATCAGCATGCCTCCTCCCCCTCTCCCCGGCCCTCTCCCGCCAGGGGAGAGGGGGATGAACCCCGCCGCCTGGCTCGCGGATGGGCTTGATCGTAGACCTGGGCCAGGTGCTGGAAATCCAGATGGGTATAGACCTGGGTCGTGCTCAGATCGGCATGGCCCAGCAGTTCCTGCACGGCGCGCAGCTCACCCGAGGATTCCAGGAGGTGGCTGGCGAAGGAATGGCGCAGCTTGTGGGGATGCAGGCGCTCCGCCAGGCCCAAGCGCTTTTGCCAGTGCACGAGCCGGGCCTGGACTTCCCGCTGGGACAGGCGGCTACCCCGGCGCGACAGGAACAGGGCCGGGCCATCATGGCCGGGCAGTTCGCCGCGCCTGGCCAGCCAGGCGCTCAGGGCGGCGGCGGCCATGCGCCCCACCGGCACTTCCCGGGTCTTGTTGCCCTTGCCGGTGACCCGCACCAGACCCTCGGCCAGGCGCAGGTCGGGCAGATCCAGGCCGGTCAGCTCGGACAGGCGCAGGCCGGCGCCGTAGAGCAGCTCCAGGATGGCCTTGTCGCGGCAGGACAGGAGGGCGTCGGCGGGCATGGCGTCCAGGAGGCTGCTGGCGCCGTCCACGTCCAGGACCTCGGGCAGCTTGCGCGGTGACTTGGGGGCGCGTAGGCCCTGTGCGGGGTTGTCCTCGGCGAGCCCCGATTTAAGCAGGAAGCGGTAGAAGCCGCGCAGGACCGAGAGGCGCAGGGCCAGGGAGCGCCCGGACAGGCCGGTGCGGTGGCCGGCGGCGATGAACTGGCGCAGCTGGGCGCTGTTCAGGCCGCGCCATTCGATCAGACCCAGTTCCCGGGCATGGGCTTGCGCGGCCTCCAGCTGCCGGCGGTAATTGCTCAGGGTATGGGGGCTCAGGCGGCGTAGGCTGGCCAGCTCGGCCAGGTAGCGTTCGACCGGCTCGGCCAGGACCGGAAGGTCCATGCTCATTCGGCCCGGCGCAAGACCGCCGACAGGGCGGCGCCGATGAAGTCCAGGAAGAGCAGGCCCATGCCGGCGCGGAAGCGTTCCGGGTCGGCGCTGCCCAGGGCCAGCAGGCCCAGGCCCCCGTCCGTTCCCAGGGGCACGCTGCCGGCGGATTGCAGGCTCTCGCTGCCGGCGCCGAACAGGGCTTCCCTTTCCTTAGACGTGGGCGTGCCGCACCAGGGACCGCGCAGCAGTTCGGGGCCCAGGCAGGCGCTGAGCTCGGCCGGGGTCTTGCCCGGGCGGCCGGGCAGGCCCGGCTCCAGCAGCAGGATGGCAGCGGCCTCCAGGCCGAAGCCGCGCATCAGCTCGCCTTCCAGGCGTTCCAGTAAGGCGGGCAGCTCCGCAGCGGGGAAATGGGCGGCGTCCAGGAGGCAGAGCACCAGGTGGCGGCAATGCACGAACAGCTGTTCGTTGCCGGCGGCGGTCTGCAAGAGCTCGATGACCTGGCCCTGCAGATCCCGGTGGCGCTCGCGCTGCAGCGCGATCTGGCGTTCCAGCAGGGAGCTGGCGCCGGCCTGGACATGGGGCAGCTTGAGCTTGAGCAGGAGCTCGGGGCGCTGGGCGAAGAAATCCGGATGCTCGTCCAGATAGGCCGCAATGGTCGATGCGTCCAGCGGGCTCGTGCTCGCATTCATGCTCATAGTTCCCAATGCCCCTCGAAGACCATGACGGCGGGGCCGGTCATGTACACCGGCTCGCCCGGGCCGGCCCAGCGTATGGCCAGCTCGCCGCCGGCCAGTTGCACGCGCACCGCTTCCTCCAAGAGGCCTTGGGTCCGCCCGGCCACCACGGCGGCGCAGGCGCCGGTGCCGCAGGCCAGGGTCTCGCCCACGCCGCGCTCGAAGACGCGCAGGCGGATGGCTTCCGGCGATTCGATCTCCATGAAGCCGATATTGGCGCGATTGGGGAAGCGCGGATGGTTTTCCAAGAGCGGGCCCAGTTCGGCCACGGGTGCGGTTTCGACATTGTCCACGCGCAGAACGCCATGGGGATTGCCCATGGACAGGGCCGCCAGCTCGATGCGCCGATCGGGCAGATCCAGGCTGTAGAGCGGCGCGGCATAGGGCGTCTCGAAGGGCACGGCCGCCGGCTCCAGGCGCGGCACGCCCATGTTCACGGTGACCTGGCCGTCGTCTTCCAGGCGGAGCTCGATGGGGCCGCCGCGCGTGCCCACCAGCAGCCTGTCCTTCCAGGTCAGGCCCTTGGCGCGCACGAAGCGGGCGAAGCAACGGGCGCCATTGCCGCACTGCTCCACCTCGCCGCCGTCGGCGTTGTAGATCCGGTAGTAGAAATCGTGATCCGGCAGCATGGGCGGCTCGACCAGCAGGAGCTGATCGCAGCCTATGCCGTAATGGCGGTCGGCCAGGTGGCGGATCTGGTGTTCATTGAGCAGGACGTTCTGGGACACCGCGTCGATGACCACGAAGTCGTTCCCGAGGCCCTGCATTTTCGTGAAATTTATCAGCATCTTGCCAAGATACCCGAGGCGGCTCGGAAAACGAAGGGGTGAAGAGCACTAGCGTTCGGCCGCCTCCGCCCGCAGCCGGGTTTGCAGGGCTTGCAGCCGCTGCCATTTCTCGCGGGCTTCGGCCAGGGCGCGCTCGTCCATGCCAAGCCGTTTCATCTCGGCGAGCTGGCGCTGGAGCTTGGCCAGCTCCGGATCGGCGGCCTTGAGGAAGGCGGCCTTCAGGCGTCGCTCCTGGCGCGCCTCGTAACGGCCATAGGCCTGGGGCTCGGCCAGCTCCTCGGCGCTGGGCAGCTCGACCGGGGTTTCGTCGCGGACGATGGGTGGCGTGCGCGGGTCGCCGTGCACCCGCGCCGCGCGCAGGCTGGCGATGGCGGCCGGCTTGAGCACCGGAGCCGCGCTGGTTTCCGCCGCCGGGGCGGGATTCGCCGGCGCATCGGCCGCTAGGGTGGGAGCGGCCGCGACCGGCTTGGCGTCGGGGGTCGAGATGGGCGTCGTTAGCTTCCCGGCCGGGCGCGATACCGTTGCCGCCGGCTCTGACGCCATCGGCGGATGCGCTGCGCTATCGGGCCAGAGCAGCCAGGTTCCGAGCACCACCAGGGCCAGGGCCGCGCCGGCCCCGTGCTTCCCGCCCGGCTTCATGGCGCCGCCTCGCCATAAACGCCACGGCCCAGGACGGCGGGGTTCAGGCTCAGCCGGGCCCCGGCCAAGAGGCTGGCATGGCGGTGGTGGAAGCGCTCGGCCACGGCGCGGCGCGCCAGGATCTGGCTGGCGAGATAGCGCACGCCCTCACTGTCGGCCGCCTGGTAGTCGTCGATGCGCTCATCGACGCGCACGATCTCCCAGCCGCCCTGGCCCGGCGCCTTGAGGGGCCTGGAGACCTGGCCCACCGGCAGGACCAGGAGCAGGGTGTCGCGCCAGCTCAGCGCCTGGCCGTCGTTGACCACCCAGCCCAGGGCACCGGGCGTTTTCGCGTCCTTGTCCTCGGCCTGGGAATGGCGGCGCACGGCCGCGTCGAAGTCCAGGCCGGCCTGGAGCTCGGCATGGGCCCGCTCGGCCTGGGCCTGGTCGGTCAGCTGGATATGCCGGCCCCGAGCCCGGGCCACGCGTTTGAATTCCTCGCGGTGGGCGAGGTAATAGGCGCGGATGGCGGCCGGTGGGATCGTCGCGGCCACCGCTCTCAGGTGGGCATTGTCGTCGTGCACATCGGCCTGCAGGCCGATATGGGCCAGGTAGCGATCCTTGAGATGGCGCTCCCACAGGGTTCGTTCCAGCTCGGCGCGCACCCGGGCCGGCAGGCCCGACCGGCGTTCCAGCCAGTGCCGGACGAACAGGCCGCCCAGCCGGGCTCGCGCCTGCTGGGCCAGGAAGTCCACGTCGCCCTCGTGCAGGCGGATGCGGCCCTGGACGTTTTGGCGCCGGTACAGCTCGGCCAAGCTGAGCGGGGTTTCGGTGCTATCGAGAAAGCGGTAGACGAGCACGGGCTCCGCCTCGAGCCGGGCCAGTTCGGCGGGCTCCAGGCGGAATTCCTGGCGTTTGCCCAGACTGAGGCGCTCGCGCAGCCGCGCGGGCGTCCAGGCCGGGTGTTCCGTGATCAGCCCGTCCAGGCCGCCCTCGGGCAGGGCCTTGGCCGCCGCTTCCAGCTCGGCGGGGAACAGGCTCTGCACCGTGGCGATCAGCTGTTCTTCCAGGAAGACCGCGCCCGGGAAGCCCACCCGGTCGTCGGCGCCCAGCAGCTCGGCCTCCGGCACTTCGCCCAGGGCATGGCCGGCCAGCAGATGGTTGTCGATGACCAGGCGCGCCGTGTCGACCAGGCTGAACTCCGGTCGCTCGCGTATGGCGGCGCGCTGCAACAGGCGCAGGGTCTCGGCGGCATAGGCCGCATCGCCGATGCGCAAGGCCTCCTCGCCGGACAGGGTGTAGTCGACGGCGGCCTGGGTCGTTCCGGACAGGATCAGGGTCAGGCTAAACAGCAGGGTCTTCATCATGGATGGGTCTCGCGGAACGGAAACGGGGCCTTCTATCGCCGGGAGTCCCCGTTCGTCCTTCGACGGGCTCAGGACGAACGGGTGTGCGCTAGGTCAGGGCTGTCCGCCCTTAGAAACGCATGGCCGCATGATCCAGCAGGCGCACCACCATGGCGATGGCATGGGGCACGACCTGGCGCGCGACGCCCACGCGATCGGCATGGGCCGTGCTGTTCAGCACGATGCCGCCGTGAGCATAGGAGAACGCGCCGCCCTGGGTCAGCAGGGGGCGGATCTCGCTGCTGGCCGGGTTGAGCGGGGCGAAGTCCGCCAGGGCCGTGGTCACCAGGGTCGGGTCGTTGAGGCGTTCGCCGTCGTAATAGTCCCGGACCCAGGACTCCCAGCCGCTGTGGTTGAGATCCGAGGTGGTCCAGGTGTGGTGGGGCTGGAGCAGGTCGGTGGTGTGCAGGACGAAGCCCAGGGTCTGGGCGGTGGGGCGTGCCCAAAACTGGTTGTACCAGTATTGACCCAGGTTATCGATGGGCTGCCAGGGGATGTTCTGGAAGTCGGCGTACTGGCCCTTGGTGGAATAGCCGCCGTGGCGGTAATTGGCCTCGGTGACGCCGTAGCAGTTGTACTTGCTGGATTCGCCGTACAGCCAGCTCATGGAGCCCTTCATGCCACCCGGGCCGTCGTCCAGGTGGTCGTTGACCAGCCAGGTGGCCGCCATGTTGTCGATGTCGCCCCAGACGGTGAGCTGGCTGTAGTTATAGCCGCCGATGTCGTTGCCATGGGCATCGCCGCCGCGGGTATGGTTCTGGAAATGCCAGTAGGAGGTGTATTTGACGAGGCTGGCGCCGGCGCCCCAGACCGGGGCCTGCTGGCAGTCGCCGGTCACGGCGCCGCAGAGATAGGTGTCGGCGAAATCGTCCACGTCGTAGGCGCCCTGGCCGAGCACTTGGGCGAATTGTTCGATGGTATAACCGGCGCGGCTGGCGGCGGCGGCCAGGCGGGCATACTGGGTGGTGGCCGGGTTGGCCTTCATGTAATTGACGGCATCGATGGCGATGCGCTTATGGGTTTCCTGGGTGAAAGCCTGGGCGGCGTGGCTGGAGGCCAGGGCGGCGAGCGCCAGCAGGGCCTTGTGCGTCGAGTTCATCTATCCCTCCAGAGGAGCATCGTTGTTATGAATGCTTCCCCAGAGGGTGACGACTCCCTGGTGTACCGCTCCCGATGGATGACTCCGGGGAAAGCCGGTTCAGACTAGTCGGACCAGATTGCAGGTCAATGACGGTGGAATGAATATTGTTTTTTTGTGGACGGGTTCTTAGTGGCTAGGGGGAGCGGCGCTCATTGCTTGGGCTGTTGCTGGGCTGGCGGCTCGTCCTTGGGGATGTACAGCGGGCCTTTCTGGCCGCAGGCGGCGAGCAGGAGGACGGCGGCGGTGAGCAGGGCGATGCGGGTCTTCATGGCGGAAACTCGTCGGGAATGGGATGGCCGGCAGTATAGCCCATGCGCCTGTGGCAGAATGCGCGTCTCTAATTGCGGAGACGAGCCATGAACCCTGCCCTGAGCGAAAGCGAGTTCCACAGCCTGGTTGACCGGACCCTGGCGGCCCTGGAGAAGGCCATCGACGCCTCGGGCGCCGACATCGATTACGATAGCGCCGGCGGCGTCCTGACCTTGGAATTCGGAAACCGCAGCAAGCTGATCCTGTCGCGCCAGCCGCCCCTGCGCCAGCTCTGGGTGGCGGCCCGTTCCGGCGGCTTCCATTACGACTGGGACGGCGCGGCCTGGGTGCACGACCAGGGCGGCGAGGCCTTGGCGGCGATGCTGGCCCGGTTTATCCGCGAGCAAAGCGGCGAAACCGTGAACATCGAGTGGTAAAAAACCTGGGAAACCCGAGAACGACCATGAACGACACTCTCCTGCCCTGCGTCGAGCTGGAAACCGGCGCGAACCCGACGGCCGCCGTGATCTGGCTGCACGGCCTGGGCGCCGACGGCCATGACTTCGAGGCCATCGTGCCCGAGCTGGGCCTGCCCGCCAGCCTGCCCCTGCGCTTCATCTTCCCCCATGCGCCGGTGCGGCCCATCACCCTGAACGGCGGCTATCCCATGCGCGCCTGGTACGACATCGCCGAGCTGAATTTCCTCAACCGCAAGGAAGACGAGAAGGGCATCCGGGATTCGGAAGCCGAGGTGCACAAGCTGATCCGTCGGGAGAATGCCCGGGGCATTCCGGCCTCGCGCATCGTCCTCGCCGGCTTCTCCCAGGGCGGCGCCGTCACCCTGCACACGGGCCTGCGCTATCCCGAGCGCCTGGCCGGGCTGATGGCCCTCAGTACCTACCTGCCCCTGGCGGAGAAAGCCGAAGGCGAGCGCCATGCCGCCAATGCCGAGACGCCCATCTTCATGGCCCATGGCACGGCCGACAATATCGTGCCCTTCATGGCCGGCGAGGTCTCCAAGCAGCGCCTGGAGGCCCTGGGCTACGGCCTGGAATTCCACAGCTACCCCATGCAACACGCCGTGCACCCGCGCGAGATCGCGGATATCGCCGGCTGGCTGAAGCGGGTGCTGGCCTGAGTCATTGGCGCGTGGTCTAGGGCGGATTCGTTGGCGCGAAACGGCCGGGCTCAGGCCGCCGCCTCCTGCCGCTCTTCCATCAGGGCATGGGTATTGCCGTGGGGGTCCTTGAAGAAGGCCAGCCAGAGCTCGTAGCCGGGGGCGCGGTGCTCGATGGCCGGCTCGCCCTGGAAGGCCACGCCGGCGGCGCTGAGCCGGCTGTAGTCGGCGTCGATGTCTTCGCTGTCGAAATAAAGGATGGAGGCATAGTGCTCGCCGGGTTCCATGGGCGTGGTGAGCATCAGGCGCTGCCCCTCCAGCTGGAGGAACACCATGCCGCCGGCCTCGAACAGCAGCGGCAGCTCCAGGACATCGCGGTAAAACGCGGTCGCGGCCGGCAGATCGTCCACGGTCAGGGCCAGCTGGCCGATACGGTTCAATGCGGGCATGTCATTCTCCACGTTGCGGTTTTTACTCGTGCTGGGCTAGGCTCTGAGGGTCTTTCCCAGCACGG
Source organism: Gammaproteobacteria bacterium (assembly GCA_016182845.1). Classification (GTDB taxonomy): domain Bacteria; phylum Pseudomonadota; class Gammaproteobacteria; order Enterobacterales; family Permianibacteraceae; genus JACPFT01. The sequence goes on from JACPFT010000008.1 coordinate 83,726, forward strand.
CGCTCAGCTTTCGCGGCGTGCTGTAACGTGAACCCTGGCCCCTGGGTCCGTCAAGCTTCCGCATGCCCGTATTCGTCGGCAGTCGCGTCGCTCCGGCCCGATCCGCCCGGTGAGCGCATCTTCATGGAGCCGATCATGCTGCATTCCCTTCCCGCCCTGCTCTTGCTGGCCGCACCAGGCCTGGCCTTGGCCGGCGAGGCGCCCGGCCCCGCGCCGGCCATGCCCGTGGAGGCGGTGACCGTCCAGGCCGAGACCCTGAGCCAGCGTCTCAAGGCCGTGGGCAGCCTGCGCGCCGACGAGGCCGTGGTGGTCCGTCCGGAGATCGCCGGGCGCCTGGCCACCATCCATTTCCGCGAGGGCGAGGCGGTCAAGGCCGGTAGGCTCTTGTTCGAGCTGGATGCCGAGGTGCTCACGGCCGAGGCGCAGCGCGCCGAGGCCGAGCGCCGCCTGGCCCAGCTGGAGTTCGAGCGCATGAGCCAGCTCTTGAAGCGCAAGGCCGGTAGCCGCACCGACTATGACAAGGCCCAGGCCGCCCTGCGCGCCGCCGAGGCCGAGCTGGCCCTGGCTTCGGCCCAGCTCAAGAAAACGCGCATCAGCGCGCCTTTCGACGGGACCCTGGGCCTGCGCCAGGTCAGCGCCGGGGACTATCTGGCCCCGGGCCAGGACCTGGTGAGCCTGACGGCCAGCCAGTCGCTCAAGCTGGACTTCCGCCTGCCCGAGACCGAGCTGGCTCGGGTCCGCCCCGGTCAGAGTCTGAGCCTGCGCGTCGATGCCTACCCGGACCGGGAGTTCGCCGGCGAGCTTTATGCCGTGGAGCCGCAGATCGAGGCCGGCGGCCGCGCCCTGGTGCTGCGCGCCCGTCTGGCCAATCCGGAGGGTCTGCTCAAGCCCGGCCTCTTCGCCCGCGTCGAGCTGGAGGTGGCGCGCCGGGAGGGCGCCCTGCGCGTGCCCGAGGAGGCCCTGCTGCCGGGCGCCGACGGGTCTTTAAGCGTATTCAAGATCGTGGACGGCAAGATCGTCGCCGCGCCGGTCAAGACCGGGCGCCGGGAGGATGCCCGGGTCGAGATCACCGAGGGCATCAGCGCCGGCGACAGCGTGGTGACCGCCGGGCAGATGAAGGTGGGGCCGGGCTCGCCGGTGAGCGTGATGCCCTCGACCCCCGCCAGCCCGAGCTCGCCCAAGCAGGAGTCCTGAGCCATGATCCTCTCGGATCTCTCCATCCGCCGGCCGGTCCTGGCCACGGTGATGAGCCTGGTGATCCTGCTCCTGGGCTTCGTCGCCTACGAGCGGCTGACGGTCCGCGAGTACCCGAACATCGACGAGCCGGTGGTGAACGTCAACACGGTCTACGCCGGGGCCAATGCCCGGATCATCGAGACCCAGGTGACCAAGCCCCTGGAGGACTCGCTGTCGGGCATCGAGGGCATCGACTTCATCACCTCCATCAACCGCGCCGAGTCCTCCCAGATCACCGTGCGCTTCAAGCTGGGCCGCGACGTCGATGCCGCCGCCTCGGACGTACGCGACCGCGTGGCCCGGGCCAGGGGCAATCTGCCGCGCGAGATCGAGGAGCCCATCGTCGCCAAGACCGAGGCCGATGCCCAGCCCATCATCTGGATCGCCTTCATGTCGGATCGGCACGATCTCCTGCAGATCACCGACTATGCCGACAATACGGTCAAGGATCGCCTGCAAACCCTACCCGGCGTCGCCGACGTCCTGGTCTTCGGGCGGCGCTATGCCATGCGCGTCTGGCTGGATCCGGATCGCCTGGCGGCTTACGGCCTCACCCCGGTGGACGTGGAGGATGCATTGCGCGCCCAGAACGTGGAAGTTCCGGCCGGGCGTATCGAATCCGCCGAGCGGGAGTTCACCGTCCTGGCCCAGACCGACGTCAACCGTGCCGAGGAATTCGCCGCCCTGGTGGTCAAGGAGGTTGGCGGTTTCCCGGTGCGCCTGGGCGATGTGGCGAAGGTCGAGTTGGGCGCCGAGGCCGAGCGTTCCTACACCCGCTACAAGGGCAACAACGCCGTGGCCCTGGGCGTCATCAAGCAGTCCACCGCCAATCCCCTGGATGTCTCGGCGGCGGTCTACGGCGTCCTGCCCCTGATCGAGAAGAACCTGCCGACCGGCATGCGCGCCGACGTGGCCTACGACTCCTCGGTGTTCATCAAACGCTCCATCGACGCCGTGTACGAGACCATCGCCGAGGCCACGGCCCTGGTGATCCTGGTGATCTTCGTGTTCCTGCGCTCCCTGCGCTCCACCCTGATCCCCCTCGTCACCATCCCGGTGTCCATCGTCGGCGCCTTCGCCCTGATGGCGGTATTCGGCTTCACCATCAACACCTTGACCCTCTTGGCCATGGTCCTGGCCATCGGCCTGGTGGTGGACGACGCCATCGTCGTCCTGGAGAACATCCACCGTCACATCGAGGCGGGGATGCAACCCCGGGCCGCCGCCTTCCTGGGCGCCAAGGAGATCGGCTTCGCGGTCGTGGCCATGACCCTGACCCTGGCGGCGGTGTTCACGCCCATCGCCTTCTCCACCGGCCGCACCGGCAAGCTGTTCACCGAGTTCGCCCTGACCCTGGCCGGCGCGGTCCTGGTGTCCGGCTTCGTGGCCCTGACCCTGTCGCCCATGATGTGCTCGGTCCTGCTCAAGCCGCACGAGCGCCACGGCCGGTTCTACCAGGTCTTCGAGGACGGCCTGCATGCCCTGACCCGGGGTTATAAGCGCCTTCTGGGCGGGGCGCTGCGCCTGCGCTATCTGGTCCTGCTCCTGGCCCTGGGCCTGGGCGGCGTGAGCTACGGCCTGTTCCGCTCCCTGCCCTCGGAGCTGGCGCCCGGCGAGGATCGGGGTCTCATCATCGGCTTCGGCATGGGCCCGGAAGGTGCGACCCCGGCCTACGTCGACAAGTACGCACGCAAGATGGAGGCGGTATTCAAGGGCGTGCCCGAGGTGGAGCGCTATTTCGCCGTGGTCGGCTTTCCCACCTCCACCCAGACCATCCAGTTCGTGCGCCTGCAGGACTGGGAGGATCGGACGCGCAAGCCCCAGGAGATTGCCCAGAGCATCGGCGGCCAGCTCTTCGCCGGCATCCCCGGCATCATGGCCTTTCCGGTGATCCCGCCCTCCCTGGGCCAGGGACCCATCTCCAAGCCCCTGGAAGTCGTGGTGCAGACCAGCGGCAGCTTCGAGGAGCTGCAGAAAACCGTCGATGCCCTCATGGCCAAGGCCCGGTCCAACCCCGGCCTGTCCAACCTGGACTCGGACCTGCATCTGAACAAGCCGGAGCTCAAGCTCAGCGTGAACCGCGACAAGGCCCAGAGCCTGGGGATCGACGTCGCCGACATCGGCCGCAGCCTGGAGAGCATGCTGGGCGGCCGCCAGGTGACCCGTTTCAAGATCGGCGCCGAGCAATACGACGTCTGGGTGCAGACCGGGTTATCGGACCGGCGCAATCCCGAGGACCTGGCGCGCATCCAGCTGCGTGCCGGCGACGGCGGCATGGTGCCGCTGGCCAACCTGGTGGCGGTCAGGGAGAGCGTGGCGCCGCGCGAGCTGAACCACTTCAACAAGCTGCGTTCGGCGACGGTCAGCGCCACCCTGGCGCCCGGCTACCCCTTGAGCGAGGGCCTGGCCTATTTCGAAAACGCCGTGCGCGAGCTCAACGATGTACGCACCCAGCTGGACTATGCCGGCAACACCCGCGAGTTCAAGATTTCCTCGGGCGCCATCTACACGACCTTCGTCCTGGCCCTGGTGTTCATCTACCTGGTTCTGGCCGCCCAGTTCGAGAGCTTCATCGACCCCTTCGTGATCCTGTTCTCCGTGCCGCTGGCCATTTGCGGCGCCCTGGCCACCCTCAAGTTGGCCGGCGGCTCCCTGAACATCTATTCCCAGATCGGCCTCATCACCCTGGTGGGCCTGATCAGCAAGCACGGCATCCTCATCGTCGAGTTCGCCAACCAGCTGCGCGAGCAGGGTCGGGCGCTTCAGGACGCCGTGCGCGAGGCCAGCAGCCTGCGTCTGCGCCCCATCCTGATGACCACCGGCGCCATGGTCCTGGGCGCCGTGCCGCTCGCCCTGGCCAGCGGCGCCGGCGCCGAGGCGCGCCAGCAGATCGGGTGGGTGATCGTGGGCGGCATGAGTTTCGGCACCCTGTTCACCCTGTTCGTGGTGCCCGTGGTCTATGTGCTGATGGCGCGACGGCGCCGGGAAGTGATCGAGGGCACGGTCGTCAGCGCCTGACTGGCTATACTGCGATCAAACGGGCGCGCAAAAGGTGGGGGCGGTGGACTGGGATCGACGCGGTTTCCTGGAAGCGGTCGCCCTCGCCGCCTGCCTGCCCCGGCTGGCCCTGGCCGGCGAGGCCGCGCCGCTGCGCATGGTCTATTTCGACACCTATCCCCCGTTCAGCTACAACGAGGCCGGGCAATGGCGCGGCATCCTCGTCGATCTGGTGCGCGAGGCCCTGGAAGGCGGCCTGGGTCTTAAGGTGGAGCACCTGGGCTATCCCTGGCGCCGCGCCCAGATCATGGTCCAGGGCGGCCAGGCCGACGGCTTCCTTACCGTGCCCACTCCGGAGCGGCGCATCTACGCCGAGTTCAGTGCGGCGCCGCTCTACCAGGCCCGCGCCGCCATCGCTTATTCCAAGCGCAGCCGCCTTGCCGAACGCCTGGACAAGGTGCGCATCCTGGCGGATCTGCTGGAAGTGCCGCACGGCAATTATTTCGGCAATGGCTGGGCGGCCCAGAACCTCAAGGCCTATGACGTGGAATGGTCGCCGACCCTGGAGATCGTGTTGCGCAAGCTGGTCCAGCAGCGCCGCGAGGTCTGCGTGGACAACTTTCCCTCCCTATACCACGCCGTGCATTCCACGAAGCTGCGCCGCGAGCTGGTGGTCAAACCCCTGCCCGACATGGGCTTCCCCTTCCCCATGCACATCGGCCTGCGCCGGCGCCTGCCCGGCATCGAGGAACTGATTACGCGGCTCGATGCCTGGAATGCCGGGCAGGACGCCAAGGCCCGCGCCCAGCGCCTGCACGACCGCTATCTGCCGGATCTGGCGCCGGAGCTGGCCAAACTGTTGTATTGAAGGTCGCGGGTCGGGCGTAGGTCCGACTTCCGTCGGACAGCTTCGGAGTAGTCCCGCTGACGCGGGACCTACAACGGACTCGCCTAGCCCAGGGCGAATTCCACCGCCGCCGCCGCGTGCAAGGCGCAGGTGTCGAACAGCGGCAGCTCCGTGTCGCCGGGCTTCAGCAAGAGGCCGATCTCGGTGCAGCCCAGGATCAGGGCCTCGGCGCCCCGCTGCCTCAGGCCCTCGGCGATGGCCAGATAGGCCTGGCGCGAGCCCGGCTCGATCCGCCCCCGGCAGAGCTCCTCGTAGACGATCCGGTGCACTTCCCCGCGCTCTTCCGCCTCCGGCACCAGGACCTCCAGGCCGTGCTCGCGCTCCAGATGGGCGCGGTAGAAGTCCTGTTCCATGGTGAAGCGGGTGGCCAAGAGGGCGACGCGGCGGTGGCCGGCGGCGCGCAGGGCGGCGCCGGTGGGATCGGCGATATGGATCAGGGGAATGCTCACCGCCTCGGCGATGAGGTCGGCGAGCTTGTGCATGGTGTTGGTGCACAGAACCAACGCCTCCGCGCCGGCCGCCTCCAGGCGCCGCGCCCGGCGCGCCAGATCGGCGCCGGCCAGATCCCAACGGCCTTGAGCCTGGCGCTCGGCGAGCGGTGCGAAGTCCATGGAGTCCAGCAGCAGCTCGGCGCTGTGCAAGCCGCCCAGGCGCTCCCGCACGCCCTCGTTGATCAGCTGGTAATAGATCCGCGTCGATTCCCAGCTCATGCCGCCCAAGAGGCCCAGGGTTTTCATGCTGCCGTCCTTTTCGTCGAAGTAGAATTAACCGCCAAGGCGCGAAGACGCCAAGGGGAAGAAATTCAGAGTCGGGCGGTGTTATCGAGTCGGCTCATTCTTGGCGCCTTTGCGCCTTGGCGGCCAAGCCCGCTCACGCCGCCTGTTTCTGGGCCAGCGGTTCCAGCGGCAGCTCCAGTTTCGGCGCCTTCTTGCGCACGATCAGCAGATTGCCCGCGAGCCCCAGGGCCACGCCGACGTAGGTGCTGGCGTGCCATTCGAAGCCCTCGAAGAGCGTGGACAGCATCAGCGCCAGGATCGGCGTCAAGACTGCCATGTACGAGGCCTTGGAGGAGCCGATGCGGCCCAGGAGGGTCAGATAGGCGCCGAAGGCGATGATGGAGCCGAAGACCGCCAGATAGGTGAGCGAGAGCACGTAGCCGGGCGTCCACTCGAAGCTGAAGGCCTTGCCCTGGCTCAGGGCATAGACCGCCACGGCCGCCGCGCACCAGAGCATCCACAAGGCGTTGACCGGCAGGACGGGCAGACCGGCGTGGCCGTTGCGCGTGGCGATCATATTGGCCACCGAGGCGCCCAAGGCGGCCAGGATCGGCCAGGACAGGATCCAGGGAGACTCGCCGCTGGCGGCGAAGGCCCGGAGTTCCGGCCAGAACACCAGGACGATGCCCGCCACGCCCAGTGCCGCGCCGGCCAGCATCTCGCGGCTGGGGCGGGTACCGAAGCAGATCAGGGCCAGGGCGATGTTCATGAACAGCATCGAGGAGCAGGCCACGGCCACCAGGCCGGAGCTGATATGGGCCTCGGCGTGGTAGACGAAGGCATAGTTCAGGCCGTAGGACAGGCCCAGGAGGGCGATCCAGGCATGATCTTTCAGGCTGTAGGCGAGGCGCATGCCCCTGAAGGCGCAAAAGGCCAGCATGAGCAGACCAGCCAGGCTGAAGCGGTAGACCACCGAGACTTCCGGCGCCACCGTGCCCAGCTGGAAGGTGATGGCCAGCCAGGTGGAACCCCAGATCAGGGTGGCCAGGGCGTATAGCTGGAGATTGCTCATGCTCGAGGGTCCTCGAAGAATGGGCCGCGCCCCGCCGGGGGAAGAGTCCGGCGAGGGAAGCGGCCAGGGCTTGCAGACCCTGGCCATTCTAGGCGAGCGCCGTCGAGCGATACAGATGCAGAAAACTTGTCATTGCACCGATACAGTTTTATTGTCGGGAAAACTGTACTGCTCGGACCTGCGACAATCTGATCCACCCTGCCGCCCGCGCCCCGGAGCCACCGCCATGCTTTACGAAAACATCGCCGACAACCTGCGGAATCAATTGGACAAGGGCGTGTACCGGCCCGGTGATCGCCTGAGCTCGGTGCGCGCCCTGTCGCGGCAGCTGGGCGTGTCCATCTCCACGGTGATCCAGGCCTACCAGCTCTTGGAAGATCAAGGACTTATCGAGGCCCGGCCCCAGTCCGGCTATTACGTCCGGCCTCAGAGCCAACGGCGCTGCCCGGAGACGCGCCTGCCCAAGCCCCGCTCCAAGCCCATGACCGTGGACAAGGGCGAGCTGATCATGGAAGTGCTGGAAACCCTCAAGGACCCCTCCCTGGTACAGCTGGGCACGGCCAGCCCTTCGGCGGATCTCTTGCCCATCAAGGAGCTGAACCGAATCATGACCGGCCTGCTCAAGGACGATCCCCTGGCCGTGGTGCGCTACGAGGCCACGCCCGGCAACCTGGAGCTGCGCACCCAGATCGCCCGCCTCCTGCCCGGAGCCGGCGTGGAGCTTTCGCCCGAGGAGCTGGTCATCACCAACGGCTGCCAGGAGGCCGTGGTCCTGGCCCTGCGCGCCGTGGCCGGCGCCGGCGACATCATCGCCGTGCAGTCGCCCACCTATTACGGCGGCCTCCAGGCCATCCAGTCCTTAGGCATGAAGGCCCTGGAAATCCCCTCGGATCCGCGCGAGGGCATCAGCCTGGACGCCCTGGGCCTGGCCCTGGAGCAATGGCCCATCAAGGCCGTCTTGGTCATGCCCACCTGCTCCAATCCCCTGGGCTGTTCCATGCCCGAGGCGCGCAAGGAGGCCCTGGTCAACCTCTGCGCCGAAGCCGGCGTGCCCATCATCGAGAACGACGCCCATGCCGAGTTCGTCACCGACCCGGGCCTGACCGGCCACGCCAACCGGCCCAAGGCCGCCAAGCATTACGACAAGACCGGCAATGTCCTGCTCTGCTCGTCCTTCTCCAAGACCCTGGCACCCGGTTACCGCATCGGCTGGATCGCCGCCGGCGCCTACCAGGCCAAGCTCAATTACCTGAAATACGTCAGCAACCTGGCCTCGCCGGCCCTGGTGCAGCAGACCCTGGCCCAGTTCCTGGCCAAGGGCGGCTACGAGCGCCATGTGCGTAAGATGCGTCAGCTGTATTGCCGCCAGCGCGAACAGATGGCCGAGGCCATACACCGCTATTTCCCGGAAGGCACGAAATCCGCCCACGGCGGCATGGTGGCCTGGGTGGAACTGCCCGGGCGCATCTCCGGCTTCGAACTCTACCGGCGCGCCCTGGAGCGCAAGATCTCCATCGTGCCCGGCGCCCTGTTCTCCGCCCAGAAGAAATACGAGCACTACGTCCGCCTGTCCTGCGGCGGCCTGTGGACCCCGACCATCGAGCGCGCCATGGCCGTCTTGGGGGAGAGCGCCGGACAGCTGGTTGTGGAGAACAGCAAGGCCGCCGCCTGATGCGCGGACCGCGGACAGGCAGTAGAATCGGCTCATCCCGCCGCACAACAAGGAGTAGGCCATGGATTCCATCAGCCAATTGATCACCGCCAACCCGAATATCATCTGGGCCGCCGTGGCCATCGCCGGCATCGCCTTCGCGGGCATGAAGGCCTGGTTCCGCCACGTGGAGCGCATCGAGAAGATCCGCGCGGGGCAGGATCCGGACCAGGCGGCTTAAGACGTGTTCCGTAGGGCGGGCGTAGGCCGAAGGCCGTAACCCGCCATCCCCTGGACGGGGACTAGGGCGGGTCAGAAATAACAAAGGGGCCATACGGCCCCTTTGTCTTGCGCGAAATCCGCCGGAGCTTACTGCCCGGCGGTCTTCTCGGCCTCGACGAAGCCGCGCTTGCGCATCAGGGCCTGGGTGTCCACATCGCGGCCGCGGAAGTTGCGGAAGGCCTGGGCCTGGTCCACGGTGTTGCCCACCGAGAGGATGTTCTTGCGGAAGCGTAAGGCCACGTTCTCGTCCCAGGCGCCCTTGCCTTCCTCGAAGGCTTCCCAGACGTCGGCGGTCAGGGAATCGGCCCAGAGGTAGGCGTAGTAGCCGGCGGAATAGCCATCGCCGGAGAACACGTGGTTGAACTGCGGCGTGCGGTGGCGCATGACGATTTCCTCGGGCATGCCCAGCTTCTTCAGCTCCTCGCGCTCGAACTTGTCCGGATCGATGGGGCCGGCGCCGGCCAGGTGCAGCTTCATGTCGATGACCGCCGAGCCCAGGTATTCCATGGTGCGGAAGCCCTCGTTGAAGGTGGCGGCCTTCTCGATCTTGTCCACCAGGGCGGCGGGGATGGGCTTGCCGGTCTGGTAGTGCAGGGCGAACTTGTTGAGCACTTCCGGCGTGGCCAGCCAATGCTCGTGGATCTGCGAGGGGAATTCCACGAAGTCGCGGGACACCGAGGTGCCGGACAGGGTCGGGTAGTTCACGTCGGAGAGCAGGCCGTGCAGGGCATGGCCGAATTCGTGGAACAGGGTCTCGGCATCGTCCCAGGAGATCAGGACCGGCGCGCCGTCCTTGCCCTTCACGAAGTTGGCGTTGTTGGAGACGATGGTGGTGATCTCGCCGTTGAAACGCTCCTGGTTGCGGTAGGCGTTCATCCAGGCGCCGGAGCGCTTGCCGTCGCGGGCATAGGGGTCGAAGTACCACAGGCCCACGTGTTGGCCCTTGCCGTTCTTCACCTCGTAGACGGTGACGTCCGGGTGGTAGACGGCGACATTGCTCAGCTGGCTGAAATGCAGGTCATAGAGCTTGGCGGCCATCCAGAACATGCCTTCGCGCAGGCGGTCGAGCTGCAGGTAGTTGCTGACCTCGGTCATGTCCAGGTCGTACTTGGCCTTGCGCAGCTTCTCGCTGATATAGCGGTAATCCCAGGCGGCCAGCTTGTACTTGCCGCCCTCGGCGTCGATGAGCTTCTGCATTTCCGCCACGTCGCGGGCCACGGCGGCGGCGCCCGGCTTCCACACGGCTTCCATCAGGGCCACGGCGCGTTCCGGGGTCTGGGCCATTTCCTGTTCCAGGCGCCAATGGGCGTGGCTCTTGTAGCCCAGGAGCTGGGCACGTTCGTAGCGCAGCTCGAGGATCTCGGTGATCAGCTTGTTGTTGTCGTGTTCGCCGCCCATGTCGCCGCGGCCGATGAAGGCACGCCAGACTTTCTCGCGGGCCGCGCGGTCCTCGCTCAGGGTCAGGAAGGGATCGGCGGCGGAGCGGGTGTTGGCGATCAGGTACTTGCCCTTGAGCTTCTTGGCCTCGGCGGCGCGCTGGGCGGCGTCCTTGATATCGGCCGGCAGGCCCTTCATGCTCGCCTCGTCCAGGACGGTGTAGCCGTTCTGCTCGTCGAACAGGACGTTCTGGCCGAAGCTGGTGTACAGGCTGGCCAGGCGCTGGTTCAGCTCGGACAAGCGGGCCTTCTGTTTCGCGTCCAGCTTGGCGCCGGAGCGCACGAAATTGGTGTAGTACAGCCAGGTGAGGCGCTGCTGCTCAGGCGTCAGCTTGGCCTTCTCCGGGGCGTTGTAGACGGCCTCGATGCGGGCGAAGAGCTTGGCGTTCTGGGTCACTTCATCGCCATAGGCCGCCTGCTTGGGCGCCAGCGCCGATTCGATCTTGGGCATGTCGCCGACGTTCAGGGTCGAGCTGTGGATGCCGAAATAGGTGTAGAAGCGGTTCAGTGCGCCGCCAGCCTTTTCCAGGGCGGCGATGGTGTTGTCGAAGTCCGGCGCCGCCGTGTTATCGGCGATGGCCTTCAGCTCGGCGCGGTTCTCGGTGATGGCCGCCTGGAAGGCCGCCTCGAACTCGGACACCTTGACCTTGTCCCAGGCCGGCACGCCGCCGAAGGGGCCGGTCCACTTGTCGAGCATGGCCGGCTTGCCGGCGGCGAAGGCCGGGCTCAGGGCCAGGCCGAGGGCGACGCACAGGGCGGCGCGCGGGAAGAGGGCGGTGCGCATGAAGGAACTCCTTGTTGGTGGGCCGTGTTGATTGGCCATGCTGGCGGACTACGGGTAGGGACCGGCCAGCTTAGGGCTGCATGCTAAACCAAACTTGAACGCTGTACTGCATCCGGGCGTTACAAGATGTGTCGGAGGAGGGAGCTCCTGGCTTCGTCGCATGATCCCAGAAGCCTCGTCGCCCCGCACGAGTGGGGACGACGAGGCTTAGCTAAAGACGGCCTTTCCCGTAAGCGCGCCGCTCAGGCCCCCACTTCCCCGCCGTCGTCGCGGGTGATGACCACGGTCGCCGAGCGCGGACGGCCGCCGCTGGGGCCGTCCGGCCAGCTGGAGAACTTCATGGGATTGGCCGGATCGTTGTCCTCGGCGCCCGCCAGGGGTTCGCCCGGGTGCTGGATATTGACGAACAGGGTCTTGCGATCCGGGGTCATCATCCAGCCGGTCAGCTCGCAGCCCACCGGGCCGGTCAGGAAACGCTTGATCTCGCCGGTACGCGGATCGGCCACCAACATCTGGTTATTGCCGAAGTTCTTGTAATCGGTACGGCTGGCGGCATGTTCCGGGTGGTACATGGCCGAAGTGGACATGTCGGTCTGGATCCACAGACGGCCGGCGGTGTCGAAGGCCAGGCCGTCCGGCGCCGAGAAGATGTCGCCCTGGATATTGCCCTGGAGATTGGCCTTGGAGGACTTGGGATCGCCCGCCAGGACGAACAGGTTCCAGGTGAAACTCGTCGCCGCCGCATCGGAACCGGCTTCGCGCCAATGGATGATATGGCCATGGCTGTTGGAGGCACGCGGGTTGGCGGCATCCACGGCCGGGGCGCCGCTGGCGCCGCGCTTGGAATTATTGGTCAGGGTCAGGTAGACGTCCTTGGTTTCCGGGTGCACGGCCACCCATTCCGGACGGTCCATCTTGGTGGCGCCGACGGCATCGGCGGCGGCACGCGCATTCACCAGGACTTCCGCCTGATCGTTGAAGGCCGGGGCCACCAGAGCGCCCTGGCCGAACACCAGGGGCAGCCACTCGCCGCTGCCATCGCTCTTGAACTTGGCGACGTAGAGCGTGCCCTCGTCCAGGAGGTTCATGTTGGCGGCGCGGTTGGCGGCGTTGTAACTGCCCTTGGACACGAACTTATAGGCATATTCGTTGCGTTCGTCGTCGCCCATATAGACCACGACCTGGCCGCCGGGGGCGAGGGTCACCGTGGCGCCTTCGTGCTTGAAGCGGCCCAGGGCGGTGCGCTTGACCGGCTTGGACGCGGCGTCATAGGGGTCGATTTCCACGACCCAACCGAACTTCTGAGCCTCGTTGGGATGCATGTCCAGATTGAAGCGATCGTCGATCTGGGTCCAGTCGGCGCCATACACCGCATTGGTGATGCCATAGCGCTTTTCCATGGCGCCCGGGACGGCCTTCTTGAAGAAACCGTTGAAGTTCTCTTCGCAGGTCAGGTAGGTGCCCCAGGGGGTCTTGCCGCCGGCGCAGTTGTTAAGCGTGCCATAGGCCTTGAGGCCGCCGCCGTCGTTCTTGGACTGCACCAGGCGATGGCCCTTGGCCGGACCGCCGATGCTCATTTCCGTGGCGCCGGTGATGCGGCGGGCGTAGTTGGAGCCGGTCACCACGGTCCAGTTGCCGTCGACACGCTTGGCCTCGTACACGGACACGCCGTGGGCGGCGATCTGCTTGGCCACGTGCTCCGGGTTGTTCTTGTCGAAGGCGGCGCCGTGCAGCAGGCCGCTGTCCACGTATTCGTGATTCACGCAGACCAGAAAATGGCCGTTGGCGTCGGCGCCCTGGATCGGGAACATTTCCATGCAGTCATGGTGCATGCCGAACTGCAGTTCCTGCTCGACGGCGGAGTTCGTGGCGTCCTTCTTGAAGACCGGGGCACCGGCCTTGGCGCCGATGGGATCGCCCCAGCGCACGAAGACCTTGGCGCTATAGCCTTCCGGCACGCGCACCTTGTCCTCGAAGGAGGCGCCGATGGGCTTGAAGCTGGATTTCGCGGCCGGCGGCACGAAACCGTCGGCGCCGCTCTTGCTGCCGCCGCCACCACCGCAGGCGCTCAGGGCCGTGGCGCCGAACAGGCCGGTGGACATGGCCCCCAAGCCCCCCTTGAGGAAGCTGCGACGGGCGAAGCGGGTGTCGATGATCTGTTCAAAATGGGGATTTTCGGAAGGATTGGACAGGCCCAGATCCTCGATGTCGTGCTGGCTCATGATTCACTGCCTTGGCTAAATGGCTGACAACGCCGGCCCGCTCGGGGCGGACCGGAAACGCGCCCAGGCTAGTGGTCTGATGTGACAAGGAGGTTAGCGTCGTGTGACGCCGCCGTTAACAATGTGTGACAAGCCTAGTGGTCCATGCGGGGTGTGGCTAACGTCAGTTCGGATGCATGAAGCCCTGAGACAAGGCGCCGCGACGAGTCATAGCAGGGCTATGGCGAGGAGCGGCAACGCTGTATCAGGGTTTCAGGCGCCGAAATCATGTAACCGACACCCCGCATGGACCACTAGGGCTCGGGCGGGGAACACCATTCGCACAAGCGGTCGCCGCCCTTGGCCTGGGCCTCGTGCAGGGCGCGGGCGGCGCAATCGATCAAGGCCTCGGGGTTCAGGCCGGCATCGGGCTTGAGCGTGGCGAGTCCCAGGCTCGCGGTCAGGAAGGGCTTGCCCCCGCCATGGGGCAGGCGTCGAGCGCGCAGGGCCCCCAGCAGCCGCCGCGCCGCCGCCTCGGCCCGCTCCGGCGCCACCAGGGGCAGGAGCACGGCGAAGCAGTCGCCGTCGAAGCGCGCCACGGTCTCCCCGGCGCGCTCGAAGGCCTCGGCCAGGGCGGCGGCCACCTGTTGCAGGCAGTAATCGCCCAGGTCGCGGCTGTGCAACCGGTTGTACTCCGAGAAGCCGTCCACGTCCGCCAGGATCAGGGAAATGGGCAGGGCCTCGCGCTGGGCCCGGCCGCATTCCTGGGACAGGAGCGGTTCCAGATGAGCCCGGCTGTACACGCCGGTCAGGGCATCGCAGGGGTCCAGGGCTTCCAGCTGGGCGCGCAGGGACTGAAGCTCGGCGCCGGTCTTCAGCACGCGGCCGCGCCAGTCCTCGGCCCTTAAACCCTGATCCACCGCCAGGGCCAGGAGCTCCAGGGCCGCCCCCAGGGCCGGCCGCCAGGCCTGGCGCGTAGCCGCCAGGAGGCCGTGGCCCGGGTGTCCGGGCACGGGAGCCACGGCCAGGGTCGACAGGCCCGCGCCCCGCCAGAAGTCCGGCTCGGCCTCGGCCGGCAAGCGCGCCAGGGTCCAGCGGCCGGCCTCGCCCCGGACCAGCCGGGCGGCGAGCCAGGGGAAGCGGGCATGCTGGACCTGTAGGCCGGACCAGAGCGGTTCGTCCTCGCCCTGGGCCAGGAGCCGCCAGCGGCCGTCCATGGCATCGGCGCCGTCCGAACGCAACAAGCCCAGGACATCGAAGCCGGCCAGACGCCGCGCCTGGCGCAGCAGCGTGCACAAGCCGGAAGCGTCCTGTGCGGACGCCGTGGGCTGGGAGGGCGCCCCGGGACAGGGCGCGGACGGTTTGTTAGCCATAAGCCCTCCGCAGGGTCATGGCCGATGGGCGGAACCCCGTCTGGCGCTAGCGCCAGTCCTTGAGCCCGTACTTGTCGAGTATGGCCTTCAGCTCGCCCGAGGCGCGCAGCTGGCGCACGCCCTCGCCGAGCAGGCGGGCGTACTCCTTGGAGCTGGCCTTGGCCGGCGAGCAGGCGATGTACATGGGCACCGGGTCCGTCAGCGTCCCCGCCGACCGGATCTGATCGGACATGCCCATGTCGGCCAGCTTGGCCTTCATCACCGACTCCGACTCCACCACGACGTTCACCCGTCCGGCCTGCAGTTTCTTGATGTTCTGCTCCAGGCCGTTATCGGCGTTGATGGTTTGGACCTGGACGCCGTTGCCGGCGTTCTCGACGAATTTCTGGAAGGCCTCGTCATAGGCATAGCCGCCGATCAGGCCGACGCTACGCCCCTTGAGCGAATCCAAGCCATTGAATTTCCAGGCGTCGTCGGTCTTTACCCAGAGGAAGCTCTGGTCCATGCCCTGGGGCTCTTCGGGAAAGACGAAATCCGGCGCATCCTCCTTGTAAGCCCCGATGGCGCAATCGAACTGGCCCTGGCGCACCGACATGAGCGTGCGCTCCCAGGGCATGGTGGCATAGTCCACCGTATGGCCACCGGCCTTGAGGGCCGCCGTGGCGATCTCCACCATGAAGCCGGGCCGGGCCGAGCCCGGCTCGCCGTTCATGGGAAACCAGACATCGGCGCGCAAGCTCACCGTGGCCGCCGAGGCCGTGGCGCAGAGGCCGAAACCCAGAACCAAGCTCCCCCAGATGCGCATGCTCTTCTCCGCCGGTTGTTGTTCCTACAACTGTAGCAGTTGAACCGCCTTTCAGCGGTCGTCGCCCTTGTCCTTGCCCTTGCTCTTACCTTCGTGCTTGTCCTTGCCAGGCTTGCCGTGAGACTTGTCCCGCTCCTCGCGGTAGCGGTCATGCTCGCGGTCGTGGTGTTCGCGGTCGTGGTGTTCACGGCCCCGATCCGGGTAACGGCGGTAGAGATGGCGGGGTACGCGGTCGATTTCGACGACCCGCCAGGGACTGTAGAGATCCACCGACCAATGCCAGTGACCGTCGATGAGCCGCCAGTAATGGTCGTCCCACCAGTAATAGCCGGGCCGGCCGATCACCAGGTAGACGCCCAGACCGCCGTCGTACTCCATGTCGTGGCCGCGATGCTGGCGGCGGTAGCCGTGGGCCGGGGCATGGGCCGGCGGCCCGTAGCCGTAGCCATGGCCGCGTCGGGGACCGTCGTCGAGCACGACGCAGCCGGGCAGCAGGGCGGCCGCCAGGAGCGGCAGAAGCAGGGATTTCTTGAACATCCTAAGGACCTCGACGGGGGGTGTTTTCCAGCATAGCCCAAGCGCGGTGCCGGGCCTGCGCTCTGGCGCACAAAGCCCAAGGCGGGATTGCCAGAACCGCCTGGGCGCACAATAATGTCGCCATGCTGAACCGTCTGCGCCGCCATCTGCTGTTGATGCTCGCCCTCCTGCTGCCCGTCCAGGGCATGGCCGGCGTGCTGATGCTCGGCTGCGAGCACGAGTCCATGGCGGCCCCGGCCCAGGTGGCCAGCCATGACAGCCACCACGAGCACGGCGCCGCCAAGCCCAAAACCCATGCCGGGCATGAGGCCCAGAGCGGCGGGCTGCAGTGCGACGACTGCAACCTCTGCGATCTCTGCGCCAGCCCGGGCATCAGCTCGGCGCTGGCTCATGCCCCGCTCTCTCCCCTATCCGCCAGCCCGGCGGGCGAGGCCCCGCGCCTCGCTTCCCTGGCCCCCGATCAAATCCCCCGCCCACCTCGCTTTGCCGGCGTATAACGCCGGCGGCCGTCACTCCAAGACCACTCTGTACGCGCCGACCGGGACGATGAACTCGTAACCCGTGAGGACTTATGCACCCTGTTTTTTCGATCCGGGCCTTGTGCCTGGGTCTTGGCCTGGCGCTCGCCGGCCCGGCCTGGGCCGGCCCCTGGAGCGCCGCCCTGGAAGCCGCCTGGCGGCGCGATCCCCAGGCACTCGCCCTGGAGGCCGGTGACCGCCTGGATCTGGCCCGCCATGATCAGGCCCGCCGCCTCCTGGCCGAGCCTCCCGAGCTGGAGGCCCGCCAGTGGCGCGACCGCGAGGGCCGTGGCGGCGCCGAGGAGACCGAGCTGGACCTGAGCTTAAGCCTGCGCTGGCCGGGCGAGCGCCGCGCCGCCCTGAGCCTGGCCGAGGCCGAGGCCTACGCCCGCGCCGCCCAGTTGCAGGCCCGGCGCCTAGAGCTGGCCGGCGAGTTGCGCGAAGCCGCCGCCGAGCTCCTGGCCGCCCGCGCCGAGGAGGGCCTGGCCGTTCAGCGTCGCGCCCTGGCCGATGCCCTGGCCGCCGACATCGCGGCCCAGGTCAAGGCCGGCGAGAAGCCCGAGACGGAGCGCATGCTGGCCTTGGGCGAGGCCCTGGCCGCCCGCCGTGCCGCCCTCGATGCGGCCAGCCGCCGTCGGCGGGCGGAGGGCGAATGGGCCGCGCGCATCGGCGCCGAGCTGGCCGTGCCCGAGGCGGCGGAAACGCCGGCCGAGGCCGCCGAAGCGGATGCCCATCCGGCCTGGCGGGCCCTGGCCGCCGAGCGCCAGCGCCTCCTGGCCGAGCGCCAGGCCGCCCAGGCCGATGCCCGGGAGGCGCCAAGCCTGGCCCTGGGTGCCCGCCGCGAGCGGGCCGAGGCCGGGGGACCCAGCGACACCGCCCTGAGCCTGGGTTTCAGCATCCCCTTAAGCGAACGGGTGGAGCAGGGCAGCCGCCGCGCCGAACTGGACCAGGGCCTGGCCGAGGTCGAGGCGCGCCTGGCGCAGACGCGCATCCGCCTTCAGACCGAGCGCCACCAGGCCGAGAGCGATCTGGACACGGCCCGCGCCCTGCTACCCCTGGCCGCCGAACAGGCCGAGCTCGCCCGCCGCCAGCGCGCCGAGGCGCGCCGCGCCCTGGATCTGGGCGAGTTGTCCCTGCTCGATTACACGCGCCTGGACGCCCAGGCCGCCGAGGCCGAGCGCGGCGCCGTCCTGGCCCGCCTGGCCGAAGCCCGCGCCGTCGCGCGCCTGAACCAGTCTTACGGGATTCTTCCATGAAACAGCCTGTCCTGAATTTTCTCGCCGGGGCGGCAGCCCTGGTCCTGCCCCTCGCGGTCCTGGCCCATGGCGGCGAGGACCACGATCTCACCGAGCCGGCGGCCGGCGGCGGCCTGAAGCCGCGCGTCGAGCTGCACAGCGAGGCCCTGGAGGTCCTGGGCGTCCTGGTCCGCCCGGACGAGCTGCGCCTCTATGTGGACGAATTCGCCAGCAATGCGCCGGTGGAAAAGGCCGGCATCGAGGCCGAGATCGGCGGCGCCCTGCGCCAGGCCGAGGCCCTGGCCCCCGGCGAGTACCGGGTGAAGCTGCCGGCCCTGAAGGCGCCGGGCAAGCATCCCCTGGTCCTGACCGTCACCACCGCATCGGGCCTGGAGCTCCTGGACGGCAGCCTGGTCCTGCCGGCGCCCGAGGCCGAGGAGGCCGAGCACGAGCACGCCGCCGGCCTGCCTCGCCTGGCCTGGGTCGGCCTCGCCGCCCTGCTGGCCCTGGTCCTGGGCCTGGCCTTCAGGCGCTGGCGCGGCGCGACGGCCCTGGGCCTGGCCCTCACCCTGGGACTGTTTCTGGGCGGGGCGCCGCGCCCCGGTCTCGCCCATGGCGGCGAGGAGCATGCCGAGGAGACCGCGAAGGCGAGCGCGGAGCTGGTCGAGGGCCAGCCCAAGCGCCTGGCCGACGGCACGGTCTACCTGCCCAAGCCCACCCAGCACCTCCTGGGCCTGCGCACGGAAGTGGTCAGGCTGGGGCCGGTGCGCCAGGGCCTGAACCTGAACGGCCGCATCATCGCCGACGCCAATGCCGGCGGCCTGGTGGCCGCGCCCCAAGCCGGGCGGGTCCGCCCCGGGCCGGCGGGTTTCCCGGTCCTGGGGGCCAAGGTAGCGGCCGGCCAGGTCCTGGCCTATTTGGAACCGGCCCTCAGCGCCCCGGAGCGGGCGGCCCTAGCCGGCGAGCTGGCGCAAGCCCAGGCCGAGCTGGCCCAGGCCCAGGCGCGGGTGGCGCGCCAGGCCCAGCTCACCGCCTCCATCGCCGCCAAGGACCGGGCGGCGGCCAAGGGCGAGGCGGCGGCGCTCCAGCAACGGGTCGCGGCCCTGAAGGCCGCCCTGATCGAGGCCGAGCCGGTGCGCGCCCCGGTGGCCGGCGTGGTGGCCAGCCGCGCGGTCCTGGCCGGCCAGGTGGTGGCGGCCGGGGAGACCCTGTTCAGCCTGCACGATCCGGCTCGTCACTGGGTCGAGGCCCTGGCCTACGAGCCCGCCCTGGCGGCGCGCATCCAGAGCGCGGAGCTGGTGCTCAAGGACAGGCGCCTGCCGCTGAAGCTGCTGGGCGCGGGCCGGGAGCTCCGGGATCAGGCCCTGCCCGTTCAGTTTTCCGTCGAAGCGCCGGCGGCCGAACTGGCCGTGGACCAGCCGGTGCGCGTGCAGGTCTCCCTGGACGGCGAGCGCCAGGCCCTGAGCCTGCCGGAGGCCGCCGTCGTGCGCGGCGGCGACGGCCTGCCCGTGGTCTTCGTGCACCAGAGCGCCGAGCGCTTCGAGCCGCACCGCGTGGAGGTGGAGCCGGTGGCCGGCGGCCGCCTGGCGGTGCGCCGGGGCCTGCACGAGGGCGACCGGGTGGTGAGCGAAGGCGCCAGCCTGCTGGTGCAGGTGCGTTGATGTTTACCGCCATTGTTAGAACCAGCCTGCGCCAGCGCCTCATGGTCCTGGTGCTGTCCGGCCTGCTGATGGCCCTGGGGCTGCTGTCCCTGGCCCAGCTGCCGGTGGATGTCTTCCCGGACTTGAACCGGCCCATGGTCACCCTGATGACCGAGGCCGGGGGCATGGCTCCCGAGGAAGTGGAGCTGCAGATCACCCAGCCCCTGGAGGCGGCCATGAACGGCATGCCCGGCGTGAACCGGGTGCGCTCGGTGTCCGGCGTGGGCCTGTCGGTGGTCTATGTGGAGTTCGACTGGGGCACGGAGGTGTTCCGCAACCGCCAGCTGACCAACGAGCGCCTGTCCCTGGTGCGCGAGCAGCTGCCGCCCGGCGTCCTGCCGCAGATGGGCCCCATCGCCTCCATCATGGGCGAGATCATGCTGGTGGCCCTGTCGCCCACGGCGGAGGGCACACCCATGGCGGTGCGCGAGTACGCCGACTGGAGCCTGCGACCCCGCCTCCTGACCATCCCGGGCGTGGCCCAGGTCATTCCCATCGGCGGCGAGGTGCGCGAGTACCGCATCGTGCCCGACCCGGCGCGCCTGTCCGCCCTGGACGTGGATCTGGCGGATCTGGAGGAAGCGCTGCGCGACTTCGGCGCCAATACCAGCGGCGGTTTCCTGGAGAGCGCCGGGCGCGAATACCTGATCCGCCACCTGGGCCGCACCACGGCCCTGGAGGATCTGCGCAACCTGGTGGTGCGCCACGAGAAAGGCGATGCCCACCCGGTCCTGCTGCGCCAGCTGGCCGAGGTGGATTTCGCCGCCCGGCCCAAGCGCGGCGATGCCGGTTTCATGGGCAAGCCCGCCGTGGTCCTGTCCATCCAGAAACAGCCGGACGCCGACACCGTGCGCCTGACCGCCGCCATCGAGGCGGCCCTGGCCGAGCTCAAGCAGGGCCGTCCGGCCACGGTGGCCGAGCCGGCCATCCTGTTCCGCCAGGCGGATTTCATCAGCCGGGCCATCGCCAATGTGGAGGAAGCCCTGCGCGACGGCGCCCTGATGGTGGCCCTGGTGCTCTTCCTGTTCCTGGCCAATGCCCGCACCACGGCCATTTCGCTCATCGCCATCCCCGTGTCCCTGTTGGTCAGCTTCCTGGTGTTCCGGGCCCTGGGGCTGTCCCTCAACACCATGACCCTGGGGGGCCTGGCCATCGCCATCGGCGAGCTGGTGGACGATGCCGTGGTGGACGTGGAGAACATCCTGCGCCGGCTCAAGGAGAACCGGGCACTGCCTACGCCCAGACCGGTGCTGGACGTGGTCCTGGCGGCCTCGGTGGAAGTGCGCTCCGGGATCGTCTATGCCACGGCCATCGTGGTCCTGGTCTTCGTGCCCCTGTTCGCCCTGCCGGGCATCGAGGGGCGGCTGTTCGTACCCTTGGGGCTAGCCTATATCGTCGCCATCCTGGCCAGCCTCCTGGTGTCCATCAGCCTCACCCCGGTCCTGGCGTCCTGGTGGCTGCCGGGCATGCGTC
Organism: Gammaproteobacteria bacterium; assembly: GCA_016182845.1. Lineage (GTDB taxonomy): Bacteria > Pseudomonadota > Gammaproteobacteria > Enterobacterales > Permianibacteraceae > JACPFT01. The sequence continues at coordinate 104,649 of JACPFT010000008.1, forward strand.
AGCTGGCCCACGGCGATTCACGCCTGGTGGCCTGGCTGAAGGCGCGCGATGAGCGGCTGCTGCTGTGGTCCTTCCGCCACGTCGGGGCCCTGAGCCTGGCGGCCTTGGCCGCCGTGGCCGGCGCCGCCCTGCTGGCCACGACCCTGCCGCGCGCCTTCCTCCCGGACTTCAACGAGGGCACGCTCACCGTCAACCTGCAGCTCAACCCGGGCACGGCCCTGTCCGAGTCCAATAAGCTGGGCCTGCTCGCCGAGAGGCTCGTGTTGGAGGTACCCGAGGTGATCGCCGTGGGCCGGCGCACCGGCCGCGCCGAGCTGGACGAGCATGCCGAGGGCGTGCACTACGGCGAGCTGGACGTGGACCTGACGCCCTCGGAACGGCCCCGCGAGGCGGTCGTCGCCGAGATCCGCGCCAAGCTCAAGCAGCTGCCGGCCACGGTGGCCATAGGCCAGCCCATCTCCCACCGCCTGGACCACCTGCTGTCCGGCGTGCGCGCGCAAGTCGCCCTCAAGCTCTTCGGCGAGGACCTGGACGCCCTGCGCGGCCTGGCCGAGGACCTGCGCGGACGCTTGAGCAAGGTGCCCGGCCTGGTCGATCTCCAGGTGGAAAAGCAGGTCCTCATCCCCCAGAGCCAGGTGCGCATCGACTATGCCCAGGCGGCGGCCCATGGCGTCACCCCCGGCGAGGTGCTGCGCGCCCTGGAGACCCTGGTGGGGGGCCAGCGCATCGGCGAGGTCCTGGACGGCAACCGCCGCTTCGAGATCAACCTGCGCCTGGCCGATGCCGACCGCCGCCTGGAGGCCCTGAACCAGCTGCTTATAGAGACCCCCAAGGGCCGCGTGCCGCTCGCCGCCATCGCCCGCATCGAGGACAGCCTGGGCCCCAACCAGGTGAGCCGCGACAACGGCAAGCGGCGCATCGTGATCCAGGCCAATACCGAAGGCCGGGACATGGCCGCCGTGGTGGCGGACATCCGCGCCGTCCTGGCCGGAACGCCCCTGCCGGAGGGCTATTTCACCCGCCTGGAAGGCCAGTTCCAGGCCCAGGAAGAAGCCGCCCTGCGCATCGCCCTGCTCAGCCTGGTGTCCTTCGGACTCATCTTCCTGGTGCTCTACAGCCGCTACCGCTCCCTGACCTTAAGCGCCCTGATCATGGCCAATATCCCCCTGGCCCTGGTGGGCGCCGTCCTGGCCTTGTGGCTGGCGGAAGGCCAGCTGTCGGTGGCCAGCCTGGTGGGCTTCATCACCCTGGCCGGCATCGCCACCCGCAACGGCATCCTCAAGGTAAGCCATTACCTGAACCTGGGCCGGGAGGGCATGGCCTTCGGCGAAGGCCTGGTCGTGCGCGGCAGCCTGGAGCGCCTGACCCCGGTCCTGATGACCGCCCTGGTGGCGGCCTTCGCCCTCACCCCCCTGATCCTGGCCCACGACCAGCCGGGCAAGGAGATCCTGCACCCGGTGGCCGTGGTGATCTTCGGCGGCCTGGTCAGCTCCACCCTGCTGGACAGCCTGTTAACCCCCGTCCTGTTCCTGCGCTTCGGCGCCAAGGCCTTCGCCGCGCGCCTGGCCGATGCTTCCCACGACAGCTTCTAACCCCAAGGAGACAACCCATGAAGCTTCCCATCAAATCCCTGTTCGCCCTCACCCTGTCCCTGAGCCTGAGTGGCACCGCCCTCGCCCATACCGACGAGATCCTCGACCAGCAAAAGACCCCCCACGGCGGGCAGCTGCGCATGGCCGGGCCCTACCACATCGAGCTGGTGCTCAAGGCCGACGGCCTGGATGCCTATCTGACCGACCATGCCGGCACGGCCAAGCCGGCCGCCGGGACCAGCGCCGCCGCCACCGTGGTCAATGGCAAGGCCGTGCAGCGCCTGGTCCTGAAACCGGCCGAGGGTAACCGCCTGCACGCCGCCGCCAGCCTGGACGCCGCCGCGCCCAGCCAGATCGTGCTCAAGCTGGACCTTCCGGACGGCACTAGCCAATCGGCGCGCTTCGATCTGAACAAGCCCAAGCAGGCCCATCACGATCACGAGCACGGCCACGGCCATTGAGAACAGTAGGCAGGGCTTGGGATATGGGAGTCCGTTCGCTACACTGCGCGCCATTCTCCCTACCCGAGCGCCTTCCATGAAACCCGGCAAGACCGGCCTCACACGGATCATCCACGCCACCGGCTATTCCTGGGCCGGCCTCAAGGCCGGCTACCGCCACGAGGCCGCCATCCGCCAAGAGACCTGGGCCCTGGCGGCATCCCTGCCCCTGGCCTTCTGGCTGGGCGAGGACGCCCTGGACTATGCCCTGCTCATCGGCTCGGTGCTGTTCCTGATGCTGGTGGAACTCCTGAACTCCGCCATCGAGGCCATCGTGGACCTGGCGAGCCCCGAGAAGCACGAGCTGGCCGGCCGCGCCAAGGACATGGGCTCCGCCGCCGTGCTCTTCGCCGTGCTCCTGACCCTGACCACCTGGGCCCTGGTGCTCTGGGGCTAAAGGCCAAGAGGACTAACCGCCAAGGCGCCAAGAACGCCAAGGAAAGCCATGACCGCAGCTTGGGAAAGAGTGCTTCGATACGCGTCTGCTGCGCTACTCGGCACGAACGGGTGGTGATTCACGATCGATGGTGGAAAACCGTTCGCCCTGAGTAACCCGCGCAGCGGGTGTATCGAAGGGCTCTTGGCATCGTCTCCGGGCTTTCCTTGGCGTTCTTGGCGCCTTGGCGGTTAAACTTCTTCTCTTTCCCTCCGACCCCATAAGGCCCCCCATGTCCTACGCCCGCCTGCGCCTCAAGAAAAACGAAGAACGCCGGATCAAATCCGGCCATCTCTGGGTCTATTCCAACGAGATCGACGTGGCGGCCACGCCGCTCACCGGCTTCGAGCCGGGCCAGCCGGTCATCGTCGAGGAGCAGAACGGCCGGGCACTGGGCCTGGGCTATGTGAACCCCCATTCGCTCATCGCCGCGCGCCTAGTGTCCCGCTCCACCGACTACGAGCTGAACCGCTCCCTGCTGGTGCACCGCCTGCAAGTGGCCCTGGCGGCCCGCGAGGCGCGCTTCGACCAGCCCTATTACCGCCTGGTCTACGGCGAGTCGGACCTGCTGCCCGGCCTGGTCATCGACCGCTTCGGCAGCCACTTCGTCGTGCAGATCGCGACCGCCGGCATGGAGCGCCTCAAGGACGAGCTCATCGACGCCCTGAAGAAGGTCTGCAAGCCCGAGTCCATCCTGTTGCGCGCCGACTCCTCCATGCGCAGCCTGGAAGGCCTGGACTCCTATGTGGCCCAGGCTTGGGGCGAGACCCCCGAACGGGTCGAGCTGGTGGAAAACGGCGTGCGCTTCCTGGCGCCGGTGCACGAGGGCCAGAAGACCGGCTGGTTCTACGATCACCGCCTGAACCGCGCCAGCCTGCGTCCCTGGGTCAAGGGCAAGCGCGTGCTCGACGTGTTCTCCTATATCGGCGCCTTTGGCGTCCAGGCCGCCGCCTTCGGCGCCTCGGAAGTCTGGTGCGTGGAGAGCTCGGCCAAGGCCCTGGACTGGCTGCATGAGAATGCCGCCCTGAACGGCGTGGACGAGGCCATCACCTCGGTGGAAGGCGATGCCTTCGAGGCCCTGAAGCAGTTAAAGGATTCGGGCGAGACTTTCGACGTGATCACCGTCGATCCGCCGGCCTTTATCAAGCGCAAGAAGGATGCGAAAGAAGGGATGAACGCCTATCGGCGCATCAACGAGGCGGCCATGCGCCTGCTCGGCAAGGACGGCATCCTGCTCTCCGCCTCCTGTTCCATGCACCTATCCCGCGACGAGCTCCTGGACACCCTGCGCGGCGCCGGCCGCCACCTGGATCGCCACGTCGTCGTCCTGGAGCAAGGCCACCAGGGCCCGGATCACCCGGTGCACCCGGCGATCCCCGAGACCGAATACCTGAAGTCCTTCACAGCGCGGGTGGTCCTGCCGTAAATCCGAAGAGGACAACCGCCAAGGCGCCAAGAACGCCGAGGGGGGGAGATAAATCCGATAAACCGCGAAGGCCGCCAAGGCCGCAAAGGGGGAGGACGGTTCGCTACCCGGTGCCGGTAGCCCGTTTTAAACTCGGCGGCCTTGGCGGCCTTCGCGGTTAATTCTTCTGATTCCCCTGGGCGTTCTTGGCGCCTTGGCGGCGAATCCCAGGTTCCTCCTAGCCCGCCGCCAGGCGCTCCAGCAGGTAGCGCTGCGCCGACAGCTCCGGCTGGCCGTCCGGCGCGCACTTCACATAGCTGCCGTCGCTCTTGAGTTCCCAGCTCTGGCAGTTATCGTCCAGATACAGCTGCAGGCCTTCCTTCTTGATGCGCTCGAACAATTTCTTGTCGTCCACCGGGAAGGCCACCTCGATACGCCGGTTGAGGTTTCTGTCCATCCAGTCGGCGCTGGCACAGACCAGTTTTTCCTCGCCGTCGTTGAAGAAATAATAAATGCGCGGATGTTCCAGGAAGCGGCCCACCACCGAGCGCACGCGGATATGGTCCGAGACGCCGGGCACGCCCGGGCGCAGGGCGCAGATGCCGCGCACGATCAGATCGATCTGCACACCGGCCTGGGAGGCCTTGTACAGGGCGCGGATCACATGCTCCTCGGTGAGCGCGTTCATGCGCGCGATGATGCGCCCGGGCCGGCCGGCGGCGGCGTGCTCGGTCTCCTTCTGGATATGGGTGAGCAGGTTCTTGTGCAGGGTGAAGGGCGACTGCCAGAGCTTCTTCAGTTTCAGGGTCTTGCAGGTCCCGGTCAGCTGCTGGAAGACCTTGTGCACGTCCTCGCCGATATCCGGATCGCAGGTGAGCAGGCCGAAATCGGTGTAGAGCTTGGCGGTGGAGGCATGGTAATTGCCCGTGCCCAGGTGCACATAGCGGCGCAGGCCCTCGGCCTCGCGGCGCACCACCAGGATCATTTTCGCGTGGGTCTTGTAGCCCACCACGCCATAAACCACCAGGGCGCCGGCCTCCTGCAGCTGGGAGGCCAGTTCCAGATTCGCCTGCTCGTCGAAACGGGCGCGCAGTTCCACCACGGCGGTGACTTCCTTGCCGGCGCGGGCCGCGTCGATCAAGGCCTGGACCAGCTCGGAATCGGCGCCGGTGCGGTACAGGGTCTGCTTGATGGCCAGGACATGGGGATCGGCGGCGGCCTTACGCACGAAATCGATGATCGGCGTGAAGCCCTCGAAGGGATGATTGAGCAAGACATCGCCCTGGCGGACCACGTCGAAAATATCCGCCTTGACGCGCAGGCGCTTGGGCAGGCCCGGCGTAAACGGCGGAAATTTCAGCTCCGGGCGGTCGATCAGCTGGGTGATGGCCATCAATCGGGTCAGATTCACCGGGCCGTTCACCGCGTACAGATGGCGCTCGTCCAGATCGAATTGCTGCAATAAATACTCGCTGACATGGGCCGGGCAGGCATCGGACACCTCCAGGCGCACGGCATTGCCGAAGGGCCGCGACAACAGCTGCTTCTTTAACGCCGTGGCGATGTCCTCGGTACGCTCCTCGTCGATCCACACATCGGAATCGCGGGTCAGGCGGAACTGATAACAGCCGTTGATCTTCATGCCCGGAAACAGCTCCTGGGTATGGGCATGGATGATCGAGGACAGGAAGACGAAATGGTGGCCGTCGTCGCTGCAGCTTTCGCACAGCGCCTTGGGCAGGCGGATGATGCGCGGCAGGGAGCGGGGCACGTGCACGATGCCGTAGCCGGGTTGACGCCCGAAGGCATCCTTGCCGTCCAGCTCGACGATGAAATGCAGGGATTTATTCACCAGGCGCGGGAAGGGATGGGCCGGATCCAAGGCCACGGGCGAGACCACGGGCAGGACCTCGCGCAGAAACAGCTCCTCGATCCAGGCGGTGATTTCCGGCGTCCAGTTGCGCCGGCGCACGAAGCGGACGCGCTCGGCCTCCAGTCGAGGAAACATCACCTCGTTGAGGATGCGGTACTGCTCGTCGACGATGTGGTGGGCCGCCTTGGCGATCTCCGCCAGGGCCTCGGCCGGCGTCAGGCCGTCGGGGCCGCGGTTGTCGGCCTCGTAAATAGTCTGCTCCACCAGGTCGGCGACGCGTACCTCGAAGAATTCGTCCAGATTGGACGCGGAGATGAACAGGAACTTCAGGCGTTCGAACAGCGGCAGGCTCTCGTCCAGGGCCTGGTTGAGCACGCGCCAATTGAACTGGATCAGGGACAGTTCGCGGTTGATGTACAGCGCCGGATTATCCAGAGCCAACAACTCCGCCACGCCGGGGGCGTGCTCCAGAGATTCCGGTTTGTTCATCGCATTACCCATGTCGTCTACCGCTGAAAACCAAGAATTATTAACCGCTAAGGCGCCAAGAACGCCAAGGATGGAGAAGTCCACAAAACGCAAAGGTCACTGGCCATGGGTTCCGTCCCACCCGCACGCTTGGCGGAACCGCGTAAAGCTAATGGCCCTTTCTTCCCTTGGCGGTCTTGGCGTCTTGGCGGTTAATCCCGATCCTTCACTCTTCCTTCAGCCACTGCGCCGCGGGCTTGGCGAAATAGGTCAGGATGCCGTCGCAGCCGGCGCGCTTGAAGGCCAGTAGCGATTCCAAGACCACCGCCTTCTCGTCCAGCCAGCCGTTTTGCGCCGCAGCCTTGAGCATGGCGTATTCGCCGCTGACTTGGTAGGCGAAAGTCGGCACTTTGAATTCCTCCTTCACCCGGCGCACGATGTCGAGATAGGGCATGCCCGGCTTGACCATGACCATGTCGGCGCCCTCGGCCAGATCCTGGGCGATTTCCAGCAGGGCCTCGTCGGAATTGGCCGGATCCATCTGGTAGGAATACTTGTTGCCGCCCTTGAGATTACCGGCGGAGCCCACGGCGTCGCGGAAGGGGCCGTAGAAGGCCGAGGCGTATTTCGCCGAGTAGGCGAGGATGCGCACATTGTGGTGGCCGGCGGCCTCCAAGGCCTCGCGGATGGCGCCGATGCGGCCGTCCATCATGTCCGAGGGCGCCACGATGTCGGCGCCGGCCTCGGCATGGGACAGGGCCTGTTTCACCAGGGCGGCCACGGTCACGTCGTTGATGACATAGCCCACGCCGTCGATGATGCCGTCCTGGCCGTGGGTCGTGAACGGGTCCAGGGCCACGTCGGTGATCACGCCCAGGGCCGGGTGGCGGGCCTTGATGGCGCGCACGGCGCGCTGGGCCAGACCGTCGGGATTCCAGGCTTCCTCGCCGCCCAGGGATTTCAAATCCGGATCGACGACCGGGAACAGGGCCACGGCCGGCACGCCGGCCTTCACCAAGGCATCGCATTCCTCCAGTAGCCAATCCAGGCTCATGCGCGACACGCCGGGCATGGAGGCCACGGCCTCGCGGCGGTTCTCGCCGTCCAGGACGAACAGCGGCGCGATCAGATCGTCGGCGCTCAAGCGGTTTTCGCGCATCAGGCGGCGGGAGAAGGCGTCGGCGCGCATGCGCCGCGGCCGGCGCATGGGGTAGGCGGCGGGAACATGGGTATAGGTCATTGAAACACTCCGAGAAACTGGGTTTCCCCTAGTCTAGCGACGGACGACCGGCTTGGGTGCGTAAATCCCTCAGGATAGGCAGGGGATATGACGCCAGGATGAATCACGCCGCCGGTGATAGACTGAAATTATTGCCGTCCACCAGGTCCCCGCCATGCCGCGTCCGGAGTATGCGCCGTGCTTCGCCCTCTGGCTGGCCATGGCAGCGCCGAGCTTCGCGGGCGAAGAGCCCTTGAGCCTGCTGTATTTCGAACGGCCGCCTTTTTATCTGACCGATGCGCAAGGCCAGGCCAGCGGTAGCCTGGTCGCGCGGACCCGCGCCGCCGCCCGGCGCGCCGGGCTGGAGCTGGCCTTCGAGTCCGTGCCGCCGGGACGCATTCTCGCCGAGCTGCGCGGCAATACCCGGGCCTTCTGCACCCCCGGCTGGTTCTACACCCCGGAGCGGGGCGCCTATGCCCGTTTCAGCGCCCCCCTGATCCGGGATCTGCCCTTCCTGATCCTGCTGCGCAAGGAACTGGCCGAGCGGCGACAATGGAGCCTGCAGACGCTCATGGACGCTCCCCAGCTCAAGCTGGGCGTGGTGGCCGGCTTCTCCTACGGCACGGCCCTGGACGAGCGCATCGCCAACCGGCGCGGCCTGGTAGACCGTTTCATTAGCGTGGAGAAGGCCCTGCGCCTGGAACAGAACCTGGAAAAGCTGCGCCAGGGCCGCATCGACTTCGTCTTCGTCAACCGCGAGGAATGGCTGGGCCGACACCAGGCCCTGGAGCAGGACGATCTGGTCCACCTGGCCCCCTCGGACATGCCCCCCGGCGAATTCCGCTACCTGCAATGCTCCTACAAGGTCAGCCCGTCCCGTGTGGCCCGGCTCAGCGCCGCCCTGGAACAGGAACAGCCCGAGCTGGCGCGCCAGGAACGGGAGGCCGGCAGCCTGCGGCTCGCCGCCGAAGCCGCCAAGCCGTAAAATCGGGCTTTTTCCCGGGAGACCCGCGATGGAACACGAACTGCCGCTGCGCGCGCGGCTGAATGCCGAGACCGCCCGCCTGGCCTGGCGCGAGCTGGAAACCTTCTTTGCCCGGGGCGTGGTGATCCGCGTCGCGGCGGAGCTGGATCTGGTGGAGGCGGCGGCGCGCATCGTCGAAGACGACAAGGCCGCCATCGAGGCCTGGCTGCTGGCCGGCCAGATCGGCAAGCCGGACGCGGACCAGGCCCGGGATTGGCACGCGCGCGGCGCCCAGCTCTGGGCCGTGGTGGCCGCGCCCTGGGTCCTGGTGCAGGAACGCCCTTAAACCGCGCCCTGGCGCATCCGCAATGCGTCCCAGCTGAACAGTCCCAGCCCAGCCCAGATGAAGCCGAAAGTGACGGCGCGGGCATGATCGAAATGCTCGCCGTAGAAGCTCACCGCCAGGATCATGGACAGGGACGGGCCGATGTATTGCAGGAAGCCCACCGTCGTGAAGCTGAGCTGGCGGGCGCCGGCGGCGTACAGCGCCAGGGGCACGGTGGTGACCACACCGGCGGCTGCCAGGAGGGCGTCCAGCTGCCAGCTCACATGGCCGAAGCGGGCCGCCCCGTCCTGCCAGAGGCTGGCGAAATAGAGCAGGGCGAGCGGTGCCATCAAGGCGGTCTCCACGCCCAGGCCGTTCAGGGCATCCAGGTTCACGCGCTTGCGCAGCAGGCCGTAGAAACCGAAGCTGAAGGCCAGGACCAGGGAGATCCAGGGCAGGCGCCCCAGTTCCCAGACTTGGTAGGCGACCCCCAGGCAGGCCAGGAGCACCGCCATGAGTTGCAGCGGCCGCAGACGCTCGCCCAGGAAGAGCACGGCCAGCAGCACGTTGATCAGGGGATTGATGTAATAGCCCAGGCTGGCGTCCAGCATATGCCCGCTGTTCACCGCATAGACGAAGGTCAGCCAGTTGCCGGTGATCAGGGCCGAGCTCAGTGCCATGGTCGCCAGGATGCGCGGATTGTCGCGCAAGAAGCCAAAGCCCACGAAGCGCTTGCTCAAACCCAAGACCAGCACCATGACCAGACAGGACCAGAGCACGCGGTGGGCGATGATCTCGGTGGGCGGCACGCTCTGGATCAGCTTGAAATAGGCCGGCGCGATGCCCCAGAGCACGAAGGCGCTGACGGCGTAGATAAGGCCCTGGCGGGTGGTCTGGCTCAAGCGGGTCATCCGATCGAAATGGGCGGCCAGGCAGTGTAGCGGCGGCCTCGCCAGCGATACAGTCACACTAAACGGCGATTTTGAGCGGTACAGTTGCTGGGAAGATCATTAACCGCCAAGGCGCCAAGAACGCCAAGTGAAGATCTGGAAGAATTAACCGCAAAGGCCGCTAAGGCCACAAAGCTGAGATAAGCCATTTGGACTGAGCCATGAACGCTTCGCGGCCTTGGCGGCCTTTGCGGTTTATTGGATTTGTCTTCCCTTGGCGTTCTTGGCGCCTTGGCGGTTAATCCCTCTTCACCCCACCAGGTAGGTCCCCGTGCCCACCGCGATAAGCACGCCCTCGCCGTTCATCATCTCCATGCGCGTCACAGCCACCTTGTTGCCCGCGCGCAGAACCGTGGCGCGGCTGATGAAGCGCTCGCCGCGTCCGGGGCGCAGGTAGTCGATGCGCAGGTCGATGGTGCCCAGCTTGGCGAAGCGCTTGGCAATCTCCTCCAGGCTATGCTCCTCGGCATAGCGCTCCATGAGGCAGGCGGCGGCGAGGGTGCCGCCGGCCACGTCCAGGACGGTGGCGATCACCCCGCCGTGCAGGATGCCCTGCATGAAATTGCCCACCAGCTCCGGCTTCATCTCGAAGCTGATCATCACCTCCTCGACGCTGACCTTGTCGATGGACAGGCCCACCAGCTTGTTGAAGGGGATCTGATCGCCAAAGGTCTGGGCCAGGCCGGCCAGGAGCTCGTTGAGGGTCTCGGATTTCATGCGGCGCTCTTAGTGGTCGGATGTCTATCTAGCATAGGCGAACTTGGGCCGGCACGGGAATCGGCGTAAACTTGCCGTTTTGGCCGCGCATTTGTCAGGAAAGCCCATGAAAGCCGATTATTTTGCCCATCTCGCCCGCGAACTCGATGCCATCCGCGCCGCCGGCCTGTACAAGGACGAGCGCGTCATCACCTCCCAGCAGTCGGCCGACATCACGGTGAGCGGCGGCGAGCATGTGCTCAATTTTTGCGCCAATAACTATCTCGGCCTCGCCAACCACCCGGAGTTGATCAAAGCCGGCCAGGACGGCCTGGCGAAATACGGCTATGGCATGGCCTCGGTGCGTTTCATCTGCGGCACCCAGGATGTGCACAAGACCCTGGAATCGCGTATCTCCGGCTTCTTAGGGCTGGAAGACACCATCCTCTATTCCTCCTGCTTCGACGCCAACGGCGGCCTGTTCGAAACCCTCTTGGGCGAAGAGGACGCGGTGATCTCCGACAGCCTGAATCATGCCTCCATCATCGACGGCGTGCGCCTGTGCAAGGCCAAGCGCTTCCGTTATGCCAATAACGATATGGCCGATCTGGAGGCCAAGCTGCAGGAGGCGAATGCCGCCGGCGCCCGCTTCAAGCTCATCGCCACCGACGGCGTGTTCTCCATGGACGGCTTTATCGCCAATCTCAAGGCCGTCTGCGATCTGGCCGACAAGTACGATGCCCTGGTCATGGTGGACGACTCCCATGCCGTGGGCTTTATCGGCGAAAAAGGCAAGGGAACCCACGAGTACTGCGGCGTCATGGGCCGGGTCGACATCATCACCGGCACCTTAGGAAAAGCCCTGGGCGGCGCCTCCGGCGGCTATACCAGCGCGAAAAAGGAAATCATCGACATCCTGCGCCAGCGTTCCCGCCCCTATCTGTTCTCCAACACCCTCTGCCCGTCCATCGCGGCAGCGACGATCCGTTGCCTGGACATGCTGGAATCCGGCGATTCGCTGCGCAAGAAGCTGCGCGAGAATGCAGCCCATTTCCGCGCCGAGATGGGCAAGCTCGGCTTCAGCCTGCAACCCGGCGAACATCCCATCATCCCGGTGATGCTGGGCGACGCCGCCCTGGCCAAGCGCTTCGCGGACCTGATGCTCAAGGAAGGCATCTACGTGGTCGGCTTCAGCTTCCCGGTGGTGCCCAAGGGCGCCGCGCGCATCCGCACCCAGATGTCGGCGGCCCATGACAAGGCCCATATCGACCGCGCCGTGGCGGCGTTCGCCAAGGTGGGGCGGGAGCTGGGGGTGATTCGTTAAGTTTTGCAAGACCCGTTCGCCCTTCGACAGGCTCAGGGCGAACGGAGGATACGACGGTTGGTGCAACCACCGTTCGTGCTGAGCCTGTCGAAGCACGAATCTTGCCGTCGACGGAGCAGAACCCATGAAAACCCTCGCCAAGCTGAAGAACGAACCGGGCATCTGGATGCGCGACGAGCCCATCCCGGAATACGGTCCCAACGACCTGCTCATCAAGATCAAGAAAACCGCCATCTGCGGCACGGACATCCACATCTACAAATGGGATGACTGGGCGCAGAAGACCATTCCCGTGCCCATGACCGTGGGCCACGAGTATGCCGGCGTGGTGGCGGCCATGGGCTCGGAGGTGCGCGGTTTCGCCATCGGCGATCGCGTGTCCGGCGAAGGCCATATCACCTGCGGCCACTGCCGCAACTGCCGCGCCGGGCGCGTGCACCTATGCCGCAACACCACGGGCGTGGGCGTCAACCGCCCCGGAGCGTTTGGAGAGTACCTGGTGATCCCGGCCTATAACGCCTTCAAGCTGCCGGACGCCATCACCGACGACATCGCCGCCATCATGGATCCCCTGGGCAATGCCGTGCACACCGCCCTGTCCTTCGATCTGGTGGGCGAGGACGTGCTGATCACCGGCGCCGGCCCCATCGGCTGCATGGCCGTGGCCATCGCCAAGCACGTGGGCGCGCGCAACGTGGTGATCACCGACGTCAACGATTTCCGCCTGGATCTGGCGCGCAAGATGGGCGCGACCCGCGCCGTGAATGCCAGCAAGGAAAAACTGTCCGAGGTCATGGCCGAGCTGGGCATGACCGAGGGCTTCGACGTGGGTCTGGAAATGTCCGGCAACGGCATGGCCTTCCGCGACATGCTGGTGGCCATGAACCACGGCGGCAAGATCGCCCTCTTAGGCATCCCCGCCCCGGACACGGTCATCGATTGGAACCAGGTTATCTTCAAGGGCCTGGTCGTCAAGGGCATCTACGGCCGCGAGATGTTCGAGACCTGGTACAAGATGGCCGCCATGCTGCAATCCGGCCTGGACGTCTCGCCCATCATCACCCACCACTACACCGTGGACGATTTCCAGCAGGGTTTCGAGATCATGGCCTCCGGGCAGTCGGGCAAGGTGATCCTGGACTGGGTGGCCTGAGAACTTTTTGCGTCTGCCCATCGTCCAATGCGAGGCGGGCCGCCCGGTCCGCCTTTTTCATGTCCCGGAGTTGATAGCATGAGTCCCCAGCATCCCGATCTCGCCTGGCACTGGAAAAGCTTCGCCGAACTCTCCACCCGCGAGCTCTATGCGCTCTTGCAGCTGCGCGCCGAGATCTTCGTGGTGGAACAGGCCTGCGCCTACCAGGACCTGGACGGCCGCGACCCGGCCTGCATGCACCTGCTGGGCTGGGCCGGCGAGCGCCTGGTGGCTTACTTGCGCGTGGTGCCGCCCGAGGCTTCCGCCTTCGGCCTGCCCAGCTTCGGCCGGGTGGTCTCGGCCGGCGACTGCCGGGGCTTGGGCCTGGGCCGGGCGGCGGTGCGCCTGGCCGTGGATTATCTGCAGCAGGCCTACCCGGGCCAGACCCTGCATATCAGCGCCCAAGCCTATCTCAGGGATTTCTATGCCGGCTTCGGTTTCGTGGAGGTGGGGGAAGCCTATCTGGAAGACGGCATTCCCCATCGGGGCATGGAGCTGGCGGCGGCGCCATAAGAGAACGGCGGATCCGTCTGCGCGGATGCGCACCGATCCAGTCCCCTCTCCCTTGATGGGAGAGGGTTAGGGAGAGGGTGAGAACCGCCTCAGATCTTGCCCAGCTTGTCCAGGTCCACGGCCTTGGCATAGGCCTGGACGTCCTCCAGGCTGGCGCCCATGGCTTCCACCTTGATCAGGGTCTTGCCGCCCACCACCAGGCTCAGCTTGGGATTGTCCTGGGGGTTTTCCACGATGGCCTGCTGGCCATTGATCTGCACCAGCTTGCCGCCGCTCATGGTGGCGAAGGCCGGGTTGGCGATCAGGCCCATCATGCCCTGCAAGAGCGGAGAATCGGTGATGATTTCCAGCTTCACCGAGGCCTCGCCCTTGTTGTAATTGCGCGAGGCGGTGATGCCGCCGCCGAACAGGGCGCCGGCTGCCGCCGAGCTTTCCGCTTCGCCGGCTTCCCAACCGGACAGGGCATCGGGCAGCACGGTCTTGAAGGCCTCGGCCTTCTTCTGGCGGATCAGGCTGGCGGCATAGTCCAGCTGGCTGGCGGCCTTGGACATATCGCCCTTCTCGTAGGCGCTCTGGGCTTCGTCGATGGCGGCCTCCACCTCGTCGGCGGCATGGACGGGCAGGGCGCTCAGGGTAAGCAGGGCGAGGGTGGCCAGGGTCTTCATGGGAGAATCCTTGTGTGTCCTTACGCGGGCGGGATGCCCGCGTTCACCATAGCAGAAGCGACCGGAAATGCCGTGATCCCGAGCACAAGCCGCGCTTACTCCGGCACGACCTCCGCCCGCTCGTTGGCGATGCCCGAGAGCACATGCCCGGTAGGACCCACGGCGGCGGCGGAATCGCAATGTCCGGTCTGGTCGTCGAAGAAGAAATCCGGCTCGAATTCGCGCAAAAAGGGCGCCTTCTCCAAGCCGCCCAGGAACATGGCCTCGTCGATCTCGATGTTCCAGTCCATGAGGGTGCGGATGGCGCGCTCGTGGGCGGGGGCGCTGCGCGCCGTCACCAGGGCGGTGCGTATGCGCATGGGCGAATCCTCGCCGGCCTGTTGCAGGGCGCGCAGTGCCTCCAGCAGGGGCTTGAACGGCCCGGGCGGCAGGGGCCGCGCCTTGTGCTTGCGCTCGTGCTGCTGGAAGCTCTCCAGGCCCGAGGCCTGAAAAATCCGCTCCGCCTCGTCGCTGAACAGGACGGCATCGCCGTCGAAGGCGATGCGGATCTCGCCCGGATGCTGGCTGGCGTTGACCATGGACTGGGCATAGACCCGCGCCGCCGGATAGCCGGCCTTCAGGGCCTCGCGCACGTCGCTCTCGTTGGCGGAGAGGAAGAGATTGGCGTTCAGGGCATTGAGGTAGCGGTAGGGCGAACGGCCACGGGTGAACACCCCGCGCTCCAGCTTGAGCCTGGCCTTCTCCGCCGAGCGGAACACGCGCAGCCCCGAGACCGGATCGTTGCGCGACAGGATCACCACCTCGACGCGGTGCGCGGCCTCGGTGTTGAAGGCCAGGAGCTTCTTGACCAGGGGATAGGCCACGCCGGTATTGGCCGGCTGCTCCAGGCGCTCCAGTTGCAGGCGCTTATAGGCCTGGTCGCAGTCGGTCTCGAACACCCGGTTCTCCTCCTCGAAGTCGAAGAGGGCGCGGGAGGAGATGGCGACCACCAGTTTTCCATCCAGGGTAACGGGCATGGGCTTTCCTTTATCCGTTGCGGCTTGGCGCGACAAAAGCCCGTTCGTCCTGAGTAGCCGACCTGGGTCGGCGTATCGAAGGGCGGAGGGGCGAACCCTTCAAGCCTAGGCTCAGCGCCGCAGCCGTTCAATCCCGCTGACCACGCCCAGCACCAGGGCGCCGGCGACGATGCCGGTGAGCGCGTCGACCACCAGGGGCGTCAGCCAGGCCAACAGGCCGCCGACAACCGGCACGCTGCCCGCGCCCTCGGCCAGGTGCTGCGCCCACTCGTGCGCTCCCGGGATGCCGTGGGCCAGGATGCTGCCGCCCACCAGGAACATGGCGGCCGTGCCCAGGACGGTCAGTGCCTTCATCAACCGGGGCGCGGCGCGCAGCAGGAGTCCGCCGATCGCGCGGCCGGCACCGCCCGCGCCGGGGCGCGTGCTCAGGAACAGGCCCAGGTCGTCCAGCTTGACGATGCCCGCCACCAGGCCGTAGACGCCCAGGGTCATGGCGATGGCCACGGCGACGAGCACCGCCATCTGCTGGCCAAAGCTCGCCGCCGCCACGGTGCCCAGGGCGATGACGATGATTTCCGCCGAGAGGATGAAGTCGGTGCGCACCGCCCCCTTGATCTTGTCCTTCTCGAAGGCCAAGAGATCGGCCTCCGGCAAGGCCAGTGCCTCCACCAGATCCTCGTGGTGCTTCTCGTCCTCGGCGGCGCCGTGCAGGAACTTGTGGGCCAGCTTCTCGCAGCCCTCGAAGCAGAGATAGGCACCGCCCATCATCAGCAGCGGCGTGATGAGCCAGGGCAGGAGTGCGCTGATAGCCAGCGCCGCCGGCACCAGGATGGCCTTGTTGACCAGGGAGCCCTTGGCCACCGCCCAGACCACCGGCAGCTCCCGATCCGCCTGCACGCCGGCCACCTGCTGGGCATTGAGCGCCAGATCGTCGCCTAGCACGCCAGCGGTCTTCTTGGCCGCCACCTTGGTCATCACCGCCACGTCGTCGAGAATCGTGGCGATATCGTCGATCAGGGCGAAAAAGCTGCTGCCGGCCATGGGGTGTCCTTGTGTGGGCTCAGAAACGAAAAAGGCCTAGCGTAACGTTAAGCCTTTTCTCGTCAACTATGGCCCCGGCGTCACCGAAATCAATCGCTGAAAGCCGCGTCAAATCTCGACAGAGGCAATTTGGAAGCCAATTTATGCCCCCAAATATGCCCCCAGATTGTTGACGCTACCCCGCCGGGGCGACAAAACTTAGGGCTGCCATTCTATCTGCCTATGTGGCTAGTGCGCCAACATAGTGCCGCTCACACTTGATACCCAGCGAGGCGCGGTTATCGCGTCATTGCCTGACCGCTCCGCCGGCATTACAGTGGCGCCTCGGGCCCCCTCGCCCCCTGCCTGCCGGCCCCAACCCCGCCCGGCTCGCCCGCCGCCGCTATGCCATCCGCACAGACCAGCCGCCTCCGGTCGGTCGAACAGTAACCACGAACACCGTAGTACCCATGAATCAACAAGCACTGTCCGCCTTCCTCTGGTCCGTCGCCGATCTGCTGCGCGGCGACTACAAGCAATCCGAATACGGCAAGGTCATCCTGCCCTTCACCGTCCTGCGTCGCCTGGACTGCGTGTTGGAAGCCACGAAGGACGCCGTGCTCGCCGAATACGCCGCCAAGAGCGCAGCCGGCCTGAACCCCGAGCCCTTCCTGCTGCGCAAGGCCAAGCAGAGCTTCTACAACACCTCGCCCTTGGACCTGCGCAAGCTCATGGGCGACCAGGACCATATCCGCGACAACCTCTATGGCTATATCCAGGCCTTCTCGCCCGCCGTGCGCGACATCTTCGAGCGCTTCGATTTCTACACCCAGGTCGAGCGCCTGAACAAATGCGGCCTGCTCTATCTCGTCACCGAGAAATTCGCCGCCATCGACCTGCACCCGGAGGCCGTCGACAACCACCAGATGGGCCTGGTCTTCGAGGAGCTGATCCGCAAGTTCGCGGAAATCTCCAACGAGACGGCGGGGGAACACTTCACCCCGCGCGAGGTGATCCGCCTGATGGTCAACCTCCTGTTCATCGAGGATGACGCGATCCTGGCCAAGCCCGGCGTGGTACGCACCGTCTACGACCCCACGGCGGGGACCGGCGGCATGCTGTCCACCGCCGGCGAATACCTGGCCGAGCACAACCCGGCCGCCCGCCTGAGCATGTTCGGCCAGGAACTCAACGACGAGTCCTACGCCATCTGCAAGGCCGACATGCTGATCAAGGGCCAGGACGTCGCCAACATCGTGCCCGGCAACACCCTGTCCGAGGACGGCCATGGCGGACGCCGCTTCGACTACATGCTCTCCAACCCGCCCTTCGGCGTGGAATGGAAGAAGGTCGAGGCCCAGATCCGCAAGGAGCACGAGAGCCAAGGCGACAACGGCCGCTTCGGCCCCGGCCTGCCGCGCGTCTCCGACGGCTCCCTGCTGTTCCTGCTGCACCTCATCAGCAAGATGCGCCCGGCCAACGAGGGCGGCAGTCGCTTCGGCATCGTCCTCAACGGCTCGCCGCTGTTCACCGGCGGCGCCGGCTCAGGCGAATCGGAGATCCGCCGCTACGTCCTGGAAAACGATCTGCTGGAGGCCATCGTCGCCCTGCCCACCGACATGTTCTACAACACGGGGATCGCCACCTACGTCTGGATCTTGAGCAACCGCAAACCGGCGGCGCGCAAGGGCAAGGTCCAGCTCATCGACGCCTCCGGCTTCTGGCAGAAGATGCGCAAGTCCCTGGGCAGCAAACGCAAGGAACTGTCCGACGCCCATATCGGCGAGATCACCTATCTGTTCGGCGACTTCGTCGAGGCCCGGCTCGCCACCGTCTACGACGCGCAAGGCAAGGAAGTTTCCAGCGAAGTGCTGCGTCCCGGGATGCGCAAGCCCCGCGCGCCCCAGGGCGGCCAGGTCAAGCTGCGGCCCATCTCGCGCATCTTCAAGAACGCCGACTTCGGTTACACAACCCTCACCGTCGAGCGCCCCCAGCGCGACGAGACCGGCGAGATCGTCCTGGGCCAGAAGGGCAAGCAGAAGGGCAAGCCCCAGGCCGACAGCGCCTTGCGCGACACCGAGAACGTCCCCCTGGGCGAAGACATCGAGGCTTACTTCCGACGCGAAATCCTGCCCCACGCCCCCGACGCCTGGATCGACCACGACAAGACCAAGCTAGGCTACGAGATCCCCTTCAACCGCCATTTCTATGTCTTCGAGCCGCCGCGCAGCCTGCACGCCATCGACGAGGAACTGAAAGCCGTCTCGGGCCGGATCATGGCCATGCTGGAGGAGCTGGCGGAATGAGCTTGCCGAGATATCCGGAGTACAAGGACAGCGGCGTGGAGTGGCTGGGGGAAATTCCTAGTCACTGGGAGGTACGCAAATTCCGGCACGCGTTCACAGAGAGTATTGAGAAAATTGGCTCAGATGTGGTCGGTGTCATGCTCTCCGTGTCCGGTTACCGTGGCATCGAGGTAAAGGAATACGACGACGAAAATCGCAGACGTCTCGATGATGAGTTGGTGGGTTACCGAATTGTCCGCCCCGGACAGCTTGTCGTGAACACGATGTGGCTGAACTACGCGGGCCTAGGCGTCTCTGACCATGAGGGCCACGTCAGCCCGGCCTACCGGAGCTACTGGATTGAACCAGCGTTCAACAAACGCTTTGTACATCATATGATGAGGTGCGAGAGCTTCGTGCGGGGATATACCAAGTTCCTCACAGGCATACGTCCAAATTCGCTGCAGATGAGTCGCGAGGATTTGATGGCGTTCCAGCTTCTTAGTCCTCCAGTTGATGAACAAACCGCCATCGCCGCCTTCCTCGACCGCGAGACCGCCAAGATCGATGGTCTGATCGCCGAGCAGGAAACGCTGCTCGCGCTCCTGGCCGAGAAACGCCAGGCCACCATCTCCCACGCCGTCACCCGCGGCCTAGACCCCGACGCCCCCCTCAAGGACTCCGGCGTGCCCTGGCTGGGCCAGGTGCCGGCGCATTGGGATATCATCCCGCTCAAATACCTGGTCAATTTGAAAAGCGGTGGAACTCCTAGTAAGGAAAATCCAGACTATTGGAATGGGGAAATCCCTTGGGCCTCCGCAAAGGATCTGAAATCGGAAGTTCTTGAGGATACTCAGGACCATATAACGGAATATGCAGTTAGTTCCGGTGCGGCCTCGCTAGTTCCTGCCGGAGCGGTATTGGTTGTTGTACGCGGCATGATTCTGGCACGTATGTTCCCGGTGACCGAATTGCGTGTACCGATGGCAATCAACCAGGATCTGAAAGCAGTACTACCGTTGGATCGAATCCACGGCTCCTATTTGGCATGGCTATTGAGAGGTAGCGCGTCGGAATCACTAAACCGCTTGGATGAAGCCGGCCATGGCACCAAGGCGCTGCGTATGGATTCTTGGACCTCAATGCAGCTTCCAATCCCTCCCATTCTGGAGCAAAAAGCCATCGCAAGCTTTATCCTGCGCGAGACAAGTCGGCTAGACGTCTTGGTATCCGAAACGAACAAAGCTATCACCCTACTGAAAGAACGCCGCTCCGCCCTGATCGCCGCCGCCGTCACCGGCCAGATCGATGTGCGCGGCGCCATGGCCGACAGTCACCCCGAGGCGTTGGCGCCATGAGCGATATCCAGTTGTTCCGTTTGCAGAACGGCAAGGCCACGGAGCTGTCCGGCCAGGCCGTGGCCCTGGAGCGGCAGTTGCAGACCCTGATCGAGGGCCAGATGGAGACGCTCCTGGGCGTGCGCTTCCTAGCCAGCGAATACGCCACCGGCAAGACTCACCGAGGCCGTATCGATTCCCTGGGCCTGGACGAGAACGGCTGCCCGGTAATCGTCGAGTACAAGCGCGACAAGAAAGAGAACGTCATCAACCAGGGCCTGTTCTACCTGGACTGGCTCCTGGATCACCAGGCAGAATTCCGCTGGCTGGTCATGGACAAGCTCGGCCGCGAGGCGGCCGACGCCATCGACTGGAGCGGCACCCGCCTACTCTGCATCGCCGCCGACTACACTCGTTACGATCAGCACGCCGTGCAGCAAATCGCGCGCAATATCGAGCTGCTGCGCTACAAGCTGTTCGGCGAGGAACTCTTGCTCCTGGAGCTGGTCAGCAGCCATAGCGTGCCCGACGCCACGGCCGTGCGCGCCGAAACTCCGGATGCTGCGGCGAGCATGGCGAAGCCCAAGGCGGCCAGCAAGGACAAGAGCCTGACCGATCAGCTGGAACAGGCCAGCCCCGACATCCGCCGGCTCTACCAGGAAACCGCCGGCTTCCTGCTCGCCCTCGGCGAGGACGTCCAGGAAAAGCCCCTCAAGCTCTACACCGCCTTCCGCCGCCTGAAGAATTTCGCCTCGGTGATCCTCCAGGCCAACCGCCTGCTCGTCATGCTCAAGCTCGACCCGGCCAGCGCCACCCTGGAGGAAGGCTTCAGCCGCGACGTCACCCACATCGGCCACTGGGGCACCGGCGATCTGGAACTGACCCTGCGCAGCCTAGCCGACCTGGAACGCGCCAAGCCGCTTCTGGAGCGCAGCTATGCCGAGAATTGATCGGAAAAAGGTCGCTGGCGCGGCCTTCCCGATTCGCATGGCCAAAAAGCCCGTGGAGGCGAAAACATGAACGGCTTGCCCGCCTACCAGTTCCTGGAACGCCTCCAGGCCTTGCCCTTCGTCGAGGCCATCTGGCTGTACGGCTCCCGGGCGCGCGGCGACCACCGGCCGCGCTCGGACATCGATCTGGCCATCGTCTGCCCGGCGGCCAGCGACCGCCAGTGGCAGGAGGTCCTGGACATCGTGGAGAATGCCGATACCCTGCTGGAGATCGACTGCCTGCGCCTGGACCGGGAGGCGCCGGGCAGCGCCTTGCGGCAGAATGTCGAGAAGGACAAGCGTGTCATCTACCAACGGAAGACCAGCCTATGACGCCCCCCGCCGCCAGCGAACGCCTGCGCCTCGCCCTGACCGAATGGTCCCGCGCCCTGACGCGCCTGGAGGAGGCCCTGGCCCTGCCGCCGGGCAATGAACTGCTCGTCGACGGCACGATCCAGCGCTTCGAGTTCTGCTTCGAGCTGTGCTGGAAGGCGCTCAAGTTCGCCCTGCTGGAGGCCGAGGGTTTCGAGGTGGCCTCGCCGCGCCAGGCCTTGCAGAAGGCTTATGCGGTGCAGTGGTTGGCCGAGGAAGCGCCTTGGGTCGCCATGCTCAGCGACCGCAACCTGTCGTCCCATACCTACCGGGAGACCCTGGCCGGCGAGATCTTCGGGCGCATACCGGCTCACGCCCGGGCGATGGGCGAGCTTTGCACGCGGCTCTGCGCCACATTCGGGCTGGACCGCTAGGCCCAGACGCCTGGCGACCCCCCGCCGAGGCCCAAGGCTTAGTGAAAGAAAGGCAGATTGCCTTTACTGAAGAGCCAGCCCCGTAAAACAACACGTTTCAGATTTAACCAAGCACCCGCTTCGGTTCCCGAACCACCGCCCTGGGTGGACATCGGTATCGGACCGAAGGCGGACACTATGCCCGCGCGACCAAGCGGCGGCGAAAAGGAAGTACGCGCCATGAGCCTGCACAAGGAAATCGAGTTCGAGAACGAGATCTGCGCCCATCTGGCCGGCCAGGGCTGGCTGTATGCGCCGGACGATGCCGCCCGCTATGACCGGGCGCGGGCGCTGTTCCCGGACGATCTCATTGCCTGGGTCAAGGAGAGCCAAGCCCCGGCCTGGGAGGCGCTGACCAAGGCGCAAGGCGCGGCGGCGGAACCGGTCCTGCTGGAGCGCGTCCGCAAGTCCCTGGACGAACGCGGCACGCTGGAGGTCCTGCGACACGGCGTGGAGATCCTGGGTCTGCGCCACCCCGTCGCCCTGGCCCAGTTCAAGCCGGCCCTGGGTCTCAACCCGGAGATCCAGGCGCGCTACGGCGCGAACCGGCTGCGCGTGGTGCGCCAAGTCCGCTACTCGCTGCACAATGAAAATGCCATCGACCTGGTCCTGTTCCTGAACGGCCTGCCGGTCGCCACCGTGGAACTGAAGAGCGACTTCACCCAGAGCGTGGAAGACGCCGTCGATCAGTACCGCTTCGACCGGGAGCCGCGCCCCAAGGGCCAGAGCGCGGCCGAGCCGCTCCTGGACTTCCCGCGCGGCGCCCTGGTGCATTTCGCGGTCAGCCAGAGCGAGGCGCGCATGACCACCCGACTGCAAGGCGCGGCCACGGTCTTTCTGCCCTTCAACCGGGGCGATGGCGGCGGCGCCGGCAATCCGCCGAACCCTCAAGGACCGCGTACAGCCTATCTCTGGGAGGCGATCTGGGTGCGCGAGGGCTGGCTGGAAATCCTCGGCCGCTATCTGACGCCGGTGCGCGACAGCAAGAAACGGCTCGCCGGCCTCATCTTTCCGCGCTACCACCAGCTGGACGCCACGCGCCGCCTGGTCGCCACCATCCTGGCCGAGGGCGCGGGCCAGAAATACCTGATCCAGCATTCGGCCGGCTCCGGGAAAACCAATTCCATCGCCTGGACGGCCCATTTCCTCGCCGATCTGCACGACGCGGCGCATCGCAAGCTGTTCGACAGCGTGCTGGTGGTGTCGGACCGCACGGTGCTGGACGCGCAGCTCCAGGACGCCATCTTCAGCTTCGAGCGCACGGCAGGCGTGGTCGCCACCATCAAGGGCGAGTCGGCCAGCAAGAGCGGCGAACTAGCCGAGGCCTTGAAGGCCGGCAAGAAGATCGTGGTCTGCACCATCCAGACCTTCCCCTTCGCGTTACAGGCCGTGCAGGAACTGGCAGCGACGGAAGGCAAGCGCTTCGCGGTGATCGCCGACGAGGCCCACAGCTCCCAGACCGGCGAGGCTGCCGCCAAGCTCAAGCAGGTGCTGTCGGCCGAGGAATTACGGGAGCTGGCCGACGGTGGTGAGATCGACACCGAGGATCTGCTGGCCCTGCAGATGGAAAACCGCGCGACGGACAACGGCATCACCTACATCGCCTTCACCGCGACACCCAAGTCCAAGACCCTAGAGCTGTTCGGCCGCCGCCCCGATCCGGCCCGCCCGGCGAGCAAGGACAATCTGCCGGCGCCCTTCCATGTCTATTCCATGCGCCAGGCCATCGAGGAGGGCTTCATCCTCGACGTGCTGAAGAACTACACGCCCTACAAGCTGGCCTTCAAACTGGCCAACGAGAACCTGGCCTTGAGTTCCCAGGAGGTGGAGCGAGGCGAAGCCATGAAGGGCATCATGCGCTGGGTCAAGCTCCACCCCTACAACATCGCCCAGAAGGTCGCCATCGTCGTCGAGCACTATCGCGAGAATGTGAAGCCGCTCCTGAACGGCCGCGGCAAGGCCATGGTCGTGGTCAGCAGCCGCCAGGAAGCCGTACGCTGGCAGCTCGCCATCCGCCACTATATTCAGGACAGGCGCTACGACATCGGCAGTCTGGCGGCCTTTTCCGGTGAGGTGAACGACGGCGAATCCGGTCCTGAGCCGTTCACCGAGGCGAGCAAGCTGCTGAATCCCGGATTGCGCGGGCGGGATATGCGCGAGGCCTTCGCCACCGACGAGTACCATATCCTGCTGGTCGCCAATAAATTTCAGACCGGCTTCGATCAGCCTTTGCTCTGCGGCATGTATGTGGACAAGCGCCTGGGCGGCATCCAGGCCGTGCAGACCCTGTCGCGCCTGAACCGTGCCCATCCCGGCAAGGACACCACCTATGTCCTGGATTTCGTCAACGATACCGACGAAATCCTGGCCGCCTTCCGCCTCTACCACAGCACGGCGGAGCTGGCAGACGTCAGCGATCCGAACCGCGTCTACGATCTGCGGGGGAAGCTGGACGGCTACGGCTATTACGACGAGCACGAGGTCGAGCGCCTCATCCGGGTCGAGCTGAAGCTGGATGCGAAACAGGCGGAACTCACTGCCGCCCTGGAACCGGTCGTGGATCGCCTGCTCAAGCGCTACAAAGCCGCCAAGGAAGCCCTGGAAGCCGCCCTCAGCCGGGGCGAGGCGCGGGCCGAGCAGGAAGCGCGCAACGAACTGGATGCCCTGATCCTGTTCAAGCGCGATCTGGGCGCCTTCCTGCGCCTCTACAGCTTCCTGTCGCAGATCTTCAACTACGGCAATACCGCCATCGAGAAGCGCGCCATGTTCTACCGGCGCTTGCTGCCGCTCCTGGAATTTGGTCGCGAGCGCGAAGGCGTGGATCTCTCCAAGTTGATGCTGACCCACCATAGCTTGAAGAACCAGGGCCAACGCACGCTCGCCCTAGGCGGCGATGGCAAATACCCGAAACTGCAACCTATGACTGAGGCGGGCAGCGGGGAAGTGCGCGAAAAAGACAAGGCCGCCTTGGACGAGATCATCGCCAAACTCAATGAGTTGTTCGAGGGCGAATTGACCGACGGTGATCAGCTGCAGTACGTAAACAGCCTTCAGGCGAAAATGCAGGAAAACCTGGTCCTAAGCCAACAAGCGGCCAATAACACCAAGGAACAGTTCTCCAGCTCCCCCGATCTGCAGGATGCCCTGATGAACGCTATCATCGACGCCTTCGCCGCCTACGAAACCCAGAGCAAACAGGCTCTGGCCTCGGAGCGGATCAGATCGGGGCTGCTCGATGTTCTCATGGGACCGGGGAGGTTGTATGAGACTTTGCGGGGCCAAGTTGATACAGCCCGTGGACTTTTGTAGCTCACCACAAGATCGGTGGCCATATCAATGACACAACATGACCCCACCACTCCTACGCATATCCCCGGGCTCCTGAGGATGATGCGCCGCGCCATAGAGCAAGCTAAGGCTTAAGAGAAGGCTTCAAACCCAGCAAATACGCGGGCTCCGGCAAGATTTGGGGGCACATGGTTTTCCCTGGTGGGTTTGTGCCCCCAGTTGCGCCCCCGACCAAGCCCGGCCTTCCACGGATGCCCCCAGACCTTCCCGGACATCGCAGATACCAAAAAGCCCGCAATGACGCGGGCTTTAGGACGATTTCGGAGCTCGTCGAACTTCGATATGGCGCACCCGGCGGGATTCGAACCCACGACCCCTGGCTTCGGAGGCCAGTACTCTATCCAACTGAGCTACGGGTGCGCAGCGGCGGCCATGATAACGGCTTGGGCGCGCGGCGTCCATGGCTGGGGGACTGTCGCGATGGGGAAGAGTCCTTCGATACGGGCGCTTGGGCGCCCTACTCAGGACGAACGGCCCATGTAGGCACGGCCGTCCTCAGTTCACCTCCCGCCACTCGATGATCCGGTCCGAGCCCCGATACTGGCCGAAGCTGGCGGTGGCGGTGGGCCCCGGGTCCAGGGCGCCGTCGCCGTTCCAGTCTTCACGCAGCCAGGGCAGGAAGTTGCCGGCGTTCGTGAGATCGAGCAGGACTTGCAGGCTGCCGTCGTTGCCGGCGCCGGGCGCGGACAGGCGGATGAGGCTGGCGCTCTGGCCGGCGGTCAGGCCGGCCGCGCCGTCGCTGGCCGTGGTTTCGCCGGCGGCCAGGTTGTCGGTGTAGGCGCTCAGGCTGGCCAGGGCGCCGTCGGGGTTGGTGCATTGGTCGGCGCCGTGGCCTAGCCATTGGGTGCCGGTCCAGACCTCGGCCTGGGCGGGCAGGTCCAGGGCCTGGTCGACGGGAGCGCTGGCGCTGACCAGGCGCAGCCGGCCCAGGCGGAAGCTCACGGCGGCGGCGGAGACGGTGCTGGCGGCATTGTCGTCCGTACCGGTGCAGCTTGAGTCGGTGGGCGCCGTGCCATTGTGGTCACAGACGGCGAGTTGCAGGTTCAGGCTCTGGGGGGCTTGTGCGGCGGTGAAGTCCAGGCGGGCGGCCGGGTCGTTGAGCGTCGCCGTGCCGTTCTCGAAGTTCAGGGCATTGACCAGGCTCAGGCTGCCGGCGGCCCAGGGTGCGGCGCCGGATAGCAGGCTCGCCGTGGCGCCGGTCACGCGGCTGGCGTAATTCGTGGATGGCAGGTTGGTCGTGTCGAAGTTCAGGGCCGGAGCCAAGCAGTCGCCGGTCACCGCGTCCTGGCAGGCCGCGCCGGGCCGGCAGGCGCAGACTTTCGCCGTGACGGCGAAAGGTTGGCCGGCCTTCGTGCCCGTCAAACCCGCGTAGGTGAAAGGCGGGTTGCCGGCGGCGCAGACCGGCGCGTAGGCCAGGATCAGGGCGGACATCGAGGCCGGGTAGAAGCGACCGATCGGCGAGAGGCTGCCGGTTATGGCCAGGCCGGAACCCAGGTAGTCCGCCGTATCGGCGCTGAGGCCGATGACGCCCACCTCGTTCCAGCTCAGGCTCAGGGCCTTCTCGCCATTGGCGGGCGTGGTGAAGGCGCCGAGGCTGCCGCCGCCGCCGAGCGTGCCGGCATCGCCGCCGGCCGGGGACACCAGGCTGTGGCTCAGGGTGACGGTGGGCGCGCTGACATGGCGCCCGAATCCGGGCGTCGTGGCATTGTCGGCGAGGTTGGCGCCGACATCGGGCAGGCCGTCGCCGTTTGCGTCGTCGGCGCCCTGCCACATCACCGCACGGGCCGTGCCGGAAAACACCGCGCCGGCACGCTGGAAGGGCGCACCCGTAGCATCGGCGGCGGCCGGGTTGCCGGGCACCGCCAGGGCGAAGGCGAAGGGCCGCACCACGAAGGCATTGCTGACGCCGGTCAGCAGCTGGGAGACGCCGGCTATGGAGAGCGTGGCGCGGGCATGCAGGCGCAGCTGGCCGGCATCGTCGTGGCGCAGGCTGGCCAGGGTGGTCTCGCCGTTGACGAAGTTGACGGCGATGCCGGTGTAGCTGGTGACATTATTGTCCGGGTTGACGGGCAGGCTGGTGCTGCCGCCGTAGACCGGATTGGCCGTGCAGGTCGTGGGATCCTCGCACTCGGCGGCCATGCCCACGGCGCCGGCGACGTCGAGCAGGGCCGTGCACTGGTTATTGCTTTCGTCGGTGCTCACCGCGCGCAGGATGAAGGGGCCGCCGGTGAAGGTCCGGCCGGCGATCTGGTGCGGCAGGGTCGTGCTGCCATTGGCGATGAACTGGAAGCCCTGGGGCATGAACACCAGGTCCGGGTCATAGCTAGCGCTCTCGGTGATGCCGCCGAAACTGAGATCGATGTTCAGGGACTCGGTATGGCGGTTGTCGAGCTTGAGCACGACCTCGCCGTTGTCGGCGGCCACGAAGGCGTAGCTGGCCGTGCCTGTGTCGTTGCCGACGGCGGAGAGCGTGCCCAAGCCGTCCACATTGGACCAGGTGCCGTGGCCGGTGCTGGTGGACAGGTTGATCGTGCCGGTAAAGCTGCTGAGGGTGTTGCCGCCGCTGTCCACGGCGCGGATGGTGATCTGGGCGCCCTGGCAGTTGATGGCCTGGCCGGCATGGAAGATCCGAAAAGCGGCCAGCGTCGAGGGCGTGGAGCCGTCGTTGCTGGTATCGGGTGTGCTGCCGCCGGAATTGCCCGAGGACGAGGTCCAGTTGCCGGTGCCGTCCGGGACGCGGCGCACGGCGAAGGTGTTGCTGGCCAGGGGATTGGCGACGATGTCGTAGGGAAAGCTGGTGCAGCCCAGGCCGGCGTACTGGCCCGATGTGGTGCCCGTGGACAGATAGTCGATGGCATTGCCGTCGGCGTCGCGCAGCACGATGTCGATATTGCCCAGGGCGAAATAGGTGGTGGAGGGCGTCGAGCTGTTAAGCAGGAAGAGATCGCCGTCGGCATTGGACAGGCCGGTGGTGGTGCAGCTGCCACCGGCGGTGCAGATGCGCAGGCTCCAGCCGCTGGTCACGGCCGAGCTGATGGAGGCCAGGAGGCGCACCTCGTAGAAGCGGCCGTTGCCCGGCGCGCCCGTGCCCTTATAGACCTCGTTGATCACCGCCTGGCCCATATAGGCCGAGCAGGCGGCCTGGGCCAGTTGACCGAACAACAGGCTGATCAGAATAAGCACGAACTTCATGATCCGGGCGCCCTCAGCTGGACTCGCAGGCGCCGCCGGCTCTGCTCCGCGCCGGCCGTGCAGGACGCCGCCCCGCAGCCGCCGCTGCTGCACTCGCCCGTGCTGGTCAGGCTGAACACGGTCTGACCGCCGGCCGTGGCCGATGCGCAGCTGGTTTCGGAACGGCAGCCGGCCAGGCCGGGCTGGGCATAGGCGCGGCTCTGGGTGGCCGGGCAGGCGGCGGCGCCATTGAGCGGGAACACGCTCATGGCCATGGCCTGGGCCCCGGTTTCGGCGGCGAACAGGGCGCGTACCGAGAGGATCTCCTGGGCCATGGCGGCCTGGCCGCCGGCATTGAGGCGGGTCAGGGCGGCCACCAGGATGGAGACCACGACCAGGAGGAAGAGGACCATCATCAGGGAGAAGCCGGCGGGGCGCCTTAAACCGCATATGCTCGTCATGCCCGCGCAGGCGGGCATCCAGTCGGCAGCAATGGCGACTGGCTGGGTCCCCGCCTGCGCGGGGACGACGTGAGATCTGTGTAATGACGGCTCAGGGCACATTGCGCAGCCTCGTCTCATGGTTCAGGCGCAGAGTCTCGCCGCGCTGGCTGAGACTCAGGTTCATGGTCACCAGGGCATTGGCCCGGGTCGTGCCTAGGGTGTGGGTGAAGGCCGGGCTGGGATCGGCGTCGTCCAGCTGTGAGGCCAGGAGGGCGCCGCCGGCCAGACCCGCGCCGGGCGTGGGCTGGACGGCGGCGGGGTCGGAGACATAGCGGCGCAGTGCCCCGCCGGCCTCGCGGCAGAAGCTGACCGGCCGACCCAGGACATAGGCGCGCCGGGCCGGCGAGCTCTGAGGGTAGCTGATGGCGGCGGTCAGGCTCAGCGTGCGCAGGCCACCGCCGGCCGCGCCGAAGTCCGCGATCTGGCGCATCGCGGTCGCCCCGTAGAGCTGGCCCGGGTTGACCGGATGCACGGCCAGGTAATAAGTCCCGGCCGCCGGAGGCGTGAAATCGACGACCGGCACGGCCGTCGTGTTGGGATTGAGCTCGGTGTAGACGCTGGCGGCGGCGATGGGCAGGAATTGCAGGCAGCTGCCGGAGATCCGGATCGACTGGGGCATGGCTTCGCGCAGCTCACGGCTCATGCGATCCAGGGCCAGCCGCGCCACCGCCGCCGAGTCCTGGCGGCTGGCGGCGTCCAGATAGCCGCTGACCGTGCCGCCGAAGAGGATGCTCAAGGACACGGCGGTGATGCCCAGGAGGCTGATGGTGATGACCAGCTCCACCAGGGTGAAGCCGGAGGGACGAGCCGTCTCGTTCATGCCCGCCCCCTCAGAAATTCGTCTTGTAGGCGGCATAGACATGGCTGCCGCCGCGCGGATCGGTGACGGTCACGGTGATGCGCTTGGCGTCATTGGCCGCCAGACCCAGGTCGCCGCCGGCATAGGCCACGTCCACCGCGACCACATAGGCCTCGTAGCCGGGGCGGACCGCGCCGCTGGCGTCCACCGGCGCCTCGGACAGGCCGTCGAAGTCGTCGGCGTCGTCATAGGTCCCACGCGCCTCGCCGTCCGGGCCGATGCCCACGCAGGCCGGGCCGCCGGCCTCGCCGCAGCGCGTGCGGTTGCCGGGCGGGCTGGCCTCGTCGTAGCGTCGGCCCAGGATGTCCTCCAGATAGCTCTGGCCCAGCTCGGCGGCGCGCAGGGAGAACAGGGGATCGGTGGACTGGATGGTTCCGGGGGCGAAGGCGCTGACCAGGAGGGCCATGAGCACGCCGCTGGCGGCGATGGCGACCACCAGTTCGATCAGGGTGAAGCCTTGATGCCCCAGGGATTCGCCCTTCGACAAGCTCAGGGCGAACGGTAGGTGGTTACGCGAGGTGGTTAAGTCCCGTTCGTCCTGAGCTTGTCGAAGGATGAACGGGACTAGAGGCCGGAAGCTAGCAGTCATAGGCATAGCCCGTCACCCCGTCGATGCAGACTTGCAAGGTCCGCTCCGTCCCGGTCAGGACCAGGGTCGCCGCCGCGCCGGGGCTGCCCAGGCGGTCGTAGCTGAGATCCAGGGCATTGAGGCCGACGCCGGCCAGGACCACCGGGTAGCTGCCGCCGCCGGGCCGGGCCACGGAGGCGCCGTTGACGCGCAGGTCGATGCTGGTGGCGGTTGTGAGGAAGCGCACGGCGGCGTCGGTGCGGCCCATGGCCAGGTTCTGAGCCTGGCGCAGGGCCTGCTTGGCCAGATCCCGGGCGGCCAGCTCGTCATAGGCGGCGCGCCCGGCAAAACGGGGATAGGCGGTGGCCGCCAGCACACCGAGCACCACCATGACCACGGTGAGTTCGATCAGGGTGAAGCCCGGTGCGCGCACGGCATCAGCAGTCAGCGGGATCGGTGCCGTTGAAGCTGATAGTCGGCGGAACGGTGGCGCTAGTGGCTTCGGTATAGACCACCTGGCATTCGGCAGGAGTAACCGCGCCCACCGGCTGGATGGTGGAGGTCGTCCCGGTTTCGGTGATGGTGAAATTGGCCGCCGGCTGGAGGTTGATCAGCTCATTGATGGATTCGGCTTCCGGGTAGCCGAAGACCAGATTCACGGTCAGGCCTTCCACGGTCAAGGTCTGACCGCTGGCGGCCGAGAGGCCGCGCGCCAAGGCCTGAGCATGAACCATGGCCGAGGCCGACTGGATGGCGCCATTGACGCCCGACATCACCGATTGGCGAGCATCGCCCTGCAAATTAACAAAGCGCGGCACGGCGATGGCGGCGAGGATGCCGAGGATCACGATGACCACGACCATTTCGATGAGGGTGAAACCGGACTGGCGGGAGATTGGGCCTTTCATGGGAGCTACCTTTATTAACACTGAGTGGTGGTGAGGGAAATCTGCGGTCGGGAGCTGGCGCCGACCGGCGCGGTGTATCTGACCTCGCAGTCCGCCTGGCCGTCCATGCGCAAGACCAGGCTGTCGCCCGGCGTAGCGCTGCCGCCCAGCCAGACCAGGCGCGGCGAGGGGTTGTCGAACAGGGGCTCGATGTCCTGGCGGCGGGCCTGGGGGTAGCCGAAGTCGGCGACGACCTGAACCAGGGGCGGGCCGTCCTCGATGCGCACGACTTGATCCTGTTGGCTCTGAAGGCCAGCGCTGGCGGCGCGGGCGAAGACCAGGAGGGAGCCGCTGCGCAGGGTGTTCTCCACGGTATGCAGGACGGCGATGCGTGCCTCGCGCTGCAGATTCAGGTAGCGGGGCACGGCGATGGCGGCCAGGACGCCGATGATGACGATGACGATCACCAGCTCGAAGAGCGTGAAACCGCCCTCGGATTCGGGCGGGACGAGAGCGGATAGGAACTTCATCGTCTAGAGCCTTGGATTGTCAGCATTTTTTACATACCTTCCTGAACTATATCGGAAGCGGGAAATATGTCTAGTAGGTCGGGTTAGCCCTTTGGGCGTAACCCGACAACGCGCGGTTCGGCAAATCGATGTCGGGTTACGCTACGCTAACCCGACCTACCGGTCATCACCGTCCCCCCCGCGCCAAGCTAGTCAGCTCCCACATGGGCAGGAACACGCCCAGCGCCAGAATCAAGACCAGGCCGCCGACCGCCAGGATCATGATCGGTTCGATCAAATCCGACATGCGCTTCAGGTCGTAGTCCACTTCCCGGTCGTAGAACTCGGCCACTTCCTCGAGCAGCTCGTCCAGGGCACCGGTCTCCTCGCCCACGGCCAGCATCTGCAGCACCAGGGCGCTGAACATGCCGGTATTGGCGGCATTGCGCACGATGGACTCGCCGCGCTCTATGCCCTCGCGCATCTCCCTGAGCTTCCCGGCCACATAGGCATTGTCCACGACCCGCCCGACCACGGAGAGACCGGTGGGCAGGGGCACGCCGGCCCGCGCCAGGGTGGCGAAGGAATGGGCGAAGCGCGACAGGAGGGCGCGGTGGATGATGTTGCCGACGATGGGCAGGGAGAGTTTCTTGCGGTCCCACCACAGCCGGCCCGTCGGCGTGCCGGTCCACCAGATCCAGCCGGCGATGCTCGCGGCGATGCCCAGGATCAGCAACAGCCAGTGATTGACGAAGAAATCCGAGGTGGCCAGCAGGACCCGCGTCGCCCAGGGCAGCTCGCTCTTGAAGCTCTTGAAGATGGTGGCGAAGGCCGGGATGACCATGACATTGATCACGGCGATGGCGGCGGCGATGGCGATGACCACGAAGCTGGGATAGCGCAGGGCGGCGGCGATGCGCTTGCGCGTCTCCTGCTCCCGCTCCAAATGGCCGGAGAGCTGCAGGAAGGCCTGGTCCAGGCGGCCGGTGTTCTCGCCCACATGCACCATGGACACGTAGAACTCGCTGAACACCTTGGGGTGGTTGGACAGGGCCGTGGCCAGGTCCTGGCCGGTTTGCAGATCCTGGGCGATCTGGCGCAGGACCTCGGCGAAGCGCGGGTTGGTGGTGGACTCGGCCAGGCCGGCGAAGGCACGCAGGATGGGCACGCCGGCCTTGTTGAGGGTGTACATCTGCCGGCTGAACATGATGAGTTCGGGCAGGGCCGGCTTGCGGCTGGCCAGGGCGGCCTTGAGATCGAAGCCGGCGCCGGCGGTCTCGGCGGCCTGTTCGGCGATACTGAGCGGCACGATGCCGTCCTCGGCCAGGCGCGCGGCGGCCTGGGCGGCGCTGGCCGCCTCCAGGCTGCCGCTGAGCTTCTGCCCGCCCTTGCGGCCGGTGTAGGCGAACTGGGCCATCAGGCGGCGCTACCGAGATCGAGGGAGTCGGCGATGCGCATCACCTCCTCGATCGTGGTCAGGCCCTGGCGCGCATAGGCGAGGCCGGTCTCGGTCAGCGGCACATAGCCGGGCGAATGGCGGGCGGCATAGGTGAAGGCGCCGGTGTCGTTCCGGCGCAGGGCATCGGCCATGGCCTCGGTCATCCCTAAGAGCTCGTAGACGCCGATCCGGCCGAAATAGCCGGTGTTGTTGCACTGGGGGCAGCCCCGGCCGCGCACGAAGCCGTCCTCGGCGCCGCCGGGTTCCAGATTCGCCAGGAAGGCCTTCTCGGCGAGATCCAGGGCATGGGCCTGCTTGCAATGGGGGCAGACCCGACGCAAGAGGCGCTGGGCGATGATGAGGCGCAAGGCCGTGGCGGTGAGGAAACCGTCGGCGCCCATGTCGGTGAGGCGCAGGGCCGAGGACACTGCGTCGTTGGTGTGCAGGGTGGACAGGACCAAATGCCCGGTCATGGCGGCGCGCAGGCCGATCTGGGCGGTCTCCTGGTCACGCATCTCGCCCACCAGGACGATGTCCGGATCCTGGCGCAGGATGGTGCGCAGGACCTTGGCGAAGCTGAGATCGATCTTGGCGTTGACCTGGACCTGGTTGACGCGCGCCAGCCGGTATTCCACCGGGTCCTCGACGGTGATGATCTTGACCTCGGGCCGGTTCAGCTCGGCGAGGCAACCGTAGAGCGTGGTGGTCTTGCCCGAGCCGGTGGGACCGGTGGCCAGGATCAGGCCGTGGGGCCGGGCGATGGCCTGGCGCAGGCGGGCCAGGGTCTCGGGCGGCATGCCCAGCTCGGCCAGCCGGCGCGCCCCGGCGGTCTGATCCAGGAGACGCATGACCACGGATTCGCCGTGCAGCACCGGCATGGTGGAGATGCGCACGTCCATCTGGTGGCCCTTGGCCTGGATGAAGAAGCGGCCGTCCTGGGGCAGACGCTTCTCGGCGATGTCCATCCCGGCCATGAGCTTGAGGCGCAGCACCAGGGCCGGCGCCACGCGGGTCTCCTTCATGACCTGTTCCTGGAGCACCCCGTCCACGCGCAGGCGGATGCGCAGCACCTTCTCGTCCGGCTCGATATGGATGTCCGAGGCGCGTACCTGCACGGCGTCCTCGAAGATCGAGCGCAGCAGCTTGACGATGGGCGCGTCGGCGGCCACGCCGGAATCCAGGGCGCCCAGGTCGAACTGGTTCTCGCCCAGCTCCTGGCCCACCTCGCTGGCCAGGGTCTCGATCTCGGCGGTCTTGCGGTAGACCAGGTCGATGGTGCGCAGGATGTCCGCCTCGCGCACGATGGCCAGCTGGACCGGCTTGCCCAGCAACCGCTCCAGCTCGTCGATGGCGGTCAGGTCGGTGGGATCGGCCATGCCGATGAAATAGCTGCCGCGCCGGTCGTCCAGGACCAGGGCCCGGTAGCGCCGGGCATGGACCTCGGAGAGCACGCGCACGTGGGCGTCGCTGAACGTGTGCTGGGCCAGGTCCAATAGGGGCAGCTTGAACTGCTGGGCGAGGAACTCCAGCAGCCGATCTTCAGTCAGCATGCCCAGGGTGATGAGCGTCGCGCCGAGCTTGCGCCCGGTCTGCTTCTGGGCGGCCAGGGCATCGCCCAGCTGCTCGGCCGTGATCACGCCGGCCGAGACCAGCATGTCGCCCAGGCGGATCTTGGCACGAGGCGCTGCGGGTGCGGCGGCGGGGGGCGTGTTCTGCGGGTCCATTCAGTCTCCGGCGGCGAGCCGGGCCGCCGCGTGGGCGCGGGCCGGTTCGCTCAAGCTGTTCAGTGTCAGAGCCCGGGCGTAGGCGGCGCGGGCCTCGGCGCGACGGGACAAGCCGTCCAGGGCCAGCCCCAGGCCCAGCCAATAGCTGGCGTCCTCCGGGTGGCGGCGGCTGAGTTCGGTGTAACGCCGCTCGGCGGCGCCATGCAAGCCCTGTTGTTGTTCCAGGGCGGCCATGACCGCCTGGTAGTTGCGCCGATCCAGGGCCTCGCGCTCGGCCAACAAGCCTAGGGCCTGGGCATGGCGGCCCTGGGCCATCAGGGCGCGGGCCAGGAGCAGGCGCAGCTCGGCCGACCCGGGTGAGGCGGCCAAGGCGGCGGTCAGCTGGGCCTCGGCCTCGGCGGCGCGGCCGGCCTGCAGGAGGGCCACGGCCTGGGCGGCCGGATCGGGCGCGGGCACCGGCGCTGCGGCCTTGTGCCACTGGGGTTCGGGCTCGGCTGCGGCCTCGGTTTCGGGTTCCGGGGCCGGCTCGGACGGGCTTGCCAAGGCCGGGGCCTCCCCGGGCGGAGCTTCCGCTTGGGGGGCCTCGGCCCGGGCGCTCGGCGTCGAAGCGGGAAGGCTCGCAGGCGGGGCGTGCTCGACCGGGTCGACCTTGGCCGGTATCGCCGCCTGGGGCTCGCTGCTCGGCTTGCTCTGAGGCATGACCGCTTGCGCTGCCAGCGGCGCGGGCGGATTCGCTACCGGCGGCTCGGGGCGCAGCCAGATCGCCAGGGCGATGCCCCCGGCCAGGAGGCCCAAGGCCGCCAGCTTTCCGGCCCAGCCGCCGCCGGCTTCCGGCACGGCCGGCACGGCCTGACCGGGCAGGCGCAGGGGCTGTGCCTGCTGGCGATCCAGGTCGCGCAGCATCTGGTTGATGACGCTCATGGCGCGACTCCCAGACGCCAGGCCCAGGCCGCGCCGGCCGTGCCCAGTCCGGCCAGCAGCAGGAGCCAGGGCCGCAGGCGGCGGCGCCAGTGCAAGGCCACGTCCTCGGTGTCCCGGGCGGCGGCCCAGACTTCGGCCCAGCCGGCGCGGGGCTTGCCCCGGCCATAGGCCAGCATCAGGGACTTGTGGGCCAGGATCTGGGCCAGGCGGGGGATGCCTCGGGAGCCGAAAGCCAGGAGGCTTAAGGCCGGGCCGCTGAACAGCCCGCCGTCGCCATGGCCGGCCGCCGCCAGGCGCTGGCGCAAATAGGCGCCGATCTGAGAGCCGGAAAGCCGGGGCAGGCGCGCCGCGAAGGCGATGCGCTGGCGCAGCTGGCGGAAACCGGGGCTTTGCAAGCGGGCGTCCAGCTCCGGCTGGCCCAGGAGCAGGATCTGCAGGAGCTTGCGCCGCTCGGTCTCCAGGTTGGACAAGAGGCGCAGGGCTTCCAGGCTGGCATCGGGTAGGGCCTGGGCCTCGTCGATGAGCAGGACGACGCGCTTGCCGGCGCTCGCCAGGTGCAGCAGGCGCAGCTCCAGCTGGCGCGCCAGGGTCGCCTCGGCCGCCCCGGGAGCGACGCGGATGCCCAGCTCATGGGCCAGGGCCAGACGCAGTTCCTGGGGCTGGAGATAGGGATTGGGCAAATAGGCGCAGACCACTTCCGGCCGGCCCTCCAGCTCGGCCAGGAGCTTGCGGCAGAGCAGGGTCTTGCCGCTGCCCACCTCGCCCACGACCTTGACGAAGCCTTCGCCGGAGGCGAGCGCCACGTGGATGGTATTGAGCGCGGCCCGGTGCCCCGGCAGCTCCACATAGAGGCTGGTGTCGGGGCTGAGGGCGAAGGGCAGACGGCTCAGGCCGAAGTGGTAGAGGTACATGGCTCACACCCCCATCGTCCCCGCGCAGTCGGGGATCCAGTCGTTTGAAAAAAGGTTCCTGACACCTTTTTTCTTCTGCCCTGCGATGCTCGGCAGCGCCTAGAGGACCCAGAAGACCCTCTCCCCACCCCCTCCCCCGCGAGGGGGGAGGGGCTTTGATCGGCGCGTGCAGCGCGCCTCCAGTCCCCTCTCCCTTGACGGGAGAGGGCTAGGGAGAGGGTGATCTTCGGGTGCCCTGCGCAGTGCCGAGCACAGGAAGCCAAAGCGGAAGCAGCCCGAAGGGGCGCGACCCTGCCGTGCGAGGCATTCGCAATCCGCCAAGGCAAACTCACCGCCCCTCCATCCTCCCAAACCGCTCCTCCGTCGCCTTCAACTGCTCCGCCCAACCCGCATCCTCCACCACCACCGGCCTCAACAGGATCACCAGCTCGCTCTTGTTGGACAGCTTGCGCTTCTGGCCGAACAGCGTGCCGATCACCGGCAGGCTGGACAGGCCGGGCGTGCCGGCGTCGCGGTTTTCGGTCTTGGCCTGCATCAGCCCGCCGATGACCACGACCTGGCCGCTGCGCGCCCGCACGATGCTGTCCGCCTCGCGGGTGGAGGACAGGGCCAGGGGCAGTTCGAAGTCCTGGTCGAAGACCTTGAGTTCCTTGGTCTGGTCGGTGACCTCGGTGACCGAGGGGTGGACATGCAGGGTGATGTCCTGGGTCTCGCTGATCTGGGGCGTGACGTCCAGGGCGATGCCCGAGAAGAAGGGCGTCAGGGTGACATTGGGCAGGGTGGTGTTGCCGCCGGCGGCATTGGTGGTCGAGGTGGCCGAGACATTGGTGACGAAGAACTCGTCGGAGCCGACCTTGATCACCGCCTTTTGATTGTTGATCGTGGACACGCGCGGGCTGGACAGGACCTGCACCTGGCCTTGCGTCGACAAGAGGTCGATGGCGCCGGTGAAGTCGCCGGTCTGGAAGGTGCCGGTCAAGACGCCGCCCAGGGGATTCTCGGCATTGGCCACGACCCGCGCGCCGGTGATGCCGACATTGAAGGGATTGCCGTTGATGCCGCCCAGCTGGGTCCAGTTGATGCCCGACTGGAAGCCGTCGGCCAGCTGCACTTCCAGGATCTTGGCTTCCAGGATCACCTGGCGCTGCAGGGCCAGCTGGGAGCGGTTCAGGAAGTCCTCGACGCCGCGCAGCTCGCCGGGCAGGCCGCGCACCACCACCGCGCCGGTCTGGGCGCTGGCGATGACCTCGCTGCCCTCGCTCTTCACCAGGCTGCGCAGAATCGTGCCGAGCTCCTTCCAGAAATCGGTCTCGCTGGTGGTCTCGATGCGCGTGCTGGCCAGCTGGCTCAGGGCCGCGCCGCCGCCGGAGCCGCTAGGCGCATTGCCGGGGCTGGTGCTGGGGCCGGTGTTGCCGCCCTGGCCGCCGCCGTCCTGGACCAGTTGCCCGGAATTGAC
The DNA here is from genome assembly GCA_016182845.1 of Gammaproteobacteria bacterium. Lineage (GTDB taxonomy): Bacteria > Pseudomonadota > Gammaproteobacteria > Enterobacterales > Permianibacteraceae > JACPFT01. The sequence continues at coordinate 142,498 of JACPFT010000008.1, forward strand.
CCGGGTGCGCGACTCGCCCAGGCGCTTCAGGTTCAGGTAGTTGATGGGGAAATAGCGGGTGGCCAAGCCGCCGGGCATGATCTCGTAGATGCCGTTGCGCAACACGAAGTCGTAGCCGTAAACATTGCGCACCGCCTCCATGACCTCGGGCACGCTGACGCCCTTGAGGGTGAGGGTGATGCTGCCCTCCACCTTGGGATGCACCAGCACGTTGTAGGGCGTGCCCTCCACCAGGCCCAGGAAGAAGTCCCGGGCCGGGGAATCCTTGACCGCAAGATCGAAGCGCGGCTCGTTGTGTGCCGGAACCGGGGCCGTGAGGGGCGGCAGCAGGGCGGCATTGACCGCTTCTGAGACGGTCGAGGCTTGGGGCGCCGCTTTCGCGGCGGCCGGCGCGGCCAGGGCCTCGCGCAGCTCGGGGCGCAGGGGCGCAGCCGACTGGCAGGCGGCCAAGAGGGCCGGGGCGAGGACGAGCAGGGGACGCAGGCCTGGCTTCATGGGCGTACCTTGGTTTTCTGTAGGGGGGCGGCGGCGAGGTTCAGGCTGAGCGGACCCTCGGGGCCTTGCAGGATGGCGCGGCCGGGCTGAACCGCGACGAGCCGGTAGCCGTCCAGGGTTTCGCCGACATGCAGGACCCGGCCGTTGATCACCGCCATGGGCTTGGGCCCCAGGCGCAGCAGGCTGAGCTTGAGGCCGGCGGCCGGTGCCGGCGTGGCGGAGGCCGCCGGAGGCAGGCTCTCCGGGCGGGTCGGATCGCTTAAGACCTCCGCCGCGCCGGCCGGCAGGGCCAGGCAGAGTGCCAACAGGGGCAGCAGGCGTTTACACACCGATCCAGTCCTCCGAGGCGCTCAGGGTATAGAGCTCCAGGCGCACCCGGGCCCGGGGATATTTGTCGACCCGATAGTCCAGGCCGGAGAAATTGAAATGCCAGGGCAAGGTTTCCAGGGTCTTGAGATAGGCCAGGACCTCGAAATAGGAGCCCTCCACGGTCAGGCTCAGGCCGTGGCGGTAGAGGCTGGGCCGTGGCGGCACCGCGCCCGGATCGGCGGGCGCCGCCTCGGGCTGCTTCAGAAGCTCGGGGAAGGCCGGCTCGGCCGGATGGTTCTTGAGGCTGACCAGGCGCAGGCCCGGCCGCGTGGCCAGGACCTCGCGCAGCACCGTGGCCATGCGCTCCGGCGGGATCAGGTCGGCGGTCAGGGCGCCCAGCCGGCGCTCTTCCTCGCTCAAGTGCCTACGCGCCTCATCCAGCTGGCGGCGCAGCTCCGCATCCGGATCCTGGCCCAGCTTCTCGCTCAAGACCTGGGCCTCGGCCGTCAGGGCGGCCAGTTCGGGGGCCTGCTGTTGCAGGCTCTGGCGCAAGACCTCCGCGCGTTTCTGGGCCGGGCTGCCCAGGAGGGCGTCGGACAGGCCCAGGATCAGGACCACCGCGCCCAGGGTCAGTAGGGCTTGCTCCCGGGACTTGAGGGCCGCGAACTGCTTGGCGGCGTGTTTCCAGCGGGCTTTCAGGCTCATCGGGCCGGCTCCTTGGCGGGTTCGCCGCGCAGGCTGAAGCGTAAGAGCGGTCCCGGCGGCTCGGTGGGCGCCAGGTCCAGGCTGGCGAAGCCGCGCCGGCCCAGTGCCCCGTCCTCGCCCAGGGCCTCCATCCAGCGCGCCACCTGTTCCGGCTCGCGGGCCAGGCCCTCCAGCTCCAGGCGCGCGCCCTTGGCGGCGATGCGCGTCAGCCATAGGCCCGGCTGGGTCTGGCGGGCCAGGCCGGTGAGCACCGGGCTGTAGCCCTGGCGCTCCAGGGCGGCACCCTGTTGCAGGGCCGAGGCCAGGGCCCGGCGCGCGGCCAGTTGTTCGCCGGCCTCGGCCAGTTCCCGGCTTAAGGACGGCGAGGGGCTGCGTCCGGCCAGGCGCTGGCGCTGCTCGGCGACGCTCTTGCGCAAGGCCTCCAGGCTGGCGGTCTGGCGCTCCAGCTCGGCCTGGGCACGCAGCTCGCCGCTCCAGTCCAGCCAGGCCAGCCCCCCGGCCAGGGCCAAGGCCGCCGCCACCAGGCCCAGGCTGCGGCCCAGGTCCAAGAGGCGCCGCTCGGGCTTGAGGGCCTCGGTGTAGAGATTGATGCGCTGGCGCGGCGGGGCGGCCAGCAGACCCAGGGCGCCGCCCAGGGCGCGCAGCCCGCCCGGACCCCAGTCGGGCTGCAGGCCCGGTTCCAGCTCGCAGATCGCGCCGGGTTCCATGCGCGCCACGACTAGGGGCAGGTTGGCGCCCAGGAGCTCCTGGAACACCGTGCTGTCGCCGGGCAGGGGCGGCAGGTAGAGGGCCGCCAGGGGCCGCTGGTTGAGCTGGCTGTCGTAGTAATCCAGGGTGCGCAGGATTTCCAGGCTGAGCTGGTCGGCCAGGGCCGGCGCAGTCAGGGGGTGGCAGGCGCCGGACAGCTCGGCGACGCCGGCCAGCTGGCGGTTCAGGTAGAGCTCGCCCTCGCGCACGATGGCGATGCAGGCGCCGCGGCTGCCGCTGGCCACCAGGCCCAGGCCCTGGGCGTCCTCCGGCAATCGCCTCAGCAGGTTGCGCAAGGCCAGCTCGGGGATGTCGATGGCCTCCAGCCTGAGCCCGGCCTCGCCGACCAGGGCCACCAGCTCGGCCAGGCGCGCCTTGGCCGCCGCCACCGCGTAGCACATGCGCTTGCCCGGCCGTTCCAGACCCTGGGCGAAGGGGAAGCTGTCGAGGATGGTGTCTTCCGGCGGGCGATCCAGGAGATCGCGCAAGCCCCAGAGCAGGGCCTGGCTGCGCTCGGCCTCCGGCACGTCCGGGACCTCGGCGGGCAGCAGCTTGTAGTCCTGGCCGCTCAGGACCAGGACGGCGGGCAGGTTCTTCCAGCCCCGCTGGCGCACGCGCTCGGCCAGCGCCTCGGCCAGGCCGGCGCCGGCCGGCAGGCTCTCGAACGCGAGGACGCGCGGGCGCGGCTCGGCCGGGGCCATTAGGCAGAGGCTCAGGCCCTCGGCACTGAACCCCAGGCCGAGGACGGATTTGCGCGGGCTTTTTGTTCTTATGGAGGCCATGACCGACCCATGGGCGCGAGCGCGGATGTTTTCCCAAGCCTAGCAAAGATAAAGCCTTAACAAAACAAAGGCCTGCTTTGCCTGGGCAATCGCATCGAATCGACCCAACGGCCAAAGAGCCCTTCGATACACCCGCTGAAGCGGGTTACTCAGGGCGAACGGTTATAAAAACGTAAATTTATATAGTAATCCGTTCGTGCTGACTAGCGCCCCTCCGACGGGCTCAGGACAGGCTTCGGCGCGTATCGAAGCACTCCCAGGGAGAGGCAGTGCCCTGCTGAGTGGCCGGCCCGGTGTTCATTCCCTGAGCGCTTTGTGGCTATAATGGTGCGTTTTTGCCACCCTTACGCCCATTCCTAGCCATCAGGGGATCGACTGATCATGTCGAAGCATCACCTTATCGCCGCAGCCGTTCTGTTACTCGGTGCAGGCGCCGTCCAAGCCAAGCATCTGTCCGAAAAGAACGTGGCCGAACGCATCGCGCCCACCGCCCAGGTCTACGTGGAAGGCGATAACGTGCCCAGCGCCGCCCCGGCCGCCGCCAAGTCCTCCGGCCCGCGCACCGGCGAGCAAATCGTGGCCGCCAACTGCGGCGCCTGCCATTTGACCGGCGCCGCCGGCGCCCCCAAGATCGGCACCGCCGACTGGGCCCCACGCAAGGCCAAGGGCGTGGACGCCCTATTGGCCTCGGCCATCAAGGGCCTCAACGCCATGCCGCCCAAGGGCATGTGCATGGACTGCTCCGACGACGAGCTCCGGGCCGCCATCGAGCACATGATCAAGTAATCCGGCCCTAGTCTGGATAAAGAAGAAAGCGGCTACGGCCGCTTTTTTTATTTCGCTTCCGCTCGGGCCTGGACCGCCAGGGGCAGGGCCCAGGCATGGACCTGGCGGGCGAGGAAGCCCGCCATGCCCGAGTAATGGCGATCGGCGCCCACCAGGTGGAGCCCCCGGTAGGCGAGGCCGGCGCGCCTGGCCTCGGCGCGGCGCTCGGCCAGTTGCACGCGGCTCGCCGCCCGGGCGATGTCCAGGACCGCCAGCCGGCGCCGGGCCAGGCCGTCGATGGGGGCGGCCAGGCTGGCGTCCAGTCCGGCCAGGCCGATCACCGGCGGCAGGGTGTCGGGCTTGGCCAGGAGCGCCGTGGCACTGGCCCCGGGCGCGACCAGAAAGACCGCGCCCGGCGGCGCGGCGTCCTTCAGCGCCGCCAGGGCGGCGTCCAGACCGTGGCGCAGCTCGGCCTCGGCATCCGGCTCCGCCGCCTCCCCGTCCGCCGCCGCCTCTTCCGGGACGCTCTCGGCCGCCAGGATCCAGACCTGCCAGCCCAGATCCCGCAGGGCCTCGGCCAGGGGTGTCTGCCAGGGCGGCTCGCCGGGCGCCTGGCCCGCCTCGCCGACCATCAGGATGTTGCCGAACACCGGGTTGCGCCGGGGCGCGGGGCAGAGGCAGAGGTAACGCCCGCCCGGGCCCTCCAGCCAGCGGGCGTCCGCCCCGGCCCGGGCCGCCAGCTCGCGCAGGCCGGCCCGACGCAGGGCCACGGGGCGCGGCCGGTCGATAGGCGAAACCGGCACGCTGGCCGCCGGGGTCTCGGCAACGGGCTTGGCGGGCGCGGACTCCTTGGCCGGTTCGGCGGCGAACAGCGGGCCCGAGACCAGCAGGGCGCAGAGAACCCAGCGCGCGAGGCTCATTCCCCCTCTCCCGGCGCTGCGCGCCACTTACCCAGGGCCTCGGCAGAGCTCGGCCCGCTCGCACGGCGCACATGCCGCAGGGCATGTGCATGGTTCCGTGCTCGCCCCCCTCCAGGGGGGAGGGTCATCAGATGGCCACTGCGCGGCACTATTCGTTCTCCTCGCGCAGGGCGATGAAATCGGCCTGGAACAGCACGGCCTCGCCCAGGCGCACCAGCAGCGGCAGGCGCGCCTTGCCGCGCGCCGCCAGGCGCTGGGCGAAGACGGCCATTTCCGCCTCGCCGGGCAGGACGCACTGAGCCTCCAGCTCGCCGCGCACCGGCGACTTGTATTCGATCTGGGCCTTGTGGGCGACGACGGAGGCCTGCAGGCCCTGGGCTTTCAGCCAGGCGGTGACCAGGCCCCAGCCGGTCAAGACGCACAAGGTGTAGAGGCTGCCGGCGAAGCCCGTGCCATGGATATTGCGATTGGGCTCGAAGGGCGCGACGAGGCGTATGCTCTCGGCGTCCAGTTGGGCGACCGAGACCTGCATATAGGCGGAGAGGGGGATCTCCTGGTGCAGCAGGGCGGTGAGATCGGCGGCGCTCGGGGCTTGGGATTCAGACTTCATGGACGCACTCGCGGAGTTGACGCTACGCAGCATGCTTCGGCCCGGGCCCCGGGTAAAGTCCCCGGTTTCAGTTTTCCGTTCCCAGGCAGTGGGCACAGCCGCCGCTATGCACCAGCCATTCGGTATGCCCGTCGCGACAGGACTCCTCGGCCAGCTCCACCAGCTGGTAGTAGACCGGGCGCGCCAAGAGCGCCCAGAGCCCGTCGCGCACGCGCAGGTAAGGCGAGGGCTGGCCGGTCAGGGGGTGGGTGTCCACGCGCAGGGGGTGCTCGGCATCCAGGCGCACCGTGTCGCCCACATTGGTCTGGAACACGAGGGTCTGGGCCGCGCCCTGGCCCTCCACCTCGAAATGCACGGCGACGAAGGGCGCGTCGTCGACGTGGATGCCCACCTTCTCCGCTGGCGACACCAGGAAATACTTGTCTCCCTCGCGCTTGAGGATGCGCGAGAACAGCTGCACCAGGCGCTCCCGGCCTATGGGCGAATCCAGGTAGTACCAACGCCCGTCGCGGGCGATGCGGATGGGCAGCTCGCCGCAATAGGGCGGGTCCCAGCTCTCCACCGGAAAGTCCTTGAGGGCGATCAGCCGATCGGAGAAGGCATGCAGGGGGTCGGCCATAAACGGTCCTCGTTTGTCCTTGTCTGAGCTTAGTCCGCGCGCGGGAAATGATAAGCTCGGCGCACACGACCCAGGGAGAATCCGACGTGATCCTAAGCGAAATCAATCTCTATCCCATCAAGTCCGCCGCCCAGGTGAGGGTCGCCGAGGCCGAGGTGGAGGCACGGGGCCTGCGCGGCGATCGGCGCTGGATGCTCATCGACGAGGCTGGGCAGTTCCTGACCCAGCGCAAGCATCCGCACATGGCCCTGATCCGCGTGCGTATCGAGGCTAACTTCCTGATGCTGGATGCGCCGGAGATGGAGACCCTGGTCGTCCCCTATGCCTTCGAGCGCCGGGAGGTCCGCGAGGTCACGGTCTGGCGCGACCGCGTGCCCGCCTGGATCCTGCCGGCGGCCGTCAACGACTGGCTGTCGCGCTACCTGGGCTTCGGATGCGCCCTGGTGCACATGGGCGAGGAGCAGCGGCGCGGCGTGGACCCGACCTACGGCCGGCCCGAGGACACGGTCAGCTTCGCCGACGGCTTCCCCCTGCTCCTGATCGGCGAGGCTTCGCTCGCGGATCTGAATACCCGCCTAGCCAAACCCGTAGGCATGAACCAGTTCCGCCCCAACCTGGTGGTGGCCGGCGGCGAGGCCTATGCCGAGGACGGCTGGAAGCGCATCCGCGTCGGCGAATGCGAGTTCGACATCGTCAAGCCCTGCGCCCGCTGCGTCCTGACCACGGTGGACCCGGCGCGCGGCGTCGCCGACCCGGGCCGAGAGCCCCTGCGCACCCTGATGGCTTACCGGAACCAGGCCGGCGGCGTGATGTTCGGCCAGAACCTGATCCCGCGCCGCCTGGGGTTGATCAAGGCCGGGGATGGGGTGGAAGTTCTGGCGTAGCTCGGATTAGAGCCTGCTCACGAGCTCGATCAAGGGATGGAGCGCCCTTCAGCGAGCTCGTCTTACACGCCCTTGCGAATCAGATAGCGGTAAGGCGCGGCGGCCACGTCCTGGGCGATGAGGGTATGGCCCATGAAATGGCAGAACTTGGGCACGTCGCGGGTGGTGGCCGGATCGTCGGCGAGGATCAGCAGCTGCTGGCCCTCGGCGAGCTTGCGCATGGCGTTGCGGATCATCATGACCGGCTCGGGGCAGCGCAGGCCCAGGGTGTCCAATTGCTGATCAAACTGCTCGAACATGGCGATGGGCTGAGTCAAAACGTCCATGGTAACCGCTGCGCCCCGGCTTTGCAGTAAACTGAAGGCTTCCCCACCGAACAAGGACATGCCATGAAACGGGTCGCAGTCATTCTGTCCGGCGCCGGCGTCTATGACGGCAGCGAGATCCACGAGGCCGTGCTCAGCTTGCTGGCCCTGGATCGGGCCGGCGCCAAGGTCCAGTGCTTCGCGCCGGACCAGCCCCAGCACCATGTGATCAACCACCTGAGCGGCGAAGTCATGCACGAAACGCGCAACGTCCTGGTGGAGGCGGCGCGCATCGCCCGCGGCGCTATCAAGCCCCTGTCCCAGGCCAGGCCTGAGGACTTCGACGCGGCGGTCCTGCCCGGCGGTTTCGGCGCCGCCAAGAACCTCTGCGACTTCGCCTTCAAGGGCGCCGAGTGCACGGTCAACGCCGAGCTGCAACGCTTCCTGGCAGCCCTGGCCGAGGCGCGCAAGCCGGTGGGCTTCATCTGCATCGCCCCGGCCATGATCCCGCGCATCTACGGCAAGGGAGCCGAGTGCACCATCGGCACGGACGCCCAGACCGCCGCCGCCCTCGAAGCCATGGGCGCTGTGCACCAGGCCTGCCCGGTGAACGGCGTGGTGGTCGACGCGACGCGGCGTTGCCTGTCCACCCCGGCCTATATGCTGGCCGGCTCCATCAAGGAGGCCGCCGAGGGCATAGACGCCCTGGTGGCCAAGGTCCTGGCCCTGGCCTGAGGCATGCCCTACCGTGATGACGCGCCGCCGCCACCCGCCGGCGATTGGCGGCTGGAGCCCCGCGAAGAGCTGGTGGCCGCGCCGATCCCGGCCATGAGAAAACCGAGCCCCTGGCGCCGCCTGGGCCGGCTGCTGTGGCGCGGCATCCTGGGTTTCTTCGCCCTGAGCCTGGGCCTGACCCTGGCCCTGCGCTTCCTGCCCGTGCCCGTGTCCGGGCTGATGGTGGAACGGCGCATCGAATCCTGGTTCGACAACCGGGCCTATGCGCCGCGCTACGACTGGGTGAGCCTGGACCAGATGGCGCCGGTCCTGGGCGCCGCCGTGATCGCCGCCGAGGATCAGAAGTTTGCCGAGCACTTCGGCTTCGACTGGGCGGCCATCGAGAAGGCCGTGGCCCATAACGAGCGGCACAAGCGCATGCGCGGCGCCTCCACCCTGTCCCAGCAGACCGCCAAGAACCTGTTCCTCTGGTCGGAACGCAGCTGGCTGCGCAAGGGCCTGGAGGCCTATTTCACCCTGGCCCTGGAGAGTTGCTGGTCCAAGCGGCGCATCCTGGAGGTCTATCTCAACATCGTCGAGTTCGGCCCGGGCATCTACGGCGCGGAAGCCGCGGCCCAGCGTTTCTTCCGCAAGCCCGCCGCGCGCCTCTCCCCCGCCGAGGCCGCCCTGCTCGCCGCCGTCCTGCCCAATCCCCGCCGCTTCCGGGCTGATGCCCCTTCCGCCTACGTGCGCCAGCGCCAGGCCTGGATCCTGCGGCAGATGCGCCAGCTGGGCGGCCCCGCCCTGGTGAGGGGATTGTGAACAAGCCCCTCGTCGCCGTGCTCGGCGCCAGTCCCAAGCCGGAGCGCTATTCCAACCAGGCCCTGCGCCTGCTGATGGCCATGGGTTATGCGGTGATCCCGGTCAACCCGGGTCAAGACCGGATCGAGGGCCTGGCCGTGACGAAACGGCTGGGGGAGATCGCGGAGCCGGTGCACACCCTGACGGTGTATGTGAACGGTCCGGCTTTCGACAGGCTGCTGCCCGAGGTCCTGGCCCTGAAGCCGGACCGGGTCATCTTCAACCCGGGTGCCGAGGCGCCGGGGAGCTATGCCCGCCTGGAGGCAGCGGGCATAGCCGTGGAGGAGGCCTGTACCCTGGTGCTGTTGAGAACAGGGCAGTTCTGAGACTCTTAGAAATAGTAGGAGACCTGCACACCCGTGCTATCGGCATCGACGCTCGCCCCATCGGCGTCGAACTCGACTCCGCCGATCTCCACTTCATCGGCATCGAACTCGGCGGCGGTGTAGCGCAGGCCCAGGGCCAGGCTTTCGTTGTAGAACCAGTCGTAGGCCAGAGTCGGCGCGAGCTCCTTGTCGAAGCTGATATGACCGTTGACGTCGCCCTGGGACTCGTCGCCGTTGCCGTTGAATTCCGCGCTGTAGTAATAGGTCATGCCTAAACCGAAGCGGTGGCGGCCCAGGCCGTAATAGGGCATGAGCTCCACGAACTTCTTGTGGAACTGGCCCTTGCCCTCGTTGACATTGCTGTGGATGGAGTCGCGCACGATGCCGGCCGTGGCCTGGATGGCCCAGTCATCGGCCACCGGGAACAGGGCGCCGGCGGCCAGCTGGTAGAGGGCGCCGGCGCGGATGCGGTCGGTCTCCTCGCCGGTCTGGACATTGACCTCGATCCCCAGGCTGTCGCCGCCGCTGACCACGGCGCCGTTGAAAGTCCAGCGGGCGCTGTCGGGAATGGCGTCCACGCGCGGGTCGGGGCGGGAGATCTCGGCCTGGGCGAGGCCGGACAGGGCGATGAGGGCGAGGGCGGCGAGGGGCTTGTGCATGATGGTTCCTTCCGGGAGAAAAACGCGACTTTAGCGGATTGAACGCCATCCGTCATCCGCGGGAGCCGCAACGGCGCCGGAATGGGCCAAGCCGGCCGGCACGCCAGCGACTACAATGCCAGGGCCGAACCTGGAGGCTAAGCCCGTGCATCTTCTGTCCCGTATCCCCCCCGTCGTCCTGGTCCTCGCCGCCATCGCCAGCATCCAGGTGGGCGCAGCCCTGGCCAAGGGCCTGTTCGCCCAGCTCGGGCCGGGCGGCACGGTGTTCCTGCGCGTGGCCTTCGCCGCCCTGGTCCTGGCCGTCCTCTACCGCAAGAGCCTGCGCGCCTTGCCGCGCCGCGACTGGCCCTTGGCGGCCCTGTTCGGCCTGGTCCTGGGCGCCATGAACCTGAGCTTCTATTACGCCGTGCAGCGCCTGCCCCTGGGTCTGACCGTGACCATCGAATTCATCGGCCCCTTGAGCGTCGCGCTCTGGGGCAGCCGCCGCGCCCTGGATCTCGTCTGGGTGGCCCTGGCGGCGGGCGGCATCCTCCTGCTCAACCCCCTGTCCGGCGCACTGGACCCGGTAGGCCTAGGCCTCGCGGTCTTTGCCGGCGCCCTATGGGCGGCCTATATCGTGCTCGGCGCGCACCTGGGCCGACGCCTGCCGGGCGGCGTGGGCCTGGCGGCGTCCATGCTGGTGGCGGTCCTGGTGGTGGCACCCATGGGCGCCACCCAGGCCCTGCCGGCATTGCAGGATCCCGGGCTGTTCATCGTCGGTTTCGGTATCGCCCTCCTGTCCTCGGTCCTGCCCTACAGCCTGGAGATCGAGGCCCTGCGGCGCATGAAGGAATCCCTGTTCGGCATCCTCATGTCCATCGAACCGGCCGTCGCGGCCCTGGTTGGCTGGCTGCTCCTGGCCGAAGCCCTGGGTGTCCGGGAGTGGCTGGCCATCGCCCTGGTCATGGCCGCCAGCTATGGCGCGACCCGCTACGGGCAGCACCACGTCCCGGCGGAACCGACGCCGGAACCGTAGGCTCCCCCTCTCCCCAACCCTTTGTTCGGCGCGTCCTTGCGCCTCCCCCTTCGGGGCTTGCGCGAAAAATCGCTCCTGACGATTTTTTCCCGCAGGGGGAGAGGGAGCAAGACCAAACCGCTTAATCCCCGTCCCCATAGGTCGCAAAAGCCGGCTGGCTGATCCGCTCGCCGGTCTCCAGGCATTGCGCCGTCAGGGCATGGCCCCAAACGCAACCGGTATCCAGGGCGAGGGCCAGGGGATCGCCGCACTGGCCCATCAGCGCCGCCCAGTGGCCGAAGGCGATGGCCAGGCCGCGCTCGGCATGGGCCGGGTGCTCGAACCAGGGCATGAGCCCCGCCGGCTGCTGGCCCGGCGCGGTCTTGCACTTGAGGTCCATGCGCCCCTCGGCGTCCACGAAGCGCAGGCGGGTCAGGGCATTGACCGTATAGCGCCAGCGCGCCATGCCGCTCAGGGTCTCGCTCCAGCGCGAGGGTTCGTTGCCGTACATCAGGGCGAAGAACTCTTCCGGCTTGGGGCCGCGCAGCTGTGCCTGTACCTCGGCCGCGCAGCGCAGGGCCGTGGCCAGATCCCAGGCCGGCGGCAGCCCCGCGTGGCTGAGTAGGAGGTCCTGCTCGCGGACATAGTGCAGCATCGGCTGTTCCTGCAGCCAGGTCAGCAGCAGATCGGCGTCGGGCGCGGCGAAGATGGCGTCCAGGGTATCGGCCTTCTTGCGCTTCTCGGTGTGATGCCAGAGGGCCAGCAGATGCAGATCGTGGTTGCCCAGGACGTTGAGCGCCTGATCGCCCAGACCATGCACGAAGCGCAGCACCTCCAGGGACTTGGGACCCCGGTTGACCAGATCGCCGAGGAAATACAGCCTATCGCGGCCGGGTAGAAAGCCGATGCGCCGCAAAAGCGCCTGAAGTTCGTCGAAACAGCCTTGAACGTCGCCGATCAGCCAAGTTGACATGGATGCTTCTTATGAAATGCCGTTCGTGCTGAGCCTGTCGAAGCACGGGCGGCATCGCGCCTCGGCGTGCAAAACACTCGCCCTTTGACAGGCTCTGGGCGAACGGAGTGGGAGTGGACGGCGCTCAGTGCAGCATCTGCGGCATCACCAGGGCGAAGGTCGGGATCGCCGCCTCGAAGCGCGTGCCATCCTCGCCGCGCATTTGGTAGCTGCCGTGCATGGTGCCCACCGGGGTTTCCAGCACGGCGCCACTGGTATAGGTGTAGAGCTCGCCCGGCTCCAGGATCGGCGTCTCGCCGACCACGCCCGGGCCCTGGACCTCGGACACCTCGCCCTCGCCATTGGTGATGTACCAGTGGCGCGACACCAGCTGGGCGCTCTTCTCGCCGCGGTTCTCGATGGTGATGGTATAGGCGAACACGAAGCGGTGCTGCTCCGGCGCCGACTGTTCGGCGATGTACTGGGGCCGGGGATGCACGCGGATCGCGTAACCCTCGGGCTGGGTCCGGTTCTCGCCCTCGAAACTGCGGTTCATGAACTCTCCTTGGGGCCTGTTGACACACCACGGCCTCGTGGCTGACGCAGACAGCGCCTAGTTCTGGATCAAGGCAACGAGTTCGCTGCGCAGGTCCTTTTTCGACCGTTCGATCACCCGCCCCCGCTCCTGGCCCTGGCGCAGGACCACGAAGGTCGGCGTATGCAGGACGCCATGGCGGACCGCCTCGCCGGCCGGATCCCGCTTGTCCAGATCCAGGCCGATGTACCGGGCACGCAAGCCGGCCGCCTCCGCCAGGCGCATGAAGCGCGGGACTTCCCGCTGGCTGTCGTGGCACCAGGCGCCGAAGAACACCAGGACCTCGGTGCCTTCCGGTATCGCGAAGGGGATGCCCGGCCGTTCCTCATCATACGCCGCGCGGAACTCCGGCGCGCCCTCCAGCAGGACCTCGGCCTGAACCGGTCCCAGCAGGGCCGGTTGCTCATTTTTTGGGGTCTCGTGAAAAGACGAGCATCCGCCAAGGCTCAGGGCCAGGGCAGCCAAAAGCGCCCATCCCAGGCACTTATTCAGCACATTCATAATGTGTCCGCTTATTTGTCAGCATTTTCATCTTTTCATGCCGGCTCAAGCCCAGTTGTTGCAGCGCATTATGCTGGTTACACTCGGCGGCTCGTTCAGTTTCCTTCCGGCTTGAGGAGTCGATCATGCCCCAGTCCTTCCCGCGCATCCAGCGCCTTCCGCCCTATGTCTTCAATATCGTCGGCGAGCTGAAGGCCAAGGCACGGGCCGCCGGCGAGGACATCATCGACTTCGGCATGGGCAACCCGGACCAGCCTACCCCGGCCCATATCCTCGACAAGCTGGTGGAAACCGCCCAGCGCGGCGACACCCACCGCTATTCCATGTCCAAGGGCATCCCGCGCCTGCGCCGGGCCATTGCCGCCTGGTACAAGCGCCGTTATGCCGTGGACATCGATCCGGACAGCGAGGCCGTGGTCACCATCGGCTCCAAGGAGGGCCTGGCCCATTTGACCCTGGCCACCCTGGACAAGGGCGACACGGTGTTAGTGCCCAATCCCGCCTATCCCATCCATCCCTATGGCTGCGTCATCGCCGGCGCCGACCTGCGTTCCATCCCGCTCACCGGCTCCGAGGAGGAGTTCTTCCACGAGCTGGAACAGGCCATCAAGCACAGCTGGCCGCGTCCCAAGATGCTGATCCTGAACTTCCCGGGCAATCCCACCGGCCATACCGTGGACCTGGCCTTCTTCGAGCGCGTCGTCGGCCTGTGCCGGGAAGCCGGGATATGGATCGTGCACGACATCGCCTATGCCGACATCGTCTTCGACGGCTACAAGGCCCCGTCCATCCTGGAAGTCCCCGGCGCCAAGGACATCGCCGTGGAATTCTTTTCCCTGTCGAAGAGTTACAACATGCCCGGCTGGCGCGTCGGCTTCTGTGTCGGCAACAAGGAGCTGGTGGCCGCCCTGGCGCGCATCAAGTCCTACATGGACTATGGCACCTTCACGCCGATCCAGGTGGCCGCCATCGCCGCCCTGGAAGGCCCTCAGGACTGCGTGCACGCCATCCGCGACATGTACAAGGTCCGCCGCGACCTGCTCTGCGAGGGCCTCAGCAAGCTCGGCTGGGCGGTAACCCCGCCCAAGGCCACCATGTTCCTCTGGGCCAAGATCCCGGAAGCCTTCCAGGATCTGAAGTCCATAGACTTCGCCAAGCTGCTGCTCAAGGAAGCGGGCGTGGCGGTCAGCCCGGGCGTCGGCTTCGGCGACTACGGCGACGGCCATGTGCGCTTCGCGCTGATCGAGAATGAACAGCGCACGCGCCAGGCGCTGCGGGGGCTGAAGAGCTTGTTCGCACGGGGTTGAATCCCCAGGCGAAACCGGGCCCCTGCGGGCCCGGTCCTGCGCCTCAACTGGCCAGGGACAATGCTCGCGGCGGATCCAGCGACAGGCGCCGGTCGAACAGACCATGGAACTTCTCGTCGCCGTGCATGACCATGAACAGCATGCGCCCCTCCGTTACCCGATCGATCCAGCGCATCAACACATCCTTGCTTTCCACGTCGACCGCCGCCAAGGGCTCGTCCAAAACATACAGGTCCGCGTCCTTGGCCAGGCAGATCGCCAGATAGGCCTTGTGTTTCTGCCCTTCGGAGAACAGCGCCGGATCCTTGTCAAGCAGGCCGTGGATCCCGAAATCCTGCAGCATGGCATCGATCTGGACCTTCTCGACGGCTGTGCGCCGGGCGTAGTCCAGATGTTCGGCAAAGCTGCCCTGGAAGAAACCGAAAGGAGCCAGCATGGCACTGATGCGGTCCTGGCTTGGCGCGGCGATCTCGCCCTTGGCCTCATAGAAACCGCAGAGCACATGCAACAGACTGCTCTTCCCAGTACCGTTAGCGCCGGCGATCATCAGCCGGTCCCCGGGCGCAGCACGCAGGCTCACGCCATCGAGCAGAACGGCATCACCATAACCGAATTGCAATCCGTCGACCTGCACATGACGAACTTCGTTGACCACCGGGGCGCGCCCCATGTCCTTTAGCTCCTTGGCCCGCTGGATGAAAGCCGCAAGATTGGAGAATTCCGGCGCTTTGTCCACCAAGGTGACCAAAGCATTCATCATTTTCCAGAAGCCACTCATATACGCCAAGAGACCACCCACCGTCAGGGCACCGAAAAATACCGCCGCAGCAGTGACGACCAGTACGAGCGTCTCGGACAGGGCCAGGAAGACATTGCTCCAAGTCAGGTAGATCTGCGAGGTCCTCTGTCGCGCGTAATTGGCGCCAAGGTAGTTGTCCAGCGCATCGGTCGTTGAGCCGGTGACGCGCGCCTCCAACGAAAACAGCCTCGTCATTTTCACACTGTCCAAGCAGCGATTCAGCGCTGTGCGTAGCTTCGCGTTGAACTCGTTTTCCGTTTCACTCTGATCCTTGATCTTGCGACCGAATTTGAGCGCAAAGATATAAAGAACAGGCACGGTCAGCAACAGGGCAATGGTCACTTGCCAAGACAGGAATAGACAGATGCCAATCGCCGAGATCAAAGACAGCAGGGCCTCCGAGACGGATACGCTGAGGTTCGCGGACTTTTCCGCCACCATGCCAGGTTCATCGAATACACGATTGGCGAAATAACCGCTGCCATTATCCCGTATGGTCGTATAGGGAATGGCAAAGAAATCTGTCAGGCTGCCCAACATACGCGAGCGTTTTATGCGGTTGATCAAACGGTAGCGCCCCAGGTTCGCCCCCATCTGGATGAAACGAAGGGCGAAGGCAAGAATGACCGAGGCGACGACGACTTGCAGGAAGAAATCGAGGTTTCTGTTGGTCAAGGCCTCATCGATCAACCATTTCATGATCAGCGGATCGAGCGTCGTCTTGCAGATCGCGACGAGGCCGTTGGCCAGGATTACGCCGACAAGGAGCTTGCCGTGCCCTTTGAACACTTTGATCAGTTCAGAAATCATACAGGCCTCCTACAGCCTCGGAACCACTCAGGCGCTTAATGAATAACGCGATGCCGGCCGTGCCGGTGGCCAAATCATCGGTAAAGCGCAGCAAATCTTCGCCGGCGAAACTCAGCTCAGTATCAGTTTCCTTGCCAAACAATCGGATTCGCTCGACAAATCGGTAAGCTTCGTCTCGGTATTGAGTATTGCCCGTTGCAAGAAACAATTCCAACAGCGCCTCGGCAACACCTGCCATACCGGTGAAATAGCATGGCGACAGGCAAAATTTCCCGAACAAATAACGCCCGGCACGCTCGGCCATATCGAGGTAGCGAGCCTCGCCGCCATGCGCGTAAAAGCGTAGCAGGACATGGATCATTCCCGCATTGCCGACACGCAAATAGGGTGAAACGACCCTGGAACCCTGAGTGCGCGCCCAGGAGCAGTAACCATCCTGCTCACGGCTGGCGTTCATGTCGAATGCAAGCAATTCCTGGCCTGTTCGGTAGTGCTCGCTATCCCCGCCAACTTGGCAAAGCCGTAGAAAAAACAGCGCGAGTCCAGCATTACCATGGCAGAGCCCATGAAATATTTCCTGTTCGTCATTACGGAAGAAGCATCTGCCCTCGTCACGCTCCAGTTTGGCGCTGATGCGATCGCCACACTCGCGAGCTAGCCTTAGCGATTCGGCATCGCCAGTCAGCTTATAATGACGTAGCGCCGCTAAACCGATGCCGGCAAGGCCGTACCATAGATCGAGCGATCGGCCAAATAAGGGGGAGCAGCCGGCATCCCGCAGGCAACGACCTGCCCGATCGAAATCCCCCATCTCCATCAGGAGCCAGGCTAATCCCGCAAAACCGTTATGCAGACCAGGCGCCAGTTGGGCGGATGTTTGCTGATCCACCTGTGCAATCAGCCACTGCCGGAGATCCGGCGCCAGGCCATGACCCAGACGTTCCAGCGCAAAGCAGATGCCGCCTGCCCCATGGGCGAAATGTAGAAGCGAGGTAGACAAGGCGCGGTAATCCGGCCGGCACGCGAGCTGACCGTCTTCCAGGCGCAGATGGGTGCGCAAGGTATGGCTTAGCTTTTCACCCATTCGATGGAGTTCGGCAACATCAAGATTTGGCGCTTTGCAGGCCGGGAGCTGCATGTCCTCCAGCGAAGCCCGTGCCGCCGACAACAAGCAGGCATTCCGCGCCCGGTCGGTGCTGAGCTCAGAAAACAATGCCAAGAACTCCGCGCTTCCGCCCTTTTCACTCATAAAGTGGGCCATGATGGCCGTTTTGCGCTCCGGCACCAAAACAAAGAGCGAATTGGCAGGGACAATCAGGCTGTAGAGGATATTGCAGAGCGCATCGAAATCATCGGAAAACATCGGCTTTCGCGCGGCGAACTGGTCGTTATTTGTGAACCCCATTGTGCCGATGCGAAAATTCGGACAACTTTCATCCAGCGTGTAATTGGCACCTTCGAAGTCGATGAACCGAAACTTCCCTTCGGCACGGTCGAATAACACATTCTGCGGGCTCAGATCGGTGACAACCACGCCACGCTCATGAATTGCATAGAGCGCAGAAATCAGCTTCTCAGCAATGAATAGAATATCTCCATAGAAGTTACGTAGATCGTCAAGACTGTATCCCGTCTTCAAATTCAGGGCAAAGTCCTCCTCGGCCCGAATCAAGGAAAGTTCCTTTCCGGAAACATATTCCATCACCAGGAACTGATGCTCCCAATCCTGAAATTCGTCATAGACTTGTGGAACAAGACCCGTATCCGACAAGGCCCGCAGGCAGCGCGCTTCGTTTTTTAGCAAATCGAGGGCATCAAAGCCATGACTGTCGCTGCGGTTGATATGAGGCCTAACCTCTTTGATGATGACTTTCTGCCCGGTATGCTGATCACGGCCGACGTATACTCCACCCTTGTTGGAATTGGACAGACAGCTTTCAGCCAAATAACGTCCCTTGAGCAGCGGCTCTACTGCCTTTTTTTCCTCGGATTGAAAGGGGTCGACAACCCCATCCGGCAGCACGAAGAAATTCATCCGCCGATCTGAAGCCAAGCGGCCATCAGGCAGTCGCACCATTGCCTGCTTTTCTCCGTAATGGTTGAGATGAAACTCGCTAAAAAACGCACCATAGCGGTAAAAGACCACCCGACTTCCTTCCATGCGTCGGTCAGACAGGATGTATGGCCCATCAAAGCCGGCAGTCAGTACTACAAGGCACTGCGCCAGGGACTGGAACTCGGCTTCATCACGAGGGTATACGGTGATAAATTTTCCCGACGATGACTTTCCGCAGTTTTGCGAATTTACGAAAGCATGCATATGCCGATCGATCACGAACTTGAATGCGACTCCGCGCGCAATGAACTCAGGAACAACGGTTCGTAGCAATGCCTCCGAGTCCACCAGCGTGGCCGACAAATGAATCTTGAATCCGGCCTGGGGGGTCTGATCATCCTCAGGTTTCACCGAGCACCAGTAGGCACTGCCCTGGCGGGACGTCCATCCTGGCGGCAACATGGGCTCAACGACAGTGAGGTATTCCTTTTTTTCAGAACGATAGCTGTCAAAGCTCTTGAATTCACTCTGGCTGAAGAGGGTGTTGTATAAAATGTCGCGTCCCGCGCGCCGCTCGATACGATACAAAATGCGTACTCCTGTAGAGTGAAATATAGAGCCCATTGAGTCCATTCTGAGCCGGCGCACCGGATGGTACGCCGGCCATTCAGACTCGCAGGAATGCGAGTTTACTTCTGGGCGTTACCGCTGCAGGTGCAGCCGATGCTCCACAGAGAGGACAGGCCGATGGCGTTTTCACCATTCTCACGGCCATCAAGGTTGGACACGGTCTGCAGGGCGAGTACGTTGCTCATGATTTTCTCCTAATGAATTTGTTTGGTATGATTACTTCTGGACGGTGCCGTTGCAGGTACAGCCAATACTCCACAGGGAGGACAGGCCGATGGCGTTTTCGCCATTTTCACGGCTATCCAGGCTGGACACGGTCTGCAGGGCGAGTACGTTGCTCATGATTTTCTCCTAATGAGTTAGTTTGTGACGATTATTTCTGAACGGTTTCGTTGCAGGTGCAGCCAATACTCCACAGGGAGGACAGGCCGATGGCGTTTTCGCCATTCTCACGGCCATCAAGGTTGGACACGGTCTGCAGGGCGAGTACGTTACTCATGGATTTCTCCTTAATTGTCCTATCGGACGTTGGTTAAAATGCGGCCATCCAGCTTGTGCTCATGCGCAGGCTAAATGACCGCGCGTTACAACACGGGGCAATCGCTTGCGGCCTTTGCATCGCGCAAACGCAGAGGTTTGGTCACGCAATACGTATCAACGCCGCCAACTGGAATTTCTAGATTCCTGCGCACTTCATTTTGTCGCGCCATCCCATCGGCATCGCTTTCAAAAGGGCGGCATACCTCGATGTTCATGGCGGGCCTAAAACAGCAGCGTGGCGTTGCAAACCACGCTGAGTGCCGAAATGTAGTACGCCGCGTTCTCGGATTCCGTCGACATGAGGCTTTGCAGAGCTAATACTGAATTCATCATGTGGTCCTTGTTGTTGGTTTCGACGATGGATGGGGTCCTGCGCGTTGGCGTCTTGCCTGGCGCAGAAATAGAGTTAAACGAGACGGCCGTCCTTGTCCAATCGGAGCGCCCCGTTGACGCGGCCTATTTCCGTCTCTGAAGTCGATAATCGGCGGCCAGCATTGAAATTTCGGCATTCAATCAGGTCGAATTCTCAGCCCACTGGAGCAGGCCTGTTCCTGTCGTCATAGCGACTGCCCAGCCACTTCGCTACCCCAGCTCTCTTGTCCGATTGCGCGCATGCGTACTTGGGCTGAGCTGCTGACCACCCACCACTTTCCGCATTCACCCCCGGCTTTTCCGCACTCGGGTCGGGGGCGATTGCGCCCATATATAGGCTGCGCCTATGGTCGGGCCTCATCCAGTTTTTGCGGAGTCTCCTTATGGACCAAGTTCTTGTACGACAGCGCAGCAGCCGCAAAATGGCCGCCGTGATGGCCGTTGCAGGCTTGACGGCATCGGTCATCGCCTGGGCGACCATATCCGCGCCCGCGTCGCAGTCCGCGCGGCTAAATATCAGGAATGTGGAGCTTGGCGAGGCGGCCTATCGCTCTCTGCGCGAGTCCACGCCTTTGCGTGGCGTATTCATGCCAAGGCAGAGTCGCTTTCTCGATACAGAGGTCGGCGGACGCGTGGAAAAGGTGTTGGTGAAGGGAGGCGAGCTGGTCCAGGAAGGGCAGGTTATTCTCGAACTTAGCAATGCCTCATTGCAGCTCGACATCATTTCCCGGGAGGCACAAATCGTCGAGCAGCTGAATAATCTGCAAAGCACGCGTCTGGCCATCGAACAAAACCAGCTCAGCCTGCAGCGCGATGTCGCCAATTTCGACTACCAGATAACCCGCCTGCGCCGCGAGGCGAAGCAGCAGGAGGTATTGGTGCAGAAGAAGCTGATTTCCCAGGATGTCTTCCAGCGCACCCGGGAGGAGCTGGCCTACCAGCAGCGGGCCCGGGATCTGACCTTGGCCAGCCAGAAGATCGACAACGCCATGCGCGAAACCCTGGTCGGCCAACTGGAGAAAAGTTCGGCCCAGCAGCAACGCAACCTGGAAGTGGCCCGCAGGAATTACGACAGTCTGATCGTCCGGGCTCCGGCCAGCGGCCGTCTGACCTCGCTGAAGGCGGAGCTGGGCGCGAATATGGTCGCCGGCGAACGCCTGGGGCAGATCGATGCGCTCAGTGAATTCAAGGTCGTGGCTTGGGTCGACGAATTTTATCTGGGCCAGGTCGGCCTCGGTGAGAAGGCCAAGGCCGATTTGGCCGGTCAGATGCTTGAATTGATCCTGAATCATATCGACCCGGAAGTGAAAGATGGCAAGTTCCAAGTGGAATTCAGCCTACCTGCAGCGTTTTCCGCCGAAGTTCGCCGGGGCCAGAACATCACCCTGGAATTGGCTCTATCCGAAGAGGCCAGGGTGCTCAGCATTCCAAATGGCGGATTTGTCGGCGACACCGGCGGACGCTGGGCCTTTGTACTGGATCCGGACGGCAAAACGGCCCACCGACGCGAACTGATACTCGGCCGGAAGACCACGCGCCATGTGGAAGTGCTGTCCGGGCTGAGTCCCGGAGAACGTCTGGTGGTTTCCCCTTACGGCGATTCCGCCACCCTTTCCGCCATTTCCCTAACTCAGGAGTAAGCCATGATCACCCTGGAAAAGGTCAGCAAATTTTACGAGACGAGGGATATCCGTACCACGGCCTTACATGCCGTCAGCCTGAGCGTGGACGAAGGTAGCTTCATCGCAATCACCGGCGCTTCGGGCAGCGGGAAATCCACCCTGCTCAACGTCGTCGGCCTGCTGGACAAGGCCGATGGCGGTCACTATTGGTTCAAGGGCCGGGATTTGTTTTCATTGGGTGGCGGAGAAATCGTCGAATTCCGTAAACGCCATCTCGGCTTCATTTTTCAGAACTTCAACCTGATCGACGAACTCTCGGTCTTCGAAAATGTCGAGCTGCCCCTTTTGTACCAAGGCATCGCCACGGCGGAGCGTCGGCAGCGGGTCATGGCCATGCTGGAACGCCTCGATGTGGCGCACCGCGCCGGCCATTACCCGCTGCAGCTGTCGGGCGGCCAGCAGCAACGCGTCGCCATCGCCCGAGCCCTGGTGGGGCGGCCCAGCCTGCTGTTGGCGGACGAACCCACCGGAAACCTGGACAGCCAGCACGGCCTGGAAGTGATGCGCATGCTTCAGGCTCTGAATATGGAAGGCTCCACCATCCTGATGGTGACCCATAGCGCCGAGCACGCGGCCTGCGCGCGGCAGGTGTGCAGCATGTGCGACGGACGCCTGAAGCTGCCCGACCCCATCCACTACGAACTCGCCGTCTAGGAGCCGACCATGTACCTGCATTACTTGCGCATGGCCTGGCGCCATCTGCTCAAGCAGCGCCTGCAGACAGCCCTGTCCCTGGCCAGCTTAGTGATTGGCCTGGGCGGTAGCCTACTGATCCTGCTCTACGTGATGGACGAGAGTCGCTTCGACCGTCAGTTCCCGAACATCGAGCGCGTGTACCGACTGCACCAGCGCTTCGTGGCCATGGACAACACCTCCGTGGTGCTGAGTTCGGCAGCCGTGGCGCCCACGCTGAATACCCGTATGACCGGCCAGGCCGAGGCCGTACGCCTGATGCGCCGCAAGACGCAATTGCGGGTCGGCGGTCAGGAGCTGGTGCTGGACGATTTCGCCTACGCCGATCCCGGCTTCCTGGACTTCTTTCCCCTCGCCAGCCAGGCTGGCGACGCTCCGGCCAGCCTGCGGGAGCCGAACCGGCTGGTGTTGAGCGCAACACTGGCCCGCCGGTTGTTCGGCGCTCAATCGGCCCTTGGCCAGGAAGTGCTGGTGGACGGACGTTACCCGGCACGCGTCGGCGCCGTGCTCGCCGAACCACGCCAGGGTAGCCACCTGCAATTCTCCGCCCTGGCCGGCACCGGCGACTGGCTGAGCCGCTTCGGCAGCGACGCCCAGAATAACTGGCTGCAGAACACCGCTTGGACCTATCTGCGCCTGGCCGAGGAACTGTCCTCCGCACAGGCGCTGCGTACTCTGGATGCCCTGGTCGCCGCGCCGATCCGCGCGAAGATGCCCGAGGTGGAACTGCGCCTGGAGCTGATGCCGGTCACTGACATCCATTTGCACAGCCAGGGCGTAGGCGAGCAGAGAGCCAATGGAGATGCACACCAGATCCTGGTGTTCAGCCTGGTGGCGGGCGTGATCCTGCTGGTGTCCCTGTTCAATTATGTCAACATGGCCACGGCCCATGCCGTGGAGCGGGGCAAGGAGGTTGGCCTGCGCAAGGTGCTGGGCGCCAGAGATGGCGATCTAGCCCAGCAATTCCTGCTCGAACCCCTACTGCTCACGGCTGGCGCCCTGGCCCTGGCCCTGCTTCTGGTCGCCCTCGTCCTACCGGCCTTCAATGCCTTGTTCGACAAGAATCTGCAGCTGGGCTTGCTCCTGGAACAGGCCGGCGCAGCACTGGCGCTCTACCTGGCGACGGCCTTGCTGGCGGGTCTGTATCCAGCCCTGCTCCTGGCCAGATTGCACCCGCTCCCCGCCATCAAGGGCTTGGCGCGGCATGGCCGCAGCGGCGTGATCTTCCGCCGCGTCATCCTGTTCCTGCAGCTCTGCGCCGGCCTGACCCTGGTGATCTGGGGCGGCCACACCTGGCTGCAAATGCGTCATATCGCCCAGCTACCAACCGGCTATGCGCGCATGGACCGCCTGCTGGTTCCCGGCCTGGACAGTGCCTTGCTCAACCAGCACGCGGCCCTGCTGCGCCAGCAAGCCGAGCAGAACCTACGCATCGGCAAGGTGGCCGTGGGGGAGTTGGTGCCGACTCAGGAGCATGGCAATTTCCTTGCCGCGCGCCTGAGCGAGGCGCCGGGGCGCATGCTCGACAAGCTGCCTTTCACCGACGTCCGGCCTGGCTATTTCCAGGCATTGGATATCCCCCTAGCGGCGGGCCGCGAATTTTCCGACGCCGAAGCGGCTCAGGCTAAACCCTGGTCGGCGCCTGCGGCGCAACAGCAGGACATGCCGATCCTCATCAACCGTTTGGCTGCCCGGCAATTAGGTTACGCCGAACCGGACACAGCCCTGGGCCAATGGCTGGATCTGGCCTTCGGCCCCGATTTCCGGGAACCGGTGCGCGCCCGTATCGTCGGCGTGGCCGAAGACTACCTGCTGACCTCGGTCCACGCGCCGCCGCAGCCCCTGCTATACACCACGGGCAAACCCTATGCCGCGCAAGCTCAATTGGTGGTGCACCACGCTCCCGGGCAGCTGGCTTATGCCGTGCAGTGGCTGAGCGAACGCTGGCTGGAGTTGAGCGGCGAGCGCCTGCCCGCCTACCGCTTGCTCAGCGATGCCTATGACAGCTTGCATCGCCAGGACCGGCTGCGCAGCGACTTGCTCAACCAGTTCGCCATGTTGTCCCTGCTCAGCGTCAGCCTGGGCCTGGTTGGCGTGTGCAGTTTCCTGTGCCAGCGCCGCATCAAGGAGATAGCGATTCGCAAGGTCCTGGGCGCCAGCCGGCGCGACCTGACCTGGCTCATCGTACGCGAATTCCTCGGGCTATCCCTATTGGCCAACCTCGCAGCCTGGCCTCTGGCCTGGTTCGCCACGGCGGGCTGGCTGGCGGGCTTCCATCAGAACATCGGCCAATCCCTGGCGCTATACCTGCTTGCCAGCCTGGGCCTTACGGCCTTGACCCTGCTCATTACCGGCATGGTCAGTCAGACGCTGGAACGGGGTAATCTGCTGTTGCTGCTCAAACACGAGTGATCTGGATCCGGGGGCGGTCGGCGCGACCGCCCCTGTGATGCTCATTCCCCCTCGATCCACCGGCGAAACAGCGGCGTCTTGTGGGTGCTGGTGACCGACTCCAGCTTGTTGCCCAGGGCAACTCGCAGCTTATCCTTGCCGAGCTGCTGGATGAGATTGACGAAATCGATATTGACGATTTCGTTGCGATTAGTCCGGAAAAATTGCTTCGGATCCAATTGTTCTTCAAGGCTGGCCAGGGTGTAGTCCAGCATGGGAAAACTCTTACCCTCGGCTTCGATGGCATACAGGCCGCTGTGATCGAGGCGAAACAAGGCGACCTGGCTGACATCGATCAGCTCGGTGCCATTGTAGCGCTTGACCGGGAAACGCCGCCGGTAGGTTTCCTTGGGCGAGGAGCCGCTCTCCAGCAGACGGCGGATCAGCTCCAGGGTGGTCTTGTCCGGCGTCAGCATAGCCCGCTTCAGGCGCCGGTATTTTTCCAGGCTGCGCTGGACATCCTCGCGACTGAAGGGCTTTTGCAGATAATCGACCCCATTGCTGCCGAAGGCGGCCTGGAAATAGGTGTTATAGGCCGTGGTGAAAACAATGGGACAGGCCGGCGCCAAGCGCTCCCAGGCTTCAAAACTGACGCCGTCGCTAAGTTCCACGTCGGAAAAAATCAACTCCGGTTCATCATTTTCCTCAAACCACTTCAAGATTGCCTGTACGCTGCCCAACTTGGCACAAACCCGCGCAGCCGGCTCACACTGGCCGATCAGCTGTTCAAGATATTGTGCCGCTGGCGCTTCATCTTCAATGATCACTATGTTCATCTTTCGATTCCATCAGGGGAATTGTCACGGAAAAAAACTGTTCGGATAGCTGCACGTCGATCTCGCCCAGCCCGAGCGAGCGGTAACGCTGACGAATATTGTCCAATCCCGTGCGCGTCGACGGCAGGTACTGTCGGCGCCGGCGTAGCGCGTTGTGCACGGTAATACTGCCCGGGCAGCAAAAAATCTGGATATCCAGGGGTTCGTCGTGGCTTGCTACATTGTGTTTGACGGCGTTTTCCACCAGGGATTGCAAGGCGCCGGGTAGGATACGCCAAGCCGAACGCGCCATCTCATCCAGGGTTATACGTAGCCGGTAGGCGTCATCGAAGCGCATGTTCATGAGATCCATGTAATCCTGGGTGAACTCCAGCTCGTCCGATAACGGGACGCTGGCCTTGTCCTTGTGCTGGATCTGAAAACGATAGAGGCGTGCCAGCTTGGTGACGAAATCGGTGGCCCGTGCCGGATCGATGCTGATCAGGGCCGCCAGCACGTTGAGATTATTGAACAGGAAATGCGGAGTGAATTGTTGCACGAGTAGTTTCAGGCGTGCATCCGCCGAGGCCCGTTCCGCCAGCCGCCGATCCAGCTCCGCCTGGTTGGCCTGGTAAAGATAGTGGAAGCTCAGGTAGACGCCGGCCACCACCAGGTATACCGAACACAGGGTATAGCCCGTGTTTACGAGCACGGAGGCGATGGAAGGTAGCCACTCATCTTTGCCGGACTCAAGCACCACCACCAAGCGGATCCCCAGCCATAGGGCGGTCGTCAGCATCGAATTGAGCAGACCGGCCCACAGCGTCACCGCCAGGTAATCGCGTACGCTCAACATCTGGCGGCTGCGCATACACGCGACCAGGCAGAGGTAACTGCTCAGGCAATAAAGAAAAACCAGCAAGTGTTCGAGGGGGTTGTAGAAATTTGTCTGCCCATATCGCTGTGCCGCCGCCAGGGAGATGTACAGCAGGCTGCTCAGGAACAGGGCCGTGACGACGGTACGGGGCGTAAGCCGGTAGAAAAGCACGGCGCTAACTCTCCTTGGTCTGCCAAGCGACGCCCACTGTAGCAAATGCGCATCGTTTTTTTCCATTCGCGTTCACAAATAGCCATGCCCGACCTGAACAGCGGCGCCGGCATGGACGACACCCGTTCGGCCCGGAATGAACGCTGTTAATTTGCGTTTTATGGCTGCGCCGAAATATCGACCGCTTTGACCCCGTTCGTGCTCCGTAGCGGGTCGCAGGCCCGTCCTCCGACCAGTACAGGGCAGGCCAAGTCGAAACACCTCGGTAACCCGCGTTCCTGCGATACGTCCGCTAACGCCGACGTCTCAAGACGAACCGGCAGATGTCGTCCAACTGGGAACAGCGATTTAAGTTCGGCGCCTACTGGCGGAGAACCGCCTAGACGTGGCGGCTATGAACCGTCTCAGCTTTGACCGGCTCAACCTCGAAGCCGGCGGCGCCTATTGCCTATAATGATCTGCCCATGTACCCGCGCCAGTTCGGCCTCAGCCGTCCGAGCGCCAGGCCGGCCCTGCTGAGTCGCCCGTTCAAGGCTGCCTCGCGCTACCAGGCCAACGGCGGCCTGACACGAATCTACCGCAGCTGAGCGCGCAAAATAGCACTGATCACGCAGCCCTCTGCCCTTCAACGGAGTCCGTTCATGCCCCTACGCACCTTAGCCCTGCTCCTGACCCTAGCCAGTCTTTGTGCCTGTGCCGCCAACAAGCCCGGCCGCGCCGCCTGCGGCTCCCAGCTCGACGCCGCTTGGCGCGAGCTGGATATCGCCAAGGCCGAGGGTTTCGCCGGCACCGTCAGCTATTCCAAGGCCCTGACCCTGCTCACCGCCGCCAAGGGCCAGCAAACCGTCGAGGCCTTCGGCGGCTGCGCCAAGAATGCCCAGAAGGCGCGCTTTTATATCGGCGAGTCGCGGAAGGGGCGCTGATGCCACGGGCGTAGGGTGGATTGCGCCTGTGGCGCGAATCCACCCTACAACCCTGGGAATGGGCATGGCGGGTTACGCTACGCCCGCCTTTGCGGATCTCCGCACCCGGGGGGCATACCGTAGGTCCGGCTTCAGCCGGGCGCCGCGCTAGTCCCGCTGAAGCGGGACCTACGCTCGCCGGCTTCACCCGCGGTGGCTTGAGCCGCCGCCTAGGCACCGACTCCCTTTCCGAAATCCCTCTTGAGCTTGCCCCCATGGCAAGCCCTATCTTCATCTCCTCCTTGCTCACGAATTGACCAGGCGCGCGAGATCCCTTACCCTGTCACAACTAACTGACCGGTTATTTATTTACTGAATGCCATGATAAACGAAACCCACTGTCCCGTCGGCCGCTGGCTGCGCCGCAAGGAAGCCCGGCCCGCCGAGTTGATCGATGCCGCCCTGGATCTCTTCGTCGAGCGCGGCTACGCCGCCACCAAGATGGAGGACATCGCCAAGCGCGCCGGCGTCACCAAGGGCACGGCCTATTTGTATTTCTGCAACAAGGAAGAGCTGTTCAAGGCCGTGATCCGCGAGGCCCTGCTGCCGCGCGTGGAACGGGGCGAGGCCCTGCTGGAGGAGTTCCAGGGCACGGCCTGGGCGGCCTTCGAGACCCTGGTGCGCGAGTGGTGGACGACCATGGCCGATCCCCGGCTGTCGGGCATCCCCAAATTGATGTGCTCCGAGTGCGGCAACTTCCCCGAGCTCGCCCGGTATTACAAGGCCCAGATCATCGACCGCACGCTCAAGCTGATGCTCGCCGTCCTGGAGCGGGGCATGGCCTCCGGCGAGTTTCGACGCCTCGACGCCGATTACGCCGTGCGCGTCCTGGCCGGCCCCCTGGTCAAGGCCATGATCTGGAAGCATTCCTTCGGCCTCTATGAGCCGGAGCCCACCGATTACGACCGTTTTCTTGCCGTGTATTTCGACCTGATCCGGGCGGCGCTCGCCCCCCATTCACAAGACCTGCTGTCACAAGGCACTCTTCTCAAAGGAGCTCCGCAATGAGCATGCGCACCGCGTTCTGGCTTTTGCCCCTGACCCTGGCCCTGGCCGCCTGCAGCGAGGCGCCGCCGCCGGCGCCCGACATCCGGCCGGTGCGCTCCGTCGTGGTGAGCCGCACGGCCCTCAATCCCGAGGCCGCCTTCTCCGGCGAGGTGCGCGCCCGCTACGAGACGCCCCTGGGCTTCCGGGTGGCCGGCAAGCTGGCGCGCCGCGAGGTGGAAGTGGGCCAGGCGGTGAAGAAGGGCCAGCTCCTGGCCCGTCTGGATCCCCAGGATCTGGAACTCTCGGCGGAGGCCGCCAAGGCCCAGTACGGCTGGGCCGAATCGGACCACAAGCGCGCCGAGGCGGATTTCCACCGCTACCAGGAACTGTTCGCCCGTAAGCTGATCTCCAGCTCGGAATTCAAGCTGCGCCAGACCGAATACGATCTCGCGATCTCCCGGCTCAAGCAGGCCCGCGCCCAGTACGATGTCAATGCCAACCAGGCCGGCTATGCCGACCTGCAGGCCGAGTTCGACGGCGTGGTGACCCGCCTGGATGCCGAGGCCGGCCAGGTCCTGGCGGCCGGTCAGCCGGTAGCGTTCCTGGCGCGGCCGGAGGAGCTGGAAGTGGAGATCAGCCTGCCGGAATCGCGGGTCGAGGAGCTGCGCGCCGCCGCCACCGTCCAGGTGTCCATCTGGGCCAAGCCCGACCTTCGCTTCCCGGGCAAGATCCGCGAGATCGCCCCGGACACCGATCCGGTGACCCGAACCTACCGGGCCCGGGTCTCGGTCCTGGAACACGGCGGCGCCGTGCAGCTGGGCATGACCGCCAATGTCCATCTGCAGAGCAACCACGAGGAGGGCATGCGCCTGCCGCTCACCGCCATCCTGCAGACCAAGAACCAGCCCTCGGTGTGGATCGTCGACGACAAGACCTCCAGCGTGCGCCGCGCGCCGGTGGTGGTGCGCCGCTACCTGGACAACGAGGTGGTGGTGGATTCCGGCATCGAGCCGGGCCAGCGCGTGGTCACGGCGGGCGTGCACAAGCTCGTGCCGGGTGAGAAGGTCAAGCTTCTGGAGGCACGCTGATGCAAGGCCCGAATCTGTCCGAATGGGCACTGAAGCACCAGAGCTTCGTGCTCTATCTGATCCTGGTCAGCGCCCTGTTCGGCCTGGCCAGCTATTTCAAGCTGGGCCAGGCCGAGGACCCCAGCTTCACCTTCCGCGTCATGGTGGTCCAGGCCGCCTGGCCGGGCGCCAGCGCCGAGGAAGTGGAGCGGCAACTCACCGACCGTATCGAGAAGAAGCTCCAGGAACTGCCCGGCCTGGACTTCCTGCGCTCCTATTCCAAGCCCGGCGAGTCCACGGTCTTCGTCAACCTGCGCGAGGACGTGGATCCCAAGACCGTGCCGGACATCTGGTACCAGGTACGTAAAAAACTCCAGGACATCCGCGGCAGCCTGCCCCAGGACGTGCAAGGTCCCTTCTTCAACGACGAATTTGGCGACACCTACGGCAATATCTACGCCTTCACCGGCGACGGCTTCAGCCATGCCGAGCTGCGCGAGTACGTGGAGGACATCCGTCAGACGCTCTTGCACGTGCCCGACGTCTCCAAGGTGGATTTCGTCGGCCTGCAGGCCGAGAAGATCTATATCGAGAGCTCGGACGCCAAGCTGGCGACTCTGGGCATCGACCCCGCCCTGATCATCAACACCCTGCAGAACCAGAACGTCATGATCTCGGCCGGCGACGTGTCCACCGAGACCGATCGCGTGTTCCTGCGCGTCTCCGGCGATTTCAAGAGCGTGGAGCATCTGAAGGAGATCGGCATCCGCGCCGGCGGCAACACCTTCCGCCTGGGCGACATCGGCAAGATCTACCGCGCCTACAGCGACCCGCCGACGACGCGCATGCGCTACCGGGGCGAGGAGGCCATTGGCCTCGCCATCTCCATGAAGGCCGGTGGCGACATCATCGAGCTGGGCCGGCATCTGCGCGAGGCCATGGACCGCATCGAGGCCGATCTGCCCAAGGGCATCGATGTGCACCCGGTCTCCGACCAGCCGGCGGTGGTGAAGTCGTCCATCGGCGAATTCACCCGCTCGCTGATGGAGGCCGTGGCCATCGTCCTGGTGGTCAGCCTGCTGTCCTTAGGGCTGCGCACCGGCCTCGTGGTCGTGGTGTCCATCCCCCTGGTGCTCGCCATCGTCTTCGTGGCCATGCGCATGGCCGGCATCGATCTCAACAAGATCTCCCTGGGCGCCCTGATCATCGCCCTGGGGCTGCTGGTCGACGACGCCATCATCGCCATCGAGATGATGGCCCTGAAGCTGGAGCAGGGCTGGGACAAGGTCCGCGCCGCCACCTTCGCCTACTCCTCCACGGCCTTCCCCATGTTGACCGGGACCCTGATCACCGTGGCCGGCTTCCTGCCGGTCGGCCTGGCCAAGTCCGCCGCCGGCGAATACACCTTCGGCATCTTCGCCGTGACCGGCATCGCCCTGGTCATGTCCTGGTTCGTGGCCGTGGTCTTCATTCCCTATCTGGGCTTCCATATGCTCAAGGCGCCGGATGCGGCTCACCAGCACGACGAGCACGCGGTCTACGACAAGCCCTTCTACCGGCGCTTCCGCGCCCTGGTGGCCTGGTGCGTCGATCACCGCAAGCTGGTCCTCGTCGCCACCACCGCCGCCTTCGCCCTGTCCATCTTCAGTTTCCGCTTCGTCCAGCAGCAGTTCTTCCCCAATTCCACCCGCCCAGAAATCGTCGTCGATCTCTGGCTGCCGGAAGGCTCCAGCTGGAAGCAGACCGAGGCCGAAGCCAAGAAACTCGAGGCCTATCTGGCCGAGCAGAAGGAAGTGGAGAACTACACCAGCTACCTGGGCGGCGGCAGCCCCCGCTTCGTGCTGGTTCTCGATCAGCAGCTGGTCAACACCAACTATTCCCAGACCGTGATCCTGACCCGCTCCACCGAGGAGCGCGAGGCCTTGATCCGCCGCCTGGAGGAACGCTTCCCGGCGGAATTCCCCAACGCCCGCGTGCGCGCCACCCGATTGCCCAACGGCCCGCCGGTGGGCTACCCGGTGCAGTTCCGCATCTCCGGCGAAAACCCCGACACCCTGCGCGATCTGGCCGAGCAGATGGCGGCGGTCATGCGCCAGGAACCCAATGCCCACAACGTCAACCTGGACTGGAACGAGAAGAGCAAGATCCTGAAATTGGAGGTCGATCAGAACAAGGCGCGTGCCCTGGGACTGTCCACCCAGCAGCTCAGCTTTAACCTGCGCACCCTCCTGGCCGGCACGCCCATCACCCAGTTCCGTGAGGACAACGAGCTGATCGATATCGTGGCGCGTACCGAATACGCCAATCGCAACAATGTCGGCCGCCTGCAGGATCTCAATATCCATATCGGCAACGGCCGCTACGTGCCGCTGTCGCAAGTCGCCCATGTCAATTACCAGGCGGAAAACGGCGTGATCTGGCGGCGCAACCGCCTGCCCACCATCACCGTGCGCGCCGACATCCCCGCCCACGTCCAGGCCCCGGACGTGACCAATGCCCTCTGGCCCAAGCTGCAGAAGATCCGCGACGCCCTGCCGCCCGGCTATGTCATGGAAATCGGCGGCGCCATGGAGTCCAGCATCAAGTCGCAGAACTCCATCAATGCGGTCATGCCCTTGATGCTGGTCGTGGTCATCACCCTGCTGATGATCCAGCTGCAAAGCCTGTCGCGCACCTTCCTGGTGCTTTTGACCGCGCCCTTGGGCCTCATCGGCGTGACCATGGCCCTGCTCCTCTTCCACATGCCCTTCGGCTTCGTGGCCATGCTCGGCGTCATCGCCCTGGCCGGCATGATCATGCGCAACTCGGTGATCCTGGTCGACCAGATCGACCAGGACATCGCCGCCGGCATTGCCCCCTACGAAGCCATCATCGGCTCCGCCGTGCGCCGCTTCCGCCCCATCATGCTCACCGCCCTCGCCGCCATCCTGGCCATGATCCCCCTGTCCCGCTCCGTGTTCTGGGGGCCGATGGCGGCTTCCATTATGGGGGGCTTGTTGGTGGCGACGGTGTTGACCTTGCTGGTGCTGCCGGCGTTGTATGCGCAGTGGTTCAGGGTCAAGAAAACCTGAGTCTTGGAAATCAGAGAGGCCCGACGGGGCCTCTCCTGTTTTGAGCCGGAAGTGATGTCGGGTTACGCTGCGCCACCCCGGCTCACGCGACTAGCGTTTATTGTTCGGCGGTTGCAGGAGCTGAGTGCAACACAGGGTTATTGTTGAATGCTCGGCGGCGCCTAGGGGCCCGGGGGAGCCCCCTCTCCCCAACCGGCCCCCTCGCTACGCTCTCCCCCGCGAGGGAGAGGGGCTTTGAGCGGCGCGCGCAGCGAGCCTCTTGTCCCCTCTCCCTTGACGGGAGAGGGTTAGGGAGAGGGCGATCTACAGGTGCCCTGTGCGGCGCCGAGCACTGGAGGCCAAAGCGGAATCGGCCCGAGGGGGCGCGACATGGCCGCTGGATGCTAAATCAATCCCGGAACTTTCCATAGCCACTGGCTGGGTCCCCGCCGAAGCCTGTCCTGAGCTTGCCGAAGGGCGGGGGCGACGAGGTCTCGAATTCGATGGCGGGGGCGTGGAGGCATGCGGACTCGGCTCAGTTTTCCGGGACGTAGCGGTACAAGGCCTTGGACTCGCTGCCCTCGGCATCGCTACCGCGCGTGTATCCGCCCATGACGTAGATGGCATCACCCACCGTCACCGCGCCCAGGCCGTGAGCGGCATAGGGCATGGGCGCCAGGGTCTGCCATCGATTGCTGGCCGGATCGAAGCGTTCCACGGCATTGCTCACCGCCGGGTAGACGGTCTCGCCACCGAAGACATAGAGCTTGCCCTTGAGCACGGCGCCGGCCGTGCTGGCGCGGGCGGCGGGCATGGCCGGGCCGCTGGTCCAGTTGCCGCTGGCGGGGTCGTAGACCTCCAGGCTGGCCATGCTCAGGCCGTCGTAGTGGCGGATGCCCGGCGCGCGGCCGCCGGCCACATAGAGCTTGTCGCCGATGACACCGGCGGCGGCCGCGTTGCGCGCCGTGGGAATGGCCGCGAGACGCGTGTAGCCGCCGCCCGCCAGGTCATAGCTGTCGTGGTGGTCGAGGGAGGCGCTGGCATTGTTGTTGTAGTTCCAGCCGGCCGCCATGTGCAGCTTGTCGCCGATGATGCCCACCGACGAGGCGAAGCGGGCGGAGGGCAGCGCGGGGCCCAGGCTCCAGGCGGAGGACTTGCCGTCGAACACCTGGAGGCGGCGGCGGGCCTCGCCGCCAACGGCGTAGAGCATGTCTCCCCGGGTCGCGACCGACACATTGTCCGTGCCGTAGATCAGGTAGGGACCGGCGCGCCAGCTGTCGCTGGCGATGTCGTAGATCCACGTCGCCTGGGAAGTGTTGTAACCGCCCACCAGATAGAGCTTGCCGCCCAGAGCGCCGACGCCGAACTTGGCGATGCCCGCCGGCATGTCGGCCAGGCGCCGCCAGCCGGCCGAGGGCGGCGGCGGCGCGGCCGTGACCTTGACTTCCAGTTCCCGGCTCTGCTGGCTGGTGACGTTCCGGCAGGCCAGTGTGTAGCGGGTCGCGGCCTGCAAGGCCCCGGTATTCTTCGCGCCTTGTACGGCGTCGACGCTGTCGTCGTTCAAGGAGCAGGCCGTGGCATTAGCGACTCGCCAGCTGAGGACGCTGGCGCCGCCGGCCGCCACTTCCGCCGGCTCCGCGCGGAACTGGGTGATGTCCACCGCCGAAGGCGGAGGCGATGTCCTGACGGTCACGGTGGCGCGACGGTTGACCGTGCCTCCGGCGCCGCTGCAGCTCAGGGCGTATTCGGTGGTCGATTGCAGGGGGCCGGTGTCCTGGCTGCCGGCCGCGGCATTGACAGCTTGTCCGTTGAGGGTGCAAGCCTGGGCCTGCTCCACCGTCCAGCTCAGGGTGGCGCCAGCCCCGGCATCGACGGTGTCCGGGCTGGCGCCGAAACTCTTGATGACGGCCGGCGCGACCGGCACGGGCGGCGCGGCATCGTCGCCGCCGCCACCGCCGCTGGAACAGGCGCTGAGCAGACTCAAGGACAGGGGCAGGATAAGCCCGGGGAGGCGAGGGACTGGGTGCATGGTTGGCTCCGGTTTGTGTCGACGACACTTTTCGGAGTGCATTGAGCATCAGGGAAAAAGTCCGGGACAAGCCTGGGGCGCCCTAGGGGCATCCAATCGCCATCCCATCCCCATCCAAAAATAATTTACTTTATAAATTCAATGCGTTACTTGTCATCGCCGCGAGACTGGCTGTGCATCAGATCGGCCAGATTGACATCGGCAAGGTCGATATAGACCCGTGCGCCGGCCAGGCTGAAGCGGGCGAATTCGCTGAAACTGCCCAACGGATAACAGGCCAGCGCCTCGGGAATGGCTACACCGGGGACCAGGCGCTCCAGGCATTCCTCCGTTCCCCGGGTCAGCAGGGCCAAGCCCTCCGGCCCCAGGCGCCAGCTGGCCAGGCGACGGTCGGCAGGCGCGCCGTAGACCGTGCTCTCCCGGCCGCTGGCCAGATCCAGGCGCTGGATCTGCTCGGAAAAGCGCGGCGAGTAGTACAGGCTGGCGCCGTCGGCGGCGACTTGCACGAAGCCCGGCTCGTGAGCGGTCGGCCGCGCCTCGGCGCCGCTGCCGTCGGCGGCCACGCGCCACAGGCGCCAAGCGCCGTTCCGATCGCTGGACAGCCAGACATGGCGGCCGTCGGCCTCCCAGGCCGGGGCGCCATAGGTCTTGCCGTCCGCCAGCAAGGGCTGGACGGCGCCGTCTTCGACCGCCACCCGGCACAGCCCGTAGCGCCCCGCCTCGCCGCAGCTGCCGAGAAAGGCCAGGCTGCGGCCGGCGGGGGCGAAGGCGGGCGCATCGGCGACGCCCTGCAAATGGGTCAGCTGGCGCAGGCCGGCGCCGTCGCCGGCGGACAGCCAGAGCTCTTCGTGGCCGCTGCGCTGGGACACGAAGGCCAAGAGGCCGGCCGCCGGGCTCCAAACGGGCGCGTAATCGGGGAACAGGCTGCGCGCCATGCGGCGGGGCGCCACGGCCTGGCCGCCGGGGGCCGGCAGTTCCAGCACGCCCAGGCTGCGATGCTGGCGCAGCAGGGCATAGACCAGGCTACCGTCGGCGGCCACGTCCGGTGCGCTGCCCTCCAGGCCTAACGGGCGGCTGCGGCCGCTGGCCCGTTCCCAGAGCATTAGCTGGCGGCTGCCCTGGCGCGTGGTGGAATAAATGAGGTCCTGGCCGTTGGGCGCATGGCTGACGCCGTGCAGGCCGCGCAGGCGCTCGTGGCTGAGGCGGGTCACTCGACCGGCCAGGTCGGTCTCGTAGAGGTCCAGACTGGCATCCTCGGCATTGCCGGCGGCGTAGGCGATGCGCTGGCCATCGGGCGACCAAGCCGGCTGGCGCTCGGCCTCGCCCAGGCTGCGGGCCGGCGTCAGCCGCCGCGCCGGTCCCCCGGCGGCGTCCATGAGGAACAGGCCGCCCGCGCCGGCGGCATCGCGGCCGCTGAATGCCAGGCGCTTACCGTCCGGCGACCAGGCCAGGGTCGGCGTCCACAACGGCTGGCAGTCGCCCAGGGCTGTGTGCCGTTCGCCTATCAGCTCGTAGCGCCACAGCGTGCAACGGTTCGGCTCGTGGATGGCGGCATAGGCCAGGGTGCGGCCGTCCGGCGCCCAGGCCATGCCGGTGACTTCGCCATGCTCGCCGCTGATGTCCCGGGGCGCGGCCTTGCGGTCGGCGCGGGGGCGCAGGAAGAGCCGGCCCTGCCTCGAGCCCTGCCACCAGCCGAAGGCTAGCCACTGGCCATCGGGGGACAGCCGGCCCAGGTATTCCAGTCCCGGGTAATCGCTCAGCGCCTCCGGCGGGCCATAGGCCAGGGGCGGCGGCTCGCCTGCCTGCCGGAGGCCGAAACCGGCGGCCAGGCAGGCGGCCAGGCCCGCCGCCAACAGCGGCCAGGGCCTGCGGCGCGTCGCGGGCGGCTGAGCCTGTGCCGACGCCGTCTCCCGGCAGACTTCGGCGATCAGGCGGTAACCCTTCTTGGGAATGGTTTCCAGGTAGCGCGGCGCCTCCGAGCTGTCGCCCAGGGCCTGGCGGATCGACCAGATGGCGTTGTTGATGGCCTGGTTGGCCACGTACTCGTTGCCGTCCCAGACCTCGGCCACCAGGGCTTCCCGGCTGACCGTCCGGCCGGCTTCCCGGGCGAGGACCAGGAGCACGGCCATGGCCTTGTGGCGTAGCGGGCGGACCTCGCCGTCCCGGCTCAAGCGATTGCCCGGGCCGTCCACCAGCCAGTCGCCGACCCAGAGCCGATCGAAGGCGGCGCTCGACGGCGGGGGCGTGCTCATCAGGGCGTGGTCCGCTTGCGCTGGGTCTGGCGCTTGCCGGTCTTGGCGGCCTTCTTCTTGGTGGCCGGCTTCTTGGCCCCCGCCTTCTTCTTGGCGGCGGCTTTTTTAGTCTTGGCCGAGGCGCCCTTGGCGCGGGCCTTGCGCTGCTCGCGCAGCAGCTGGGCGCGGCTCTTTTTCTTGGCCTTCTTGGCGGTCGGCTTGGGCTTTTCCAGGTAGTCCACGGCCGGCAGGTCGAGCACGGCGTCGAAGAGCTGGGGCATGAGGGTCGTGACCCGGCCCTCGCTGGCGTTCCAGAGCATGGCCATGCCGACGTCCTTGCCCGGCAGGTAGCCGATCACCGAGCTGACGCCGAACTGGCCGCCGGCGTGGAAGATCATGGGGTGGCGGCCGTCGTACTGGAACACGCGCCAGCCCAGGCCGTACTTCGGGTTCTTGACGCGCGTGCGCCGCCACTTGGAGCTCAAGCCCTCCTTGGGCGTGGCGATGCGCGGCCTGGTCAGTTCCTTCATGACCGCCGGCGCGATGACATCCGGGCGGTGGCCCATGGCCGCCGCCAGGTACTGACCCAGGTCGTGGATGGACGTGGACACGCCGGAGGCCGGCTGGGTCTCGAAATAGGGCTGGTCGACTGGTTTGGGCCAGTAGCCGCGCGCGCTGCGGATATGGGGCAGGGCGGCGTTCGTGCTGGCGTAGAAGTGCTTGAGGGTCACGCCCGAGTCGCGCATGCCCAAGGGAGTGAACAGACGGTTCTGGATCAGCTGCTCGTAGTTCTGGCCGGTAGCCTTCTCCATGGCGTTGCCGATGGTCGAGTAGAGGATGTTCTGGTAGCTGAAGCAGGTCCCGATCCGGCAGGCGGCACCCAGGGTCTGGACGCGCTGCAGCAACACGCCGTAGGGCTGGCCGGCCTCCAGCAGATCGTCGTAGGCATGGTGGGGCAGGCCGGCCGTGTGGGACAGCACGTGCTCCAGGTTCAGCTGCCCGGCCCGGTCGTACTTGAGGCGGAAACCGGGGATGTATTTACTGACCGGGTCGGAGAGGCGCAGCCGGCCTTCGTTGAGCTGCTGGCCGGCCAGGACGCCGGCGAAGGTCTTGGACACCGAGGCGATGCGGAACAGGGTGTGCTCGTCGATGGGCTCGGGCTTGGCGCGGCTGCGCACGCCCAGGGTCTTGGTGTAGACCGGCTTGCCGCCGGCCACGACCACCAGCGCCAGGGCCGGCACCTTGGTCAACGCGAAGACCTCCTCGACCTGGGCATCGAAACCCGGCAGGACCGCCGTCACCGGCGCCGCGAACGCGCCCGGGGCGAAACTGGTGGCGGCGATGAGGGCTAGCGGAACGAGGCGCATGGTCGGGCGTACGGCTGGGCAAGGCCGTGTATTGTGACAAAAACCCCCCATCAGGGTAAGTGTTTGCATTCATGGCCATGGCTCCGGCCTCCTGTTCTCGATCAAGAAAAGCCGCATCATGGCCGGATCTTAGAAAAAGTAATCTTTGTTTACATTTTTCGGCGCCCAGTGCATTGCCCGTCCGGCCCCGCCCCGTTTAGTCTGGCGGCGTTTTAATCCCCATGCCTGGTAGGGCTTTTCCATGAAAAAATTCGTAGTTTCCACCCTGGTGGCCTCCTTAGGCCTGGCGTTCAATGCCCAGGCTGTCCAGTCCGGCCTGAACCTCGCCGACCACGACAAGTCCGTGCGCGTTCAGGACGACCTCTACCAGCACGTCAACGGCGGCTGGCTGAAGAAGACCGAGATCCCGGCCGACAAGTCCAATTTC
Source organism: Gammaproteobacteria bacterium (assembly GCA_016182845.1). Taxonomy (GTDB): domain Bacteria; phylum Pseudomonadota; class Gammaproteobacteria; order Enterobacterales; family Permianibacteraceae; genus JACPFT01. The sequence goes on from JACPFT010000008.1 coordinate 180,504, forward strand.
GGTTCCTTCAGCATGCTGGACGATCTGTCCCGCGACCGCATCAAGACCATCATCGAGGACGTGTCCAGGGCCGAGAACCCGGCCGGTTCCGATGCCCGGAAGGTGGCGGACTTCTACAAGAGCTTCATGAGCGAGAAGCGCATCGATAAGCTGGGCCTCGTGCCTCTGTCCGGCGAGCTGGCCAAGATCAAGCGCCTCAAGGTCAAGCCGGACGTCATCGAGCACTTCGGCTACCTGCAGCAACTGGGCGTGCAGACCCCGGTGGGCTTCTACGTCTACCAGGACGAGAAGAACTCCAGCCAGTACATTTCCATCTTCACCCAGTCCGGCACCACCCTGCCGGATCGCGACTACTACCTGAAGGACGACGCGAAGTTCAAGCAGGTGCGCGAGGCCTATCTGGCCTATATAGCGAAGCTGCTGACCCTGGCCGACGACGGCAACCCGGCCGAAGCCGCCAAGGACATCCTGGCCCTGGAAACCAAGCTGGCCGAGGCCCAGTGGACCAAGGTGGAGCTGCGCAACCCGCAGAAGACCTATAACAAGCTGAGCCTGGCCGAGCTCAAGGCCCTGACCCCGGACTTCGATTGGAACCAGTTCTTCGAAGGCGCCGGCCTGAAGAACCTGGACGCCGTCAACATCTCGACCCCCAGCTACTTCCAGGGCATGGCCAAGATTTTCAAGGAAAACAAGGTCCTGACCTGGCAGAAATACCTGAAGTTCAAGATGCTCGACGCCTATGCCGAGTACCTGCCCAAGGCTTATGCCGATGCCCATTTCGATTTCCACGGCAAGACCCTGGCCGGCATCCCGGAAGACAAGCCGCGCTGGAAGAAGGCCGTGGACGGCATCAACGGCTCGGTGGGCGAGCTGGTCGGCAAGATCTACGTCGAGCGCCACTTCAAGCCGGAAGCCAAGGCCAAGATGGAGGTCCTGGTGGGCAATCTCATCAAGGCCTTCGACCAGGGTGTCGACGAGCTGGCCTGGATGAGCCCGGAAACCAAGACCAAGGCCAAGGAGAAGCTGTCCAAGTTCACCCCCAAGATCGGCTATCCCAAGGTCTGGCGCGACTATTCCAGCCTGGACATCGAGCAGGACGAACTGGTGGGCAACCTGATGCGCGCCTCCCAGTATGAATACAGCCGCATGATCGGCCACCTGGGCAAGCCCATCGACCGCGACGAGTGGCTGATGACTCCCCAGACCGTCAATGCCTATTACAACCCGACCCAGAACGAGATCGTGTTCCCGGCCGCCATCCTGCAGCCCCCGTTCTTCAACATGGACGCCGACGACGCGGCCAACTACGGCGGTATCGGCGCCGTGATCGGCCACGAGATCTCCCACGGCTTCGATGACCAGGGCAGCCAGTACGACGGCGACGGCAATCTGAAGAACTGGTGGAGCGAGGCGGATGCCAAGGCCTTCAAGGCCCTGACCACCAAGCTCGTCGCCCAGTACGCGGCCTACGAGCCCCTGCCGGGCAAGAAGGTCAACGGCGAGCTCACCCTGGGCGAGAACATCGCCGACCTGTCCGGCTCGGCCATCGCCTACAAGGCCTACAAGCTGTCCCTGAACGGCCAACCGGCCCCGGTCATCGACGGCCTCTCCGGCGACCAGCGCTTCTTCGCCGGCTGGGCCCAGGTCTGGGCGCGCAAGTACCGCGAGCCGGAACTGGTCAAGCGCCTCCTGACCGACCCGCACTCCCCGTCCCAGTACCGCGCCAACGGTCCGGTCATGAACAACGACGCCTTCTACCAGGCCTTCGGCGTGAAGGCCGGCGACAAGCTGTTCAAGCCCGAAGCGGAGCGCATCAAGATCTGGTAAGTCCTTGCCCGAGGGCAATGCCGGAGAGGGCCCGCCTTGCGCGGGCCTTTTTTATGGGCGGCGCTTAGCCATCATGAGGACCGGCGGAAAAAACACCCTGCGTTGAGACGCTTCGATGCTGGGCGAGTGGGGGGGATAGGCGCGCCACGCGCGCCGGTCCAGTTCCGCTTGGGCCTGCGCGCCTAGGCCGACATCCAGCGCCCCGCCTGGGCGCGCACCACGGCCGGCAGCTCCTGGTAGCTGGCCTGGCTCTTGCGCAGCCAGACGTCGTCGGTGTCGAAGGTATGCACCAGGGCCCGCAGTTGCTCCAGGGCCTCGGTGGCCGCGTACTGGCGTCCATAGGGCTCCAGCCAGGACAGGGTGTCCAGGATGTCGGCCTGCAGCCCGTAGGGGCCGCCCCGTTCCGGGCAGAGCAGTTCCGCCGCCAGGCCGTAGCGCGCGGCGCGGAAGCGGTTGACGGCATAGGTCTGGTAGAGCTCGGCCTTCAGGCGCGGCCTTTCCTCCAGGAGGGCGGCGGCCAGGGCCTGGGCATAGGCGGCGAGCAGGGCGGCCCGGTGCACGGTCAGGGGCGTGTCGGCGATGCGGATTTCCACGGTGCCGTACTCCGGCTTGGGCCTGTGATCCCAGTAGAAATCCTTCATGGAGCGCACCACGCCCAGGCTGCGCAGCTGCTCGAAATAGTGCTCGAATTCCTCCCAGCGGAAGACCCAGGGCGGCATGCCGGACAGGGGAAAGGCATTGACCACCGACAGGCGCGAACAGGCGAAGCCGGTGTCCACGCCCTGGTAGAAGGGCGAGGAGGCCGACAAGGCCACGAAATGCGGCAGATAGCGCGTCAGGGCGTGGCAGAGGTAGAGCGCCGTGTCGCCATCGGGCACGCCGAGATGGATATGCTGGCCGAAGACCGCGAATTGCTTGGCGAGAAAGCCATAGCGCTCGGCCAGGGACTTGTAGCGCGAGGTGTCGCTGATGCGCTGATCGGCCCAGGGCTGGAAGGGGTGGGTGCCGCCGCCGCACACGCCGATGTCCAGTCCCCGGGCGGTGCCGGAGATCAGCTCGCGCAGGCCCTGCAACTCTTTGGAAAGGCTAGGAAAATCCCGGTGTATCGAGGAGTTGATCTCGATCATCGACTGGCTGATTTCCGGCTTGATCTGGGCGGCGGAATCGCCCAGGTCCAGATCGCGCAGCATGTCCTCGGAGGCAAAGGCATGGCGGCCGCTGGCCAGCTCCACCAGTTGCAATTCCAGCTCGATGCCGATGCTCAAGCCGGGGCTACCGGAAAACGGCAGGATGCTCATCGCTAAACCCCCTCGTGGTTTACTCCGATCCACCGCAGGGCGAAGCGGATGCCAGCTCGACAACCGGCTCTTCCCCCTAAGGACCGCTGGGCGGGGCCCGAGTGGCGCGGCGAGGCGGGCATGGGGGAAGGGCGTTCGTTTTTGTCCAAACTAAGGAAGCGCTGAAAAAGTCAGAGCTTCCCCCGGCCATGGATGGCCTGCCCGCAAATCGATCACGTAAGTGATTGATTTGTCGTTAGCGAAGTACGGACATGCGCCGGACTTCGCGTTCTGAATATGTCCAGGATGGACTTATTCAGAGGCTAAGGTTTGGAACGGGGTAAACCGGAAAGGTTCCCCTGCCGATCCGGGCGCGTCCACCGGCGGCGGTGTCACAAACGCGGCTCCGGCGACTCCAATGCCTGTTCGCATCCATCCCCTGGGCGCCGACGTAATCTTCTCTATACTCAGTCGGATAGCGAAAGGAGGCGGTAATGAAGCGAATGATGATGGGCATCCTGGCCGCGTTGAGCCTGGCTCCGGTGGCCCATGCCAAGGACTTGCAGGTCCAGATCGCCAGCGCCGAGGGACCCCTCGCGGAGGCGGTGATCTGGGTGGAGGGCAAGGCGGGTGCGCCGGCGGCGAAGACGGCCGTGCTCGATCAGATCAAGAAGGCCTTCGTGCCCTTCATCCTGCCGGTCCAGGTGGGCACGACGGTGGATTTCCCCAATTCCGACCCCATCAACCACCACGTCTATTCCTTCTCGCCGGCCAAGCGCTTCGACATGAAGCTGTTCAAGGGCCAGAACCAGCCCCATACCCTGGTCTTCGATCAGGCGGGCATCGTCACCGTGGGCTGCAACATCCACGACTGGATGCTGGGCTATGTGGTGGTGATCGACGGCCCGTGGTTCGCCCAGAGCGATGGGAAGGGCGAGGCGCGCCTGAGCGTGCCGGACCAGGGTCCCTGGCGCTTCCAGGTCTTCCATCCGCGCCTGGGTAATGCGCCCCTGGCGGTGGAGCCCGTGCTGACGGGCGACAGCGCCAGCATCCGGCTGACCCAGGCCCTGAAGCCGGACCCGCGCCAACGGCGGGTCTATGACTAAGAACTTGGGCACCACGCTGCGCGGTAGCCTGCGCTGGCGGATCTTCCTGTTCTTCCTGGCCTTGATCGGCCTCATCATGGCCGCCGTCCTGGGCATGGTCTATCGCACCACCTATGGCCATACCCTGGCCCAGATCCGCGAGCAGCTCCAGGCCGGCTACGGCGTCCTGGACAATGCCATGGCGGCGCGCTCCGGCCTGCAGCGTCAGGTCACCGCCACCATCGCCGGCGACTACGGCCTCAAGGACGAGCTGGTCAACGCCCGCCCCGATTCCGCCGAATCCCTGACCGTGGCCCTGGACAATTACCGGCGGCGGGGCGAGGCGGGCATCGCCCTGGCCACCGATCCGGAGCGGCGCGTCCTGGCCAGCACCGATAGCCGGCTCAAGCCGGGCATGAGCTTCCCGCGCCCCGAGCTCCTGCAGGGCGAGGCGCCCGCCGATGCCCTGCTGATCCTCGAGGGCCGGCTGTTCCACGTCACCGCCACGCCGGTGTTCGCGCCCCGGCCCAATCTCATCGGCTACCTGGTCATGGGCTTCGCCATCGACGACGCCGAGGCCCTGCGCCTGGCGCGCCTGACCGGTTCGTCCTTGAGCCTGTTCGGCGGCACGCCCGCCGCGCCCGTCCGTCTGGCGGCCAGCGAGGCGGAAGGCCCGGCCCAGCGCCTCCTGGCCCTGGCCCCGGCCGGGGTCAGCACCCAGGCCAGCCGCGACGGCGAATACGTGGTCTATCGCGCCGAACTCAGCGCGGCCGGCACGGCGCCGATTCAGCTGCTCATGCACCGCTCCCTGACCGACGCCTTGAGCGACTACCGGGCCCTGAGCCTGCAGCTCCTGGCCATCGTGCTCTTCGCCCTGGGCGCCGCCGGCATCGGCGCCTTCCTGGTGGCGAGCACGGTGTCGCGGCCCATCCAGGCCATGGTGGACTATGTGCGGCGCATCGGCTCCGGCGATTACGCGGCCCGGCCGCCGGAGGAGCGGCGCGGCGAAGTGGGTGTCCTGGCCAAGGAATTCGCCGCCATGCAGGCCGGCATCGCCGAGCGCGAGGCGGCCATCAGCCACCTGGCCTATCACGATCCCCTGACCGGCCTGCCCAACCGCAACCGCTTCCAGCTGGCCCTGGCCGAGGCCCTGGCCGCCCGTCATGACGCCACGCGCCTGGCGGTCCTGGTCATGGATCTGGATCGCTTCAAGGACATCAACGACACCCTGGGCCATCTGGCCGGGGACGAACTCTTGCAACAGGCGGCACGGCGCCTGGAGCAGTGCCGGCGCGAGGGCGATGTCTTGGCGCGCCTGGGGGGCGACGAATTCGCCCTGCTGGTGCCCCAGATCGGCGCCCGGGACATCATCGGCATCGGTCTGCACTACCGCGAGGCCTTCGCCGCGCCCTTCGCCCTGGAGGGCATCGAGCTGGAAGTGGCGGCCACGGTGGGCGTGGCCGTGTGCCCGGAGCATGGCGAGCAGGCCGGCACATTGCTGCAGCATGCCGAAGTGGCCATGTACGTGGGCAAGGGCAAGCGCCTGCCCTATTGCATCTACAACTCCAAGCTGGACCACCACAGCCTGCTGCGCCTGTCCCTGATGGGCGAGCTCAAGGCCGCCATCGAGCGCGGCGAGCTGGCCCTCTATGTCCAGCCCAAGCTGGACATCGCCGCCGGGCAGATCGCCGGGCTGGAATGCCTGGTGCGCTGGGTGCATCCGGTGCACGGCTTCATCCCGCCGGACGAGTTCATCCCCCTGGCCGAGCAGACCGGCGCCGTGCGCCACCTGACCGCCTGGGTCCTGGACGAGGCCATGGCCTGGGCCGCACGCTGGCGCACGGCCGGCCATGGCCTGAAATGCGCGGTCAACCTCTCGGCCGTGGATCTCATGGACCGGGGCCTGCACGACCTGGTGGAGGCCGGCCTGAAACGCCACGGCCTGCCGCCCGAGGCCCTGGTCCTGGAGGTCACCGAGAGCGCGGTGATGAGCGATCCGGACAAGGCCGTGGCCCTGCTCGGCGAGCTGAAAGCGGCGGGGCTGCGCCTGTCCATCGACGACTACGGCACGGGCTACTCGTCCATGGCCCAGCTCAAGCGCCTGCCGGTCCACGAACTCAAGATCGACAAGTCCTTCGTGCTCGACGTGGTCAACAACCCGGACGATGCCATCATCGTCCGCTCCACCATCGAGCTGGGCCACAACATGGCCCTGTCGGTGGTGGCCGAGGGCGTGGAAAGCGCCGAGGCGCTGCGCCTCCTGGGCAGCTGGGGCTGCGATCTCGCCCAGGGCTACCACCTGTCCAAGCCCATGCCCGCCAAGGACTTCCTGGCCTGGCTGGAGCACTCGCCCTGGCCGGCCAAGGGCCGCTTGCAGGAGGTCAGACGGGCATGAAACCGGTGTGGGGACTCTGTTTGATCGCCGCCAGCCTGCCGGCCTCGGCCCTGGAGACCGAGGGCCTGGTGGATCTGCGCCTGGTCCGGGGCGATGCCGAGCGCTCCTGGGAGCAGCGGGCCTTAGGCAAGCTGAGGGTCGACGCCGAGGGCGACGGCCTGCGCCTGCACCAGGCCCTCATCGTGGGCCGGCAGGGCCTGTTCGATACGGTCGGTGCCACGTTCGTGGCCCACGGTTATGACGACCGGGAGGGTTTCGCCGATCTCAGCGAGGCCTTCCTGCAATGGAAGCCGGTGCCCTCGGGCCCCTGGCGCAACCGGGTGAAACTGGGCGCCTTCTTCCCGGCCTTCTCCCTGGAGAACAGCGGCCCCGGCTGGAGCGCGCCCGGCATGCTCTCCACCTCGGCGATCAATGCCTGGCTGGGCGAGGAGGTGCGCACCCTAGGCGCCGAATGGACCCTGTCCCGGCCCGGGCGCTTCGCCGGCTCGGACCAGGACTGGGACTTCGTGCTCGGCGTCTTCGGCTGGAACGATCCGGCCGGGGCGCTCCTGGCCTGGCGCGGCTGGTCCGTGGGCGAGCGCGTCACCGGCCTGAACGAGCGCCTGGATCTGGCCCGCCTGCCGGTCTGGCGTCCCGGCGGCGCCCTGCCTCGGCAGAAGCCCTGGGTCGAGCCCTTCACCGAGATCGACGACCGCCTGGGTTATTACACCGGGCTACGCTACGCCTGGACCGATGCTCTCAAGCTCTCGGCCCTGCATTACGACAACCGGGGCGAGCCGACGGTCATTCACGATGGCCAATACGCCTGGGCGACGCGCTACGACCAGGTTGCCGCCCTCTGGAAGCCCGCCGAGGCCTGGGAAGTCTCGGCCCAAGCCCTCAGGGGCGACACGCGCATGGGCCGCTCGATCTACCGGGGCGTCTATGCCGAATACCAGGCTGCCTACCTGCTTCTAGCCCGCGACGATGGCCAGAACCGCGTCAGCCTGCGCGCCGACCGCTACTCGGTGGACGACGAGGACATGACGCCCATGGACGACAACGGCGAGGATGGCCGGGCCTGGGCCCTGGCCTGGCTGCGCCGCTGGAACGAGAGCCTGGATCTCGGCGCCGAATACCTGGTGGTGGACAGCGAGCGCCCGGCGCGGGCCTACCTGGGCCGGGATGCAGAGGCGCGGGAGCAGAGCCTTTCCTTGAGTCTGCGCTGGCGGTTTTAGCCGACGAGATAGACGTCGAAACGCTGGGACTTGGTTTCCAGGCTGTAATTGGGCTTCCTGCCCCCCAGGAATTCCGCGTAATCCGGGCGCTTGACCACCACGCGCCGGCGGGCGCAGGCCAGAGCCGCCGGCAGCAGGGCCTCGGCGTCGGCGTCCTCGCCCACCAGGGCGCGGAAGACGCGCATCTCCTTCTTCACCAGGGCGGATTTCTTGCGGTGGGGGTACATGGGGTCCAGGTAGACCACGTCCGGGCGCTGGTCCTCGCTCAAGCCCCGCATATAGGCCGGAGCCTGGGCATGGACCAGGCGCCAGCGGCTGCCGAGCAGGGCGCCCAGCTCGCCATCGGCCAAGGCGCGGGCCAGGGCGTCGGCGAGCAGGGCATGGATCACCGGCGAGCGCTCCACCATGGTCACCGCGCAGCCGGCACAGGCCAGGACGAAGCCGTCGCGGCCCATGCCGGCCGTGGCGTCCAGGACCGTCGGTTTTTCCTTGGCATTGCCCACCACGGCCTTGACCACCGCCTCGCCGCCGCCATGCGTCCGCCGCCAGCCTAGCTCGCCATGCAGGAAATCGAAGGCCAGGGGCTTTTCCGCCGGCTCGGCCAGGTGCAGCAGTTCCAGGCGCTCGGGGGTCAGGCGCAGGGCAAAGCTTCCCGGCGGCTGGTCCGCGCCGGCGGGCGACTCCTGGACCAGGGCAATGCCCAAGTCCTGGGCCAGCGCCAAGGCCTCGGTCCGGCGTTCCGGGGCGGTGCAGAGCAGGGAGAGTTCGGGCATGGGCGTTGCGGCGGGGAGAAAACCGCCAGTATAGCGGAGCGGGCCGGTGGCCGGACCGGCATCTAGCTTCTAAGCTCATCAGGTCGCGCCGCCGGGCGCACCGGAGTTTAGGATGACCGCCGAGATCGAGCCTGCCGTGGGATGCACTGGTCTGGGGAGTCCCAGCTTGGCACTTCGTCGCCTGTTGATGGCAGGCATATTCGGCGTGGTCGGCTTGGCGGCCCTGGCCGGCGGGTTTTATGTCCAGGAGCAGGCGGGCCTGCCCCTGCTCCCGGCCTTGGCGCTCGGCCTGGGACTGGTGGGCAGCTTGGGATGGATCCTGTATCTGCTCTTGCACCGGCTGCTCCTGGCACAGCTGCGGCCCCTGCAAGCGCTATGCGATCCGCCGCCGGACGATGCCACCGCCCTCGCCGCCGCCATCGCGGCGCGCCTGGGAGCCCTCAAGGAACGGGAACAGCGCTTCCGCAGCCTCCTGGCCCTGTCCTCGGACTGGTACTGGGAGCGGGACGCGGAGGGCCGCTTGGTGTATGTCTCCCCGGGTTTTCGCGAAGCCACGGGCACCGATCCGGAGACCTACCTGGGCAGTACGCGGGACTCGGTGCACAAGCTGCGCTTCGCGCCCCAGGCCCGCGAGTACCTGGAGCATTGCCTGGGCGAGCGCCTGGCGTTTCGCGACCTGGCCTGGGAGCTGGACCTGCCGGACGGCCGCACGCTCCATGCCCAGTCCAGTGGCGAGCCGGTCTTCGATGGGGACGGCGGTTTTCGGGGTTACCGGGGCGTGAGCCGCGACATCGGCCCGCTCAAGCGCGCCGAGCTGGCCCTGACCCGGCTCAACCAGGAGCTGGAGGCGCGCGTCGCCCAGCGCACCGAACAGCTGGCCCAGGCCAGCCGCGCGGCCGAGGCCGCCAACCAGGCCAAGTCCCGCTTCCTGGCCCATATGTCCCACGAGATCCGCACGCCGCTCAATGCCGTGCTCGGTTACGCCCAGCTGCTGCGCGCCGATCCCCGGCTGCCGCCGGAGCTGTTCGACCGGGTCGCGCCCATCGAGAAGTCCAGCATGCATTTGCTGCGCCTCATCAACGACATCCTGGATCTGTCCAAGATCGAGTCCGGTGCCGCCGAGCTAAAGCTCGTGGACTTCGAGCTGGGCGAGCTCCTGGAGGAGCTCATGCTGATGTTCGCCCTGCGTTGCCAGCAGAAAGGCTTGGACCAATGCCTGGAGCAGGACTTCCCCGGGCCCTGCAGGGTCAGCGGCGATGCCGGCAAGCTCAGGCAGGTCTTGTTCAACCTCCTGGGCAATGCCGTGAAGTTCACCGCCGCTGGAACGATCGGCCTGTCGGTGCACCACCTGGCGGCCAACCGCTATCGCTTCGAGGTCCGCGACAGCGGGCCGGGCATCCCCGCTCCCGAGCAGGCCGTCATCTTCCAGCCTTTCCAGCAGGCCAAGCAGGGCGAGCTGCGTGGCGGTACCGGCTTGGGCCTGAGCATCGCCCGGCGCCTGGTGGAGCTGATGGGCGGCACCCTGGAGCTGAGTTCCCTGCCAGGCCAGGGCTGCTGCTTCCATTTCGAGCTGGCGCTGGCGTCGGCCCACCGCCCCCTGGCCGCCGGCCCGGACCCCGGGGACGCGCCGGCCCCCCGGCCGCCCCGGCGCCCGCGCGTCCTGGTCGTCGACGATACCGAGACCAACCGCAGCGTGCTGCACACCATGCTGGAGCACCTGGGCGTCGAGGTCGCGGAGGCCTCGAACGGCGAGGAGGCCCTGGCTCGGCTCCGGGAGCAGGCCATCGACCTGGTGCTCATGGATCTCTACATGCCGGTCATGGACGGGCTTCATACCCTGCAACACCTGCGCGTCGAGCTGCCCGGCGGTGGTCCGCCCTGTGTCGCTGTGAGTGCCTCGGCCTTCGACCACGAGCGCGAGCAATGCCTGCAGCAAGGCTTCGACGATTTCGTCGCCAAGCCGCTGCTGGTGGACGATATCCGCCGCTGCCTGAGCCTGCACCTGGGCTTGAGCTTCCCGGAACTGCAGGTGGACACGGACCTGGCGCAAGCGCCGACCGCCCCCGCCATCCCTGCGGCCCTGCGGCGCAAGTTGCTGGACGCCGTGGCCATTAGCTGGCTGAGCGGCATCAAGGCCGGCCTCCAGGAGCTGGATCGCCTGGGGCCCGAGGCCCGACCCTTGAGCGAACGACTTCAGGGCCTGTTGCGACGCTACGATTTGGACGGCCTACGCCGTGAACTGGAGGACCTGCGCGATGGAACTTGAGAACCTGGACGCCCCCGGCGAGACCAGCCTGCTGATCGTCGACGATATCCCGGAGAACCTCAACGTCCTGGGCGGCATCCTGGAGATGGACGGCCACCAGGTGTTCGCCGCCACCTCGGGCGCCCAGGCCCTGGCCATCGCCGCGCACACCGCCCTGGACCTCGTCCTGGTGGACGTGAACATGCCCGGCATGGACGGCTTCGAGCTCTGTCGGCGCCTCAAGGCCAACGAGGCCACGGCCGAGATCCCGGTGATCTTCGTCACCGCCATGACCGACACCGAGGACGTGGTGGCCGGCTTCCAGGCCGGCGGCGCCGACTACATCAGCAAACCCGTGCGCCGCGAGGAAGTGCGCGCCCGGGTCCGTACCCAGCTGCAGAGCCGACGCTACCTGATGGCCCAGCGCGCCCAGGCCGAACACTACCGGGGCATCGTCAACAACATGGCGGAAGGCCTGTTGATCCTGGACGCTCAGGGCGTGATCCGCTTCGTCAATCCGCGCGTCTGCCATTTGCTTGGATTTGGCGAGGAGCAGCTCCTGGGCCATGGCCTGGGCGAATTCCTGGAAGAGAACCATGTCCAGGCCTACCGGGACTACCTGGCTACCCACGCCCCCCTGGGCCCGCGCAACCTGGCCCTGCCCCACGGCCCCCGGGAAGTGGAACTGCGCCGGCAGGGCGGCGAGCTCCTGTCCCTGGACCTCACGGTTTCGCCCCTGTTCCTGCGCCAGCCCCTGTACATCGGTCTGCTGCACGACATCTCCCGCCACAAGGCCTCGGAGCGCGAGCTGCTGCGCATAGCCAATGTCGATTCCCTGACCAATCTGGCCAACCGCCGCCATTTCGACGTGGTGCTGCGCCAGGAATGGCAGCGCGCCCTGCGCAACGGCCTGCCCCTGAGCCTGGCCATCATCGATGTCGATCACTTCAAGCTGTACAACGACAGCCTGGGGCATCAGGCCGGCGATCGCTGCTTGCAGCAGGTGGCCGGCGCCATCCGCAGCCTGGCCCAGCGGCCCACGGATCTGGCGGCCCGCTATGGCGGAGAGGAGTTCGCCCTGGTGTTCGCCGAGACCAACGCCGATCAGGCCCTGCACCTGGGTCAGGCGCTGACGGCGCGCGTGGCGGCCTTGCGTCTGCCCCATCTCCGCTCCCCCACCCACGATTGGGTGACGGTCAGCGTCGGCCTGGCCACGATCCGGCCCCGGCGCGAGGACCGCGTCGAGCGGCTGCTGGAGGCCGCCGACCGGGCGCTGTACCAGGCCAAGGAGGCCGGGCGCAACCGCGTGGCCCAGGCGGATTAGGAGGCGGCCGGAAGCAGCTGGAAATCCAGCTCCCGACGCGCCGCCAGCACGGCGCACAAGGCCGCCTCTCGGCTCGCGCCGGTGGCCAAGAGGTAGCCGGATTCCTGGCCCGAGCCCTCGCGCTCGGCGATGAGCGAGCCCGCGTGCACATGCAGCTCCGCCTCCACTACGCCCGGCGCCGTGCGCGCCGCCTCCCAGCCGCGCACCGCCGCCAGGCGGCCCGGGCCGCCTGGGTGCAAGAGGTAGACGGCGGCGTGGCAGAGGGGGACGGCGGACAGGCTCAGGGGCTCGCCCAGTTCCAGGCGCAGCCAGGCCGCCCAGGGATCGAAGCCGTAGGCGCGCGCCATCACATTCATCAGATGCCCGCCCGGCGGGCGCAGGGCGATCTCGCCGAACACCGGGCCCTGGCGGGTAACGAAGGCCTCCAAATGGGTCAGGCCCCGGCTTAGGCCCAATGCCGCGATGGCGCCCCGGTTCAGGGCCAGGAGGGCGCGTTCGCTGTCGGCATCCAGGCGGTTGGGCGAGACGCTGCAAAAGCGCGGCATGAAGTATTCGCTGATATGGGCGAAGCGGATCTGCCCGTCCTGGACGAAGCTCTCCACCGACAGTTCCACCCCCTCGATGACCCGCTCCGCCAGCCAATGGGCGGGCACCGACTCCGGCACTTCCTCGGCGCGGTGGATCATGCGCGTGCCGCGCCCGCCGTAGCCGCGCTGCTCCTTGAGCACCAGGGGCAGCCCCAGGCGCTGAGCCAGAGCCTGGCCGGAGGTCGTTTCCGTGGTGGCGATGAAATCCGCGACCGGTAGGCCGGCCGCCTTGAGCGCGGCCTTCATGGCCAGCTTGTCCGTGGCCAGGAGCGCCTCCAGCTCGCCGGCGCCGGGCAGCTGGAACTGCCGGCGCAGCCAGGCGGCGGCACGCACCGTGCGCTCGCTGGCCGCCAGGACGGCGCGCAACGGCCCATAGGCGCGCAGCTGCTCGGCGACCGCTCCCCAGTCCTCCGGCGGCCGGTCCAGGTCGGCGGCGATGAAGCCGCGCAGGCACCGGCGCATGGCCTCGGCGATGGGACGGTCGTGGACCAGGACCACGGGCAGGCCCAAGCGCGCCGCGGCGGCCAGGGCCGGCTTGCGTTTGCCGAGGATGACGACGGTTCCGCTCATGGCCTCTGCGATGCTCCCAAGGACAGTGTCTTGAGCATAGCTGCTGCATCCGCGCGCTTCATGACGGCCGCCCGCCGCCGTAGCGGGTCTTGGCCGCCACCAGGGCCGAGACCTGGGCCACGCCCGCCGCCTGGAGGGTGAGCGCCAGGGCCTTGAGGGTTGTTCCGGTGGTCGTCACGTCGTCGACGAGCAGGACCGAATCCGGCAGGGGGCCCAGGACCGTGAAGGCCCGGCGCAGGTTGCGCTTGCGCGCCTCCTCGGACAGGCCCGATTGCTCGGCGGTCTCGGCCTGGCGGCTCACCTCCTTGAGCAAGAGCGGCACGCCCAGGGCCCGGGCCACCGGCGCCGCCAGCTCCTGGGCCTGGTTGAAGCCGCGCCGCTTCAGGCGCGAGGCCGGCAGGGGCACGGCCAGCACGCCGGCGATGGGCAGCGGCCAGGCCAGGGCCGCCTCGGCCATCAGCGCGCCCAGGACCGCGCCCGGCGCCAGATCGTGGCCGAATTTCAAGAGGGTGAGCAGGCGCGCCACCGGATCCTGGTAGGCGAACAGGGCGCGGCAATGGGCCAGGGGCGAGGGCCGGCGCAGGCAGGCGCCGCACAGTGCGCCCTCCGGCGCGGCCTCCGGCAGACGCGCCGCGCAGGTGGCGCAGGATCGGCCATGCCAGGGCAGGTCGGCGGCACAGGCCGCGCACAGGCTGATGCCCCGCCCGCTGTCCCGGCCGCAGAGCATGCAGAGACTGGGCACGAATGCTCGCGGCCTCTGATTCAGCCAGTGGGAAAAACGGGAAAGCATGCTGCTGTCCTTGCGCGGGGAAGTGCCCATTGCTTGTAGCGCCAGGCGGGAGCGCTGACAATCTGCGAAATCGCTCGTATTTATGTGAACAGTGTCACGTTTACATAAATCTTATGATAAACAAGGATGTGCGATTCGTGACAAAAAAATACTTCGCGTTTAGTTTGCCTACACCCAGTGGTATCGGGTAACTCCAAACCTCAACAAGGGCAAACTCTTCATGAAACGTATCGTTCTTCCCGCTCTACTCCTCAGCGGCCTGTGCTCCGTCTCCAACGCTATCGCAGCCAACGAGCCCGTGGAGGGCCGTCTCCGCGTGGTCGTCTCGTTCACGCCCAGCACCGCCGTAGCCGGCCAGAGTGTGACTTTCAACTACCGTTCTTTAGGTGCTGATTCGTGTGACGTGTCCGGCGTCCCCGGTTATACCGGCGGCAATGCGATCGGCAGTTTCACCTTCCCCGCCTCGCAAAATCTGAACGCCCAGGTCATGTGCGAAAGCGTGGAGTTTGATCGTTACGGGTTCGGTAGCGCCAGTTTGACGGTGACGGCCACCCCTCCCAAGCCGGTCGTCAATGTTTCCTATGCGCCGAATTTGATCTCCCAGGGTCAGAGCACGACCTTCAGCTGGAGCTCCCTGTACGCCGATAGCTGCACCGGCACCGGCCTGAATCCGGTGAGCGGCACTTCCGGTAGCCAGAGCGTGGCGCCGGCCCAGGGGACTTACTCCACCACCGTGACCTGCTCCGGCCCGGGCGGCACCGACAGCAAGACCGCCGCGCTGACCGTGAATGGAGTCCTTCCGCCGCCGCCGACCGTCTCCCTCTGGGCCGATCCGGACTGGCTGGACGCCCCCGGCTACACCGCCATGAACTGGTCCTCCATCAACGCCACCAGCTGCGCCAGCCCCTACTACACCACCAGCGGCGTCCGTTCGCAGTATGTGGGCCGTTCCCGGTCCTTCTGGATCAGCTGCACCGGCCCCGGCGGCACGGGTAACGCCCAGACCTACGTCTATGTCGATTCCATCGATGACTTCCCCTACCGGGCTGGCACTGCTAAAGCGGACGCCAAGGCCGTGGCGGGCCTGGGCCTGGACCTGAACAAGGCCGGCATCCAGACCAGCAAGACCGATCTGAACGCCGATGGCGTCCAGGATCTCATCGTGGTAGACACTCTGCGTCAGGAAGCCCATGTGCTTTTGGCCAAGAATGGCAAGTTCAGCCAGATCGACCGCAGCATTGCCGGTGTGAAGCATCTGCGCGACATCAAGTCCATCGTCATCCCGGCCGCGGGCCCGGCGGCCGTCAAGGTTGGCATCGAGAACTAAGCCATCCGAGCCGAGTAAAAGGGCAGGCGCGAGCCTGCCCTTTTCACTTTCATTTACCCCCCGCCTCCTAAGCGGCTCCAGGGCGTCCCGGCAGCCACAGGCTCGCCGCCAGGCCGCCACCCTCGCGGTTGCCCAGCTGCAGCCGCCCGCCGTGGGCCTCGACGATCTCGCGGCACAGGGGCAGCCCCAGGCCGGTGCCGCCGTGCTTGGTGGAATAGAAGGGCAGGAGGGCGCGTTCCAGCTGCTCCGTGCTCATGCCCGGTCCCCGGTCCAGGACGCTGAGCCGATCGCCCCCGGTCTCGCGGCGCAGTGTCAACTCCACCGGCCCATCCCCCGCCGCCTCCCGGGCATTCTTCACCAGGTTCAGGAGCATCTGCTCCAGCTGCGCGGCATCGCCCCAGCCCGACCCGGGCCCGCCTTCCGGCAGGGCCAGGACCAGCTCCGGTTCCAGGGCCTGCAGCCGCGCCAGGAGCTCGGCCCAGGCGAAGCTCGCCGGGCGCGGCGCCGGCAGGCGGGCGAAGCGCACATAGCCCGCGATGAAATCCGTCAGGTGCTGGGCGCGGGCGGCGATGGTGTCGAAGACCCGGTGCAGGGGCGCCGGATCGCCGCCCCGTTCCAGGATCAGCCGGCCGGAATGACTCAGGGAGGCGATGGGCGCCAGGGAATTGTTCAGCTCGTGGCTGATGAGGCGGATCAGTTTCTTCCACACCGCCACTTCCTGGCGGTTCAGCTCCCGGGTCAGGGGCCGGATCAGGATCAGGCGGTGGGGCAGGCCGTTGAGGCTAAGCCGGCGCAGGCTGACATGGTAGAACTCCTGGCCCTGGTCGCCGCCCAGGCTGAACAGGCTGTCCTCGCCCCGCTCCAGGGCTTCGCGTAGCGGCTCCACGCATTGCGCCAGCAGGGCCGACCAGGCTTTTCGCTCCAGGCGTTGACCCTGGTTGAGCAGCTCCCGGGCGGCGGCATTGGCGAAGAGCACGGTGTCCGGCTCCACCACCAGGACCGTGGCCGCCGGGTTGGTCTCCAGGATGGACTCCAGCAGGAGCTCGCGCTGGTGGATCTGCTGGCGCTCGGCGCGCAAGGCCTCGCCGACCCGATTGTAGCGAGCTACCAGCTCGCCCAGCTCGTCGCGCCGGGCGATGGCCAGGGACAGGGAATAATCCCGGTCCAGAAAACCGTCCAGACCGTTGTTCAAGCCCTCCAGCACGCGGTTGAGCGGCGCGGTGCAGCGGCGCAGCCAGAGCGTGCCCAGGGCGAAGACCGCCAGCCAGGACAGGCCCAAGGCCAGCCAGAGCGGCAGGGATTGGGCGAGCAGGGCGGCCAGCAGCGCGCTGGCGGCGGCCAGGCTCAGGGCGTAGGCGAGGAAACGGGCTTCCAGGGACATGGGCGGCTCGGGTGTTGGGAAAATTGTGTAGGCTAGCGCAGCGTAACCCCAGGGCCGGATCATACTTTTCTGAACAACCCCAAAGAGCCCTTCGATACGGCCACTTCGTGACCTACTCAGGGCGAACGGTGCAAAAAATAACCGTTCGTGCTGAGTAGCGCCCTATGGGCGCGTATCGAAGCATTCTTCCCGCCAACAGATGGCAAAGTATGCTCCGGCCCTGAGCGTAACCCGACACAACGCGCGATTGCCGAACATCGTCGGCTTACGCGCCTGATTTTCCCTTTGGGCGTACTAAGGAGGCGGGCGCAAAAAAGCAGGCCTCTCCCCATGCTCCGCGCGCAACGGCTATCTCTTCGCGACGAGCTTCGCGCCGGGGGCATTTGCCGTAAAAGGCTTGATGCCGAGTGCGGCGTACACCTCCGACGGGGAAATCAGCTTGCCCTGGCTTATCACGAGAGCGATTTTTCGCAGATCGCCGATGTCCTTGGTCGGATCGCCATCGACCAGTACCAGATCGGCCTGTTTTCCAGGCGCGATACTGCCGCGATCGGCGAGGGTCCGGGAGTATCTCGCCCCGTTCAGGGTGGCGATCTGCAATGCCTGCCCCGGCGTCAATCCGGCCTGCACGTACAATTCCAGCTCGCGCTGAAGCGTGAAACCGGCGATTTCGTCCGTTCCTGCCACCAGGGGAATACCGGACTTGTAGATGAGTCTGACAAATTCAACCATCTTCGCGTAAGACGCGTCGTATCGCTTCGCCGTCGCCTCGTCGGGAATTTTCATCGTGCCAACTCGAAAGCCGCGTTGCAGCTGCAGTGGCATGTGGTCGGCGATGGCCGCATAGGCCTTGGACAGTTCGCCATCGCGCTGGCGCAAGAAATCAAAGGTGGCGAGCGTGGGATCGACGACTACGTTCTTGGCCTTGAGCAGGCCGAGAAAATCCTGGACCGGCTTGGACCCGAAATCCAAGGCGGCCGTCTTTTCCGCCGGTAGATAAAACCTTTCCAGCGTGCGCGTGTCGGTGGTGTCGGTGACGAAAAAGTTCAACATCAGCTGATTGATGTGATGCAGCTCGTCGAAGCCTTGCGCCACGACGTCCTCCGCGCGCATGAAGGCCGGCACGTGACCGCCGACACGAAGGCCCCGGCTATGGGCATAGGCGACGGTATCGCGGACCAATTCACGGGGGAAGGAGTTGTAGATCTTCAATTGCGGATAGCCATGCTCGGCATACCAGTCGATGGCATTTTTCGCCGCTTGCAAGTCTTTGACGACGAAGCCGCTTCGGGCGGCGAAGGGGCTTTCGCCCTCGAGAAAACCGGCGGGTACGATGTGCGGCGACAGCAGCTCGCCTCTGCCGGTTTCATCGATCAGCTGCTGCAGGGTCTCGTTGTCGTTGCCGAGGTCGCGTACGGTGGTAACACCGGCGGCCAGATGCAGGCCGCCTTCCCAGCGGCTGAGATGGCCGTGCATATCGAATAAGCCCGGCAACAGGACACGACCGGCGGCGTCGATCTCCCGCTCGGCGCCATGCGCCGGTGAGCCTGCCTGCCGCACGGCGGTAATGCGGCCGCGAAGGACATACACATCGGCGGCCCCGCCAAGCTTCGCCGTCTCGCTGTCGAAGATGCGGGCGTTGCGGATCACGGTCAAACCGTCCAGCGGTTTGGCCAAGCGCCCGGCCATGTCCCGCAAAACCCGGGTTTCGGCGGTTTTCTGGCGCTCGGTCAGAAGTTTGCCGTATTTTTCCGCACCGTCTTCGATATGGAGCATGTAACCGGGGATGATGAAGGCAAACAGGCGCGGCTTGGGCTCTGTCGTTGCCCAGAGAAACGTCGGTTTCAGATCGACGCCAGTCTGGGCGAGAAGCTGGACCCGCCGGCCATCGAGGTCGACTTCGTCGACGACACGCTGTGTCAGCCTGCCGCCCGGCAGGAGCGGTAGGGGCTTATCGCCACGCTGGGAAGCAGCGGCAAGCGTCGCGGAGGCCGCTGCCAATGTGCCGTTCAATGGTACGTATTGGGCGGTATCATCAACGCTGACGCCGCCATTTTCCGATGTGGAGCGCCAATCCGCCTTGTTACCGTTCCGGCTATAGCGTTCGTCCACGACGGCGCCGTAGGTGGAGTTTCCCTTCACGTGGTACTCGGCGAAGGTCCCATCCGCCGCGAGCCGAAACGTCTCTTCCAGCTCCGGCCCTCGGCCGTTTTCCTTGAAGCTGTAGCGAACCTTCGTCCAGCCGTCGTCCTGTATTTCGACGATCTGTTCCCCGGCTTTCTTACCGCCGTCGACCAGAACGACATAGCGCAGCGTTTCGGCCGCCGGTGCGGCATTGGCAAGCAGGACCGCGCATGCGGCCACTATGGGGCGAAGCTTCATCGTATTGATTCCTTCTTGCTTGGCGGACACTCTCAGCCGAAAGCGGGTGTGTCACTCTGACGTTGGTTGGAGGATAGGCAAGTCTTGCATTTCACGTTAGCGACGAGAATGCCGAGACATCGCGGCGATGTGGTCGCCGTGGTGTCGATACGGTTATTCCGGCGGCTCAAACCCCGTTCAAACCATGCTTCTCCATCCGCCGATACAGGGCCTGACGGCTCAGGCCCAGGTCCCGGGCGGCCCGGGACACGCTGCCCTCGGCGGCGGCCAGGGCGTCGCGCAGGCGCTCGGCGTCGAGTTCTTCCGCCTCGGGCGGCCAATCGGCGTCCGGGGCCAGGCGCAGCGCGCCGTTCATGCCCAGGTCCGCCGGTTCCAGGCAAGGCCCGCCGGCCAGGAGCCGGGCGCGGGCCAGGGTGTTCTCCAGCTCGCGCACATTGCCCGGCCAGTCATGGGCCAGGAGCGCCCGCTCGGCGGCCGGCGACAGTTGGTGAGTCTCGCCCAGAAAGTGCCGGGCCAGGGGCAGGATGTCCTCGCGCCGCTCGCGCAGGGGCGGGATCGCCAGCTCGATGACGTTGAGGCGGAAATAGACATCCTCGCGGAATTCGCCGGCCTCCATGGCGGTCTTCAGGCGGCTATTGGTGGCGGCGATGATGCGCACATCGGTCTTGAGGGTCTTGCCCGCGCCCAGGCGCTCGTACTCGCCGCTCTGCAGGACGCGCAGCAGCTTGACCTGGCCGGGCAGCGGCAGGGTGCCGATCTCGTCGAGGAAGAGGCTGCCGCCGTCGGCCAGCTCGAAGCGCCCGGCCCGGGCCTTGTTGGCGCCGGTGTAGGCGCCGGCCTCGGCGCCGAACAGCTCCGCCTCCAAGAGATCCACGGGCAGGGCGCCGCAGTTGGTCTTGATGAAGGGGCCGGTCTTGCGCCGGGAATTGGCATGCAGGATCTCGGCGAATTTCTCCTTGCCCACTCCGGATTCGCCGGTGATGAGGACGGGCACATCGGCGCGCGCCACCTGCACGGCGATGCGCGCCAGCTCGTGCATGGCCTCGCTCTCGTAGACCAGGCCAGCCAGATCGGCGCGCTCGCGCAGGGCCTCGCGGCCGCGCTTCTGCTCGGCCAGGCGGCGGCTGTGCTCCCGGCGCAGTCCCGACAGCTCCAAGAGGTTGTTGACCGTGGTGACCAGCTTCCTATCGTCCCAGGGCTTGCCGATATAGTCGGCGGCCCCGGAGCGCACCAGGTCCACGGCGGTTTCCAGGTGGGTCCAGGCGGTCATCAGGATGATGGGCAGGTCCGGATTCCGGGCGCGCAGGGCGCGGAACAGGGCCTGGCCCTCGGCGCCCGAGGTCGTGTCGGCGGTGAAATTCATGTCCTGGACCACCAGGGCCACGCCCGGCTCCCCGGCCAGGGCCAGGCCTTCCTCCGGGGTCGCGGCGGCGCGCGTCCGCCAGCCGTGCAGGGAGAACAAGAGCTCCAGGGCCGTGCAGACCGCCGGGTTGTCGTCGATGATGAGGATGGTGTCCATGCAAGCTCTGTAGCTGGGGAGTGCTTCGATACGCCAGCCTGTGGCCGGCTACTCAGCACGAACGGTTATTTTTCCACCGTTCGCCCTGAGTAGCCCGCGTTTGCGGGCGTATCGAAGGGCTCTTCGGTATCCTCGAATAAAGTATGCCCCGGCGTCTTCGGTGTTACTCAGCAAGAACGGGGTTTCAATCAGGCCTCGCTCAAATATTCCGCGTCGCCGTGGCCGGGGAAATCCGGCTGGCGCGCCGGGCCGGAGCATACACGGCCGCCCAGCCCAGCAGCCAAAGCAGGACCGCCGCCGCCGGCAGATACCACAGGTTCAGCCGCTCCAGGCTGTAAGTCTCCACCAGATACAGGTTGAGCGCCACCGCCAGGCCCGAACCGAGCAGCACGCCGATGGTAGTGAGCAGCCAGTTTTCCACCAGGAAATAGCGCAAGACCTGCCACTGGCTGGCGCCCAGGGCGCGGCGCGTGCCGATCTGGCGGGTCCGGCGGCGCACGCTGAAGGTGGCGAGGCCGACGATGCCCAAGGCGGTGATCACCACGATGAGGCCACTGACGCTGGCCAGGATGATGTTCATGGCCTTATCGCCGCGGTAGGAGCGCGCGCTGGCCTCGCTCTGGGTGCGCAGGCGGATGATGCGCCCGGCGTTGGCCTTGCGCAGGGCCTGTTCGACCACGGGCATCAGCTCGTCGCGCCGGCCCGGCTCGGTGCGCAGGGCATAGCGGATGAATTTTTCCGTGGTGATCCTCGGGTAGACCACCGAATAGGGGAAATTCTCGGCATGCACCCATGCCGAGGGCAGGTGTTCGACCACGCCGATAATCGCCACGCTACGCTGGCCGTTCTGGAAATACAGGCGCTTGCCCAGCGGCGCGTCCTCGCCATAGAGCTTGCGGGCCATGGCCTGGCTTATCACAGCCTGGTAGGGGTACTGGTCGGTGTTCTCCGGCAGGGCCTGCACGTCCTCGGGACGGAACCAGCGCCCGGCGGTGAGATTCAGGCCCAGGGCCTTCTGCCCCTGCTCGTCCAGTTCGTAATAGGCGGCACCTATCCCCTCGCTTTCGGTGTTTTCCTCCTTGGAATAGCCCCTTGAGCTGCCGCCGCCGCTCAAGGGGATGGCATTGATGGGGCTGGCGGCCACTACGCCGGGCAGCCGGCGCAACAAGTCCAGATCCTCACGGATGACAGCTTCCGGCCGAAAGTCGCGGGTGAAGCCCATGCTCTGCACATAGACGATGTTCTCGCCATCGAGGCCGGTGGGGCGTTGCATTAGCTCCTGGCGGGCAACGATGATGAACAGGGCATTGACCACGATGGCCAAGGTCAGGGCGCATTGCCCGGCGATGAGCAGGGCGCTGGTCTTGTTGCGCAGCAGGGCGCGCAGTATCGGTCCGATCTCGCTCATGGTGGCGCTCCTCATTGGGTTTTCAACAGGCCGGCCGGCGCGAGCCGCCCCACCTTGAGTGCCGGATACAGGCCAGCCAGCAGGCTGGCCGCCAGGGCGATGGCCATGGCCTGCAGAGCCAGGGGCAGGTTCAGCGCATACAGGCGCACATCGTTGCCGTCGTTGCTGGCGTAGAGCGTCTTGACCGCCTCCAGGCCGCCATAGGCCAGGCCTAAGCCCAGGACGCCGCCCAAGAGGCCCACCAGGCCCACCTCGACGAGATTGAGCTGGACGATCTGCCACTGGCTGGCCCCCAGGGCGCGGCGCAGTGCCAGCTCCGGGGCCTTGCCCAGGAATTTCGCCAGGAGCAGGCCCACCATGTTGATCAGGCATACCGCCAGGAACAAAAAGGACAGCCCCACCAGCACGCGGTTGTCGTCGCCCACCACATGGCGCTCGCTCATGAACTGGTTGACGTCGGACAGGCGGTTGTTGAGTGGGCGCGGGAAGCGCCCGAGTTTTTTCTGTTCCCCGACGTAGGCATCCAGGAAGGCCTGATAACGGGCCTTGGTTTCGGTATCGGGCAGCTCGGCCCAGAACTGGATCCACACGGATTCCGAATTCAGGAAGGCGTCGAAGCTGTCGATATTCTCCGGCTTCCAGCCATTGGTATTGCCGGCCGTGCGCAGTTGGAAGGGCTGGGCGGTGCCCCAGGGCAGGTAGATGTCCTCGGCGGCGTCGAAGTTTCCGTTGTTGACGTCGTAGAACTTGGGCACGGGCTGCCAGTCGGCGAGCACGCCGACGACCTTGAACTCCCGTTCGTCCAGCCGGATCGTGCGGCCCACACTGTTTTCCCCGCCGAACAGCTTGTCGTTGGCGACCTTGCCCAGGACCACGACCTGCTCCAGATTTTTATCGGCGGAATCGCCCCAGCCGCCGCCGTGGAGGAAGGGCGTGTCGAATAGGGCGAAGAAATCCTTGTGGGTGATGCGCGCCTCCACCATATAGGGCGCGAAGCCGGGGTCTTCGTTCTGGACGGTGAACATGGATTTGAACATGGCGGCATGGCGCGGAGGAATGTCCGAGGCCATGAGCGCCGTGGCGTCGCGCCAGTTCAGCTCAGGCGGCGGCTCGTTGGGCTCCTCCCAGGGACGGTCGGGGCCCCAAGAATCCAGGCGCACGGCGAAGAGCTTGTCGCTCTTCCAGGGAATGGGGTCGGAGGACATCAGCGTGTGCACGGTCAAGGTGGTCATGCACACGCCGATGCCGATGGCGATGGCCAGGACCATCAGGGCCGAGAGGGCCGGATGGCGTCTCAGGCTGGCGAGGCTCAAGCGCAAATAATAGGCGAACATGGCGGGCTCCTTTAAGGGGTCTCTGAAAAAGTCCCTCCGTGGACTTTTTCAGTCGCAAAGTCCGGCGCATGTCCGTACTTTGCTCACGTCGAATCAATCACTGGCGTAATTGATTCGCGGGCCGGCCGTTCCTGGCCGGCGGAAACTCTGAGTTCAGAGTTTCCCTAGACCGTGGCCGCGCGCAGGGAGGGGGTTCCCACCACATGCAGATCCGACACAGCGCCGTCCAGGACGTGGATATTGCGCGGCGCGCGCCGAGCCAGCTCGGCGTCGTGGGTGACCATGACGATGGTCGTGCCTTCTTCGTGCAGCTGTTCCAGGAGCTCCATGACCTGGCGCGCCATCAGGGAATCCAGATTGCCGGTGGGCTCGTCGGCGAGCAGGAAACGCGGGCTGCCGGCCAGGGCGCGGGCGATGGCGGCGCGCTGCTGCTGGCCGCCGGAGAGCTGGGAGGGCAGGTGTTTCATGCGCGCGCCCAGGCCGACTTTTTCCAGGGCCTCCTCGATGCGCTGTTTACGTTCGGCGGCGGAAAATCCCCGGTAGCGCAGGGGCACGTCCACGTTGTCGAAGAGATTCAGATCCGGGATCAGATTGAAGCTCTGGAAGATGAAACCGATCTTCTCGTTGCGCAAGCGCGCCAGGGCCGAGTCCGACAGGCCGGCCACGTCCACGCCGTCCAGCCGGTAGCTGCCGCCGTCGAAGTTTTCCAATAATCCGGCGATATTCAGGAAGGTGGTCTTGCCCGAGCCGGAGGGGCCGGTCACCGCGACGAACTCGCCGGCGGCGACCTCGAGGCTGAAGTCGCGCAGGGCATGGGTCTGCACGAGATCGGTGCGGAAGACTTTGCTGATGTTGTGCATGCTTAACATGATGGCTTTTCCTTATCGCGATGCGGGTTTTTATGCGCGTAGCGCGTAGGTCGGGTTAGCGCAGCGTAACCCGACACTGAACGCTCGACTGCCGAATATCGTCGGGTTACGCGCCAAGGGCGCTAACCCGACCTAGGTCTCAGGGCGAACGACGTGATGTTTTCATTCCGTCAGCAACACGCGCTGCGCGTCCTTGAACTCGCTGGTGGCGGAGAGCACGACGCGCTCGCCCGGTTTCAGGCCTTCGAGGATTTCCACGGCGCTGACGCTGCTGGCGCCGGTCTTGATCGCCCGCTTCTCGGCGATACCCTGGCTCACCACGTAGGCGATGCGCCCGCCGCCGTCTTCCAGGAAGGGGCCGCGCGGCAGGCTGAGGACGTTCTTTCGGGCATCGAGCAGGATGCGCGCCGACAGGCGCTGGTTCTGGCGCAGGCCCTCGGGCGAACCTTCCGTGAACTGGACGCGGCAGAGCACCAGATTGTTCTGAACCTCCGGAGACACGGCGCTTAAGCGCCCGCTATAGGTCTTGCCGTTCAGACTCAGCTCGGTGTCCATCCCCAGGACCAGATCGTCGGCATAGCTTTCCGGAACCTCCAGCTCGGCGGCATAGGCGCTGAGATCGACGACGCTCAGGACCGGCGCGTTCTGGGCCACCACGGCTTTTTGCAGGGTATTGAGCGTGCCCACCATGCCGTCCACGGGCGAGCGCAGTTCCAGGGCCTCGATCTGCCGCTGCAAATTGGCCACCACCAGGCGCTGGCCTTCGACTTGGTGGGTCTTGGTCTGTTCCTCGAAGACCAGGTTATCGGCCAGCAGGACGGCCTGTTTCTCGGCATTGCTGAGCTCGATGCGCGCCTTGTCCAGGGCATCGTTCACCGCCTCGACCTCCAGGGTGGAAAAGGCCGGGCGCAGCTTGGGATCGTCGGTGCGGCGCTGGTCGCGCTCGGCGGCGGTCAGGGTGACGCGGGCGATGTCGATGGCGCGCCGGCTCTCGAAACGCGACTGGCGCGCGGCGATGCGCGTCCGGTCCCGTTCGGTTTCCAGGGAGGACAGGCTGGAGCGCGCCCGTTCGTATTCGTTGGCCAGCTCCGGGCTGGCGATGCGCGCCAGGACCTGGCCCTGGGCGACGCGGTCGCCGGCCTGGACCTCCAGGCTGAGCACGCCGGTGGTGGGGGCGTAGAGCGTGGGGGCATGGGCGGCGACGATCTTGCCCTGGACGGCGGCATCGCGCACGAACTCGCCCAGGCGGACCTCGCCCAGGCGCAGGCGGGCCAGGGGATAGGCGCGCTCGCTGTCGGTCCAGTGCTGCCAGGACCAGGCGAGGCCGGTGGCCAGGACCAGGGCGGCGCCGATGGCCAGGCCCCGGCGGCGGGCGGGTTTGGGGGTCAGGACGCTGTCTTGTCCGGAGGTATCTCGTATCATGGCGAAAGAGGCGATTGTCTGAGTGTGTCTCCGTTTAAGCGGAATTCGTGCCATATATAAAATAGCTAAGACAATCATGATGATATCTGCATGGTGTCCGCACCGGTTCGGCAGCGGACAGGAGGAGCGAACATGACGGACAGCGGCCAGGCGGGACGCGACGCCTATGCGGCGATCTTCGTCAGCCGGCGAACGCCCGGCGACGCGGGCTACGAGGCCATGGCCGGGCGCATGCTGGAGCTGGCGGCCCGTCAACCGGGCTTCATCGCCGTGGACAGCGCCCGCGATGGCCAGGGCTTCGGCATCACCGTGTCCTACTGGGAGAGCCTGGAGGCCATCGCCGCCTGGAAGCGCGTGGCGGAACACCGGGAGGCGCAGCGCCTGGGCCGGGAGCGCTGGTACGGGAGCTTCGATCTGCATGTGGCGAAGATCGAATACAGCCGGCGCTTCCGGGCCGAGGACCAGGCCAGCCATGACTGAGCGCTACGCCGTCTTCGGCAACCCCATCGGCCATAGCCGCTCGCCGGCGATCCACACGGCCTTCGCCGCCGCCACCGGCCAGGACCTGGTCTACGAGGCCATAGCCGCGCCGTTGGACGGTTTCGCCGACGCCCTGGCGGACTTTGCGGCCCGGGGCGGGCGCGGCGCGAATGTGACCCTGCCCTTCAAGGAAGAGGCGGCGGCCCTGTGCATGCGCCTCAGCGAGCGCGCCCGCCTGGCCGGCGCGGTCAACACTCTGCTGCGCGAGGGCGAGGGCTGGCTGGGCGACAATACCGACGGCGCCGGCCTCGCGGCGGATCTGGCCTGGCACGGCCTCGCCGTGGGCGGTAAGCGCGTGCTGATCCACGGCGCCGGCGGCGCGGTGCGCGGCATCCTGGGTCCGCTCCTGGCCCTGGGACCGGCCGAGCTGGTGATCGCCAACCGCACCCACGCCAAGGCCGAGGCCCTGGCCCGGGCATTTTCCCCGCTGGGCCCGGTGCGCGCCGTGGCCCTGGCGGGCTTCGCCGAGCCGCCCTTCGATCTGCTGATCAACGCCAGCTCCGCCGGCCTCGCCGGGGAGCTGCCGGCCCTGCCGGCCGGCGTCCTGGCGCCGGGGGCCGGCGCCTACGACCTGCTCTACGGCGAGAAATCGGCGCCCTTCCTGGCCTGGGCGCGGGCCATGGGCGCGGCCCAGGCCGTGGACGGCTGGGGCATGCTCCTGGAGCAGGCCGCCGAGGCCTTTGCCCTGTGGCGCGGCGTCCGTCCGGACACGGCGGCCTTGCGCGTCTAGGCCGGACTTTAGCCGGACGGCGAGGCTCCCGCCCCGCCGCCTTGGTCTAGACTTTCGAGACCAGCCGCCCCCCGCGACGTGTTCGCGGCGCAGGCCGGCGCGTTGCGCGGAGCCTCCATGCTCATGCCCTGGCGATGTCTCATACTGCTCCTGCTGCTCGCGGTCGGCCTGCCGGCCGGCGCGGCCCAGGAGCGCGCCGAGATCCTGCTGACCGTCACCGAGTATCCACCCTTGCTCGATCCCAAGCTGCCCGGCCAGGGGCCCTGGGCGGAGCTGGTGCGGACGGTGTTCGTCGAGGCCGGCTATCCCCTGCGCGTGGAATTCCGGCCCTGGACTCGGGTCCTGGGCGAGGCGGCCGCCGCCCGCGAGGCCGAGCGGGTCGTGCTCCTACGCCCGGCGCCGGGCCGCGAGCTGCATTTCCGCTTCTCCGAGCCTCTGCTGGATGTGGAGGTGGTCTTGCTGAAACGCCGGGGCCATGCCCTGAGCGCCGCGACGCTAAGGCAGTACAGCGTCGGTTATGTGGAGAATTCCGCCCTGCCCGAGGCTTTTCTGCGCCTGCCCTTCGCGCGCCGGGAGACGGCACTGACCTATGAGCTGAATGTACGCAAGCTGCTGGCCGGGCGTATCGACAGCATGCTGATCGATCGCGCCATCTACCGCTGGTACTTGAGCCAGCTGGACGCGCCCGACGCGGTGGAGCCGGTCGACGGCTTGCTGTTCCGCCAGAGCGTGCACCTGGGCGTGCCGCTCAACAATCCTCACGGCGAGCGACTGCTTCGGGACTTCCACTCCGCCCTCCGGCGCCTGCGCGGGCAAGGCCGCCTGCCCCCCGCGCCACGGCCCTGAGCGGCGGCACGCCATGGTCTATGCTTCGAGCGAGGGAGTCTCATTCCAGCCCATAAGCCGAGGCCCATCACCCGTGACCGCCGTCGATCGCCGCACCTTCCTGGCGCGCTATGCCCTGCCTGGCCTGGGCCTGGCGGCGCTCGCCTCGGGACTCTGCGCCTGCGGCGGGCGTGAGCCGCTGCGCCTGTCCATCCACCCCTGGATCGGTTACGAGACGCTCTACCTGGCCCGGGATTTCGGCTGGCTACCGCCAGCGGTGGAGTTGGTGGAGGATGCCGACGCCAGCGAGTCCCAGACGGCCCTGCGGGCCGGGCGCTCGGATGCCGCGACCCTGACCGTGGACGAGGTCCTGCGGGCCCGCGAGGCCGGGATCCCCTTGTGCATCGTCCTGGTCTTCAATGTCTCCACCGGGGCGGACGTGTTCCTGGCGCGCGCGGAGATCCCTAGCCTGGCGGACTTGCGCGGCATGCGCATCGGCCTGGAGAAGTCCGGTCTGGGGGCCCTGCTCCTGCAGCGCGTCCTTCAGCAGAGCGGGCTCAGGGTCAGCGAGGTCGAGCTGCTGGACCTGCCGCCGGCACGGCAGCTGGCGGCCTGGCGCGCCGGCGAGGTGGATGCCGTGATCAGCTACGAGCCCAGCGCCAGCCAGCTGCGCCGAGAGGGCGCCAGGCCCCTGTTCGATACCCGCGATTACCCGGAGAAGGTCTTCGATGTCCTGGCGGTGCGCCGGGACGCGCTGCCCGGGCGGGAGTCCCTGGTGGCCGAGTTGCTGCACGCCCATTTCCGGGGCCTGGAGCATCTGCGCAACAACCGCCAGGATGCCCTGTACCGGATCGCCCACCGCCAGGGCATCAGCCTGGACGAGGCGCAGCGCGCCCTGGCCGGCGTCACCCTGCCCAGCCTGGAGGGTAACCGGGACTACCTGAGCCTGGGCTCGGTCTTCCAGCGGGCGGCTCAGGACCTCAACGGCCTGATGCTCCAGGAGGGGCTGCTGCGCCGCGCCGATGGCCTGGAGCAGTTGTACACGGCGGAGTTCTTGCCGATGGAGGAATCCTTGCCCATGGACGGCTCCCTGCCCGCCGCCTTGGGACTCCAGCCATGAACGGGCCCAGACTGTTCGCGGCCCTGTGCCTGAGTCTGTGCCTGGCGCCGCCGGCCTCGGCCCAGGACAGCCTGAGGCTGGCGGTCTTCGCCGACCGGCCCAAGGCCCAGCTGCAGGCCCGGTGGCAGCCCCTGGCCAACTACCTGAGCGAGCACTTGCGTGGCGAGGCGCGGGTCGAGCTGCTGGTCCTCGATGAGCGCGAGCTGGACGAGGCCCTGAGCTTCAACCGCGTCGACCTGCTGCTCACCAATCCCAGCCATTACCTGATGATCCGCAGCCGGAACAGCATGACCGGCGCCCTGGCCACGGTGATCCGCCAGAGCGCGGGACAGGCGACCCGGGCCACGGGCGGGGTCATCGTCCGCGCCGCCGAGCGCCAGGACATCGCCGGTCTGGAGGACCTCCGCGGCAAGCGCCTGGCCATGGCCGGCGTGGCCTTCCTGGGCGGCTACCAGGCCCAGGCCTTCGAGCTCCTGGAGCGGGGCATCGCCCTGCCCCAGGCGGCCGAGCTGCTGCGGGTCGAGAACCAGGATGCGGTGGTGGCGGCGGTCCTGGACGAGAGGGCCGATGTCGGCTTCGTGAGCACCGGCCTGCTGGAAACCCTGGTGGCGGAAGGCCGGCTGACGCCCGGCCGCCTGGCCGTGGTCAATTCCCAGAGTCTGGCCAGCTTTCCCCATGCCCTGTCCACCCGTCTCTACCCGGAATGGCCCTTCCTGGCCCTGCCTCACGTGGACGAGGGCCAGGTCCGGCGTATCGCCGGGGCCTTGCTGGCCCTGGAGCCGGAGCGCCCGGCCGCGCGCGCCGCCGGGATCGCCGGCTTCGCGCCGGCCGCCGACTACCTGCCGGTGGAACGCCTGGCGCGGCGCCTGCGCCTCCCGCCCTATGCCCAGGCGCCGAAAGTCGGCTGGCGGGACATCTGGGAGCAGCACCGCCTGGCCGGCCTGGGCCTGGGCCTCAGCCTGATAGTGATCGCCAGCCTGCTGCTGGTCCTGGCCCGGCGTAACCGTCAGCTGCTCCTGGCCGATGCCCAGCGCGCCCAGGCCTTGGCGGCGCAGAACGCCATCCTGATGGCCGTGCCCGACCTGATGTTCGAGCTGGACGCCGAGGGACGTTATCTGGCGGTCTGGGCCACGGATCCGGACATGCTGGCGGCCAGCAAGGAGGCCTTGATCGGCCACACCGTCGCCGAGATCCTGCCCACCGAGGCCACCGCCCAGGTCATGCGCGCCCTGGCCGAGGCCGACGAGCGGGGCGGTTCGCGCGGCCAGCAGATCCAGCTCAAGACCCCTCGTGGCGCCCAGTGGTTCGAGCTGTCCACCAGCCTCCTGGACGCCAACCGGCGGCCGCACCGCTTCATCATGCTGTCCCGGGACATCACCGAACGCCGGGAGCACCAGCGCCAGCTGGAGTACATCGCCCATTACGACGCCCTGACCGGCCTGCCCAACCGCGTGCTCAAGCGCGACCGACTGAAGCAGGCCATGGCCCAGGCCCAGCGGCGCGGCCAGCTCCTGGCCCTGGCTTATCTGGACCTGGACGGCTTCAAGGCCATCAACGACCGCTATGGGCATGACGTGGGCGATGCCATGCTCATCGCCCTGGCCCGGCGCATGGCCGAGGTGCTGCGCGCCGGCGACACCCTGGCGCGCTTAGGCGGAGACGAGTTCGTGGTGGTGCTCACCGATCTGCATGGCGCCGAGGAGTGCCTGCCCCTGTTCAAGCGCCTATTGAGCGCCGCCGCCCAGCCGGTCAGCCTGTCCGGCCACGAACTGCAGGTCACGGTGAGCCTGGGGGCCAGCTTCTATCCCCAGACCCAGGACGTGGATGCGGACCAGCTGGTGCGCCAGGCCGACCAGGCCATGTACCAGGCCAAGCAGGCCGGAAAGAACCGCTTCCAGATCTACGACACCGAGCAGGACCTGGCCACGCGCTCGCGCCACGAGATCCTGGCCGCCCTGCGCGCCGGCCTCGCGGCCGGCGAGTTCCTGCTCTTCTACCAGCCCAAGGTGAACATGCGCACGGGCCAGCTGGTGGGCGCCGAGGCCTTGATCCGCTGGCAGCACCCGGAGCGCGGCCTCCTGCCGCCGGGCCTGTTCCTGCCGGTCATCGAGGACGATCCCTTAAGCGTGGAGCTGGGCGACTGGGTGATCGAGACGGCGCTGCGCCAGATGGAAGCCTGGCAGGCCCAGGGCCTGGACATACCGGTGAGCGTCAATGTCAGCGCGCGCCAGCTGCAACAATCGGATTTCGTCGAGCGCCTGCGGCTGCGCCTGGCTGACCATCCCCGGATCGGCCCCGGGCGCCTGGAGCTGGAGGTCCTGGAGACCACGGCCCTGGACGACATCGACCAGATCTCGACCCTGATGAAGGCCTGCGCCGGCCTGGGCGTCAGCTTCGCCCTGGACGATTTCGGCACGGGCTATTCCTCGCTCACCTATCTGAAGCGCCTGCCGGCCCGCCAGCTCAAGATCGACCAGAGCTTCGTGCGCGACATGCTCGACGATCCGGACGATCTGGCCATCCTCGACGGCGTCCTGGGCCTGGCCTCGGCCTTCCGCTGCGAGGCCATCGCCGAGGGCGTGGAGACCGAGCGCCATGGCCGGCTGCTCCTGCAGCTGGGCTGCGAGCTGGCCCAGGGCTATGGCATCGCCCGGCCCATGCCGGCCGCCGAGCTGCCCGGCTGGAAGGCCCGCTGGCAGCCCAGCCGGACCTGGAACGAGGTGCGGCCGGTGGAGCGGGAGAACATCGCCCTGTTGTTCGCCGAGGCCGAGCTGCGCGCCTGGTTGAGCGAGCTGGTGGCCTTCGTCGAGGGCCAGCGCGCCCTGGCGCCGGAGGCGGACGTGGCCCAGGGGCGCTTGGGTCAATGGCTGGTGGGCGCCGAGCAGGCGCGCTATGCCGGCTGGCCGGATTTCCAGGCCTGCGCCCAGACCCTCAACCAGCTGGCCCAGCTGGCGGCGGCCTTGCTGGAAGCCCAGGACCAAGGTCAGGACGAGGCCGTGTGCCGGCGCCTGTCGGAGATCCGCGTGCTCAAGGAGGAGTTGCTGCTGCGCATCGGCCTCCTGCTGCGCGCCACCGAGAAGCAGCGCGGCGAGAGCCCGGTGGTCTACGAAGCGGCCAGGTAGCGATCCTTGAGGCGCAGGTAGTTCTGCGCCGAGTAGCGGAAGAAGGCCTTTTCCTCCTCGGTGAGGGCGCGGATCTTGCGCGCCGGGGCGCCCACGTACAAAAAGCCCGATTCCAGCACGCGCCCGGCGGGGATCAGGGCGCCGGCGCCGACGATCACCTCGTCGGGCACGACGGCGCCGTCCATGACGATGGCGCCCATGCCGACGAGGACGCGCGAGCCGATGCGACAGCCGTGCAGCAGGGCCTTGTGGCCCACGGTCACGTCCTCGCCGATCAACAGGGGATGGCCCTCCGGGTTATAGGGCCCGGCATGGGTCACATGGCAGACCGCGCCGTCCTGGATGGAGGTCCGGGCGCCGATGACGATGCGCTGCATATCGCCGCGCACCACCGCCCCGGGCCAGAAGGAACAGTCCTCGCCGATCTCGACTTCACCGATGATCACGGCCGTGGGGTCCACATAGACCCGAGCGCCCAGGCGCGGGCGGTGCTGTTCGAAGGCGCGGACATGGGGTGAGGGCATGGCGGACTCCGCTTGAAAGCGGGGCGCGCTGGCCCCAGATCCGCCTAGAATAACCGAGATGCTTCCCCGCCATCCGCGCCAGATGGAAATGGCCGTTCACCCTGAGCCTGTCGAAGGGCGAATGGCCATTTCCTTTCTCGCGGCACGCCGTTCATGGTTCGACAAGCCTGTCCTGAGCCCGTCGAAGGGCTCACCACGAACGGGATCATTTGACCGTAAACCGGATACCCAGCCTTTCCAGGCCCAGCCCGAGAACCCCATGACCAAGACCGCCACCGACAATCCCCTGCTGCGCGATTTCGAGCTCGCGCCGTTTTCCGAGATCCGCCCCGAGCACATGCTCCCCGCCGTGGAACAGGCCATCGCCGGCGCCCGGGCCGGGCTAGACCAGGTGCTCAAGGACAATGGCGAATACCGCTGGGCCAATCTGGTCGCGCCCCTGGAAGCCTTAGGGCTGCGCCTGTCGCGGATCTGGTCGCCCATCGGCCATATGAATGCCGTGGTCAATTCCGAAGCCCTGCGCGAGGCCTATAACGCCTGCCTGCCGCCGCTGACGGAATACTCCACCGAGATGGGCCAGCACGAGGGCCTGTACGCCGCCTATGCCCAGATCCGCGAATCGGCCGAATTCGAGCGGCTGGATGCCGCCCAGCAGAAGGTCATCTGCGACGCCCTGCGCGATTTCCGCCTGTCGGGCATAGGTCTGCCCGAGGACAAGAAGCGCCGCTATGCCGAGATCCAGCAGCGCCTGTCCGAGCTGACCACGAAATTCGAGGAAAATATTCTCGATGCCACCATGGCCTGGACCTGGGCCACCGACGCCGCCGAGGCCTTGAAGGGCCTGCCGGACACCGCCCTGGCCGCCGCCCGTCAGGCGGCCGAGGCGCGCGAGCTCGAGGGCTGGGTCCTGACCCTGGAGGCCCCCAGCTATATCGCCGCCATGACCTATGCCGAGGATCGGGCCTTGCGCGAGACCCTGTACCGGGCCTACACGACCCGGGCCTCGGACCAGGGCCCCAGTGCCGGGCAGTTCGACAACGGCCCGATCATGGACGAGCTCCTGGCCCTGCGCCACGAGCTGGCGATCCTCCTGGGTTTCGGCAGCTATGCCGAGAAATCCCTGGCCACCAAGATGGCCCATGATCCGGCGCAAGTGCTGGAGTTCCTGCACGAGCTCGCCGCCAAGGCCAAGGCCCAGGGCCAGCGCGACGTCGCCGAGCTGCGCGCCTTCGCCGCCGAGCGGCTGGACATGGCCGAGCTGGAGGCCTGGGATCTGGCCTACGTCGGCGAGAAGCTGCGCCAACACCGCTATGCCATCAGCGAGGAGGAAGTGCGGCCCTATTTCCCGGAAAACCGGGTCCTGCCCGGTCTGTTTGCCGTGGCCAAGCAGCTGTTCGGCATCCGCGTGCGCGAGAAGCCCGGGGTCGACGTCTGGCATGAGAGCGTGAAATTCTACGAAGTGCTGGACGAGAGCGGCAGCGTGCGCGCCGGCTTCTACCTGGATCTCTACGCCCGGCCCCACAAGCGCGGCGGCGCCTGGATGGACGGCGCCCGCGATCGCTGGCGGCGCCCGGACGGCAGCCTGCAGACCCCGGTCGCCTATCTGACCTGCAATTTCAACGGCCCGGTGGGCGGCAAGCCGGCCCTGTTCAGCCATGACGAGGTGATCACCCTGTTCCACGAGTTCGGTCACGGCCTACACCACATGCTGACCCAGGTGGATTACGCGGCGGTGTCCGGCATCAACGGCGTGCCCTGGGACGCGGTGGAGCTGCCCAGCCAGTTCCTGGAGAATTTTTGCTGGGATCCCGCGGCCCTGAAACTCCTGTCCGGCCATGTGGACACGGGCGAGCCCATCCCCGATGCGCTCTACGCCAAGATGCTGGCCGCCAAGAACTTCCAATCGGCCTACCAGATGCTGCGCCAGCTGGAGTTTTCCCTGTTCGACTTCCGCCTCTACGGCGAATACGCGCCGGAGCGCGGCGCGCGCGTCCAGGAGATCCTCGACGAGGTGCGCGCCGAGGTCTCGGCCTTCCGCCCGCCGGCCTTCAACCGCTTCCAGCACAGCTTCAGCCATATCTTCGCCGGCGGCTATTCGGCCGGTTACTACAGCTACAAATGGGCCGAGGTCCTGTCCGCCGACGCCTTCTCGCGCTTCGAGGAAGAGGGCGTGTTCAACCCGGAAGTGGGCGCCGATTTCCGCCGCCACATCCTGGAAATGGGCGGCTCGAAGGAACCCGCCGAGCTGTTCCGCGCCTTCCGCGGCCGGGACCCGTCCATCGAACCCCTGCTGCGGCATAACGGCATCGAGACGGCGTAACCCGCCGGGTCAATCACCGCGTTGTGCCGGCGGGTTTACACCCGCCGGTACTCTCCCGCCATCAACGGCATCCAGCTTTCCCCGTCCTGGGACATGTCCATGCGGAAGCGGTAGCGCAGGGGCTCGGGCCATTCGAAGCGCACGCGCTGCTTGCCCATGGGCGAGGCGTAGTGCAGGACCAGAGCGCCGCCCTCGAAGCCGCCGCGGAAGACATTGGGCGCGAAGCCCATGCTGTCGAACCAGTGCAGGACCACCTCGCCGCTGTCCGGATCCACCCAGAACACGCCGTGGCCGGTGAAGCTGGTCTTACCGCCGCGCTTCTGCTCGTAGTCCTGGAGGATGGCGAAGCCGGCCAGGGCCTCGCGGTTGACGAGCTGGGCCTGGGCGACGCCGCCGGCCGGATCCCAGGGCGAGGGATACATCGTCTCCTCGCCGTGCCAGCTGCCGTTCAGACTGGCCAGGCGCTCGTGCAGGGGGCCGGGTTGGGGCATGTCCATGGCGTTCTCCGTGAGTGTCGGGCATGCCTCAGTGTAGTTGCCGCGCTCACAGTCGTTTACAAATCCGGCCTTGCCGGGCGGGGCCGGCCTGGACGACAGTGCCCCATCGAATGACTGCCGCCGGGAATGCGGATCTAGGAGTGCACCATGTTCAAGCCCAAAGCCCTGATCCTGGCCCTGGCGGCCAGCCTGTCCCTCCCCGTCCTCGCCGCCGAGCCGCCGGCCTGGGTCGCCAAGAGCAATGCCCTGGCCCAGCCCGTCCTGGAAAGCCTGGTGCGCTTCACGCCGGAAGGCGGGACCCAGCTGGGCCTAGACGCCTTCGACGAGGGCGTGGCGGATCTCAAGCCGGGCATCTACGAGCGCAGCCAGGCCGATGCCCAGAAGGAGCTCAAGGCCCTGCGCGCCAAGCTCAAGGCCGAGAAGGACGCCAAGGTCCGCCAGGACCTGGAGATCATGGCCCAGGCGGTCGCCAACACCATCGAATCGGCGCGCCTGAACCACGAGCTGATGCTGTCCTATTACGACACGCCCCAGAACGTGTTCCAGGGCCTGCAGGGCCTGCTCGATCCGCGCAATCCGCCCGAGCGCCAGAAGAAGGCCATCACCCGTTTGAAGCGTTACGCCGGCCTGGAAGCCGGCTACGAGCCCATCACCGAGTTGTCCAAGGCCCGTACCGCCGAGGGCTTCGCCAATAAGAAGCTGGTGGGCCCCTATGGCGAGGAAGTCACCAAGGCCATGGACAATACCGAGCGCTATATCGACGGCATCGCCGAGATGTTCAAGGCCGCCAAGCTGAGCGGCTGGGAAGAGGCCCATGGCAAGCTGGCCATCCAACTGCGCGACTACAATGCCTGGGTCAAGAAGGAAGTCCTGCCGCGCGCCCGTCCGACCAACCGCCTGCCGGAGGCCATCTATGCCGACAACCTCAAGCAGTTCGGCGTGGACATGGACCCTCAGGAGCTGATGCGCCGCGCCAGCTTCGGTTTCATCGAGATCCGCGACGAGATGCAGGCCATCGCCCAGCGCATCGCCGCCGACGAGAAGCTGCCCTCGGGCGACTACCGCGAGGTGCTCAAGGAACTGAAGAAGAAGCAGCTGGTTGGCGATGCCATCCTGCCTTTCTACAAGGGCAAGCTGAAATCCCTGGAGGCGCTGATCGTCGAGCACGACATCCTGACCCTGCCCAAGCGCGAGGCCAGCATCCGCCTGGCCTCGGAGGCCGAATCGGCGGCCCAGCCAGCGCCGCACATGAACCCGCCGCGTTTGATCGGCAACCAGGGCGAGTTCGGCGAGTTCGTCCTGCCCCTTAATAACCCCAATGCCAAGGCCGGCGTGCATCAGGACGATTTCACCAACGAGAGCTTCGCCTGGACCCTGACCGCCCACGAAGCGCGGCCCGGCCACGAGCTGCAGTTCGCCGCCATGGTGGAGAACGGCGTGTCCATCCCGCGCGCCGTGTTCGCCTTCAACAGCGCCAATGTGGAGGGCTGGGCCCTGTACACCGAGGCGGTCATGAAGCAGTACATGCCCCTGGACGGTCAGCTGTTCAGTCTGCAGGCGCGGCTGCAGCGCGCCGCCCGCGCCTTCCTGGATCCCATGCTCAACCTGGGGCTCATGAAGCCGGACCAGGCCAAGGCCTTCTTGATGAAGGAGGTGGGCCTGTCCGAGCCCTTCGCCACCCAGGAGGTGGATCGCTATACCTTCAAGGCGCCGGGCCAGGCGACGTCCTATTACTTCGGCTATCTGAACATCCGCGAATTGCGCGCCCGGACCGAGCTGGCCCTGGGCGACAAATTCAATCAGAAGGCCTTCCACGACTTCATCCTGGCCCAGGGCCTATTGCCACCGGAGGTCCTGGCTAAGGCCGTGAATGCCGAGTTCGTGCCGAAATATCGCTGATTATCGGCAAGTTCGCCGCAGTTCCTCCCAAAAGGCCGCTATGCGGCCTTTTTTTGTTTGGGTCGGCATATAACCGGATGAAGCTCGTTCAGTTCGGATTAAAAATACTTTGTTATTGACAAGAAAATCTAATTAACCGACTGTAGGCGCCTCGCCTGGCGTCCGAGGGGGATGACCGGAGCGAACACAAAAAAACATAATCGGAGAAGTACCATGCCTCACGCCCGCTGGTTGTCCCTGTCCGCTACCGCTCTCGCCCTGGGCCTCTCCGCCCAGGCCCATGCCGCCGCGCCCATCGCCGTGTCCCTGTCCCTGGACAGCGCCGCCGCCAAGGGCTCGGAAGACGTCTATGTCACCGTCACCCTGAAGAACGTATCCAGCCAGCCCGCCAAGCTGCTGCGTTGGCTGGCCCCGGTGGGCGAGCTGGAAGAGGGCATCTTCCACATCACCCGCGACGGCAAGGACGTGCCCTACCAGGGCGCCCATTACAAGCGCGTGGCCCCCACCGCCAAGGATTACATCACCATCAAGCCTGGCCAGAGCCTGACCCGCCGCGTCGAGCTGTCCAACGCCTATGACCTGACGGTCTCCGGCCAGTACGCCATCAGCTACGACGTGGCCGCCGTCAACCTGTTCGGCGATCTGGACAAGAACCAGGCCGC
Organism: Gammaproteobacteria bacterium; assembly: GCA_016182845.1. Classification (GTDB taxonomy): domain Bacteria; phylum Pseudomonadota; class Gammaproteobacteria; order Enterobacterales; family Permianibacteraceae; genus JACPFT01. The sequence goes on from JACPFT010000008.1 coordinate 218,475, forward strand.
CCTCAAGGCCGGTCAGTACCAAGCCATGCAGGCGCTGGATTCGCAAGCCGCCAACCTGTGGGTCAACGGCCTGTCCTACAGCGAAAGCCTGATCCAGAAGGCCAACGAAACCAATGCCGTGACCCCGGCCGCCTTCGGCATCAGCTTCACCGGCCGCTGCTCCAGCACTCGCCAGGCGCTGCTGCGCGATGCCGTTACCGCCGCCCAGAACATGTCCAACAATGCCCTGAGCTATCTAAACGCCGGCACGGCCGGCCCGCGTTACACGACCTGGTTCGGTACCTATACCTCGGCCCGTTACGCCACGGCCAAGAGCCACTTCACGAACATCTACAGCGCCATGTCCACCCAGTCCCTGACGCTGGACTGCTCCTGCAAGAAGAGCGGCACCTACGCCTATGTCTACCCGACCCAGCCCTACAAGATCTACCTGTGCGGCGCCTTCTGGAACGCACCCATGACCGGCACGGACTCCAAGGGCGGCACCCTGGTCCATGAAATGAGCCACTTCAATGTGGTGGCCGGCACCGACGACCATGCCTACGGTCAGAGCTCGGCCAAGTCCCTGGCCATCTCCAGCCCGGATCAGGCCCTGGACAATGCCGACAACCATGAATACTTCGCCGAGAACACCCCGGCGCAGAACTAATGGTTCGCTGATGGTCCAAGCAACAAGGGCGCCTTACGCGCCCTTGTTGCTTTTTGGCGGAGGGATGACGACATGGGACTGAAGTGCCTGTTGGTGGCGGGGAGTCTGGCGATGAGCATGAGCATGGCGGTGGATGCGGCGAGCGGTGGCCTGAGCTGCGCGATGAGCATGCCCGCCGTCCTGACGGCAGGAGCGCCGGCCGAGTTGCGCTGGTCCCTGCGCAACACCGGCGCCAAGCCGGTCTCGGTGCTGAGCTGGAACACGCCCCTGGAGGGCGGAATCTTCGCCGAGTTTCTGAGCCTGGAGCGGGACGGTAAGGCCCTGCCCTTCTCGGGGGCGCTGATGAAGCGCGGCGATCCGGAAGCCGGCGAGTATCTGCGCCTGGCGCCGGGCCAGGCGGAAGAGGCGGTCATCGATCTGGGCCTGGCCTGGCCGGTGGATGCCCCGGGGCATTACCGGCTGCGCTACACCGGACGCCTGCTGGACGTGGCCGAGGCCGGCGCGGCCCTGCCGAGACCACGGGATGCCTGGCGGGGCCAGGCCCTGGACTGCCCGGAGCTGAGCTTCGAGCGCCGCCCCTAGGGACTTACCTCACCGGGGCTCATAACCCCGGGCCCGCAGGCGCTGGATGGCGCGGTTGAGCCGGGCCACGTCCTCGGGCGTGGTGGACTGGCGGCTCAACATCAGGTGCACGGGGTTCTCGTAGATCGGCCGCTCCTGGCGCAGGACATTGGGCATCTGGGCCTCGAACTGGAAGCCGAAGTTGTCGCTGGCCAGGATCAGGTCGGCGCGCCCGCCGTCGAATTGGCCGGCGGCCTGGGCCGAGTCCCGGTATTCCACCAACAGACCCATGCGCGCCAGCTGGGGGCGCAGGGCGGCGAACTCCGGGCCGAACCAGCCGGCGGACGGCACCAGCAGCGTCAGCTTGCGGGCGGCGATGTCGGTCAGGCTCAGACCCAGCAAGTCTTCCTTGGCCTTGCGCCGCACATAGAGCCAGACCCGCTCGTTGCGGTAGGCCTCGCTGAAATAGGCGTAGCGCGCCCGCTCGGGCAGGTAGGAAGCCTGGGCCAGGACATCCACCTCGCCGCGCTCCAGGAGATCGTGCATGCGCTGGGCGGAGATGCGTCGGCGCTCGACCGCGAGCTCGCAGCCGGATTCCTTGAGGATGGCGTGCAGCCAGGCATCGTCGTAGGCGTGATCCTGGTCCCGGTCGCCGTTGCCCAGCGGCGGGCTGTCCACATAGTGGAAGCTGCGCCGACAGGGAGCTTCGGCGGCGAGGGCAGGGAGGGCCAGGCTCAGGAGGAACGCGGCGCCGATCCAGGGACTCATGGCGGGCTCCGAAAAACGCGGCTTGCTGCTTGAGTGTAGTGGTTTTTGCAGCCCTGGCGGTAACGCCGGCGCCTATGCCTGGTTCAGCCCATGGGTCATACTGGAAGGCCACCGGGTCTAGGCATTGGCGGAACGCCCCGTATTCGCCGTTCGTAGGCGGCTCGTCCATGTCCTGGCCCAGGCCGGTCCTACCGGGAACTGCGCGGCAGCGGGCGCTTCCGACCCCTAGACACCATCGCCAAGCGCTGAAGGAGCGTCCATGAGTCTCAATCTGGCCGATATCCGCCAGGAATACGCGAAACATGAGCTGAGCCCCGAGGACTGCCTGCCGGATCCGGTGGCCCAGTTCCAGCACTGGCTAGCCGAGGCCATGACCGCCCAGGTCATGGAGCCCACGGCCATGCACCTGGCCACCGTCGACGAGGACGGCCGGCCCAGCGGCCGCATGGTCCTGCTCAAGGGCGTGGAGGAGGGCCAGTTTCTGTTCTACAGCAACTACCTGAGCCGCAAGGGCCGGCAGCTGGAGCGCAATCCCCATGCCGCCCTGACCTTCTTCTGGCCGGAGCTGGAACGGCAGCTGCGCATCGAGGGCCGCGTCCTGCGCCTGGCCGAATCCGCCTCCGACGCCTATTTCGCCAGCCGGCCCCTGGCCAGCCGCATCGGCGCCTGGGCCTCGGAACAGAGCGCGGAGATCGAGGGCAAGAGCGTACTCATCAAGCGTGCCGCCGAGTACGGAGTGAAGTACGCCCTGGGCGTGCCGCGCCCGCCCCACTGGGGCGGCTACGGCCTGATTCCCGAGCGCATGGAGTTCTGGCAGGGCCGGCCCTCGCGGCTGCACGACCGGGTGGTCTACACCCTGGAGACCGAAGGGCGCTGGCGCAAGGCGCGCCTGGCGCCTTGAGACGGAATCCGTAGGTCCGGCTTCAGCCGGACAGCGCGGTTCGGGCTATGGAATGTCCCGCTGAAGCGGGACCCACAGGGATTGGGCGCGTGCCGGAACTGCCCTCAGGCGCTGGACACCCGCAACAGCCGCTCGCCCTTGGCCGGCAGCTCCAGGGCGCGATAACCCCGTTCCACGTCCTCGGCGATGGCATTGAACAGGGGTTTGACGATGAAGCTCATCTTCTCGATGGTGGGCTCCACCTGCATGAGGAAGGGCAGACGGGTGCCCCGGTGTTCGATGGGCTCGCCGATGGGGGTGAGGCGCACGCCCAGGCGCGTGAAATGGATCGCCAGGGTCGGCTCGGTGAGCAGGAGCAGGGTGTCTATGCCCTCCCGCCGCGCCATGGCCAGCATGCCCATGTACAGGCCCACCGGGATGTAGGGGAAGCGGGGGTGCACGATCTTGCCGTAGTCCTGATCGGAGATGGCCACCGGCTGGCTCTGTTCGTTCTTGCGTCGCCGGTACTTGCCGATGACGGCCAGGCGGGAGACCTCGGCGAGCCGGGTTCGCTCCGGTTGGAAATAGCGCACCTGGCCGCTGTTCAGCTTGTTGCCGCAGGATAGCTCCAGGGGCAGGGCCTTGTCCGGGTCCTCCGCGCTAGGGCGAACCAGCCGCACGCAGCCGATGAAGTCCTCGGTGCCGTGGGCGCGCATCAGGATGTGCTTGGATTGCTGGTCGTAGGCATCGCTTTCCATGCCGTCCGGGCGCGGCGCCTCCCAGCCCAGTTCCCGGCAATAGACCTGGTGACGAACCCGGTAAGCGGCCTGGGTCAGCTCGGGAGTGATGGCGGGAACGACTTCGAAATATTTTTGGAAATTCTGCCTCAGCTGGGCGAATTCCAGCATCAGGATGAACTGTTGCTTGATGCTCACCACAGCCTCCCTGCTCAAAGTTTGACCATGTTGGAAGTGTGGCCCAGAGCGGGACCTCCCGCCAGCGTTTTTTTGCAGCCACATGCGCACAAGCCGCTGGAACGAAGCCGAGGCGGGCGCACTAACATGGACCACTAGGCCCCCGTATCCGCTTCGGCTACTCCCCGCCCAGCCGCGTCACCGGTCCGGTCAGGCCGGCCAGGCCCAGCTCGGCCAGGGACTGCCATTCGCGGCGGGTATTGACGCCGCAGGCGATGGTGAGCATGTCCAGGCTGCGGCCCACGGAGGCCACGGCCTTGATCAGGGAGGCATGCTCGCTCAAGGTCTCGATCCCCAGGACGAAGGCGGCGTCGATCTTCAAGTAATCCAGGCCCAGCTCGTGGAGCTGGGGCAGCTTGTCGAAGCGCCGGCCGAAATGGTCGATGCCCACGCGGATATTGAGCGGGCGCAGGGAATGGGCGAACTGGGCCAGGGCCTTGAGCTCGGTCCCATGCCAGGCGCCCAGGCCGCCCTCGCCGAATTCCAACCAGAGCTGGCCGGCGGCGATGGGATTACGGAACAGGGTCTCGCGCAGCCGGGTCCGCAGGCCCGCATCGCGCAGGGCCTCGCCGGACAGGTTGAGGGCCACGGGGCCCGGGCGCTGCTTGACCCATTCCAGGCCTAGGCGCAGCACTTCCGCGTCGATCATGCCCAAGCGGTCCAGGCGCGCGGCCTCGGCCAGGAAGCTGGCGGCCGGCAGCGGTTCCGAGCCGGGGCGGGCCAGGCGCAGCACCAGCTCCTCGTGCAGCAGGGCGCCGTCCACGCTGAGGACCGGGAAGGCCTGCAACAGGTAGCGGCCCTCGCGCAGGGCCTCGTCCAGGGTCGCGGCCCAATCCACCGTCGCGGGCGCGGCCTCGTCCATGCCCGCCACCACCGGCTTGCCGGCGGCGGCGCTGCCGGCCTCCAGCAGGGCGGCCTCGGCCTGGGCCAGGACCTCGCTAACGGCCTGGCCGTGGCGATAGCCCAGGACCGCCAGGCCGATGCGGTGTTCGAAGCCCAGGGAGGCCTGGCGCAGGCACACGGTCAACGCCGCCGCTAGGGCCTCGGCGCGGGCCAAGGCCTCCTCGCGCCGCGCATCGGGCAGGAGCCACGCGAAATCGGCGCCGGCCAGGCGTCCGGCCAGGGCCTCGGGCGTAGGCAGGGCGCGGCTCAGCTCCTCGGCCAGGCGCGCCAGGAGCTCGTCGGTTCCGGAGCGGCCCAGCTGGTCGTTGATGGCGCGCAGGTCCGAGAGCCGCAGCAGCACCAGCTGGCCGGCGCCGGCGGCCTCGGCCTCGGACAGTTCCGCCTGCAGACGGCCCAGGAAGAAGCCCCGGTTGGCCAGGCCGCTCACCGGGTCGATGCTGGCCTCGCGGCGCAGGCTGTCCATACGCTCGGCCTGCTCGCTGAATAAGTGCTGCAGGCGCGCCACCGAGCTGTTCAGGGCACCGGCCACCTCCCGAAGCTCGGGGATGGCCGGCTCGTCGATCTGCAGGAAGCGCCGCTCGCTGATGGCGCGGGCCTGGCCCACGACATCGGCCAGGGGCTTGCGCAGCTGGCGCACGAACAGGCTGCCCAGCCAGCCGGCCACGATGCCGATCATGGCGCAGAAGGCCAGGAGGCCGCCGGCGCCGCGCCACAAGGCCGCGTAGGCGAAACGGGGATGGGCCTCGACGGTGAGCGTGCCGGCCTGGGCCCAGCCCTCGCTGATTTGAGCGGTGGCCGGCGCCACGCCCAGGGGCAGGGCGGCCTCGAACCAGGCCGGCACATCCGGCGCGCCTTCCTCCTGGACCCGCTCGATCACCGGCGTGCCGCCCGTGGCCTGGAAGCGCACGCGCCGGTAGTGGCCATTGTCGAACAGGGCGGAGACCTGAAGCTCGATGCTGGCCGGGTCCTTGGCCTGCTGGGACATGGCCAGGGCCAGGGAGTTGGCGCCATCCGCGCTCTGCACATAGAGCTGCTGCTCCAAATAGCTGCGTGCCGTCCACAGGCTAACGGCCAGGCTGCCCAGGAAGCCGATGACGGTGGACAGGGCGATGGCGGACCACAAACGGGCCATCAGACTCATGGTGTTTTCCCCTTGGCCGGCTCGGCGCCGGCGGAAGACTGCGGAATGGGTTCCAGGCCCTGGGCGCGCATGCGGCCCAGGAGTTCCTGCCAACGGGACAGGCGCGCCACCGGGCCGTCCGGCGGCTTGGCGCCGCCGCTGCCGGCCCAGACGCCGTCGTGATTGAAGCTGTAGACCGGGGTCAGATCCGGCCGGTGCGCGGCCGGGCGGATCTCGTCGATGAGATTGTCCAGGACCAGGGGCATGGCCCCGGGCGTGGCGTAATAGGTCAGGACCATATGGGCCTGGAACAGCGTGCTGTCCGGGCTGCCCAGGCGGGCGCGGACATAGGTCAGGCGCAGCTTTTCCTTAGGCACGCCGAGGCGGGTGAGGGCGAAATACTTGGCCAGGGAATAGTCCTCGCAGTCCCCGGCGCCCTGGCCCAGGGCCTGTAAGGGCGTCGCCCAGAAATCGGCCTTGTGCCAGATGGCCTGATCGTCGCGGAAGGCGAAGGCCCGGTTATAGGCCTCGTTGACCAGGGCCAGCCGATCTGCCTCGGGCAAGTCCGAGGCCTGCGCCAAGCGGGCCTGCAGCGCCAAGTAGCGCGCTTCGGCCCGGGCGCCGTATTCGGCGCGCAGCCAGGCAAGTGCCGCCTCGTCGCCGGCCCGGCCCGGCGGCGTGCCCAGGCCGATCGCCAGGCAGGCGGCCAGCAGGCAGAGGCGGCGCGGCAGGGAGAGGCTCATCGGGGCAGGGCTTCTTTCCAGGCAAAAAGGCGTTTATTTACGTGGACTTAGCTCATGCTACCACAAGACCGGCCGGCTCAGAGCAAGAAGGCCAGCGCCGTCGCCGCCAGCAGCAGCAGGGCCGCGCCGATGATCATCGGCCAGAGGGGCAGGCCCGGCTTGGGCGGCGGCACGGTCGTCACCGCCTCGGAGGGCCGGACGCTGGACGCCGCCACCTCGGCGACACGCGGCCGGGTCTCGGCCGGCTTGGGTGCGGGAGCTTGTTGCGCGCCCTGCTGGGCGGCCTTGGCGGCCTTCAGGTTGTTGACCCGGAAGCGGCTGTCGTCGATGCGCAGCAGATCGCCGTGGGCCAGGTTCCGTCTGCCGGTGATCCGCTCCTCGTTGACGAAGCTGCCGTTGGTGGAGCCCAGGTCCTCCACGGCGAGGCCCGCGCCGGTCAGGAGCAAACGGGCATGTCGGCGCGACACGCCGCTGGCGGGAATGGCGATATCGCAATCGGACTCGCGGCCGAACACGGTCTCGGCCTTGGCCACCGGGAAGCCCTTGCCGGCCAGGAGGCCGGTCTCGGCGGCCAGATACCAGTCCAGGGACACGGCGGGCTTGAAGGCGGTGGCGGCGGCAACTTCCGGCGCCGGCGCCGGTGCGACCACCGCTTCCTCGCGCAGGCTCAGGGAATAGGGGCCGATATAGAGCAACTCGCCGGAGCGCAGGGGCTCGCCCGTGCTCAGGGGGAAGCCGTTGCGCATGACCGCCAGGCGCGGCGAATTGATACTCAGGCTGAATTCGCCTTCCTTGAGCCAGATATTGGCCAGATAGGGCGGCACGTCCTCGCCCTCCAGGCGGATGTCGCAGTCGGCGCTGGCGCCCAGGGTCACCGGGAAGCGCGTGCAGCGGATCGTCCGCCTGGCTTCACCATCGGCGAGTTCGATAAGCAGAGTCTTGGGCATCGGTTTTCCCTCCAAGCCGGTCCATTTTTGCATTCAGCATAATGCCGAACGGCACTTTGGCCTAGTCAGGCGTTCATCAGCACCAGGAGGCCCTGGAGCAGCTGCAGCGGCGTCGGCGGGCAGCCCGGGATTTCCAGGTCCACGGGCAGCACGGCCGACACGGCACCGGCGCAGGCATAGCCGCAGACGAATTCGCCCCGGCCGGCCGCGCAATCGCCCGCGGCGATCACCCAGCGCGGCTCCGGCATGGCGGCATGGGTCCTGCGCAGGGCCTCTTCCATGTGCCGGGACACCGGCCCGGTCGCCAGGAGCAGGTCGGCATGGCGCGGCGAGGCGACGAAATGCAGGCCGAAGCGCTCCAGGTCGTAATAGGGATTGTTGAGCGCCTGGATCTCCAGCTCGCAGGCATTGCAGGAGCCGGCGTCCACCTGGCGTATGGCCAGGCTGCCCCGGAAGCGCTCGTCCACGCGGCGCTTCAGTTCGCGGCCCAGACGCTCGTACTCGGCGTCGCGGGCCACGGGCTCGGTGACGATGCCGATCTCGTAGATCTTCTGGAAAATCCGGCGCATCAGAGATCGACTCCCGCATACGAGCCGTTGATCGATTTATTGCAGACCGGAAAATCCGGCACGATATTGCCGTGGATCAGGACCTCCAGGGCCGGCCAGTTGAACCAGCTGGGGTCCCGGGGGAAGTAGCGGGACACGCGCCCGCCCTCGCCGAAGCGGACATAGCTCAGGATCTCGCCGCGCCAGCCGTCCACCAGGCCCAGGCCCCGAGTGCCCGGCTCGGGCGGCTTGAGGCTGACGGCGATGGGACCGTGGGGCAGCCGGTCCAGGAGCTGGCGGATCGCCCCCAGGCTGGCGTAGATCTCCTCGGCGCGCTGCAGCACACGCGCCGCCACGTCGCCGGCCTGGTGCAGCGGGTGTTCCAGGCTCAGGCGCTCGTAGGGCGCATAGCCATGATCGCGGCGCAGGTCGTAGTCGATGCCGCTGGCCCTCGCCACGAAGCCCAGGCAACCCAGGCGCTGGGCCTGGTCCTTGGCGAGCACGCCGGCGCCCATCAGCCGGTCGCGCAGGGACTGGCTGTCGCGCAGCACCGGAAACAGGCTGGTCACTTCCTTGCGCAGGGCACGGCAATCGGCGAGCAGGGCCAGGACGCCGTCCTTGTCCAGGTTCCGGGCCACGCCGCCGGGCACCAGGGTGTCGAACAGCAGGCGGTGGCCGAACAGGGCGGCATTGCGGCGCAGCCAGAGCTCGCGCAGCCGGCCGAATTGCATGTGCGCGAAACTGAAACCCACGTCGTTGCAGATGGCACCGATGTCGCCCAGGTGGTTGGCGATACGCTCGCGCTCGGCGAGCAGGGCGCGCAGCATCAGGCCGCGCTCCGGCACCTCGGCGCCGGAAGTCCGCTCCAGGGCCTGGGCCGCGGCCCAGGCGTGGGCCACGGCGCTGTCGCCGGACACCCGCGCGGCGAGGCGCAGCAGGCCGGCGCCATCGCGGCCCTCGGCGAGCTTCTCTATGCCCTTGTGCACATAGCCCAGGCGCGCCTCCAGGTTGAGCACGGTCTCGCCCAGGGCGTGGAAGCGGAAATGCCCCGGTTCGATGATGCCGGCATGCACCGGCCCCACCGGGATCTCGTAGACCGCCTCGCCCTCGACGCGCTCGAAGGGATAACCCGCATCGGCCGGCGTCGGCGCGGAGCCATGACCCTCGGCGGGAAAGTCCTTGCGCAAGGGATGCTCATCCTCGCCCCAGGCCTGGTGGCGGGTCCAGCGCCGCGCGTCGGGGCTGTTGAGGAAGACCAGGCCCAGCAGATCCCGGGCATGGCGCTCCAGGCGGTTGGCGCCCGGATAGACCGGCGACCAGGAGCCGAGCTCGGGCTTGGCGATGGGGACTTCCGTCTCGAACACCAGGTAATCGCCCTGCTTCTCGACGCAGGCCAGGACGGCGAGCCGCCCGTCGCGGACCTCGGCCCAGAGCCCGGCAAAGCGGCAGCCCTGTTCCTGCAGATAGACCGGCAAGCGGCCCCAATCCTCGGCCTGAACGCCATAGGCCAGGGCCGGTCGCGGCGCGTCCGGGCACTCGCTCAGGGCCAGCCGGCTCTTGGCCAGGCGGCTCAGGAGCTTGGGCAGCCAGGTGAAACGGCTCTGGCTCATCCCCCTCTCCCGGCGCTACGCGCCACCGCCCAGGGCCTCGGCAGAGCTCGACCCGCTCGAACGGCACGCAGTCCGCAATGGACTGCGCTTTTCTCCGCTCTCGCCCCCCGCGAGGGGAGAGGGTCGTCAGAAGCGCATCCCTGCTCAACGCTCATAACACCCCCTCCCCGGCGATCAACCGCGTCGCCGCGTCGAACCAGCGGGCCAGCACCCCCGGGATGGCCAGGCCCAGCCAGAGCACCAGGGCGAGGTGGATCAACACCGGCCACATGTTCGCGACCACCGGCCGCTGAGCCTCGGGCGGCGTGCCGTAGACCATGGGCTGGACGGCGCGCAGCAGGCCGGCGAAGGCCAGCCCTAAGCCGAGCAGCAAGGGCAGGGTCAGCCAGGGCCAGAGCTTCATGGTGGCGGTGAGCAGCAGGAACTCGCTGGTGAACACGCCGAAGGGCGGAAAGCCGGCGATGGCGGCCGTGCCGATCACCAGGCCCCAGCCCACGGCGGGCTGGGTCGCGATCAGGCCGCGGATCTGCTCCATGCGCTGGGTCCCGGCCAGCTGGCTGGCATGGCCGACGGTGACGAAGATCGCGCTCTTGGTGAGGGAATGCACGGTCATGTGCAGCAGGGCGCCGAAGGTGGCCAGGGGCCCGCCGACGCCGAAGGCGAAGGTCATCAGGCCCATGTGCTCGATGGAGGAATAGCTGAACAGGCGCTTGATGTCTTTCTGGCGGTGCAGGAACAGGCTGGCCACCAGGAAGCTGAGCAGGCCGAAGCCCATCATCAGATAACCGGCCATATGCGGGCTGGCCACCGTGGGTGCATGGGCCAGGGCGCCGTCGGTGATGGTCTTGAGACGCACCAGGGCGTAGAGCGCGACATTGAGCAAGAGCCCGGAGAGCACGGCCGACATGGGCGTGGGGCCCTCGGAGTGCGCGTCCGGCAGCCAGTTGTGCAGGGGCACCAGGCCCACCTTCGTGCCATAGCCGATCAGCAGGAAGCCGAAGGCCAGGCTCACCGTGGTGGGATCGAGCCGGGCGGCGACGCGCACCAGCTCGCTCCACAACAGGGCCTGCTCGGGCTGGGCGATGACCTTCGACGCCGCGAAATACAGCAGCACCGTGCCGAACAGGGCCTGGGCGATGCCGACGCCGCAGAGGATGAAGTATTTCCAGGCCGCCTCGATGGATTCGGGCGTGCGGTACAGGCTGACCAGGAGCACGGTGGACAGGGTCGCGCCCTCCATGGCGACCCAGAGCACGCCTAGGTTGTTGGTACTCAAGGCCAGCTGCATGGTGAACAGAAAGCCCTGGTAGCTGCCGTGGTAGAGGCGCAGCCGCGCGGCGGTGAGCCGGCCGCGCTCGGCCTCGTGAGCCATATAGGGGCCGGAGAAGATCGCCGTGGTGAGGCCCACGAAGGCGGTCAGCACGATCAGATAGACATTGAAGGCATCGACGAAGAATAGGCCGCCCCCGTGAGCGCTTGGACCGGAGGCCAGGACTTCCCGGGCCATGGCCACCGAGGCGAGGAAGCCCAGGCCCGAGGCCAGGGTATTGAGATGGCCGCCGGCGCGGTGGTGGCCGACGATCAGCAGCAGGGGGATGGCGGCGAGGGGGATGCCCAGGGTCAGCAGCAAGTAGTCCATCATCGGCGCAGCGTTCTCCATCACTCGCGCTCCGCCTCGGAGAGCCGCGACAGCCGGCTGATGTCCAGGGAGTCGATGCTCTGGCGGATATGCAGGAAGAACACGCCGAAGATCACCGCCGCGATCAGGACGTCGAAGGCGATGCCCAGCTCCACGACCATGGGCATGCCCTTGGTGACCGCCACGGCCGCGAAGAACAGGCCGTTTTCCAGGGTCATGAAGCCGACGACCTGGGTCAGGGCCTTGTTGCGCGACACCAGCATGAGCATGCCCAGCAAGACCACCGACATGCAAATGGCGATGACATTGCGGGTGATGGCCAGGAGCAGCTCGGCGATGGGCAGGGTCGTGTGGTAGCAGAACACCACCAGGGCGCCGGCGGTGAGCAGGGTCAGGCCCGGGCGGCGGATCTCGTCCAACTCGTGGTGCATCTCGAACTTGTCCACCATGCGCAGCAAGAGCCAGGGAATGAACACCGCCTTGAGGCCCAGGGTCAGCACGGCCGAGATGTACAGATGGGGCGTCTGGGAATCGAAGGCCACCAGGGCGGTGGTCGCGGCCAGCACCAGGCCCTGCCAGGCGAAGAGCTTGATGACGCTGTAGATGCGCGGGTGGGCGAGCATGAAGAAGCTGAGCAGGAGCACGCCGGCCGCGAGGGCCAGGATGGCCTGTTCGTAGATTGGCAGTTGCGCGAAGAACATTAGCCTGCCTCTAAAATAATAAAACTCAACATCCCGCCCAGGGCCAGGGTGAAGGCCAGCATCAGGAACACCGGCACGCGGAACAGGCGCAGCTTGGCCTGCAGGGTCTCCGTGACGGCGAGGACGATGCCCAGAACCAGGAGCTTGCCGGCCATGGCGGCGATGGCCAGCCCCAGGGCCGAAGCCGAGTCCTCGTGGGCGATGCCCCAGGGATTGAAGATATTGATGGCGAGCACGGCATAGACCAGGAGCTTGAGCTGGGCGGCCCATTCCAGCATGCCCAGGTGCCGGCCGCCGTATTCCAGGATCATGGCCTCGTGGATCATGGTCAGCTCCAAGTGCGTGGCCGGGTTGTCCACCGGGATGCGCCCGGTCTCGGCGACGGCCACCAAGAGGAAGCCGAAGGCCGCGAACCACAGGGAGGGCCGGGTCATCACCATCTGGGTTTCTATGCTGGTGATGACCGTGGCGAGATTGGTGCTGGAGGCGACCATGGCGACGGTGAACAAGGCCATGAGCATGGCCGGCTCGGCCAGGGCCGAGAGGGTCATCTCCCGCGACGAGCCCATGCCGCCGAAGGCCGTACCGATGTCCATGCCGGCCAGGGCCAGGAAGAAGCGGGCGAAGGCGAAGAAGCCGGTAAGGGCGATGGCGTCGGTGATGGCCGCCGTGGGCAGGTTGACGCTCAGGAAGGGCGTCACGGCGGCGGCCAGGATGGTGGCGCCGAACACCAGATAGGGGGCGATGCGGAACACCACCGAGGCCTGGTCCGCGAGGCGCACGCGCTTGGCGAAGAGCCGGCGCAGATCCCGGTAGCCTTGCGCCAGTGGCGGCGGCTGGCGGTTTTGCAGCCAGCATTTGACGCGCTTGATCCAGCCGGCGAACAGGGGCGCGGCGGCCACGAACAAGGCGGTCTGGGCCAGGGCTAACAGCCAGCCGGCGGCATTCATCGCCAGCGGCGCGGCGGCGTCTAGCGGAGCAGCGGCGACTAACGAAGCAGCCATAGCAGCAAGACCAGGGTGAAGAAGGAATAGAGCAGGTAATGGCGCAGATGGCCGGTCTGGATCAGGGCCACGCGCCGGGCGGCGGCCAGGACGCCGGCGGCAAGGGGCGCGTACAGCGCCTGCCACAGCCAGTCCTCCACGTGCAGGGCATAGCGGCGGTAGGCGGCATGCCCCAGACCTGGCTCGGGCTGGGCCGGCTGGCTGTCGGCGCGGATGCGCCAGACGCCGCGAAAGATCTGCTGAATGGGCATGGAGAAGGAGGCCGCCGAGTACTGCATGCGCGGCGAGAGTTCGCCGAAGCCGCAGTCCCAGGCCGGCACGCGCGGCACCGGCTGGTCGCGACGCTTGCGCTTCAGGATCAGCCAGACCGCCGCCCAGGCGGCGACGGCGAGCAGGATGCCGGCGAAGACCAGGGGCGCGCTATAGGACGCCTTCTGGGCCGCCACCGGCGTCAGCCACAGCCAGCCATGGGCCGTGGCGCTGGGCAGGTCGTGCCCCAACAGGGCGAAGGACACGCGGCCCAGGGCCTCGACCACCAGGGTCGGCAGCACGCCCAAGGCCAGGCAGAGCAGGGCCAGGATCGCCTGGCCCAGGCGCAGGCTGAAGTCCGCCTCGCGGGCGTGACGGGCATGGGGACTGCGGGCCTGGCCGAGGAAGGCGATGCCATAGGCCTTGACGAAGGTCGTCGCCGACAGGGCGGCGGTCAGGGCCAGGACGGCGGCAGCGACGGGAATGCTGGCGCGCAGCACGCCGCTGTCCAGGCTGCCGGCCTGCAGGGCCGCCTGGAAAATCAGCCACTCGGAGGCGAAACCGTTGAAGGGCGGCAGGGAGGCGATGGAGAGACAGCCCAGGAGGAAGAGGAAGCCGGTCCAGGGCATGCGGTTTAATAGCCCACCCAGGCGCGAGAGCTCGGTCTCGTGGGCCTGGTGCAGGACCGCGCCGGCTCCGAAGAACAACAGGCTCTTGAAACAGGCGTGGTTCAGGGCATGGAACAGGGCCGCGACAAAGGCCAGTGCGCCCAGGAAGACCTGGCCATTGCCGAGATAAATCAGGGCCAGGCCCAGGCCTAAGAACACGATGCCCATGTTCTCCACCGTGCTATAGGCCAGCAGGCGTTTCAGATCGCTCTGCACCAGGGCATAGAGCACGCCGTACAGCGCCGTGCCCGCGCCGATGGCCAGGACGGCGACGCCCCAGGCCCAGTGCACCTCGCCGATCAGGTCGAAGACCACGCGGATGAAGCCATAGAGCGCCATTTTCACGATCACGCCGGACAAGAGCCCCGAGACATGGGAGGGCGCGACCGGATGCGCCTCCGGCAACCAGATATGCAAGGGCACGAGCCCCGCCTTGGTGCCGAAGCCGGCCAAGGCCAGGCCGAAGCAGACGCCGGCCCAGAGCGGATTCAGGGGCGAAGCGCGCAGGGACGCGAAGTCGAAACCGCCACCGAAACCGGCGAGCACGCCGAAGCTGAGCAGGATGGCCAGGCCCCCGGCATGGGCCATGAGCAGATAAAGGAAGGCGGCATGGCGCGCCTCGGCCCGCTCGTGATGGCTGGCCACCAGAAAATAGCTGGCCAGGGACATCAGCTCCCAGGCGATCATGAAGGCATAGGCATCGTCGGCCAGCAGGACCAGTTGCATGCCCGCCACGAACAGCCCGGTAAAGGCCAGCATCGGCGTCAGCCGGGCGGGCGCGTCGTCATAGACCCGGCAATAACCCCAGCCGTACACGGCCGCCGGCAGGCTGACCAGGCCGATGATGGCGAGGAAGAAGCCGGACAGGGCATCCAGCCGCAAATGCCAGGCCAGCCAGGGCAGGCCCAGGGGCAGGGTGGTGGCTTCGGCCTGGCCCGTGCTCAGGGCGGCGATGCCGGCGACCAGGCTGGCGGCGGCGGACAGGCCCAGGGCGAGGAAGGCCAGCAGGCGTTGCGAGCCGGGTCGGCCATGGAGGAGCAGGGCGAGAAGGCTGGACAGCAGGGCAAGGCCGATGGCGGCCATGGCGCCTTGCAGATTCATAGCCGACCTCCTCGCTTCGTCCTAAAGACTGTAGCCGAGAGCAGAGCCTGGTGCGTGGAAGCTGGCCGTCCTCGGCCCCAAGGCTCGCTTTAGCGCGTGCACGAATTACAATTTCATTGTAATCCTACTATCACCATATCCTATTGCCGCCTCGCTTGGAAATCCCATGGAATCCCGCACCGCCCGCCTGACCATCCTCATCGACCCGCGCAAGAAAGCCCTCCTGGAGGAAATCTGCGCGGCCCGCGATCTCACGCCCTCGCAAGTGGTCCGTCAGCTGATCCGCGACTACATCCAGGCCCAGGGCACGCCCGAGCAACTGGCGCGCATGCCTGGCGCCAAGAGCGAGGCGGATTAAGAGCCGGTTTGAGGAATTCCAGGCTCAGGCGTTTCAGGATCGGGTAATACCGCCCGGCGTCGAAGCTGGCCAGGGCCAGGGCGCCGCCGGTGATGTCGGCCAGGGTGAATTGCGCCCCCGCGTATAGGCTGCCCAGGTGGTTCTCGTTGCCGGCCAGGGGCATGAGGCAGCGGGCATGGCCGGGTTCGGCGGCCAACAGCCTGAGCCCGGCGCGGTGCACGAAGGCGATGGATTCCTCGGTCATATGCTGCAATGACATCATGCTTCCCCTTTCACGCACTCGGAATCGTCCGCCAAGCGCAATGCCGCCCTCGCCAGTAATCGAGTCGAATCCAGGGTCGGCAGAGGCGAGTTTCCGTCATGGATGATCAGCGGGATCTCGGTGCAGCCCAGGACCACCCCATCGCAACCCACCGCCCGGAAATCCTCGATCACCGCCTGGAAATAGCGTACCGATTCCGGCCGAAACCGGCCCTTCACCAGCTCGGTCATGATGATCCGGTCGAGGGCATCGCGCTGCGCCGCCTCCGGACGCAGATAATCGATCCCCTTCGCCGCCAGTTTATCCGGATACACGGCGCTGTCCACCAGCCAGCGCGTACCGGTCAGGCCCAGGCGCCGAAAACCTCGCCGCCATGCCTCCTCGGCCACCACCTCGGCGATATGCAGCCAGGGCAGGGGAGATTCCTTCAAGAGCAGCGGCAGGGCCTGGTGTAGGGTGTTGTCCGGGCAGATCAGAAACTCCGCGCCGGCGGCTTTCAGCTTGCGCGCCGAGTCCAGCATCATCGCCGCGACTCCCGGCCAGTCCTGTTTCTCAAGACAAGCCAGATAATGGGCATAATTCGCCGTGTGCAGGGACACTTCCGGATGCCCCTCCGGCCCGAAACCCTCGCCGGCTTCCAGGCAGATCGTCCGGTAGCACAGGGCCGCACCCTCGGCGGAACAGGCGACGATACCGATATGCCGGCTCATGGGCATGCCTCATCGTCGCCGGAAAAAACCGCGCCGCGCGCGGCCAATAAACGCCGCAATATCGAACGGTGACAACGCGACTCGTCCTCGCAATAACAGCCGAGGGCGAAATTCGTCTGGTGGGATAGCGCCGCCAGCAGGTCCAGCTCCCGGCTCGCCGTGGGCAGCTTCATCTCCGCCAGGAATTTCCGCTGAAAGCGCTTCCAGTCCTGCTCGTCGCTGACGCCCTGCCCCTCCTTCAATAATTCCTCGGAGGGCGACAGATTGGGGAACCAGACATCATAAATATCCCGGGCGGCATACTCCTCCTTGCGCACGCCGCGCGGCGGCCGCCGCACCGTGCCGATGCGCAGGCCCTCGCCCTCGCTACGCGGACTGCCCAGTCTGACGATTCGTATGCTCATCTTCTCTCCCACTGGGTACGCGTGATACGGATGGCGATCGGTTCGGGCAACATCATAGGACGCGGACCCGGGTCTGGCCACAGCTCAGGCCGCGACCATGGCCAGATGGCGATCGAAGGACGCATCCACGGCGGCCCGGCCGCCGCCCAGGATGTTGCGGCCCCAGCTGTAGCCGTAGACGTCCTCGAAGGCCTGGCCGGCGAGGCGCTCGCGCATGGCCCTTACCTCGGAGCTGCGCATCGGGAGGTAGTTCGGGTAGCTGTACATGAAGCTCACGTGGCGCCGATCCTGGGCGACCTGTAGGGCATCGCCGGGGAAGAGCGCGCCGCCCGGGCGCGGGCCGTCCCGCCAGTGCAGCGCCGTGCTGCCGGGGAAATGCCCGCCGCAGCGTATCAGGCTGACCGAGGACGAGAGCTGGAGATCGTCGCCCTCCCAGAATTCCAGGCAGGGCGAGGGCCGGTGCACCCAGGCGCGATCGGCCGCGTGCAGGAGCACGGGCACGCCGCCCAGGGCCGCGCTCCACTCCACCATGGACGTATAGAAATGGGGATGGGAAATGACGATGCGGTCCACGCCGCCCCGCGCCGCCAGGGCCGCCAGAGCCTCCTCGCTCACCAGGCTCAAGCATTCCCAGAGGATATTGCCGGCGTCGGTGGGCAGCAGCAGGGCGCGCTGGGGGATGGCGAACTCGCCGTCCACGGCCAGGGCCAAGAGGCCGGCATCCTCGCCGATGCGCAGGCGGTAACGCTCGGCCAGCTCGGCATGGGTGGTCCAGCGCTGACCCTGCCAACCGACATACTGGCGCTCGTCCTCGCAGACCGGGCAGGAGGCCGGCGGCAAGGCCGATTCGGCGTATTGGGTACCGCAGGTCTCGCAGATATAGCAGCTCATGCCAGGGCCTCCGGCGTCGTGGCCACCGCCGGGCCCGGCCGGGCATAGACATCCTCGACGCCGGCATAGACCCGGCGCGTCGCCGGCCGCGCGGCGATGGCCTGGAACCAGCTAGCCAGGCGGGGAAACTCGGCGAGATCCTGGCCGTGGGCGGCATGGGGCACGAGCCAGGGATAACAGGCCATGTCGGCGATGGAATAAGCTCCGCCGGCGATGAACTCGCGGTCCGCGAGACGGCGCTCCAGCACGCCGTACAGGCGCTGCAGCTCGCGGGTATAGCGAGCCACCGCGGCGGGCACGTGCTCGTCGGCATAGACACGGAAATAGCCGGCCTGACCGGCCATGGGGCCAAGTCCGGCCACCTGCCAGATCAGCCATTGCCGAACCTCTTCCCGGGCGCGGAAATCGTCGGGCAGGAAGTGCCCGGTCTTCTCGGCCAGATAAAGCAGGATGGCTCCGGATTCGAACAGGGCCAGGGGCGCGCCGCCATCGGCCGGCGCGTGATCGACGATGGCCGGGATTTTGTTGTTGGGGGACAGGGCCAGGAAGGCGGGCGCGAACTGCTCGCCGGCCGAGAGGCGCACCGGCAGGAGCCGGTGGTCCAGGCCGGCCTCCTCCAGGAACAGGCGGATCTTGAGACCGTTGGGCGTGGGGCTGAAATACAGGTCTAGCATCATGGGCTCCGTGCGAGGTTGCTGTCCGGATGCCATGATGGCCTTATCATGGTTCTAAAAATGAGCCAGTTATAGGTTTATCCATGGAACCAGTTTTTCCCTTCGATCTGGACTTGCGACGCCACGACTCGGGCGGCCTGGTCCATGCCCTGCACAGCCAACTGCGCGCCGCCATCCTGGACGGACGCCTGGCGCCGGGCTGGCCCCTGCCGGCCACGCGCCGGGTCGCGGCCACCCTGGGCCTGGCGCGCAACACCGTGCTTGCCGCCTATGATCTCTTGATCGCCGAGGGCTATGTCCTGCCGCGCCGCCGCGCCAAGGCGGTGGTCGCGGAGCTGGCCTCACGGCGCAAGTCCGTGCCGGTCGCGGCGAAGAAACACGAGCTGCCGCTCAACCCGCTCTGGCAGAGGCCCTACCTCAGCCCGGAACCGCCCCGGGAACTGCCGGCACGCTGCTTTCGCCTGGGAATCCCGGAGCATTACCACTTCCCCCACGCCGTCTGGCGGCGCCTGTCGGCCCGCTGCCTCAGGGAATGGTCGCGGCAGGGCTTTAGCTATCCGCCCACCGGCGGCCTGCCCGAGCTGCGCGAGGCCATCGCCAGCCATGTGGCCTTCACCCGCGCCGTGGCCTGCACCGCCGAGGATGTGCTGGTGACTTCCGGCGCGCAGCATGCCTTCGATCTCCTGGCCCGCTTGCTGGTCACCCCCGGTGAGACGAAAGTGGCCGTGGAAGATCCCGGCTATCCCCAGACCCGCGCCGCCTTCGCCGCCGCCGGCGCCCGCCTCGTGCCGGTGCCCGTCGACGACGAGGGCCTGTGCGTGGAACGGCTACCCGAGGATGTGCGCATCGTCGCCGTCACCCCCTCCCACCAGTCGCCGACCGGCGCGGTCCTGTCCATGCGCCGACGCACGGCCCTCCTGGACTTCGCCCGTCGGCAGGGCGCCGTGCTCATCGAGGATGATTACGACGGCGAATTCCGTTTCGGAGGCCGCCCCCTGGACGCGTTGCAAACCCTGGACCGGGACGGTCGGGTTTTCTATGTCGGCACCTTCTCCAAGAGCCTGTTCCCGGCCCTGCGCAAGGGTTTTATCGTGGCGCCGGCCTGGGCTAGGGACAAGCTGCTGGCCCTGCAATACTGTACGGACGGCCATGCCGACGCCCTGTCCCAGGCCGTACTCGCCGCCTTCATCCGCGAGGGCCATCTGGCCCGCCACGTGCGCCATATGCAGCCGATCTACGCCGAGCGGCGCCAGGCCCTGCTCGACGGCCTGCGCGACCAGCTCGGCAGCTGGTTGGAACCCATCCCCTCGGAAGCCGGCCTGCACCTGGCCGCGCGCATCCGCGATCCCGCCCTGGCGCCTCTGATCCTGACCCGCGCCCGGCAATACACCCCCGGCGCCCAGTCCATCGACCACTACGGCATGAACCCGCCATACCCGCCAGCCCTCAGCTTCGGTTATGGCCAGATCGACGCCGGAGACATCGCCGAGGCGCTGGCGCGCTTCGGCCAGGCGATGAGGGGATAGACTACGAGAATGGCGAGGCGCTTAGGGTGCTGGCGTATTCCATGGGCGTCTTGCCGACCAGGGTTTTGAAGTCCTTGATGAAATGCGCTTGGTCGAAATAACCGAGTTCCACGGCAAGACTCGCCCAGTCCGCCGGCCTTCCGGGTGCCAAGCGTTCGAGGGCCTCATGCAGGCGGTAGCGTTGGATCATCCATTTTGGGCTGATGCCGATGTAATCGCGGAAAATGCGCTGCAGGCCGCGCTGGCTACCACCGAAACGCGCAACGACCTGCTCGACCCGGGTGATATCGCGATCGGTGATGATACCCTCCACCAGGCGGGCAATCAGCGTCACCGTGTCGTCCCGCTCGGGCAGCCGCTCGCGCAAGAACGCCTCGGCGAGGTCGATCCGGACCTCATCCGCCTGCGCGGCCAGGATGCCCGCTTCCAAGAGGGCACCGGCGGCGCCGAATGCGGTCTCCAGGGATAGGGTTTGATCGCACAATGCCGTGAGCGGGGATTTCCAGAAGGGATAGAAGCCGCCTGGTCGGAACTTGATCCCGAAAACCCGGCCCCGGCCTTCCAGCACGCGCGTAAAACGTCCCCGGTGCACGCCGCCGAGCAGCCCCGGTTGCTCATCCTCGAAGACCAGGTGCACGCAGGGGTGCGGCAGCGTCTCCACGACCCGCGCGGCCTGACCACGCAGATCCCAGCTCACGCACCAGAAATGCTCCACATAGGCGGCGAGATCCGCCGCGGGCAACAGGCGCCGGTGCTCGCCCGGCAGCGGCGCGGCCTTCAGCAG
Source organism: Gammaproteobacteria bacterium (assembly GCA_016182845.1). GTDB lineage: Bacteria > Pseudomonadota > Gammaproteobacteria > Enterobacterales > Permianibacteraceae > JACPFT01. The sequence continues at coordinate 239,149 of JACPFT010000008.1, forward strand.
GCCCCGTGGCTTGCCCGCGTTCTGTCGTGATGTCATGGTGCCCCTCGGTCGCGTTTTTACAATACCGGCATGAGGCCAAGGGCCACACTGGGCGCCAAGCACGCCCATGGATCGCTTATCGCGTCGTGCTGCGGCCCTGGCCCTGTCACCAGTGCGGCGACGACACACGCTATCTCGCACGAACGAAAACTTGATCAGAAAGGAAACCCCAACATGCCGCAGGCACACGGTAGCTTCGAAGTTACACTGACCCCCCAGGTGGCCGACGGCCATGCCGACGAGATGGTGGTCGCGCGCATGACCCTAGCCAAGGTCTTTCAGGGTGACCTGGTCGGCACCGGCCGGGGCCAGATGCTGGCCATGCACACGGAAGTCGAGGGCTCGGCAGCCTATGTCGCCATAGAACGGGTCGAAGGCTCGCTACATGACCGTCGCGGCAGCTTCGCCCTGCAACACTACGGCGTCAGGACGCGCGGCCGCGACGCGCAACTGACGATTGCCATTGTACCGGACTCCGGCACTGAGCAATTGCGCGGCATCGAAGGTCAACTGGCCATCGACATCGTCGAGGACCAGCATCACTACCACCTGACTTATTCCTTGCCCGATTCGCCATGAGCAATGGACAGTGAACGAATAGGTTTAATTCAAGGTTGATGGATGGCGCCGGCCACCGGCGCCCGTATCAATTGATGCGTATTCATGTGTACAAAAGCTAAGAGCGCTGGTGGTGTTTCAAAGCTGTCTAGATGAGATGGATCCTTTCGACCCGAAGCAGTCATTCGAAACGCCGAGCTAAAGGGCTGGCCGCAGCGTAGCGTAGGCCAGTCCTAGTGAGCGAAGCGAACGATTTGAGCATGTTGTTAGGCAATTTTTATCCAAATGGAACTGTAATTTCGTGACCGCACGCGGCAAGTATTTTGTTATATATGTTCTCATCGCCTTCGTCGTGCTCCGCCAGAGCTAGATAGTGCCTTCTCCCCTGGCTTTCGGAGTAGACAATCCACTCACCAGTTAAACGACAATTGCCAGACTTGTGTTTGTATGGGGCCTCAACGACAGCTTGAGCAATAGCCGCAGACAATGCCGCCGGATCATGCCAAAGTGCGGGATTTGCTGCATGCCTTGAAATTTCGTCTGTCAGTTTTTTTGACTTCTGTGAATCCAACTTCCAGTGGTTCGTTAGATTTTTGGCGAGGAACTGAGCAGTAAAGTAATGTTTTTTCCATAACCCCTTTAGCGGTAACCGCTTGAACTGTTCGGCTGGCCCCGTTTTTGAAACTCCGTTTCCAGACTCAATAATTTGAATTTCATGAAGAACTTTATCTGCGCCTTGACCGGCGTTTAACATTTCTTCAATTTGACTCATAAAGAGAGTGGAGAATTTTGCTCTCGAGATGTCTATTCCTTTATGGAGCCCAATGACCTGATCAAATGTCAACGGAGGCATCGAGATCTCCCTTGCCTAACTATTATTACTTGTCAGTGCCTGCTTTGTCGGCACCGTGGATTTGCGAAATATCCAATTTATCACAGATATATCAAATACTTGCCTTAATCAGCCTAGCATGGCAATCACCAAATTATATGGCATTGCCGAATAATCTGGCCTCCCCTGTTCTGTAAAATGGCTAAGACAGTCGTCGGCAATATACCGGCTTTTAAGTCAAATCAGATACTTACTAAGATTTATCCAGTACGACCTTGCTACATTATGCGGTAAAGACTCCCGGGAGTTGCGGACCATCCCAATGACAGCCTTATTCAAACCGTTCCATTCGTCGTAAAAATACTCTGCCCATGCTGACGAATATTCTCCAGCAAACGTCCGTTTTCCAGCGCCTGAAGACGCACAAGATCGATCTTAAAAACAATGGGTAGGGCGTCGATCTCGTTCCAGAGTCGGGAAAATTCTTCTTCGCTCATGGCCGGCGCGTCGACGGCCAGATCGATATCGGAGTTTTCCCGAAAGTTTCCCTTGGCGCGCGAACCGTACAACAAGACCTCGGTAATGGCCGGATAGCGCGAAAATACCCGGTTGAATTGGTCCCGGATATCCTGGGATAGGCCGTATTTCACGATGCGGGATCCCAGGTCTTGACCTTTTCCACCAAGCTTTCAATCAAGCCAAGACCTTCCCCCCGGATATAGTGGTAGACCGTCGCGGCAAGGGATTCATCGTAGGTATGGGTGGTCAGGTTGCGCATTTTCTGCAACTCGCTCCAGGCGTTGCCGTCGGTCAGCAAGCCTGCCTGCAAGGCTTCCTTGAATACGTCGCGGGGATTATTGGCGCTGACCCCTAGATGTTCCAGCCACAGCCTCATCAACTTCCAGGCCAGTTCCCAGGTGAATTCGAAGCGCTGGATAACCGAATCGCGCATAAAGGAACTATCGGGTTGTTCGCAGGCTTCGCGCAGGCGGTAGGCCGCCTTGAAAAATTCGCCGCGCCTTTCCTCGAAACGGTCCAGATCCATGTGTTCTCCTAGAAAAAAGCCCCTGACGGGGCTTTAGGGGAAAGTCAGAAGCCGAGATTACTCTCAGACATCCAGGTTCGCCACATACAGGGCATTGCTCTCGATGAATTCCCGGCGCGGCTCCACCGCGTCGCCCATCAGACAGGTAAACAGCTGATCGGCGGCGATGGCATCCTCGATGGTGACGCGCAGCAGGCGGCGGTTGTCCGGGTCCATGGTGGTTTCCCAGAGCTGTTCCGGGTTCATTTCGCCCAGGCCTTTGTAGCGCTGGATGCCCAGGCCCTTCTTGGACTCGCCAAGCAACCATTCCAGACCCTGCTTGAAGCTCTTCACTTCCAGCTTGCGCTCGCCGCGCAGGACGAAGGCGCCGTCCTCGATCAGATCGCTCAGGGTCTTGCCGGTCTTGGCCAGGCGGGCGTATTCGCTGGAGGCGAAGAAGTCGTGGTCCAGGCGGTACTGGGTGTCGATGCCGTGATGGCGCAGGGTCAGGACGGGCAGGTGCACGTGGCGTTCCTTGTCCTCGACGACGTCCAGGGTGTAACGCGTGCCATTGCCGCCGTGGTTCAGTTCCAGCCAGGCGGACAGCTGGGCGGTCCAGTCGGCGACACGCTGGGCATTGGCCAGCTCGGCGACGGCCAGTTCGCCCTGGTAGAGCAAGCCTTCCAGCACGGCTTCCGGGTAGCGGCGGGACAGGCGTTCGATAAGCTTGGTGGCGCCGCGGAAGTCCTTGACCAGGGTTTCCAGGTGCTCGCCGCTGATACCTGGAGCATCGGCGTTGACGTGCAGGGAAGCATTGTCCAGGGCCATGGAGGTGAGGTAGGCCTCCAGCACATCGTTATCCTTAACGTATTGTTCTTGCTTGCCTTTTTTCACCTTGTACAAGGGCGGCTGGGCGATGTAGATATAGCCGCGCTCGATGAGGGCCGGGACCTGGCGGTAGAAGAAGGTCAGCAACAGGGTACGGATGTGGGCGCCGTCCACGTCGGCGTCGGTCATGATGATGATGCGGTGGTAACGGGTCTTGTCCGGGTCGAACTCATCGCGGCCGATGCCGCAGCCGAGCGCAGTGATCAGCGTGCCCACTTCCTGGCTGGACAGCATCTTGTCGAATCTAGCCTTCTCGACGTTGAGGATCTTGCCCTTGAGGGGCAGGATCGCCTGGTTCTTGCGGTTGCGGCCCTGCTTGGCCGAGCCGCCGGCGGAATCACCCTCGACGATGAACAACTCGGAATGGGCCGGGTCCCGTTCTTGGCAGTCGGCCAGCTTGCCGGGTAGGCCGGCGATGTCCAGGGCACCCTTGCGGCGGGTCATGTCGCGGGCCTTGCGCGCAGCCTCGCGGGCACGGGCCGCGTCGATCATCTTGCCGACGATGATCTTGGCATCGCTGGGGCATTCCTGCAGGAAGTCGTTGAAGTACTGGGCCATGGCCGATTCCACGGCGGCCTTCACTTCCGAGGACACCAGCTTGTCCTTGGTCTGGCTGGAGAACTTCGGATCCGGCACCTTCACCGAGATCACGGCGGTCAGACCTTCGCGGGAATCGTCGCCTGTGGGCTGGATCTTGGCTTTCTTGTCCAGGCCTTCGGCGACGATGTAGTTGTTCAGGCAGCGGGTCAGGGCCGAGCGGAAACCGGCCAAATGGGTGCCGCCATCGCGCTGGGGAATGTTGTTGGTGAAGCAATAGACGTTTTCGCTGAAGCCGTCGTTCCACTGCATGGACACTTCCACGCCGATGCCGCCATCGGCGCGCTCGGTGTCGAAATGGAAGACCTTGGGGTGGATGGGCTGCTTGTTCTGGTTCAGGTATTCGACGAAGGCGCTGATGCCACCCTCGTACATGAAGCGCTCGGTCTTGCCGCTGCGATCGTCGTTGAGCACGATGCACACGCCGGAATTCAGGAAGGACAGCTCGCGAAGGCGCTTGGCGAGGATGTCGTAATGGAATTCGATATTGGTGAAGGTCTCGCCGCTGGGCCAGAAGCGCACTTCCGTGCCGCGACCATCGGTGTCGCCGATGACCTTCAGCGGCTCCTGGGGCACGCCCATCTTGTAGATCTGCTCATGCACCTTGTTGTCGCGGCGGATGGTCAGCTTCAGGGTCTCGGAAAGGGCATTGACCACCGAGACGCCGACGCCGTGCAGGCCGCCGGACACCTTGTAGGAATTGTCGTCGAACTTACCGCCGGCGTGCAGCACGGTCATGATCACTTCCGCCGCCGACACGCCTTCTTCCGGGTGCAGATCGGTGGGAATGCCGCGGCCGTTGTCCTTCACCGACACGGAATTGTCGGTGTGGATGGTGACGTTAATCTCGCTGCAGTAACCTGCTAACGCCTCGTCCACAGAGTTGTCCACAACCTCGAACACCATATGGTGCAGGCCGGTGCCGTCATCGGTGTCGCCGATGTACATGCCCGGGCGCTTGCGCACCGCATCCAGGCCTTTCAACACCTTGATACTGGACGAGTCGTATTTGCGTTCTTCGGTCATGGGACCATCCTATTGTCGTTATTCCGGCATTACCCGACCATGTTCCACGTGGAACACTGTCAACTCGGTCGGGTCGATAAAGGCGGCAATGGCCTCGCGGGTGATGCTGCTCAGGAACACCTGCATGCGGTAATCCCTGAGGCAGACCAGCAAGGCCGCGCGGCTGGCATCATCCAGCTCCGACGGCAAGTCATCGACGAGGAACAGGCAGGGCTTGCCGGTCTGTTCCTTGAGAACCTTGGCTTGCGCCAATTTTAACACGGTTACCAGGCGCTTTTGCTGGCCGCGTGACAGGACATCTTGCGCGGCATGGCCGCCCAGCTTGATGCGCAGATCCGCCTTGTGGGGACCTAAGGCGGTGAAGCCCTGGCGGCGGTCGGTCTCGAAATGGCTGGCCAGCAGCGCCCCCAGATCCTGTTGCCGATCCCAGCCGGCGTAAAAGCCGAAGCGCAGATCCTGATCGGGCAGGAAGTCCGCCGCCAAGGCGCGCAAGGCGGGGAGCAGATGCCCCAGATACTCGGCACGCTGCTCGGCCAGCTGGGTGGCCAGTGCCACATACTCACCGTCCCAGAGCGCCACGTCCGAATAACGACGCGCGGTCTTAAGGGCGGCATTGCGCTGTTTCAGGCTGCGCGACCAACGTTGCCAGATGGGCAGAAAGCGATGTTCCACGTGGAACACTCCCCAGTCCAGGAACTGGCGACGCAGCTTGGGACCGGCGGTGAGCAGCTGGAAGGAATCAGGCGTGAGCACCAGCTGCGGGCAGATGCTCGCCAGCTCGCTCAAGGATTCGCGCTTCTCGCCGTCGATCTTCACCGTCCACTCGCCGCCGCGTTCCCGGGACAGACCCACGGCCGTTTGCCGCTCGCCCAGTTGGAATTGCCCAAACACGGCCAGCTGCTCGGCACCGTTCTGGATCACCGCCTGGTTCTGGTGGCTGCGGAAAGAGCGGCCCACGTGCAGATAGTGGATGGCCTCAAGGACCGTGGTCTTGCCGGCGCCATTGTCGCCGTGGATCAGGTTGAAGCCAGGACCGGGCAGGAGCTCGGCCTCGGCGATATTGCGAACCCGGTGCAGGCGCAGGCGCGTCAGCATGAACGCCGCGCCTCGCCGCCAAAAACGACAAAGCCGGCAGTCGCCGGCTCCATCGAGGCAATGCACACGCCCATCGCCGAACTCACAGGCGCATGGGCATGACCACGTACAGCGCCTTGCTGCCGCCGATCTCTTCCATCAGCACCGAGCTATTGGCATCGGCGAAGGTCAGGCGCACGGTCTCGCTCTTCATGGTGTTGAGCACGTCCAGCAGGTAGCCGACATTGAAACCGATCTCCAGGTTCACGCCCTGGTAATCCATTTCCATCTCGATCTCGGCCTCTTCCTGTTCCGGGTTGTTGGACTGGATGCGCAGCAGGCCGGCACTCAGGTTCAGGCGCACGCCGCGGAATTTCTCGTTGCAGAGAATGGCGGCGCGCTGCAGGGATTCGCGCAGGGACTCACGCGGCAGGTCCAGGAACTTGTCGCCGCCGCGCGGCAGAACGCGGTCATAGTCCGGGAAGCGGCCATCCACCAGCTTGGAGGTGAAAGAGAAGCTCTCGGTACTGGCGTGCACATGGTTGGCGCCCAGGGACAGGCGTATGGGCTTCTCGCTGGCCTCCAACAGGCGGCCCAGCTCCAGGATGCCCTTGCGCGGCACGATGACCTGGGTCTTGTCGGAGAAGGGCAGGTCAACCTCGGCCGGGCACAAGGCCAGGCGGTGGCCGTCGGTGGCCACGGCGCAGATGCGGCCCTGGCCGGCTTCGACCAGCATGCCGTTCAGGTAGTAGCGCACATCCTGCTGGGCCATGGCGAAATGAGTGTGGTCGATGATGCTCTTGAGCACGCCCTGGGGCAGGTTGAACTCCAGGTTGTCCGGGCCTTCCTCGATGTTGGGAAACTCGGAGGCGGGCAGGGTGGACAGGGAGAAGCGGCTGCGCCCGGAACGAATGAGGAGCTTACCCTCGTCCAGCTGCACGGACACGTCGGCGCTATCCGGCAGGGAACGGCAGATATCCAGGAACTTGCGCGCCGGCACGGTGATCTCGCCCGGCTCCACCGCGCCCTCCAGGGCCAGCTGGGACACCAGCTCCACTTCCAGATCGGTAGCGGTCAGACGTAGCTGGCCGTCCGTAACCACCAGGAGCACGTTGGCCAGGACCGGCAGGGTCTGGCGGCGCTCGACGGCACCGGACACGAGTTGCAGGGCCGATAGGAGCTGTTGACGAGGCAGGGAAAAACGCATGGGGCTTCCTTCCTTAGTTCTTATTATCGGTCGGCATGGGGGGATCCCATCATCTATTCGGCTGAAGCCGGACCTTCGAGTATCGTCCGGTAGTTCCGACTTTAGTCGGACGAACACCGCGTGGCTTGTGCCCTAAGCTACCCGATCCAAGGCATCAAATCACGTGGAGAGGATGCGCAGTAAATTCGAGTAGTCCTGTTCCAGTTCCCGGCTCTCCTCCACAAGCTCCTTGATCTTGCGGCAGGCGTGCAGAACCGTGGTGTGATCGCGGCCGCCGAAGGCATCGCCGATCTCGGGCAGGGAGTGATTGGTCAGTTCCTTGGCCAGGGCCATGGCCATCTGGCGCGGACGGGCCACGGAGCGGTTGCGGCGCTTGGACAGCAGGTCCGAGACTTTCACCGAGTAGTATTCGGCGACGGTTTTCTGGATATTGTCGATGGACACCTGCTTGTCCTGGGCCGCGATCAGATCCTTGAGGGCATCGCGCACGAAGTCCAGGTTGATGACCTTGCCGGTGAAATGGGCATTGGCGATGACGCGCTTCAGGGCGCCCTCCAGGTCGCGGACATTGGAGCGGATGCGCTTGGCGATGAAGAAGGCCACCTCGTGGGGCAGCTCGATGCCCGAGCTTTCAGCCTTGGACATGAGGATGGCGACGCGGGTCTCCAGCTCCGGCGGTTCCACGGCCACGGTCAGGCCCCAGCCGAAACGGGACTTCAGGCGCTCGTCGACTTCCTCTATCTCCTTGGGATAGCGATCCGAGGTCAGGATGACCTGCCGGTTACCTTCAAGCAAGGCATTGAAAGTATGGAAAAATTCTTCCTGAGAGCGCTCTTTCCCGGCGAAGAACTGGATGTCGTCGATCAAAAGGGCATCGACCGAGCGGTAGTAGCGCTTGAACTCCTCGATGGTGTTGTTGCGCAGGGCATTGACCATGTCCTGGACGAAACGCTCGGAGTGCAGATAAACGATGCGCGCATCCGGCTTATTGGCCAGGATGGTATTGCCCACGGCATTCATCAAATGGGTCTTGCCTAGGCCCGTGCCTCCATAAAGGAAGAGCGGGTTATAGGCGGAACCGGGATTCATGCCCACCTGGCGGGCGGCGGCGCGGGCCAGCTGGTTGCTCTTGCCTTCCACGAAGTTGTCGAAGGTGTAGGCGCCGTTCAGATTGGAACGGTGATTGATAACCGGTTTGGCCTGGGCTCGCTCCCAGGGCTGCAGATCCTGCTCGCGGGGCGGCTGAGACTGAAGCTGGGCCGGCTGGGGCCGCTCCACGCTGGTCAGTGCCGTGGGGCCGGGCGCGGTAGGCCGTGGCGCGCCTACCGACAAGCGCAGGCTGGGCGCCGTATTGCCTAGGAAATCGCTGAGCAGGGCGTTGATGCGTGCCAGGTACTTGTCGCGCACCCAATCCAGCACGAAGCGGTTGGGCGCAAACAAGGTCAAGACTTCGCCTTCCAGTTCGGCATGCAGGGGGCGTATCCAGGTATTGAACTGCTGGGTCGGCAGTTCATCCTGCAATCGCTGTATACATTGACGCCAAACCGACACGGCTACTCCACCTATCCACAGAATCTGGGCAGTTTAGCGAGGCAGAGGGCCAAGATCCACCGCTATCGGCAAATGGCGCCAGAGGCCGCCTTCCTGAGCGGAAAACGTCTTACGGGCCAAGCTGGGGATAAATTGGGGAAGTTTGGCTAATATTTTGTGTGGTCAAGACAGGGATTCCCGACACCGACCGGATAATCCCCAGTTGCTTCCGGCTTTCACACCGACTAGTTCCTGGGATGTCAACAACATAGGCTGATATCCAACTCAATGTATTTGAAAGGTTTTTATGGCTTATACACAGCGGTTTGCCACCCTAATAGAAACATCAAAAAGATCATATTCTTTTCTTTTGATCTTGATATTTATTAGCCCGGGCAAGGTCCTTCCGAATGCAAGTTGTCTTGGCCTTTCATGGCTGCTTTGCCTAAGTGGCCAGAAATGGCCTTGCACTAGGCATTTCTGGGCGAATTGGTGCTTGGAGCGAAAAATATACTTATCAACAAGACCCGCCGATTAGGTGGTTCGCGTGGAACATCCACTAGATGTGGTTGTTTCACGGCGGATGAATACGATATATTGTTGTCCGGGCACTACGCCCTCGCCCTCCTGCCTGCACTCCCTCCCTGTTCGCGGCTCGCGCCGGCGTTGACAGAGGCCTTGACCTGTCTATAAAATGCACGGCTTTCTTCGACCCCGTCGTGAGGACGGAGGTCGGTGTTGTCGGTAGGGACCTTCTAGAAATGGGCGTTCCGCCGGGCTTAAGCCCGGTGCGAGCGTGAATTCCTAGAAGGTTCCGTTAAATAGGTGGGAACACCCATGAAACGTACTTTCCAGCCCAGCGAACTGCATCGCAAGCGCGTGCACGGTTTCCGTAGCCGCATGTCCACCAAGAACGGCCGTCTCGTGCTGAAGCGCCGCCGTGCCAAGGGCCGCAAGCGTCTGACGCCGTAATGCCGCATCAGGATTTCCCCCGGGACAAGCGCCTGCTGACTCCCGGGGATTTCCAACGCGTCTTCCAGGATCCCGAGCGCCTTTCGACGGCGCATTTGCTGTTGCTGTACAAACCGAATGCGCTCGGTTCCGCGCGGCTCGGCTTGGCCATCGCCAAGAAGCACGCCAAGCGTGCCGTGGACCGCAATCGAATCAAGCGCCGTACGCGCGAGAGCTTCCGCCTCGCTCACGAGAACTTGCCTGGCGTCGATGTCGTGGTCCTCGCCAAGCCCGGCGTGACCCAGGTCGACAACGCAAGTCTCCATGAGACGCTGACAAAACTATGGGCAAAATTGGCATTGCGTTGCAAAGCATCGCCCTCGGCCTGATCCGGGCCTATCGCCGTTTCCTGAGCCCCCTGCTCGGCCCGCGCTGTCGTTTCTTTCCCAGCTGTTCCGTCTATGCCCTGACCGCCATCGAGCGCTTCGGCCTCGTGCGTGGTTCCTATCTGGCGGCCCATCGCCTCTGTCGTTGTCATCCGTTTTGCGACGGCGGCATCGATCCCGTTCCCGAGAAGTGAAACAAGAACCATGGAAACCCAACGCAGTTTTCTTTTCATTGCCCTGGTCGTCGTGAGCTTCCTGCTCTATCAGGCCTGGGAAACCGATCATGCGCCCAAGCCGGTGGCGCCGGTCGTTCAGACCGAGGGCTCGGCGGTCAATGCCGATCTGCCCAGTGGACTGAGCACGGCGGAGCAGCCGGCCCAGGCGCCGGAGGGTGCGGCGGTGAGCGCCCAGCTCATCACGGTGGAAACCGATGTGCTGCGCCTGGCCATCGATCCCAAGGGCGGCGATATCGTGTCCGCCAAGCTCCTGGCCTATCCCGAGACCCTGAAGGCCAAGGATCAGCCCTTCGCCATGCTGCGCAACGACAATGGCCGCGTCTATTACGCCATGAGCGGCCTGGTGGGCAAGGACGGTCCGGATGCCCAGCCCGAACGCCCGGTCTATCAGAGCGCCCAGGCCTCCTACCGTCTGGCGGAGGGCCAGAACGAGCTAGTGGTGGAGCTGAGCCATGCCGATGCCAAGGGCGTCAGCACCCTCAAGCGTTTCAGCCTGAAGCGCGGCGCCTACGCCGTCGAGGTGGGCTACACGGTCAAGAACATGAGCGCCGAGCCCAAGGCCATGCGCATGTTCGCCCAGTTGAAGCGCGACCGCGTGGAGGCCGCCAAGCCGGAAGGTTTCGGCATGGGCGCTGTGACTTATCTGGGCGGCGCCTACTCCGCCGCCGACAAGCGCTTCGAGAAATACGACTTCGAGGCCATGGACGAGAAGGCCCTGGACGTGAAGACCGCCGGCGGCTGGGTGGCCATGCTCCAGCATTACTTCGTCACCGCCTGGGTGCCGGCCTCGGACCAGGGCAATGAGCTGTATTCCAAGAATACCGGCGGCCTGGCCATCATGGGCGTGATCCTGCCGACCCTGAACCTGGCTCCCGGCGTCGAGGGCAAGACTTCCGCCACCCTCTACGTGGGCCCCAAGAACCAGGAGGCCCTGGCCGGCGTCGCCCAGCACCTGGACCTGGTGGTCGATTACGGTTTCCTGTGGTGGATCGGCCAGCCCCTGTTCTGGCTGCTGACCAAGCTGCATGGCCTCGTCGGCAACTGGGGCGTGGCCATCATCCTGCTGACCATCGTGGTGCGCGGCGCCATGTACAAGCTGACCGCCATCCAGTACCGCTCGGCGGCGCGCATGCGCCAGCTGCAGCCCAAGCTGACGGCGCTCAAGGAACGCTGCGGCGATGATCGGCAGAAGTTCGGTCAGGAGATGATGGCCCTGTACCAGAAGGAGAAGGTCAATCCCCTGGGCGGCTGCTTGCCGCTGCTGGTCCAGCTGCCGGTGTTCATGGCCTTGTACTGGGTGCTCCTGGAATCCGTGGAGCTGCGCCATGCCCTGTTCATCCCCCTGTGGATCGAAGATCTGTCCATGAAAGACCCCTTCTTCATCCTGCCGGTCCTGTACACGGCCTCCATGTGGCTGGTGACCCATATGACGCCGACGCCGCCCAATATGGACGAGATGCAGGCCAAGATGATGAAGTGGATGCCGGTGATGATGGGCGTCTTGTTCCTGTTCTTCCCGGCGGGCCTGGTCCTGTACTGGCTGGTGTCCAACCTGCTGACCATCGCCCAGCAGCAGTTGGTGACCCGCCAGTTCGAGAAGGCTCAGGGCAAGGCCTGAGTCGGCCGGTTCGCGTAGGTCCCGTGTAGGTCCGACTTCAGTCGGACATTCCGAGGATGTCCCGCTGAAGCGGGACCTACGCGGGTCCAGGCGGTGACCCGGGGCCTTTCCGCTCCATAGGATACGCGGTATGTCCCGAGCCAACTTTCACGACACCATCGCCGCCGTCGCCACTGCCCCCGGTCGGGGCGGGGTGGGCATCATCCGGGTCTCCGGTCCCCAGGCTAGGGCTGTCGCCGAGGCCGTGCTGGGCCTGTGCCCCGCGCCGCGCCGCGCCGAATACCTGGCGTTCCGCGATGCTGTCGGCGAGATCCTGGACCAGGGCATCGCCCTGTTCTTCCCCAATCCCCATTCCTTCACCGGCGAAGATGTCCTGGAGCTGCAGGGCCATGGCGGTCCGGTGATCCTGGATCTGCTGCTGGCCCGGATCCTGGCACTGGGCCCGCGCCTGGCCAGACCGGGGGAATTTTCCGAGCGCGCCTTTCTCAACGACAAGCTGGATCTGGCCCAGGCCGAAGCCATCGCCGATCTGATCGACGCGGCTTCCGAGCAGGCTGCACGCGGCGCCATGCGCTCCTTGCAGGGCGAGTTCTCGGCCCTGGTGCATGGTTTGGTCGAGGCCTTGATCCGCCTGCGCCTCTACGTGGAGGCCGCTATCGACTTCCCGGAGGAAGAAATCGATTTTCTGTCTGACGGCAAGGTATCCGGCGATCTCAATGTGATTATCAAACAGATTGAGAAAGTCATGGCCCAGGCACGCCAGGGCAGCCTGCTGCGCGAGGGCATGAAGGTGGTGATTGCCGGGCGTCCCAATGCCGGCAAGTCCAGCCTGCTCAATGCCCTGGCCGGCCGGGAATCGGCCATCGTCACCGACATCCCGGGCACGACCCGCGACGTGCTGCGCGAGCATATCCACATCGACGGCATGCCCCTGCACATCATCGACACGGCGGGCCTGCGCGAATCCGAGGACGCGGTGGAGCGCATCGGCATCGCCCGCGCCTGGGCCGAGATCGCCGAGGCGGATCATGTGCTCATCGTCGTCGATGCCAGCACCACCGCTGACGCCACGCCCCATACCCTGTGGCCGGAATTCGCCGACAAGCTGCCGGCGGCCCTGCCGGTCAGCGTGATCCGCAACAAGGCCGATCTCTCCGGCGAAGTCCTGGGGCCCCACGACACCGCCGGTACACCGGTCCTCGCCCTGTCGGCCAAGACCGGGGCCGGCATAGCCGCCCTGCGCGAGCATCTCAAGGCGGTCATGGGTTACCAGGGTACGACCGAGGGCGGCTTTATCGCCCGGCGGCGCCATTTGGATGCCCTGGACCGGGCCCATCAGGCGCTGGCCGTGGGCCGCGAGCAGCTCCTGGTGCATAGAGCCGGCGAGTTACTGGCCGAGGATCTGCGCGTCGCCCAGGAGGCCTTGTCCGAGATCACCGGCGAGTTCAGCGCAGACGATCTGCTGGGGCGGATCTTTGGCTCCTTCTGCATCGGAAAATAACGGCGCGGCGCCGCCCTGGCCGAATTCGAACGGCCAGCCGCGAAGGACCGCCGCCTCGCTTGCATTCCCCCGGCTCTCATCTAGCCTAGATCAGGACATCGCCCCTTCTCATAGGCGTCTCGATGCATGCTCCTGGCTCACACCAATCGCCAGGCCGACGTGAAGTTCTACGACGTGCTCGGCAGCTCCTGTTCGGTTCCAGCATCGCCCTGGCAGCATCCTCTAGCCTTGCCGGTGAACCGGCGGACTTCCTGGAGCTGGATCTCGAACAGCTGATGCAGCTCGAGGTCGTCAGCGCCAGCCTGCTCCCGCAATCTCGGGAATTGGCCCCAGCCCTGATCAGCGTCGTTACTGCCGAGGATATCCAGCTCATGGGCCTTCGCAGCCTGGCCGAGTTGCTGGACTATTCGACGGAAATGCAGGCCCTGAGCGGTATCAACTCCGCGCGAACCCTGAGCGTCCGGGGCACTTCGCTGCAGGACGGGGTTCTGGTGATGATCAATGGTCAGGCCGTGAACAACCCCTTTCTGGGCAATTTCAATTTTTACGATATGCCTCTGTATGGAGTCTCGCGCGTGGAAATCCGCCGGGGCCCCGGCTCCTCCCTCTACGGCGGCAATGCCCTCCTGGCCGTCATCGATATCCAGACGCGGCGAAACCTGGACCGGGAACGCGGCATGCGCGCCGCGGGCGGGAATGGCAGCCGCCACGGACGGGAATATTTCGGGGAGTGGCTGCAGGACCTTGGCGACTATTTGCCCGGTCTGGTCTTCAGCGGCGGTTATGGCGAGCGCGGCAGCGACGGCGACGCCTTGCGCATCGAAAGGGACTCCTTGTTCAGCCCACAGCCCGGCCGCTTCCTGCCGCCCATCACCAATCCCAGCCTGGCGCCTGACGAACGGCGCGAGCATCCAGAACAGGAGAGCGGCTATTTCAACCTGGACTGGGCCGATTTCAGCGCCAGCTACCAGTACCTGCGCAGCCGCAGCACACCCCTGCTGAGCAGTCAGGCTGTGGTGACCGACGAGGGCGACAGCCTGCGGGTCGAGGCGCTGAACAGCCTGCAGCTCAGTTATGCCTGGGAGCTTTCGGCGGATTTGCGCATCACCCCGCGCCTCTACCACGTGCTCAACCAGAGCAAGACCCTGGGCGACAGCGAACCGGCCCAGTTTATCGGCGACGTCAACCAGGACGGCTTCAACGAGGCCTTCCCCAGCGGCATCATCGAGAGCTATATCGCCGACGTGGTGAACTCCGGCGCGGAAATCCAGTTCGACTGGCGGCTGTCGGAAGGACAGCACCTGGCCTTCGGCTTCATCCGCGAGCGGGCGCGCCTGGAAGAAGCAGAAAAGCAGGCCAATGTCAGCCGTCTGGATCGAGGCATCCTGGCGATCTTTCCCGTCCAGGACATGACCCGGGAGTTCATAGACCCTGACATTGAGCGCCGGCAGCGTTCCTTCTATGCCGAATATTTCTGGCAATGGCATGACCATTGGCGCATGACCCTGGGCGCTCGCTACGACGACTACAGCGATTTCGGCAGCACGACCACGCCGAGGTTCAGCCTGGTCTATACGCCGAACTCGCGAACGTCCCTGAAACTGCTCTATGGCGAGGCCTTCAAGCCGGCCAATTTCATCCAGCTCTTCGATCGCACGCCGGCCCTGAGCCCGTTCCGGATCCAGGGCAACCCCGATCTCCTGCCCACGGAGATCAAGACCGCCGAGGCCCAGCTCAGCTATCGCTTCTCCGAGGCCTGGGAGCTGGCTTTCAACCTCTTCCACAGCCGGCTCGACAACGAAATCGCCTTCGACAGCACGCCGGGGATCCGGCGTTGGCAGAATGCCGGCGCCCACCGCACCCAGGGTGGCAGCCTGGAGCTGGCGGCCCATCTGCCCTGGGCGCCCAAGCTCTTCGCCAATTACTCCTACTACCAGAGCAGCGGCCTGTCCGGGACGCCGGACGGCCAGACCCATCCCCGCCACCGCTTCAATGCCGGCGGCCATTTCGCCCTGGGAGACCGCTTCCAGGGCTTCGCCGGCCTGCGCCATTATTCCCGCGCCGAGCGCGAGCGGGGCGATGGCCGGGAGGCCGTGCCTAGCAAGACCTATGTGGATCTCAGCCTGCAGCTGAAGGACTTATGGCAGGAGGCCCGCGCCGCCCTGACGGTGAAGAATGTGTTCGACGCGGCGGGGCGCGACGAGCTGGAGGCCAGCCTGGGCGTCGTCGACGACCTGCCGAGGCCCGGCCGCGAAATCTGGTTGTCCCTGGAACTTCCCCTCTGGTGATTGCTATGCGTATCGAGCTCCGTTTCCTTGCCCTGGGCTGCGCCCTGGCCATCCTCGTCGCGGCTTGTAGCGATGACAGCTCTCTGTCGGTGGTGAACAATCAGGCGCCGGCCAATGCTTCTTCCCAGGACAAGGCCGATATCGTCGGCCAGGTCTTGGACGCCACGGGCCAGCCTCTGGCCGGGGTCTTGCTCGTGCCCACGCCCTTCTCGCGCAGTTTCACCGTGGCCGGCGATCAGCGGCGCATCATCGAAACCTTCCGCAGCGATGCCCAGGGGCGCTTCCTCATCCCCCAGCAGCCCTTCGGCACCTATGCCCTGAAGGCCATCGCCAGTGGCCATATCCCCGCGTCCCGGCCCGTGGGCCTGGTGGATTTCAGCCCGCAGAACCTGCGCAACGGCCAGATCACCAAGGATTTCAGCCTGCAGGCCTTTCCTCTGCGCGACGACGGCGACATCCCGCCCGTGGCCCTGTTCGACGTGGAGGACAAGAAGCGCATGAGCGAGCTCCTCGCCTCGCGGGGCATACGCTTCGAGGAAATCAGCGGCCGCCTGGACCGACTGGAGCGCAGCCGTTACCGGGTCTTGGTGGTGGGCCATGACGCGACGGTCTACAACGCCTTCAACGAACTCATCGACCAGAAGGCGTTGGTCAACCGATTCCTGGACGAGGGCGGGCATGTGGTCCTGGGTCAGCTCAACGACTTCAGCGTCGAAGCGCGGCCCCTGCCCTTCCTGGACGGCGAGCGCGGCTTCATCCTGCACACCGAGGATGCGCCCTTCAACGATTTCAACAGCGGCAAGATCCGCGCCGGCGACCACCCGCTGGTGCAAGGCTTGTTGTTTGGCAATTGGAGTTTCATCGAGCCGGGCCAGACCGCGCTCAAGAACAACGTGACCTTCGACGCGGCCGTCAAGAGCAGTTTCCAGGGGCCGAACTGGCAGATCATCGCCACGGCCCCGGAAAGCGATTTCACCAGCGGCAGGGGCACGGTCAGCGCCGAGAGCGACGTGATCATCGCCGAATACACCGATCCGGCTCAGGGCGGGCGCATCCTGGTCAACCAGGCCGCCTATTACCAGGGAAGTTTCGGCGATCTGGTGGATCCCAATGCCCTGGCCCTGACCGAGAACATGCTGGCTTATATCAAGCACTTGAACAGACCCTGAGCCGTTCGGATTTGCGGGGCCTTTTGTCTAAATAATGGTCTTTTTATTCCAGATTTGTCGTTCGCGGCGCTAGCGAGGGGGCTATCCCGGCTGCTAGAGTGCCGCCCGTTGTGCAGTGCAGCGCCGCTCCGGCGCCGCTCAACGGGAGTGCCCCATGAATCTCAAAGACAAGACCATCGTCATCACCGGCGGCGCCCAGGGTCTGGGCAAGGCCATGGCCCTGCGCCTGGCCAAGACCGGCGTCAAGCTGGCCCTGGTGGACCGCAATCCGGAAACCCTGGAACAGACCGTCCAGGCCATCCGCGCCCTGGACATCGAGGTGCGCGGTTACACGGCCAATGTCGCCGACGAGGCAGAAGTCGAGCAGCTGTTCGCCGCCATCGCCGGCGACTTCGGCGCCGTGCACGGCCTGATCAACAACGCCGGCATCATCCGCGACAGCCTGCTGATCAAGGTCAAGGACGGCGAAATCACCGGCAAGATGCCGTTGGCCGATTGGCAGAGCGTCATCGACGTCAACCTGACCGGCGTCTTCCTCTGCGGTCGCGAGGCGGCGACCCATATGGTCCGCCAGGGCCAGGGCGGCTGCATCATCAACATCAGCTCCATTTCCCGCAAGGGCAATATCGGCCAGACCAATTACACCGCCGCCAAGGCCGGCGTGGCGGCCATGAGCGTGACCTGGGCCAAGGAACTGGCGCGCTACGGCATCCGCGTCGCCGGCATCGCCCCCGGCTTCATCCGCACCGAGATGACCGGCTCCATGAAGCCGGAAGTGATCGAGCGCGTGGAAAAGACCGTGCCCCTGGGCCGCATGGGCGATCCGGACGAGATCGCCGGCGCCGTGCAGTTCATCCTGGAAAACGACTACTACTCGGGCCGCATCCTGGAAGTGGACGGGGCGTTAAGGCTGTAAAACCTGGATTGACCGCCAAGGCGCAAAGGCGCCAAGTCATAGAGCGTAGATGGCTTTTTCAAACTCCGCGCCTTGGCGTCTTGGCGGTTAATCCCTTCTTCTTGTTATTCCGTCGTCCCGGCCGCCAGGCGGATGTCGTGTTCGACATTCACGGCGGTCTCCACCATCAGGCGCAAGGCCTTGAGCACCAGTTCCATGGCCATGCTGGGCTGGTCCTTCTTCTCCACCACCTGCTCGGGCGAATAGGGGATGTGCACGAAGCCGCCGCGTAGACCCGGCCGCGCAGCCAGCAGGTGCATCAGGCCGTAGAACACGTGGTTGCAGACGAAGGTCCCGGCGCTATTGGACACCTGGGCGGGGATGCCGGCGGCATGCAGGCGTTCCAGCATGGCCTTGATGGGTAGGCTGGTGAAATAGGCCGGCGGGCCCTCGGCCAGGATGGGCTGGTCCACCGGCTGCTGGCCGGCGTTGTCGGCGATGCGCGCGTCGTCGACATTGATGGCCACCCGTTCCAGGGAGATGGCCGTGCGCCCGGAGGCCTGACCCAGGCAGAGCACCAGGCGCGGTTTGTGCTGGTCGAGCAGACGCTCCAGGCAGTCCAGGGCATCGCCGAACACGGTGGGCAGCTGGGCCGCCGCCAGGCGATGCCCGGCGATGCTCTCGCCATCCAGGCGCGCCACGGCCTCCCAGGAGGGGTTGAGGCTCTCGCCGCCGAAGGCGTCGAAGCCGGTAAGCAGGACGGTGGGCTTGTGCATGGTCTTCCCTGTCGTCAGTGTGTCAAAACGCCAGCCAGTACATCAGCAGCACATTGCAGGCCAGGAGCGGCAGGGCCGTCGCCACCTGGGCGCGGATCACCGCGTGCTTGTCGCTCAGTTCCAGCAGGGCCACCGGCACGATATTGAAATTGGCGGCCATGGGCGTCAGCAGGGTGCCGCAGTAGCCGCTCAGCATGCCGATGGCCGCCACCGGTCCCGGATCGGCGCCCAGGCGCTGGACCAGGATGGGCAGGCCGATGCCGGCGGTCATGACCGGGAAGGCGGCGAAGGCATTGCCCATGATCACGGTGAACAAGGCCATGCCCAGAGCATAGGCCAGAACCGCGGGCAGGCGCTGGTCCAGGGCCAGATTCTCGGTGATGAGCTGGGCGACGGTCGTGCCCACGCCCGCCTTGGAGAACACCGAGCCGAGCATGGCCAGCAGCAGGGGCAGGAGCGCCGCCCAGGCGATGCTGTCCAGGGTGTGTCGAGCCTCGTCCAGGGCCGGGCGCAGGGCCTCGCCGGTCATGCGCAGGGCATAGGCGAAGGCCAGGGCCGAGCCCAGTCCCAGGCCGATCAGGCTGCCCTGGGCCGGGTCCACCAGGGGCTGACCGGCGATGAGGATCCTGGGCAGACCCAGGGAGGCGAGCACGGTGAAGCCGGGCAGGCACAGGGCCGGCAGGAACAGCCGGTGGCCGAAGCGCCGGGCGCTGGCCTCGCGTGCCGCCGCTTCCCGGGACTTGAGCCGGCCGGCCTTGACGCCGCCGAAACCGGCCAGGGTGGCCAGGCCCAGGACGGCGAGGCCCATGCTCCAGGCCGGCATTCGCTCGCCGGCCAGGAAGGCCAGGGCCAATAAGGCCCAGAAGGCGGCCGTTGTCCAGCGGCGCGGGTGCTCGCTATCCTTCAGGCTCAAGTAGGCCAGGACCGCGAACAGCAGCCCGGCCAGGGCATAGACGTGGACGAGGGCGATCATGCCAGACGCTCCAGCCGCGCCACGCGCAGGCCGTGGATCAGGAAGGCGCAGAGCGCCGTGGGCAGGCCCCAGAGGGCGATCTGCAGGGGCTCCAGCATCAGGCCGTGCTCGGCATAGAAGCCCTGCATCAGGAGCACGGCCCCGAAGGCGATGAAGATGTCCTCGCCGAAGAACAGGCCCACATTGTCGGTGGCGGCGCATAGGGCCAGGATCCGCTGGCGCTCGGCCTCGGTGGCCGGCTGGGCGGCGGCCTCGGCCATGGGCGCCAGGAGCGGCCGCACGCTCTGGGCCTGGCCGCCCAGGCTGGTCAGGCCCAGTGCCGCCAGGACCTGGCGCAGGCCCAGATAAAGTAGGAGTAAGCGCCCGGCGCTCAAGGCCCGGTGTTTCCGTATGAAGTCGCGCACATGCTCGCGCAGGCCCTGGCGCTCCAGGACGGCCAGGGCCGGCAGGAAGAGCAGGACCAGGGCCAGGTAGCGGTGCTTGACGAAGCTTTCGCCGAACAGGACCAGGGTCTCGGTCGGACTGAAGCCGGCCAGCAGGGCGGTGGCCAGGCCCGCGCCCACCACCACTAGCACCGGGCTCATTCGCAAGGCGAAACCCAGGACCACCAGGGCGATGCCCAGGAGCGGCCAGGCGTTCATACCGGCACTCCAATCGCGATGCCCCGGGCGCGCAGCTCGGCGTTCAGGCGCCGGGCGAAGGCCAGGGCCTCCGGCGTGTCGCCGTGCAGGCACAGGGTCTGGGCGGCCACGGCCACCGGCTGACCCGTGTCGGCGATGACCGTGCCGGTCTGGACCAGGGACAGGACCTGGGCCAGGACCTCGTCTTCGTCGTGCAGGACCGCCCCCGGCTCGCCGCGCGGCTTCAAGCTGCCGTCGGCCCGGTAGCGGCGGTCGGCGAAGGCCTCGCCGCGCGTGGCCAGGCCGAGGCTCCGCCCGGCGGCGATCAGGGCCGAGCCGGCCAGGCCCACCAGGACGAGCCCGGGACCGAAGTCAAAAACGGCGCGGGCCACGGCCTCGGCCAGAGCCGGATCCCGGGCCGCCTGGTTGTACAGGGCGCCATGGGGTTTGACATGGGCCAGTCGCCCGCCGGCGGCGTGCACAAAGCCGGCCAGGGCGCCGATCTGGTAGAGCACCAGCTCATAGGCCTCGTCCGGGGCGATGGCCATCTCGCGCCGGCCGAAGCCTTGGCGATCCGGCCAGCCCGGGTGGGCGCCGATAGCGACGCCGGTATCCACGGCCAGGCGCACGGTCGTCGCCATGGTCCGCCAATCGCCGGCATGCAGGCCGCAGGCGACGTTGACCGAGCTCAGATAGGGCATCAGTTCGGCGTCCCGACCCAGGGTCCAGGGGCCATAGCCTTCGCCGAGGTCGGCATTGAGATCCAGCCAGTGCATGATGCGGGCTCGATGAGGGGGAATGCCCCCAAGTAAACGGGAGAAGTGCTTGCCTGACAAGTGCTTGCGAAATCCTAGACTAGACTGGAAGAGACCCGGGAATAAACGGAGCACCGCCTCGCCGGCGGATGCCCACACCGGTTCCTTTAGCCCTTGCTTGCCCTTGAGGACGTCATGCTGCCGCGCAGCCCTGTATTCCTGCTGCTCTGTGCCCCGGCCTTGGCCGCGGCGGATTCCGCCGACGGCCTATTCGATCTGTCCCTGGAACAGCTGATGGACGTCGAGGTGAGCACCGCCACGCGTCGCCACGAGGCCATCGACACCGCGCCGGCGTCCATGACCGTGTTCAGCGCTGAGGACCTGCGGCGCCTGGGCCTGCGCTGGCTGGACGAGTTGGCGCCCTATGTTCCGGGCATGCAGGCTTACCGGCGTACCGGCAATTCCAATTCCCACTGGAGCGTGCGGCTGCGCGGCTCTCCCAGCGACTTCGGCAACGAGATCCTGGTCCTGGTGGATGGTCGGCCCCAGAACAACGCCTTTAATGGCAACCTGGGTTCCAGCTTTCTTCGCCAGAGCCTGGCGGGCTTCACGCGCATCGAGATCATCCGCGGGCCCGGCTCGGCCATGTACGGCGCCAATGCCTCCTACGGCGTGATCAACCTGATCACCGGGCAGGAACCGGACGGCCTGGAGCTGGGCGCCGGGGAGTTCCAGGCCGGGCATGCGCGGCTGACGCAGGACGCGGACTGGCGGGGCTGGCGGGCCAGCCTGGGACTGGAGTATTACCGGGACCAGGGTGATAGCTACGAGCGGGCCTTCGACGCCTTCGGCCTACAAGGGGGCACGGGCGATCCCCTCGCCACGCGCCAGGCCTGGCTCAGCCTGGAGAAGGATGCCTGGCAGGCCTTCGCCCGGGGCACGGACAACCGCATCGAGGATTACTACCAGCTGGGTGTCCTGACCGATGGCATCAACCGGGCCGACTTCCAGCGCTGGGAGGCGGGCCTGAGGGTCCGCGACCTGGCCCTGGGCGGCCTGCACCTGAACGGCAGCCTGAATACCTACCGCAACGACAACGACGCCATCAGCCGGCCCTTGCCGGCCGGCGTACCGCCCATAGGCGCGGTGGACTGGCTGCTGGGTGTGAACACCAACGAGGACGGTGAGGCCCTGAGCCTGGACCTGGCCGGTGAGTGGAACGAGACCCAGCGTTGGAATGCCGGTCTGGAATACCGTCGGGCCGATGCTGAGCTGGTGGCTGACAGCAATTACGATGTCCAGAGCTTCGTCTACTTGGGTTCCATCCAGCGCCAGACTTATGCGTTGTTGCCGGATGCCGAGCGACGCAGCCTGGGGCTCTACGCCCAATGGCAGGCGCAGTGGCGCGAGAACCTGGCCACGACCCTGGGCTTGCGCCAGGACCGGTATGACGACGTGGGCAGCGCCACCAGTCCCCGTTTTGCGCTGATTTATTCCGGCCTGACCGATCAGACCGTCAAGCTGCTCTACGGCCAGGCCTTCCGCGCACCCAGCCTGTCCGAGCTGCACCTGGCCCAAAACGTGTTCATTGTCGGCAACGAGAAACTCAAACCGATCACCCTCGCCAGCCATGAGCTGGCCTGGACCTGGACCGGCACGGCCATGAGCCTGGAGTTGTCCGCCTATCGGCTCAAGGAGTCCGAGCGTGTCAGCCTCGTGCCCCTGGACGGGCGGCGGGTGAGGCGCGAGAACACCGGCGAGCTTCAGTCCACCGGCCTGGAATGGGCCTGGCGCTGGCGTCTGGACGGCGACTGGGAGCTGGCCTGGAACGGTAGCCGCGTGCTGGACTGGGACGAGGACCTGGGGTCAGCGGTGGGTACGGACAAGGCCGAAGCCATCCTGCCCAAGACCACGATGGGCCTCAGCCTGGACGGCCGGCGCGGCGCCTGGTCCTGGCATCTGTCCGGGCAATACCAGGGCCGCGTGGCCCTCCTGGCGGACACGCCCTACTGGCTGTGGCGGGGACGGCTTGCTTATCGCTTGGATGAGCGCCAGGAGCTGGCCCTGACCGGCAGCAACCTGCTCGACGAGGACTACGCCTATCTGTCCGATCCCTCGGGCCTGGGCCGGGATGCCCAGGGGGTCCTGGTGCGGGATGCGCCCCAGCGCGGGCGTCAGCTGATGCTGGGCTGGACTTACCGCTGGTAGGGATAGCGCCGGCACAGCTCGGCTTTTTGCATCTGCCACAGCCGTTCCTCCCGGCGCCAAGCGGACTGGGCGGTGGCTACGTCGCCGAGCTCGAAGGCTAGTGCGTCTCCCGGCCTTGCCTGCGCCCAGCGCGGCCGATCCTGGCTCGCCACCCGGCCCAGGAGAGGATAGCCGCCGGTGGTCTGACAGGCGGCGCCCAGGAGGATGGGCAGTCCCGAGGGCGGCAGTTGCAGGCAGCCGGGCGCCACGCCGGCCGAGAGCCGCTCCCGGGTCTCCCTGAGGCGCAGTGCCGGACCGTCCAGGCACAGGCCCATGCGATCGGCGCGGGCAGCGACCCGGAAGCTGCCGTCCAGGAGGGCGGCTTGGCCGGCCGCCTCCAGGCCGTCCCAGGCCTCGCCGGGAATCAGCTGCAGCCGCCAAGCCTCTCCCACGCCATAGATCTCCCGCCAGGCCAGGCCCCAGTCCGGTTGCCAGGGCCGTTCCGGCGCCTCCGGCGGCGGGAGACGGGCGGGTAAGGACTTGAGCACATCGCCGGCGCGCAGGGTCCGACCCTCCAGGCCTCCTATGCCGGCGCGCTCGTCCGTGGCCCGGCTGCCCAGGACCTCGGGGAGGTCCAGGCCGCCGGACACTGCCAGATAGGCGCGGCAGCCCCAGGACGGTCGGCCGAAGCGCAGCCGGCTGCCGGCCGGACACCAGAGTGGCCGCCAGCCGTCCACGGCGCGTCCGTCCAGCTCCGGACTCAGATCCGCGCCGGTCAGGGCCAGCCACAGGCCTCGCTCGAAAGACAACACCGGGCCCGCGAGGGGGATTTCCAGCAGGGCGACGCCGGGCTCGTTGCCCACCAGGGCATTGGCGGCGCGGGCGGCATGGGGGTCCATGGCGCCGCCGGTCGCGATGCCCAGGTGCTGCCAGCCGGGCCTACCCGCATCCTCGATGCGCGTGCCCAGACCCGCCTGCTCGACGCGGATCATGCCCGGTCCTCCTGTTCCGCCAGGGCCTGGAATTCCTCGAGGCCTATGGCCCGGAAGCGCAGCCGATCGCCGGGCAGGATCCGGCAGGGCGGTTGCCGGGCCGGATCGAAGAGCCGCCAGGGCGTGCGCCCGACGAGTTGCCAGCCGCCGGGCGTGGCCTGGGGATAGATGCCGGTCTGGGCGCCGCCGATGGCGACGCTGCCGGCCGGGACCCGGGGACGGGGCTGTGCGCGGCGCGGCATGGCCAGGGCCGGGTCCAGGCCGCCAAGATAGGGAAAGCCGGGGGCGAAACCCAGGAAGTACACGGGGTAGGCGCCGGCGCTGTGCCGGGCGATGACTTCGCTTTCGCTGAGACCGCAGTGGGTGGCCAGGGCGGCCAGATCCGGGCCGAACTCGCCGCCGTAGCAGACCGGGACGGTCAACTCGCGGCCCGGGCATGGCGCGCCGGCCTCGGCCTCCAACAGAGGCCGCAGGCGTTCGACCAGGGTGGCATAGTCCCAGGCCAGGGGATCGTAGTGCAGGCACAGGCTGGCATAGGCCGGCACCCGATCCGCGATGCCGGGCAGGCCGGCGTGATCCAGGCGCGCGGCGAGAGCGTGCACCCGGGCATTGAGCCCGGGGTCGATGCCCGTGCCGAGTTCGATCATCAGGGCGCTGTCGCCCAGGGGTTGAAACCTCCAGGGGGGTTGGGAGCCGGACACTGGATTTGCCGCCGCCGTGGGATGGGATTGGCGCCAGTGTACCAAGCCTTTGCGTGCCGCGGCCTCGGAGCCCACGCCCCCTACGCTTCAGCTCAGGGCGATCACCAGCTTGCCCAGGGCCTGGCCGGCTTCCAGGCGCCGCTGCGCCTCGCCCAGCTGTGCCAGGCCATAGCTCTCCGGATCCAGCAGCGGCTTCAGCCTGCCGGCCTCGGCCAGCTGGGTCAGCTGGCGCAGGATGCGGCCATGGACCTCGCGTCCGATGCCGTGTAACAGGGGGATGGGCATGAACACCGCATGCAGGCTCAGGCCCTTCAGGTGCATGGGGGTCAGATCGGCGGTGAAATGGGCGACGATGGTGGCGATGCGGCCGTTCAGGCGCGCCGCCGCGAAAGCCGGCCCCAGGTCCGAGCCGCCCGTGGTGTCGAACACCAGGTCATAACCCAGCCCGCCGGTCAGGCGCGCCACGCCGGCTTCCAGTCCCTCCGTCCGGTAGTCGATGGCGTGATCCGCGCCCAGGTCCAGGGCCAGCTCGGCCTTGGCCGGCGAGGACAGGCTGGCGGTCACCTCGGCGCCCAGGGCCTTGGCCAACTGGACGGCCACATGGCCGACGCCGCCCGTGCCACCCAGGATCAGGATCCGCTCTCCGGCCTTTAGACCGCTGCGTTCCAGGGCTTCCCAGGCGGTCAAGCCCACCAGGGGCAGGGCCGCCGCCTGGCGCCAGTCCAGGTTCCGGGGTTTCGGCGCCAGCAGGCGCGTATCGGCCAGCACGTACTGGGCGTAGGTGCCGCCTAAGCCGGCGAAGCCGCCAACCGACCCGTAGACCGCATCGCCAGTCGCGAAGCCGTCCACGCCCGGACCGAGCTCAACCACGTCCCCGGCCATATCGCAGCCCAGGACCTGGCCCGGTCCGGGCACGGGCCGTTCGATGTCGCGGATCTGGAAGAGTTCGGCCCCGCCCCAGGCGGGAAGAACGACGGCTTGCATGGTGGTCATGGGAAACTCCTCAAGGAAATGAACAACACGGCCGTCAGTGTGTATATTTCTCATTCAGGAGAAAATCCGGAAAATACACTAAGGACTTTCAAGGAATCCAAGAGAATGGATGAAGCCGATCTGGCCTTGTTCCTGCGCATTGCCAGCCTGGGCAGCCTATCGGCGGCGGCCCGGGACGGAGGACTGTCCGTGGCCCTGGTCTCGGCGCGCCTGGCGGCCTTCGAGAAGCAGCTGGGCGTGCGCCTGTTCCACCGCTCCACGCGCCGCCTGTCCCTGAGCCAGGACGGGCGCGTGCTCCTGCCCCATGCCGAGCGCCTGATCGAGGCCATGGCCGAGGCCCGCGCCGAGCTGGGCGGCGCCGGCCGGCTCTTGAGCGGCACCCTGCGCCTCACCGCCTCCGCTTCCCTGGGCCGCATGCACCTCATCGAACCCCTGGCGCGCTTTCAGCGTTTACACCCTGGCGTGCGCATCGACCTGCAGCTCTCCGACAGCGTGGTGGATCTGATCGAGGATGCCTTCGACTTGGGCATCCGCGTCGCCGAGGACCTGGACCCGGGCCTGGTGGCCCGCCGCCTGGCCTGGGATCGGCGCCTGCTCTGCGCCGCGCCCGAGTACCTGGAACGGCGCGGCCTGCCCCGTCATCCCGAGGACCTGCGCGAGCACGACTGCCTGATCCTCCACGACCAGACCCGCTGGCGCTTCTCCATGCCCGATGGGAGCGAACTGACGGTGAAGGTGGGCGGCGGCTTTCGCTGCAACCACAGCGAGGTCACCCGCGAGGCGGCGGTGCAGGGTCTGGGTATCGCCTTGAAGTCCCTGTGGAATGCCGGCCAGGAACTGGCCAGCGGCCGCTTGATGCCGGTCCTGGAGCACTATCCCCTGGCCAGCCGCCATGCCATCTGGGCGGTTTACCCCAGTTCGCGGCTACTGGCGCCGCGGGTGCGAGCCCTGGTGGATTTTCTGGCGGAGGAATGGCGGTTGCCGCCCTGGGAGTCGGGCCCGGCCGAGACCTAGTCCCGCCAGGGGTGGATTAGGGCAAGTAGACTGCCCGTAGGGAGGCGGATGGCCTCACGGCCCCGACACCGGGTCGGGGCCGCGTCCGAGCGTTCGGCTAGAAGTTCCCCGCCGTGGGCGTCTGTTGAAGCGCGGCTTGCAGCAGCTTCGGATCATTGGTGACATCGGTGAGGAGGGTGTTCACCAGGTCGTTCATGACCTCGCTGGCATCGTCCTCGCTGATATGACCCGGTTCGTCTTGAGTCGCGTCGCGGCTGAAGGTCTTGGTCGTATCGTTGATGGCCACATTGAGCGTAATGCCGGCATGAATGCGGTCGTTACCGGGCTTCTCCTCGATATCCGTATAGAAGCGGAGCAGGCTGACCTTTACCGGCGTTCCCGTAGTCGTCCCTTCGTCGGCATTGAAGCCGCGCGCCTTGAAGGCATTGGTCAGGGTTTGCGATATCACGCTACGCGCGTCGTTCTTCGGAACCAGCCGGACCTTGTCGTCGGGAGTATCCAGCACCGGCTGGGAAGTCTTGTCATCCACGAAGATGGCAATATTCTGTCCGGTGGCGACGGCGGCCCCGGGAACATAGGGATTGGGTTGCACGGTGATTTTCTGCGGCGAACCACAGCCGACCATCAGGACGGTGGCACCCGCCAGGATGGGGAGGGCGAGCTTGTTCATAGGGGGAACCTCGTCTACCAACCTGGCTCGACTATAGGCCCCGTCCGATGAATTCACGGTTAATCGGCGGCGCCATAGCGCAATACCCTTCGATTATCGCGCCCCGCGCCTCTACGGAACCTCGACCTATTCCAGTTCCGGCAAGCTCAAGGACCGCGCCTGTTCGAAGATCAGATGGGTTTCCACGTGCTCCACTTCCGGCCGCTCGGTGAAGCCGTTCAGGATCAGGTCCCGCAGGGCATCGGTGTCGCGCACCATGACATGCACCAGGTAATCGAAGGCGCCGGAGATATGGTAGAGGGTGACGGTTTCCGGCATGGCCAGCATGGCGTCGTGGAAGGCGGTGATCTGCTTGCGGGCATGCTTGCCCAGGCGCACGGCGATCATGGCCTGGATGTTCAGCCCCAGGGCCTTGGGATTCAGCTCCGCATGGTGGCCGATGATGACCTTGCGCTCGTGCAGGCGGCGCACCCGTTCCAGGCAGGTGGAGGGGGCGATGGACAGACGCTCGGCCAGATCCTTGTTGGTGATGCGCGCATCATTCCGCAGGGCCTGGACGATCTGCCAATCGATCTCATCGAGTTCGGTCATTTGCACATTCCTTGAAATAGAATTCGGTTATTTTCGGAATAACGATATAACAATGTAGTATCTAGGCATATCAGCGAAATTCATACGGAGCGCCTGCTGCTATGCGTCATTTTTCCACTGAAGCCGTACATGCCGGCCGCGAGGATCTCATGGATCTGGGCGTGCATGCTCTCCCCCTGGATCTGTCCACGACCTACCCGGTGCATAGCTTAAGCGAGGGCACCGCCAGTTTCGATGCCCTGGTGGCCGGCGACGCCAAGGCGCCCAATCCCATTTACGCGCGCCTGCATAATCCCACCGTCGCGCGTTTCGAGGAAGGCCTGGCGCGCCTGGAAGGCGCCGAGGCCGCCGTGGCCTACGGCTCGGGCATGGCGGCGCTGACCGCCCTACTGCTGGCGCGCCGCCCCCACGGCCAGCACGTGGTCGGCGTGCGCCCCATCTACGGCAGCGCCGATCACCTGCTGTCCAGCGATCTGCTGGGCATGTCCACGACCTGGACCACGGCCGACAAGGTGGCCGAGGCCATCCGCCCCGATACCTCCCTGGTCTTGATCGAGACCCCGGCCAACCCGACCCTGCAGCTGGTCGACATCGCCGAGGTCGTGCGCCAGGCCGGCTCCGTGCCGGTCATGGTGGACTCCACTTTCGCGACGCCGGTGCTGCAAACCCCCCTGGCCCTGGGCGCCAGCTATGTGCTGCACAGCGCGACCAAGTTCCTGGGCGGCCACGGCGATGTCATCGCCGGCGTCATCGCCACGAGCGAGGAGCGCGCCAAGTCCCTGCGCCAGGTGCGTGCCCTGACCGGCGCCCTGCTGCATCCCCTGGGCGGCTATCTGCTGCATCGCGGTCTCGCCACCCTGAGCCTGCGCGTCGAGCGCGCCCAGGCCTCCGCCCAGGTCCTGGTCGAGCGCCTGAGCCACCACCCGGCCGTGGCCAAGCTGCATTTCCCCGGCCTCACGACCGAGAGCCGCGCCATCCTTAACAAGCAGATGCGCGGTCCCGGCTGCCTCTTGGCCCTGGAGCTGGCCGGCGGCTACGAGGCGGCGGCCCAGGTCATGCAGCGGGTTCAGCTCTTCACCCCGGCCGTGTCCTTGGGCTCGGTGGACAGCCTGATCCAGCACCCGGCCGGGCTGACCCACCGCGTGCTCACCGAGGAGACCCGCGCCAAGACCGGCATCAGCCCGGCCATGCTGCGCCTGTCCGTGGGCCTGGAACATCCGGACGATCTCTGGGCCGATCTGAAGCAGGCCCTGGACTCCGTGAGCGCCGAACTGGCTGCCTGAGCCTCGTTCCGCTCCCCGACAAGACCCGGTCCGTCCGGGTCTTGTGCTTTTCGGCGAGCCAGCGGGCGTGTATAAAGGCGGGCTTTCCAGCCGACCCCATTCAGCCCGATCATGGCCGACCTGAAATACCTCCTCGCCTACCCGCCCGAGCTGCAAGCCCGGGTCGCCGCGCTCATCGCCCGGGGCGAGCTGGGCGACTACCTGGCCAACAAGTATCCGGGCCGGCACGCCATCCAGACCGACAAGAGCCTCTATGCCTATGCCCTGGAGCTCAAGCAGGCGCTGATGCGGACTGCGCCGCCCCTGCACAAGGTCGGCTACGACGGCCAGCTGGACCGGGTACACAATGCCCTGGGCTTGAACATCGCTCAGTCGCGGGTCCAGGGCGGCCAGCTCAAGGCCAAGAAGGAAATCCGCATCGCCGCCCTGTTCAAGGCGGCGGCGCCGGAATTCCTGCGCATGATCGTGGTGCACGAGCTGGCCCATCTGCGGGAGCGCAACCACGACAAGGCCTTCCACCAGCTCTGCGAGCACATGCAGCCTGGCTACGGCCAGCTGGAATTCGACTTCCGTCTCTATCTCACCCATAGAGAGTCCTTGACCCATCGCGAGCTGGCCGCCGGGCCGGCCCAGTCCCCGGCGAGCCGCCCATGAAGCTCGGCATCGATTTCGGCACCAGTTACACCGCCGCCGCCGCCGTGGTGGACGGTGCCATCCAGGCCGTGCGCTTCGACGGTGGCGCGACCCAGTTTCGCACGGCGGTCTACCTGCCCCGCTACCGGGCCCAGGCCGCCGACTTCCGCGCCGACGAGGGCGAGCTGGCGCGCCGCCTGGCCTCGGCCCGCCGCGCCCAGGCGGCCCTGGCCCGGCAGCTGGAGGCCCTGCCCGCCGGGCCGCGCCTCTTGAGCGAGGCCGAGCTGGAAACCCGGGAGCGGGAGATCCTGCGCCGCGAGTGGCTGCGCGAGGAGGCCGAGCAGCTGGACGTGGCCAAGGCCCTGGATCACGCGGTGTTTGGCGAGGCCGCCGTCGAGGAGTTCATGGCGGCCCCGGACGGCGCCCTGGTGGAGTCGCCCAAGTCCATGCTGGGCTACCGCCTGGCGCAGGGCGTGCGCGAGCATATCGAGCGCATCGTCACCGCCGTGCTGCGCCATGTGCGCGAGACCGCCGAGGCCCAGTTCGGCAAGTCGGTCACGGCCGCGACCCTGGGCCGGCCCGTGGTGTTCAAGGGCACGGCGGGGCTCGAGTCCCAGCGCCAGGCCGAGGACATCCTGCGCGATTCGGCCCGGCGGGCCGGATTCGCCGCCATCGACTTCGAGTTCGAGCCGGTCGCGGCGGCGCTCTACCACCACGACGGCCTGGAGCGGGCCGAGGACACCTTGATCGTGGACGTGGGCGGCGGCACCACCGACGTGACCCATGCCCTGCTCGGCGCCGACCAGGGCCCGCGTGTCTACGGCAGTTGGGGCGAACCGGTGGGCGGCACCGACATCGACTACTTCCTGAACCTTTACGGCCTCATGCCCCACTTCGGCCGCAACCGCTGCCAGCTCGGCGCCCACCGCTACAGCGAGGCGGCCAATGTGCGCCACGTGGTGGAGCAGCGCGCCTTCCGCCAAGGGGACTTGAGCGAGCGGGCCGGCGAATTCGCCCACCGGCTCGCCCGCCTGCAACTGGACGGCGGCACGACCTACCTCAACTACGAGGCCGAACGCGCCAAGATCGCCCTGGCCCAAACCGAGCGGACCTGGGTCGATCTGTCCCGCTTCGAGGCCGGCCTCCTGGCCGAGCTGGACGCCGAGCACCTGGCCCGCGCCACCGGCGAGGTCTTCCCCAAGCTGCGCCGCGTCCTCGCCCAGGCCCTGGCCGCCATGCCGGCCAGCCCCGAGCGCATCTTCCTGACCGGCGGCTCGTCCCGCTCGCCCCTGGTCCAGGCCCTGGTCCGGGAGCTGGCGCCGACGGTGCCGCTCCTGGTGGGCAATCCCAGCTTCAGCGTGGTCTCGGGCCTCGCCCTGCGCGCGGCGGGGCGCTACCGCCTGTCGCCCGCGACGGCCTAAGGAGGCGGGCGGAAATAAGTTGTCCATCTTGCTAAGCGCTTTTTTGATGCCCGCCGACTAAAGAATCTCCCGCCCTTGCGGCCTTTCCACGCCTGTTGCACCGCCGCGCGGCGGCGCCGCCCTGCGCGTTTTCCCCGGGCTTTTCGGGGTCTTCCAGGCGTCTTCAGGGGGCGATTTTCGGGCGGTTTTCCGGCGTGCAGCAAGATTGCCTGTTGCGATCGCAGGTAACCCATGCTGCATAGCCGCGCCTGGTCAATAAATAAACTGGCATGTTTATTGTTTAATCAATCGGCATCGACACTAACGTCAGGATTCTGACGCCGGGAGGCACCCCATGCGCCTAGCCCTCGAGTCCCTGCCGGTCATGGCGGACCGGTTCCCGTGGTGCACGCCGGATCGGCAGTTCCAAGCCCTGGTCCTGCTCGTCGTCCTCTGCCTGCTGGGCTGGCGCATGGAGCCGGGCGAGCCCCCCGTTCCCGGGGCCCGGGCTCCGGCCGTGGCGTCCCTGCCCGCCTGGACCTGGCTTGCCGCCGCCCAGGCCAGCGAGCTGGAGGCACAGGCTCCGGCCGGCCAGGGGCGGTTGCCGCCGCCGAAGGCCGAGCCCGTGGCCGCGCCTGCCATCGCGTTGCGCGAGGTCCCTGGTCCGGCCGATGCGCGCCGCGACAGCGCCTCGGCGGCCCCGGTCGAGCCCACGGCCGAGGACGCGTCGCCACCTCGCTGGCGGCCGGCGGGCGCCGAGGACTATGCCGTGCAGCTGGGCGTGTTCGGCTCCTGGCACAACGCCCTGCGCGCCGCCCGGGAACTGCGCGGCCGCAGCCTGCGCCCGGAGCTGGTGCTGGACGACGGGCCGAAGCCGGTGCTGCGCCTGGTGGTGGGGCATTTCCCCAGCCGCGACCAGGCCCTGGCGGCGGTGCGTTCCTACCGCCAGCAACGCCATGCCGATGCCTGGATCTATGGCCGCGAGCCGGCCACGATCTCGGCCCGCTGGGCGCGCTGAAGCCCCGGCGCTTTCCCTTACCCGCAGAATCCATGAAAATACCCGCCCCCTGATCGGGGCGAGTGTTCATTTTTTGTCCAATTCAGGCTAAGATCGCGCCCCCGTAAACGGCCCCTTGTCCGAGGTTTTCCCATGCTCTACCCAGATCGTTTCGAGGTCATCGTCGTCGGCGGCGGCCATGCCGGCACCGAGGCGGCCTTGGCGGCGGCGCGCATGGGGCGCAAGACCCTCCTGCTCTCCCACAATGTCGAGACCCTGGGCGCCATGAGCTGCAATCCCGCCATCGGCGGCATCGGCAAGGGGCATCTGGTCAAGGAGATCGATGCCCTGGGCGGCGCCATGGCCTGGGGCGCCGACCGCGCGGGGATCCAGTGGCGCACGCTCAATGCCTCCAAGGGCCCGGCGGTGCGCGCCACCCGCTGCCAGGCCGACCGCGCCCTGTACAAGGCCGCCATTCGCTCAGCGTTGGAGAACCAGGAGAACCTGAGCATCTTCCAGCAGGCCGTGGACGACCTCATCGTCGAGGGCGAGCGGGTCGCCGGCGTCGTCACCCAGATGGGCCTGCGCTTCATGGCGCCGACGGTCGTGCTCACCGTGGGCACCTTCCTGGGCGGCCGCATCCACATCGGCCTGGAGAACCATGCCGGCGGCCGGGCCGGCGATCCGCCGTCCATCGCCCTGGCCAATCGCCTGCGTGAGCTGCCCTTCCGGGTCGGCCGCCTGAAGACCGGCACGCCGCCGCGCATCGACGCCCGCTCCCTGGACTATTCGGTGATGGAGCCACAGGCCTCGGACGATCCCCTGCCGGTCATGTCCTTCATGGGCCGGGTCGAGGATCACCCGGAACAGGTGCGCTGCTGGATCACCCATACCAATGAACAAACGCACGAGATCATCCGCGGCGGCTTGGACCGCTCGCCCATGTATTCCGGGGTCATCGAGGGCGTGGGTCCGCGCTACTGCCCGTCCATCGAGGACAAGGTGGTGCGCTTCGCCGACAAGCTGTCCCACCAGATCTTCGTCGAGCCGGAAGGCCTGAACACCCACGAGATCTACCCGAACGGCATCTCCACCTCCCTGCCCTTCGACGTGCAGATGGCCCTGGTGCGCTCCATGCGCGGCTTCGAGAACGCCCATATCACCCGCCCGGGCTATGCCATCGAATACGACTTCTTCGACCCCCGGGATCTGAAGCACACCTTCGAAACGAAATTCATCGAAGGCCTGTTCTTCGCCGGTCAGATCAATGGCACGACCGGCTACGAAGAGGCCGGCGCCCAAGGCCTGATGGCCGGCCTGAACGCGGCGCTCAAGGCGCGCGGCGAGGAGGGCTGGTGCCCCAGCCGCGACCAGGCCTATGTGGGCGTGCTCATCGACGACCTGAACACCAACGGCACGAAAGAGCCCTATCGCATGTTCACCTCGCGGGCCGAATACCGCCTGCTGCTGCGCGAGGACAATGCCGATCTGCGCCTGACCGAGAAGGGCCGCGAACTGGGCCTGGTGGACGAGGCACGCTGGCGCGCCTTCAACGACAAGCGCGAGGCCATCGCCCGCGAGGCGGAGCGCCTGCGCACCAGCTTCGTGCACCCGGGCACGCCCGCCGCCGCCGCTCTCAACGCCATGCTGGAGAAGCCGCTCACCCGCGAGTACAGCCTGGCGGAGCTGTTGCGCCGGCCCGAGCTGGACTATGCCTGGCTCATGGCCCTGACCGGCAACACGGCGGAAGCGGACGAGAAAGTCGCCGAACAGGTGGAGATCCAGACCAAGTACGCCGGTTATATCGACCGTCAGCAGGAGGAGATCGCCCGCCAGGCCAAGCACGAAGCCACGCGCATCCCCGCCGAGTTCGACTATCTGGCCGTCACCGGCCTGTCCGCCGAGGTCTGCCAGAAGCTGCTGGCCGCCAAGCCCGAGACCGTGGGCGCCGCCGGCCGCATCGCCGGGGTAACCCCGGCGGCCATCTCCCTGCTCCTGGTGCACTTGAAGAAGCGCAGCCTGGTGGCGCAGCGGCAGAGTGCTTGAACCCTCTCTTGTCCCCTCTCCCCTCGTGGGAGAGGCTAGGGAGAGGGGCTCTTCGCGGCAAACCTTAACCCCCCACCCCAACCCTCCCCCACAAGGGGGGAGGGAGTAAGACGCCCGAACATGACCGTAGCTACGGAAAGACTCAGTACCTTGTTGCAGAAATACCTGGAAAGGCTGGGCCTGGACCTGGACCCCCAGCGCCAGGCCCGCCTGCTGGCCTTCCTCGGCTTGCTGCTCAAGTGGAACCAGGCCTATAACCTGACCGCCATCCGCGAGCCGGAGGCGATGTTGATGCTGCATATCGCCGACTCCCTGGCCGTGCTCAAGCACCTGCCGGCCGGCCACTACGCTGATGTGGGCTCCGGGCCTGGCATCCCGGCCATTCCCCTGGCCATCGCCAGCGACGCGCTGCGCTTCACGACCCTGGACTCGGCGGGCAAGAAGATCCGCTTCCAGGTCCAGGCCTGCCACGAGCTGGGCATCGCCAGCGTGGAGCCGGTGCATGGCCGGGTCGAGGACTATACGACCCGCCAGTTCGACGGCGTGATCTCCCGGGCCTTCGCCTCGCTCAGGGACATGCTGGAATGGTGCGGGCACTTGAGCGACAGCTTCTATGCCATGAAGGGTCAGTATCCTCACGAGGAAATCGCCGATCTGCCGCCCGGCTATTGGGTAGCGGAGGTCATTCCGCTATCCTTGCCCGATCCCGCCTTGGAGCGGCATCTGGTGGTGATCCGTAAACAGACTGCCGTTCGTCCTGAGTAGCCGCTGCAGGCGGCGTATCGAAGGACAGTGATCCCCCATAGCTATTTCACGGGCCACCGTGCCGGCCAGGACGTAATGACGATGTCAGCGAAAATTATCGCCATCACCAACCAAAAAGGCGGGGTGGGCAAGACCACCACCTCCATCAACCTGGCCGCCGCCGTGGCCTCCCTGGGGCCGCGCGTGCTTCTGGTCGATCTCGACCCCCAGGGCAATGCCACCATGGGCTCGGGCATCGACAAGCTGTCCCTGGACTCCCAGGTCTACGATCTGCTGATGGGCGAGGCCGGTTTCGCGGAGGTCATGCAGGACTGCGAGCAGTCCGGCTACCATCTGCTGCCGGCCAATGCCGATCTGGCGGCGGCGGAAGTGCATCTGGTTCAGCTGCCCACCACCGACCAGCCCCTGCGCCTGGCCAATGCCCTGAAGGCGGTCGCCGGCCAGTACGACTATGTGTTCATCGACTGCCCGCCTTCCTTGAACATGCTCACGGTCAATGCCATGAGCGCGGCGGATTCGGTGCTCATTCCCATGCAGTGCGAGTACTACGCCCTGGAGGGCCTGTCCTCCCTGGTGCAGACCATCTCCGGCATCGCCGAGCGCCTCAACCCGCGCCTGCATATCGAGGGCCTGCTGCGCACCATGTACGACGGCCGCAACAACCTGACCCAGGAAGTCTCGGCCCAGCTGCAGCAGCATTTCCCCGGCAAGGTCTATGAGACCGTGATCCCGCGCAACGTGCGCCTGGCCGAGGCGCCCAGCTACGGTCTACCGGCCATGTATTACGACAAGGCCTCCACCGGCGCCCAGGCCTACCTGGCCCTGGCCCGGGAGGTCCTGGCCCAGAACAAGCACAAGATCGCCGAACCGGCCTGACTCGGGCGGAATCGAAAACATTCTTACCTCCCTCTCCCCTGGCGGGAGAGGGCTGGGGAGAGGGGGCTTCCCCGCTCCGTCCGCATACGAGAGACGACACCATGAGCATCAAGAAGCGCGGCCTGGGCCGCGGCCTGGACGCCCTGCTGGGCGCCGGCAACCGCAACGCCGCCGGCGACGACGCCCCGGCCGCCGAGAAGAACGAACTGCGCCGCCTGCCCATCGAATTCCTGCAGCGCGGCAAATACCAGCCGCGCAAGGACATGTCCGACGAGGGCCTGGAGGAACTGGCCGAGTCCATCAAGGCCCAGGGTGTGATCCAGCCCATCGTGGTGCGCGCCCTGGTGGGCGAGAACCGCTACGAGATCATCGCCGGCGAGCGCCGCTGGCGCGCCGCCCAGCGGGCGGGCCTGGCGGAAGTGCCCTGCCTGCTCAAGGACGTGCCCGACGAGGCCGCCATCGCCATGGCCCTCATCGAGAACATCCAGCGCGAGGACCTGAACGCCATCGAAGAGGCCGTCGCCCTGCGCCGGCTCATGGACGAATTCGGCCTGACCCACGAGGAATGCGCCCACGCCGTGGGCAAGAGCCGCACGACCATCACCAACCTGCTGCGCCTCTTACAACTCAACGACGACGTGCGCACCATGGTAGAGCGCGGCGATCTGGAAATGGGCCATGCCCGCGCCCTGCTCGCCCTGAACGGCGCCGCCCAGAGCCAGGCCGCCCGCCAGGTCGTCGCCAAGAGCCTGAGCGTGCGCGAGACCGAAGCCCTGGTCCGCCGCCTCCTCGCCCCGGCCGCCGCCGCCCCGGTCAAGACCGAGGATCCCAATATCCGCGCCCTGATGGCCAAGCTCTCCGACACCCTGGGCGCCAAGGTCCAGATCGACCACGGCCCGAAAGGCAAGGGCAAACTCGTTGTGGAATACAACAGCCTGGATGAGCTGGAGGGGATTTTGGGGCATATTCGCTGAGGAAGGCCGGAAAAATCCCCGTCGTCCTCGCGCAGGCGGGGACCCAGACAGTGACTATTACAACCGACTGGATACCCGCCTTCGCGGGTATGGCGGGTACTTGGTAGAACGGCAGTCATTGGCACCTATCGACCTACTTGCCAAGCTTCCATAAATTCCTGATAGTGTGCCTTCCTGGTACAACCCCGCTTAGCGTGCCATCCGGAGTCCATGTTTCAGCGCGTCTTCACTAAGGGAATAGACGATGCAAAGTGGCGTAACAATTTACAATAATCGGATTATGTACGCGGAAAGCGCATCGTTAGCTATGCCCGCATTGCCGTTGGTTAAACAAAAAATACAGTTCGCTTATTGGTTGGCATATTAGAACGCGCCATGACTAAGTGCGAGTGAGTAAAAGTGCTATATAAATACTTATCGCCTACATCTCCATCAGTAGAAAGCATCCTTCTCCGATGTGAAGTTTATTTTTCGGGCTCTTTTGAAAAATGAGTGGGTTAGGTAGGCTAGGTTCCCCCCAACAGCCCCGTTACGACCATGTCCGAAAAGCTCTTCGAAAGCGCCCTTGGCCTTACTGCCCCTTGGTATGTCTCTGCCGTAGAGTTCCAGTCGGCG
>JACPFT010000009.1 GCA_016182845.1 Gammaproteobacteria bacterium
ACCCACCAGTTTGCCTGGCGACCATAGCGAGCGGGAACCACCTGATCCCATCCCGAACTCAGAAGTGAAACTGCTCAGCGCCGATGATAGTGTGGAACTTCCCATGCGAAAGTAGGTCATCGCCAGGCTTTAAATACCAAAGCCCCCGGCCGCAAGGTTCGGGGGTTTTGCTTTTTGGGGGCACTAAAAGGGCTTGCTTGGGCCGGTACAGGCTTCTCCCCCGAAGTACACCCTCTCCCTAGCCCCCTCCCATCGAGGGAGAGGGGATAAGAACGCGGCTCTGCGCGGATGTTTTGCTTCCGATTAGCTAATCAGTTGATTCAAAAAGAATATCTCATGTGAATCCCGACGAGGTCCGACCGGGGGTGGCTTTTATTGTGCACCGCACTCCCGGTATGATGGCATTAGCTACGCTAGGGCATGCGCCCGGCGGCATTTCGTGGTGACTGGAGCTGAGCAGATGAGCGGCAAAGACAAGCTGATTATTTTCGATACCACCTTGCGCGATGGCGAGCAGAGTCCCGGCGCGTCCATGACCAAGGACGAGAAGGTTCGCATTGCCAAGCTCCTCGAAAAGATGCGCGTCGATGTCATCGAGGCCGGCTTCGCCATCGCCAGCCCCGGCGATTTCGAGGCGGTGAAAGCCGTCGCCGAGGCGGTGAAGGACTCCACGATCTGTTCGCTGTCCCGTGCCCTGGACAAGGATATCGATCGGGCCGCCGAGGCCATCAAGCCGGCCAATTCCGGCCGCATCCATACCTTCATCGCCACCTCGCCCATCCACATGAAGTTCAAGCTGCAGATGGAGCCGGAGGCGGTCATCGAGCAGGCCGTGCGCGCTGTGACCAGGGCGCGCGGCTATACCGATAATGTGGAGTTTTCTTGCGAGGACGCCGGGCGTTCCGAACTGGATTTCCTTTGCCGCATCATCGAGCGCGTCATCGATGCCGGTGCGCGCACCATCAATATTCCGGACACGGTCGGTTATGCCATGCCCGAGCAGTATGCAGAAGTGTTTCGGCAACTGATTGCGCGCATTCCTAACTCCGACAAGGCGATTTTCTCCACGCACTGTCATAACGATCTGGGACTGGCGGTTGCCAATTCCCTGGCCGGTGTGATGGGCGGGGCCCGCCAGGTGGAATGCACCATCAATGGCCTGGGCGAGCGCGCCGGCAATGCCTCCCTGGAAGAAATCGTCATGGCGGTGAAAACCCGCAAGGATTACTTTCCGGTCGAGGTGGGCATCGACACGGTGCACATCGTGCCCGCGTCCAAGATGGTGTCCAGCGTCACCGGTTTCGCGGTACAGCCCAACAAGGCCATCGTCGGTAGCAATGCCTTCGCCCACGAGTCGGGCATACACCAGGACGGCGTGCTCAAGCATCGTGAAACCTACGAGATCATGCGTGCCGAAGACGTGGGCTGGAGCACCAACCGCATGGTCCTGGGCAAGCATTCCGGGCGCAGCGCCTTCCGCGCCCACCTGAAGGATCTGGGCGTGGAGTTCGACAGCGAAGTTGCGCTCAACATGGCCTTCCAGCGCTTCAAGGAGCTGGCCGACAAGAAGCATGAGATCTTCGATGACGACCTGCTGGCCCTGGTCAAGGATTCTCAGCAGATCGTGGACAGCGATTTCGTCAAGCTGGTGTCCCTGAAGGTGCACTCGGAAACCGGCGAAACGCCGCAGGCCAACCTGGTCCTGGATGTTGAGGGCAAGGAAACCCCGGCGCAGGCCAGCGGCGCCGGCCCGGTTGCGGCGGCTTTCGCTGCCCTGGAGTCGGTGTTGAAGAGCGGCGCCCATTTGCAGGAATACGCCGTCAATGCGGTGACCGAAGGCATCGATTCCCAGGCCGAGGTCAATGTGCGTCTCGAGCATGAAGGCCATGTGGTCACCGGCCACGCCGCGGATCTGGATATCGTCGCGGCTTCCGTGAAGGCCTATCTGCATGCGCTCAATACCATGCGGGCCTTGGAAGAGCGCCTGCATCCGGAACACGGATGAGCCCAGGCATCTCCACTGCCTATCTTTCCGCCATGGGTATCACGCGCTGGCGGCGGCTATCGCCGCCT
Source organism: Gammaproteobacteria bacterium (assembly GCA_016182845.1). Taxonomy (GTDB): domain Bacteria; phylum Pseudomonadota; class Gammaproteobacteria; order Enterobacterales; family Permianibacteraceae; genus JACPFT01. Next base: position 2,074 of record JACPFT010000009.1, read on the forward strand.
CCGGTCGCGCCTCGGCTGCCGGATACGGTCGACGCTGGCTCATGGCGGATGCTGCAGGTCGCAGCGTCGCCGCGTTGCGCCTTCCTGCTCGGTGAGAGTCCCGATGCGCAGGCCGAGCAGTTGATGCGCAAGATCGCTCGTGCCATGGCTCTTGCGGAGCACGAGCTTGCCGTGTGGTACGGCTCGGGGCCTGTGCCCGAAGCGGCACGGAGCCTGCCCCTGGTCGTCTTCGGCGGGGATGGCGGCGAGGCGGCGGTCAGCGCGCCTAGCCTGCGCCAGCTGGCTACCGAACCGGAGGCCAAGGCCGCGCTTTGGCGCGAGCTACAGGCCAGGATCCTGCCCCATTTGTGAGTGAGCTTCTTCAAGCGCCTAGCCCCGAAGCCTTGCGCCCCATGCGCGCGGCGGATCTGCCGCGTGTCATGGTCAATGAACTGCAAGCCTATGAATTCCCTTGGGATGAGGCGGTGTTCTACGATTGTCTAGCGGGGCGCTACGAAGCCTGGGTGCTGGAGGCTGCCCAGGGGCATGAGCTGCTTGGGCATTACGTGGTCCAGCATATTCTCGACGAAGTACATCTGCTGAATCTCTGCGTGGCGCCGGCCATGCAGAGCCGGGGCTTGGGCCGCTGGTTGCTGGATGCGCTGATCGTCCAGGCACGCGAAGCCCATGCGCAAATCATTTACCTGGAGGTCCGCACCGGCAATGGGCGGGCCCAGGCCTTGTACCGGCATGCGGGCTTTCAGGAAATCGGCCGGCGCAAGGCCTACTACCCCGCGAAGATGGGCCGAGAAGACGGTTTGGTGTTTACGCTCGGGCTTTAGCGCGCCTGCGCTGGTATAATTAGACGTTATATCAACGCATTGTCATTACGCCATGAGCCAAGCCCCCGTTTCCCGACACGCCCAGGAAGTGGCCAAGCGCCGCACTTTCGCCATCATCTCCCACCCGGACGCCGGCAAGACCACCATGACCGAGAAGCTGCTGCTCTGGGGCGGCGCCATCCAGGTCGCGGGAACGGTCAAGGGCCGCAAGGCCGATCGCCATGCCACCTCGGACTGGATGGAACTGGAGAAGCAGCGCGGGATCTCGGTGACCACCTCGGTCATGCAGTTTCCCTACCGCGACAGCGTGATCAACCTCCTGGACACTCCCGGCCACGAGGATTTTTCGGAAGACACCTACCGCACGCTCACCGCCGTGGATTCGGCCCTCATGGTCATCGACGGCGCCAAGGGTGTGGAGTCGCGCACCATCAAGCTGATGGAGGTTTGCCGGCTGCGCGATACGCCGATTCTCACATTCATCAACAAGATGGACCGCGAGATCCGCGATCCCATCGACGTCATGGACGAGGTGGAATCGGTTCTGAAAATCCAGTGCGCACCCATTACCTGGCCTATCGGCATGGGCAAGGCCTTCAAGGGCATTTATCACCTGGCCGAGGACCGCATCTACCTGTACCAGAGCGGTAAAGGGCACACCATCGCCGATACGCGGATTATCGACGGCATCGATAATCCGGCTCTGGACGCCGAAATCGGCACCATGGCCGCCGAGCTGCGCATGGAGCTGGAGCTGGTGCGCGGCGCCAGTCATGCGTTCGACGAGGCGGCGTTTCTGGCCGGGAAATTGACGCCGGTTTATTTCGGCACGGCCCTGGGGAATTTCGGCGTGCGCCAGCTGCTAGACGGTTTCGTCGATTGGGCGCCGGCGCCGGCGCATCGCGCCACCGAGAGCCGCGAAGTCGAGGCCGGCGAGGAGAAATTCTCCGGATTCGTATTCAAGATCCAGGCGAACATGGATCCGGCGCACCGCGACCGCATCGCCTTCATGCGCGTCTGTTCCGGGCATTACGCCAAGGGCATGAAGGCGCGGCATGTGCGCATCGGTCGCGAGGTGATGATCCCGACCGCGCTGACCTTCATGGCTGGCGAGCGCGAGCATGCCGAGGAAGCCTGGCCGGGCGATATCATCGGCTTGCACAATCACGGCACGATCCAGATCGGCGACACCTTCACCGAAGGCGAGGAGCTGAAATTCACCGGGATTCCGCACTTCGCGCCGGAGATGTTCCGCCGCGTGCGCTTGCGAGATCCGCTGAAGAGCAAGCAGTTGCAGAAAGGTTTGATCCAACTGTCCGAAGAGGGCGCGACCCAGGTTTTCCGCCCCATGAACAGCAATGATTTGATCCTGGGCGCGGTGGGCGTCCTGCAGTTCGACGTGGTGGCTTACCGCCTGAAAGCCGAGTATGGCGTGGACGCCGTGTATGACAATATCACGGTAAATACCGCGCGCTGGGTAAGCTGCGAGGATTCGAAGAAGCTGGAAGAATTCAAAACCAAGTGCTTTGATAATCTGGCACTGGACGGCGCCGACAACCTGACCTATCTGGCGCCGACCATGGTGAATTTGAATCTGACCAAGGAACGCTGGCCGCAGGTGAAGTTCCACGAGACCCGCGAGCATTGATAACCCGTTTCGGTCTAGTATGTTGGCTCGCCGAGGGATGAGATGTACGAGCTGATCGATTCGCATTGCCATATCGACTTCCCGGTCTTCGAACCGGACCGGGAAGCGATTATCGCTCAGGCCAAGCTAGCCGGGCTCAGGGGCATGGTGGTTCCGGGCACGGTGGCTTCGGGCTGGCCGACTTTGGTGCGGCTGGCCATGACCCATCGGGAGCTGTGGCCGGCGCTGGGCCTGCACCCCATGTTCATGGCCGAGCACAAGGAAGCGCATCTGCACGAACTGGAGAAGGTTCTGGGCTTCTCCAAACCGGTCGCCATCGGCGAGATCGGCCTGGACAAGCAGGTCGAACACGGCGATTACCATCACCAAGAGCATTTTTTCAAGGCGCAGCTGGCCATCGCCAAGCTCGTGCGCCTGCCGGTCCTCCTGCATGTGCGCAAGACTCACGACGAAGTGCTGCATCATCTGCGTTTCGCCAAGCATGAAACCGGCGGCATCGTGCATGCCTTCAATGGCAGCGAGCAGCAGGCGCAGCAGTATATCGACCTGGGTTTCAAGCTGGGTTTCGGCGGCGCCATCACCTTTCCCCGCGCGCTGAAGTTGCAGCGCCTGGCGGGGGTTCTGCCCGCCTCGGCCCTCGTCCTGGAAACGGATGCGCCGGACATGAAACCGGAATTCGAGACCAGCGAGCGGAATACGCCCCTGAACTTGCCGCGCATCCTGGAATTTATCGCGCATCTGCGCCAGGACGAGCCGGCGGCATTGGCCAAGCAAACCACCCAGAATGTGCGGGACGTCCTGCATCTGACCGCAGCCTAGGACAGAATAGCGCATGACCGCCGACACCACCCTGGAGCTCAGCAGCCTGCTCAACGAGCTGGAGGCTGCCGGCATTCTCGATCACAAGCAGGTCATGGAAACGCGGGGCAAGGCGCGTCCGCTGCTGGAAAAAGGCCTGCATCCCCTGGCGGTCATTGCCGAACTGCGCTTCACCGGCAGCCGGCCGCCCCATCGCGCCATCACTATCGAGGTCTTGAGCGAATGGCTGGCCGCCAAGGCCGGCTTGCCGTATCGGCGCATCGACCCCTTGCGCATCGACGTGGACGTGGTGACCTCCATCATGTCCTCGGCCTTTGCCGTGCGCCATCAGATTCTGGCCGTGGAGGCCGACGGGAAATCGGTGACCATCGCCACGGCGGAGCCGGGCGTGCGCTCCTGGGAACACAATCTGGCCCATGTCCTGCGCAACCGGGAAATCAAGCGCGTCATCGCCAGCCCGGTGGCCATCAAGCGCTTCATCGGCGAGTTCTACAGCATTTCCCGCTCGGTGCGCGGCGCGGCCAACGAAGGCACCGGCGAGCGGGCGCTGACCTCCAATCTGGAGCAGCTGATCGAGCTGGGCGTGGTCGGCGATCTCGATGCCAATGATCAGCACACGGTCAAGATCGTCGATTGGCTGCTGCAATACGCCTTCGATCAGCGCGCCAGCGATATTCATATCGAGCCGCGCCGCGACAAGGGCAATGTGCGCTTTCGCATCGACGGCGTGTTGCACTCGGTCTACGAATTCCCGGCCACGGTGACCAATGCCATCACCAGCCGCTTCAAGATCCTGGGCCGCATGGACGTGGCGGAGAAGCGCCGTCCGCTGGATGGACGCATCAAGACCAAGATGCCGTCGGGCCTGGAGGTTGAGCTGCGCTTGTCGACCCTGCCCACGGCCTTCGGCGAGAAGCTGGTCATGCGTATTTTCGATCCCAGCGTGCTGGTGCGGCCCTTCGTGGACCTGGGCCTGAGCCCGGAGGACGAGGCGCTGTGGAAGCAGATGGTTGGCCATTCCACCGGCATCGTCCTGGTGACCGGCCCCACCGGCTCGGGCAAGACCACGACCCTGTACACGACGCTGAAGATGCTGGCGACCTCCGAGGTGAATGTCTGCACCATCGAGGACCCCATCGAAATGGTCGAGGGCAGCTTCAACCAGATGCAGGTCCAACACGACATCGGCGTGAACTTCGCGACCGGCGTGCGCGCCCTGCTGCGCCAGGACCCGGATATCATCATGGTGGGCGAAATCCGCGACATGGAGACGGCGGAGATGGCCATCCAGGCTTCGCTCACCGGGCATCTCGTGCTCTCCACCCTACACACCAATGACGCGCCCTCGGCCATCACCCGCTTGATCGAAATCGGCGTCGCGCCTTACCTCATCAATGCCACGGTGCTAGGTGTCATGGCGCAGCGCCTGGTGCGCGTGCTATGCCCGCACTGCAAGGAGAAGGTGAATCTGGAGCCCACGGCCTGGATCCGCCTGGTGAAGCCGGTGCCGCTGGCTATTCCGGAATTCGTCTACAAACCGGTGGGCTGCCAGGAATGCCGCCACACCGGCTATCTGGGCCGCCAAGGCATTTATGAAATCCTGCGCATGAGCCCGGCTCTGCACGGCTCGATCAAGCGCGAAGGCGATGTCGGGCCGATCCGTCAGCAGGCCATGAAGGATGGCATGCAGATGTTGCGCATCAGCGGCGCCCACAAGGTCGCGGCGGGGCTTACCACCATCGAGGAAGTGCTGCGCGTGGCGCCTATGTCGGATGCCGACTAGGCGCCGAGCGGTAGCGCGTTCTCCGACGTCGGGTTCCGCACGGCGCGCATCAGAAGTAGCGCTATCAGCCCGAGGCCAAGGCTGCCGCCGCCACCCCCGCCGCCACCGGACGCCGGCGGTGTTCCGCCGCCCGTGCCCGGCGGGGTCGCGGCATTGACGGTGATCGCGACCGGCGCGGAGTCGGTGCTGGCTCCGCTGTTGTCGATGGCCCGGGCACGCAGGCTGTAGCTGCCGGCCGGGACTTGGCTCCAGCTAAAGCCGTAGGGCGCACTCGTGTCCTCGCCTAACTTGCTATCCCCTTGATAAAACTCCACGCGTAGCACGTGGCCGTCGCTGTCGGCTGCAACGGCGGCGAGGCTGAGTGTACTGCCCGCCGAAAAGCTGGCATTGGCGCTCGGGCTGCTCAGGCTGACGGTCGGCGCTAGATTGGCGGGCGGCGGAGGGGCGTCGGCGAGTGCTCCCATCGCCCAGGCGAAGCCGCTGGCGTTCTTGAACCACCAGTTGTATTTGCGGTGGGGATTGACTCGGTAGGCATCGTAGCCATCGCCGACATCGATCGAGCCGGGACGGGTCCAGTAGGTGATGGCATGGCTGAAGCTCAGGTAGAACTCGTCGGCGCAGGCAGCTAGGCGGGTCGACTCGGCGTTATCGCCGGCCAGGGCCGCGAAATAGGCACCCCAGGCCACGGTGGCGCCGACCTCGTGGGCATGCTCGAAATCGCTATAGGGATTGAATTCGCTGTCCCAGCCCAGGCCGTTCGTCGTGGCCAGATAATGGGGAAAGCGCAGGTGCGCGCCGCCGCTTTGATCGGACAGGCCGTTTTCGCCATTGCGGATACTGGTCATATAGGAGCCCAGGCCGCATTCGTGGCTGGCGAGCCCGGTCAGGAGGCGCGCGGCTTCGGCGTGCTCGCTCACCAGGTAGAGACGGGCGGCCGCGTCGGCCAGGAGCGCGCTCATCCAGGGCGAGGTGATCAGGGCATCGGAATCGTCGCCCTCGTGGCCGCGTATGGCATGCCAGAGCCCGCCATCCTGGGGCGCTCCGGTCGGCGGGGCGTCCTGGCCGGCCCGGAAGTCCGCGAGGCTTACGAGCATGGCCTCCCGGTACTCGGACTTGCCGGTCAACTCGTAGGCCACGACCTGGGCCAGGAGTTTGAAGCCCGAATGGCGTTCGGTGAAGTTGGTGGGATTGGGCCGGGTCGGCGTGTCGCCGTAGGCGCGCACCACGTCCTCGACGTTGGCGAGTGCGCGCTCGTCGCCGGTCAGCCAGTAGCTCATGGCCAGGGATTCGTTATAGGAATATTTGGCGTCGTGCCAGGAGGCCTGGGCATCCGGGTTCTTCAGGCGGAAGCTGCCGACGCAGGGGCCGTTGCCGCAATCGGCGGCGGTCCACAGCTGACGCCGGTAGTATTCGGTGTTGCGCACGGCCTCGCGCAGGAAGCGGAAACCGCCACTGCGCAGATAGCCGACGTAGTAGGCCATGGGCCGGTCGTAGAGCCAGGGCTCGGCCTCGCCGCGAGCGAAGAAATTGGTATTGCTCTCGGTCTCGGCCCGGTTGGGGTCGTCGTCGTTGAGCGTCGAGAAGAGGAAGTTCACCTGGGCCTGATCGGCTTCCCGGTAGCCGGGAAAGCTGGCCGGCACCGTGGCGGGATTCAGCCGTTCCAGGCTGGTGCTGGCATCCATGGCCGCCATGGGGTTCTTGAGGCCGGCCGTGGCCAACCATTCCCGGGGCAGGACGGTGTAGACATCCGGTTCGCTGACCTGGTGTTCGGGTCCGAAGGTAGGGCCGCCGTTGGCGGTTCGGCCTTCCAGGACCGGGTGCCAGGCGCTACGCGGGTCCTGGGGCGCCGCATGTTGGCTGCGCGCCGTGCCGCCCCATTCCACGCGCACCGTCTCATAGTTTGGGAAGCGCGCGCTGAAGCCCTTGCGGAACTGGATGCGCAGCACGCGCACCGATTGGCCGTCCTTCGCCGCGTCCAGGGCATGGCGCCAGGGCGTCAGCTGCTGCACATGGGCCGGCAGCTCCTGGCCGTTGGCCAGCACGCGCACCGTGCCCAGCTGATCCGGGCGCAGCGAGCCGAGCGGCAGGGGCAGGCCGAAGCTCACCAGGCGCGGCGCGTCGGTGGTTACCACTTCGGTCGGATGCAGCCGTACTTCCAGGCTGCCCAGGCTCTGTGCCGGCGCATGGAAGGGCGGCGGGGCGGCATGGGCTGCCGACAGGGGGAGTAGGGACAGGACCAGGAGCAGGACGGGGTAGTGCATGGTGTAGCCTCCAAAGCTGGGGCGGATGCACACGATTGTGGCGAAAAAATGTACGCCGTTCTTCCGAGCGCGTCACGGCCTGATGCGCCCGTCCTAGGGCTGCGCGGCGAACTGCGGGGCGTTTCGCAGTTCGCCGGTGAGGGCTTAAGTTACTGCGGCTTGGACCAATAGCTCAGGGTGACCGCCTTGTCGCCGGTGTTCTTCCACATCAGGCAATAGGTCTGGGCGATGGGGGCGCTGAACTCACCATTCTCGATGGCGGCCTTGGCGCTGGGTTCGATGGGGAATTTGACCGCCTCGCCCTCGTGGTAGTGCACATTGAACTCCAGATCGGAACCGGCCTTGAAGCCGAAGCTGACCTTGTCCCCGGCCTTGAGCTTGAAACATTCCTCGGCGATCTTCTTGGGGAGGATTTCGGTCTGCGTTTCCTCCGCCGAGGCGGCGAGGGGCAGGAGCAGGGCGATGCTGAGCAGTAGCGGGCGCATGGGTCTTCCTCGTGGTTGTTGTGGACTATCGGGGAGAATGCACAAGAGTGGTGAATAGAGGAAGGGGGATCGGGGGGCTTGCACCCTCTCCCCCGCCCTCCCCCATCAAGGGGGAGGGAGGAAGAGTGTCGACTTACAGGCCGGCTATGCGCTCGCGCTGCTGTTCCAGCTTGGCGAGAGCGTCCGCCAGCTCGGCGATGCGCTCCCGGTCCTTGGCGACGACCTCGGCCGGGGCCTTCTCCGCATAGGCGGGGTTGGCCAGCTTGGTCTCGACCCGCTCCCGGTCTTTCTTGAGCTTGTCGATTTCCTTGGAAAGACGGGCCAGCTCCGCGTCCTTGTCGATGAGACCGGCCATGGGAATGAGGATTTCCATGGCGCCGGCCAAGGACGTGGCCGAGACCGGGCCTTCGTCGCCGGCTTCCAGCCAGGTGATGGATTCCAGGCGGGCGAGGGCGGTGAGGAAGCCGCGGTTCTCGTTCAAGCGGTGCAGGTCTTCCGCGCCGCCGTTCTTGAAGAACACCGGCAAGAGCTTGCCCGGGGCGATGTTCATCTCGCCGCGGATGGTGCGCACGCCCAGGATCACCGACTTGACCCATTCCAGGTCGGCGACCACGGCCTCGGATTGCAGGCTGTCGTCGGCCTCCGGATAGGCCTCGAGCATGATGCTCTTGCCGGTCTTGCCGCTCAGGTCCTTGAGGTTCTGCCAGATCTCCTCGGTGATGAAGGGCATCAGCGGGTGGATCAGGCGCAAGACGGTTTCCAGGACCTGGACCAGGGTGTGGCGGGTGCCGCGCTTCTCGGCTTCGGAGGCGTCGCCGTTCAGCACCGGCTTGGACAGCTCCAGATACCAGTCGCAGTACTCGTTCCAGACGAATTCGTAGATGGACTGGGTGGCCAGGTCGAAGCGGTAGCCGTCCAGATGGGCGCGGGTGTCGCGGATGCAGGCCTGCAGGCGGGCACGGATCCAGCGGTCGGCCAGGGACAGCTGGAGTTCGCCGCCGCTCAGACCGCAGTCCTGGCCCTCGGCATGGCGCGCCGCCATCCCTGGCGTCGCCCCTTCGGGCGCACTTCGTGCGTCGTGTTTCGCTCCCGGCGAAACGCTCATGCGCACATAGCGCGCCGCATTCCAGATCTTATTGCAGAAATTGCGGTAGCCCTCGACGCGGCCCATGTCGAACTTGATGTCGCGGCCGGTGGAGGCGAGCGAAGCGAAGGTGAAGCGCAGGGCGTCGCAGCCGTAGGCGTTGATGCCCTCGGGGAATTCCTTGCGGGTACGCTTCTCGATCTTCTCGGCCATCTGGGGCTGCATCAGGCCGGTAGTGCGCTTTTGCACCAGGGTGTCGATATCGATGCCGTCGATGATGTCCAGGGGATCCAGGACATTGCCCTTGGACTTGGACATCTTCTGGCCTTCGGAGTCGCGCACCAGGCCGTGCACGTACACGGTCTTGAACGGCACCTGCGGGCTGCCGTCCGGATTCTTCACGAAGTGCAGGGTCATCATGATCATGCGCGCGACCCAGAAGAAGATGATGTCGAAGCCGGTGACCAGGACGTCCGTGGAGTGGAAGGTGCGCAGAGCCTCGGTGTCTTCCGGCCAGCCCAGGGTGGAGAAGGTCCACAGGGCGGAGGAGAACCAGGTGTCGAGCACGTCGTCGTCCTGGCGCAGCGAAACGTCGCCGCCCAGGCTGTACTTGGCGCGCACTTCCGCCTCGTCGCGGCCCACATAGACATTGCCGTTGGCGTCGTACCAGGCGGGGATGCGGTGGCCCCACCAGAGCTGGCGGCTGATGCACCAGTCCTGGATGTCGCGCATCCAGGCGTAGTACATGTTCTCGTACTGCTTGGGCACGAACTGGATCTGGCCCTGTTCCACCACCTCGATGGCCGGCTTGGCCAGGGTCGAGGCCTTCACATACCACTGGTCGGTGAGCCAGGGTTCGATGATCACGCCGGAGCGGTCGCCGCGCGGCACCTTCAGGCCGTGGGGTTCGATCTTGTCCAGCAGCCCCAGGGTCTCGAATTCGGCGACAATCTTCTTGCGCGCCTCGAAGCGGTCCAGGCCGGCATAGGCTGCCGGGGCCTTCTCGCCGTGGCTGGCCTCGTAGTTCGCGAAGGTGAGCACGGTGAACTCGGCGAGGATCTTGGCGTCCCGATCCAGGACATTGATCAGCGGCAGGTTATGACGCTTGCCGAGCTCATAGTCGTTGAAGTCATGGGCGGGGGTGATCTTGACGCAGCCGGTGCCGAAGTCCTTGTCCACATAGTCGTCGGCGACTATGGGGATCAGGCGGCCGGTGATGGGCAGGCGGATTTCCTTGCCGATCAGGTGCTTGTAGCGCTCGTCCTCGGGGTGCACGGCCACGGCGGTGTCGCCCAGCATGGTCTCCGGGCGGGTGGTGGCGACGGTCAGATGCCCCGAGCCGTCTGCCAGCGGGTAGTGGAAGTGCCAGAGCGAGCCCTTCTCTTCCTCGTTGAGGACTTCCAGATCGGAGATGGCGGTGTGCAGCTTGGGATCCCAGTTGACCAGGCGCTTGCCACGGTAGATCAGGCCCTCGTCGTAGAGGCGCACGAAGGCTTCCTGCACGGCCTTGGACAGGCCCTCGTCCATGGTGAAACGCTCGCGGCTCCAGTCCACGGAGGAACCCAGGCGGCGGATCTGGCGGGTGATGGTGCCGCCGGACTCGGCCTTCCACTCCCAGACCTTGTCGAGAAACTTGTCGCGGCCCAGATCCAGGCGGTTCTGGCCCTCGGCGGCCAGGCGGCGTTCGACGACCATTTGGGTGGCGATGCCGGCGTGGTCCGTGCCCACCTGCCAGAGGGTGTTGTGGCCCTTCATGCGTTGGTAGCGCACCAGGCCGTCCATGATGGTGTTGTTGAAGCCATGACCCATATGCAGGGAGCCGGTGACATTGGGCGGCGGGATCATGATGGAGTAGGGCGTGCCCTGACCCGAGGGCGCGAAATAGCCGGCATCCTCCCAGGTCTCGTACCAGCGTTGTTCGATCTCGGCGGGGTTATAGGCTTTATCCATGGTGGCAATGCTTCAAGTATATGAAATGAAAAGGATTCAACGAGCCGCTTCTTGGCTCATCAGGCGGATCAGCTGCTGCGGCTCTTGTTCGCTCAGGCGTTCGCAGAGCTTGGTGCTGAACTGGAAATACATCTCCGCGAAGCTGTCGTAGACCGCCGGCGGGAACTGGCTGGAGAGCTGTTCGTCCAGGCGTTCCATGAGCTGGGCGGTGACGGTCTGGGCCAGTTCGAAGGGGTCCAGGTTGTCGGGAAGGGCGGCTTCGGGCTGGCATTCGACCTCTGCGCACTGGCTTGGCACGTCCTGGACCTGCTCTTCATGAACCGGCTCGGCTTCCGCCTCGGCCAGGCTTTCCGAGAGCACGGCCACGGCGGCCGCCGGGGCGGGGGCGACCGGTTCGGCGGTGGGCAGTGTCTCCACGCTGGCGTCGTCGGCCGGCGGGACTTGGGCTTCCGGCTGGAGCGCTTCGGGTAGCGGTGGGGCGGCGGGCTCGTCGCGAGCCGGTGCCTCCGCCTCGACGGGTAGGACCCAGTCCGGGAGAGACTCGTAGGCGGCCCGCTCGGCGCGGCAGTCCAGGCCCTGGGCCATGTCGTGTAGACGTTCCAGCACCAGGGCCGCGCTCAGGGGCAGGGCATCGGCCAGCAGATCGGCTTCCGGGCGGGGCTGACCCAAGCCGGGGAGACCGCTCCCGGGCAGCAGGCCGTCGTAGCGCACCTGGTCCAGCAGGTCCTCCAGCTCGGCGCGCAGGCTCATGCGCTGCGCAGCGCTGAGCGGCGTTTGGACATCCATGTTCAGGGCGTGATTCATCGGTTTCTTAGTTCTGGACCGTGGGGGCATATCCCTGGTCTCGGTAATAGCGGTAGCGTTCGCGGGCCTGGGCCTTGCGTTCCTCTTCCGCCGGGACGAATTCGGCGATCTGGTCGAAACGGCTCAGGGGCCAGGGCGGCAGCGCATCGCTGAGATTGATGAGCAGGCCGGTGTTGCGCGCCTCCGCCTCGCCCCAGCCGAGCTGGATGGGCGGCGGCGGGTAGGGGCCCTCGCCGACGCAATTATGCGGCAGGAAGCTGACCGGATCATAGCTCCACAGCCGCTCGTCCAGGGCATGGGCCAGGGCTTCGCTCGCGGCATGCACGTGCACGCGCCGGCCGGCGCCGTAGGCGGCTTCGATCAAGCGGCAGACCCGCTCGAACTGGGCGGCTTCGCCGGGCTCGGTGAGGGTGTGGAATTCGACCTGGGGCATGGTGAGCGTTCCCCCTCTCCCCCGACCCCTCCCCCGCAATGGGGGGGAGGGGAGGAAGAGGTTTAGTGTTTACCCTGGCTGCGGTCCAGGAGGTACTGGGTCAATAGGGGCACGGGGCGGCCGGTGGCGCCTTTCTGCTTACCGCCGGAGCGCCAGGCCGTGCCGGCGATGTCCATGTGCGCCCAGTGGTATTTCTTGGTGAAACGGCCCAGGAAGCAGGCGGCGGTGATCGATCCGGCCGCGCGGCCGCCGATATTGGCCATGTCGGCGAAGGGCGATTCCAGCTGTTCCTGGTAGTCGTCCCACATCGGCATGCGCCAGGCGCGGTCGCAGGCGGCCTCGCCGGCGTTGAGCAGGTCGTGGGCCAGGGGATTGTGGTTGGCGTACAGGGCCGAGGCATGGGCGCCCAGGGCGATGACGCAGGCGCCGGTCAGGGTGGCCAGATCGATGACCACATCCGGCTCGAAGCGCTCCACATAGGTGAGCACGTCGCAGAGCACCAAGCGGCCCTCGGCATCGGTGTTGAGCACTTCGATGGTCTGGCCGGACATGGAGGTGAGGATGTCGCCGGGCCGGTAGGCATTGCCGCCGGGCATGTTCTCGGTGGCGCCGATGGCGGCGATGACATTGAGGGGCAGCTTGAGCTCGGCCAGGGCCTTCATGGTGCCGAACACGCCGGCGGCGCCGCCCATGTCGTACTTCATCTCGTCCATGCCCTCGCCGGGCTTGATGGAGATCCCGCCGGAGTCGAAGGTCAGGCCCTTGCCCACCAGGACGATGGGCTTCTCATCGGGCTTGCCGCCCTTGTATTCCATGAGGATCAGCTTGGCCGGCTGTTCCGAGCCGCGCGCCACGGCCAGGAAGGAGCCCATGGACAGGGCATCCATGTCGGCTTCCTCGTAGACCGTGGTCTTCACCGATTCGTAAGCCTGGCTTAAGCGGTGGGCTTCGTCGGCGAGATAGGAGGGGTGGCAGACATTGGGCGGAAGATTGCCCAAGTCCTTGGCCAGCTTGACGCCGGTGGCCACGGCCAAGCCCTCGGCGATGGCGGTCTCGCCCACGGACAGCTCGCGGCGGGTCGGCACGTTGAACACCAGCTTGCGCAGGGGCCGGCGCGCGGCATCCTTCTTGGTCTTGAACTGGTCGAAGACGTACAGGGTTTCCTGGGCGGCTTCCACGGCCTGGCGCACTTTCCAGTGGGTGTCGCGGCCCTTGACGTGTAGCTCGGGCAGGAAGCACACGGCTTCCATGGACCCGGTGTCGTTCAGGGTGGTGATGGTCTTGGCGATGATCTTGCGGTATTGGGCATCGCCGAGATCCCGTTCCTTGCCGCAGCCCACCAGGAGCACGCGGTCGCAGAGCGTGTTGGGCACGTTGTGCAGCATCAGCACTTGCTCGGGTTTACCCTCCAGATCACCCCTACGCAGGATATTGCTGATATAGCCGTCGCTGACCTTGTCCAGCTGCTCGGCGACGGGGGAGAGCTTGCGCGGCTCGAAGACGCCGACGACGATGCAGGCACTGCGCTGTTTCTCGGGGCTGCCGCTCTTGACGCTAAATTCCATGGGAACTCCTGGCCTTACGGATGTATCATGGCGGGCGCCGCGTCGGGGACTCTTCGGGGGGCGTAAACCTGACGGCTCACGGTGCGGAAGCGGCCCCGAGCCTCTGGCCCGACCGGAAAACTTCACAAAATCGAAGTCTAGCGAAAATTCCGCTCAAAACGAACCGAAATAGAAATTTTTGTCCGTGTTGGCCGATGCGGTATGTAAGCGGTCCGACACCGGGAGGCATGCTCCTTGATCGTCGCCAACTACTTGCGCCGCGAGGCGGCGCTCGGCTTCGCCGCCGTCTTGGCCGTGCTGCTGGTGATCTTCACCAGCCAACAGTTCGTGCACTTCCTGGGTAATGCCCTGGACGGCAGCATCGGCCAGGACATGGTCTTGGCCATGCTGGGCCTGCAGGTCCCCGTCATGCTGCCCATGCTCCTGCCCTTGGCCCTGTTCCTGGGCGTGCTGCTGGCCGTGGGACGGCTCTATGTGGATTCGGAGATGGTCGTTCTGCGCGCCGGCGGCTATTCCGAATGGCAGATCCTGGCCTGGCTCTACCCCCTGAACCTGCTGCTCGCCCTGGGCGCGGCGGGCGTGTCCCTCTGGTTGGGGCCCTGGGCCGATGCCCGACAACATCATCTGGCCGAGAGCTTCGAGTCGCGGGGGGATACGGCCCTCTTGGCGCCCGGGCGTTTCCAGGAGCTGGCCGGAGGCCAGCGGGTGATCTACCTGGAAGCCTATGATCAGGAGCGCAAGATGCGCCGGGTGTTCATCGCCGATCAGATGGCCAAGCCCGGCCAGGATGGGAAGCCCGGCGCCGTGCGCCTGGTGTCGGCCAAGGGCGGACGCATCGTCACCGACGCCGCCGGCAACGAATACCTGGAGTTGCAGGACGGCCAGCGTTACGAGGGGCCGCCCGGCGGACGCGAGTTCACCGTGACCGGGTTTGAGCGCTACCAGACCCTGCTCAAGGCCAGTACCCGTTCCTGGGCACGCAGCCTCAAGACCTACGATCTGGACGAGTTGCTGGCCTTGCCGCCGGGCCGCGAGCGCAGCGCCGAGCTTGCCTGGCGCTGGTCGCTTCCGGTGGCCACCCTGTTGCTTCCGGCCCTGGCCCTGTCCCTGGCGCGCACCAATCCGCGCCAGGGCCGTTACGCCGGGGTGATGCCGGGCATAGGCCTGTACTTGTTGTACATGCTGCTGCTCATGGGCGGGCGCAATGCCCTCGACGCCGGGCGCATGCCGGAAGCTCTGGGCCTGTGGCCGGTGCATGGCGCCTTGCTGTTGTTGAGCGTCGTGCTTCTGGCGCGCGGCAGCGGCTGGCCCTGGCGGCGAGCCCGCCTGGAGGCGAGCGCATGAGCCGTCTGCAATGGTATCTGGCCCGCACTATCCTCGCGGCGACCCTCGCCACCCTGGCCCTCCTGGTTGGCATTTGGGGTCTGTTCGAGCTGCTGGATCAGTTGGGCGACACCGGGCGCGGCAGCTATGACAGCATCGACGCCCTGCGCTACACCCTGTTGTCCCTGGCGCCCCAGGCCTACCGTTTCTTGCCCCTGGCGGGCCTCTTGGGGGCACTGACCGGCCTCGGCATGCTGGCCAGCCATAGCGAGCTGACCGTGATGCGCGCGGCGGGCGTGTCCACGGGCCAACTGGCCGGAATGGTCCTGCGCACCGCTCTGGTGCTGGCTCTGGGGGCGGCGCTGCTGGGCGAGGGCTGGGCACCGGAGGCTAAGCGCCAGGCCGAGGAGCTGCGCCAGCGCGCCATCCACGGCGACAAGGGCTACTTGGGGTCCGAGCACGGACTCTGGGCGCGCGACGGCCATGACTTCGTGCATATCGGCCAGCTGACGCCGGGCGGGCGCCTGCTGACACTGATTCGCTACCGCCTGGACGAGGCGGGCGTGCTGCAGTCCTTGAGCCGCGCCGAGTCGGCGGATTACCTGGGCGAGGGGACGTGGCGGCTGAATCGCGTGCAGACCAGCCTGCTACAGGCCGACGGCGTGGGCAGCACCCAGGCCGGGAGCGAGGCCTGGCATACTACGCTGAGCCCCGACACCCTGGGCGTCGTGGTCGTGGCCCCGGACGATATGGGTCTCCTGGCCCTGGCCGAGTACCGCCAATACCTGCGCGACAATAACCTGGCCTCGGGCCCTTACGATCTGGCCTATTGGCGCAAGCTGCTACAACCGCTGGCCACGGCCCTGATGATGTTCGTGGGCATGTCCTTCGTGTTCGGACCCATGCGCTCGGTGAGCATGGGCGCGCGCATCCTGGTGGGGATCGCCACCGGCTTCGGCTTCTACCTGGCCAATGCCGTGTTCGGGCCCTTGAGCCTGGTCTATGGCCTGTCGCCGGTCCTGGCGGCGGCGCTGCCCTTGGCGGTCTTCGCGGCCCTGGGCAGCTGGCTGTTGAAGCGGGCGGGTTAGGTCGGAGCTCTTGTAAGTCCCGCTTCAGCGGGACTGCGGGTTGTCCCGCTGAAGCGGGACCTACGGGGCGTAGGCTCAAAGCGCTTTCTTCTTCGGCAGCACCACCACTTCCGTCAGCGACAGCTTGTCGTGCAGGGCCAGGCCGCCGCTATCCAGCAAGAGGCTCAGGCTGGACAGGCCTAGCAGGCCGGTGGCGAAGCGCAGTGCCGCGGCCTTCCAGCTCATCAGGCCGCCATCCAGACGCTGAGCCTTGAGACGCCAGGGGCGCATGCCCACGGTCTGGCCGGCCTTGACCATGGACAGGCCGTAGTAGCCGAACCACCAGGCCAGGAGGTAGAGCTGGTGCAGGGGATGGCCGGACAGCCGGCCCTGGGCGCCGGAGTCGGTGACGCCCAGGACCAGGGCCTCGAAGGCCGTGCTCAGGACGGTGGCGAAGAACAAGAGCCCGGTAAGGACCAGGGCGTCGTAGCTGAGGGCTGCCAGGCGGCGCGGCAGGCCGGCGCGCGGAAAATCGGGGGCGGTGTGTGTCATCGTGGGCTCCTGAACGCCGCCGGAGTCTAGGGGCTGGCGCGGTGAACTGCAACGCAGGTCGATAGAGCCGGGCGGCTATCTCGGGTATGCTATGCGCCCAGTCATTACGTCATACCGCAGTCAGGGAGGACTTCTCGTGTCGCATAACCGCAGCATCTCGGTCATTGGCTTAGGGTATGTGGGCCTGCCGGTGGCCGTGGCCTTCGGCCGGCAGCAGCGCTGCATCGGCTTCGACATCAACGCCGCGCGCATCGCCGAGCTGAAGTCCGGTTACGACCGCACCGACGAGGTCACGGGCGAGGATCTGAAGACAACCGACATCCTTTACACTGCCTCCATCGACGAGCTGAAGCTCGCCGATTTCCATATCGTGGCCGTGCCGACGCCGGTGGACGAGGCCCGCCAGCCGGATATGACGCCGATGATCAAGGCCTCGGAAACCGTGGGCAAGGCCCTGAAAGCCGGCGATATCGTGGTCTACGAGTCCACGGTCTATCCCGGCGCCACCGAGGAAGATTGCGTGCCGGTCCTGGAGAAAGTCTCGGGTCTGAAATGCGGCCGCGATTTCTTCGTCGGCTATTCCCCGGAGCGCATCAACCCGGGCGACAAGGAACACACTTTCACCAAGATCACCAAGATCGTCTCCGGCCAGACCCCGGAGATCCTGGAGATCGTCGCCGCCGTCTACGGCTCGGCGGTCACGGCCGGCGTTCACAAGGCGTCCTGCATCAAGGTCGCCGAGGCCGCCAAGGTCATCGAAAACACCCAACGCGATCTGAACATCGCCCTGATGAACGAGCTGTCGGTGATCTTCAAGCGCATGGGCATCGACACCCAGGAAGTCCTGGAGGCCGCCGGCACCAAGTGGAACTTCCTGCCCTTTCGCCCCGGCCTGGTGGGCGGCCACTGCATCGGCGTCGACCCCTATTACCTGACCCACAAGGCGCAGAAGCTGGGCTACCAGCCGGAAGTCATCCTGGCCGGCCGGCGCATCAACGACGACATGGGCCGCTTCGTGGCCGCCGAGACCGTCAAGCAGATGAGCCTGGGGGGCACGGCGCCGCGCGGCGCCAAGGTCGCCGTGCTGGGCCTGACCTTCAAGGAGAACTGCCCGGATCTGCGTAACTCCAAGGTCATCGACATCATCACCGAGTTGCGCGCCTGGGGCATAGAACCCCTGGTGCACGATCCCATCGCCGACGCCACCGAGGCCGAGCATGAATACGGCGTGAGCTTGTGCGACTGGGAGGCGGTGCACGACTGCGATGCCATCGTCCTGGCCGTGTCCCACCAGTTCTACAAGAGCCTGGCGCCGAGCGAATTCAAGGCCCGGCTCAAGGCCGAGGGCGTGCTCTCCGATGTGAAGTCGCTGGTGAGCAGGGCGGAGGCCGCCGAGGTTGGCCTGCGCTTGTGGCGGTTGTAAGCGTTCCCCCTCTCCCCAACCAGCCCCCTCGCTTCGCTCTCCCCCGCGAGGGGGGGGAGGGGCTCAAGATCTGGATACCGCAGGTATGAAAATTCTCGTCACCGGCGCCGCCGGCTTCATCGGCTCCCATCTGTCCCAGCGCTTCCTGGCGCGGGGCGACACGGTGGTGGGCCTGGACAATCTCAACGACTATTACGAAGTCAGCCTGAAGGAGGCGCGCCTGGCGCGCTTGACGCCCCAGGCCGGCTTCCGCTTCGTCAAGCTGGACGTGGCCGACCGGGAGGGCATGGCCGCGCTGTTCGCTGACGAGAAATTCGACAAGGTCGTGCACCTGGCCGCCCAGGCCGGCGTGCGTTACTCCCTGGTCAATCCCCAGGCCTACATCGACGCCAACCTGGTGGGCTTCACCAATGTCCTGGAAGGCTGCCGCCACAACGCCGTGCAGCACCTGGTCTATGCCTCGTCCAGCTCGGTCTACGGCGCCAACGTCGTGCAGCCCTTCTCCGAGCACCACAGCGTCGATCACCCGGTGTCCCTGTACGCGGCCACTAAGAAGGCCAACGAGCTGATGGCCCATACTTATAGCCATCTGTTCGGCCTGCCCACCACCGGCCTGCGTTTCTTCACGGTCTACGGCCCCTGGGGCCGTCCGGACATGGCCTTGTTCCTGTTCACCAAGGCCATCATCGAGGGCCGCCCCATCGACATCTACAACCACGGCAAGATGATCCGCGACTTCACCTACGTGGACGACATCGTCGAGGGGGTCGTGCGCGTCACCGACGCGACGCCGGTGGCCAACCCGGTCTATGACCGGGTGGCTTCCGATCCGGCGACCAGCTACGCGCCCTACCGGGTGTTCAACATCGGCAATTCCAGCCCGGTCCAGCTCATGGAGTTCGTCGAGGCCATCGAGGCCGCCGTGGGCAAGACCGCCATCAATAACTTCATGGACATCCAGCCGGGCGACGTGCCGGCTACCCATGCCGACGTGTCCGCCCTGGAGCAGGCCGTGGGCTTCAAGCCGGCGACGGCGGTGCGCGACGGCGTGGCGCGTTTCGTGGCCTGGTACCGGGACTATTACCGGGTGTAAGGCCAGGTCCGTACTAGCAAGGCCGCCTCCGGGCGGCCTTGTGCTTTGTTGGGGAGGATCCTAGGGGCTATGCTTGTTGCAGGGTCCCGTTCTGGCCGCGCCGAATGAAACTGACCGCCAAAATCAGCCTCTTGCTGGCCCTGACCTCGGTCTTGCTACTGGGGGTTCTGGCCATCGGCATCGAGCAGGTCATCCTGCCGCGCTTCGCGGCCCTGGAAGAGCAGATGCTGCGTCAGGATCAGGAGCGCCTGGCCCAGACCCTGGACAGCGAGTTTCAGCAGCTCTCCCGCCTCGCCCGGGACTGGGGAGCCTGGGACGATACCTACCGCTACCTGCAAGCGCCCTATCCGGAATACGAGTCCGGCAATATCACCCCTGCCACCTACGACAATATCCAGATCGACGGCCTTCTGCTCTTCGACGCCCAGGCCCGCTTATTCCGGGATTTCAGCTATTCCCGGGCATCGCGTCGCTTCGAGACGCAAAGTCCCGGCTTCATTGCCCTGCTTTCCGCGCAACTGCGCCAGCGCCAGAGCGAGGCCAAACGCTACGGCATCATCGAGGATCGGGGCCGGGTCATGCAGCTGGCCCTGAGCCCCATCCAGGACAGCAACGGCGAAGGCGCGCCGCGCGGCACCCTGGTCATGGTGCGCGTCCTCAACGACAGCTTGGTGGACGCACTGGCCAAGCGGCTGCAGGTTCGCTTAAGTTTTCACCGGCTGAGCGAGGAGGATGCCAGTCCGGATGTCGCCCTGGCGGCCAAGTCCCTGGATCGGCAACCCCTGGTAGTGCAAGCGGTGTCGGACGAGACCATCATCGCCTACTCCCAGCTCCTGGACATCAACGGCTATCCGGCCCTGCTAATGCGTGTGGAGCGGCCCCGGGACATCTGGCGCCAGGGGCAGGCCGCGACGCGCTATTTGTTCTGGTTCAGCGCGGCTGGGGTCCTGGCGGTGGGTCTGGTCTTCCTGTGGATGCTGGAGCGCGGCGTGTTGCACCGCCTCAAGCGCCTGAGCCATGCCCTGCTGGAACTGGGGGACTTGGGTCGTCTGGAGGAGCGGGTGGAAGTCTCGGGCGATGACGAGATCGCGCTATTGGCCCAGGCGGCCAATACCATGCTGGCCGATTTGCAGGAGGCGACCCATGCCCAGCAGCGCGCGGCGGAGCGTCAGCGCGAGCAGAATGCGACCCTGGTGCACCTGGCCACCCATCCCGCCTTCGGCGCCGGCGACGACGAGGCCATGCGCCGCATCATCGTCGCCGCCATCGCGCGCGGCGCGTTTGCCAATCGCATCAGCTTCTGGCAGCGCAGCCCCGGAGAGAGCGAGCTTTCCTGCCGAGCCGCGCAATGGGTGGGCGGCCAGCCGGTCGAGCCGGAGCTTTGGCCTCTGGTGTCCGAAGACTGGCTGCGGGAGGCCTTGGAGGCCGGCGAGGAGGGCATCTGGCGCCAGGCCGGTATCGAACAGACTCACCGCTCGGCCCTGCTCATGGGTTATGCCGTGGAGGATTGGGCCGGGGTCATGTGCATCGAGTCCCTGGGCCAGGCCTACCGCTGGCACCCGGACGAGGTCACCTATCTGATGAGCGTGAACAGCCTGGGCCAGCAGTACCTGCGCGGCCAGGTGGAACGCTCCCGCAGCCTGGCACTGCGCGCCCAGGCGGAACAGGACCCGCTGACCGGACTCGCCAACCGCACTGGCTTCGAACGCAAGCTGGCGGCGGCGGTCGCCGAGGGCGAGGCGCAGGGCGGGGGCTTCGCCCTGGCCTTCCTGGACCTGGACGAGTTCAAGCCCATCAACGACCGCCACGGTCACGCGGTGGGCGATTGGTTACTCAAAGAAGTGGCGAAGCGCCTGAAGCTGTGCCTGCGCACCGGCGACATCCTGGCGCGCCTGGGCGGCGATGAGTTCACCGTGATCCTGGCGGGCACCCACGACGCGGAGGCCGTGCGGCGTATCGGCCAGAAGATCGTCGAGGCGGTGGCCGAACCCTATGGGCACGCGCTGGGCAACCTGCGGGTCGGCGCCAGCCTGGGCCTGGCCCTGTTCCCTGAACACGGCGCCAGCGCCGAGGCCCTGGCCCATGCCGCCGACATGGCCATGTACGCGGTCAAGAAGGCCGGGCGCGGCGCCTGCCGGATCTACGAGCCTGGGGATGGGGAGGCGGCGCGGGGGGATGCGGCGTGAGCTGCGCTGCTCTCACCATGGGAGAATCCTCAGCCGTGCTCCCAGAGCACATCCAGGAATACCTGACCGTAAGCCTCTAGCTTGCGGCTACCGATGCCGCTGATCCCGGCCATTTCCGCCAGGTTCCGGGGGCGCTCGTCCAGCAGGGCCTTGAGCGTGGCGTCGTGGAAGATCACATAGGGCGGCACGCCGTGCTCGATGGCCAGCTCGCGCCGGCAGGCGCGCAAGGCGTCCCAGAGCTCCCGGTCCTGATCGGCGATGAAGTGCTTGGCCTTGGCTCCAGCGGCCTTCTTGTCCTCGCGCCGCTCCCGGCGCAGGAGCACGCCCTGCTCGCCGCGCAGGACCGGCCGCGCCGCCTCGGTGAGCCGCAGGGTGCCATAGCCTTCCGCATCGACTTCGAGAAACCCTGCGGCCACCAGCTGGCGGAACACGCCGCGCCAGCCGTTCTGATCCTTGCCCTGGCCTAGGCCGAAGACGGTGAGCGCCTCGTGGCCGTTGGCCTTGATGCGCTCCTCGCTCTTGCCCAGGAGCACGTCCACCAGGTAGCCGACGCCATAGCGCTGGCCGGTCCGGTACACGCAGGACAGGGCCTTCTGGGCATCGAGGCCGCCGTCATAGGTGTCCGGCGGCTCCAGGCAGTTGTCGCAGTTGCCGCAGGCGGACCGGCCGGTCTCGCCGAAATAGCCCAGGAGCACCTGGCGTCGGCAGGCCACGGTCTCGGCATAGCCCAGCATGGCGTCCAGGCGCTGGCGCTCGATGCGCTTCTGGTCCTCGGACAGCTCCGAGCCGTCCATCATCTGTCGGTAGGTGAGCACGTCCTGCAGGCCGTAGGCCATCCAGGCATTGGCCGGCAGGCCGTCGCGGCCGGCGCGGCCGGTTTCCTGGTAATAGGCTTCCAGGCTCTTGGGCAGGTCCAGATGGGCGACGAAGCGCACGTCCGGCTTGTCGATGCCCATGCCGAAGGCGATGGTGGCGACCATGACGATGCCGTCCTCGTTGAGGAAGCGGGTCTGGTTCTTCTCGCGCGTCGCGGCGGGCAGGCCGGCATGATAGGGCAGGGCCGTGATGCCCTGCTCGCACAGCCAGGCCGCCGTGCCCTCCACCTTGGCACGGGACAGACAGTAGATCACGCCCGCCTCGCCGGCGTGCTCGCGTCGCAGGAAGGTCAGCAGCTGTTCCTTCGCCGAGCGCTTGCCCAATACCCGGTAGCGGATATTGGGCCGGTCGAAGCCGGCCAGGAACTCGGCGGCCTCGGTCAGGTTGAGGCGCTCGGCGATCTCGCGGCGGGTCCGGGCATCGGCGGTGGCGGTCAGGGCCACGCGCGGCACGGCCGGGAAGCGCTCGTGCAGGATGGACAGCTGCAGGTATTCGGGGCGGAAGTCGTGACCCCAGGCTGAGACGCAGTGGGCCTCGTCGATAGCGAACAGGGCGATGCCGTTCTCGGCATCCAGGCGCTCCAGGAGACCCAGGAAACGCGGGGTCATCAGCCGCTCGGGGGCGACATAGACGAGATCCAGCTCGCCGTGCAAGAGTTCGCGCTCGATGCGCTCGGCCTCGTCCAGGCTCAGGGCCGAGTTCAGCGCGGCGGCGCGAACCCCCAGCTCGGTCAGGCCCATGACCTGGTCCTGCATCAGGGCGATGAGCGGCGAGACGACGATGCCCACGCCCGGCCGCAAGAGGGCCGGCAGTTGATAACACAGGGATTTACCGCCGCCGGTGGGCATGATCACCAGGGCATCCTCGCCGCGCAGCAGGGTGTCGACGATCCGGTCCTGGGAACCGCGGAACTGGTCGTAGCCGAAGACGCGGCGCAACAGGCTCAGGGCCTGGTCCGGGGCGGTTTCGGGGTGTGCGAGGGTCTGGGACATGGGCGGCGATTGTGCCCATCGTCAAGCCGGCGGGCAAGCGCATTCGAACGCGGGCTATAATGCCGGCCTTTCGGGCGCCGTCCGGCGCCGATCACGAGGTCGAACATGCACACCGTTTCCGGCCGTTGGCGCTTAGGGCTATTGCTGTCCCTAGGCACGACCCTGCTCTGGGGCGTGCTGCCCATCGCCCAGAAGGTCCTGCTGCAGAGCATGAGTCCGCTGACCCTGACCTGGTTCCGCTTCCTCATGGCGGGGCTAGTCCTGGGTCTGTGGCTGGCCGCGCGCGGCGGGATGCCGGCCTTCGGCCTGATCCGGGGGCGTACGGCGGGGCTGATGGCCGTGGCCGTCCTGGGTCTGCTCGGCAACTATGTCTTCTATCTCCTGGGCCTGGCCTATGTCTCGCCGGGCACGACCCAGGTGGTCATCCAGCTGGCGCCGGTCTTCCTGGTCCTGGGCAGCATGGCCCTGTTCCACGAACGCTTCAGCGCCGGTCAGTGGCTGGGTTATGGCGTGCTCTGCGCCGGTCTCCTGCTGTTCTTCAACCAGCGCCTGGTGGAGCTGTTCGGTTCCTTGGGCGAGTACAGCCTGGGCGTGGGCCTGGTGCTCGTGTCTGGCGTGAGCTGGGCCGGCTATGCCCTGGCGCAGAAGCAGCTGCTCAAGGCCTTTCCCTCCTCGGCGATCATGCTGTGCATCTATATCGCCGGCGTCGTCCTGCTCGGGCCCTTTGCCGAGCCGGAGCAAGCGCTGGCTTTGAATGGCCGGGATTTGATCCTGCTCGCCTTCTGCGGCCTCAATACCCTGATAGCCTATGGCTGTTTCGCCGAGGCCTTGGCCCATTGGGAGGCCTCGCGGGTCTCGGCGGTCCTGGCACTGGGGCCGCTGATGACGCTGCTGGCCATGGAGCTGGTCGGCGTCTTCGTGCCCGACTGGCTGGCGCCGGAGAGTCTGTCTGCCTTGAGTCTGGCCGGTGCCGCCCTGGTGGTGTCCGGCTCCATGTTGAGTGCCCTGTTGGGGGCGAAAGGGGGAGCAAGACGATGAGCGAATTCCGCGTTTCTATCGATTGGGAGCATGCCGGTGGGGAGTTTGCCCCCGAGCTCTACGACCGCAGCCACAGAATCCGCTTCGGCGGCGGCCAGGAAATCCACGGCTCCGCCGCGCCCGAGTATTTCGGCAAGGCCGAGTACGCCAACCCCGAGGAGACCCTGGCGGCCTCGGTATCCGCCTGCCATATGCTGACCTTCCTGGCGCTCTGCGCCAAGAAGCGCCTGCCGGTGGCGAGCTACCGCGATGAGGCGGTGGCCGAGCTGGGCAAGAACGCCGCCGGGAAACTCTGCGTGACGCGCATCGTCCTGCATCCGGAAGTGCGCTTCGCCGGCGAGGCGCCCGGTCCCGAGGCCCTGGCACAGCTGCACGAGCGGGCCCATGGCGCTTGTTTCATCGCCAATTCCATCAGCGCCGAGGTAGCGATAGTGTCGGTGTAGGCCCCGTGTAGGTCCCGTGTAGGTCCGACTTCAGTCGGACAAGGAGCCTTGGTTGTCCCACTGAAGTGGGACCTACGGCGGACGGCGGGCAAGAAATTGGTTCGAGCCGGTGTTTTCTTGATCTAACGCAGTCTTCCCGCCCTCCAAAACCCGGAAAATTTGTCCAAAGTCGATAACCCCCCTGGAGTCTGCCGTGACCGTCCTGAATATCGAGATGCCGGCGAAATCGTCCAAGATCCCGCCGCTCTTCCGCCAGGCCTTCCGGCCCTTCTTCTGGTTCGGCGCCGCCTTCGGCACGCTGGCGCTCGCGCTGTGGCTGGCCCAGTTCCTGGGTTGGCTGAGCATTCCCGTCTACGGCTACGGCCTGTGGTGGCATGGCCACGAGATGCTGTTCGGCTTCACCGGCGCCGTCATCGCCGGTTTCCTGCTCACCGCCGTGCAAAACTGGACCAATATTCCCGGCCCGCGCGGCTGGCCGCTGGCCGGCTTGTTCGGCCTGTGGGCGGCGGCGCGGCTGCTCCTGCTCTTCCCGGTTCTGCCCGCGCCCCTGATCTCCGTCCTGGATCTGGCCTTCTTCCCGGCCGTGGCCTATGTCCTGGGCCGGCCCATCGTCCGCGTCCGCCAATGGCGCAACCTGGTGTTCCTGCCCATCCTCGTCGCCCTGACCGCCGCCAATGCCATGAGCCATGCCGCCCTGTGGCTAGCGGATCCGCGCTGGCTAGCCCGTGGTCTCCACGGCGCCCTGTTCCTGGTCGTCCTGCTGATTACAGTCGTCGGCGGCCGGGTCATTCCCTTCTTCACCGCGCGCGGCACGGAAACCGAGGCCATCGCGCCCCTGCCGCTCTTGGAAAAACTCTGCTTCGTCAGCACAGCCGGCATGGTGCTGGTGGCCTGGACCGATGCCTGGTTCTGGCTGTCCGGCTGGCCCGCCGCCATCCTGGCGCTCGTGGCCGCCGCCGGCCATGCCCTTCGCCAGGCCGGCTGGCGCCCCCTGTCCACCGGCCGCGTGCCCCTGCTCTGGTCCCTGCACGGCGCTTACGCCTTCATCGCCCCGGGCTTTCTGCTGGCGGCGGTTTACGCCCTGCGCCTGGTCGCCAGCCCCAGCCTGATGGTGCACTGCTTCACCGTGGGTGTGCTGTCGGGTTTGATGCTGGGCATGATGGCGCGCGTGTCCCTGGGCCATTCCGGCCGGCCCCTGGCCGTGGGCTGGAGCATGACGCTGGCCTTCGCGGCGGTCCTCCTGGCGACTTTCCTGCGCGTCCTACCCGGCATGTTCCAGTATTGGAACCACTGGCTGAGCTATGTGGCCAGCGGCGCGCTCTGGTGCCTGGGCTTCGGCCTGTTCGCGGCGCGCTACCTGCCTGTGTTGTGGAAGGCCCGCGCCGATGGGCGCATGGGCTGAGGAGGGGGCATGAGCATGCTGGGTGTGGTGCTGATCGGCGGTCGCTCGACCCGCATGGGACGCGACAAGGCGCTTATGCCCTACGCCGGGCGTCCCGCCCATGAAATCCTCGCCGCCCGCCTGAGCGAAGCCGGCTGTGGGCGGGTGCTGCTCGCCGGCCGGCTCGATGGCTTGGATGGAATCCCCGACGAAGCGGATTTAGCCGGCCCCCTTGCAGGCATCGCCGCCGCCGCGCGCGCGGCCTTGCCCGGCGAAACCCATGTGCTCATTGTTCCCGTCGATATGCCTGCGCTGGGGGTAGCGCCATTGAAGGCACTTTGCGACAAACCGCCGGCGAGCGCGGCCTGTTACGGTGAGTATTTTCTGCCGGCCGTGCTCCGCCTGGGTCCCGAGCTGGACGCGGCGCTGGCGGCGGCGAAACTACCGGATGCGCCGCGCTCGGTGCGGAATTTACTGAAGGTCTTGGGCGCGGAATACCTCGACGCCTCGGCTTGGCCGGAAAGCGGCTTTGGCAATGCCAATACGCCGGAGGAGTGGGGGCGCTTGGAGCAGGTCTTACGCGGGGTGGAGTGAAGCTTTCCGATAGAGTCAACGTACGTGGTGTAATTCCAGCAAGGACGGCAGCTCTACTACTACGTTTCCTTCACTCCAAGGCCTCATTCAGCCTGTCCGCCATCCTCAAGATCACCCCTTCCACCGCATCTCCCAGCTTCTGGTCGGCCAGGGGATAAAGGCCGGTCTCTTCGACCCGGTGGTGCGTCTCCAGCTCCGCCACCAATACCTTCCGGATCTTCAGCATATCGATCAGGTTTTCGTTGTAGGCATAGTCCTTGAGCGACTGGATCAGCGAGCGGATGGCGTTGTGCTGATCGCGGATGGTTTGAAAGAGGGGGAGGGGACCGGTGTAGTGTTCGAGGGCGGGCAGGAGGAAACATTCCTCGACGTCAAGGTGGGCTTCCTGGCGGCGGGCGAAAGCGGTGAGCTGGGTGTCGCATTCATCCCAGTCGGCGCGGGTGGCGGCCTGGATGGTCTCCGCCAGATACTGATCGATCTGGCGGTGGTCTTCGGCGAGGAAGTCGGCGACGCGGTTCATGGACAGCTGTCCCTACTGGGTTAGCGGTGTCTCCGGTAGCTCCAGCTCGATGCCGCTGATCTCGGATTCCGCCAGTATTCTTTGAATATAGTGCCGAATCGCCGCCCTGTGGGCTTTTTGGGAGAGGTAGTCGGCGATGCGCGGGCGTGCCTGGTCGAATTCCAGGGATTTTCCGGCGATATAGCGTTCGACGAATACTACGTGGTAGCCATAGCGGGATTCGAGGGGGTAGGGGCAGAGGCCTTCCGGCAGGCGTAAGAGCTGTTTCTCGAATTCCGGGACGGTGCTGCCTTTGCTGAGCTGGCCGAGATTGCCGTCCTGGCTCTTCGAGGGGCAGTCGGAATGCAGCTGGGCCAGTTCGCCGAAGCGGCCCGGGGCCAGGCGCAGATTGTCGATGAGGACTTCCGCCTGGGCACGGCGCTCGCGCCGACCGTCCTCGTCGTCCCGGGCGATGCCCAGGAGAATATGGCGAGCCTCGATGATGGGGGGGCCGGCGAATTTCTCCGGGTTATGTTCGAAATAGCGCCGGCATTCGGCCTCCGACGCGGCCGGAACCGGCACGTCCGCCGCGAGCAGCTGGCGGATTTTCGCTTCTTCCTCGCTTTCGCCGTCTTCGGCTCGGGCGAGGATGCCGCGTGTCGTGGCCGCGTCCAACAAGGCCTGGCGGATCACGAGGGCGGTGGTGGCGTTATGGGCGGCCTCGGCCATGTCCGTGGCCGGGTGGTATTGCAACTCGCGGGCGATGGCTTCTTCGGTGATGGTCGTGCCGTTTACGCTGATCATGGGGACCTCACAAAGCGGTCGGAATTTGATTTCGGTTGGCGCGGAACCCCGCTCGTCCTTCGACAGGTTCAGGACGAACGGGGTGCTTAGCCCTCACGCCCGCTGGCGGACGATCTGGTAGCTGCGGCTGATGTATTTGACCGGCACGCTCCAGACATGGACCAGGCGGGTGAAGGGGAAGACCAGGAAGGTGGTCACGCCCAGGAAAATGTGCAGCTTGTAGATCCAGTGCACATGCTCCACGTGCGCCGCGGCGCCGGCCTTGAAGGTGACGATGCTCTGGGCGTAGTCGGCCAGCAGCAACATCACCGAGCCGTCCATGTGGCCGGCCGACACCGGGATGGTGGCGAGACCCAGGAGCAACTGCACATAGACCAGCAGAAGGATGAACACGTCGTTCTTACTGGTGGTGGCCTTGACGCGCGGGTTGAACAGGCGGCGATGTACGAGAATAGTCATGCCGATGAAGGCCAGGGTGCCGAAGATGCCGCCGGCGGTCATGGCCAGGGCCTGTTTGGTGCTGGGGGTCAGGCCCAGGTAGGGATACCAGCTATGGGGCATGAGCAGCCCGATGAGATGGCCGAAGAACAAGCAGATAACGCCCACATGGAACAGGTTGAGACCCAGGAGGAAGTGCTTTCCGCCCAGGATTTGGCTGGAGCTGGTTTTCCAGGTGTATTGCTCGCGGTCGTAACGCACCAGGCAGCCGATCAGGAAGATCGTGCCGGCGATATAGGGATAAATCCCGAACAGGAATTCATTGAGGAAGGTCATGATGGCTCCTTGAGGTCAGCGGGGCGTTAACGCACCGATACCGATCAGTTTTCAGTCCCGTCATACCCGCCCCTCGACCTGGCTCAGGACAGGCTTCGGCGGGTATCCAGTCAGCAACAATTGCCACCGGCTGGATCCCCGCCTGCGCGGGGACGACGGCATTGCGTAAGCGGTTCACACCCGCGCCTGCCCGGCGCCAGCGGCTGCCTTGGGATCGGGCATGAACTGCAGCGGGAAATCCGCCGAGCGGTCCTGGGCCGGGCTGGGTTTCATGGTCGTCGGACAACCGCCCGAGACCTGGCCGTCGCCGCCGAAGCGCACGGCCTCTTCTTCCCAGACCTTGTCCATGGCCGCCGGCGTGTCGTCGCGCTTCTCGCCTTGTAATTCCTTGCGGATGGCATCGCGGTCCACTTCGTTTTCGGTGAAGGCGAGCAAGGCCTCGAAGAGCAGGGCGTAAGTGTTTTCACGCTGATTCAGGCGTTCGGCCAGACGGGCGAGGATATGCTCCACCTCGCTCAGCCAGTCGTGGGCCTCGGAGGCCGGGCGTTCCGACAGGTATTCCAGGAACAGGGGTAGATAATCCGGCAGTTCCCGGGCGTCCAGCTCGAAGCCGTTTTCCCGATAGACATTCATCAGGTCCACCATGGCCTGGCCCCGGTCGCGGGATTCGCCGTGCACGTGCTCGAAGAGGAGCAGGGACATGGCGCGGCCGCGGTCGAAGGTGCTCACATAGTCTTCCTGGACCTCGAACAGGTCGCGTTGGCTCAGCTGTTCGATAAAGGCCAGCAGTTCCTGGCGGCGCGGCTCGGGCAGAAAGGCGTCGGCCCCTAGGGCCTCCGCCAATTCCGCCGTGTGGGCCAAGAGCTCGGGCTGCGGATAGTCCAGCAGCCGGGCGATGACTTTCAGGGCTTGCATATCCGCCTCCTCATTCGACGCGGGTGACCGGGATCACCTTGCGTTGGGTGTGCTTGCGGGCGCCGAAGAGATTCGTGCCGCTAGAACTGCCATCGGAGCAGCCATTACCGAAGGAGAAGCCGCAGCCGCCGCGCAGGTTGAAGGCATCGGTGGCATATTCCCGGTGGGTGGTCGGGATCACGAAGCGGTCTTCATAATTGGCGATGGCCATATAGCGGTACATGTCCTCGACCTGGGCTTCGGTGATGCCGACCTGCTTGAGCACGGCCAGATCCTTTTCGCCGTCCACATGCTTGGAGCGCTGATAGGCGCGCATGGCCAGCATGCGGTCCAGGGCTTTCACAACCGGCTTCTCGTCGCCGGCGGTGAGCAAATTGGCCAGATATTTCACCGGGATGCGCAGGGACTTCACGTCCGGAATGATGCCGTCCATACCGATATGGCCGGCGGTTGCCGCGCTTTGGATCGGCGACAGCGGCGGGATGTACCAGACCATGGGCAAGGTGCGGTATTCCGGGTGCAGGGGCAGCGCCACCTTCCACTCCATGGCCATCTTGTAGACCGGGGAGTTCTGCGCGGCCTTGAGCCAGGCTTCCGGAATATTCTCGGCGCGGGCGGCGGCCAGAACGGCCGGATCGTTCGGATCCAGGAAGATGGACAACTGCTGGGTGTACAGGTCGTGCTCGTGGGGTGTGGAGGCCGCCTCCTGGATCTTGTCGGCGTCATAGAGCAACACGCCGAGGTAGCGGATGCGGCCCACGCAGGTTTCCGAGCACACGGTCGGCTGACCGGCTTCGATGCGCGGATAGCAGAAGATGCACTTCTCGGACTTGCCGGTCTTCCAGTTGTAGTAAATCTTCTTGTAGGGACAGGCGGAAACGCACATGCGCCAGCCGCGGCACTTGTCCTGGTCGATGAGCACGATGCCGTCTTCTTCGCGCTTGTAGATCGCGCCGGACGGGCAGGAGGCGACGCAGGCCGGGTTGAGGCAGTGCTCGCACAAACGCGGCAGATACATCATGAAGGTATTTTCGAACTGGCCGTAAATATCCTTCTGGATGTTGTCGAAATTCTTGTCCTTTGCGCGTTTGGCGAATTCCGTGCCGAGAATTTCTTCCCAGTTCGGACCCCATTCGATCTTCTCCATGCGCTGACCGGACACCAGGGAGCGGGGGCGGGCCACCGGCTGGTGGGCCGATTCCGGCGCAGTGTGCAGATGTTGGTAATCGAAATCGAAGGGCTCGTAATAGTCGTCGATTTCCGGCAGGTTGGGGTTGGCGAAAATATCGGCCAGGATACGGAAGCGGCCGCCGATCCGGGGCTGGATGGAACCGTCGTTTTTGCGCTTCCAGCCGCCTTTCCACTTGTCCTGGTTTTCCCATTCCTTGGGGTAGCCGATGCCCGGCTTGGTTTCCACGTTGTTGAACCAGGCGTATTCCACGCCTTCGCGGCTGGTCCAGACGTTCTTGCAGGTAACGGAACAGGTATGGCAACCGATGCATTTGTCGAGGTTGAGCACCATACCGATTTGGGCGCGAACTTTCATTGGGTATCTCCTAGGTATTCACTCGCTGTTTTGGGTGCCGTTCGCCCTGAGTAGCCTGCTGTGCAGGCGTATCGAAGGGCTCTGAATGAGCTGTCCTTCGATACGCCGGGCCTTATGCCCGGCTACTCAGGACGAACGGATATCGAAACTCAAGCGTGTGAATTACCCTCAGTTGCCTGGGATTCATCGTCCAGCCAATCGACCTTGGCCATCTTGCGCACGATGACGAATTCGTCGCGGTTGGCGCCCACGGTTCCGTAGTAGTTGAAACCGTAGGAGTACTGCGCGTAGCCGCCGATCATGTGCGTGGGCTTGGTCACGGTACGGGTCACCGAGTTGTGGATACCGCCACGGGTTCCGGTGATTTCCGAGCCGGGCACGTTCACGATCTTTTCCTGGGCGTGGTACATCATCACCATGCCCGAGGGCACGCGCTGGGAGACGATGGCGCGGGCGGCGATGGCGCCGTTCAAGTTGAACACCTCGATCCAGTCGTTGTCCTCGATGCCATTGGCCTTGGCGTCGGTTTCCGACAACCAGATGCAGGGCCCGCCGCGCGACAGGGTCAACATGATCAAATTGTCGGTATAGGTGGAGTGAATGCCCCATTTCTGGTGCGGGGTGATCCAGTTCGCCAGGTATTCCTTGTTGCCGTTCGGCTTCTTGTTGTGCATCGGCTTGACGGTCTTCATATCGACCGGCGGCTTGTAGCACACGAAGCCTTCGCCGAAGCCCAGCATCCACTGGTGATCCTGGTAGAACTGCTGACGGCCGGTGAGGGTGCGCCAGGGGATCAACTCGTGGACATTGGTATAGCCGGCGTTGTAGCTGACGTGTTCGTCTTCCAGACCCGACCAGGTGGGCGAGGAGATGATCTTGCGCGGCTGGGCCTGGATATCCCGGTAGCGGATCTTCTCGTGTTCCTTGGGAATCGCGAGATGGGTGTGATCGCGGCCGGTGATCTGGCCAAGGGCGTCCCAGGATTTCACGGCCACATGGCCATTGGTTTCCGGGGCCAGCATCAGGATGACTTCGGCCGCGTCGATATCGGACTCGATGCGCGGCAGGCCCTTGCTGACGCCTTCTTCCTGCACCAGGTAGTTCAGTTCGCCGAGGGCATGGACCTCGTCCTCGGTGTTCCAGCTGATGCCCTTACCGCCGTTGCCGACCTTGCTCAGCAGCGGACCGAGCGAGGTGAATTTCTTGTAGGTGTTCGGGTAGTCGCGTTCCACCACGGTCATGATGGGCGCGGTCTTGCCTGGGATGAGCTCGCACTCGCCCTTCTTCCACTCCTTCGGTTTCGGACCCTGGGCCAGTTCCGCCGGCGTGTCATGCTGCATGGGCAGGGTGACCAGATCCTTCTCCACGCCCAGGTGGCCGACGCAAAGCTCGGAGAACTTCTTGGCGATGGCCTTGTAGATCTCCCAGTCGCTGCGCGCCTCCCAAGCCGGATCGACGGCGGCGGACAGCGGGTGGATGAAGGGATGCATGTCCGAAGTATTCATGTCGTTCTTTTCGTACCAGGTGGCGGTCGGCAGAACGATGTCGGAATACAGGCAGGTGGTGGACATGCGGAAGTCGAGGGTGACCAGCAGATCCAGCTTACCCTCGTGGGCCTTGTCGACCCAGACCACTTCCTGGGGCTTTTCCTCCCCGGTCTGGCCCAGATCCTTGCCCTGCACGCCGTGCTTGGTGCCTAGCAGGTATTTCAGGAAATACTCGTGGCCCTTGCCGGAGGAGCCCAAGAGGTTGGAGCGCCAGACGAACAAATTGCGCGGGAAGTTCACCGGATTTTCCGGTTCCTCGCAGGAGAAATGCACGGCGCCGGATTTCAGTTTCTCGACCAGATAAGGTACCGGCTCCTGGCCGGCTTTGGCGGCGTCCTTGGTGACCTGGAGCGGGTTGATCGAGAGCTGGGGCGCGGAGGGCAGCCAGCCCATGCGTTCGGCGCGCACGTTGTAGTCGATGAAGCTGCCCGGGAATTCCTTCTCATCGGCGAGCGGCGAGAGGATTTCCTTGACCGACAGTTTCTCGTGGCGGTACTGGCCGGTGTGGGCATAGAAGAAGGAGGTGCCGTTCATGTGGCGCGGCGGGCGGTGCCAATCGGTGGCGAAGGCCAGGGGCACCCAACCGGTCTGCGGGCGCAGCTTTTCCTGGCCCACGTAATGCGCCCAGCCGCCGCCGGTCTGGCCGATACAACCGCACATGATCAACATATTGATCAGGGCACGGTAGTTCATGTCCATGTGATACCAGTGGTTCATGGCGGCGCCGACGATGATCATGGAGCGGCCATGGGTCTTGTCGGCGTTCTCGGCGAATTCGCGGGCGACCTGGATGATCTGGGCACGGGGCACGCCGCAGATCTTCTCGGCCCAGGCCGGGGTGTAGGGCGCGTCCTCGTCGTAGCTTTTGGCGGTCTGGGCATCGCCGAAGCCGCGATCCACGCCGTAATGGGCGATCATCAGATCGAAGACGGTGGCGGCATGAACTTCGCTGCCATCGGCCAGGGTCAGTTTCCTGGCCGGGATCTTGTGCACGCGCAAGTCGTCGTGCTGGCAGTTGACGAAGGCCTCGTGGGCGCGGTTGCCGAAATAGGGGAAGGACACGTCGACGAAGCCGTCGTTGAAACCGGCCAGGCTCAGTTTCAGCTGGGTGTCCGTGCCCTTGGCCTCCTTGGTTTCCAGATTCCACTTACGGCTCTTGTCCCAGCGGAAGCCGATGGAGCCATTGGGCACCACCAGGGCGTTATCGGCTTTTTCGTCGTAGGCGACGGTCTTCCAGTCCGGATTCTGATCCTGTTCCAGGTTTCCGGAGAAGTCCGAGGCGCGCAGGAAGCGGCCAGTCTTGAAGCTGCCGTCCGTGTGCTTTTCCAAGAGCACCAGGTTGGGCATGTCGGTGTATTTACGGCAGTAGTCGGTGAAATACTCGCTCTGCTTGTCGACGTGGAATTCCTTGAGGATCACGTGGCCGAAGGCCATGCCCAGCGCCGAGTCCGTGCCCTGCTTCGGGTGCAGCCAGTTGTCGGTGAGCTTGGCGACTTCCGAGTAGTCCGGGGTGATGGACACGGTCTTGGTGCCCTTGTAGCGGACTTCGGTGAAGAAGTGGGCATCGGGCGTGCGCGTCTGCGGGACGTTGGAGCCCCAGGCGATGATGTAATTGGAGTTGTACCAGTCGGCCGATTCCGGCACGTCGGTTTGCTCGCCCCAGATCTGCGGGCTGGCCGGCGGCAAGTCGCAATACCAGTCGTAGAAGCTCAGGCAGGCGCCGCCGATGAGCGACAGGTAGCGGGAGCCGGCGGCGTAGGACACCATGGACATGGCCGGGATCGGCGAGAAGCCGAGCACGCGGTCGGGCCCGTAGGTCTTGGCGGTGTAGACGTTGGCGGCGGAAATCAGCTCGTTGGCTTCTTCCCAGGTGGTGCGCACGAAGCCGCCCAGGCCGCGCTTGCTCTTGTATTCGGCGGTCTTGGCCGGATCCTCGACGATGGAGGCCCAGGCATCGACCGGGTCCTTGCGCATGACGCGGGCTTCGCGCCAGAGCTTCATCAAGCGGCTGCGCATCATCGGGTATTTGACGCGGTTGGCGCTGTACAGATACCAGGAATAGCTGGCGCCGCGCTGGCAGCCGCGCGGCTCGTGATTGGGCAGGTCCGGGCGGGTGCGCGGATAGTCGGTCTGCTGGGTTTCCCAGGTCACGATGCCGTTCTTGACATAGATCTTCCAGCTGCAGGAGCCGGTGCAGTTGGTACCGTGGGTGGAGCGCACGATCTTGTCGTGCTGCCAGCGCAGACGGTAGCCGTCTTCCCAGGCGCGGCTTTCGTTACGGGTCTCCCCGTGTCCATTGGCGAAGGGTTCTTTGACGCGCTTGAAAAATTGCAAACGGTCGAGGAAATGGCTCATGGTTTTACTCCTGTCACGGCCGCGATCGGCTCGCGGCCCGTTGAGGGAAATGCTGCGCCTGTGGGCTTCAAGCGAGTTTGCGTTTGATCAACTGCCGTCCGGCGGGGATGGAGGCATTCGGGATACCTCGAAGGAGGTAGGGGGCTTCCCCCCCCCCTCCCCAGCCCTCGCCCGCGAGGGGGGAGGGGGCGGGAGGATGGAGTTGCGTGCTAACAGTTTGCGGGAATGCCTCTTACTCCCTCTCCCCTCGCGGGAGAGGGGGAGCCTCAGCACGGTGTTTCCGCGCCCTTGCGGGAATACCACCACCAGGTCACGACCAAACAGGTGACGTAGAAGCCGATGAAGCCGTACAGGGCCGCCTCCGGGCCGCCGGTCATGGCGACGGAGGTGCCGAAGGATTTCGGGATGAAGAAGCCGCCATAGGCAGCGACCGCACTGGAGAAGCCCAGAACCGCGGCGGATTCCTTGTTGGCATGACGGATGGCGATAGCGGTGGCTTCGTGGCCGTGATGGGCCGCCAGGCGATCGTGCAGGCTGCGGAAGATCACCGGGATCATGCGGAAGGTGGAGCCGTTGCCGACGCCGGTGGTGACGAACAGGACCATGAACATGGCGAAAAAGCCGAAGAAGTTGCCGCCCTGGCCGTTGACCGGCATGAAGTACAGCACGCCGAACACGGCGGCGATCATGATGATGAAGTTCCAGAAGGTGACGGCGGCGCCGCCCACCTTGTCGGACAGCCAGCCGCCCACGGGGCGGATCAGGGCGCCCACCAGGGGACCCAGGAAGGCGAACTGCAAGGGGTCGACGCCCGGGAACTGGGACTTGATCAGCAGGGGGAAGCCGGCGGAGTAACCGATGAAAGAGCCGAAGGTGCCGAGGTAGAGCCAGCTCATCAGGCCGGTATGTTTGCGCCGGAAGATCACCGCTTGTTCACGGAAGGAGGCCTTGGCGCTGGCCAGGTCGTTCATGCCAAACCAGGCGGCGAGCGTCGCCATGACGATAAGCGGAACCCAGATGAAGCCCGCGTTCTGCAGCCAGAGCCGCTGACCATTGCCGAGCTGCTGCGCTTCGCCGCCCAGGGCGCCGAAGACGCCGGCGGAGATCACCACGGGCACCAGGAACTGCATGGTGGACACGCCCAGATTGCCGAGGCCGGCGTTGAGACCTAGCGCTGTGCCCTGCAGCTTCTTCGGGAAGAAGAAGGAAATGTTGGACATGGACGAGGAGAAGTTGCCGCCGCCGAAGCCGCAGAGCAGGGCGATGATGACGAAGGTCGAATACGGCGTGGCGGGGTCCTGCACGGCATAACCCATGGCAATCGCCGGGAACAGCAGGGATGCCGTGGAAATGGCGGTCCAGCGGCGTCCGCCGAAGACCGGCACCATGAAGGAATAGAAGATGCGCATGGTCGCGCCGGTCAGGGCCGGTAGGGCCGTGAGCCAGAACAGCTGGTCTGTGCTGAAGTTGAAACCGATGCTGTTGAGGCGCACGGTGACGGCGCTCCACACCATCCACACCGCGAAGGCGAGCAGCAGGGCCGGAATGGAAATCCACAGGTTGCGTGTGGCCACGCGCTTGCCGGTTTCCTGCCAGAAACGCTCGTCCTCCGGGCGCCAATCGTGAATGACATGACCGGTCCGCTGACCGGATTTGACTTGGGATACTGTACCCATAATGCAACTCCGTAGTGTGAGAGGCCGGCTGCTGCCGCTGCCGGCCAAGGGAAACGAGGGTTATTCCACGTCGCTGGCCAGCAGCTCGCCCTGGTGCTTGCCCATGACGCGGCCGTGGCGGATTTCGCTGTAATACATCCACACCAGGGACACCCAGGTGACGGCGTAGAGCAGCATGAAGGCGCTGGAGCGCACGCCGGTGAGGTCGACCAGGGCGCCGAACATGATGGGCAGGACGAAGCCGCCCAGGCCGCCGGCGAGGCCGACCACGCCCGAGATCACGCCGACGTTTTGCGGGTATTCGTCGGAGATGTACTTGAAGACCGAGGCCTTGCCGAAGGCCATGGCAATGCCCACCAGGAAGAGCAGGACGGTGAAGCCGACGGGGCCGAGACCCACATGAAAGACCTTGGGGCCGTCGATGGTGAGCACGGTCAGATCGGTCTGGGGATAGGACAGCAGGAACAAACAGATCCAGCACACCCACATGACCCACCAGGTCACCGACTGGGCTCCGTATTTATCCGAGAGCCAGCCGCCGATGGCGCGCAGCACGCCGCCGGGCAGGGAGAAGCAGGCGGCCAGCAGGGCGGCGATCTTCAGATCGAAACCGTATTCGGCCACGTAGTACTTGGTCATCCACAGAGCCAGGGCCACATAGCCGCCGAAGACGATGGAGTAGTACTGGCAATAGCGCCAGACATGGGGATCCTTGAGGGCTTTGAGCTGGTCGGCGATGCTCACCGCGCTGGACACGCGATGGGATTTGTCGTCGAAGCTGAAAAACCAGAACAGCAGGGCGGTTACCAGCATGATCCCGGCGTAGACCTTGGGCACCATCTGCCAGCCGGCGGCGACGACGATGGCCGGGGCGATGAACTTGGTCAGAGCCGAACCGGCGTTACCGGCGCCGAACACGCCCATGGCGAAGCCCTGGTTCTTTTTCTCGAACCAGCGCGCCACATAGGCGATGCCCACCGAGAAGGAACCGCCGGCAACGCCGACGAACAGACCCAGCACCAGGAAATGCCAGAATTCCGTGGCATAACCGATCATATAAATCGGCACCACGCAGGCCAGCATCAAGAGGAAGAACACGATGCGCCCGCCGAGTTTATCGGTGAGCATGCCCAAGGGCAGGCGAATCAAGGAGCCGGTGAGTACCGGCGTCGCGGCCAGGAGGCCGAACTGAGTTTCGTTGAGGGATAGAGCCGTTTTGATCGGAATACCGATCACCGCGAACATCATCCAGATCATGAAGCAGACGGTGAAGGCGACGGTGCTTGAGATAAGCACCGACATCGACTGGGCTTTTTTTGTGGCCATGATGGGAGTCTCTTGCAGACAAGGGAACGGCTCCACGGTAGGCAGGGGAGGCTCCAGAGCCCTTGATCTGCATCAAGACCCCCGGGGGCGCCGGGGACTAGGCTAAGCTTCAACTACCACCTTTGAGGTAGTGGGGCTCAAGCATGATTGTTAATAAAAACAAAATGTTAGAAATCTGCAGCCCTAGCCTGACCGGTGCGCGGACTGGCCAGGGAAACAAATAGGTAGCCTATGCTGGCGCTTTTCAAACGCTCCTTGCTGTTCCGCGCGGGCCTCGCGGTGACCGCCATCGCGTCCCTGGCCCTGGTGAGCATGTTCGGCTCCACCCTAGTGGCCTGGCAGGGGGAGGGTGATGCCGCCGCCATCAACCTCGCTGGCTCCCTACGCATGAACGCCTATCGCATCGCCTGGCATCTGCAACAGGGTGATCTGGACCTGGCGCGGCGCCGCGATGCCCGGGAACTGAGCGAGCGCCTGAGCCGGGAGGCGCTGACCCGGGTGATGCCCGCCGATCCGGAGGATCCCATCGCCGAGGCCTATGCCGGTCTCCAGTCCCATTGGAACCGGCACCTGCTGCCCGCGCTGGACGGCTCCCACCCGCTGGAAAATTATTCCCGGGGCGTGGATGGTTTCGTCGCCGAGGTCGATGCCTTCGTGCACAAGCTGCAAATCCGCAGCGAGGATCGCCTGGCGCGGCTGCGGGTGACCCAAGGCGCCGTGCTCTTCCTGACCGTGTTGATCCTCTTCGCCGGCATGTTCGATCTGCTGACCAAGGTGCTCTCACCCCTGAAGGACCTTATGACGGCCACCGAGCGTTGGCGTCAGGGCGATAGGGGTGCGCGAGTCGGTTACGACGGCGAGGACGAGCTGGGCCTCTTGGCCCATAATTTCGACGCCATGGCCGATACCATCGCCGAGGCTCAGGGCCAGCTGGAGGCCCGGGTGGCGACGAAGACCAAGCATCTGGAGCAGCGCAATCGCGCCCTGCAACTGCTCTATTCCATCAGCAAGCGCATCACCGAGGATGCCTCCGCCTTGAGCAATCTGCGCGAGATCCTCAACATCCTGCAGGAAGCCTTGAATTCCGGGCAGGTCATGCTGTGCTTCTTTCGCGAGCACGGCGCCGGCGCCTACCAGATTCTGCGCAGCGGTTGCGAGTCGGGCAAGGAGCATTGCGATACCAGCGATTGCTCGGCCTGCCTGGATCAATTCGCCGGCCTCAACCAGGGCGCCTGCAGTTTTTCGATCCGTGACGGCGAGCGTGTCATCGGCCAGCTGGCGGTGAGCTATGGCAGCGCGGCCCGTATCGAGTCCTGGGAACTGGAATTGATCCAGGCGGTGGCCGAGCAGATCGGCCTGGCCGCCGGCCTGCGCCGACGGCGCGAGCAGGAACAGCTCCTGGCCCTGATGGACGAGCGCACGGTGATCGCCCGCGAGCTGCACGATTCCCTGGCCCAGGCCCTGTCCTATCTGAAATTGCAGGTGGGGCGGCTGCAGCTCCTGCAAAGCCGGGGCGCGGACAGCGCCACCCTGGATGAAGTGACGCAGCATATCCAGGACGGCCTGAATAATGCCTACCGCCAGCTGCGGGAACTCTTGACCACCTTCCGGCTGAAGACTTCGGCTAATGGTCTGCGCGCCGCGCTGGCCGCTGCCGCGGCCGAGTTTTCCGAGCGCGGCGGCCTGCCCATCCGCTTCGAGGACCAGCTAGGCGACTGCCCCTTGAGCGCCCACGAGGAAATCCATTGCCTGCAAATCGCCCGCGAGGCCCTGTCCAACGTGGTGCGTCATGCCAAGGCCCACTCGGTCAGCGTCAGTCTGAAGCATGGCGCCGATGGCGCGGTGACTCTGGTCATCGATGACGACGGCGTGGGTCTGAAGAGTGGCCACGATCCCTTGCAACACCATGGCATGACCATCATGCGCGAGCGTGCCGCCAGCGTGGCGGGCAAGCTCCGGGTCGAAAACCGCGAGCCGGGCGGGACGCGGGTGCTGCTGACATTTCGGCCGACGTTTTTGTCGGCCTCCGAGGAGGTTTAATCATGACTCACAAGGCTCCAGCCGGCGCGGACGAATGCCGCATCCTGCTGGTGGACGACCACCCCCTGCTGCGCCAGGGAGTGGCCCAGCTCCTGGCCCTGGAACCGGGCTTCTCCGTCGTGGCGGAGACGGCCAACGGCGCCGAGGCGGTGCAGCTGGCGGTGCGCCATCATCCGGATCTCATCCTCCTGGACTGGCATATGCACGGCTTGAATGGCCTGGACACGCTCAAGGCCTTGCGCGCCGCCGAGATCGACGCGCGCATCGTGATCTATACCGTGTCCGATTCCCAGGACGACGTGGTGGCGGCCTTCCGCGCCGGCGCCGACGGTTATCTGCTCAAGGACATGGAGCCGGCCGCCTTCCTGGACAAGCTGCGCGAAGCCGTGTGCTACGGTCATACCGTGGTCAGCGAACAGCTCTCGGCCGTATTGGCCACGGCCCTGCGCAAGCCCCATAAACCGGCGCCCGACAGCCTGGACACCTTGTCCGAGCGGGAAGGGCAGATCCTGCGTCTGGTGGCCACCGGCCAGAGCAACAAACTCATCGCCCGGGAGCTGGAGATCACCGAGGGCACGGTGAAAGTGCACGTGAAGAATCTGCTGAAAAAGCTGCACCTACGTTCGCGGGTCGAGGCGGCGGTGTTCGCCGTGCAGAATGGCCTGGGCCGGGGCCTGTAACGGCAGCGGGGTTTTGATAGTCTAAGCGGAGGGATATATCGAAAGAGGTATGCCCAATGCCTCGCCCCTAGCCGATCGCGACTTGATCGCCGTCAAGTCCGCGCGGCGCGGGAAAACTAGGATAGAGTCAAGCATTCGTACCACGCGACCCGCCCATGGCGAGCCGCACAATGCTCCGAGCCGGACGACCTAAGACCGAATGGTTATGGTTTCCCGGCCGCAACCCGAGGTGTTTTTCGGGCTGCCCGGAGGCGCTGGAAACGGCGTTTCCGCCCGTGTTTGGAAAGGAGACGGTTTTATGACAGCCCGCTTACGCGACGGTTTCGGCCGCCGCTTCGAATACTTACGCCTGTCCCTGACGGAAGTGTG
Source organism: Gammaproteobacteria bacterium (assembly GCA_016182845.1). Lineage (GTDB taxonomy): Bacteria > Pseudomonadota > Gammaproteobacteria > Enterobacterales > Permianibacteraceae > JACPFT01. The sequence continues at coordinate 43,226 of JACPFT010000009.1, forward strand.
CAATTTCCGTTGCCAGTACTGTCTGCCGGATGGCTACCACTGCGACAAGGACGATAAGCCCCAGGAGCTGTCTCTCCCCGAGCTGCGCCGGCTCATCGCCGGCTTCGCCGCCCTGGGCGTGTGGAAGCTGCGCCTCACCGGCGGCGAACCCAGCGTGCGCCGGGATTTCGCCGAAGTCCTGGCCATGGCCGCGCGCGTGCCGGGCATCCGCCGGGTCGCCATGACCACCAACGGCTACCGTTTGGCCGAGCGCATTGTCGACTGGCACGCTCGCGGCCTCGGCGCCCTCAATGTCAGTGTCGACAGCCTGGATCCGCGCCGCTTCGCCGATATCACCGGCCAGGACCGCCTGCCGGAAATCCTCAGGGGCATCGACCTCGCCCTAGGCTTAAGCATGCCGGTCAAGGTCAATTCCGTCCTGCTCAAGGCTCTCACCGATCAGGAACTCGGCCGCTTCTTAACCTGGATCAAAGACACTCCGCTGTCCCTGCGCTTTATTGAGCTGATGCAGACCGGCGACAACGGCGAGTTTTTCCGCGAACATCATTTGCCGGCCTCCTGGATCGAAAACCAGCTGCTGGCTGCCGGATTTTCCGAGCGGCCACGAGAACCGGGCGCCGGGCCGGCGCGGGAGTTTTCCCACCCGGATTATGCCGGACGCATCGGTCTCATCGCGCCCTACGCGAAAGACTTTTGCGCGAGCTGCAATCGCCTGCGCGTGTCCAGTGAAGGCCAGCTGCGCCTCTGCCTATTCGGCGACGGCGGCTACGACCTGCGGCCCTGGCTGCGGGACGACGAACAGGGCGAGGCCTTGCAGGAACAGATCCTCGGCCAACTGGGCTACAAGGCCGCCGGTCATCGGTTGCACGAAGGCTATTCGGGCAGTACGCGGCACTTGGCCAGTATCGGTGGCTAATCAACTGGTTCCGTTCGCCCTGAGTAGCCGCCGAAGGCGGCGTATCGAAGGGCCTGGGCGAGTCGCGTTACCTGCCCGTGCTTCGATACGCCGCTGACGCGACTATTCAGCACGAACGAATGCTATGAGTTTTTGGGGGCAGAGCCATGAGCGCAACCACTTCCGATGAGACCTCCGAGTCCCTGGCCGATATCCGCGAGCGCATCGACGCTATCGACAATGCCATTCTGGACTTGCTGGCCGAGCGTCAGCATTGCGTCGAGGCCATGGGCGCCTACAAGCCCGATGCCCAGGCCGTGATCGCCGAGCCGCGCCGCCAGGAGGTCCTCAACTCGCGCCGCCACTGGGGCGAGGCGCGGGGTCTGGACGGGCAGTTCGTGCATGGCCTGTATCGCATGCTCACCGATTATTTCATCTCCCTGCAGCTGCGCACTCTCGACCGGCGCGAACCCGCCGAGTCCGCGCCGACTAAGCCGGTATCGACGCCCGCCGAAAATCAGCCGCTGATTTACTCCTGCTCCGGCTGCTCCAGCGCCGCCCAGCTGGCCAATCACCTGGCTCTGCGCGCCGATCGCGAGGGGCTGGCGGAAATGTCTTGTATCGCCGGGGTCGGCGGCGATGTGCCGGCTCTGTTGAAAACCGCCTGCTCAGGCCGACCCACGATCGCCGTGGACGGCTGCCGGCTGCATTGCGCGAAGCGCAGCCTGGAACGCCACGGCGTCAAGCCGGCGTTGTCTGTCTCTCTCAACGACTGGGGCGTGAAGAAGCGCCTGCACGCGGATTTCGACGCCGACGAGGCCGAGCGCGTGTATCGCGGCCTGCTAACGGAAATCACCCGCCATTTCTCCGCCGCAACCGCTTGACCGCCATCAAGGCGGCGGGGCTGCCGGCGCGGATAATGGCCTGACACTCCCCCCGAAGAGCCTGCCATGCGCACCGCGTTTTTGAATTCCAACACCGTCCCCATGGCCAAGGCCCTGCATGGCCTGCGCTACGTCCCCGCCTGGCTGCAACGGCGCGGCCTGGACTTCACCTTGTCCCGGATCCTGGCCGACAAACGCGCCAGCGGCGAACTGGATTTCCTACAAGGCCGCTGGGTCGCCATCCAGGTTCGCGACCTGGGTTATGACTGGCGCATCAGCCTGCAGGGCCCGCGGATCCGCGTCGAAGGCCCCTGGCAGGCCGCCGAGGCCCTGGTGCGCGCCGATGCCCGGGATTTTCTCGACATGCTGGCCCAGCGCGTCGACCCGGACACCTTGTTCTTCCAGCGCCGCCTGGAAATGGAAGGCGATACCGAGCTTAGTCTGGCGGTGAAAAACCTGCTCGACAGCGTGGACCCGGAAAAATTACCGGAACCGGTGCGCAAGGGCATCCAGCAGGCGGCGGATTGGTTGGCTGTCTGAGCTTCTGGACCTTGGGCGGTGTCGCGCCTAGCGCATCCCGCCTTTGATCCCCTCTGCGCCTCCACCGCGGCGAACCGACCCGGGAGCGGGGAGCCCTCACTCCATCCCCGGCCGCCCATGCCAGTAACCGCTGCAGGCCTTGCCGCCGCGCAGGGCTTCGTCGATGCGGGCCTCTCCGCCCTGGCGGATTTCGTCCAGGCATTGCAATACCGCGTCGGTGTGCTGGCGCTCTGGGCTGACGCGGAAATGGCTGATCCCGGTGGATTCCAGTTCCGCCCAATCCGGGCTCAGGTCGTAGACCAGGGCTGCTAGCGTCTGGATGCCGTTGATGACCAGGAAGTCCGTGCCGTCCTGGCTCGCCACCTTCAGGCCTTCTGGGTAATCCCCGCAGATGAAGCCGCACTGGTCCTTGGGCTTGTTGTGATGACGGGCGGTGAAGCAGCGTGCCGACCAGGCGAGCGGCAGGCGGCCGAAGCCGAAGATCTCCACCTCGGGCGTCGTTCCGGCCAGTGCCTGGCATTCGCTCAAGATCTCGGCGATGGCGGTCTTGGACAATTCCACCGGAACCACCCAGCGTTGCAGCCCAAGCCCGAGCATTTTCGCCAGGCTGCGGCCGTTGTAGAGATTGACCGACAGCCCGGCGACGAAGGGGATTTTCCTCTCGCTGAGCATTTGCACGGCGGCGATATCATTGGCTTCCACCAGGAATTCGCCGTTGTCGCAGAGCCGGCGCAGCGCCGACAATTCCGATTGGGCTTCCAGCAGGGCCAGGCTGGACAGGACGACCTCCTTGCCGCTGGCCTTGAGGCTGCGCGCCAGCTCGGTCCACTCCCCCAGACGCAGGGCGTGACGCTTGGAGCACACGGCCTCACCCAGGTAGATACATTCCACGGGGCTCATGGCCATGCTCTCGTAAAACGACAGCAGGGTTTCGCGCGGCCAGTAATAGAGCACGCTGCCGAGTGTGATCTTCATGTTCTACTCCTCACTGCCAGGGCCGGTGGTAGGCGCCCAGGGTGGTCTGCGTGCCTTCGGATACGGAGGCGAGGGCCTGGTGCCAGGCGGGCTCGGCGCGGAATTCGCCGTCCTGGTTCACTCGGTCGATGGCGGCGCGCCAGACCTTGGCCACGGTGGTGACATAGGCCGGCGAGCGCTGGCGCCCCTCGATCTTGATGGCCTTGATCCCGGCTGCCTTCAGGTCCGGCAGCAAATCCAGGGTATTCAGGCTGGTGGGCTCCTCGAAGGCATGGTAGGTGGCCCCGCCGACCTCGAAGCGGCCCTTGCACAGGGTCGGGTAGCCGGCGGTTTCCAGGGGCGCGAAGCGGTCGATGAGCACGCCGTTGAGCCGCGACTCTAGGTTTTTTCCCACGTTCTGCCAGCGCACGGACTTGGCCGGCGAGCAGGCGCCGCAGCTATTGGGCGACTCGCCGGTCACGTAGGAGGACAGCTGGCAGCGGCCTTCCACCATGACGCAGAGCGAACCGAAGCCGAAGACCTCCAGCTCCACTGGCGTCTGTTCCGCGACCATCTTAACCTGCTTGAGGGACAGGACTCGCGGCAATACTGCGCGGCTGATGCCGAACTGCTGCTGATAGAAACTCAAGGCCTCCTGGCTGGTGGCCGAGCCCTGCACGGACAAATGCCTAGGTACTTCCGGATAGGTCTGGGCGCAATAATCCAGGACGCCCATGTCGGCGACAATGAGGGCGCTCACGCCCATGTCCACGGCCCTGTCCACGGCTTGTTTCCAGCGTTCGAAGCCGCTGGGCTGGGGATAGGTGTTGAGGGCGAGGAAGACCCGCTTGCCGGCTCGGCGCGCATGGGCGATACCCTCGCGCATGGCCTCCTCGGTGAAATTGAGGCCGGTGAAATGCCGGGCATTGGTGTCGTCGCGAAACCCCAGGTAAACCGCATCGGCGCCGTGGGCGATGGCGGATTTCAGGGCCGGCAGATTGCCGGCCGGGCAGACTAGCTCCATGATCTTTCTCCCAATGCGCTGCCCTGGCCGCCCAGGCGCTGCAAGTTCTCGCCGATGGCGTTCAACACCGGCCATTTGTGCGCGCACCAAGCGGGCGCCAGCAATAAATCGTCCTGAGCGGTTCCGGTCAGGCGGTGGTAGACGACCTCGGCCGGGGTGCGGCGCACGCATTCCGCCGCCACCGCCACATAATCGTCCTGGCCTAGGGGCTGGTACTCGCCGCGCCGCCATTGCCAGGCGAGGTAGGTATTTTTCACCACATGCAGGGGATGTAGCTTGAGGCCGTCCACGCCCAGTTCCAGTACGCGCTCCAGGCTGTCCAGGGTTTGTTCCGGCGCCTCGCCGGGCAGGCCGACGATGAGGTGAGTGCAGAGCTTGATGCCGCGCGCCCGGGTTCGGCGCACGGCGTCGGCGTATTCGGCGAAGCCGTGGCCCCGGTTGACGCGCGCCAGGCTGTCGTCGAAGGCCGATTGCAGGCCCAGCTCCAGCCAGACCTCGTAGCCCTCGTCCTGATAGCCCTGCAATAAGTCCAGTACCGGATTCGGTACGCAATCCGGGCGCGTGCCCACCGACAGGCCGATCACGGCCTGTTCCGCTAGGGCGGCGCGGTACAGCCGATCCAGGGTTTCGACTTCCTCGTAGGTATTGGTATAGGCCTGGAAATAGGCCAGGTATTTCTTCGTGCCGAAGCGGCGTTCCACATGGGCACGGCCCCGCGCCAGCTGGGCGCTTAAGTCCTCGCGGGTTTTCTCATTGGGCGAAAACGAGGCGTTGTTGCAGAAGGTGCAGCCGCCATGGCCCTTGGCGCCGTCCCGGTTCGGGCAGGTGAAGCCGGCCTCCAGGGACAGCTTGTGCACGCGCTCGCCATGGCGCTGGCGCAGGTAATCGCCGAGGCTGTGCACATAGCGGTTGAGCTGCATGAATGACTACCGGAAGGGACTGGCATGCAGTGTAGAGGGGAGGGCGGGTCAGGCCTTGACCTGAGTCAAGGGGCATGAACAGGGCGCGAAACACGACCCGCCAAAAGCTTGATCCCGGTCAAGGGTATAACAGCATCTTGTGTTTCATTATCACTGTCACCACACGATATTGATAAACCGGCGAGGAAGGGCCATGGAACAGCAAGTACAAATGCAACAGATGAAAGCGCTTGGCCAGTCGGCCCCGGGCCATGTGATCAAGCGCGACGGCCGCCTGGTCAGCTTCGAGTCGCAGAAGATCGAACGGGCCATCGCCAAGGCCGGCCGCGCCACCGGCGAATTCGATGCCGACGAGGCCAAGCGCATCGCCGACTCGGTGCTGCGCCTGGTGGATTATCGCTTCGGCGGAGCCAAGGCGCCGCGCATCGAGCAGATCCAGGACATGGTGGAACAGGCCTTGGTGTCGGCCAATTATTTCGACACGGCCCGTTCCTATATCGTCTACCGCGAGCAGCATGCCCGCCTGCGCGCCGACAAGCGCACCCTGGTCGACGTGGAATCCTCGGTCAACGAATACCTGAGCCGGGCCGATTGGCGCGTCAATGCCAATGCCAATCAGGGCTATTCCCTGGGTGGCCTGATTCTGAACGCTTCCGGGAAGATGATCGCCAATTACTGGCTGTCCCATGTCTACGCGCCGGAGGCCGGCCAGGCCCACCGCGAGGGCGACATCCATATCCACGATCTGGACATGCTCTCCGGCTATTGCGCGGGCTGGTCCCTGCGCCAGCTGCTGCACGAGGGCCTGAACGGTGTGCCGGGCAAGGTCGAGGCAGCGCCGCCCAAGCACATGTCCAGCGCCGTGGGCCAGATTGTCAATTTCCTCGGCACTCTGCAAAACGAGTGGGCCGGCGCCCAGGCGTTCTCGTCCTTCGATACCTATATGGCGCCCTTTATCCGCCGCGACGGCATGAGCTTTCGCGAGGTGAAGCAATGCATCCAGGAGCTGATCTACAACCTCAACGTGCCCTCGCGCTGGGGCACGCAGACGCCGTTCACCAACCTGACCTTCGACTGGGTCTGCCCCGAGGATTTGCGCGAGTCCGTGCCCTATATCGCCGGCGAGGAAATGCCCTTCACCTACGGCGATCTGCAGGTGGAAATGGACATGATCAACCGCGCCTACATCGAGGTTATGATGCAGGGCGATGCCAAGGGCCGGGTGTTCACTTTCCCGATCCCGACCTATAACATCACCAGCGATTTCAACTGGGACAGCGAGAATGCCGGCCTGCTGTTCGACATGACGGCGAAATATGGCCTGCCGTATTTCCAGAATTTCCTCAATTCCGAATTGAAGCCGAACATGATCCGCTCCATGTGCTGCCGATTGCAGCTGGATCTGCGCGAGCTCTTGAAGCGCGGCAACGGCCTGTTCGGCTCGGCGGAGCAGACCGGCTCGGTGGGCGTGGTGACCGTCAATTGCGCGCGCCTGGGCTACCGCTTCGCCGGCGACGAAGCAGGGCTGTTGCACGAGCTGGATCGCCTGATCTATATCGCCAAGGACAGCCTGGAAGTGAAGCGCAAGCTGATCCAGCATCTGATGGACAGCGGGCTCTATCCCTATACCAAGCGCTACTTGGGCACGCTGCGCAATCATTTCTCCACCATCGGCGTCAACGGCATCAACGAGGCGATCCGTAATTTCACTGGAGACCAGGAAAACGTAGCCACGCCGACCGGCCATGCCCTGGCCTGCCGGATGCTGGACCACATTCGCGCGCGCATGGTGGAATTCCAGGAGGAAACCGGCAATCTCTACAACCTGGAGGCCACGCCGGCGGAGGGCACGACCTACCGCTTCGCCAAGGAAGATCAGAAACGCTATCCGGCGATTTTGCAGGCCGGTACGCGTGACAAGCCCTATTACACCAATTCCTCGCAACTTCCGGTTGGCTATACCGATGACGCCTTCGAGGCCCTGGAAATGCAGGACGAGCTGCAGTGCAAGTACACCGGCGGCACGGTCCTGCACCTCTATATGAACGAAAAAATTTCCAGTGCCGAGGCCTGCAAAAAACTGGTGCAGCGCGTACTGACCCGCTTCCGCCTGCCCTATATCACCGTGACGCCGACCTTCTCGATCTGCCCGAAACACGGGTATTTGAACGGCGAGCACGAGTTCTGCCCGCGCTGCGACGAGGAGAGCCTGGCGAAGAAGACCTGTGGTAGTTGTTAAATCGACCGTTCGTCCTGAGTAGCCGCGCAGCGGCGTATCGAAGGACTCTTGAAGACTTAAAAAAGGAGAACACCATGAATGCGAAAGTCGAACTGAAAACCGAAGAACGCACCCGCTGCGAAGTCTGGACCCGCGTGATGGGTTACCACCGTCCCGTGTCGGAATTCAATGCCGGAAAGCAGTCCGAGCACGCCGAGCGCCGGCATTTCACCGAAACCCGCTCCTGCGCCCCGCAACGAGCGGCGGCCTGAAGCCATGGGCGATAGCGGCTGCGCAACGGTCGTGCCGCTCTGCGACCGAAACGAGCACACCGCCGATGCCTTGCGCATCGGCGGCTTCGTGCCCCTGAGTTCGGTGGATTATCCGGGCATGCTCGCCGCCGTGGTGTTCTGCCAGGGCTGTCCCTGGGCCTGCCGCTATTGCCACAATCCTCACTTGATTCCGGCCCAGGGCGAGAGCGCCCTGAGCTTCGACGAACTGTGCGAATTCCTCCGCCGTCGCCAAGGCCTGCTGGACGCCGTGGTGTTCAGCGGCGGCGAGGCGACTTTCCAGAAAAGCCTGATTCCGGCGCTCAAGGCCGTGCGCGCCTTAGGTTTTCGCACGGCCCTGCACACCGGCGGCGCCTACCCCGAATTGCTCAAGCAGCTCCTGCCCCTGGTCGACTGGGTGGGTTTCGACGTCAAGGCCCTGGTGGCCGATTATCCGGCGCTGACCGGCGTACCCCGTTCCGGCATTCGCAATTGGCAGAGCCTGATGACCCTGCTCGCAAGCGGCCTGCCCTTCGAGGCACGCACTTCCTGGCATACGGAGCTGATGAGCATGGCGCAGCTGCGCGTCCTGGCGACCCAGCTCGCGGTGGCGGGTGTGAAGCACTACAGCGTGCAGGTGGTGCGCGGCGGCGCGCTCAAGGACGAAACCCTGGGGGCATCGCCCTGGAGCATCGACCATCGGGAGTTCGTGCATCGGGAAATCGCGCCGCTTTTCCAAGTCTTCAGTCTGCGCGAGGACTGAACGGGATGCGGGCTGGCTTCGCCATTCTTTCCGATATCCTGTCGGTCTGGGTTGACCAAAGAAAGCGGGCACATGGAGTTGCCAGCACAAGTCAGCCAGATTTCAGCCGAGTGTCCGCCAGCTTAGCCCTGACCCTTTTTCGCGCCACTTCGGCGGCAAGCCGCTCGAGGTTCTGCTCGTTGGCGACCGCCACGAACTCGGCGATGCGCTGGTAGTGCTCCGCCGTGTCGAAAGTATGACACCAGCTCACGTCCGTGGCGCCGCCTCTGGGCTGTAGTTCGATGGTCAAATGAAAATGATGGCCGGAGAAATGAACCGCCCCGGCTTTCGCGGAGGCTCCACCTTTTGAGAGAATGGAGCCACTATGAGCAAGCCCCCCAAATTTTCCCCTGAAGTCCGTGACCGCGCCATCCGCATGGTCTACGAGGTCCGTGAGTCCCACGAGTCCCAGTGGGCCGCCATTGAGGCCGTGGCCAGCAAGATCGGCTGCACCGCCCAGACCCTGAGCAACTGGATCCGCAAGGCGAGTACACCTGCCGCCCCCGCCACCCCGGCCGCCGATGCCCGCATCAAGGAATTGGAACGCGAGGTCCGCGAGTTGAAGCGGGCCAACGAGATCCTCAAGCTAGCCAGCGCTTTTTTCGCCCAGGCGGAGCTCGACCGCCGTTTGAAGTGAGCTGGACGTTCATCGACGACCATCGGGAACAGTTCGGGGTCGAGCCCCTCTGCAAGACGTTGCAGGTGGCCCCGTCAGCCTATCGCCGCCATGCCGCCCGGTTGCGTAATCCCGAGTTGCGGTCCGAGCGCGCCAAGCGGGACGAAGCCCACTGCGCTGACATCCGCCGGGTCTGGACAGCCAACCGGGCGGTTTATGGCGCCGCCAAGGTCTGGCGGCAGATGCACCGCGAGAACCTGCCTGTGGCCCGCTGCACCGTAGAGCGGCTGATGCAAGGCATGGGGCTCCAGGGCGTAGTCAGGGGCAAAAAGGTCCGCACCACGCTCCCAGACCCGGCGGCCGCCAGTCCTCGTGACCTGGTCAACCGCGAGTTCAAGGCCGACCGGCCAAACCAGCTGTGGGTGGCCGATTTCACCTTCGTCTCGACTTGGCAGGGTTTCGCCTATGTCGCCTTCATCATCGACGTCTACTCACGCTTCATCGTCGGCTGGCGGGTCAGCCGGCACATGCGCACGGACTTTGTTCTGGATGCGCTGGAGCAGGCCTTGCACGCGCGGCAACCGGTGCCGCACCGGCTGGTTCATCACAGCGACCGGGGCTCGCAGTACCTGTCCATCCGCTACGGCGAACGGCTCGGCGAGGCCGGCATCGAGCCTTCGGTCGGCAGTGTGGGCGACAGTTACGACAATGCCCTGGCCGAAACCATCAACGGTTTGTACAAGGCCGAACTGGTCCACAAACAGGGGCCTTGGAAAACCGTCGAGGCCCTGGAATGGGAAACCCTGAATTGGGTGGCCTGGTTCAACCAACAGCGCCTTCTTGAGCCCATCGGCAATATTCCGCCAGCGGAATTTGAGGCACTATACGCGCAGGGTCAGGCGGAAATCCGAAAAGCCGCCTGACTCAAACTAAACAGCCTCCGCGAAACCCGGGGCGGTTCAAAATGTTCGATGGCGAAGACCTTATCGGCTTCGATACGGGTGAAACGGCTCTCGTTCGGATAGTCCTTGCCGTCAGGCCCGTGCATGGTTAACAGCCAGGTCCCGCCGGGATGGAATTCGAAGCGATGTATCGAGTTGCGAAACCCTGCCGGCCCCCACCACCGGGCGAGCCGGTCCGGGTCGCTCATCGCGGCGAAGACTTCGGAAGGACTGGCGGTCAGGCGCTTGCTTCGTATATCCGAGCGATTCGTAATCGGGTCCATGGCATGACTCCGGTGGGGGCTTAGGCGGCCTGTTGTTCTACCGCTTTGCGAGTGCTTCGGCAAGGAAGCCTTTAAGCCGTGCTTGGTTTAGAAGACTCGTAAGCTGCAAGATCTCGCCGCTCAACTCCCCCAGTTCTGATGTGGTCGGTAAGGGCTGCCATTCGTTTTGGCTACCTCGGCGCGCTGGTTCGCCGTCAAGTTCCTGTGCCCAAACGCTATGAACGAGTTCATTACGCTTATCGGTTGCACGCTTGCATCGTTCAAGTAACGCTTGCAGTTTGAGGAGAGCCCCGCCTTCGCCTAGCCGCTGTCGCGCCAATTTCCGAATGCGCTCACGAAGCTGAGATGAACCGTCGTATGTGGTTGCGTCCAGTGCTTCGCCTACCTCTAGGCGTGCGAGTGTCTTGATGGTCATGCGGAGAATGTGGTTGAGGTGCTCGTGACGAAGAGCGAGTTCTCCGAATGCGGCTAGAAGCTCCTGGTCTTGCGGTACATGGAACATTATCATTTTTGTCATGCGTGCTCCTTCGTTTTCCTGCACACTGCCTGCCGCCTAACACATGAATTAAGCCGCCGCCAGTCGGGAGCGGTTACTAATATACCAGTCCGACCCCGGCGGTCGGCTTGAATGAATCGTTAGGCGACAACTCGATATTGACGCCAAGCCGGAAACAATTTGCAAGCGAAGTATTAATTACAGTAGGCCATCACTGCTAATACAGCCATCTCATAATCGCCTTGGGCGTTCTTTACGCGATGAAATTCCGTGCTGCAGTCATCGAAAAAATCTTCCGATTCAGCGCATATCTGAAGTCGCCTGGCGTAGTTGGCTAAATCAGATGCGGCGGATCCGGCTTGTTCTTTTGCATTCTCACACTCTTCCGCTGCGCCGTCATATTGTGCCGATGCGTTGGTGAATAAAAGTAGGGCTGTCAATGCAGATAGACGCAATATGAGTGATCGCATGTCCGTCTCCTTTGTTGCATAACTCTTATTACATTGCAGCGCCTGATTCGGCGGCACCGTCGGACCCAGAGAAGATACCAAGTTTTCTTTCCCCATCAAAGAGTTAGTAAGACTGCTTGGATGTCTGGGCCCGTTGTTACCTGGCAATACCGGGTGTATGGGCGGCTTCGGTGCGTCAATCCGGTATCTTCTTAGTCTTGATTTCGGCTGGAATTTAGGAATTTCAATGGCATGCGCGACAAGGTGCGGGGTATGCCAGGGCCTGACCATACTTTTCTGAACAACGCCAAAGAGCCCTTCGACTTGGCCAGTCCTGAGCTTGCCGAAGGGCCCGCCAAAGCGGCCTACTCAGGGCGAACGGTGAAAAAAATAACCGTTCGTGCTGAGTAGCGCCCGATGGGGCGCGTATCGAAGCACTCTTCCCGCCAACAGATGGCAAAGTATGCTCCGGCCCTGCGGGGCATGCGTACGGGGTTGCCAGACCGGGCTGCGCTTCAAAGGCTGCGCCCGGGCCGGGTTTTGGCTGCTAGGTCGAGTGGCCTGGCGGCGGATTGTCGGGACGCACTGCGCTATGCCGCATATAAGCTGCGGAAAAGCGGGGGCTTATAAGAAATATGCCCAGGCGCTCTTCAGCGTCGCCGCGCCGGCGATGTACAGCCAGCTGAGCACGGCGCCCGCGAAGGCGAGGGCGCGGATCTTCATGTCCTTGCCAAAGCGCAGGGCCAGATTGGCGAGGCCGATATAGGCGACGAGGGCCGCCAGCTTGGCCATCAGCCAGGGCGTGTCGAAGAGGGGGAGGGCTAGCACGTACCAGAGGAAAAAACCGCTCAGGAGCACGCCGGCGTCCAGGGCCAGGGGGAAGCGGGTCAGCCAGGGGCTGCCGCCCATGCCACCCTTGAGAAACAGGCGATAGCCGCGGAACAGCAGCAGGGCGAAGCTGAGGTAGACGAAGGTGATATGCAGGTGTTTGAGCAGGAAATACATGGCGCCTCCGACAGATCAGCAAGGGTCTGCAGCTGCAGACCCTTGCCATGACAGCACAGGCCGTTCTGGTCCGATTTGATCCGGATCAGTAGGCCGCGCTGGCCATGAGCCAGATCTTTCGGGTGTCGGTGAAGGCCTCCGTCAGGTCCTCGGCCTCGTAATCGGCGTACTTGAACATCAGCTCATAGGTCTTGCCGAATTTCTTGACCACCGAGAGATTCCATTCCGACCCCAGGTCCAGGCCGCCCACGTCCGAGCGGTAGTCGTGGTAGATAAGGCTGGTGTTGAGGCCCAGGACCGGCACGCCGCCGCTGACATAGCGATCGTCGATACCCTCCTTGGGCGTGGTGATGAATTTGTCGGCCCAGCCCTGGAATTTGTGCCCGGTGGCGAGGGGGGTCTGGAAGGCGCCGCCGGATTTGCCGCCGTCGGAGCCGAGGATTTCCTGGCCGATACCAACGCTATACCCCTCGGCGGTCTTCAGGCCGACTTCTAGGAGGCGGTAATCGGCGTCGTAATCCACCGAGTTGTCGCCGACATCGTGCTGGCGGGCCACATCGACGGCATAGCTCAGGTTCAGGCCCTTGGCGATGGCGGTCTTGCCGTCGAGGCGGGCGCCGAAGGTATTGCTGGACGAGCCGGCGGCGTTGTCAAAATCGAGCCGGTAATCGTAGACGGAGAGTGCGCCGAAGCCGAAGCCCTCGTACTTGCCATTGACGACATGGCTGCTGCCCTCGAATTCCTCGGTGGGCGAGCCGCTGTCGGGGCCGAAGATGCGCTGGACCTTATCGATATAGGCGTAGGTCAGGGTGGTGTCGGGCAGGGACTTGTTCTCGACGCTGAAGCTGTCGAAGGTCTGCTCGTTCTGGCGCCAGCCCACGGGGCCGATGAAGCGTTCGTTGTCCAGCTTGATGCGCTGGCGGCCGTAACGCAGCAGGGTCTTGTCGAAGCCGGAGAATTCCAGATAGGCCTGGTTCAGGTCGGTGCCGTCGGGATCGGCCACGGTGGCGAAATGGGTCTCGCCGTTGCGCGTGTCGTTGAAATCGTCGCCGCCCAGCACGCTGATGTTGTCGAACTCGGCGAACAGGGCGAAGCCGCCCAGGGTGCCGGTCTTGTAATTGAGGCGGGTGCGCAGCGTGGTGGCCTTGGCGGTGTCCAGGGGTCCGTCCTGATCGACATTCTCATGGCGGAGGCGGAATTCCAGACCGGCCTTTCCGCCCTTGACGGCGTCGGCGACGCTGTCGGCGGCGGACAGGCCGGGCATCAGGCCGGCGAATACGAGAGTCGTGGTGAGCAGGCTGAGGCGATGCGTTTTCTTCATGATGCTTCCCGTTCAAGCGAGTGAGTGAAGCCGCCGGGCCGGGGGCCGCTGGGCTTGGAGCCAAGGCTACGCCCCAGCCTCTCCCCGGGTTTGACCGAAGTCAAAGGGGTCGGGCTGTCAGGCCGTATCATTCTGGGTAGGCATTACTGCATCGCTACCGCTTTAGGTATAGACCATGGATCGTGAATTCTTGAGCCCCTTGTTCCTGGGGGCTTATGGCGAAAACGACGAGGTGCTGGAAAAGCTGGTCGTCGAGTTCCTGCGCGATCATGTGTATTGGCGGCGGAATTTCCATCCCGACGACATCCCGCGCGTGTCGACGGCGAGCCAGTATTCGCCGCAGTACCTGGATTTCGTGGCGCGCATGAAACAGGAGCTGCACGGCCTCTCCGCCAAGCTTAAACGCTCAGTGCCCTTCTTCCACCCGCGCTACCTGGGGCATATGGCCTCGGACTTGTTGCTGCCCGGCTTGATCGCGCAACTGGTGACCACGCTCTACAACCCCAACAACATCTCCTACGAGGCCGCGCCGGTCACCGTGGACATGGAGCTGTCGGTGGGCTTGCAGCTGGCGCGCATGCTGGGCTTCTCCGCCGAGGAGACCGACCCGGAGGGCGCCTTCGGACATCTGACCTCGGGCGGCACCGTCGCCAACTACGAGAGCCTGTGGGTGGCACGCAGCTTGCGCTTCTACCCCCTGGCCCTGAAGGCCGCCTCCGAGCGTACCGGCTTCGCCTTCGAGGGCGTGGGTCCGGAGGGCAAGGCCATCGCCGAGTACAGCGACTGGGAGCTGTTCAACCTGTCCGCCGACGAGATCGTCGCCCTGCGCCAGAACTGCCTGGCCCAGCTCAAGAACGGTCTGACGGCCGAGGGCGCCGACGCCGTGCGCATCGCCATCGCCGGCGAGCGGGTCGAGGCCCTGGGGCTGGCCGAGTTCTTCCACAAGCGCCCGGGCCTGCACAGCCCCGTGGTCATGGTGCCGGTCACCGCCCATTACTCCTGGGAAAAGGCCATGAAGCTCCTGGGCCTGGGTTCGCACCAGCTGATCGCGATTCCCTGCAAGGACATGCGCCTGGACCCGGACGCCCTGGATGCCCAGATCCGCCATTGCGCACACCATGGCATTCCCATCCTCGCCGTGGTCGGCGTCCTGGGGTCCACTGAATTCGGCACCCTGGATCCCCTGCACCAGATCATCGCCATCCGGGAGCGTTGGGCCGCCGAGGGTGTGCACTTCCAAGTGCATGTGGACGCCGCCTGGGGCGGCTACCTGGTCAGCGCCTTCCGTGAGCCGGACGGCAGCCTGGCGCCGCGCCAGGCGGTGGCCGAGGGCCATCGCTATTTCCCCTCGGAGCGGGTGCATGCCACCATGGCGGCGCTGGCCCAGGTCGATTCGGTGACCATCGATCCGCACAAGCTGGGCTATCTGCCCTACGGCGCTGGTGCTTACGTCTGCCGTGACCGGCGCTGGATGGACTTCGTCAGCCAGACCGCGGCCTATGTCTTCGATCCGACGCGCTACAGCGCCAAGAGCTTCCGCGACAAGTTCAAGGGCCTGGGCCAGTTCATCCTGGAGGGCTCCAAGGCTGGCGCGGCGGCGGCGGCGGCCTACGTCACCCACCGGGTCATCCCCCTGGACCGTAGCGGCTTCGGGCGCATCGTCGACGAGACCGTGGTGGCCACGGAGCGCCTGCACGACGCGGTCGCCGGCCTGCAGAAACGCCTGGCCGGCAAGGCGAGGGTTGCGATTCCCTTCGAGCCGGACTGCAATCTCATCTGCCTCGCCATCAACCCGGTGGGCAATTTCTCGGCGGTGCGCGCCAACCGCTTCATGCGCGCCGTCTTCGAGCACTTGGCCGTGGACACCAATCGGCCGGTGCAGAGCAAGGAGTTCTTCGGTTCCTACACCTCGGTGCCCCGCGCCATCCTGTCCGACGCCGAAGCGACGCGCCTCTGCACCGAACTGGGCCTGGCCTCGGAGACCTGGGCCCTGAGTCCCCGGGATCCCCTGGTGCAGGCCGATGCCCTGTTCATCCTGCGCCACACCCTGATGAACCCCTGGCTCGCCGAGGGCGATGTGGCCGAGGCCTATCTGGATTACCTGGCCAAGTGCGTCCTGGCGGAACTGGAGGACTCGGAGGAGTTTCAGTACTGAGGAATACAGCCAGTGCCGTCATGGCACTGGCTTTTCCGCCTTCCCGGCATAACCAAATAGCCATTCCTTCTTTTTGGTTATATCTCCCTGCACCTAACCTAGCCTCGACGCATTCCCTGCGCCGGCCGACCCGACCGCGCGCACCGACTCTCGAGGTAGCCATGAGCCATCCCATCGCCCCCCATGGCAGCGCCCAGCTGCGCCCCTTGCTGGTTCCGGCCGAGGAGCGCATCGCCGCGCTCGCCCACGCCGCGACCCTGCCGCGCCTGACCGTCAGCTCCCGCGAGGCCGGCGACATCATCATGCTGGGCATCGGCGGTTTCACGCCGCTCTCCGGCTTCATGGGCCATGCGGACTGGCACGGCGTCGTCACCGAGATGAAGCTGGCGAGCGGCCTGTTCTGGCCCATTCCCATCACCTTGTCCACCAGCGCCGAACAGGCGGAAGGCCTGGCCTTGGGGCAGGAGCTCGCCTTGGCCGATGCCGCCGGCAACCTGCTGGCCATCCTGACCCTGGAAGAGAAATACCGCATCGACAAGGCCCTGGAGGCCCGCGAGGTGTTTCGCACCGAGGATCCGGCCCACCCGGGCGTCGCGGCGCTCTATGCCCAGGGCGAGGTGAACCTGGGCGGCTCCCTGCGCGTGCTCTCCGAAGGCGATTTCCCCGAGCGTTTTCCCGGCGTCTACCTCACGCCGGCGCAGACTCGCGGGCTTATCGCCGAGCGCGGCTGGAAGACCGTGGCGGCCTTCCAGACCCGCAACCCCATGCACCGCTCCCACGAATACCTGGCCAAGATCGCCCTGGAAGTCTGCGACGGCGTCTTGATCCATTCGCTCCTGGGCAATCTCAAGGCCGGCGACATTCCCTCCGAGGTGCGGGTGCAGGCCATCGACGCCCTGACTGGGAAGTATTTCGTCGAGGACTCGGTGATCAGCGCCGGCTATCCCCTGGACATGCGCTATGCCGGTCCGCGCGAGGCCTTGCTGCATGCCCTGTTCCGCCAGAATTACGGCTGCACCCACCTCATCGTCGGTCGCGATCATGCCGGCGTCGGCGATTACTACGGCCCTTTCGACGCCCAGCGCGTGTTCGACGAGCTGCCGGCCGGTTCGCTGCTCACCCAGCCCCTGAAAATCGACTGGACCTTCTGGTGCGAGGCTTGCGCCAGCATGGCCTCCACCAAGACCTGTCCCCACGACGCCAGCCAGCGCCTGCTGCTCTCCGGTTCCAAGCTGCGCAAGCTGCTGTCCGAGGGCGGCGAGGTGCCCGCGCAATTCAGCCGCCCGGAAGTCCTGGACATCCTGCGCGCGTATTACGCGGGCCTGGAGGCGCATGAGCGCGTGGAAGTGACATTGGTGGGCGCGTCGGCGAAGTAGGCATCGAGATTTTTTGCCCAGACCAACCCGTTCGCCCTGAGTCGCCGGCGTATCGAAGGGCCCGGATCGAGAGTGCTTCGATACGCAGGTCGTCGACCTGCTACTCAGCACGAACGGATGTTTGAGCGAGTGAGGCATAGTCATGTATCAATACAACGCCATCGACCAGGCCATCGTCGATCAGCGCGTGGCCCAGTTCCGCGATCAGACCCGGCGTTTCCTCGCCGGCGAGATCTCGGACGACGAATTCAAGCAACTGCGCCTGCGCAATGGCCTGTATATCCAGCGCCATGCGCCCATGCTGCGCGTGGCCATTCCCTATGGCCTCCTGTCCGCCACCCAGTTGCGCAAGCTGGCCCATATCGCCCGCGAGTACGACAAGGGCTATGGCCATTTCACCACGCGCCAGAATATCCAGTACAACTGGCCGGCGCTGGAGCGCGTGCCGGATATTCTCGCCGAGCTGGCCACGGTGCAGATGCACGCCATCCAGACCAGCGGAAATTGCATCCGTAACACCACCTGCGACCACTTGGCCGGCGTCGCCGCCGAGGAATTGGCCGATCCGCGCGCCTATTGCGAGCTCATCCGCCAGTGGTCGACCCTGCATCCGGAATTCAATTACCTGCCGCGCAAGTTCAAGATCGCCGTGACCGGCAGCCCGCGCGATCGCGCCGCTTCGCAAGTGCACGACATCGGCCTGCATCTGGTCCGCGACGCGGCCGGTGAACTGGGCTACGAGGTCTTCGTCGGTGGCGGTCTGGGGCGCACGCCCATCATCGGCGCGAAGATCCGCGAATTCCTGCCGGAAGCCGAGCTCCTGTCCTATCTCGAAGCCATTCTGCGTGTCTACAACCTCTTGGGCCGGCGCGACAATCTCTACAAGGCGCGCATCAAGATCCTGGTCAAGGAGCTGGGCATCGAGGCCTTCCGCGACAAAGTGGAGGCCGAGTGGCAGGTCTTGCGCCAGGATCCGCGTCTGCGCCTGGACGCGGAAAAAATCGCCGCCGTCAAAGCCTGTTTCGCGCCGCCGGCCTATGAAGCCTGGGATTTGTACGACAACGGTTTCCTGGAGAAGCAGAAAACCGATCGGGCATTTTCCCGCTGGGTGCGCCAGAACACCGTGCCCCATAAAATCGCCGGCTACCGGGCCGTGTTCCTGTCCCTGAAGGCGCCGGGCATCGCTCCCGGCGATATCACGGCGGAACAGATGGAGCTGGTCGCGGAGCTCGCCGATGCCTATAGCTTCGGGGAGATCCGCTCCACCCACGATCAGAACCTGCTGCTGGCCGATGTGCGCCAGGCGGAGCTGCATGCCCTGTGGCTGCGCCTGAAGGCCGCCGATTTGGCCACGGCGAATATCGGCACGCTCACCGACATGATCTGTTGCCCGGGCCTGGATTTCTGCGCCCTGGCCAATGCCAGTTCCATCGATGTTTCTCAGCAGATCCAGGCCCGCTTCGAGGATCTGGACTACCTCTACGACCTGGGCGACATCCAGCTCAACATGTCCGGCTGCATGAATGCCTGCGGCCATCACCACGTGGGCAATATCGGAATCCTCGGCGTCGACAAGAACGGCGAGCAGTTCTACCAGCTCACCCTGGGCGGCTCCAGCACGGAGGATGCGTCCTTGGGCACCATCATTGGTCCCTCGGTCGCCAAATCGGAGGTGGCCGACACCCTGGCGCGCATCCTGGAGCATTACGTGGAGAACCGCGACGAGGGCGAGAGCTTTCTGCAGTTCGTGCGGCGCGTCGGCGCCAAGTCCTTCAAAGAGGTGGCCTATGCCGCAGCACATTGATACGCAAGGCCGCTTGCATTCGCCTTATACCTTGTTGGATGACGAGCAGGGCGTGCCCGACGGCAAGCAGGTCCTGCTCATTTCCTGCGCGCGCTTCCTGGCCGAACCGGCGCCCTGGCTGGCGCGGGGCGGCGGCTTCGGCGTCCTGGTGAAGAACACCGAATCGCCCCTGGCGCTGGAGACTTATCTGCCCAATCTGCCGCTCATCGCCCTGGAATTCCCGGCCTTTACCGATGGTCGGGCCTACAGCCAGGCGCGCCTGCTGCGCCGCCTGGGTTACGCCGGTCAGCTGCATGCCAGGGGAACCCTGGCCATCGACCAGGTGCGCGAGCTGTTCTCCTGCGGCTTCGACTCCCTGGAGATCCCGGACCACTGGCCCGGCGAACTGGTCTTGACCCTGCGCGGGCAGATCTCGGTGAGCTATCAGGACTGGTGCCGGGATCTTGCAGTGACCGCATAGCAGGAAGCCCGTCATGCCCGCGCAGGCGGGCATCCAGTCAGGTCAGCATAAAGATCGCGCCATTTCGGGTTGTGTTCTTCGATCAGCCGGAGTTTCCAATCCCGGTTCCAGTGCTTCAGGGTTTTCTCTCGGGCGATGGCTTCACGAATGTCGCTGAAGGTCTCGAAGTAGACGAGCGTGTGGATGGCATACTGCTGCGTAAATCCTTCGACCGCGTCTTCGCGGTGTTGCCACACGCGACGGATTAAGTCTGCTGTCACGCCGATATACAGCGTTCCGTTTTTGGTGCTGGCGAGAATGTAGACGTAGCTGCGCTTGTCCATAAGCCTTGCGCTCCGTAGCCACTGACTGGGTCCCCGCCTGCGCGGGGACGACGGCCGTCAGTTTGAGCGGGGAGGCTAGGCACCTCAAGCCCCGTCATTCCCGCGCAGGCGGGAATCCAGTCGGCAGTCAGAGGCGGTAAACGCTTGTTATCGCGTCACTTATACGTCGCAAACAGGCTGCGTCCTGGCCATTTCTTACAGGCGGAGGCTCTTATTCCCTTCCGCGCTATAAGCATATCTCCCGTGATTCTTTCGGTTGGACGCTTTCTGTCATTACTCTCACCGTATCTAATTCGCCAGTATCCGAGGACATCATGTCGGTTATCAGCCAAGCCCTAGAGAACAAAATCGCCCAGGTTCACGGCCTCTTGAGCAAAGTGGCTCAGGACTATCCCAAGCTGGTGTTCGCCAACAGCCTGGGCGCCGAGGACATGGTGTTGACCGATCTGATCCATCGTAGCGGCCTCCCTATCGGCGTGTTCGTCCTGGACACGGGGCGGCTGCACGACGAGACCTACCAACTCTTGGCCAAGGTCCAGGAGCGCTACGGCAAGGCCATCCAGATCTATTATCCGAATGGCGAGGCCACCCAGGCCTACGTGCAGCAGAACGGCATCAACGCCTTCTACGACTCGGTGGAACAGCGCAAGTCCTGCTGCTATGTGCGCAAGGTCGAGCCGCTCAAGCGCGCCCTCAAGGGTCAGGATGCCTGGATCACCGGCCTGCGCCGGGCTCAGGCGGTGACCCGTTCCGAGCTACCGGAGATCGAGTGGGACGAGGGCAATGCCCTGCACAAGATCAATCCCCTGGCCAGCTGGAGCGAGACCGAGGTCTGGGACTACCTGCGCGCGTTCGCCGTGCCCTATAACGCCCTGCACGACCGCCATTTTCCCAGCATCGGCTGCGCGCCCTGCACCCGAGCCATCGCGGTTGGCGAGGACGTGCGGGCCGGGCGCTGGTGGTGGGAAAACCCGGAGAGCAAGGAATGCGGCCTGCACATCAAGGCACCCGCGTGACCACTTTCCCTCTCCCGGCGCTGCGCGCCACCCTCTCCCGACATGGGAGAGGGCCATCGGAAGCGTCGCTGCGCGACGTTTGTTTTTTCGCCTGAGGTCGTCATGGATTATTTTCCGGCATTTCATGATCTGCGTGGCCGTGCCGTTTTAATTGTCGGCGGCGGCGAGGTGGCGGCGCGTAAATACGCCTTGCTGGCCAGCGCCGGCGCGCGGGTCTTTCTCGTGGCGCCCGCGCTTCATCCGGAGCTGGAAACGGCGCGGAACAAGGCGGAGCTGATGCATATGCCGGAACACTATGCCTCCCGGGATCTGTCGGCCTACACCTTGGTGGTGGCCGCCACCGATGACGCGACGGTCAATGCCCAGGTCGCCGCCGACGCCGAGCGGGCGGGCCGGCCGGTCAACGTGGTCGACACGCCGGAACTCTGCTCCTTCATCGTGCCGGCCATCGTCGACCGTTCGCCGGTCCAGGTGGCCATCTCCACCGGCGGCGCGGCGCCGGTCCTGGCACGGCGCCTGCGCTCTCAGATCGAGGCGTTATTGCCAGCCGGCCTAGGCCGGCTGGCCGAGCTGTCGGCCCGCTGGCGGGAGCGCGTTAAGCGCCGCTTTCCGGCGCTGACGGCACGCCGCCGCTTCTGGGAACGGTTATTCGATTCGCCCCTGGTGGAGCGGCTGATGCAAGTGGAGGAGCGGGCCGCCGAGGCGCTGTTCGCCGACGCCCTTGCCAGCGCGGAGCTCCCGTCGCGGGGCGAGGTGAGCCTGGTGGGGGCCGGTCCCGGCGATCCGGAGCTCCTGACCCTCAAGGGCCTGCGCCTCCTGCAGGAGGCCGACGTGGTGGTTTACGACCGCTTGGTGTCCAAAGAGGTCCTGGCGCTGGCGCGGCGCGATGCCGAAACTCTCTATGTGGGCAAGGCCAAGGCCGATCATGCCCTGCCACAGGAAGACATCAACGCCCTGCTGGTGCGCCTGGCCCGCGAGGGCAAGCGCGTCTGCCGGCTCAAGGGCGGGGACCCGTTCGTGTTCGGGCGCGGCGGCGAGGAGTTGGAAACCTTGGCCGAGGCTGGTATCGCCTACCAGGTGGCGCCGGGCATCACTGCGGCCCTGGGCTGCGCGGCGTCCAGCCTGATCCCCTTGACCCATCGCGAGCATGCCCAGTCCCTGGTCTATGTGACCGGCCACGGCAAGGACGGGGAAGTGCATCCGGACTGGTCGCTCCTGGCCAGCCCGCGCCAGACCGTGGTGTTCTACATGGGCCTGTCCAGCCTGCCGCGCCTGGTGCGCGAGCTCCTGGCACACGGCCGCGCGGGCGACACTCCGGCGGCCTTGATCGAGAACGGCACCTTGCCCAACGAACGCGTGGTCACGGGCACCCTGGCCGAGCTGCCGCAGCTGGCCTTGTCCGCCCAGTTCGGCGGGCCTGTGCTCATCATGGTGGGCGAGGTCGTGGCCTTGCGCGAGCGGTTGGCGCCCCACCGGGTTGCCGACCGGGATTGGCGGCGAGTCGCCTAGGCGAGGAATAATTGCAGGGCCAGCGTCAGCGCGCTGGCCAGAAATCCGGTCATGAAGCTGATGCTCGCCAGACGCAGGTAGCGGTATTTCTTGTGGGCCAGGAAGGCCCCCATCGTGTAAATCTCTTTCAGCATCAGCTGGTAGATATGTTCGCCGTCCTGCATGTTGGCGAACATGTTCTCCTCGAAATCCGGGTAGTCCAGCCGGGTGAAGTCCCCGAAGAACAGGATATTGAAATGCGGGTCCGCCACATCCGGCCGCCCGCTCGTGCGCAACGGCGTCTTGGGCATGGCGGCGTAGGTGGCGAGACCCACGGTCGCCAAGCAGCAGACGATCAGGATCACGGCGGCGGTGCGGAAAGTCGGTTCCATGAGCTGGGGCACCGACAGGGTGATGACCAGGGAGGACAGGGTGATCAGCATGCTGGCCTTGGTGTCGGCCATCATGGACAGCTGGACATGATGCTGGCGCGTGCCCTGCAGCATGCGATCCACGGCATTGGCGAGTTCGGTGCTATTCATCATGCGGGCAAGACCTTTTGCGCGACTCCTCTTTCTTCCAGCATAGAAGCCGCGTCGTGCGCCTGCAAAAAAGCCCCGGGGCGCAGGCCGCCGGGGCTGTTCTCTGTCCCCCTCAGCGCTTGAACAGCTTGGCATCCAGACTCCAGGCGCCCGCGCCGTGCAGGGCCAGGAGCAGAAAGCCGCCGGCCATGGCGAGATTTTTCATGAACAGGATCTGCTGGACCTGGTCGGCGAAATCGGCGTGGAAGATGGTGGCCGAGACGATGCTGAACCCGGCCAGACCCAAGGCCGCCCAGCGGGTCAGGAAGCCGGTCAGAACCGCCAGGCCGCCGCCCAGCTCCGCGAGGATCACCAGGGGCAGGAGTGCGCCGGGCACGCCCATGGCCGCCATGTATTGCTGGGTGCCTTCGTAGGCGGAGATCTTGCCGAAGCCGGCCAGGATGAAGATCAGAGCCAGCAGGACGCGAGAGAGCAGGGCGGTGGCGGCAGTGAAGGTGGTGTTCATGGCGGGTCCTCGGTGTGTTATGAAGCCGAGTCCATGATGCAACAGAAAAACGAATTGAAAATGGCTATAATCCGATTCAACCAATCGAAAAAGTGACTGAAATGTCCGTCTCTCCCTGTCCCAAACTCCCCCGAGTCACCCTGGAGCAATGGGGCGTGCTCCAGGCCGTGGTCGACCACGGCGGTTTCGCCCAGGCCGCCGAGGCCTTGAGCCGCAGCCAGTCCTCGGTCAGCTATATGATCGCGCGCTTGCAGGAGCAGGTCGGCGTGCCGGTTCTGGCCATCCAAGGCCGCAAGGCCCAGCTGACACCGGCCGGCGAGGTCTTGCTGCGCCGTTCCCGCCAGCTCCTGGGCGATGCCCTGAAACTGGAGGAGCTGGCCCAGCGCCTGGAACAGGGTTGGGAGCCGGAAGTGCGCCTGGTGGTGGACGAGGCCTTTCCCAATGCCAAGCTCATGGAGGCACTGCGCCGCTTCGCGCCGGTCTCGCGCGGCACGCGGGTGCAGCTGCAGGAAGTCATCATGTCCGGGGCCGACGAGGCCTTGATCGAGGGCCGCGCCGACGTGGCCGTGGCGCCCCATGTGCCGCCGGGCTTCCTGGGCAACAAGCTCTGTTCCGTGGAGTTCCTGTGCGTGGCCCATTGCCAGCACCCGCTGGTCGAGGCGGGACGCGAGCTCAGCCTGGATGATCTGCGCCGCGAGCTGCAGGTGGTGATCCGCGATTCGGGGGTGCGCTTCAAGCGCGACAGCGGCTGGCTGGGCGCCGAGCAGCGCTGGACCGTGACCAGCATCAGCACGGC
Organism: Gammaproteobacteria bacterium; assembly: GCA_016182845.1. Lineage (GTDB taxonomy): Bacteria > Pseudomonadota > Gammaproteobacteria > Enterobacterales > Permianibacteraceae > JACPFT01. The sequence continues at coordinate 67,309 of JACPFT010000009.1, forward strand.
GATCTCCACGGTCGCCTCGGGCATGGGCTTCGCCTGGCTACCGGTGCCGGAGATCGAGGAACACCTGCAGCGCGGCATCCTCAAGCCCCTGCCGCTGGCCCAGGGCGCCCACAAGCATGCCAATCTCTTCCTGATCCTCGCCTCGCCGGACCTGGCTGGCCCGGCGGCGCGGGCCCTGGCGGAAATCATCGAGAAAGTAGCGGTCGGAGTCTAAACTCAAAATTCCTCGCACCGATGTCAACCTGGGAAGGGCTCTGGCGTTGTTCGGACAAACCCCGGCCAAACCGGCCGGACCGACAAGCACGTCAAAGGAGCCCACCGCATGCGCCTCATCACCCTGAGCACACTCGTCTTCGCCCTGGCTTTCGGCAGCGCCGCCCAGGCCGGCGCCAACACCCCCCGCGTCGATGAACGTCAGGAAAACCAGGAACGGCGGATCGAACAGGGCGTCGACAGCGGCGAGCTGACCCGCCGCGAGGAACGCCGCCTGGAACGCGGACAGGACAAGGTCGAGCGTATCGAGGACCGCGCCAAGGCCGACGGCCGTGTCACCAAGCGCGAGCGAGTCCGCCTGGACCAAGCCCAGGACGTGCAGAGCAAGCGCATCGCCAAGCAGAAGCACGATCGTCAGGACCGCCCGCAACACTGAGTCCGGCGGGCCGCTATTTGTGACGTCCGCCGTGGCTCTCCTGGCGGGGGACGATTAGAATAGGCGCCTTGTCCACTCGAGGTGCCTATGTCCCTGAAGTCCTTGGCGAGCTGCGCCCTGCTCCTGATCTCCTCCTTACAGGCTACCTCGGCCCTGGCCGACGCGCCCGGCGTGCTGCCGGCCCCCAAGCCGGCCGCCATCGATCCCATGCAGATGGTGCGCGAGAACCTGGGCCCCATGAAGCAGGCCTTCATCGACAAGAACCTCAAGCTCTCCCAGGGCGAGGCCAGCAAGTTCTGGCCCCTGTACTTCGCCTACCAGGAAGGCCTGGGCAAGCTCAATTACCGGGTGCAATCGACGCAGAAATCCATGCTGCGCAGCTGGAATACCCTGAGCGAGACGGCGGTGAAGGACATGGTCAGGGAGGCGGCCGCCATCGACGAAGAGCGCGGCAAGCTGACCCGCGAGACCATGAAGAAATTCCTCGCCGCCCTGCCGGCCAAGACCGTCGCCCAGTATTTCGTCCTGGAATACAAATTCCGCTCGGTGATCAATTACGACATGGCCGCCGGCTTGCCGCTGGTGCGCTGAGCCCTAGGGCGCAAGGAGTTTCCGGCCTCGTCCGAGGCCGTTTTTGACCACAACGGAGTGTTGCCATGAAAACGATGAGTCTGACCCTGGGCGTGTTCTTGATTTCCGCCAATGCCTGGGCCGCGCCCAAGCCCTGCGAGGAGCTCAAGGCGGAAATCGACGCCAAACTCAAGGCCAAGGGTGTCGCCGCCTATAGCCTGGAAACCCTCGCCACCGACGCCCAGACCGATGCACGTGTCGTGGGCAGCTGCGAGGCCGGGACCAAGAAAATCGTCTACAAGAAGGGCTGAACCGGCTCTTACGGCGTCGGTGCATCCAGCCAGCCGCCCAGGGCCTGGACCGGCGCCGGATCGTTGTCCTGGCTCACCCAGGCCACCAAGGCTTCCCGGCCCGCGCCGGGCTGACCGGGCAGGGCTAGCCGCCAGCGCACTTGCCCGGCCTCCATCTCGCCCATCGCCTCGCTTTCCGCCAATACCACGAAATCGTGACGCAACTCCCGTCCGGCGTTCTCGCCGGCCGGTACGCGGGTGCGCTTATCGAAACCCAGGCGGGCCAGATGCGCCCGCCATTGGCCACCCGGGAGACGCGGTTCGAAGCTGAGGTTCAAGCCCTGGCTGCCGCCCACCAGGCGCAGGCGTCCGACGGTGGGGGCGGTCGCTGCCGGCAGGCTCTGGCCGTCGAACCAGCCGCGCCATTCCCGACCTTCGTAGACGAAGCCGGGCGTGTATACCGAGCGAATGCGCCCGGCGGAGCGGTAGCCCTGTTGTCTTTGGGTGTGGGCCGGGCTGGCAAAGGGATCGCTCCAACCCAGGTAGTCCCAGTAATCCACATGGAAGACCAGGGGCACCAGCTCGCGCCATAACCGGGGACTGTCCACGAAACGGCTGAGCCAGCGCTCGGCCGGCGGGCAGGAACTGCAGCCCTGGGAGGAATAGAGCTCCAGCACGGGCGTGCGCGTGACCGGGCTAACCCAGTCGATCTCGGCGGCCCCGGCGAGCGGTAGGGCGCACAGGCCCAAGGCCAGAGGCAGGGTTCGGGACAGCATGGGGGCGGCTCCAGGCGGCGGGGTCGAATGCTCCGGCCCCTCTGCTGCTTAGAGCCTAGTCGGTTAAGCCTGTTACAGCGTGCAGGGCCGGGATTCCTCTTTCCACACCACCGGCTCCCAGTAACGGTTCCGATCGAAGGGGCGCAGGTGCTCGAATTTCGCTGCGATGCGGTAGATATGACCCGGCTCGACGCGGATCTTTAGCAGCTTTGCATAGCCCCGGTGCTTGTTGTCCACGCGCAACTCCGGTGCGTCGATCTTCTCGTAGACCTTGAGCGTGTATTCGCCCGGCGGCAGGCGGTGTTCCTGGGTGGATTCGAATACGCTCTTCTCGTCAATGCGGCTGATTTCGGCCGGGTAGAAGAAGCGGGTTTCCGGTGGGAAGGCGAAGGTGGAGACATAGCCGCAGGCGGCTGAGACGCCCGGGGGCGCGGCCTGGGTCGGAAGGGCGGCGCACAGGGCCAGGACGCAGAGCGTGGCGTAGCGGGTAGGGGTTGTCATGGCTGGTCTCCGGTGGCCTCGGTGCTCGTTCCAGTGTAACGCGGTCTAGTGAGCCCTGGGTGAACATGCAACGCGCCTTAGACGCGGCGGGCAAAGCAGGTATAATGCCCGGTTCTTCCGTACCGCCCTCCAGCCAGTCAAGGACCCGCGACGTGACCGACGCCAGCATGACCGCCGAAAATCAGAGTTCCGAGACCCAGGCGCACAAGACCCGCGTGCTGTCGGGCATGCGCCCCACGGGCCGATTGCATCTGGGGCATTACCGTGGCGTGCTGATGAACTGGGCCAAGCTGCAAAACGAGTACGACAGCTATTTCATGGTCGCCGACTGGCATGCCCTGACCACCAGCTATGACGAAGTGGGCGGCATCAAGAATGCCGGCTATGAGATGGTCATCGACTGGCTGGCCTCGGGCATCGATCCGGACAAGAGCGCGATCTTCCTGCAGTCCCAGGTCGTCGAGCATGCCGAGCTGCATCTGCTGCTGTCCATGGTCACGCCGCTGGGCTGGCTGGAGCGCGTGCCCACCTACAAGGAGCAGCAGGAAAAACTGTCGCACAAGGATCTGACCACCTACGGCTTCCTGGGTTATCCGCTCCTGCAGGCCGTGGACATTCTGGTCTACAAGGCTGGTCTGGTGCCGGTCGGCGCCGACCAAGTGCCCCATATCGAGTTTTCCCGCGAGATCGCCCGCCGCTTCAACCATATGTACGGCCGCGACCCGCGCTTCATGGCCGATGTGGAAGCCGGCCTTGCCTTGTTGGACGCCGACGATCAGAAGCGCCTGAACAACCTGGGCAAGCGCTACCGGGAGCAGGGCGAGGCCGAGGCCCTGGACAAGGCGCTGAAGCTGGTGCGCGCCCGTCGTCAACTTTCCGAGGCCCAGCGCTCCGCCCTGGAGGCCCAGGTGCACGGCACCGGCCGGCAAATCCTGCCCGAGCCCCAGGCCCTGCTCACCGCCGCCTCCAAGATGCCCGGCCTGGACGGCCAGAAGATGTCCAAGTCCTATGGCAATACCATCGCCCTGCGCGAGAAGCCGGCGGACGTGGAAACCAAGATCAAGAAGATGCCTACCGATCCGGCGCGGGTGCGCCGCACCGATCCGGGCAACCCGGACAACTGCCCGGTCTGGCAGCTGCACGAGATTTACTCCGGCGAGGACGTGAAGGCCTGGGTCAGGCAGGGCTGCACCAGCGCCGGTATAGGCTGCATCGAGTGCAAGATGCCTGTTGTCGAGGCGGTCAATGCCGAGCTCAAGCCGATCCAGGAGCGCGCCGCCGAGTACGAGCGGGATCCGGAGCTGGTCAAGCGCGTGCTCAAGAACGGCTGCGAACGGGCCCGGGCCGTGACCGCCGATACCATGGCCGACGTGCGCGCCGCCATGGGCCTGGATTACTGAGAGCGGCATGAGCGCGACGGGCGAATTGGAATTGGAACTGGCGCTGCCCGAGGCGGGGACCGCCGACGGCCAGTCCGTGCAGGAAGAGATGCCCTTCGCCCTGGTGAACGGCGCGCCCATGACCCAGATGCCCCAGGATCTCTATATCCCGCCGGATGCGCTCCTGGTTTTCCTGGAAGCCTTCGAAGGTCCGCTTGACCTGCTGCTCTACCTGATCCGCCGCCAGAATCTGGACATCCTGCATATTCCCCTGGCCGAGATCACGGCCCAGTACATGGAATACGTGGAGCTGATGAAGGCCTTCAACCTGGAGCTGGCCGCCGAATACCTGGTCATGGCCGCCATGCTGGCCGAGATCAAGTCGCGCATGCTGCTGCCGCGCGTGGTCAACGAGGACGGCGAGGTGGAGGACGATCCGCGCGCCGAGCTGATCCGCCGTCTGCAGGAATACGAGCGCTTCAAGCAGGCCGCCGAGGACGTGGACGCCTTGCCGCGCGTGGGCCGGGACCTGTTTATCGGCGCGGCCCTGCCGCCGCCCCTGGAACTGGTCAAACCCCAGCCCCAGGTGGATCTGAAGGAATTGTTGCTGGCACTGCGCGATGTCTTCGACCGGGCCAAGCTCAATGTCTCCCACCAGGTCCACAAGGAAAAGCTCACCGTGCGCGAACGCATGAGCGAGGTGCTGTCGCGGCTGTCGGTGGAAGTGTTCACCGATTTCGTCAGCCTGTTCAGCGCCGAGGAAGGCGCGGGCGGCGTGGTGGTGACCTTTCTGGCGGTCCTGGAACTGGTCAAGGAAAAGCTCGCCGAGCTGGTGCAGACCGAACCCTATGGGCCCATCCATGTGCGCGCCAAGGCGAGCTGAGTTGAATCATGAGTGAAAACAGCCAGTTGAAACGCATCCTCGAGGGCGCCATCCTGGCCGCCGGCCGCTCCCTGTCCGTGGAGGTCATGCTGGAGCTATTCGAGGAGGGCGAGCGCCCGCCGGTGACCGAGATCCGCGCCGCGCTCAAGGCCTTGCAGGCGGAGTGCGAGGGCCGGGGCATCGAGCTCAAGGAGACCGCCTCCGGCTACCGTTACCAGGCCCGCGAGGAGCTGGCGCCCTGGCTGGTCAAGCTCTGGGAAGAGCGTCCCGCGCGCTATTCCCGCGCCACCCTGGAAACCCTGGCCTTGATCGCCTACCGTCAGCCCATCACCCGCGCCGAGATCGAGGAAGTGCGCGGCGTGACGGTGAGCTCCAATATCGTGAAATCGCTGCTGGAGCGCGAGTGGATCCGCGTGGTGGGGCACCGCGACGTGCCGGGCCGGCCGGCCCTGTTCGCCACCACCCGGCATTTTTTGGACTATTTCAATTTGAAGAGCCTGGACCAGCTGCCGTCCCTGATGGAAATCAAGGATATCGACAGTCTGAACGCCAGTCTCGACCTGCCCGAACCGGGTGCGCCTGCCGACGAGGGGTCGGGACGCATGCTGGGCGGGCAAGACCCGGCGCCTGAGACCGGGAATGCGCCGGAAACCGAGCCCGAGGCGAGGGAACCGGCGGAAATCGTCGCCGATGACGAATAACGAGGGTCGCGACTAGTACCTCAGCACAGTGATTTCGATCGAGGATCATCGAAGGAAAGGAAATCCCGTAGGTCGGGTTAGCGCAGCGTAACCCGACTTGGCTCCAGGGGGAGTGTCGGGTTACGCCTATCGGCTAACCCGACTACCGGGGTGGCTGAATCCGTCAGATCCATTGTGTCCAAGTGCTGGTGGCCGCCCGTATCCTGCAACCGGACGGAAGCCGCGAAGCGCGTGCTTCCTGGAGCTTGAATGAGCGAAAAACTGCAAAAAGTCCTGGCCCGCGCGGGCCTGGGTTCCCGCCGCGAACTGGAAGAGTGGATCCAGGCCGGCCGCGTCTCCATCAACGGCCAGCCGGCCAAGCTGGGGGATCGCGTCGAGGACACGGACAAGATCAAGGTGGACGGCCAGCCCGTGCGCCTGCCCAAGACCGAGGAGCTCAAGCGTCGGGTCATGGTCTACCACAAGCCGGAGGGCGAGGTCTGCACCCGTTCCGATCCGGAAGGCCGGCCGACAGTCTTCGACCGCCTGCCGGTCCTGCGCGGCGGACGCTGGATCGCCATCGGCCGCCTGGACATCAACACCACGGGCCTGCTGCTGTTCACCAATGACGGCGAGCTGGCCCATAGGCTGATGCACCCGGCCGCCCAGGTCGAGCGCGAATATGCCGTGCGCATCCTCGGAGAGGTGGACGAGGCCATGTTGCAGCGCCTGCGCAAGGGGGTGATGCTGGACGACGGCGAAGCCCGCTTCAACAGCATCACGGATGCCGGCGGCGAGGGCGCCAACCATTGGTATCACGTGACCCTGGCCGAAGGCCGAAATCGCGAAGTGCGCCGCATCTGGGAAAGCCAGGGCGTGCAGGTCTCGCGGCTGATCCGCGTGCGCTATGGCAATGTTCTGCTGGAACGCCAGGTGCGCTTGGGCACCTGGCAGGAGCTGCCCATCGAGCAGGTCAACGAGTTGGCCGCCCTGGTCAAGCTGCCGGCCAGCACCAAGGGGATCCACAGCAACGAACAGCGCGAAGTACGCACCCAGCGCATCGCCACCAAGCGCCGCGCCGAGCTGAAGGAACGCAACAAGGCCAGACCCGCGCGCGGCGACAAGCCGGCCGGTCGCAGCGAACCGCGTCCCCAGCCCGGCGAGATCACCAACCGCCCGACCCGAAAGCCGCCGCGCGGGCGGTGAGGGGAAGTGGAAATAACCACCAAGGCGCAAAGGCACCAAGGAAAGAACGAGGAATGCCTCTGAATTTCCTTCGCTTCGCGCCTTGGTGTCTTGGCGGTTAAATTTCTTGTATTACTGCTTCTGCTGCCAGCGCCCGTCCAGATAGACCATCTGGCCGTTGGGCGTGCGCTGGATGGCCTTGGCGCCGGCCAGGGCTTCCACCGAGCGGATGTCCGCCTTGTTCTTGGCGGCCAGTTGCTCATAGACCTCGCGGCGCTTGGTATTGACATCCTGGACCAGGTGCAGCACCTCCCGATCGGAGGTGGCGCCCACGGCGGCGATATAACCGTCCGGGGTTTCGCCCACCAGGCCCTTGGCCTTGGCGCTGTCCAGATCCATGGCGAAGACGCCGCCGGTGCCCAGGGCCCAGATCAGGCTGGCGGCCAGGAAAGCTTTCATCGTCATTCTTGTTCTCCTAGAAGATATCGCCGTGCTCGGACATGGCCTTATCCAGGTCCTTCTCGACTTTCACCTTGATCTCGTGCTGGATCTTCACGGTCATGTCGATCTTGATGGGCTTGTCCGAGGGCTCGATCCGGATGGTGGGATTGCAGGCCACGAGGCTGGTGATCGACAACAGGGCGGCGAAGGCGGTGCGCATGATGAACTCCGGGTTGCACTCGGGTCTGCCGAAAGGCGTCAGGCCCTGGCTCAGGCTGGGGCGCAAGCCATGAACCATGGCTTAAGGCCTATTCTCTTCCTGGTCGGCCTCCGGTTTCAGGCTTTTCATCACATGCCCGGCGAAATCCCCCGACAGGAGGGCGGCGCGCAACAGGTCCGGCAAATGACCTTCCAGATTGAGATTGAAGGCGATGGGGTAGCCGTTGTAAAGGGCAGGGTTCGCCCCTTCTAGCTGAAGCTTGAGGGCATAGTCCCCGTTCGGCCCATAGCTGGGCGCGACGTCCAGGCGTTTGTAGCGGAAATCCCTGAGGGCCTGGAGGCCGATATTCTCGTCCTTGGGCGCCGGCCCCGGGTTGTAGCGCAGGGCGCCGGCGCCCTCGGCTCGGAGCTGGGCGCCCGTGCCCAGGCTGGGCTGACCGTCCTGCCAGATGATGGGCAGTCTGCCGCTGACCCGACCTTCGCCGCCCAGACCCGGCTGCTCCGCCAGGGCCAGCAGGGCAGCCAGATCCAGCCGTTCCGCCTCCAGGACGAAGGCCAGGGGCGTGCCGGCTTGCCAGTCGAGCTCCGGGATGCGCAGCTGCCCGCCCAAGGCTTGCGCGGCGATCTCGCTCAGCTTCACCACCGGCTTGACCGAAGTGCCCGAAGCCTCGAACCGGCCTTGCAGGCTTTCCAGGCTGAAATCGGCGGGCAGGGCCAGGCTGCCGACCCGCCAGTCGCCCCGGGCGGCCAGGGGGTCCAGGCTGGCCAGCTCCAGACTGGCATTCGCCCCGCGCCAGCTCATGCCCTGGTAGCGGCCGGCCAAGTCCAGCAGCTCCAGCTTGCCTTTCAGCCTGACCGGGTGTAGGCCTGCCTGCCAGGGCAGCAGTAACGTGCCCTGGAGTTGGCCGGATTCGAGGGTCATGGGCTTGAGCCCGGCCGGCAAATAGGGCCGCAGCAAGGGCCAGGCGTGGTCCAGCGTGCTCTTCACGTCATCCAGGCGCAACTCGCCGGTGCGCTTGTCCAGCTTGTAGCTCAGGGCGAAACGGCTGTCCAGGGCGGGGCTCTGCAAGCGCCCCTGGGCCTTGACCGCCTGGACCTGGCGCTGGAATCGGCTGTCCAGGCGGAAGGGCGGCAGGCTGTAACCGGCCGCGTCCAGGGCATCGCCCTGCAGTTCCAGCCGACCCTGACCCTTGGCCAGATCCAGGCGGCCGGTATGGGTCAGGCGCTCCGCCAGACCCCAGGGCAGTGCCCAGTGCCGCGCCTGGACGGTGAATTCGGCATGGGCCTCGCTGTCGGCGAGCCAGCCTTCGGTATTGAGCCGCCGGGGCAGCTGCCCGTGCAGATTCAGCCGCACCTGGGCTTCCTCCGGCACGCCCAGGGCCAACCAGCGGTAGAAGGGCCGCAGATCGCCCGCGCTACGCAAGCGGTAGGCTGGGGCATGGGCGGGCGGTGCGTCCAGATGCAGCTCGGTGAAGAACACCGTGGTCTTGCCCCGCGACAGGCCCGCCGTCGCCTTGAGCTTGGCGTCGGGCGCGATGGCGAGTTCGAAGCGGCCGGGCAGCTCGTCGGGCAGGCCCTGCGCCATATAGAGCACCAGGCTGGCGCCGCCGTCCGGTGTGAGCTCGGCTTTCAAGCGGCCTTCGGCCTGTTTGCTTAAGCCGCCGATGGGAAAGCTAAGGCGCAAGTGCTCGACGTCCAGGCGGCGCAGCGGCAAGAGCGGCCATTCGCTCAAGGGCGGCGTTTCCGGCCCCGCCTCGGGGCGGACCGGCCAGGCTTGCAGGCTCAGCTCGGCCCGTTCCAGGCGCAGGGCATCCGCGCCATAGTCGTACCGGGCCTTATCGCCGGCAACGCTCAGGCGCAGGCCGTCCGGACCGTCCCAGGCGAAGGCCAGATGCTCCGCCTCCCAGCGCCTAAAGCCCGGCAGGGACAGGCGGGCATCGACCTCGCGGAAGCCGAAGGGGGCGAGGGCGATGGGGAGCCAGGCGCCGAGCAAGGCGGGCAGGGCGAGGATCAGCAGCAGGAGGGCGGCCGAGAACAGCCAGAAAGGACGCCGGCGCAGCAGGGCAGGGAGTTTCATGGCCTCATCCTGCCCAGCGCGCCGGCCTGCGGTCAAGCGCCGGCGGATTGCCCAGCGGTGGATTGTTCGCGGGCGATGGCGCGGTGGCCGATGTCGGTACGGTAGTAGACATCCTTCCAGTCGATCTGGCGCACCTGGGCATAGGCCTTGGCCTGGGCCTCGCCGACGGTCTGCCCCAAGCCCACGACACAGAGCACGCGGCCGCCGTTGGTGCAGACCTCGCTACGCTCATTCAGGCTGGCGCCGGCCATAAAGGTCTTGCCTTCGGCGCTCTCGGCGGGAATGCCCGAGATGACATCGCCCTTGCGCACGTCGTCCGGATAGCCGCCGGCGGCCATGACCACGCCCACGCTGGCGCGTTCGTCCCAGTCGGCGCGGACCTCGTGCAGACGGCCCTGGGCGCCGGCCAGGCAGAGCTCAACCAGGTCGGACTTGAGGCGCATCATGATGGGCTGGGTTTCCGGATCGCCGAAGCGGCAATTGAATTCCAGGGTCTTGGGATTGCCGGCGGTGTCGATCATCAGGCCGGCGTAGAGGAAGCCGGTATAGGGACGGCCCTCGGCGGCCATGCCGCGCACGGTGGGCTCGATGATGGTGCGCATGGTGGTCTCGAAGACCTCGGGCGTCACCACCGGGGCCGGCGAATAGGCGCCCATGCCGCCGGTGTTGGGGCCCTTGTCGCCGTCGTCCCGGGCCTTGTGGTCCTGGGAGGTGGCGAGCGGCAGGATGTGCTCGCCGTCCACCATGACGATGAAGCTGGCTTCCTCGCCGATGAGGAACTCCTCGACCACCACGCGGCTGCCCGCCGAGCCGAATTTGTTGCCGGACAGCATGTCCTCAATGGCGGCGAAGGCCTCGGCTTCGTTCTGGGCGATGATCACGCCCTTGCCGGCCGCCAGGCCGTCGGCCTTGATGACGATGGGCGTGCCCTTGGCGCGCACATAGGCCTTGGCCGGCTCGACCTCGGTGAAGTTCTGGTAGTCCGCGGTGGGCAGCTGGTGGCGGGCCAGGAAGTCCTTGGCGAAGGCCTTGGAGCTTTCCAGCTGGGCGCATTCCCGGGTCGGACCGAACACGGTCAGGCCGGCGGCGCGGAAGGCATCGACGACGCCGGCCGCCAAGGGGGCTTCGGGGCCCACGATGGTGAGTTCCACGGCGTTTTCCTGGGCGAAGGCCAGGAGGGCCGGCACGTCTGTCGCGCCGATGGCGACATTGGTGAGCTTGGGCTCCAGGGCCGTACCGGCATTGCCCGGCGCGACGAAGACCTTGTCCGCCTTGGGGCTCTGCGCCGCCTTCCAGGCCAGGGCATGTTCGCGGCCGCCGTTGCCGATCACCAGGATATTCATGGGGTCTCCTTAACCAGGATGTGCGGGAAAAGGCGCATATTTTAGCAAAGCCGGGAGCGGCATGAAGGAGTTTGTGCGCCGCAAGAGGGGCGGAGTGGAAACAAAAACGCCGTGCTTGAGCACGGCGTTGTTCTGAGCGGGGCGGAACTCAGAAGCTGATGCGGCCGCCTACTTTATACTGATCTTCCAGCTGGCCGTCGCCGTCCACGTCGTCGGACACGCCGTACTGGGTGAACAGGCCGAAGTTCTCGGTGAACTTGTAGGTGGCCTTGAAATCCACGGCATTGAAGTCGCGCTGCAGCGGGTCGCTGTCGTAGCGGGTCACCGACCACTGGGCGCCCAGTTCCAGCTGGTTGGAGGGCGAGGTGGACAGGCCGAGGCCGATGCTCTTGCCGGTGTCATTGTCCAGCTTGAGCACGGAGGCGTACTGGTCGGCGTAGTCCAGGTGCACCAGGTCGAAGCTGGCGCTGAAATTCAGGCCGGCGATGAGCGGACGGCGGATGCCGAAACCCATGGAGTATTTCTCGATTTCCAGGCTGAAGCTGTCGACGAAATGCGGGTTGCGCTGCACATCCAGGCGATCCAGGGTCGAGAAATTGGTCTGCACGAAGAAGCGGTTGCCCAGGCCCAAGTCGGCGCCGAAGGACGGCTGCTCGCTGGAGAAGGACTCGCCCTTCAACACGGCGTCGCGCAGGGAAGGCACGTAGCTGGCCAGATCGGTAGGCAGATTGTCATCGGCAGCGACAACACCGGAGTACAGGGCGCTAGAGGACAGCATGACGAGGCCGGCAGCGAGCGTCTTGTTCATTGTGTGGTTTCTCCCAGGCAAAGAGCGATGTTCTGGCATCCGAGCCGGTCCGTTCGGACCCTTGTTGTAAGCACATCCCGTGCTTTTCTGTAAGCAAGTGGCGAATAGTATCGGCTAAAGGCCTTCAAGATCAAGGCGCAAGCCTTAGAAACTGCTCAAAAAACGGCCAAATGCGAAGTTTCGTCTGGTGCTCTGACTTTTGAATGGCGTTCGTGAGGATGGTTCCCCTCCGCGTGCAGGAGCTCACAAAGAAACGGCCCGCCGTTGCGGGCGGGCCGTTGTAGCCGAGGACGGGGCTTAGAAGCTGAAGCGGGCGCCCAGGGTCCAGCGGTCTGCGTCGGAAGTCTCCAAGCAACGCTCCATTGAGGCGAAGATGCCGAAGTTGGTGGTGACGTTGTAAGTCGCGGAGGCCAGGGCGAAGTCGTCGGCGCTGCCACCGCCATCGTACTTAACGCGCTTGACCATACCGGCCAGTTCCAGGTTGTCGGTCACCATGGCGCGCAGCCCCAAGCCGAGGGCTAGGCCGTCTTCGCTGTCATCATCCACGTCGCTACCGTCCCAACGGGTGTTGAGGTAGTCGAGCGTGGCATTGAAGTCGACATTGTCGATGATGGCGGCGCGAAAGCCGACGCCTGCGTTATAGGAGCGGATGTCGGCATCGGCGTTGCTTTCGTCATCACCCAGACTCTCGATGCCGCCTTGCAAGAAAAAGTGGTCGCTGACCGAAACGCTGCCATTCAGCACATAACCCTCGAAGTCGACGTCAAAACCTTCGTCATCGACACTGAGGTGGTTATAGCCGAATTCGATCTTGTCGTAATTCGGGCTCGCGGCTTGGGCGGCGCCGGCGAAGGCGGTCAGGATCAGGCTGGCAATCAGGGTCTTTTTCATGGCTAGCTCCTTAGCGCTAGGTTGTAGTTCGCGGCTAACGCTAAGGGCTGGCGGCTGAAGGATTTCTGAATGAAAAAGTTATATAAATGTATCTAAATGTATCAAAAAAGTAATAATTGTGAATGCCGGCTAAACGGCCTTAACGCGCCGGAATGGGAGCGGCGTGGCGATGCGCCAAAGAAAACCCGCCGACTAGCGGCGGGTTGCTTGGGATGAGTCGGATTCAAAAACTGAAGCGTACGCCGGCTTTCCAGACACTGAGATCGTGATCGTCGAAGTTCTGCTCGTAGCCGGCATAGGCGCCCATCGCCTTGGTGAAGTTGTAGGTCGCCTGGGCGTCCATCGTGGCGTAGTCGTCCTCGAAGATGTCGTAGTGATAGGCGATGGCCGACAGTTCCAGGGCATCCGTCGCCATGGCGCGTAGGCCGGCGCCGACGCGATAGCCGTCATCGGAGTCCGAAGCGCTGCCTAGGCCGGGGATTTCCGTCTCAAGCTTGCTGTGCAGGTAATCGGCGACGGCATTGAAGTCCAGGGACGGGGTCAGCGGGGTGCGGTAGCCGAGACCGAGGCCGTACAGCCGACCGTCCGTGTCCACAAACGACAGATCGTCCCGGCTATAGCTGTAATTACCGCGAAGGAAGATGGCGTCGGACAGGCTGGCGCTGCCGGCTACCGAATAGACATGGAAATCGTCGCCATCGTGATAGCCGAATTCGAGCTTGTCATAGTTCGGGCTGGCGGCAAGGGCGGAGACGGAGAAGGTGCTCAAGACCAGGCCTGCGATCAGGGTCTTATTCATGGCTTGCTCCTTAGCGCGAGTTGCGAAAACATGGACTTACGCTAATCCGCAAGGGCTGAACTCGGTCTGAATCGGGCGGTTATATAAACACGTCTTATTATGTGTATTAGGTAATAAATACGGCGTTGGATGACTTAGGGGCTTTCGTCTGCTATCGGGAGGGAGTCGGTATGGCTTCTGACGCCCGGTGGTGCGCTGGGTCTTCGAGGCGAACACCCTCTCCCTGGCCCTCTCCCATCAAGGGAGAGGGGATTGGAGGCGCGCTGCGCGAGTCTCTGTCTTGCCCCTCCCCCATTTCGGGGGAGGGGACGGGGGAGAGGGTCTTCTCGCTGCCGCGAGCCGCAGGCCTCGACACTTCGTGGCGGGGCTTTTTAGTGGCGGAAATGGCGCATGCCCGTGAACACCATGGCCATGCCGTGCTCGTTGGCGGCGGCGATGACTTCGGCGTCGCGCATGGAGCCGCCCGGGTGGATCACGGCGGTGATGCCCACTTTCGCGGCATTGTCGATGCCGTCGCGGAAGGGGAAGAAGGCGTCGGAGGCCATGACCGCGCCCTGGACCGGCAGCCCGGCATGCTCGGCCTTGATGGCGGCGATGCGCGCGGAATTGACGCGGCTCATCTGGCCGGCGCCGACCCCGATGGTCTGGCGGTTCTTGGCATAGACGATGGCATTGGATTTCACGAACTTGGCGACCTTCCAGGCGAAGATCAGGTCGTGCAGCTCGGCCTCGCTGGGCGCGCGGGACGTGACGAGCTTGAGATCGGCTTCCGCGATCATGCCCATATCGCGGTCCTGGACCAGGAGGCCGCCGTTGACGCGCTTGTAATCCAGGCCGCCGATACGCTCGGTTCCCCAGGCGCCGCAGGCGAGCAGACGCACATTGGGCTTGGCGGCGACCACCGCCACGGCTTCCGGCGAGACCGTCGGGGCGATGATCACCTCCACGAACTGGCGTTCGACGATGGCGCGGGCGGTGTCGGCATCCAGCTCGCGGTTGAAGGCGATGATGCCGCCGAAGGCGGATTCGGAGTCGGTGGCATAGGCCAGATCATAGGCCTGGCGGATGCCGCCTTCGTTCTCGGGCACGACCGCGACGCCGCAGGGATTGGCGTGCTTGACGATGACGCAGGCCGGCTTGACGAAGGACTTGACGCATTCCAGGGCGGCGTCGGTGTCGGCCACGTTGTTGTAGGACAGCTCCTTGCCCTGCAGCTGGGTGGCCGTGGCGATGCTGGCCTCGGCGGGGTTCGCCTCGACGTAGAAGGCGGCGCGCTGGTGGGGGTTCTCGCCGTAGCGCATGTCCTGGGCTTTCTGGAACTGGCTGTTGAAGGTACGCGGGAAGGCGATACGCTTGTCCACGCTTAGGTCGTCGGCAGCCTGGTCGATGGTGCCCAGGTAGTTGGCGATCATGCCGTCGTAGGCGGCGGTGTGTTCGAAGGCCTTGAGGGCCAGATCGAAGCGCTGTTTGTAGCTCAGGCCACCGTTCGCCTTCAATTCGGCGACGATGCCGGCGTAATCGCCGGCATTGACCACGATGGCCACATCTTTATGGTTCTTGGCGGCGGAGCGCACCATGGTGGGGCCGCCAATGTCGATGTTCTCGATGGCCAGGGCCAGATCGCAGTCCGGGCGCGCCACGGTGGCGGCGAAGGGGTAGAGATTGACCACGACCATGTCGATGGGGGCGATGCCGTGCTCGGCCATGACGGCGTCATCGGTGCCGCGGCGACCCAGGATGCCGCCGTGGATCTTGGGATGCAGGGTCTTCACGCGCCCATCCATCATTTCCGGGAAGCCGGTGTGCTCGGCCACTTCGACGACGGCGATGCCATGGTCTTTCAGCAGCTTGTAGGTCCCGCCGGTGGACAAGAGCTCGACGCCGAGGGCGGACAGTTCACGGGCGAGGTCGACGATGCCGGTCTTGTCGGAGACCGAGAGCAGGGCACGACGGATGGGGGTCAGGGACATGGGCTTTCCTGGGTTTGGTAAAAACTGCGGCCGCACTAGGCGGCCGTGGGGCTGGTCTTTGCGTAGGTCCGGCTTAAGCGGGACAGCGGGAGTCCGACTGAAGTCGGACCTACGGAAGCAGGCTCAATTGAGGCCGTATTGCTTCAGCTTCTTGCGCAGGGTGCCGCGATTCAGGCCCAGCACTTCCGCCGCCTTGGTCTGGTTGCCACGCACCACGCTCATCACGGTTTCCAGCATGGGCGCCTCTACTTCGGCCAGCACCAGATCATAGAGATTGCTGGCCGGCTGGCCGTCGAGCTGGGCGAAGTAGTTGTTGAGGGCCAACTGCACGGACTCGCGCAGGGTTGGCGTGTGGCTGACGGCAATCGGGGTCGCGGTGGCGGTTTCGGTTTTGACGGCGAAGTCGGTATCGAATGCGCTCATTTGAATTCTGGCCTATTCACTAATGTCGTTGTTGGAAAAATGTCTTTGTTATCAATGCGCCAAACGGGCTTGGGTTTGGGCTGCAAAATACTCGCGCACGGCCTGGAGTTGCGCTTTGGCGTCATCCAGGCCGTTGAAATGGTGGCGGAAGCCTTCCGCATCCTCTTGTTCTTTCAGGTACCAGCTCGCATGCTTGCGCGCGATGCGCACGCCCATGAACTCGCCATAAAAACCGTAGAGATCCCGCATATGCCCCTGCATGAGCTCCAAGGCCTCGGCCTGGGCGATGGGCGGCAGCTTCGCTCCGGTTTTCAGAAAATGGGCGATCTCGCGGAAGATCCAGGGGCGGCCCTGGGCCGAACGGCCTAGCATGATGGCATCGGCCCCCGTCTTCTCCAAGACGAATTTCGCCTTTTCCGGCCCGGTAATATCGCCGTTGGCGATAACCGGGATCGTCACCGCCGACTTGATGGCGGCGATGGTCTCGTACTCGGCCTCGCCTTCGAAGGCGTCGGCCCGGGTCCGGCCATGCACGGCCAGGGCTGCGATGCCTTCGCCCTCGGCGATGCGGGCGATGGCGACGCCATTCTTCAGGTCCTTGGACCAGCCGGTGCGGATCTTCAGGGTCACCGGCACGTCCACGGCGCCGACCACGGCCTTGAGGATGTCGCGCACCAGCTCCGGATCGCGCATCAGGGCCGAGCCGGCGGCCTTGCTGCAGACCTTCTTGGCTGGGCAGCCCATGTTGATGTCGATGATCTGGGCACCGGCGTCGGCATTGAAGCGTGCCGCATCGGCCATCATGCCCGGCTCGCCGCCCACGATCTGTACCGAGCGCAGGCCGTCCTCGCCCTCGTGACTGAGGCGCAGCTGGCTCTTGCGCGAATCGCGCAGGGCCGGGTTGCTGGCCACCATCTCCGAGACGGTCATGCCGGCGCCCAGGCGGCGGCACAGGCTGCGGAACGGCCGGTCGGTCACGCCGGCCATGGGGGCCAGGATGATGGGGGTGGCGATGGCGTAGGGGCCGATATTCACAGGGGGTCCGGGCTCCGCGCCGTGGCGCGAAACGCCCGGCGGTCGAAAAGGCCGGCGATTATATGCTCGAAGGGGGGGCAGCGAAAGACTTGACAGTTTGGTCGAAAATCGATCTTGGTGGCGAAAAAGTAGTCAGCCCCATGGGGAGCGTCGGATTTCATTGGGAAAAACGGAACTTTCCAACCCAAAGAGCCTGGGCGTACCCGGCGAGGAACCGGGATTTTCTATTCGAAGAACCGGAACTTTCTACTCGAAGAACCGGAACTTTCTACTCGAAAAAGCGGAACTCGAAGCCGCTGGCATTGGCATCGGGCGCCACGATGGCGAAGCGCACATGCACGGGCGTGCCGCTGGGCATGGGCCTGCCGATCATCTCGGGCGCCAGGTATTCCTCGGGGCGGAAACGGCGCACGGCAAGGCGCTTGCCTTCCAGGCTGGTGAAGGCCAGCTCGATGGCGGGGTAGGGTTGGGCGAAGGCGGCGCGGTTGAGCAGCATCAGATGCACATCGAAGGCACCGGCCTGGGCGGGATTGGGCTTGAGGGCACTGGCGCCGAGCTGGATGCTGGCCACATCGCGCATCGGTTGCAGGCGGCAGCCGAGCAGGGCGCAGGCCTGTTCCGCGTAGCTGCGCCAGGCGGGATTTTGCGCCAGGTTGTCCCGGTAGGCCCAGAACAGCTGGCCGGCGAGCAGGGCCAGGAGCACCAGGCTGCCCAGGCCCCAGGCGAAGAGACGCAGGGGCGATTCCGGGCGGCGCTCCAGGACCTCGGCCAGCTCGTCCTCCAGTTCCTCGTCCTGGAAGGGCTGGGTCCCGGGTGGGGCCGCTTCGGCGCCCTGTTCTTGCTCCGTTTCCGCCGTCCCAGCATCGTCCTCCGGGTAGCTTGAGGCAAAGCGGGCTTCCTGGGTATCGAGGGCCGCGTCCTCGTCTTCGTCGGAGCGTGTCCCCCCATTGAGCAGTTCTTCCACCTCGGGCTCGTCCAGCCAGCGCGGTTCCTGGCGCGCCGGCAGGGGGCCGAGCACCGAATCGTCCAGAAGGGCATCGTCGATGGCGTAGGCCTCGTCGTCCGGGTCGAAGTCGTCCAGGGCCGGGTAGCTCGCGGCGGCGGAGGCAGCGCGGGCGGTTAGCGCCGCCTCGTCGTCCTCGTCACGGGCGGGGAAGGGGGCCGCATCCTCCGGCTCGTCCTCGGTCTCGACCCGCCAGGACCGTTCATCCGGTTCGGCGGCGATGGCCTGGACGGGCAGCTCGTGGCTGGGCGGGGCGGTGAAACTCGCGGGGGCTTCGGGCTCGGCCAGGCGGGTGCTGACCGAGGCGGTGACCCGGCGCGGGGCGAGTTGGCCGACCGGATCGGCGGCGAGGTCTTCGTTGGGGCGCTTTTCGCCCAGGCCTTCCTCGCCTTGGTAGGCCTCGCCCAGCTCATTGAGCACGCCGGAGGGCAGGGGGCCGGCGGCGAACTCGCCGCGAGCCGGTGCGCTCATTGCCAGATGCTCCTCGGCCAGGAAGACGCTGAAGCATTGACCGCAGCGGACCCGCCCCTCGGCGATGGCCAGATGCTCCGGGCGCACCCGGAACAGGGTCTTGCAGTAAGGGCAGCGGGCGTGGAAGGCGTCGGTCAGGCGGCTCATTCTTCTTCTAGTTATAAATGAAGCACTTACAGCATAGCTTATCTCAGGCGCGGCGCGTGCCCGACAAGCGTACCCACTCCTCGCGCAGGGCCGGCGGGTCCATCTCGAACCACTGGCCGTAGATGGCCAGAAGTTCCTCGGCCTGGGATTCCAGGATGCCGGACAGGGCCAGCCAGCCACCGGGCTTGACCAGGCTCGCGAAGCGCGGCGCCAGTTCGCGCAAGGGGCCGGCCAGAATATTGGCGACCAGGCCGTCGGCCGGGGCGTCGCTGAACTGGGGCGGCAGGACGATGTCCAGGGCCGATTCCGGTACGCTGTTGCGTGCGGCATTCTCGCGGGTGGCCAGGATGGCCTGGGGGTCGTTGTCGACGCCGACGAAATGGGCGGCGCCTAGCTTGAGGCCGGCGATGGCCAGGATGCCCGAGCCGCAGCCGAAGTCGATGCAGGACTGGCCGGCCAGGACGCCGCGCGCCGCGAGATCGTCCAGGTATTCCAGGCACAGGGCCGTGGTCGGGTGGGTCCCGGTGCCGAAGGCGAGGCCCGGATCCAGGAGGATGTTCACGGCGGAGGGATCCGGCGCCTCGCGCCAGCTGGGCACGATCCACAGGCGCTGGCCGAAGCGGATGGGGTGGAACTGATCCATCCACTCGCGGATCCAGTCCTTGTCCTCCAGGGGCTCCAGGGCCGAGTGCTCGACCTTGGCCCAGAGCGGATCGGCGGCCAGTTCCAGGAGGACCGAATCCATATCGGCCTCCGCATCCCACAGGCCCACCACCACCACCTCGCTCCACAACGGGGTCTCGCCCGGACCCGGCTCCAAGATCGGCTGATCCTCGGCGTCCAGATAGGTCACGGCATCGGCGCCCAGGTCGGACAGACGGTCGGAGAGGGCATCGGCGGCGGCCTTTTGGGTGCGCAGTTTCAGTTGTAGCCAGGGCATGGGCAATTCCGGGAGCGTGAAAAGGTAGGCTAGTGTAGCGGCTGGGTGGGGCGGGAAGAAAGCCGCCGCTCGGGGTGCCGGCCGTTTTCCGTTTATGGGGCTGTTTCCGGCTGGGTTTCGGTAGCGGGCGGCATCGTGCTCGAAGCGGGTTTGGCTTCCTCATCCACGTTCCCGCAATACCGCGATCAAGGGGCAGGCCAGCCGCCCGCCTGCGGTGCCGCAATTCGCCACTGCCTCGGCCAGCACCGCCTCCATGCGTCGAAGTTCGGTGAGCCGCTCGCGCACGCCCTTGAGCTTGTGCTCCGCCAAGCGGCGGGCCTCCTCGCAATGTGTCCCGTCCTCCAGACGTAGTAACTCGGCGATCTCGTCGAGGTTGAAGCCCAGGCGCTGCGCGGACTTGATGAAGCGAACCCGAGCCACGTCTGCGTCGCCGTAGCGTCGGATGCCACCGACGGGTTTGGCGGGCTCAGCGAGCAGGCGTCGGCGCTGGTAATAGCGGATGGTTTCGACCTTGACCCCGGCTGCCTGGGCAAATGCGCCGATGGTCAGCGGCTCCCGGTCCTTGTGCATGGTGATTGACTCCGTACTTGACTACGGAAGTAAGCTTAACCCATCACGTAAACCGGATGCAGGAGACATACATGGCGAAGCTCGACAATGCCGGTGGCGCGCTTGCCGCCGGAGGGCTGGCGGCACTACTGGCCTCGACCTGCTGCCTGGGGCCGCTGGTGTTGGTGACGCTCGGGTTCTCCGGCGCCTGGATCGGCAATCTGGCGGTGCTCGAGGCCTTCCGCCCCTATTTCCTGGCCGTCGCGTTCGTCGCGATGGGCTTTGCCGGGCGCGCCATCTTCCGCCCGGCCAGTGCCTGCTCGCCCGGCGAGCTCTGCGCCGCGCCGAGGGTGAGGCGCGCCTACCGGTGGCTGTTCTGGGCGGTCGCCTTGCTGGTCATGGTCGCCCTCGGTTTCCCCTGGATCGCCCCGCTCTTCTACTGAGGACTCCCGCCATGCTCAAGAAACTGCTTGCGACCTGCTCCCTGTTCACCTTCGTCGCCGCTCCAGCCTTCGCCGCGACCCAAAGCATTACCCTGGCCGTGCCGACCATGACCTGCGCCGCCTGCCCGATCACGGTGAAGCAGGCGCTGTTGAAAACGGAGGGCGTGCTCGAGGCCAGGGTGAGCTGGGAGCCGAAAGAGGCGGTCGTCACCTACGATGACAGCCGGACGAATCCGCAAGCGCTGGCCGAGGCGACGGCGAAGGCCGGCTATCCGTCCACGATCGTGCAGGTCAAGCCATGAAGGCGCTGCAGACTCAATCGACCCTGACCTGTCCTCACTGCGGGGCGCGCACGACGGAAACCATGCCGACCGACGCCTGCCAGTTTTTCTACGAATGTCCAGGCTGCCGTCGATTGCTCAAGCCCAAGCCGGGGGATTGCTGCGTCTATTGTTCCTATGGCGACCAGCCCTGTCCGCCGGTGCAGCAAGGCGGCTCGAAGCCTTGCTGTAATTGACAAGCGGAGTGGATGGCGCCGGAGAATGGTGCACCGGCACCTTCTCCGGTCGCCCATCCGATCGCTTACTTAGGCTCGTCCTGGGCCTTCGGCTCCTCGGCTTTCTGCCCGCCGCACTTGCCTTCGCGCATCTCCTTGCTGCCGCATTTGCCCTCCATGTCCTTCTTGACCTCGCTGCCTTGTTTCGGATTACCGCTCAAGGTGGTCTTGGTGGCGCCGCACTTGCCGTCCTTGGTCTTCATGCCCTCACCGCATTGGCCTTCCTTGGTCTTGTCCGGTTCGCTGGCCGCCAGGGCATAGCCCTGGGCGAGATCGGTATAGCCGAAGGGATTGGCGCCGGCGGTGAGCGCCGGCAGGGCCGCCAGGCTCAGGGTGACGGCCAGGTTCTTGAGATGTCGTTGCGTCTTCATAGCACTCTCCTTTGGCCCGGTAGGGCCGGTTGAGCCCCGCTCAGCGGGACTGTTCCGAGTGGACATCGACGACCTCCGGCAGGGCGCGGCCCTTCCAGAAGGCGTAGACGGCCGGGTAGACGATCAAGACCATGAGCAGCACCGAGGCGGTGCCGCCGACCAGCGGCGCGGCGATGCGCTTCATGACGTCGGCGCCGGTGCCCGTGCCCCACATGACCGGCACCAGGCTGAGCAGGATGGTGAGGCCGGTCATGAGCTTGGGGCGGATGCGCAGGGCCGCGCCCTCCATGATGGCGACCGTGAGCTCGTGGCGGCTGCGCAGCTGGCCGCGTGCCGCGTGTTCCCGGTAGGCGATGTTGAGGTAGAGCATCATCAGGATGCCCATCTCCACGGCGAGGCCGGCGAGGGCGATCATGCCCACCCAGACCGCCACCGAGAGCTTGAAGTCCAGGGCGTACAGCAGCCAGATGGCGCCGCACAAGGAGCCCGGGACCGACAGCAGGATGATCCAGACCTCGGTGAAGTCCTTGACGTGGAAATAGAGCATGAGCAGCACGATGAACAAGGTCAGCGGGATCAGGAGTTGCAGCCTGGCCTTGGCGCGCTCGAAATAGGTGTACTGGCCGGCCCAGTCCAGGCGGTAGCCGGGCGGGATGCGCACGCGCTCCGCGACCACCGCCTTGGCGAGCTCCACGTAGTCGGCGAGGCCGATGTCCTCCTTGGGGTCGACCAGCACGAAGCCCAGGAGCTGGCCGTCCTCGTTGCGCAGCATAGGGGCGCCCTCGCGGAAGTGGATGCTGGCCAGCTCGGTGATGGGGATCTGGGCGCCGCCCGCCGTGGTGACCAGCACTTGCTCCAGCGCCTCCGGGCTGTCGCGGAAATCCCGGGCATAGCGCACCGTGACCGCGTAACGCTGCCGGCCCTCGATGGTCTCGGTGGCGGCCATGCCGCCCAGGGCGGCCTCGATCACGTCCTGCACGTCGCCGACGTTCAAGCCGTAACGGGCGGCCTTGGCCCGGTCGATGTCGAAGTCCACGAAATAGCCGCCGCGCAGGCGCTCGGCGAAGGCGCTGCGGGTGTGGGGCGCGGTGCGCTTGTCGTCGTTCAGGGCCTGCTCGATGGCGATGCCCAGTTTGTCGATCTCGTTGGTGTCGGGCCCGAAGACCTTGATGCCGATGGCGGAGCGTATGCCCGTGGCCAGCATCTCGGTGCGGGTCTGGATGGGCATCCACCAGATATTGGGCATGCCCGGGAAGCGCAGCTCGGCATCCATCTCGGCGACCAGCGCCTCCCAGGTCATGCCGGGCCGCCATTGCTCCTGGGGCTTGAGCGAGACGACGGTCTCGATCATGGACAGGGGCGCCGGATCGGTGGCGCTGGTGGAGCGGCCGGCCTTGCCGAACACCCGTTCCACCTCGGGGAAGCGCTTGAGCCGCTCGTCCATGGCCTGCAGGGTCTTGGCCGCCTCGGCCACGGACATGCCCGGCAGGGCCGTGGGCATGTACAGGATCGTGCCCTCGTTCAGGGGCGGCATGAACTCGTTGCCTAGCTTGAAGAAGATGGGCACGGTCGCCGCCACGCCGGCCAGGGCCGCGCCCACCACGGCCCAGCGCCAGCGCACGGCCCATTGCACGACCGGGGTGTAGGCGCGCACCAGGGCCTTGTTGAGCGGCGAGTAGGCGCCGCGCATCCGGCCCTTGAGGATCAGGGCTGCGAGGGCCGGGATGAAGGTGATGGCGAGCAGGGCGCCCGAGGCCATGGAGAAGGTCTTGGTGTAGGCCAGGGGGCTGAACAGCCGGCCCTCCGTGCCCTCCAGGGCGAACACCGGCAGGAAGGACACGGTGATGATGGCCAGCGAGAAGAAGATGCTGGGGCCCACCTGCTGCATGGCCTCCACCAGGATCTGGAAGCGCGGCGGCCGCGTGGCGTGGTGGTCGTGCTCCCAGATCTCCAGGCGCCGCGACACGTTCTCGATGATGACGATGGCGGCGTCCACCATGGCGCCGATGGCGATGGCGATGCCGCCCAGGGACATGATGTTGGAGGTCTGGTGCTGGCCCTCCATGGGGATGAAGGACAGGAGGATGGCGATGGGCAGGGACAGGGCCGCCACCAGGGCCGAGCGGAAATGCAGCAAAAACACGGCGATGATCGCCGAAACCACGAGCATCTCCTCGATCAGCGTGTGCTTGAGCGTGTCGATGGCGCGCCCGATCAGCTCGGAACGGTCATAGGTCGGCACGAGCTCCACGCCGGCCGGCAGGCCCGGCTTCAATTCCTCCAGGCGCTGCTTGACCCGCTCGATCACGTTCAGGGCATTCTCGCCGTAGCGCATGACCACGACGCCGCCCACGGTCTCGCCCTCTCCGTCCAGCTCGGCCACGCCGCGCTTGAGACCCACGCCCTCCGCGACTTCGGCCACATCGCCGACGGTGACCGGCACGCCGCCCGCCCCGGCCTTGAGCACGACGGCGCGGATGTCGCCCAGGGACTTGATATAACCGCGCCCGCGGATCACATGCTCGTAGCCGGCCAGCTCGATGACCGAACCGCCCACCTCGTTGTTGGAGCGGCGCAGGGCGGCGAGCACGGCCTGCAGATCGAGGCCGTGCTGACGCAGTTTCAAGGGGTCGATCTGGACCTGGTATTCCTTGACGAAATCGCCCACCGAGGCGACCTCGGCCACGCCCGCCACCGATTGCAGGCCGTAGCGCAGGTAGAAGTCCTGCAGGCTGCGCAGGGCCGCCAGGGAATTCTTGCCGCTCGTGTCCCGGAGCGCGTACTGGAACACCCAGCCGACGCCGGTGGCGTCCGGTCCCAGGGTGGGCTGCACGCCGGACGGCAGCTTGCCCGTGGCCGTGGACAAATACTCGAGCACACGCGAGCGCGCCCAGTAGATGTCGGTGCCGTCCTCGAAGATCACGTAGACGGCGGAGAAGCCCACCATGCTCTGGCCGCGCACGTACTTGACCCGGGGCGCCGAGCGCAGGGCCACGGTCAGCGGATAGGTGATCTGATCCTCCACCAGATCCGGGCTGCGCCCCGGCCAGTCGCTGGAGATGATGACCTGCACGTCGGAGAGATCGGGGATGGCGTCCAGGGGCGTGCGCAGCATGGCCAGTGCGCCCCAGACCGCCGCCGCCGCCACGAACAGCAGGGTTAACCAGGGGTTATGGACGCAGTAGGCGATGACGCGCTCGATAAAGCCGGGATTCCCGCTCCCTCCCCCCTCGCGGGGGAGGGTTGGGGAGAGGGGGGGTTGATTCACCATGCCCCACCTCCGGTCTTCAGCTTGCTCTCCGAGGCCACCAGGAACACGCCCGAGGCCACTACCGTTTCGCCCTCGGCCAGACCCTCGGTGATGACGAGCTCGTTGCCGAGGCGCTCGCCGACCCGTACCAGCCGGGGCTTCAGCCTGTTGCCTCCGACGTCGATGAACACCACGCGCCGCTCGCCGGCATAGAGCACGGCGCCTTCCGGAACCACCAACTGCTCGCCCAAGGGGACGCTCAGTTCGGCGGTCGCGTACTGCCCGGGCCGGAGCCGGCCATCGGTGTTGGACAGGAGCACGCGCAAGCGCGCGGTACGCGTCTCGGTCATGACGGCCGGCTCCACGAAGGCCACCGTGCCGGCCAGCGCCGGCTCGCCCTCGGCGAGGCGCACGGCTACGGTTTGCCCCGGCCGCAGCCTGGCGAGAGCGGGGGCGAAGGCTTCCGCCTCCAGCCACAGGGTCGAGAGATCCGCCAGGCGCAGGATTTCCTGGCCCTGGCTCACCGGGCTGCCGGCCACGACGCTCTTGGCGAGCACCACCCCGTCGCGCGGGGCATGCACCGGCACATAGTCGAGGGGCTTGCCGCGCCGGCGCAGTTCGGCGAGCTGGGCTTCGGTGAGGCCCAGGAGGCGCAGCCGCCGTCCCGCCGCCTCCAAGAGCGGGCCCGGGCGTTTCGAGGCCGCCAGGTATTCCTCTTGCGCGGCCAATACCGCCGGGCTGTACCAGGTGAAGAGCGGCTCGCCGGCCTTGACCGCCTTGCCCACATAGTCGGCGTAGAGCTCGCCGATCCAGCCGTCGGCGCGCAGTGCCACGGCCTGTTGGCGGGTTTCGTCCACGCGCAGCTCGGCCGGCAGGCGCCAGATCCGCTCGACCTTGCGCCGTTCCACCTTGGCCAGGGTCAGGCCGATGGCCTGGCGGCGCGTCGCGTCCAGAAGAATGGAGCCCGCCTTCAGGTCCGCGGTCTTCACGGCCACGAGGTCCATGCCGCAGATCGGGCATTGTCCCGGCTGGGCCGACTTCACCGAGGGGTGCATGGGGCAGGTGTAATGGGCGATGCCTTCCGGAGTCGCCACCTGGGTCTTGAGGCCCGGCCGCGCCGTGGACATGTCGTACACCAGGTCGCCGTGGCCCAGGGTCTCGGTCTCCACGTCCACCGCCAGCGGCCATTCGCCGGCCATGGGCAGCTCCAGCTCGCCTTCGTAATGCCCTCCGCCGCGTTCCGTCACCTCGGCCTGGGCGCGCATGGCCGGCATGGCGCCCATGGCCGGCATTTCGGCCAGCACCCGCAACGTGGCGCCGGTGACCGGCTTGCCGGCGGCATCGCGCAGCTCCAGGCTCAGTCGGTTCTGGCCGACCTGGGGTTGCCGGGGGGCGATGGCGAGCTTGAGCCGGTACTTGCCGACGGCGACGAAGCCGTCTCGCTCGGTGGGCGCTGCTACGGCCCGCGATTCGTGGCTGTCGGGCTCGCCGGGGCGGAAATAGTGAACGACGCCCAGGCCGGCGGCGAGGAGCGCGGCGGCGCTCAGGGTCAGGAGGGTCCCGCGCTTCATCGCGTCACCTCCATCGCTCCGGCCAGGACCTCGGCGCCGCCGCTGTCCCGCTCCAGGGCCGCCCAGGCCCGGATCAGCGCCGCTTCGGCGGCCAGGCGCGCCAGCTCGGTCTCGGTCAAGGCGCGTTGGGCGTCGGCCACGCGCAGGAACTCGCCGGTTCCGGCCCGGTATTCGGCGAGGGCAGCCTCCTGGTTCTCCCGGGCGAGCGGTAGAAGCTCCCGCTCCTGCAGGCTCAAGGCGTCGACGGCCTCCCGCAGCGCGGCGCCGTCCTCCGCCAAGGCTTGGCGTAGGGCATCGCGCCTGTCCTCCAGGGCCCATTGGCGGCTGCGGGTCTTGGCATGGGCCTCGCGCCGGGCGGCGGCGCGGTCGCCGCCCAGGGGCAGATTGATGCTCAGGGCTAGGGTGCCGCGCAGGGGCGCCTCGTCCCAGAAGCGGTCATAGCCGGCGCGGACCTCGAAATCGGGATAGGCATCCAGTTCCGCCAGGCGCAGTTCCTGTTGGGCGGCATGCAGATGGGAGGCATGGCTGGCCAGGGCGGGGTGATGCCGCAGGGCTTGTGCCTCCAGCCTTTCCATGTCCGGCAGGCCCGAGGGCCGGGCCGGCGCCTCGGGTTTCGGCAGGGACGTGTCCGGTGCCTGGGCCAGCAGGCGGTTGAGCCGTGCCTGGATGCCGGTCAGGGCGCGCCGGCCCGCCAGCCGGTCCCGTTCCAGCGCTTTCAGGGCCAGCTTGGTGGCCAGGGCGTCCTGGCGGCCGGCCTTGCCGGCTCCGTACAAGCCCTCGGCCACGGCGCTCAGCTCCTGCCAGAGTCCGTGATTCCGGGCGTTGACCGCCAGCATCTCGCTGGCGACCCGGTAGTCGGCGAACAGGCTTTGCAGCTCGGCGGCCAGCTCCAGGCGCAGGGCCGCCTCGTCCGCCGCCAGGGCATCGCGCTCGCGCATCGCCAGTGCCTCCCGGGCGGCGCGCTTGCCCGGCCAGGGCAGGCGCTGGGACAGCTCCAGCATATAAGCCGGCGACGCGCGGCCCAGGCTGGACGGCGCCAGCTTGGTCATCAGCATGGGGTCGTCGAGCGCGCCCGCCTGGGGCACCCGCTCGGCGGCGGCCTCGACGGCGGCGCGCAGACTGGCGAGACCGGGGTTGCGCTCGAACACGGCGGCGGCGAACTGCTCCGCGCGCAGGGGCTGCTCGGGGACCAGGGCGGGCCCGTCGGCCGCCGTGGCCTGGGCCGGCGTCAGGGTGATGGCCAGGAGGCCCCAGACCCAGGTACGGGTTGGTATCGGGAACATGGATCTTTCCTTTCGTTGCGTGACGGTAGGGCGCACAAGCGCCTGCCCGGCGGATGCCGGGTTCGTGGCGGCGAAGAAAGGCTTAGATGCGCAGACGCGCGGTGTCGGCGTAGGTTTCGGTGCCGGCGAGGGCGGCGAGGGGCTCGTGGGGCGGTGGCGGCGCGTCGCCGCTGGCCGAGTCCAGGACGGGCGCATTCAACAGCGTGGGGAGAACGAGCCAGGCGACGTCTGCGACCTGTTTGAGGGCGGATTCGGCGTAGTGGTGATGTTGGGTGGAGACGTCCTGGGCAGTGCTCGTGAGCTCCAGGACGCAGCAGCTGTCGCCGTTCAGGATCCGCTGCTCGATATCGGCATATCGCGAGTCCCCCAAGGGCACGGCCTCGGGGCAACAGGCCATGTCCATGGGCATGGGTCGATCATCGAGAGAAATACAGGCCAGGACCTTCTGGATGGGCGCGAACAGGTTGAGCAGGAGCAGCACGGCCAAGAGGCCGCGGCGCAAGCTGACGCTGTTCCAGTTCATGCCGGCATTCCAGAAGGGTGATAATGGCAAGTCTAGCCGAAGCGGGGCGCGTTCTCAAACCGGTACGCCCACGGCACAGGGCGGGGGCGGAAGCTTCCGCCCCCTGGCCGGGCAAGGCCTTGCGGCGCTGACTCAGGCCCCCGCCCCCGGGTCCCATCCCCCGCCCAGGGCCTTGTAGATCCCGACGACGCCGGCGTAGAGCTCCACCCGCGCCTGGGCCTGGCCGTCTT
This sequence comes from Gammaproteobacteria bacterium, assembly GCA_016182845.1. Classification (GTDB taxonomy): domain Bacteria; phylum Pseudomonadota; class Gammaproteobacteria; order Enterobacterales; family Permianibacteraceae; genus JACPFT01. Next base: position 95,565 of record JACPFT010000009.1, read on the forward strand.
CGGCGGCCAGTTGCTCGCGCTCGGCATCCAGGAGCACCAGGGCGTCCACCGCGCCCTCCTGGTAGCGGATGCGCGCCAGCTCCGCCGCGCGGCGGCTGGCGGCGACCTGGGCATCGCTGTGGGCCAGGCGCTGCTGGGCGGCGCCGTAGCCGGCGAAGGCGGTTTCCGTTTCGGCCAGGGCGGCCAGCACGCTGTGCTCGTAGGCGGCCAGGGCACCGTCGGCCTGGGCCTCGGCGGCACGCAGCCGGGCGCGCACCGCGCCCAGGTCCAGGGCCGGCCAGCTTAGGCTGGGCGCCACCGACCAGGCGCGGCTACCGGCGCTGCCCAGCTCCGAGCCGTTCCCGGCCAGAAAGCCGATAAAGCCGCTGACCGATAAACGCGGAAAGAGATCGGCGGTGGCGACGCCGACCCGGGCCGTGGCGGCGGCCAGCTCCCGTTCGACCCGGGCAATGTCCGGGCGGCGGCGTAACAGCGTCGCCGGATCGCCGATGGCGATGGGGGCGGCGGCGGTCGGTACCGGCCGTGCCGCCAGGGCCAGGGGCGCCTCGCCGGGTCTATGGCCGGTCAGGAGGGCGAGGCGGTTTTCGGCCTGGACGATGGTCAGGCGCAACGCCGGCATGGCCGCCTCGGTGGCCGCCAGGCGGGCGCTGGCGCTGGCCACGTCCAGCTCGGTCACCTCGCCGTCGGCCAGGCGCGCTTCGGTAATGCGCAGGGTCTGTGCCTGGTTGTCGCGGTTGCGCTCGGCGACCGCGACCCGGGCCTGGGCGCCGCGCCAGTGCCCGTAGGTGCGCACCAGCTCCGCCACCAGGCTGACCTGGGTGTCGCGCAGGGCGGCCTCGGCGGCGCCGGCCTCGGCATCGGCGCTCTCGATGACGCGCTGCACCCGGCCGAAGAGGTCCACTTCCCAGGCCAGATCCAGGCCGGCCCGGTAGCTCTCCCGCTCGATGCGCGCCTCGGACAGGCCCGGCTGCTGGGCCTTGCCGTGCTCGTGGCCGACGCCGGCGGTCACGGTGGGCAGGCGGTCATTGGCCGAATCGTCGAAACGGGCACGGGCGGCACGCAGGGTCGCGAAGGCGATGCGCAGTTCCCGGTTATTGTCCAGGGCCTCGGCCACCAGGGCGTTCAGGTTCTCGTCGCCGAACTGCCGCCACCAGGTCCGCTCCAGGCGGCTGGTGTCCAGGGGCAGGGCCTTCGCCTGCTCGACGACGACCGGCTCCTGCTCGGGCGCCCGGTAGTCGGGGCCCACGGTCATGCAGGCGGTCAGCGCCAGGGCCAGGGGCGCGAGGCTCAGGGTCTTGATGCGCATGGTCATTCGGCCTCCAGGACGGGAGCGGGCAGGGCAGGGGGCAGGGGGTTGGCGCGGCGTTCGGCCCGGCGGCGGATCACCGTATAGAACACCGGGGTCAGCAGCAGGCCGAAGAAGGTCACGCCCAGCATGCCGGAGAACACCGCGACGCCCATGGCCCGGCGCATCTCCGCCCCGGCGCCGCTGGACAGGACCAGGGGCACGACGCCCATGACGAAGGCCAGGGAGGTCATCAGGATCGGGCGCAGGCGCTGGCGGCTGGCCTCCAGCACGGCGTCCTTGAGGCCCATGCCTTCCTCCTGCTTGTCCTTGGCGAACTCGACGATAAGGATGGCGTTCTTCGAGGCCAGGCCCACCAGGACGATAAGGCCGATCTGGGTGAAGATATTGTTGTCGCCGCCGGACAGCTTCACGCCCAGGATGGCGGAGAGCAGGGTCATGGGCACGATCAGGATCACCGCCAGGGGCAGGCTCCAGCTCTCGTACTGGGCGGCCAGGACCAGGAAGACCAGGAGCACGCAGAGCGGGAAGATGTACATCGCGGTGTTGCCGGCCAGGATCTGCTGGTAGGTCAGTTCGGTCCACTCGTAGCTCATGCCATTGGGCAGTTCCTGCTTGAGCAGTTGTTCGATGGCGGCCTGGGCCTGGCCCGAGCTATAGCCCGGCGCCGGCCCGCCATTGATCTCGGCGGTGGGGAAGCCGTTGTAGTGCATGACCCGGTCCGGGCCGGCGGCCGCCTTCACCGTGACGAAGGAGCTCAGGGGCAGCATCTCGCCCCGGTCGTTGCGCAGCTTGAGCTGGCCGATCTGCTCGGGCTCCAGGCGGAAGCGGTCCTCGGCCTGGGCATTGACCTGGAAGCTGCGGCCGAAGCGGTTGAAATCGTTGACATAGAGCGAGCCCAGGTAGATCTGCATGGTGTCGAAGATGTCGGTGATGGCCACGCCGTGGTTCTTGGCCTTCTCGCGATCCACCTCGGCGTCGACCTGGGGCACATTGACCTGGAAGCTGGAGAACAGGCCGGTCAGGCCTGGCGTCTGCCAGCCCTTGCCGACGATGTTCTGGGTCTGGGTATAGAGCTCCTCGAAGCCCAAGCCGCCCCGATCCTGGATCTGCAGGCGGAAGCCGCCGATGGTGCCCAGGCCTTGGACGGGCGGCGGCGGGAAGATGGCGATATAGGCATCCTCGATGGCGGCGAATTTCCCGTTCAGCGCCCCGGCGATGGCCTGGGCCGAGAGCGAGGGGTCGGTGCGTTCCTCGAAGGGTTTCAGGGGCACGAAGACGATGCCGCTGTTGGGGCTGTTGGTGAAGCCGTTGATGGACAGGCCCGGGAAGGCCACGGCGTTCTGCACGCCCGGCTGCTGGAGGGCGATCTCGCCCATGGCGCGGATCACCGACTCCGTGCGGTCCAGGGTGGCGGCGTCCGGCAGCTGGGCGAAGGCGACCAGGTATTGCTTGTCCTGGCTCGGCACGAAACCGGTGGGCGTGCTGGCGAAGCCGAACCAGGTCAGGGCGATGAGGCCGCCGTAGACCAGCAGGGCGATGGAGCTGGCACGCAGGATGCGGGCCACGCCCCGGACGTAACGGCCGCTGGCCCGCTGGAAGAAGCGGTTAAAGGGCGCGAACAGCCAAGTGCCGAACAGGCGATCGATCAGCCGGGTGGCGCGATCTTTGGGTGCGTCATGGGCCTTCAAGAGGACGGCGGACAGGGCCGGCGACAGGGTCAGGGAGTTGAAGGCCGAGATCACCGTGGAGATGGCGATAGTCAGGGCGAACTGGCGGTAGAACTGGCCGGTCAGCCCGGAGATGAAGGCCGTGGGGATGAACACCGCGCAGAGCACCAGGGCCGTGGCGATGATGGGGCCGGTCACTTCCTTCATGGCCTGGCGGGTCGCGTCTACGGGCGTCAGGCCCCGGGCGATATTGCGCTCGACGTTCTCCACCACGACGATGGCATCGTCCACCACGATGCCGATGGCCAGGACCAGGCCGAACAGGGACAGGGCGTTCAGGGAGAAGCCGAACAGATGCATCACCGCGAAAGTGCCCACCAGGGATACCGGCACGGCCACCAGGGGAATGATCGAGGCGCGCCAGGTCTGCAGGAACAGGACGACGACGATGACCACCAGCAGGATGGCCTCGAACAGGGTCTGGACCACGGCCTCGATGGAGCCGCGCACGAATACGGTCGGGTCGTAGACGATGGAATAGTCCACCCCCTCCGGGAAGGCGGCCTTCAGCTCTTCCATCTTGGCGCGCACGTCGTCGGAGATCTGGATGGCATTGCTGCCCGGGCGCTGGAAGATGGGCAGGGCCACGGCCGGCTGATTGTCCAGCAGGGAGCGCAGGGCGTAGGCGCTGGAGCCGAGCTCGATGCGTGCCACGTCCTTCAGGCGGGTGAGCTCGCCTGAAGGACCGGTGTGCACGACGATGGCCTCGAATTCCTCCTCGGTGACCAGGCGGCCGCGGGTGTTGATGGACAGCTGGAACTGCGCGGCATTGGGGGCCGGCGGCGCGCCCAGGACACCGGCGGCGACCTGCTTGTTCTGCTCGCGGATGGCACGCACCACGTCGCTGGCGGTCAGGCCGCGTGCCGCGATCTTCTCAGGGTCCAGCCAGACTCGCAGGGAATACTCGCCCGCGCCGAAGAGCTGCACATCGCCGACGCCGTCCAGGCGCGCCAGTTCGTCCTTGACATTGAGCAGGGCGTAATTGGACAGGTAGAGCATGTCGTAGCGCTGATCCGGCGAGCGCAGGTGCACGACCATGGTCAGATCCGGCGAGGACTTGTCCGTGGTCACGCCCAGGCGCTGGACTTCCTCCGGCAGCTTGGGCAGGCTGCGCTGCACGCGGTTCTGCACCTGGACCTGGGCGGTGTCCAGCTCCGTGCCCAGGGCGAAGGTGATGGTCAGGGTCATGCGTCCGTCGGCGGTGGACTGGGAGGACATGTAGAGCATGCCCTCCACGCCGTTGATGGCCTGCTCCAGGGGCGAGGCCACGGTCTCGGCCAGGACCTTGGGATTGGCGCCCGGATAGGCGGCGCGCACCACCACCGTGGGCGGCACCACTTCCGGGTATTCGCTGATGGGCAGCCGGAACAGGGAGATGGCGCCGACGATGAAGATCAGCATGGACAGCACGGCTGCGAAGATCGGCCGCTTGATGAAGAACTGCGAGAAATTCATGGCGTGACTCCCTTAGGAACGGGTGCGGGCATTGGCCGGGGCGGCGCTGGCTTGGGCCTTGGCGGCCAGGGCGTCCTCGACGGCCTGGCGCTGGGCCTGCAGGCGGTCCAGCTGGGCCGGCTCGGCCATGCTCACCGGCTTGGGCGTGACGCCCATGCCCGGGCGCACGCGCTGCAGGCCGTTGACCACGATGCGCTCGCCGGCCTTGAGGCCGGCCTTGACGATGCGCAGGCCGTCCAGTTTGGGTCCCAGGGTCACCGGCCGGTACTGGGCCTTGCCGTCCTTGTCCAGGACCAGGACGAACTTGTTGCTCAAGTCCGTGGCCACGGCGCGTTCGTTGATGAGCACGCCCTCGTAGGTCTCGCTGGCCACCAGCTTCAGGCGCGCGAACAGCCCTGGTGTGAAGGCGCCATCGGCATTGTCGAATACGGCGCGGCCGCGGATGGTGCCGGTCGCCGGATTGACCCGGTTGTCGACGAAGTCCACATGGCCCAGATGCGGATGGCCTGGTTCGTTGGCCAGGCCCAGGTAGATGGGGTTTTTGTGCTCGCGGGAACTGGGGCGGCGGCCCTCCCGGGCCAGTTGCGCGTACTTCAGGTAGACCGATTCATCGGCATCGAAATAGGCGTAGACCTTGTCGGTGGACACCACGGTGGTCAGCAGCGAGCTGCCGGCAGTGACCAGGTTGCCCTCGGTGATCCGCGCATTGCTGACCCGGCCGTCTATGGGGGCGGTGATGCGCGTGAAGCCCAGATTGAGCTTGGCCGCTTCCAGGGCGGCGGCCGTGGCCGCCACGCCGGCATCGGCCTCGGCGGCGGCACTGGCCCGCGCGTCGAAGTCTTCGGCGGAGATGGCGTGCTTGGCCTTCAGGCGCGCCCCGCGCTCCCGCTCGCTGCGGGTCAGTGCGGCCCGGGCCTGGGCCCGGCGCAGCTCGCCCTCCAGGCGCTTGACCTCGGCCTCGAAGGGGCGGGCATCGATCTGGAACAGCAGCTCGCCCTTGGCCACCAGGGCGCCCTCGGTGAAGGCGACCCTCTCCACATAGCCAGAGACCCGCGGCCGCACTTCCACGGTCTGCGGCGCCTCCAGGCGGCCGGTGAACTCGTCCCATTCGTTGAGGGGCTGACTGATGACTTCGGCGACGCTGACTTGGGGCGCGGCCGGCGCCTGGGCCGCGCCGGGCGTGCCCTGGCCGCAGGCGCTAAGCAGCGCGGCGGCGGCCAGGGACAGCGCGAAGACGGCGGAGAGGTGTTTGTGCATGATGAACTCCGAAGCCGAGGGGAAAGCTGATATTCGTGGGCGGACATCCTGAGGGACGGCTGCTGACAGCGTGTTGTCAACAGGGGCCGAAACCAGTTTCGGCCTTGCCACCGTGTCAGGCTCAAGCCCCGATTCGTTCGGGCATGGCCTGGGCGACCGCCTTATGGAAACGGAGTGTGCGGCGCAGCATGTATATTGTCTAATTGATAGAAAGCATGCTAAATATCACTAAACAGAATGAATGGTGATCGCCATGAAAGACGTGGATCTGAATCTGCTCGGGGTGTTCGACGCCATCATGACCGAGCGTTCGGTGACCAAGGCCGCCGAGCGCCTGGCCATGACCCAGCCGGCGGTGTCCAATGCGGTGAGCCGCATGCGCCATGCCTATGGCGATCCGCTGTTCGTCAAGAACGGGCGGGGCATCCAGCCCACGCCCAAGGCCATCACACTCTGGCAGCAGATCCGCGAACCCTTGCACAACCTGCGCGAAGCCGTGGATCCGCCCGCCTTCGAGCCGGGACGCGCCGCGCGCCGTTTCCGCATCGCCACCACGGACGTCATGACCCAGCTCGTCTGGCTGCCCCTGCGCCAGCTCCTGGAACGGGAAGCGCCGGGCATCGACATTCATGCCGTGCCCTACACGACCACTAACGGCGAGAAGCTGCTGGCCGATGCCGAGGCCGATATGGTCATCGGTATGTTCAACGACCCGCCCCGGGACCTGCGCACGGCCTGGCTGTTCGACAGCGCCAGCATCTGCGCCATGCGCCGGGACCATCCCCTGGCCAAGGCGCCCCTGACCCTGGATCGTTATCTCGCCGCCGATCACCTGGTGGTGTCCCTGTCCGGCGAGCCCACCAGTCCGGTGGATCAGCAGCTGGCGCAGATGGGCTACAAGCGGCGCATCGCCATGACCGTCAACCAGTTCGCCTCGGTGCCGGAACTGCTCAAGGGCAGCGACCTCATCTGCGTCGCGCCGCGCACGGTGGTTACTTGCAGCCTGTTCAGCGGCGAGCTGCACCTGGTCCCGCCGCCCTTCGACATCCCCAACAAGGGCCTGAGCCTGGCCTGGCACGCCCGCCACGACCGCGATCCGGGCCATGCCTGGCTGCGCGAGAACCTGATCGCCATCGCCGTGCAGCGTTGGGAGGAATACGGGCGCTGCTGGCAGGAAGGGCAGAAACGCCATGCGCAGCGGAGCAAGGCAGAGGTGGGCAAGTCTCCGAGCTGAATGGCCGTTCCGAAGTGGACTACAACAAGCCCGTTCGTCCTGAGTAGTCCGCGTCAGCGGGCGTATCGAAGGATGAACGGGCTACCGGGGTGCTTCGATACGCGGGCCTTCCGCCCGCTACTCAGCACGAACGGAGCAAAAAAACGAACGGTGGTTCCGCAACGCGATTTTTGGTGAGACCAAAACAAATTCAGTACCGAGGCGTGACCGCGATTCAATTTCCGTTCAGCGCCCGTAGCCAAGTATTTCCCTGAACCGCCATAATCGGTTCGGCCCGGCGCTGGAACAGGTTCGGGCGGTTTCCCTCCACGTTCTCGCGTATGCCACCCGCCTCGTCTCGCGGGTGCAAGGATGCTTATGGTCGCCCTCCTCAAAACGCTCGTCCGGCCGTTCGGGCTGGCTTTGGCCTTGCTTTGGCGCGCGCTCGCCGCGCTGGCCGGTTTCCTCTTCGGGCGCATCGCCTGGGCGGCGCCGCCTTGGGCGCGGTTGCTCGGCCGCGGGGGAGCGAGTCTGGCGCAGTGGAGCAAGGCCCACCCGGCCAAGGCGGCACTGGGCTTTACCGGGCTCCTGGCCGTGACAGCCGGCAGCTGGTATGGCTGGCAGTGGTACAAGAACCTGCCCCAGCCCCATCGCGTCGAGTACCGCGTGGAGGCGCCGGCCCTGACTCCCTATGAGCAGGAGGTCGTGGTCTACCAGCCCTTGCGCATCGTGTTCCGCGAATCGGTGGCGCCGCTCAAGCTCGTGGGCAAGCCGGTGACTCAGGGCGTACGCCTGTCGCCCGAGCATGCCGGCCAGTGGAGCTGGATCTCCGACCGCGTGCTGGAGTTCAGGCCCAAGGACGATTGGCCGGTGGGCCGGCATTTCCGCGTCGCCCTGGACGAGGAAGATTTCTTCAGCCCCGGCGTCCTGTTGGAGAACTACCAGCCGGAATTCGATAGCGCGCCCTTCGCGGCGACCGTCAGCCAGGCCGAGCTCTACCAGGACCCCCAGGACAGCACGCTGAAAAAACTGGTGGCCACGATCCATTTCTCCCATCCGGTGGACGAGGCCAGCTTGCGCGAGCGCATAGCCCTGAAGCTGGGCGATGGCCTGAAATACCGCGATGCGATTTCTCAACACGAACTCAGCTTCGACAAGCTGAAGCTCAATGCCTATGTGCATTCGGCGCCCCTGGCCGTGCCCCTGGAATCCACGCCCATCGAGCTCGTCGTCGACAAGGGCGTCTCCGCCGCGCGCGGCGGCAATGCACTCGAAAACCCGCTGAAGCGCGTCGTGAACGTGCCCGGCCGCTACCGTCTGGAATTCAATAGCATCGCCATGCAGTACGTGAACAACGAGAAGGGCGAGCCGGAACAGGTCCTGATGCTGGCCTCCAATTTCGGTATCGGCGACGAGGCCATGAAGGGCAAGCTCAAGGCCTGGCTGCTGCCGGAACGCAACAAGGACGGCCAGGAATACTGGAGTGAAGGTGATATCAGCGAAACATTCTTGCGCGGGTTGGCGCCCCTGGCCCTGGCGCGAGTGCCGGGCACCGAACAAGCCAATTTGAGCCATGCCTACCGCTTCAAGGCGCCGGTGGGCCGTTATGTCTATCTGAAGATCGATGGAGGCATCGAGGCGGTGGGCGGCTATCTCTCCAAGAACCCGACCGACACGGTGTTTCAGATCGGCGAATACCCGAAAGTGCTCAAGCTGATGGCCGAGGGTGCGCTCTTGAGCCTGAAGGGCGAGAAGAAGCTGGGCTTCATGGCCCAGGGCCTGAAGGGCGTGAAAGTGGAGATCGCCCGGCTGCTGCCCAACCAGCTGCATCACCTGGTGGATCAGAATTACGGCGCCTTCGCCAAGCCCACGGTCTATGACCAGAACTTCGATCGCCTGGTGGAGCGGGAGAGCTTCACCCGTGAATTCCCCGGCGCCGATCCGGCCAAGCCGGTCTATGACCATGTGGACCTGAGTGCCTACCTGGACGCGGCGGGTGGCCGGCGCGGCGTGTTCGTCCTGCGCCTGACGCCCTTCGATCCGGCCGACCCGAAACGCGAATACGGCGACTACGAGTATGACGACGATTCCGGGGATGCCCCCAAGGATCGGCGCTTCGTCCTGGTCACCGATCTGGGGCTGGTCGCCAAGCGCAATCTGGACGGCAGTCAGGACGTGTTCGTGCAATCTCTGGGGGGCGGCACGCCCATTGCCGGCGCCACTGTGGACATCATCGGCCGTAACGGCCTGCCCGTGGCCAGCGGCGCCACGGACGCCCAGGGCCGCGCCCATTTCGACAAGCTGGCCGAGCTGCGCCGGGAAAAGACGCCGCTGATGGTGGTGGTGTCCCAGGGCTCGGATCTGTCCTTCCTGCCTTTCGGGGGCAGCAGCCACCGCCTGGATTTCTCCCGCTTCGATATCGGCGGCCTGTCCAATTCGACCTCGGCCAACCAGCTCTCGGCCTATGCCTTCACCGATCGGGGCCTTTACCGGCCGGGTGAGACCGCCCACATCGGCTATCTGGTGCGCACCGCCGATTTCCGCATGCCCCTGGAGGGCGTGCCGCTCGAAATCCAGGTCAGCGATCCGCGCGGCGGCACGGCCCTGGAGAAGCGTGTGCGCCTCTCGGCCTCCGGCCTGGAGAGCTTCGATTTCCCCACCGACGAAACCGCGCCGGCCGGGGAATACCAGGCCAGCGTCTACCTGGTGAAAAATAATTACCGTGACGTCTTGCTGGGCAGCGTCAGCTTCAAGGTGCGGGATTTCGAGCCGGATCGCCTGAAGGTGAGCACCAGCCTGAGCGCGGCGCCCGTGGCCGGTTGGCTGCGTCCCGAGGACGTTCAGGCCAAGGTCCAGGCCCGGCATCTGTTCGGCGCACCGGCCTCGGATCGGCGGGTCAATGGCGAGCTGCGCTTGTCGCCGGCCTTCCCGGCCTTCCCGCAATACCCTGAGCATCGTTTCCACGTGGACGGTGTGCTGAAAGAGGCGGTCAAGGAAAACCTGCCCGAGACCAAGACCGATGCCAACGGCGAGGCCAGCCTCAACCTCAATCTGCAACGCTTCGCCCGCAGCACCTACCGCCTGCACCTGCTGACCCGCGTCTTCGAGGCCGAGGGCGGGCGCAATGTCGCCGCCGAGGCGGCCCAGCTGGTGTCCAGCGCGCCCTATCTGGTGGGCGTGAAGACCCCGGACCGCCTGGATTACGTGAACAAGGGGGCGGTACGCAAGACCCAGTGGCTGGCCGTGGATCCGGCGCTGAAACCGGTGGCCGCCGAACGCTTGAGCCTGACGCGCATCGAGTACCGCTATCTGTCTGTCCTGGTGAAACAGCCCAACGGCACCTTCAAGTTCGAGTCCCGGCGCAAGGAGATCGTGCGCGGCAGCGAGAACTACGCCATCGCCGCCGGGGGCACGGAGCTGGTGCTCGACACTTCCGAACCGGGCGAGTTCGCCTATCAGCTGCGCGATGCGGAGGGCAATGAACTGAACTCCCTCAGCTATAGCGTGGCCGGCGCGGCCAACTTGAGCCGCAGCCTGGAACGCAATGCCGAGCTGCAGCTGAAGCTGGAGAAGGGCTCCTACGCGCCCGGCGAGTCCATCGCCATTTCCCTGCGCGCGCCCTATACCGGCGCCGGCCTCATCACCATCGAGCGCGACAAGGTCTATGCCGCTCAGTGGTTCAAGGCCGACACCACGAGCTCGGTGCAGCACATCACCGTGCCCGAGGGCTTGGAGGGCAATGCCTATGTGAACGTGCAGTTCCTGCGCGATCCGGCCTCGCCCGAAGTCTATATGAGCCCGCTGTCCTATGGCGTGGCGCCCTTCGCCGTGGCCCTGGACGCGCGCAAGCTGGCCGTCAAGGTCGATGCCAAGCCCCTGATCGAACCGGGCCAGAACCTGGAAATGCAGGTCAGCGCGCCGGAGCCGGGCCGGGTCGTGGTCTTCGCCATCGACGAGGGCATTCTGCAAGTGGCCCGCTACAAGACTCCGGACCCCCTGGCCTTCTTCTTCCAGAAGCGAGCCTTGGAAGTGGACACCAGCCAGATCCTGGATCTGCTGCTGCCGGAGTTCAGCCAGCTGATGAACGCCGCCGCACCGGGCGGCGACGCCGAGGGCGCCCTGGGCCGTCATCTCAATCCCTTCAAGAAGAAACGCCAGAAGCCCGTGGCCTATTGGTCGGGGGTCATGGACCTGCCGGCCGAGGGCCTGAGCCTGTCCTACCCGGTGCCCGAGAGCTTCAACGGCAAGCTGCGGCTCATGGCCGTGGCGGTGACGGCGGGGCGCATCGGCGTCTTCCAGGGCGCGACGGAAGTGCGCGGTCAGCTGGTGCTCACCCCCAACGTGCCGGCCATGGTGGCGCCGGGGGACGAGTTCCTGGTGTCGACCGGGGTGTTCAACAACGGCGACAAGCCGGTGAACGCCAAGCTCGTGCTAAAGACCGGCAAGTCCATAAGCATCCTCTCCGAGGCCAGCCCCAGCCTCGCCATCGAGCCCCTGCGTGAGGGCGTGGCCGAGTTCCGCCTCAAGGCGGGCGAGGTCCTGGGCTCGGCGGACCTGGTCTTCGAGGTGGAGGCGGGCAAGGCCCGTGCGCGGGTTCCCGAGGCGGTGTCGGTGCGGCCGGCCACGCCTTACCGCGTCGGCCTGTCCGTGGGCCGCTACGCCAAGGACCTGGAGTCGCTCAAGGCGACGCGGACCCTGCATCCCGAGTTGTCCAAGGTCTTCCTGGGCGTGGACGGCACGCCCCTGGTCTGGGGCCAGGGCCTGGCCAATTATCTGGCCGACTACAGCTATTCCTGCACCGAGCAACTGGTGTCCATGGCCATGCCGGGCCTCATCTGGGCGCCGGCGGAGGAGCTCACGGCCGGGCGGGTGCCCATGGTGGACAATGCGGTGCGCATGCTCATGAGCCGGCAGAATTCGGCGGGCGGCTTCGGCCTCTGGGCCGCCAATCCGGTGGTCTATCCGGAAGTGTCCCTGCACGCGGCGGACTTCCTGCTGGAGGCCAAGCTGCGCGGCGTGGCCGTGCCCCACGATCTCTTCGAGCGGACCCTGTCCTACTTGGGTCAGCTCGCCAACGGCCCCTCGGAAGGCCTGACGGAGCTCAGGAACCGCGCCCACGCGGCCTATCTGCTGACCCGCCACGGCCAGGTGACGACTGGCGCCCTGGCCAGCATCCAGGAACAGGCCGAGGCGCATCATCCCAAGACCTGGAAGTCGGATCTGACCGCCGCCTATCTCTCCGCCAGCCACCGTCTGCTCAAGCAGGACCGCCTCGCCCGGGACCTGGACAAGGCCGTGCCCTGGCATCAGCTGGGCAAGCACGACGGCGCCTATGGCGTGTACTACGACGCCCTGGTGCACGACGCCGAGCTCATGACCTTGCGCCTGCGCCACACGCCGGGGGCGGCGGAGGACCTGCCCACCGAGTTGTTGGACGCCCTGGGCGCCCGCCTCAACAAGGGCAACTACCATTCCCTGTCGGCGGCGCTTCTGCTGCGCGCCCTGGATGCCTATGGCGAGGCGGCGCGTAAGCTGGGCGGGACTTATGCCGCACGGGCCAAGCTGGCCAAGGAACAGGCCCAGGTCCTGGCCATGAGCGGCAGGCCGGCACGCGCCGCCGTGCCCTTCGGGACCGAGTCCTTCGAGCTGACCAAGACCGGCGAGCTGGACGGCTTTTATTTCCTGTCCGAGGCCGGCTTCGACAAGGGCGTGCCGGCCGCCGAGCTCAAACAAGGCTTGGAGATCGTGCGCGAGTTCCTCAGCCTGGACGGCCAGCCGGTCAAACAGGTGAAGGTGGGCGAGGAGTTCCTGGTGCGCCTGCGGGCCCGTGCCATCGAGCGGGACTCGGTCAGCCAGGTGGCGGTCGTCGATCTCCTGCCGGGCGGCGTGGAGCCGGTGGTCAATGCCCCCGCGCCAGAGCCGGTGGCCAACCCTGAGGACGGCGGCGAGGGCGAGGAATGTCCGGACGGTTGCGATTCCGAAGAGCCGGTCTGGGTTTCGCCGGTGGGTGGCAAGGACGGCAGCGACTGGCGCCTGGAATACGCCGATGTGCGCGACGACCGCGTGGTCCTCTACGGCATGCTAAGTCGCGACGTGGCCACCTATGTCTACCGCGTGCGCGCCACCAATGCCGGCCACTTCACCGCGCCGCCGCCCTATGTGGAGGCCATGTACGAGCCCATGCTGCAGGGCCGGGGGCAGGGCGGGAGCTTGGAAATCGTGAAGCCGTAAGGCATCACAGCGGTCCTGCGCCGTTCGTCCTGAGCCTGTCGAAGGGCGAACGGCATGCGCCGGCCGATTCGGGTGGTATGTCTGTATGAAAAGACGATTCGGGTCATTGGTCGCGGTTCTGATCACGCTGGTTCTGGGTCTGGTCGTCCTGCGCTACTGGCCCCGGCCCGGTTTCGCGGAAGGCCAGCCCGGCTCGCACCTGGTCCTGGCCGCCGATGGCTCGCTGCTGCGCATGACCCTGGCGGCGGATGGCCAGTACCGGGTCTGGGTGCCCCTGAACGCTGTGGCGCCCAGCCTGGTGGAGGCGATCCTGCTCAAGGAGGACCAGTATTTTTACTGGCATCCGGGCATCAATCCCGTGGCCCTGGTCCGTGCCGCCGCCGAGACCTATGGCGGCGGCACGCGCCAGGGCGCGTCCACCCTGAGCATGCAACTGGCGCGGCGCTGGTACGGGCTCAACACCCGCTCGATTCCGGGCAAACTGGAGCAACTGGTCCTCGCCCTGTGGCTGGAGGCGCGCTACGGCAAGGACGCCATCCTGGAGGCTTATCTGAACCTGGCGCCCATGGGCGGCAATGTCGAGGGCGTGGAGGCGGGTAGCCGCATCTACTTCAACAAGCCCGCCAGCAAGCTTTCCCTGGCCGAGAGCCTGGCCCTGGCGGTCCTGCCCCAGAAACCGTCCGCGCGTGGCGATTTCGGCGAGGACTTGCAGGCGGCGCGCCGGCTCCTCGCGGCCCAATGGCAGGCCGCCCATGTCGACGACGAGGTTCGGCTGGCCCTGGCGGAACTGCCGGTTTCGGCGCGCAGCCGCCGGCATCTGCCCTTCCGCGCGCCTCATCTCGTCGAGCAGCTGCTGGCCGCCGAGCCGGCGCGTCAGCGCTTCGACACCACCCTGGATCCGGCCTTGCAGAACCTGCTGGAGCGACAGATCCGCCGCTATATCGGCGAGCGGGGTCAGCTTGGCGTGGTCAATGCCACGGCCATCCTGGTGGACAGTCGGGACATGGCGGTCAAGGCCCTGGTGGGCTCGGCGAATTATTTCGATGCCGCCATCGCCGGCCAGGTCAATGGCGTCCTGGCCAAGCGCTCGCCTGGCTCCACGCTCAAGCCCTTTTTGTATGGCCTGGCTATCGATCAGGGCCTGATCCATCCCATGTCCGTGCTCAAGGATGCGCCCACAGCCTTCGGCCCCTTCCAGCCGGAGAATTTCGACGGCCGCTTCGCCGGCCCGGTGGCGGCCCGCGATGCCCTGGTGCGCAGCCGCAATGTGCCGGCGGTCTGGTTGGCGACCCAGGTGCGCGAGCCCAGCCTCCACGGTTTCCTGCACAGCGCCGGTGTGTCGCACCTGAAGAGCGAGACCCATTACGGCCTGGCCCTGGCCTTGGGCGGCGGCGAACTGAGCATGGAAGAGTTGGCGACGCTTTATGCCCTGTTGGCTAACGAGGGGCGGCTGAAATCCCTGCGCTACCGTCAGGACCAGAAGAGCGCCGAGGGGCCGCGTCTCCTGTCCCCGGAAGCCGCCTTTCTGGTGCTGGACATGCTCAAGGACAATCCCCGTCCCGATGGCTTGCCGGCCGGCGCCCGTTCCTGGACCACGGCCTGGAAGACCGGCACGTCCTGGGGCTTTCGCGATGCCTGGACGGCGGGCGTGGTGGGCCATTACGTTCTGGTGGTCTGGGCCGGCAATTTCGACGGGCACGGTAATCCGGCCCTGGTCGGCATCGACACTGCCGCGCCGCTGTTTTTCCGCATCGCCGATGCCCTGCCTCTGAACCTGGCGCGCACGCCGGACCGGCTGCTGCAGCCGCCCAGGGGCCTGCAGCATGTCGAGGTCTGCGCGGCCTCCGGCGAGCTGCCCAATGCCTGGTGCCCGCAGACGGTTTCTTCCTGGTTCATACCGGGAAAATCGCCCATCAAGGTCTCTAGCCTGCACCGCCCCGTGTTGATCGACATGCGCACGGGTAAGGCCGCCTGTCCCCCCATCGACCCGGCCCATACGCGCCAGGAAGTGTTCGAGTTCTGGTCTTCGGACATGCAGAAGTTGTTCCGCGAGGCGGGCATGCCCCGGCGCAGCCCGCCGGACCCGGCGCGGGACTGTGGCCTGGCCGGCTCATCGACAGGGGAGGCGCCGCGCCTGCTCTCGCCGCTCAATCAGGTGGTCTATACCTTGCGCCTGTCCCACCCCCTAGAGAGCATCGCCCTCCAGGCCACGGCCGGCGCCGAGGTGAAGAAACTCTATTGGTTCGCCGACAAGCAATACCTGGGGACTAGCGCCCGCGACGCGGGCCTCGCCTGGCGACCGGAGAAATCCGGGCGGTTTTCGGTCCTGGCGGTGGATGACCTGGGGCGCGGCGCCAGCCGCGAGCTGCGCGTCGAGTTTATGCCGTGATAAGACCGCAGCCGTTTGGTCGGGACTGCGCAGGGCCATGCAGTTCACCCTCTCCCGTCCCCTCTCCCATCAAGGGAGAGGGGACGGGAGGCGTTCGATGCACCGGTTTGGCACTCCCAGCCGTCAGCCCTTCGAAGCGGTATCTACGGAGACCCCATGAACAGTGTCGAGACGCGGCCCTAATGCCAAGGGCGGCGCGGGAAAGCCAATGTCATGCGCAAGTGGCTGATTTTTTTATCTAACGAAAATCATCGTAAAAACAAGGCCTAAGCATTGTATCGCCGTCGATACAATGGGATACAAAACGATACGCAATAGTTTTGCTAATGGATGGACAAGTATTATTCATTTAACTACTGTTCAGCCTGCTGACGTCCGCCGGAATACCAAGAAGGGGGTAGTTCATTCCGACGAGTGCTCCACAACCATAATGATCACAGGAGAACTTGTTCCATGAAAAGTCGTCTCTGGCAGCCCACGCTGCTCGCCCTCGGCGTTCTCGCCGCCTCCACCGCCACCGCTGGCCAACTCATCAACATGAACCAGGCCGGCGTCATTCCGGGCCGTTACATCGTGGTGTTCAAGGCCGAGCGCCTGTCCGCCAAGAACCTGAGTACCGACCGCGCGGCCAACGCCCTGGCCAGGGGCCACGGCGCTCGCGTGGCCCATGTGTTCAAGAAGGTCCTCAATGGCGCTGTATTGGAAATGAGCCTGGATCAGGCCGCCGAGCTGGCCGCCGACCCGTCCGTCGCCTATGTCGAACCGGAAATCAGGATGTATGCCTGGGCGACCCAGAGCGGCGCCACTTGGGGCATAGACCGCAGCGACCAGCGCAGCCTGCCCTTGGATTCCAGCTATACCTACGCCACGACCGCCTCGAACGTGCATGCCTATATCGTCGACACCGGCATTCGCGCGACGCACAACGAATTCTCAGGCCGCATGGGCAATGGCTATGACGCCATCAAGGACGGCAACGGCACCAACGACTGCCAGGGCCACGGTTCCCACGTGGCCGGCACCGTTGGCGGCACGACCTATGGCCTGGCCAAGGGCGTGACCCTGCACGCGGTGCGCGTGCTGGACTGCCAGGGCTCCGGCACTAACACCGGCGTGGTCGAGGGCATGGACTGGGTGGCCAGCAACCACGTCAAGCCGGCCGTTGCCAATATGAGCCTGGGCGGCGGCGCCTCCCAGTCCATAGACGACGCCGTGGCGCGCATGACCAACGCGGGCGTGACCGTCGTCGTGGCTGCCGGCAACGACTCCTCCAATGCCTGCAACTACTCGCCGGCTCGTGCGCCCTCGGCCATCACCGTGGGCTCCACCACCAGTTCGGATGGCATGTCCAGCTTCTCGAACTACGGTTCTTGCGTGGACATCTTCGCCCCGGGCTCGTCCATCACCTCGGTGGGCATCAGCAGCAACACCGCCACGGCCTCCATGTCCGGCACCTCCATGGCCTCGCCCCATGTGGCCGGCGGCGCCGCCCTGTATCTTGCGACCAATTCCACGGCGACGCCCAGCGCGGTCACCACGGCCTTGGTGAACGCTGCCTCCAGCGACAAGATCAGCGGCATTCCATCCGGCCCCAACAAGCTGCTCTATACCGGCGATGGCTCCGACACTCCGCCGCCCCCGCCGCCGGGCGATGTCGTGCTGAGCAATGGCGTGGCCCAGACCAGTCAGTCGGGCGCCACGGGTTCCTGGAAGTACTACACCCTGAGCGTGCCGGCCGGCGCTTCCAACCTGAAGTTCGTGACCAGCGGCGGTTCGGGCGATGCCGATCTGTTCGTGCGCTTCGGCTCCAAGCCGACCTCCGGCAGCTACGACTGCAAGAGCGAAGGCAGCACCAACTCCGAGACCTGCAATATCGCCACGGCCCAGGCCGGCACCTACTACGTGGGCGTCTATGGCTACGCGGCCTTCAGCGGCATGAGCCTCACCGGCAGCTACACCACCGGCGGCGGTGGCGGTGGCGACAGCGGCGAGAACACCACGGACGTGGCGATCCCCGACAACAACTCGACCGGCGTGACCAGCTCGATCAGTATCGGATCCAGCGGCACCGCCTCCAGCGTGTCCGTGGACGTGAACATCGTGCACACCTACATCGGTGATTTGGTCGTGGATCTCTTGTCGCCCAACGGCACGGTCTTCAACCTGCACAACCGCTCCGGCGGCTCGGCGGACAATATCGTCAAGACCTACTCCGTCAACACCGGCGGCGTGGCCCGCACCGGCACCTGGAAACTGCGCGTCAAGGACCGGGCGGCCATCGACACCGGCTATATCAATAGCTGGAAGCTGACCATCAATAACTGAGCCTTGTGTTCAGTTGCAAAACAGGCCGCGTCAGCGGCCTGTTTTCATTCAGGACCTCAGGCGCTTTGCCGCCAGGTCTGCAGCCAGCGCGGGAACTCCTCGCCGGGCATGGGCTTGGCGATGAAATAGCCTTGCGCGTACTCGCAGTCCAGGGCCGCGATCTGGGCCCAGTCCTGCATGTCCTCGACGCCCTCGGCGACGATGGACAGGCCCAGGTGCTTGGCCAGGCTGGCGCTGGTTTCGAGGATGGCGCAGGCGGAGGGGTCGTGTACGGCGCCGTGCACGAAGCTGCGATCGATTTTCAGTTCGATGAAGGGCACGCGCTTGAGCTGTTCCAGGGTGGAATAGCCGGTGCCGAAATCGTCGATGGACAGGCCGAAGCCCTTGAGGCGCAACCGGGTCAGGATCTCCAGCGAGGTCGCGACATTCTTCATCAAGCGGCTCTCGGTCAGTTCCAGCATGATCCGGGAGATGTCGACCCGGCTGGCCTTGACGATGCGCTCGAAGACCTCTGGCAGATCGATCCGGTTCAGGCCGGCCGTGGACAGGTTGATGGACATGCGCATGTCCAGGCCTTGCTCCAGCCAACGTCCGGTCTGGGCGATGGCCAGGCGGAAGACCTGTTCGGAGAACTCGTCCACGGTGTTATTAGCCTCGGCCAGGGGCACGAAGGCCGCCGGGCCGATGAGGCCGCGTTCCGGGTGTTGCCAGCGGGCCAGGGCCTCGACGCCGATGACGCGCCGGGTGGTGAGTTCCACCTGGGGCTGGTAGTAGAGACAGAGCTCGCCCCGGCCCAGGCCCTGGCGGAATTCCTCGACGGTGAGCAGGCTCACCGCGCTATGCCCGGCCGTGCTCTTGGGCTGGGGTTTCAGATCGGCGAGCAGATGCAGTAGGGCCTGTGCCGTGATGGGTTTTTCCAGGGAGCCAAGGATATTCAGGAAGCGGGCGCGGCCCAGGTTGACGGCGGCGCGCAAGATGCTCAGCTCCTCCCCGCTCATGAGGATGACGCCGCCGGCATATTCCCGCTCGGACAGGTGGCGTAGGAATTCGACACCGTCCATGCCGGGCATTTTCAGGTCGCAGAGCAGGACATCGAAGCCGGCGGGGGCGGCGTCCAGGATCGCGAGGGCATTCTCGCCGCTGTGGGCGCTGACGATTTGGCCGATTTCCAGCTGTTGCAGGGTCATGGCCAGGAGTTGGCGCATGAAGGGATCGTCGTCCACGATGAGCGCCTTCAGGCGCTTCAGCTCGTCCTCGCTCATGTCGGGGCTCCGGGCAGGGCTAGAGAGGCTTGGATGGCCTCATGGGCTTGGACCAGGGCTTGGCGGAAGCGGTTCACGTCCCCGGGCACCGGTGGCCAATTCTGATCCTTGGCGGCTTCCTCCAGTCGTCGGCAACATTCCGCCAGGGCCAGGACGCCGACGGCCTTGGCGGCCGATTTCAGCTTGTGGCAGGCGGCGGATAGGCGTTCGGCATCCCGGGCTTCGCTGGCGCTGACGATTTCGACGCCCAGCGGCGGCGTGCTCTCCAGGAAGCTGCCCAGGATCTTGGCCTGGATGCTGGCGTCGTTGCCGACCAGGGCGATCAAGGCGTTTCGATCCAGGACGGCCTCGGTGTCGACGACAGGACAGGCCGCCGCCCTGGGATCGATCGCCACGCCCGGGCATTGGGGCAACCATTTATTGAGCAGGCGCTGGAGTACATTCAACTCCACGGGCTTGGCCAGGTAGTCGTCCATGCCGGCGGCCAGGCAGCGCTCGCTCTCGCCCAGCAGGGCATTGGCGGTGATGGCGACGATGGGCGTGTGCCTATCCGTGTCCTGTTCCAGCTGGCGCAGGGCGTCGGTCAGCTGGAAACCGTCCATCTCCGGCATGTGACAATCGCTGAGCACGAGTCCGTAACGTCGCGAGCGGTAGCGTTCCAGGGCCTGACGGCCATTGGCGGCCAGCTCGCCGGCATAGCCCAGGAGCTGGAGCTGGCGCAGGATTACCTCTTGGTTGGTGGGATTGTCCTCGGCCACCAGGATCAGGCGGCCGGCGGCCTCGGCCTCCTCCACGCTGGGCGCGGCCCGGCGCACCACGCTGGGCAGCTCGGTCATGGGCCCCAGTTGCGGGCTTTCCCGGCCGGCGGCCACGGCGACGGCGAGCACCAGGTCGGCGTGGTGCAGGGGACCGGTCCTCACCCGCACGCTATCCAAACAGGCTTGCAGTACGCCTCGCTCATGGCGCTGGCTGAGCAGGACGAAGCGGGTCCCGCAGAGCGCGGCGCGGGAGGAAAACCAGGTGCACAGCTCGATGCGGTCCATGTCGCTGTATTCCTGACCCAGGACCACGATTTCCGGCGGGCTGCGGCCTTGCAGCGCCTGCTCCACCAGGGGCTTGGCTGATGCCATGTCGTCGGCCAGGCTGAGCAGGGCCTGGCCATGGCGCAAATAGGCTTCGACGCTGTCGCGCAGGGCGCCGGCACGCATCAGGACCAGGACGCGTAGGTGATCGATGGCGGGCTGGAGCGCCGAGTCTATGGGCGGGATGCCCGGCGTGAGCAAGGGCAGGGTGACGGTGAACTCCGAGCCCTCGCCGGGACGGCTCGCGACGCCGAGCCGACCCTCCATCAGTTCCACCAGGCGACGGCAGATGGACAGCCCCAGGCCGCTGCCGCCGAAGCGCCGCGTCGTGGCGCTGTCGGCCTGGGTGAAGGGTTGGAACAGGCGGGCGGCCGTGGCTTCGTCCATGCCTATGCCGTTGTCGCTGATACGTAGGCGCAGCTCGTTTTCGCCGGCCGTTTCGGCGCGCAGGCAGACCTGGCCGCCGGCGCGCTCGGTGAACTTGATGGCATTGCCACAGAGGTTGAACAGGATCTGGCGCAGGCGAACCTGATCGCCCAGGACCCATTCCGGTAATTCCGGATCCACATGGCAGACCAGATCCAGCTGCTTCTTGGCGGCATTGCTGGCCAGGGTCTCGGCCACGCCTTCCACCAGCTCGCGCAGGTTCAAGGGGATCTTCTCCAGCTCCATCTTGCCGGCTTCGATCTTGGAGAAGTCCAGGATGTCGTTGATGATGCCCAGCAGGGCGAAGGCCGACTCCCGGGCCGTGGCCGTCAGGGAGCGCTGCTCGCCGGTCAGGGCGGTTTCGCGCAGTAGGTCGATCATACCCACCACGCCGTTCATGGGCGTACGGATCTCGTGGCTCATGATGGCCAGGAACTGGCTCTTGGATTGGTTGGCGGCTTCGGCCGATTCCTTGGCTTGTTGCAGCGCGCTGTTGGTGGCCGCCAGCTCGGCGGTGCGCGCCGCTACCCGCGACTCCAGGGCCTGGTTCATCTCGCGCACGGCGTCTTCGGCGCGCTTGCGCTCGGTGATGTCGGTGGAAATGCCGCAGACGCCGACGATGGCGCCGACGCCGTTGCGCAAGGGGAATTTCACCGAGAGGTAGATGTGGTTGCCGTCGTCCTGATGCGCCCATTCCTCGAATTGCAGGGCCTTGCCGGCTGCGGCCACGGCCTGATCGTTGGCGTGGTAGAGCTCGGCCGCCTTGCGGGGAAACAGCTCGTGGTTGTCTTTGCCTACGATCTGCTCGCGGCCCAAGTGGAACAGGGTCTCGAACTGGCGGTTGACCAGGAGGAAGTGGCCTTCCAGGTCCTTCAGGTAGATCACGGCCGGGCTGTTGTCGAGGATGGCCTGCAGGCTTTGCTCGCTGTCGCGCAAGCGTTCCTCGATCTGGATGCGCCGCGCCACGTCGTTGCGCAGGGTCTGGGCGATGCGCCGGTGCTGGCGGTCGGCGGCGCTGAGCAGGAGGCCGATGATGGCCATGACGCTCATGAACACTTGGAGATTGAGCACCTGCAGGCTGCGTGCCGCATCCTCGGCGGCCAGGTAGCGGATACTGCCGGCGATGGCCGACAGGCTGCACAGCAGGACGACGGTGGCGTTCATGCGCCGGCCGAAGCGCAGGCCGGCCCAGACGATGAAGGGCAGGACCGCGTAGCTGGG
Source organism: Gammaproteobacteria bacterium (assembly GCA_016182845.1). Classification (GTDB taxonomy): domain Bacteria; phylum Pseudomonadota; class Gammaproteobacteria; order Enterobacterales; family Permianibacteraceae; genus JACPFT01. The sequence continues at coordinate 117,462 of JACPFT010000009.1, forward strand.
CAGGGTGTTGCCCTGGAACACGTCCGCCGTGGTGCCGAATACGGCATAGCAGACGAGTACCAGGAGGATCAGCAGGGACCAGGACTCGCCCGGCCTATTGGCATAGGGGGAATCGGTTTCCGGCAGGGCCAGGGCGAGCAGGAAGGGTGCCAGGGTCATCACGCCGGCGAAGTCCGCCAGCCACCAGACCTTGAACACCACCAGAATCATGTCGGCGGGAATGACGCCGGTGAAATACAGGGTCAGGGAACCGATGCCGCCGCCGAACAAGGTGGGCAGGAAGCCGCCGAACACGGAGAACACCAGGGCATCCTTGAGGCGCGGGAAGCGGGCGTCGAACTGGAAGACGCGGGTCAATAACAGGGCAGCGACCAGGGAGCTGAGCATGTCGCCGATGCCGCTGCAAAAGGCCGGGAAGAGCGGGACGCCGATATTCGTCGTGAAGAGCATGGGGCCGATGAGGGCGCCGGGCCAGTAGTGCACGCCGCGCAGCAGCAGGACCGCCAGGGCGATGCCCGAGGGGAACCAGATGGAGGTGACATTGGCGTAGGCCGGGGCGATTTTGAAGCCGAGATGGGCCGTGCCCCAATAAACCAGGGCCAGGGCACTGACTTCGAGCACATACCGCCAGCCGTATTTAGAGACCATCGTGTCCCCGTTGGCCATGGCCTGGGTCCCGTCCTTCCGCCGGCGCGTGGATCAGGCGCCGGCGGTCCGTGAAATACCGGGCGCGGCGCGAACCGCCGCATTCCATAAACGTAGTCAGCGAATGGCGTCGCCGCAAATAGGCGCTAGCAGACGGTGTGAATCATTCGTTGACTTGAGTTTGGATGCAATAAATCCTGCAAGCAATGGAATGTATTGAGAAAAGCTGATAGTGGCATCTCACGTCCAGACTCGCGGTCAAGCAGGCAATGCAGAGAACTGGTGAAACACAGATCGACAATTTAGTAGGGGCTTACTGTCATCCGACGTCGGGCTGGCTCATGCACAAGAGTGCGTCAGAATGCTCACGGTTGACAGTAGTTCCCTGTCGTCTATAAACCATGAGGGGTAGGTCGATATCCGGCTAGGGTCGCTCACCCAGCAGCATGCGCGTGAGCGGTGGTTCGAACGCTCTTGCAGTCATAGCTCGCGCCCGGCCGGCGATCCAAAAGCTTACCTTCCTCACCCAGACTCGCCGCTTCGCAGCCCTGGCGCACGTACAGCTATCCGCCACGGGCCAAAAACGCATCGGGCCTCATCCTCGCCCACGCCACCGTCCGGCTTGCTTCCGTCCCTACCGCGCCTGATGAGGCCAGCCCCCTCGATCCGGAGACTACGGACACGCTGTTGCCGGTCACTCCCACCGCAAGGCATGGTCACGAGGATGTCATCCATGGATACGCAGACGCAGCCCACGTCCCCCCTCGATCTGAAGGCATTGCTGGCGACCTTGACCGCCTATAAGAACGGCGATTTCAGCGTGCGGATGCCAGGCGACCTGACCGGACTCTCCGGCAAGATCGCCGATACCCTCAACGAGGTTATCGACATATCGGCGGCGACCACCGCCGAGTTCGAGCGCGTGGCCCGGATGGTCGGCAAGCAGGGCAAGGTGGGCGAACGCATCAGTCTGCCCTCCGCCCAGGGGGCCTGGCAGAAACTCGTCAATTCGAGCAACGCCCTCACCAACGACTTGCTCAACCCGATGAACGAAGTGATTCGCGTCATCGGCTGCGTTGCGGAGGGGGATCTGACCCAGCAGGTGCCGCTAGAGGTCGATGGGCTGAAACTGCAAGGGCAGTTCCTCAAGTCCGCGCAGACCGTGAACGCCATGGTGGCGAGGCTGGGCACCTCTACTTCCGAGGTCATACGGGTCGCGCGCGAAGTGGGCTTCGAGGGCAAACTCGGTGGCCAGGCGAGCGTCAAGGGCATGAATGGCACCTGGAAGGAGCTTAACGACAGTGTAAATGCCATGGCGGGCAATCTCACCGTGCAGCTGCGCGACGTGTTCAAGGTGGCCTCCGCCGTTGCCAACGGCGATCTGACGCAGAAGATGACCGTGGACGCACGCGGCGAAATCCTCCTCATCAAGGAGGCCAAGAATCGCATGGTGGACCAGCTCAGCCTGTTCGCGACGGAGGTCACCCGGTTGGCCCGCGACGTCGGCACCGACGGCAAGCTGGGTGGCCAGGCCGAGGTCAAGGGCGTGGCGGGGACCTGGAAGGACCTGACCGACAGCGTCAACGTCATGGCCGGCAACCTGACCGTGCAGCTGCGCGACGTGTTCAAGGTGGCCTCCGCTGTCGCCAATGGCGATCTGACGCAGAAGATGACCGTGGAGGCACGCGGCGAGATCCTTCTGATCAAGGAGGCCAAGAACCGCATGGTGGACCAGCTCAGCCTGTTCGCGACGGAAGTCACCCGGCTCGCCCGCGAGGTCGGCACCGACGGCAAGCTGGGCGGTCAGGCCGACGTCAAGGGCGTGGCGGGGACCTGGAAGGATCTAACCGACAGCGTCAACACCATGGCCGGCAACCTGACCGTGCAGCTGCGCGACGTATCCAAGGTCGCCACCGCCATCGCCCGCGGCGACTTGAGCCAGAAGATCACGGTGGACGTGCAGGGCGAGATCCTGCAGGTCAAGGATGTGATCAACACCATGGTGGATCAGCTTGGGTCCTTCGCTTCGGAAGTGACGCGCGTGGCGCGCGAAGTGGGCACTGACGGCAAGCTCGGCGGCCAGGCACTGGTTCCGGGCGTGGCGGGTACCTGGAAGGACCTGACCGAGAACGTCAACGCCATGGCCGGCAACCTCACGGTGCAGTTGCGCGACGTGTCCAAGGTCGCGGCCGCCATTGCCCGGGGCGACCTGGGCCAGAAGATCACCGTGGACGTCAAGGGCGAGATTCTTGAAATCAAGGAGACCATTAACACCACGGTGGATCAGTTGGGCCTGTTCGCCTCGGAAGTGACGCGCGTAGCGCGCGAAGTGGGCACCGAGGGCAAGCTCGGCGGCCAGGCCCAGGTCAAGGGCGTGGCCGGGACTTGGAAGGACCTGACCGAGGGCGTCAACGCCATGGCCGGCAACCTGACCGTGCAGCTGCGCGACGTGTCCAAGGTCGCCACCGCCATCGCCAAGGGTGATCTGAGCCAGAAGATCACGGTCGATGTCAAAGGCGAGATCCTGCAGATCAAGGACACCATCAACACCATGGTGGACCAGTTGGGCGGCTTCGCCTCGGAAGTGACGCGCGTGGCGCGCGAGGTCGGCACCGAGGGCATGCTCGGCGGCCAGGCCCAGGTGCCCGGCGTGGCGGGCACGTGGAAGGACCTGACCGAGAGCGTCAACGCCATGGCCGGCAACCTGACCGTGCAGTTGCGCGACGTATCCAAGGTCGCCACGGCCATCGCCAAGGGCGATCTGAGCCAGAAGATCACGGTGAACGTGAAGGGCGAGATCCTGCAAATCAAGGACACCATCAACACCATGGTGGACCAGTTGGGCCTGTTCGCCTCGGAGGTGACGCGCGTGGCGCGCGAAGTGGGCACCGAGGGCAAGCTTGGCGGCCAGGCGCAGGTCAAGGACGTGGCCGGCACCTGGAAGGACTTGACCGATAGCGTCAACGCCACAGCCGGCAACCTGACCGTGCAGCTGCGCGACGTGTCCAAGGTCGCCACCGCCATCGCCAAGGGCGATTTGAGCCAACAGATCACCGTGGACGTGAAAGGCGGGAGACCATCAACAAGACCGTGGATCAGCTGGGCTTGTTCGCTTCGGAAGTGACGCGTGTGGCGCGCGAAGTGGGCACCGAGGGCAAGCTCGGCGGCCAGGCCCAGGTCAAGGGCGTGGCCGGCACCTGGAAGGACCTGACCGACAACGTCAATGCCATGGCCGGCAACCTGACCGTGCAGCTGCGCGACGTGTCCAAGGTCGCCACCGCCATCGCCAAGGGTGATCTGAGCCAGAAGATCACGGTCGATGTCAAAGGCGAGATCCTGCAAATCAAGGACACCATCAACACCATGGTGGACCAGCTGGGCGGCTTCGCCTCGGAAGTGACCCGCGTGGCGCGTGAGGTCGGCACCGAGGGTATGCTCGGCGGCCAGGCCCAGGTGCCCGGCGTGGCCGGGACCTGGAAGGACCTGACCGAGAGCGTCAACGCCATGGCTGGCAACCTCACGGTGCAGTTGCGCGACGTGTCCAAGGTCGCGACGGCCATCGCCAAGGGCGACCTCGGCCAGAAAATCACCGTGGACGTGAAAGGCGAGATCTTGGAGATCAAGGACACCATCAACACCATGGTGGATCAACTGGGCTTGTTCGCCTCGGAAGTGACGCGCGTGGCGCGCGAGGTGGGCACCGAGGGCAAGCTCGGCGGTCAGGCCGAGGTCAAGGACGTGGCCGGCACCTGGAAGGACCTCACCGACAGCGTCAACGCCATGGCCGGCAACCTGACCGTGCAGTTGCGCGACGTGTCCAAGGTCGCCACCGCCATCGCCAAGGGCGATTTGAGCCAACAGATCACCGTGGACGTGAAAGGCGAGATCCTGCAGATCAAGGACACCATCAACACCATGGTGGATCAGTTGGGCCTGTTTGCTTCGGAAGTGACGCGCGTGGCGCGCGAGGTGGGCACCGAGGGCAAGCTCGGCGGCCAGGCCCAGGTCAAGGACGTGGCGGGGACCTGGAAGGACCTCACCGAAAGCGTCAACGCCATGGCCGGCAACCTGACCGTGCAATTGCGCGACGTGTCCAAGGTCGCCACCGCCATTGCCAAGGGCGATTTGGGTCAGCAGATCACCGTGGACGTGAAGGGGGAAATCCTTGAGATCAAGGAGACCATCAACAAGACCGTGAATCAGCTGGGGCTGTTCGCTTCGGAAGTGACGCGCGTGGCGCGCGAAGTGGGTACCGAGGGCCGGCTAGGCGGTCAGGCACAGGTTCCTGGCGTGGCCGGGACCTGGAAGGACCTGACCGACAGCGTGAACATGATGGCCTCGAACCTCACCGCCCAGGTGCGCAATATCGCGGAGGTGACGACCTCGGTAGCCAACGGCGATCTGTCGAAGAAGATCACCGTGGACGTGCGTGGTGAGATCCTGCTGCTGAAGGAAACCATGAACACCATGGTGGATCAGTTGCGCGCCTTCGCTTCGGAAGTGACGCGCGTGGCGCGCGAGGTCGGCATGTAGGGACGCTTGGGCGGCCAGGCCTTCGTCACCGGCGTCGCCGGTACCTGGAAGGATCTGACCGACAGCGTGAACATGATGGGCTCGAACCTGACCGATCAGGTGCGCAATATCGCGACCGTAACCACGGCCGTGGCGAACGGCGATCTGTCCAAGAAGATCACGGTGGACGTCAAGGGCGAGATCCTGGAGCTCAAGAACACCATCAACACCATGGTGGACCAACTCAACAGCTTCTCGGCGGAAGTGACGCGCGTGGCACGCGAGGTGGGCACGGAAGGCAAGCTGGGCGGTCAGGCCGTCGTGCGCGGCGTCTCAGGAACCTGGAAGGATCTCACCGACAACGTCAACTTCATGGCGGCCAACCTGACCAGCCAGGTGCGCGGCATCGCCAAGGTGGTGACCTCGGTCGCCAACGGCGATCTGAAGCGCAAGCTCACCGTGGAGGCCAAGGGCGAGATGGCGGATCTGGCCGATACCATCAACAACATGACCGATACCCTGGCGCTGTTCGGCGATCAGGTGACCTCCGTGGCACGCGAAGTCGGCGTGGACGGCAAGCTGGGCGGCCAGGCGAATGTGCCGGGCGCGGCCGGAACCTGGAAGGGGCTGACCGACAACGTCAACCAGTTGGCGGCCAATCTCTCCACCCAAGTACGCGCCATCGCGGAAGTCGCGACGGCCGTGACCAAGGGCGATCTGACCCGATCCATCAAGGTCGAGGCGCGCGGGGAAGTGTCCGAGTTGAAGGACAACGTCAACGAGATGATCCGCAATCTGCGCGAAACGACGCAACAGAACTCGGAACAGGATTGGCTGAAGACCAATCTGGCCAAGTTCACGCGCCTGCTGCAGGGGCAGCGCGACTTGACGGCGGTGTCCAAGACGGTGCTCTCGGAACTGGCGCCGCTGGTCAACGGCCAGCACGGCGTCTTCTACATCATGGACGAGAGCCAGCCCGAGTCCCCGCGACTCAAACTCATGGCGGCCTATGCCTTTAAGGAGCGCAAGAACCTGGCCAATCAGTGGGCGGTCGGCGAGGGGCTGGTCGGGCAGTGCGCTGCCGAGAAGCAGCGCATCCTGCTCACCAGCGTGCCCGGCGATTACATCGAAATCACCTCGGGCCTGGGCGAGGCGCGGCCGCTCAACATCATCGTTCTGCCCATCATCTTCGAAAACAAGGTCAGGGCCGTGGTCGAGCTGGCCTCCTTCACGCTGTTCAGCATGATTCACCAGACTTTCCTCGACCAGCTTGGCGAATCCATCGGCATCGTACTCAATACCATCGAAGCCAATATGCGCACCGAGGAGCTTCTCAAGCAGTCCCAGTCGCTGGCGGAGGAATTGCAGAGCGGGCAGGAGGAGCTGCGCCAAACCAACGAAGAGCTCGAAGAGAAGGCGCGGTTGCTCGAAGAGCAGAAGATCGAAGTGGAGCGCAAGAACCGCGAAGTGGAGACGGCGAAAATGGCCTTGGAGGAGAAGGCCGAGCAGCTCAGTCTCACCTCCAAGTACAAATCGGAATTTCTCTCCAATATGTCTCATGAACTGAGGACGCCGCTCAACAGCCTGTTGATTCTTGCTCAACAACTGGCGGAGAACTCCGAAGCGAACCTCAACGACAAACAGGTCGAATACGCCCGGACGATTCAAGGTTCGGGTAAGGACTTGTTGGCCCTGATCAACGAGATCCTCGACCTGTCCAAGATCGAGTCGGGCACCGTGGCCTTGGACATCGCCGAAGTATCCTTCGGTAAATTGGCCGAGCAGCTGGAACGTACTTTCCGCCACGTCGCCGACAACCGCGGACTCGGTTTCGCCGTGGAGATGGCCCCGTCGGTGCCGGACACGCTGTACACCGACGAGAAGAGGCTGCTGCAAGTGTTGAAGAATCTGCTTTCCAACGCCTTCAAGTTCACCGACAAGGGACGGGTCGCGGTACGTGTCGAGCGGGTGTCCTCGGGTTGGAGCGTGGATCACCTGGGTTTGAACCGGGCGGAAACGGTGATCGCCTTCGCGGTGACCGATACCGGTATCGGTGTGCCGAGCGAGAAGCAGAAGATCATCTTCGAGGCCTTCCAACAGGCGGATACCGGCACGGCGCGAAAGTACGGCGGCACCGGGCTAGGACTGTCGATCAGCCGCGAAATCGCCCGCCTGCTGGGCGGCGAGCTGCGGCTCACCCACAGCGAGGCGCGTAACGGCAGCACCTTCGCGCTGTTCGTTCCACTGCGCCCCGCCGATGCGGGGCAGGGTAGTCGCGGCGGCTCCGCCAGCAGTACTGGCGAGCGTTGGCGCAACGATGTGCCCATGGCGGCTGCACCCACCGAGCGCGCTGAGCCGAGCTTCGGTGGCGGCGAGGCGCTGGCGGCGCCGCCACCGAGGGTGGCGAGGGCTGTCGAGATCACTGACGACAGGGCCGCCATCCGCCCGGGTGACCGCAGCTTGCTGATCATCGAGGACGACAGCAAGTTTGCCGGCATCCTGCTCGATACGGCGCGGCAGAAGGGCTTCAAGGGCATTGTCGCCGCGCGCGGCACCGAAGCGCTGGATTTGGCCGACCGTCACAAGCCGACGGCGATCACGCTAGACCTGCAGCTGCCCGACATCGACGGGTGGGTGGTATTGGACCGTTTGAAGCGCAATCCGGACACGCGACACATTCCGGTGGAGATCATCTCGGTCGAGGACAACCGTTCGCGCGGGCTGCGCTACGGCGCCTTCGAATACCTGGTGAAGCCGGTGACAGCCGATGCCATCCGGAATGCCTTGGCCGAGGTGAAGAAATTCGCCGAGCGGGAAGTGAAGGAACTGCTGGTCGCCGACGCCGACGAGGCCCATCGGAACACCATCCTTGGCTTGATCGGCAATGGCGACGTCCGAGTGAAGGCCGTGGCCACCGGCAAGCAAGCCTTGGCCGCGCTGAAGAAGAAGAACTACGACTGCATGGTGCTGGATCTCAACCTGGGTGACATGTCCGGCGCCGAACTGCTGGAGTCCTTGCAGGCGAGCGAGCTGACTCGGGACATACCGGTCATCGTCTACGGCCTGAGCGAATTGGCCAAGGACGAGCAGGATCGGCTCAAGGCGCTGGCTGGCAAGGGCATCGTCAAGGACGTGCACTCACCGGAAAGGCTGCTCGATGAAACTGCGCTGTTCCTGCATCGCGTGGTTTCCAAGCTGCCGGAGGACCGCCGCCAGATGCTGGAAAGGCTGTACCAGAGCGCGGACAGCCTGGCCGGGAAGAAGGTGTTGGTGGTGGATGACGACGTGCGCAACATCTTCGCCCTGACCAGCGTGCTGGAGCGCAACAAGATGGAGGTGATTTCGGCGGAGAACGGCAAGACGGCGATCGAGAAACTGAAGCAACATGCCGACACGGACATCGTGCTGATGGACATCATGATGCCGGAAATGGACGGCGTCGAGACCATGCGCCGAATCCGTAAGCTCCAGGACTTCGAATCACTGCCCATGATCGCGCTCACTGCCAAGGCCATGAAGGGCGACCGGGAGAAGTGCATCGAGGCTGGCGCCTCCGATTATGTCAGCAAGCCGGTAGACACCGATCAGCTGCTTTCGCTCATGCGGGTCTGGTTGTACCGGTAACGGTGATGGAGCTGGCGGCTGGCGGCGGCGTGGTCAATGTGCCGAGAACTCGGACTCCGGGAGCTCGCGGCAACGAAGCGGGGACACGCATGGCATGGACCCAGGAATCTGCGCGCCAAGCGGAAGCCGACGCGATAGAAGCGATCGAGCTACCGCTGTTGTTGGAGGCGATTCGTCAGCGCTACGGCTACGATTTTCGCGACTATGCGCCGGCTTCGCTCAAACGCTGCGTCCACCGCGCCATGCAGCGGGAGACATTGGCCTCGATTTCGGCGCTACAGGATCGAGTCGTTCACGATCCCGGATATATGAGCCGGTTCCTTGACGCGGTGACGGTCGATGTCACGGCCATGTTTCGCGATCCCAGCTTCTACCGGGTATTCCGCCAGAAGGTTGTGCCGAGCTTGCGTCAACTGCCCGTTATCCGTATATGGCACGCCGGCTGCAGCTCCGGGCAGGAAGTCTATTCCATGGCCATCCTACTGCAAGAGGAGGGTCTGCTGGATCGCACCAAGCTCTACGCCACGGATATCAACGAGCGGCTGTTGGCGCAGGGTAGGGACGCGATTTATCCCATCAAGCACATGCGCGACAACACGGTGAACTATCAGAAGGCCGGCGGTCACGGACAATTTTCCGACTATTACACGGCGAAGCACGACAGCGTGCTCCTACGCGACTTCCTGCGCGGCAACGTCGTCTGGGCGGTGCACAACCTCGTGACCGACGCCTCGTTTAACGAATTCCACGTGATTCTGTGCCGCAACGTCATGATCTACTTCAACCGCCAACTTCAGGGGCGGGTGCACCGGTTGTTCTACGACAGCCTGGCGGCGGCGGGGGTGCTGGGGTTGGGGCGTGGCGAGTCGCTTGATTTTACGCCGCATGGCGAGAGCTATGAATTACTGCAAGGCGGTGAAAAGCTCTACCGGAAAGTGAGGTAGGGGCACTCCGAAAGAGTCGGAGCCACTGAGGTTACCGGATGGGATACGGATTGATCGTGGTTGGCGCCTCACTGGGCGGGTTGCACGCCGTGCGTAGCGTGCTGACGGCGCTGCCCTTGAGCTTTCCGCTTCCGATCGCCGTGGTGCAACACCGGGATCCCCAAGCCGGCGATACGCTACGGTATGTGCTGCAGGAATCCTGCGCGCTTCAGGTGTGTGAGGTGGAGGACAAACAGGCCATCGAAGCAGGCCGGGTGTACCTCGCGCCCGGCGGTTATCACCTGTTGGTCGATGGCCCTCACTTTGCCCTGTCGACGGAGGACCCGGTGCTGTACGCCCAGCCGGCCATCGACGTGCTCTTCGAGACGGCTGCGGAAGCATTTGGGACGCGCGTGATCGGCGTTGTACTGACTGGAGCCAGCGCCGATGGCGCGGCAGGCCTGGCGGCGATCCGTCGTCATGGCGGCCTGACCGTGATCGAATCGCCCGCGACCGCCGTCGCCAGTGAGATGCCTGAAGCGGCCAAACGGTCCAATCCGGACGCGATTGCGCTCAAGCTTGAAGCGATCGGACCGTATCTTCTCGAACTGAGCCTACGGAAATAAGGCTCGAACTCCCGGACGTCGAGTGTCCGAAGGACGAGGCGGATGTACGAACCACACACGGAAATTCCGGCCATTCGCGATGTCAGCGGCCAGCCGGGTTCCCGATCACCCAATGGCACGCCGGCCAGCGTGCTGATTGTGGACGACAGTCCAAGCAAGTTGGCCTCGCTGGAGGCGGTGCTGGCGGGCACGGGCCTGGATGTCGTGACCGCGAATTCGGGACGGGAGGCGTTGCGGCAGCTTCTGACACGCGACTTCGCCGTCGTGCTGCTCGACGTCAACATGCCAGGCTTGGATGGCTTCGAAACGGCGACGCTGATACACAACCGGCCACGTTCGTCCCATACGCCAATCATCTTCGTTACCGCCGAGGCGGATTCCGAGGCCGAGCGCTACAAGGGATACACCCTGGGGGCGGTGGACTATGTGTATTCGCCCATCGTGCCGGAAGTTTTGCGCGCCAAGGTCCAGGTGTTCGTCAACCTCTTTTACCTTTACCGACAGCTCCAGCGCCAGGCCGACGAGCTGCAGCAACACGCCGAGGAGATAGCGCGCAAGAACCTCCAAATCGAGGCCGCATCGAGGATGAAGTCCGAGTTTCTGGCCAGCATGTCGCACGAACTGCGCACACCCTTGAATGCCATCATCGGATTCTCCGAGATCCTGAAAGACGGGGTGGTCGGCAAGCTGAGCAAGAAGCAGAACAACTACATCACGGAAATATTCTTAAGCGGCGAGCACTTGCTCGCGCTGATCAACGACATCCTTGATCTGTCCAAGGTCGAAACCGGAAAGATGACCCTGGATCTGGAGGTCGTCGAAGTCGCTAGCCTGTTGCAAGCCAGCCTCAACGTGGTCCGGGAAAAGGCCTACAAGCACGGAATCAAACTCAAGCTCGACCTCCCCGACGATGCCGGTCGTTTGATGGGCGATGCGCGCAAGCTCAAGCAAATTGTCTACAACTTGCTCTCCAACGCCGTGAAATTCACGCCGGATGGCGGAGAGGTTCGACTCTCCTCGCGTGCCGTCGGGCGCGATGCACTCATGCTGGCGGCAACGCGGACGGGGGGCATCCGTCAGTTGCCGTTGCCGGAAAGCGAGTTCGAGGAGTTCCTGGAGATCAAAGTCTGCGACACGGGTATCGGCATCGCGGCAGCGGATTTGCCACGCCTCTTTCAGGCCTTCCTCCAGCTGGACTCTACGCTCGTGCGCAAGACTGAAGGGACCGGCCTGGGGCTTGCACTCGTCAACCGGCTCGCGGAGTTGCATGGGGGCACCGTTGCGGTGGCAAGCACCCCCAGTCAGGGCTCATGCTTTGTCGTTTGGTTGCCCTGGCGGGAGGTTAAGGAAACGACAGAACTGTCGGCGCAGGGGATTTCCTTAGCGCCAGGCGCGACCAGTGCGCGCCCGCAGCAGCAAGGCCATGCCCCTCAACCGGTGCCGAAGGACCCTATTCGGCGGGCCCTGATCATCGAGGATGACGAATGGACCACGGAGATCCTGCGCACTCACTTGGAGGATGCGGGCTTCCGGGTCACTTCCGCGTCCGACGCCGCACATGGATTGGCATTGGCGGCGCAGGAACGGCCCGACGTGATCACCCTGGACCTCCTGATGCCGAACATTCACGGTTGGGAAGCGCTCGACAGACTAAAGGCGGATCCCGTGCTGAGTTCGGTGCCAGTCGTCATCGTCTCTATCGACGCCGACGAGACAAGGGGTTTCGTACTGGGCGCCGCGAAAGTGCTGCAAAAACCGGTGGCAGGCAAGGTATTGCGCGCTGCCATCGCTGAGCTCGGCCTAACGGACGAGACGCGCGGGCAAGTCGTGGTGCTGGTGGTTGGCCTGGATTCCGCGGCGGTCAACCGAATCCAATCCAGCCTGAGAGGGCTGGGATTCAGGGTGCTGCGGGCCTGCGGCAACGATGCGGTCAAAAAGGTGCAGGAAGTGCGGCCCGACCTCGTCATCCTGGATTTGAATATGTCCGACGAGAGCGGCTTCGGAATCGCCGAGGGGCTGCGTTCCTGCCAGGATACCGCGGAAGTTCCACTCCTTATCGTAACCAGCAGGGTAAGCTCTGCCACAGGCCGGAGTCGTTTAAAGAGCCATGAGTCGACGGTCATGAGAAAGGCCAACTTCGCGCCTGAACGGTTGCTGTCCGAGGTGAAACGCGCATTGTCAGCTAGGGGTCCATGCGGGTAATTGGTTAACGTCAGTTCGGATGCATGAAGCCCTGAGACAAGGCGCCGCGACGAGTCATAGCAGGGCTATGGCGAGGAGCGGCAACGCTGTATCAGGGTTTCAGGCGCCGAAATCATGTAACCGAATTGCCCGCATGGACCACTAGGGGCTAAACATCTGCCGCTCGTTACGAGCTCAAGGAGATAACCATGTGGCGAATACTGGTCGTTGAAGACTCGCGCACCAACATGATGCTGACGGTCGAGGTTCTCAAAAATGCCGGACACATTCCCCTCGAAGCGGTAACCGCCTCCGCCAGTTTCGACATCGCGCGGCGCGACAGGCCGGATGCCATCCTTATGGATATTCAGCTACCGGATATGAGTGGTATCGAGGCTGCGCGCGTCTTGAAGTCCGATCCGGCGACGAGCCATATTCCCATCATCGCGCTGACGGCCCTGGCTATGAAGGGAGACGCAGAGCGCATGCAGGGCGCGGGGTTCGACGGATACATTTCCAAACCGTTTCGCTACAAGAAGTTTCTTGCCGAAATGACGGATGTCATACAGCACCACCGCGGTAATGGTGACTAAGGGGTCACGCCCACCATCCGTAGTGAGTTAGCGGAATGGTTCACACGGACCGCTATCGTCTAGTGTTTCACAAATGGCTCAGATCCCGCTTGTGGGGGGGGCGACGCTGCGTATACTCAAATCAACAGGCAGGCGCAGGAAGCGAGTGCCTGTTTTCTCGGGTCCCACACCCTGCCGGAACGGGTTCGCGCCCTTCCGACGAGTGCTCCAGGCGTTATCTACGGAGGACTTGTCTCATGCATTCCCGCCATTTCCAGCCCAGCCTGCTGGTGCTCAGCCTTTTTGCCGCCTGCGGCGCCAGCGCCGGCGAGTTGATCAACCTCGATCAGCCCGGCAGCCTGCCCGGACGCTACCTGGTCGTATTCAAGCCGCAGCAGACCGAGGCCAAGGGCATCAGCAGCGCCCGCGCCGCCGACGATCTGGCTCGCCGGCACGGCGCCCGCGTCGAGCAGAGCTTCCGCCGCGTGCTGAACGGCGCCGCCCTCAGCATGAGCCTGGAGCAGGCGGCGGAGTTGGCCGCCGACGAGCGCGTGGCCTATGTGGAGCCGGTATTGATGATGCAGGCCTCCACGACTCAGACCGGCGCCACCTGGGGTCTGGACCGGGTCGATCAGCGCAGCCTGCCGCTCAACGGCAGCTATAACTACGCGACCACGGCGAGCAATGTGCATGCCTATGTCATCGACACCGGCATCCGCGCCACGCACCAGCAATTCACCGGCCGGGTAGGCGCGGGCTACGATGCCGTGGGCGACGGCAATGGCACCAACGACTGCCATAGCCACGGAACCCATGTGGCCGGCACGGTGGGCGGCACGACTTGGGGCCTGGCCAAGGGCGTGAATCTGCACGCGGTGCGCGTGCTCAACTGCCAGGGTTCGGGCTCCAGCGTCGATGTCATCGAGGGCATGGACTGGGTGGCCCTCAATGCCCAGAAGCCGGCCGTGGCCAATATGAGCCTGGGCGGCGGCGCTTCCCAGGCCATCGACGATGCCGTGGCGCGCATGAGCGCCGCCGGCATACCCGTGGTGGTGGCGGCGGGCAACGATTCCTGGCTGGCCTGCAGCAAATCCCCGGCCCGCGCGCCCTCGGCCATCACGGTAGGCTCCACCGCCAGCAGCGACGCCATGTCCTGGTTCTCCAACTACGGCAGTTGCGTCGACCTGTTCGCGCCGGGCTCCAGCATCACCTCGGCGAGTAACAGCAGCGATACCGCCTCGTCCATCAAGTCCGGGACCTCCATGGCCTCGCCCCATGTGGCCGGCGCCGTGGCCCTGTACCTGGCCGACAATCCGGCGGCCAGCGTCGCGACCGTGACCGCGGCCCTACTGGCCAATGCCAGCCTGGACAAGCTTACCGGTATCCCCTCCGGCCCCAACAAGCTGCTCTACACAGGCTCCGACGCTTCGCCGCCGCCTCCGCCGCCACCGCCGCCCAATGCCGAGAGCGAACCCAACGACACGCGCTCCACCGCCGATCCGGTGACCAGCTCGGGCACGACCATGCTGGGGGCCATGGCCAGCACCACCGATCTGGACTATTTCGTGGTGCAGCTACCCAGCGGCAAGACCCTGACCGCCAGCCTGGCCTCCAATGCCGCGTCCAATTACGACATCTGCCTCTACACCAGCACGGGCTCGCTGATCACCTGTTCCAACAAGGGCGTGGGCCTGGTCGATGTCCTGTCCACCAAGAACATTTACGCGGCGACCTATGCCCGCTATATCCGCGTCAAATGGGTCAGTGGCGGGACGGGGGCCAGCAATGGCCAGTACAGTCTGACCCTGAGCTGGTAGCACTCTCCTCCTCAAGGGCGCCTTCCGGCGCCCTTTCCTTTGGCGCGAAAACAGACCCACAAACTCAGGTCGTAGACGATCTTCAAGACGCCGCAGGCCACGAGCGGCAGGGCCGGCCAGTCGGTGCTCAGCAGATATCCGGCCAGGGCGGGGCCCAGGGCCGCCGCCAGGCTGCGCGTCAGGCTGGTGAAACTGGCGGCGGCGCGGCGCTCCTCGGGCAAGACGTTCTCCATGACGAAGGCCGTGCGTGTCGGCACATCCATCTGCGAGAACAGGGCGCGCAGCAGCAACAGCCCCATAGCCCAGGCGAAGCTGGGCGTCAGCGCCGCCAGGATCAGGCAGAGGCTGGCCGGTATATGGGTGAAGACCATGGTATTGAGCAGGCCGAAGCGCCGGGCCAGTGCCGGTGCCAGGACCTGGGATACGGCGGCGAGCAGACCGGTCGCGAAGAAATACAGGCCCAGCGTCTCGGCGGACAGCCCATATTGCCGGATCAACCAAGTGGCCATCAGGGCATGGGTCAGGAGGCCGCCGGCGAAGGCATCCAAGGCGAATAGCGCCGCCAGCTTGGCGACCAGGGGGCGGGAGGCTTGCAGGGGGCAGGCGGGCGGATGCGGGCCGCCGCGTTCCGGCGCCGGCAGGCGCAAGTAGAGCATGCCGAGCAGGAGCCCGGCCGCGCCATAGGCGAAGAACAGGGCGTGCCGGCCCTGGTCGGCGGCGAGACTCGTGTGCACGGCCAGCCAGTCGGGCAGGCCGGCGGCCAGGGCGCCCAGGGCGGCGAATACCGAGCCGATCAGGCTGTAGCGGGCGAAGACCCCGGTGGTTTGCCCGGGGCCGGCGCCGGCCAGGCGCGCCTGCTCCAGGGGCTGGAACAGGCTCAGGTCGCTGCCGCCGGGGTTCATGCTGCCGAGAAAGCCCAGGAGCAGCAGGGGCCAGAGTTCGCCGGCCAAGGGAAAGCAGAAACCGGTGAAGGCCATGAGCAGCGCTGCGATCGTGAACAGCCGTGCCTCGGCGAGGCGGTGGCCCCAGAGACCCAGGGCCAGAACGGCGAGCGCGGAACCCAGGAGCATACTGGTACTGAGCAGGCCGATCTGGGCCGGGCCATGCCCCAGGGCCAAGAGCTGCAGGGGAATGAGGATGCCGATATAGCCTTCGACCAGGGCGCGCAGGGCGCGGCCGGTCAGCAGCAGGGCGACGGCGGAGTGATGTTCAAGATGAGCATGGCTGGTGACGGGAAACCGGGATGGGTCCAAGGCTCCTCCTCGGGGCATGAGCCCTCGCGGTGAGCAGACCTTGGACGTCGAGCGTCTTGGGAAGCGGGGAGGCTGCGTGCCCCCGTCCTGAAAGTATAGGTCAGCTGAAAAAAAGCAAACCCCGCAACGTGGCGGGGTTTGTCTCTGCGTCCGTGCATGCCGCTTACGGCTTGCCCGGCATATGGTGTTCCAGGTAGTGGATATTGGTTCCACCGCGCTGGAAGTTCAGGTCGTTCATGATCGTCCGGTGGAGGGCGATATTGGTCTTGATGCCGTCCACCAGGATCTCGTCCAGGGCGCCGCGCATGCGCGCCATGGCCACTTCGCGGCTGTCGCCGAAGGCGATCAGCTTGGCGACCATGGAGTCGTAATTGGGCGGCACGCGGTAGCCGGAGTAGATATGGGTGTCCATGCGGATGCCCGGGCCGCCCGGCGGGTGGTAGCGGTGGATGTCGCCGGCGCAGGGCACGAAGCTGTGCGGGTCTTCGGCGTTGATGCGCGCCTCGATGGCATGGCCCTTGACCTTGATGTCTTCCTGCTTGAACGACAGGGGCAGGCCGCCGGCGATGCGCAGCTGTTCCTTGATGATGTCCACGCCGGTGATGATCTCGGTGACCGGGTGTTCTACCTGGACGCGGGTGTTCATTTCGATGAAATAGAACTCGCCGTTCTCGTAGAGGAATTCGAAGGTGCCGGCGCCACGGTAGCCGATGTCGATACAGGCCTTGGCACAGCGTCCGCCGATGAAATCGCGCACTTCCTGGCTGATGCCGGGCGCCGGGGCCTCCTCGACGACCTTTTGGTGGCGGCGCTGCATGGAGCAGTCGCGCTCGCCCAGGTGGATGGCATTGCCCTGGCCGTCGGCGAGGACCTGGATCTCGATATGGCGCGGGTTCTCCAGGAATTTCTCCATGTAGACCATATCGTTGTTGAAGGCGGCCTTGGCTTCGGCCTTGGTGGTCTGGATGGCCGTGTGCAGATTCGCCTCGGTATGCACGACGCGCATGCCGCGGCCGCCGCCGCCGCCGGCGGCCTTGATGATTACCGGGAAGCCGATGCGCTTGGCGATCTTCTGGTTCTCGGCGGCATCGTCACCCAAGGGACCGCCCGAGCCGGGCACGGTGGGCACGCCGGCCTTCTTCATGGCCTCGATGGCCGAGACCTTGTCGCCCATCAGGCGGATGGAGTCGGGTTTCGGGCCGATGAACACGAAGCCGGAGTTCTCCACCTGTTCGGCGAAGTCGGCATTCTCGGCGAGGAAGCCATAGCCGGGGTGGATGGCCACGGCGTCGGTCATCTCGGCGGCGGCGATGATGGCCGGGATATTCAGGTAGCTCTGCGCCGAGGCGGCCGGGCCGATGCAGACGGACTCGTCGGCGAGGCGCACGTGCATGAGGTTGCGGTCCACGGTGGAGTGGACGGCCACGGTCTTGATGCCCAGTTCTTTACAGGCGCGCAGGATGCGCAGGGCGATTTCGCCGCGGTTGGCGATAAGGACTTTATCGAGCATGGCGTTTGTATTCTCAAACCCGCTCGCCCTGAGCATGTCGAAGGGCGGGCGGAGGGCGGTTGCAATGCGTTCGTGCTTTAAGCTGACCTAGCGCGAACGGAGTCCCAAACAGGTTTGTTCGTGGCCTGCGTGGGTAGTTCCGTTACTCCATTTCGGCGCCTGAACCCCTGATACGGCGTTGCCGCTCCTCGCCATAGCCCTGCTATGACTCGTCACGGCGCCTTGTCTCAGGGCTCCATGCATCCGAAATGCAGTTAACAAACTACCCGTGCAGGCCACAGCCGATTACTCGATGATAAACAGCGGTTCGTCGAATTCCACCGGCGTGCCGTTCTCGATGAGGATGGCCTTGACCACGCCATCGGCATCGGCCTCGATGTTGTTCATCATCTTCATGGCTTCGATGATGCAGATGGTGTCGCCTTTCTTGACGTGATCGCCGATCTCCACGAAGGACTTGGCGCCCGGGCTGGGGGAGCGGTAGAAGGTGCCGACCATGGGCGACTTCACCGTGTGGCCGCTGATGGCCGGTGCGGCGGGAGCGGCGGCGGCCGGAGCGGCGGCGGGCGCGGCGGTCATGGGCATGGCTGCGGGCATGG
The DNA here is from genome assembly GCA_016182845.1 of Gammaproteobacteria bacterium. Lineage (GTDB taxonomy): Bacteria > Pseudomonadota > Gammaproteobacteria > Enterobacterales > Permianibacteraceae > JACPFT01. The sequence goes on from JACPFT010000009.1 coordinate 135,724, forward strand.
TGTAGTGCATGGGCACCGTGGCGGCGCCGGCGCGGGCGATGCGCACGGATTCTTCGCCTTCCTTGATCTCGATTTCGTGGATGCCGGATTCTTCGAGCAGTTCGATCAGTTTCTTGATTTTGCGGATATCCATGGGGATCGGGTTCCGTAAGGTTTGGGTTAAAGGGAGTCGCTATCAGGCCAGGCGGCGCAGGGCCGCAGCGAGGGCCAGCTCGTAACTTTGCGCGCCGAAGCCGCAGACCACGCCTACCGCCAGATCGGACAGGTAGGAATGGCGGCGGAAGGGTTCGCGGGCGTGCACATTGGATAAGTGCACTTCGATGAAGGGGATGGCCACGGCCGCCAGGGCATCGCGTAGGGCGATGCTGGTGTGGGTGTAGGCGCCCGGGTTGATCAGGATGAAGCGCACGCCCTCGTCGCGGGCGGCATGCACGCGCTCGATCAAGGCGTGCTCGGCATTGCTCTGGAAATGCGCCAGGCTGTGCCCGGCTTGTTCGGCGGCTTCTTCCAGAAGCGCGTCGATATCGGCCAGGGTGGCGCGGCCATAGACCTCCGGCTCGCGCGTGCCGAGCAGGTTGAGGTTAGGGCCGTGTAGAACCAGGATTTCCGCCATCGAAGCCTATCTGCGCAGATCTGCCGCGTAGTGCGTCGATCTATTGGGTTACTAGATTAGTGGCGGCGATTCTGCCCAAGTTCACCCGGAATGTCCACCACGTCGGAAAGACCGGAAACAAATGGATGCAAATCGCCGCAAGTTCGCGGAAGTTTAGCTGAATAAGTCTGGGGTCTGGTCTGATGAGTGGGGTGGCTTTACCTGGCAATGGTGCGAGGAGGGGCCGTTCGTGGTGAGCCTGTCGAACCATGAACGGCGTCGGGGCAAGGGAAAATTGCTCATTCACCCTTCGACAGGCCTGTCCTGAGCCAGCCAACGTAGATACTGTTATTCCGGTCAAGCCGCGTGAGCGGCTTTATCGAAAGGGCGGCCAGAGCGTACGACGCCGAAGGCTACTTGCAGCAGCTTGCGCATCATGGCGCCGATGATCAATTTGGCAGGCTTGCCGTTGCCGGCTAAGCGC
>JACPFT010000010.1 GCA_016182845.1 Gammaproteobacteria bacterium
GCCGCCGCCCGCGACCTGCACCAGCTGGGCCTGAGGCTGAAGCAGCTGGCGGGGCAATTCCAATTATGAAAGCCCCAACTATGAAGAAGGCAGCAACGATGCCCGTAGGTCCGGCTTCAGCCGGACAAAAACCCGTCCCGCCGAAGCGGGACCTACGGGCACCCGATGACGAGGAGGCCCGCCATGGCCGGCGATAAGGAGGCCCTGCGCCAGCGCCTGCTGGTCGCCTTCCGCGAGGAAGCGGGCGAGCGCATGCAGCTCCTGGCGGACGGGCTGGCGCGCTTGCAGCAGGGGGAGGTCAGTTCCGAGCTTATCGAGGATCTGTACCGGGAGGTGCACAGCCTCAAGGGCGCGGCGCGCGTGGTCAATATCCCGGGCCTGGGCCGGGTGCTCCAGGACTGGGAGAGCCTGTTCGCGGCCCTAAGGCGTGGCAGCGTGAGCTGGGAGCCGGAGCTGTACGAGCTGGCGGTGGCTCCGCTCAAGCTCCTGAGCCAGAGCCTGAAAGGCGCGGAGCTGGAGGAGATCGCGCTCATTCCCCTGTGCCAGAACCTCGCCGCCGCCGCCCGGGGCGCGGTCTTCGGCCCGGAGCCGCCCGACCCGGGACGCCCCGGCCTGGAAGGTCCCGGTCCGGAAGCCCGCCCGCCGCCGCCCGCGCCGGTCGCCAGATCCGAAGCGCCGCTCCTGGGCACGGTGCGCGTGCCGACCGAACGCCTGGATAGTCTCCTGGGCCTGAGCGAGGAAGCCTTGTCGGTCAAGCTCGAGGCCCAGTCCCATGCCGACGAGCTGCGCCTGGCCTTGGGCGAATTCGCGCCCCTGCGCGCTCACCGCGACGGCGCCAGCCAGGCGCTGCGCCAGCTGCGCGGCAAGGGCGAGGCACTGCCGCCGCGCCTGCAGGAGGCCTTGCGCGCCCTGATGGACTACACCAGCTGGAGCCTGGACTACCTGGACCAGTGGCATTTCCGCGTCAACCGTCTGTCCCGAACCGGCGGCCATCTGGCCCACGGCCTAAGCGCCCTGACCGAATCCCTGCAGGATCGCCTCCAGGGCGTACTGCTCATGCCCTGCCAGAGCCTGGCCGAGGGCCTGCCGGCCATGACCCAGGACATCGCCGCCCAGACCGGCAAGCAGGCCCTGTTGTCGGTCAGCGGCGCCGAGCTGCAGGTGGACAAGCGCATCCTCGACGAGCTGAAGAATCCCCTGGAGCATCTGCTGCGCAATGCCGTGGCCCACGGCCTGGAGACCCCCGAGGCGCGGCTCGCCGCCGGCAAACCGGCCCAGGGCCGCATCGTCCTGAGCTTCCGCCACGAGCAGGGCGACCGCTTCGAACTGGTCCTGGAGGACGACGGCGCCGGCTTCCAGGCCGAGGCCCTCAAGGCCAAGGCCGTGGCCCAGGGCCTCATGGACGCCGAGCAGGCGGAAGCCCTGGAGCCGGCGGCGGTCTGGCAGCTGGCCTTCGCCTCCGGCCTGTCCACCAGTCCCATGCTCACCGAGCTGTCCGGCCGGGGCTTGGGACTGTCCATCGTGCGCGACAAGCTGGAGCGCCTGGGCGGACGCCTGGAACTGGACACCGAGCCGGGCCGGGGCAGCCGCTTCCGCCTGGACCTGCCCCTGGCCTTCGCCACCTACCGGGCGCTACTGGTCCGGGTCGCCGACCAGCTCTACGCCCTGCCGGCCCAGGCCGTACAACGAGCCTTGCGCGTGCCCGCCTCGGCCCTGCTGCGCGCCCAGAACCGCCCGGTCCTGCGCTGGGAGGACGAACATCTGCCGTTCTGGACCCTGGCCCAGGTCCTGGGCATCGCCGCCGCGCCGGCCGAAGGCGACTGGCTGCCGGTGGTCCTTCTGGACCTGGGCGGGCAGCGCCTGGCCCTGGGCGTGGACGGCATCCTGGGCGACCAGGAGATCACCGTGCGGCCCCTGGGCAGGCTCATCAAGCGCCTGCGCAATGTCATGGGCGCGGCGGTCCTCGGCGACGGCCGCATCGCCCCCCTGCTGCATGGCCAGGATCTGCTGCAAAGCGCCCAGGCCTGCGAGGGCGAGCCGATCTCGGCCCTGCCCCAACCGGAACGGCCGGCACGGCGCCAGCGCGTCCTGATCGCCGAGGATTCCTTCACCTCGCGCGGCCTGCTCAAGTCCATCCTGGAATCGGCCAGCTACGAAGTCATGACCGCCGACGACGGCCTGGAGGCCTGGCGGCTGCTCAAGCAGGGCGATTACGACCTCCTGGTCTCGGATGTGGAGATGCCCCATCTGAACGGCTTCGACCTGACCGAGAAGCTGCGCGCCGACCGGGAGCTGAACGAGCTGCCCGTGGTCCTGGTCACCGCCCTGCAGTCCGCCGAGGACCGGGCGCGCGGCCTGGATGCCGGGGCCGATGCCTATATCGTGAAAAGCAGTTTCGAGCAGGACAACCTGTTGGACGTGGTACGCCGGCTGATCTAAGCGGCGCCAAAGGAGCAAGGTCATGGCTGTATTGATCGTCGACGACTCGCCCCTGGTGCGCCAGCTCCTGCGGCATATCCTGGAATCCGCCGGCCTGGACGTCATCGAGGCCGGCGACGGCCACCAGGCCCTGGAGCTGGTGACCCATTGGCGCCCCGAAGTCATCACCATGGACATCCATATGCCGGGCCTGGACGGCTATCAGACCACGGAGCGCATCATGCAGCGCCAGCCGACCCCCATCCTGGTGGTCACCGGCAGCTCCAAGCTCAAGGAGGCGCAGAGCGCCATGCGCGCCCTGGATGCCGGCGCCCTGGCGGTCCTGGAAAAGCCGCGCGGGCCGGATCACCCGGATTTCGAGCGCGACGCGGCGGCCGTGGCCCAGGCCGTCTTGATGGCCAGGGACGTGCGTTTCCGGGATCGCTGGCAGGGCCATCTCAGTCCCATCGAACCCTGGTCCGGCGAACTGCGCCTGCTGGCCATCGGCGCCTCCGCCGGCGGTCCCCAGGCCCTGAAGACCCTGCTGCGCTCCCTGCACCCGGCCTGCCCCTGGCCCATCCTCCTGGTCCAGCACATCGCCCCCGGCTTCCTGGAATCCTTCCGCGAATGGCTGGGCGGCCATACCCGCATGCCCGTGCACATCGCCGAGGACGATCAGACCGCCCTGGCCGGGCATATCTATCTGGCCCCCGACGGCCGCCACCTCGTCCTGGGCCGGGAGTTGCACCTGGTCCTCAGCGACCAGCCGCCGGTCCAGGGCCAGCGCCCGGCCGTCACCCAGCTGTTCGCCAGCGTGCGCGAACAGCTGGGAGCCCGAGCCGTGGCCATCCTGCTCTCGGGCATGGGCCGGGACGGCGCCGAGGAGCTTCTGGCCCTGCGCCGCCAGGGAGCCCTCACCCTGGTCCAATCCCCGGACACGGCCCTGATCAACGGCATGCCCGGAACCGCCGCGGCCCTGGGCGGTGCGAGCCAGGTCCTGACGCCGGAGCAGATGGCCTTGTTGTTGAACACCGCGATGGGGCTGCCATGAGCCCGGGCAGCAAGGATCCCGCCATGTACAAAGCACCGCACATCCTGGTCGTCGAAGACAGTCCCACCCAGGCCTTGCAGTTGCAGAGCCTGCTGGAGGCCCATGGCTGCCGCGTCACCGTGGCGCGCAATGGCGTGCGCGCCCTGGAGCGGGTCGCCGAGGAGCAGCCCACGATCATCATCAGCGACGTGGTGATGCCGGAAATGGACGGCTACACCCTCTGCCAGCGCCTGAAATCCGCGCCGGCGACCCAGCACATCCCGCTGATCCTGGTCACCACCCTGTCCGATGCCCGCGACGTGGTGCGCGGCCTGGTCTGCGGCGCCGACAATTTCATCATCAAGCCCTACGACGAGCGTTTCCTGCTCTCGCGGGTCCGCTATGCCCTGGCCAATATCGAGCTGCGCGGCCAGGAACGCGTGCACATGGGCGTCGAGGTCCTCCTGGAAGGCGAGCGCCATTTCATCACCGCCGCCCGCCAGCAGATCCTGGACCTGCTGATCTCCACCTACGAACAGGGCATACGCCTGAACCAGGAGCTCAAGCACAAGCACGACGAGCTGGCCAAGAGCAACAACCTCCTGGCCAGCCTGTTCCATTTCACCGCCGGCCTGGGCGAGGCGCGCAGCGAGGCCCAGGTCATCGAGGCCACCCTGGACCGGCTGATGAGCTTTCCCCAAGTATCCAGCGCCTGGCTGCTCTTGCGCGACAGCCTGCACCCGGACGAGCCCTGGGTCCTGGCCGGCGCCGCCGGCCTGCCGGAGGGCGCCGAGGTCAGCGGCGCCTGCCCCTGCGTGCACGCCATGGCCAGCGACCAGCTGCGCAGCGCCTGCAATATGGCGTCCTGCCCGACCCTGGGCGGCGTCAGCGCCAGCCATGCCAGCATCCCGCTCATCATCGCCTGCGAGACCGTGGGCGTGGTCAATGTCACCAACCAGGAGCGAGAACCCTGGGCGGAAGACGATCTGGAGGCACTCACCTCCCTGGGCCAGCAACTGGCCGTGGCCTTGGGCCGGGCGCGGCTGTTCGAGAACCTGGAGAAGCTGGTCACCGAGCGCACCAAGGCCCTGCGCCAGAGCGAGGCCCTCTTGCACAAGGTCCTCGACACCCTGCCGGTCAGCGTGCGCGTGGTGGACAAGGAGGGTGTCATCATCCTGCACAACCCGGAGAGCGAGCAGATCTGGGCCGGGCTCGGATGCCAGATCGGCAAGCCCGCGCCGCTCGGCGCGCGCTGGGCCGACAGCGGCGAGCTCATTGCCCACGAGGGCCAGGCCCTGGTGCGCGCCGCCCATCGCGGCGAGGCCGTGCGCAACGACATCATCGACATCGACAGCGAGAACGGACCGCGCACCCTGCTGCAATCGGCCGTGCCCTTCATGGACGAGGAGGGGCTACAGGGCGCCATCGTCGTCGATCAAGACATCAGCGCCCAGCGCCGGGCCGATCTGGAGCTGCGGGTGCGCAACCGCGCCATCGAGGCCAGCGTCAACGCCATCGTGATCACCGACGCCAAGCGCCCGGACCAGCCCATCGTCTACGTCAACCACGCCTTCGAACGCATCACCGGCTACCAGCGCGACGAGGTCCTGGGCCACAACTGCCGCTTCCTGCAGGGATACGACCGGGATCAGCATGAACTGGAAAACATCCGCCGCGCCGTGACGCGCCATACCGAGGGCCATGCCCTGGTGCGCAATTACCGCAAGGACGGCTCCATGTTCTGGAACGATCTGCACATCGCCCCGGTCAGCGATGCCCAGGGGCGGGTCAGCCATTTCGTCGGCGTGTTCCAGGTAGTCACCGCCAACAAGCGCTACCAGGAAGAACTGGAACGGGCCGCCAATTACGACGGGCTCACCGAGCTGCCCAACCGCAACCTGCTCAGCGACCGCATAGGCCAGGCCATCGTCCAGGCCGCCAGCCGCGACGAGGGCTTCGCACTGGCCCTCATCGATCTGGACAACTTCAAGTACATCAACGACAGCCTGGGTCATGACCGGGGCGATCTGCTGCTCAAGGAAGTGGCCAAGCGCCTGCGCTCCTGCCTGCGCGAAGTGGATACCCTGGCGCGCCTGGGCGGCGACGAATTCGTCTTGCTCAGACCCCAGACCGACAACCAGGACCAGCTCCAGGCCACCCTGGAGCGGATGCGCGAACTCTTGGCCAAGCCCATCCAGATCGAGGACCAGGAGCACTTCGCCGGCTGCAGCATAGGCCTGTGCTTCTACCCCCAGGACGGCGGCGATGCCTCCACCCTGATCAAGAACGCCGACACCGCCATGTACCAGGCCAAGGACCAGGGCAAGAACCGCGTGTGCCGCTTCACGCGGCGCATGACCGACGAGCTGACCGCCCGCCTGATCCTGGAGCGCGGCCTGCGCCATGCCCTGCAGAACGACGAGTTGGAACTCTACTACCAGCCCCAGCTCGATTTGAGGACCGGCTCCATGTGCGGCCTGGAGGCCCTGGTGCGCTGGAACAACGGGGGCCGGCTGATCGGCCCCAATGACTTCATCCCCCTCGCCGAGGAGACCGGCCTCATCAAGCCCCTGGACTACTGGGTCCTGCGCCGGGCCTGCACGCAGTTCGTCGAGTGGCAGGCCCACGGTCTGCCCCTGCCCACCGTCTCCGTCAACCTGTCGGTCAGCACCTTCCAGGATCCCGGCTTCCTGGCCCAGGTCCAGGCGATCCTGGAGAGCACGGGCGCGCCTGCGCGCGGTCTGATGCTGGAAGTCACCGAGCATATGCTGCTGCATGGCAGCGAGGCCGTGCTCAAGACCATGGCCCAGCTGAAGAACCTGGGTCTGCAGCTGTCCCTGGACGATTTCGGGACCGGCTATTCCTCCCTGAGCTATCTGAAGCGCTTCCCCTTCGATCAGCTCAAGATCGACCGCAGCTTCGTCACCGACGTGCTCAGCGATCCGGATGCCGCCGAACTGAGCAAGGCCATCATCGGCCTGGGCCACACCCTGGGGATCCGGGTCATCGCCGAGGGCGCCGAGTTCCACGAGCAGATGTGCTTCCTGGCCAAGGCCGGCTGCGACGAGATGCAGGGCTATTACTACTCCCCGCCCCTGCCCGGCGAGGCCTGCGCCCATTTCCTGTCCCAGGACAAGGTCGTGATTCTGCCCCTGCGCGACACCCAGGATCACGAGCCCACCCTGCTCCTGGTGGACAAGGAGCCCGCCATCCTCCAATCCCTGAGCCGCGAACTGCGCCAGGAGAACTGGCGCATCCTGCATGCCGACGGGACGGAGAAGGCCATGCACGAGCTCGCCGCCCAGTCGGTGGACGTGGTCATCGCCGACCAACACCTGCAGACCATGAGCGGCATCGAGTTCCTGCGCTGCGTGAAGCTGCTCTATCCGGAGACCGTGTGCATCATCCTCAGCGGCTACACCGAGCTCAACACCGTGCTGGCCACGGTCAACGAGGGCGCCGTGTTCCGCTTCATCACCAAGCCCTGGGAGCGCGCCCATATGCGCGAGCAGGTGCGCGACGCCTTCCGCCAGGCGGCCCTGCTGCGCGAGCTCAAGACCCTGCGCGCCGAGCGGGAAGGACGGGGATTCGACAGCCCGGAATCCCCGGCCTAAGGTTTGCTGAGAGGTCCCGCGTATCTCGGCGGAGAATGGGAAATCCCGTAGGTCGGGTTAGCCGATAGGCGTAACCCGACACTTCGCCCGGAGCCATGTCGGGTTACGCTGCGCTAACCCGACCTACGGGACTTGCTAAGTGACGATCCGCCCCTCGGAGGCTCCATGCACATCCTCGTCACCGGCGGCACCGGCTTCATCGGCGCCGCCCTGATCCCCCGGCTCCTGGCCCAGGGCCATGAACTCAGCCTGCTCAGCCGCCGGCCGGCGGCGGTGGCCGAGAAGCCGACGCTCAAGGCCGCCGCCGACGTCGCCGCCGTCACACGGCCCATCGACGCCGTCATCAACCTGGCCGGCCAGCCCCTGCCGGGGCGGCGCTGGTCGCCGGCCTACAAGGCCGAGCTGCGCGCCTCGCGCATCCTCTACACCGAGCGCCTGGGTAGCCAGCTCATGGCCCAGGGCCAGACGCCCAAGGTCTGGCTGAACGGCTCGGCCATCGGTTATTACGGCGATTGCGGGACCCGGGAAGTGGACGAGGACAGCCCGCCGGGCGGGGACTTCGCGGCGAGCCTGTGCCGCGACTGGGAACAGGCCGGCCGCCATGCCGCCGAGGATCTGGGGGCGCGTTACGCCGCCGTGCGCACCGGCCTGGTCCTGGGTCCGGGCGGTGCGCTCAAGGCCATGCTCCCGGCCTTCCGTCTGGGGCTGGGCGGCCCCCTGGGCTCGGGAGACCAGATGATGAGCTGGATACATCGGGACGATCTGGCCGGCCTGTTCGTCCATTTGCTGGAGCGCGAGGACCTGGAAGGCGCGTTCAATGGCACGGCGCCCACGCCCGTCGCCAACCGGGATTTCGCCCAGGCCCTGGGCGCGGCCCTGCACCGGCCCGCCGTCCTGCCCATGCCCGGGCCGGTCCTGCGCCTCCTGGTGGGCGAAATGGCCGAGCTCCTGCTCACCGGCCAGGCGGTCCTGCCCCGGCGCACGCAAGCCTCGGACTTCAGCTACCGCTATCCCGAGCTGTCGGCGGCCCTGGCGGAGGTTCTTGGCTAAGTCCTTGTCACGATATTCCGTCCCTGTAGGTCCGACTTCAGTCGGACTGGCGATGTCCCGCTGAAGCGGGACCTACACCATGCCTGTGTAGGTGTGTTGGTGAGCTTGTATTACGGTAGAACCGGCTGCTGACCGGCACAGTATTCCGCGATGGGCGAATAGATCTCCGCCGGACAGGCGCTCTCGCGTCCGGCGGCGGCGCACTGCTTCACCGCCCAGCGCGACAAGGCCAGGATCTCGCCGGGCGCCGGCACCTCGCGGCACAGCTCGGCGCTGGATCTGGCCTGACTCAGACAGGTGTTCATGAACAAGGTATTGCCGATCCGGCAGGCCATGTCGGCGCAGGCATCGGCTCGGCGCAGTGCCTCGCCGGCGCACTCGCTCTGCTCGTGGTTCTGGGCATAGCGCCGCGCCTCGGCGTCGGCCTGCTCCGCGCCCTGGCGCAGGGCCTGCTCGTTGTTGTGAAACCATAGCCAGCCCAAGCCGCCGATCAGGACGATGGCGCCCAGGATCAGCCCGACGATCAATAAAACGACTCTTCCGGCGGTATTCATGTCAGGACCTCAGGCCGATGCCGCGCTTGAGCAGATGCAGGCTCACCGCGTAGAGCACGGCGATAAAGCCCAGGATCATGCCGATGGCGACGCCCACGTCGATGTCCGACACGCCCAGGAAACCGTAGCGGAAGGCATTGACCATGTACAGGATGGGATTGGCGAGCGCAAGGCCGCGCCAGAACTCCGGCAACAGGCTGATGGAGTAGAACACCCCGCCCAAATAGGTCAGCGGCGTCAGGATGAAGGTCGGCACGATGGAGATGTCGTCGAATTTCTTGGCGTACACGGCGTTGATGAAGCCGCCCAGGGAAAACAGGGTCGAGGTCAGGACCACCACCAGGAACACCAGCCACGGATGGGCGATGGGAATACGGATGAAGAACAGCGAGATCAGGCTGACGATGAGGCCCACCAGGACGCCGCGCGTCACGCCGCCGCCCAGGTAGCCCAGCAGGATGGTGTTGTTGGATACCGGCGAGACCAGGAGCTCCTCGACGAAGCGCTGGAATTTCGCGCTGAAGAAGGAGGACACCACATTGGCATAGGCGTTCTGGATCACCGACATCATGATGATGCCCGGGACGATATAGGCCATGTAGTTATGACCGCCCATGTCGCCGATCTGCGAGCCGATGAGCTTGCCGAAGATCACGAAATACAGGGTCATGGTGATCGCCGGCGGCAACAGGGTCTGGGCCCAGATGCGCGTGAAGCGGGTGATTTCCTTGACGAGGATGCTCTGGAAGGCGATCCAGTTCAGTTGGCGCAGGGAGGGTGTGGGCATGGTTTCTCGATAGTTCGGTTCAGGTCACGGTCCGTGCGAATCCACCCGGACGATGAGGGAAAGAAACCGTTCGTCCTGAGTAGAGGCTCGAGGAGCCTCGTATCGAAGGATGGGCGGTTTCGTTCATGGTTCGATACAAGCCGCTACGCGGCTTTACTCACCACGAACGGCTGCTCGGCGGCCTCAGCCTCAGGCCGCGCTCTTCTTCTCGGTCAGGCTCAGGAACAGCTCTTCCAGGCGGTTGGCCTTGTTGCGCATGCTCATGACTTCCACGCCGCGCTCGCTCAACAGGCCGAACAGCTGGTTGAGATTGCGCTCGCGGCTGATCTCCACTTCCAGGGTGTGCTCATCGACCCGGCGCAGGGGAAAGCCGTCCAGGATTTCCGGCAGACCGTTCAGGTGGCGCACGTCCAGCACGAAGGTCTCCCGATCCAGGGTCGCCAGCAGGGCCTTCATGCTGGTGTTCTCCACGATCAGCCCCTTGTCGATGATGGCGATGTTGCGGCACAGGCTCTCGGCCTCCTCCAGATAATGCGTGGTGAGGATGATGGTCGTGCCCTGGGCATTGAGCCCGCGCAGGAACTCCCACATGGAGCGGCGCACCTCGATGTCGACGCCGGCCGTGGGTTCGTCGAGGATCAGCAGGCGCGGCCGGTGCATCAGGGCCCGCGCGATCATCAACCGCCGCTTCATACCCCCGGACAGGGTGCGCGACTGGACATTGCGCTTGTCCCAGAGCGACAGGGTATTGAGCACTTCCTCGGCGCGCACCAGGGCCTCGCGGCGCGGCATGCCGTAGAAGCCGGCCTGGTTGACCACGATCTGCAAGGGCGTCTCGAAGACGCTGAAATTGAATTCCTGGGGCACGAGGCCCAGACAGGTCTTGGCCAGCGCCAGATCCTCGACTAGGTCGTGGCCGAAGACCTGGACCGAGCCGGCGCTCTTGTTCACCAGGCTGGCGATGATGCCGATGGTGGTGGACTTGCCGGCGCCGTTGGGCCCCAGGAGGGCGAAGAAATCCCCCTCCTCCACGTCCAGGTCTATGCCCTTGAGGGCCTCCACGCCATTGCCATATGTCTTGGCCAGCTGGCGTATGCGCAGTGCTTGCATGGTATTCCCGCTCAAATCACCGAGGGACGGCCTCGGCCGGATGCAGGCACCATGGAGCATGGACTCCGCGCTTTCAAGCCCCAGCGCTAGGAATGCGCGCGAAATTCTTTAGCCTTGACCGGACTGGGGTTTTTGGCCAGCCTTGGATCATGCCCCGCGCCACCGAGCTCGCCCGGAGTCCTCTTGGTCCAGCACGCCTCTCCACCCCGCCCCCCGGCACTACCGATGCTCCTGGCGCTCGCCCTGGTGCTGGGGCCGGGCCTGGGCTGGTGCGGGAGTCTGGCGGCCTCGCCCCCCGATTCCCCGCGCTTCGAACACCTGGGCAGCCGCGAGGGCCTGACCCAGAACACGGTCAACACCCTGTTCCAGGACAGCCACGGCATCCTCTGGGTCGGTACCCAGGGCGGCCTGCACCGCTACGACGGCAACAGCTTCCAGGTCTATCTGCACGAGCCCGACAACCCCCATAGCCTGTCGGACAGCTACGTGACCCAGATCGCCGAGGACGCGCGGGGCAATTTGTGGATCGGCACCCTGTTCGGCGGCCTGAATCGCCTGGATCTGGCCAGCCGCCGCTTTCAACACATCGGTCAGCTGCAAGGCCTGGGCAGCGACTTGATCCACAGCCTGCAGGCGGACGGTGGACGCCTCTGGGTCGGCCATGGCGCCGGCCTGGATGCCATCGACACCCAGACCCTCGCCATCACCCGCGCGGCCGAACCGGAGCTGCACGAACCGGCCACCGCCCTGGCACGCCTGCCCGACGGCAGCCTCGCCATAGGCACCCAGAACGGCCGGCTCTGGCAACGCCTGCCCGATGGTCGGCTCAAGCCCTTGGCCAGCCTGCCTCCCGCTACGCGCATCAACGCCCTGGCCGTCGACGGCCCGGATCGGCTCTGGTTCGCCGCCGGCCCGGAGCTGTGGCTACACCTGCTGTCCGGCGGCGAAACCAAGGCCTATTGGCGGGCCGATGCCGCCGAGGGCCAGAGCATTAGCGCCCTGCAGCCGGACCCCGTCGGCCGGCTCTGGCTCAGCGGCCCGGCCCTGGGCCTGGTGGGTCTGCATATCGCGGACCCGGAACTTCCGCCCCTGCGCTACCATCACCATCCGGAACAGCCGGACAGCCTGGGCAACGACCATACCCGCAGCCTGCTGCTGGATCGCTCCGGCGTCCTCTGGCTGGGCAGCAATTTCGCCGGCCTGGACAAGCTGGCCTTGAGCGCCAACCAGTTCCAACGCCTCCTGGACACCAGCCCCGGCCTGTCCCGACTGACCGTCAACAATGTGCGCAGCGTGCGCGAGACCCGGGACGGCCGGCTATGGATAGGCACCGAGGGCGCCGGCCTCAAGTCCTGGGGAGCCGGCGACAGCGCCTACCGCTACCATAACGACTTGTTCGCCAAGGCCACCGGTATCCCCGAGGCCAAGCTGGGCCTGCGCGTCTTCGCCTTACGGGAACAGGCCGACGAAACCCTGTGGATAGGCACGAACCTGGGCCTGGCGCGCTGGCGCCGACCCCTGGCCCCCGGCGTGCCGGCCGATTTCCGCCTGTTCCGCCACCGGGACGGCCAGACCGGCAGCCTGCCGGCGGATTTCGTCCGCCGCCTCATGCTCGACCGCCAGGGCCGGATCTGGGCCGGCACCGACGCCGGCCTGGCTCGCTACCAACCCCAGACCGAGGATTTCCAGCACATCCCCGTGCCCCAGCCCAAGACCCAGGCCACCAGCGCCCTGGTCCTGACCATGAACGAAGATGTGGACGGCAGCATCTGGGTCGGCACGGTCAACGGCCTGGAGCTCTACGACCCGGTCAGTGGGGCTTTTCGCAGCTTCCGCCACCGCATGGACGCCAAGGACAGCCTCAGCGACAACCGCGTGCGCAGCATCCACCTGGCCCGCGACAAGACCCTGTGGATAGGAACCCACAGCGGCCTCAACCAGCTGCTGCGCGACCACAGAGGCGACCACCGCTTCCGCCATTACCTCAGCCAGGAAGGCCTGGCCAACGACACCATTTACGGCATCCTGGAAGACAGCCAGGGACGCCTATGGCTAAGCACCAACCGGGGCATTTCCCGCTTCGAGCCCGAGACCGGACGATTCCGGCAGTACGACGAGCGCGACGGCCTGCAAGGCGCCGAATTCAACGGCGGCGCGGCCTACGCAAGCCCTAGCGGCGAGCTGTATTTCGGCGGCATCGCCGGCCTGAACCGCTTCCGCCCCGAGGCCATCGCGGACAGCCAGTTCCGCCCGCCCATCCTGCTCACCGCCCTGCGCGTCGGCAACCGCCGAACGGCCCTCTCGGATCCGCGCCCGCCCGCGGAGATCCGCGTCGATTATGCCGACCGCATCCTGGGCCTGGAATTCGCCGCCCTGGATTACGGCGCCCCGGAACGCAACCGCTATGCCTACCGCCTGGAAGGCTTCGACAAGGACTGGATCGACAATGGCAACAAGCGCGAGCTGACCTACACCAACCTGGATCCCGGCGGTTACCGCCTACTCATCAAGGCCAGCAACAAGGACGGCATCTGGAACGAGACGCCGCTCTCCGTGCCCTTGTACGTGATCCCGCCCTGGTACCGGACCCCGCTGGCCTACGGCGGCTACGCCCTGGTCCTGGCCGGTTTCGGCGGCTATCTCGCCTGGGCACGCCACCGCAAGCACCTGGCCCAGGCTCGCGCCACCGCCGCCATCGCCGAATCGGAAGAGCGCCTGCAACTGGCCCTCTGGGGCTCCGGCGACGGCCTCTGGGACTGGAACATCCAGTCCGGCTATGTCTACCGCCAGGGCCTGGATTTCCTGCAATACGCCGACGACGAGATCGCCCCCTCCGTGGACGGCATGAAGAGCCTGATCCACCCGGACGACCGCCTGCTGTACCAGTCGCCCCTGGATGCCCATCTGCGCGGCGACAGCGACTACTACGAAGCCGAGTACCGACTGCGCGCCCGCGACGGCCAATGGCACTGGATCCAGGACCGGGGCAAGATCGTCGAGCGCGATGCCAGCGGCCAGCCCCTGCGCATCGCCGGCACCCACAAGGACATCACGGCGCGCAAGCTGGTGGAGAAAGATCTGCGCCTGGCGGCCCAGGTGCTCAGCGACATGGCCGAGGCCGTGGTGGTCGCCGATCTGGAGTTCCGCATCGTCGCGGTCAACCCGGCCTTCACCCGTATCACCGGTTACCAGGCCCAGGAAACTCAAGGTCGGGACGTGGACTTCCTCAATTCCCCGCGCCACGAACCGGAGTTCTACGACAACCTGCGCCGGACCCTGAACGAGAAACACGAGTGGCATGGCGAGATCTGGCAACGCCACAAGAACGGCCACGACGTGCTCATGGACCTGGAGCTGAACCTGGTCCAGGAAAGCAATGGCCGGCATACCCACATCGTCGGCGTGTTCAGCGATATCACCGAGCGCAAGCGCGCCGAAGAGGAACTGCGCTTCCTCGCCAATTACGACACCCTGACCACATTGCCCAACCGGACCCTGTTCCAGGAGCGCCTGCGCCATGCCCTGAGCCAGGCCAAGCGCCAGAAGCACTACGTCGCCCTGCTCTTCCTGGATCTCGACCGCTTCAAGCACATCAACGATTCCCTGGGCCACCATGTGGGCGACCTGCTCCTGCAGGAAGTCGCGCGCCGACTCGGCCTCTGCGTGCGCGAGGACGACACTGTGGCGCGCCTGGGCGGCGATGAATTCACCATCATCGTCGAGGCCTTGCACAATGCCAAGGCGGCCACCGTGGTGGCGGAGAAAGTGCTCGCCAAATTCAAGCAGCCCTTCCTGCTGGAAGGCCGGGAAGTCGTGGTCTCGCCCTCCATTGGCATCAGTATCTACCCCAGCGACGGCGAGGATGCCGCCAGCCTCGTGAAATTCGCCGACTCGGCCATGTACCACGCCAAGGAACTGGGTCGGAACAATTTCCAGTTCTACACCCAGGAGCTGAATGCCTACGCCATGCGCCGCATGCAGCTGGAAACCGCCCTGCGCCGCGCCATGGAGAGCGATGAATTCCGCCTGGTTTTCCAACCCAAGGTCGCCGTGGACGGCGAGCTCGTCACCGGCGTGGAAACCCTGGTGCGCTGGGATTCCCAGGAAGTGGGCGCGGTCTCGCCCATGGAATTCATTCCCCTGGCCGAGGAAACCGGCCTGATCGTGCCCCTGGGCGAATGGGTCCTGCGCCGCGCCTGCCAGCAATACATGACCTGGCGCGCCCTGGGGCTTTCCGGCTTCACCATCGCCGTCAACCTGTCCGCCCGGCAATTCCATAAGGGCGATGTCTCGGGCGTGGTGCAGAAAATCCTCGCCGATTGCGAGATGCCGGCCGAATGCCTGGAATTGGAATTGACCGAATCGGTGGTGATGGAAAAGGCCGAGGCCTCCATCACCATGCTCAATCAACTGAAAGCCATGGGCCTGAAATTATCCGTGGACGATTTCGGTACCGGCTATTCCTCACTGAGCTATTTGAAGCGCTTCCCTATCGACACCTTGAAAATCGACCGGGAATTCGTCCGCGATATCTCTTCCGACCCGGAAGACGCCGCCATCACCAGCGCCATCATCACCCTGGCCCATACCCTCAACCTGCGGGTGGTCGCCGAGGGCGTGGAAAATCTCAACCAGCTGGAATTCTTGAAGGCACGCGGCTGCGACGAGATTCAAGGCTATTACTTCAGCCGGCCGCTGGACGCGGAGGCATGCGAGGAGTTCCTGCGCCGCCATGGCGCGGCGGGAAAAACCGCGGTTTAAGCGCGGGGCTCAACCCGGCTCGCCATAGCCCCAGCGCGGCACCAGGGCCTGGGGCAGACCCAGATGATCGAGGATGCGCGCCACGATGAAATCGACCAGATCGTCCAGGGTTTTCGGCTGGTGATAAAAGCCCGGCGCCGCCGGCAGGATCGTCGCCCCCAGCTGGGACAGTTTCAGCATGTTTTCCAGGTGGATGGTGGAGAACGGCGTCTCGCGCGGCACCAGGATCAGCTGGCCGCGCTCCTTGATCACCACGTCCGCCGCCCGCTCGATCAGATTGTCGGAAGCCCCCGTGGCGACGGCCGAGAGCGTGCCCGTCGAACAGGGGCAGATCACCATCTGCTTGGGCGCCGCCGAGCCGGAAGCCACCGGCGACAGCCATTGCTCCCTGCCGAAGACCTCGATCTGCCCCGGCTTGGCGCCGGTCATCCGGGAGAACAATTCGGCCTGGCCCTGGGTCTGAGCCGGCACTGCAATATCCGACTCCGTCGCCAGGACCACCTTGGCCGCGCTGGACATCAGCAGGTACACGCGCACGTCGGCCGCGATCAGGCATTGCAGCAGGCGCAAGGCATAGGGGGCCCCGGAGGCGCCGGTCATGGCCAGGGTAATGGTCTTGGAGAATTCGCTCATAGCGTATCCACGGCTAGGGTTTCGTGGTGACGGCCTCGACATCCGTTCGTCCTGAGCCTGTCGAAGGACGAACGGATGGGGAAGCGCATCAGACGGACAAGGCCGCCAACAGCTTCTCATGGATCCCGCCAAAGCCGCCGTTGCTCATGATCAGGACTAGATCGCCGGGCCGCGCCTCGGCCTTCACCGCCGCGACGATGGCGTCCACCGAGCTTAGCACCTGGCAGGGCTGGACCAGCTGCGCGGCCACATGCCCCAAGTCGTACTTGGCGTAATCGGCCTGGTGCAGGACGACCCAGTCGGCGGCCTCGAGAGAGGCGGCCAGCGTGTCCTTGTGCACGCCCATGCGCATGGTGTTGGAGCGGGGGTCGAGAATGGCCAGGATGCGGGCATCGCCGACCCGGGCGCGCAGGCCGCCCAGCGTGGTTTCGATGGCGGTGGGGTGGTGGGCGAAATCGTCGTAGACCCTGACGCCGCCGGCCTCGCCCTTGAGCTCCATGCGCCGCTTGACGTTTTTGAACTGCGCCAGCGCCGCGATGGCCTCGCCGGGGCGCACACCGCAATGCTCGGCGGCGGCGATGGCGGCCAGGGCATTGCTGACATTGTGTTGGCCCAGGAGCGCCCATTCGACCCGGCCCAGGCATTCCTCGCCCTTGTAGACATCGAAGGCCGAGCCGTCGGGCAGGCCCGCGCGCGCCTGCCAAAGCCCTTCGGCGCCGAAGCGAGCGACCGGCGTCCAGCAGCCTCGTTCCAGCACGCGCGTGAGCGCGGCGTCGCCCGCCGGCGCCACGATCAGGCCGTTGCCGGGGATGGTGCGCACCAGATGGTGGAATTGCGTCTCGATGGCAACCAGATCGGCGAAGATGTCCGCGTGGTCGAATTCCAGGTTGTTGAGGATGGCGGTGCGCGGCCGGTAGTGCACGAACTTGCTGCGCTTGTCGCAGAAGGCGGTGTCGTACTCGTCGGCCTCGATGACGAAGAACATGGAGTCGGTGATGCGCGCGGAGATGCCGAAATTCTCCGGCACGCCGCCCACCAGGAAGCCGGGATTGCAGCCGGCGTAGTCCAGGATCCAGGTGAGCATGGACGTCGTGGTGGTCTTGCCGTGGGTGCCGGCCACCGCCACCACCCAACGATCCCACAAGGCCTGCTCCGCCAGCCACTGGGGCCCCGAGGTGTAGCGCAGGCCCTTCTCCAGGACGTATTCCAGGGCCGGGTTGCCGCGCGACACGGCATTGCCGACGATGACCATGTCCGGCGCGGGCTGGAGCTGGGCCGGATCCCAGCCCTCGGTCAGGACGATGCCGGCCTGTTCCAGCTGGGTGGACATGGGCGGATAGACATTGGCATCGGAGCCGGACACCGTGTGCCCGAGCTGTTTGGCGATCTGCGCGATGCCGCCCATAAAGGTGCCGCAGATGCCGAGGATATGGATATGCATGCTCTTCTCGCTCCCTTCCCCGACACGGGAAGGGCTGGGTTGGGGTCTCTTGCCCCCTCTCCCCTAGCGGGAGAGGGATGGGGAGAGGGGGTAACGGACAGAACCCGCGCCGGGAGGCATTCCCGCGCGTTTTCCCTTATCATTTCGCCATTATGCCCGGCCCGGGCAAAGCCCGTCCAACCAAGGAAATCGAAGCCCATGACCGTCTACAACGCCTTCTACGCCCAGTCCGGCGGCGTCACCGCCGTGATCAATGCCTCCGCCTGCGGCGTCATCGAGACCGCCCGCCAACATGGGGACAAGATCGGCAAGGTCTATGCCGGCCGCAATGGCATCATCGGCGCGCTCAACGAGGACCTGATCGACACCTCCCTGGAATCCGCCGAGGCCATCGCCGCCCTGCGCCACACGCCCTCCGGCGCCTTCGGCTCCTGCCGCTACAAGCTGAAGAGCCTGGAGGCCAACCGCGCCGAATACGAGAAGCTCATCGCCGTGTTCAAGGCCCATGACATCCGCTACTTCTTCTACAACGGCGGCGGCGACTCCGCCGACACCTGCCTCAAGGTCTCCCAGCTGTCCGAGGCCCTGGGCTATCCGATCACGGCCGTGCACGTGCCCAAGACCGTGGACAACGACCTGCCCATCACCGATTTCTGCCCTGGCTTCGGCTCGGTCGCCAAATACGTCGCCGTGTCCATCCGCGAGGCCGGCTTCGACGTGGCCTCCATGGCCGCCACCTCCACCAAGATCTTCGTGCTGGAAGTCATGGGTCGCCATGCCGGCTGGATCGCGGCGGCCGGCGGCCTGGCGGCGGAAGCCGAAGGCGATGCGCCCCATATCATCCTGTTCCCGGAAATCCCGTTCGAACGCGAGGCCTTTTTGAAGCGCGTCGATGAATGCGTCAAGAAGCACGGCTACTGCGCCATCGTCGCCTCCGAGGGCCTGAAGAACGAGGAAGGCAAGTTCATGGCCGAAGCCGGAACCCGCGACGCCTTCGGCCATGCCCAGCTGGGCGGCGTGGCGCCGGTCATCGCCCAGATGATCAAGGATGCACTCGGCTACAAATACCACTGGGCCGTGGCGGACTACCTGCAGCGCGCCGCCCGCCATATCGCCTCCAAGGTGGACGTGGACATGGCCTACGCGACCGGCAAGGCCGCCGTGGAATTCGCCCTGGCCGGCAAGCACGCGGTCATGCCCGCCATCCGGCGCCTGCCGGACGGCGGCTTCGACATCATCGAAGCCCCCCTGTCCCAGGTCGCCAACGTCGAGAAGTTCATGCCCCGGGAGTTCATCACCGAAGACGGCCTCCACATCACCCAGGCCTGCCGCGACTACCTCTCGCCGCTGATCCAGGGCGAGGACTACCCGCCTTACGCCAACGGCCTGCCGCAGTATGTGAAGCTGAAGAACGTCGCCGTGGCGAAGAAGCTCGTCTGAGCCAAGGTCCCCTCTCCCCTCTCCCCTCGCGGGAGAGGGGAGAGGGGGCGCACCGAGCCACCCGTGTCCGGCTCCCCCTCCCTAAACCCCTGTCCCGCGTGAGAATTGTTCATAACAATTCCTTACAGCCCGCCCGGTTTCCCCCCTTGTCCTTCATGACCCGTTAAGGCAGTATCGGCCAATCCGGTTTTCCGCCTAGGGGAAGGAGAAGCTAGTCACAACACCGCTTGGCAGCACCGCTGTCGCCTTGCGTCATAACAACGATCCCATAAGCAGTACAGGGTCTGACCCGGATAATAAGAATCGCTTTAACGGAGATAACAATGACAACACGCAAGCTAATTGCCATCCATATCGCCTCCGCGCTGGGCATGAGCGCCATGCTCCCCGCCTACGCCGCCGACGATGCCAACAAAGATGAGGATGTCGAACGTCTGGAAGTCATTGGCTCGCATATTAAGCGCGCCGACATCGAAGGCTCCTCGCCTGTCCTGAGCATCAACCGTGACGAAATCGACCGCAAGGGTTACCAAAACCTCGGTCAGATTCTAGAAAAGCTTCCCTCCACGGGGAATGGCACCTTTTCCACTCAGGGCAATAACCAGGACTCTTCGGCCAACGGCGCGGCTGGCGTTTCCCTGCGCGGCCTCGGCGCCGATGCTACCCTGGTGCTGATCAATGGCCGCCGCATGGCCATCAGCTCCTTTGCTCAGAACATCACCACGAACTTCGTGGACATTAACTCGATCCCAGTAGCCGCCATCGAGCGCATCGAAGTCCTCAAGGACGGCGCCTCGGCTACTTACGGTTCCGACGCGGTAGCCGGCGTGGTTAACGTCGTCCTGCGCAAGGACTTTACGGGCACCGAAATCAACGTCGGCTATGGTAATACCACGGATACCGATGCCTCCGAGCAGACCATGAGCGCCCTCTGGGGTTTTGCCGACGACAAGAACAATGCCACGCTGATTCTGGATTACTTCAAGAACGCCGCCCTTTTGAACAAAGACCGCGACTTCGCCGACTCGGCTGATCAACGCGATCGCGGTGGTGATGATTACCGTAGCTCCACCGGCTTTCCCGGTGCTTTCCGCCTGCAGACCGGCGTGGATGCTCAGGGCAATCCGGTATATGGTCCTGAGCAATTCGACCCTGCCTGCCCCCAAGCCTCCCGCCGCGGCACCCGCTGCGCATACGACTATGCGCCTTCCAACAACTTGCTCCCAGCAGCCGAGCGCCTAGGCATGACCTTCCTGGGTACGCATCGCTTCGATAATGGTGTGGAAGCCTTTACCGAGGTCGCCATTCAGCACAACAACTCAGAAGCACGCGGAGCCCCTGCCCCGGGAACGCCCCCCGACAATATGGTCGTCCCAGCCTCCAGCCCGGCCAACCCCTACGGCGTAAACGTGCGCCTCAATCGTTACCGCGTCGTTGATGCGGGCCCGCGCCGCTTCGACATCGCCACGGAAAACAGCCGAGTGCTGGCCGGCCTTCGCGGCACTTTCGGCGATGGTTGGGACTGGGAAGGTGCGTTCTACCGCATGCACAGCAAGTCCGATCAGTCCGGGGACAAGGGCTGGGTGCGCGTCGACAAACTGAAGGAAGCCCTGGCTGACGGTCGGGTCAATCCCTTCGGCGGCGCCCATATCGCCCCGGACGTCCTGGAAGATATCACCACCTCGGTGACCCGTATCGGCGAGTCCCGTTCCACCAATGCCGACTTCAAGCTCTCCGGCCAGCTCGCTGAGCTGCCGGCTGGCCCGCTGATGATGGGCGTCGGCGCTGAATACCAGAGCGAAGACGTCTCCGACCGCCCCGACCGGCAGTTTGCCGACTTCCAGATCCTCGGCACGGAAGCGGTCTCCGCCTCTGCCGATCGCACTCGCAAGTCCGGCTTCGTCGAACTCATCGTGCCGATGCTCGAAGGTTTCGAAGTCCAGCTAGCCGGTCGCTACGACAACTACAACGACTTCGGTTCGACTTTTAACCCCAAGGTGGCCTTGCGCTGGACCGTTAATGATGCTGTCACGCTGCGCGGCTCCTGGGGAGAGGGTTTCCGTGCCCCATCCCTGGCTCAGATCGGCCTCGGCCCGTCAGAAGAGTCCCCGGCACTACCCGATCCGTATCGTTGCGCCCAGACCAATGACCCGGGTGACTGCGATGCTTTCGAGCGCTCTGTGTTGTTCCGCGGCAACAAGGACCTAGACCCGGAAACCAGCGAGTCCTGGAATGCGGGTATGGTTTGGGACTTCACCGACAGCTTCAGCGCGACCCTGGACGTTTGGAACATTCGCCAGGACGACAAGATTGATAAGGTGCCGCTGTTCACGGCAGCCGGGACCGGCGTCTATGACGAGAACTGCAACAACCAGGCGAGCTCAATCTGCCAACGTGACACCCCGGCTACGCCTGGACAGCTGGGCGAGTTGTTGCGCATCAACAACTCGTTCTTCAATACCGGCTACCAGGAAGCTGGCGGTATTGATGTAGGCGCCAATTACCGCATGGACCTCGGCTCCATGGGCAATCTGCGCCTCGACATGAATGTAAGCTACTTGGATAAGTTCGAACGTCAGCTTTATGCCGGTGCTCCGGTCGACAGTCTGGAAGGCGAATTCAACTATCCTGAGTATCGTTGGCAGGCCAACGCCGACTGGACCATTGGCGACTGGGACGTTGCGGGCAGCATCAACTACATCGGCGAATTCGAAGATGCCGTGGTGGATGATGACGGCAACGTGTTGTGGGATCGCAAAGGTCGCACCGTCGACTCCTTCGTGACTTACAATGCCCAGGTCAACTACAACGGCATTGAGAACACTCGATTGACCTTCGGTGTGGACAACTTGACCGATGAAGAACCGCCGTTCTTCAACGGTGAAGGGGATCATTACGTGTATGGCTATGCTTCAGATGTCCACAACCCGCGCGGTCGCTTTGTCTACGGCAAGGTGAGCTACCGCTTCTAAGCGGCACCAATCTCCCCCCCCCCTATTTCGGGGGAGGGTTGGGGAGAGGGATAATCAACAAAGGGCGCCTCGTGCGCCCTTTGTTTTGAGTAAAAAAACATCCAGCCTCGACAGTGAGATGTGATATATACATCACATTAACATCGACAACAGCTACTCAGGAGCCACGCCATGGCCACCATCCTCGCCCACAAGACCGTCTCCATGACCGATCTGCGCGAACCCGCCAAGGTACTCAAGATGGCGGAGAACTCCCCCGTCGCCCTGCTCAACCGCAACACCGTGGTCGGCTATTTCGTGCCGGCGGGTGCGGTGGAAAACGTGCGAATTCGGGAAGCCTCGGATGAAGAAGTCGACGCAGCCTTGGCCGCCATCCGCGAGGATATCGACCCGGTACTTGAGTATCTGAAAGACAAATAAGCCGGGAGCATGGCAACATGGATTTTGTTTGCATCTCAGCCCAGCGCGTCATACGCATTCATGACAACATTATTGGCTCTCACGAATTGCAGGGCGAAGCGCCGGGCAAATCCGTGGAGTCCGCGGTCATGCGCGTTTATAACCGCCTCAACTACGGACTCATTAACGACATTTATGAGCTGGCGGCGGCCTATGCCGCCGCCATATCGATCGCTCATGCCTTCAATGACGCCAACAAGCGAACGGCGTTCGCGACCATGGGCCTGGTCCTGAAAATCAATAGCGCCCACCTCCAATTCGATGCAGAGGAAGCGGGTAACAAGATCATCCAGTTAGTGCTCGGCGAATGCGATGAGCTGGACCTGGCGGCCTGGCTGCGCAAACTGCCGCAGCGCTGAGACCGGCGCGATCAATCCCTGAAGATCGCGATCCGAGGCTCGCCGCCCGAGACCACGCTGCCCCGATACATGCCCGCGCTGTTGAACACCAGGGCCGGCAAGCCCTTGGCGTCCAGGGCGATGACGCCGCCCTCCCCGCCCATGGCTTTCAGCTGGTCCATGACCACGGCCTCGGCGGCGGCCTGCAGGCTTTTCCCCGCGTATTTCACCTGGGCGCAGATCTCGTGGGCGACGGCGGCGCGAATGAAGAACTCGCCGTGGCCGGTGGCCGAGACCGCACAGCCGCCGTTATCCGCATAAGTGCCCGCGCCAATAATGGGCGAGTCGCCGACCCGGCCCCATTTCTTGTTGGTCATGCCGCCGGTGGAGGTGGCGGCGGCGAGATTGCCCTGGGCGTCCAGGGCGACGGCGCCGACCGTGCCGAACTTGTGATCGTCCGGCCATTCGACGGCGGTGGTCTTGTCGCTGGCGCGGGCCTTCGCCTCGGTGGAGGTATCCTCGGACAGCGTGCTGGTGTCCTCGCCCTTGTCCTTCCTGGTCTTGATGAGCTGTTGCCAGCGGCGCTCGGTCCGGAAATACTTGGGCTCCACCAGCTCCACGCCCTGGGCTTTGGCGAAAACCTCGGCGCCCTCACCCACCAGCATGACATGGGGCGATTTTTCCATGACCGCCCGGGCCAGGCTGATGGGATTCTTCGCACGATGCACGCCAGCCACCGCGCCAGCGGCCAGGGTCTTGCCGTCCATGATGGCGGCATCCAGCTCGTTTTTCCCCTCGGCATTGAACACCGCGCCCTTGCCGGCATTGAACAGCGGCGAATCCTCCATGACCCGGACCGCCGCCTCCACGGCATCGAGCGCCGAGCCCTTGGCCTTGAGCACCGCCTCGCCGGCCGCCAAGGCCTGGCCCAGGGCCTCGCGGTAGGCCTGCTCCAGCTCCGGGCTCATGGCCTTCCGCTCGATGGTGCCGGCGCCGCCGTGGATGGCCAGGGCGTAGCGGGTCTCGGCGGCGGCTTCCGACATGGCGAAGATTCCCAAGGACAGGCTTAAGACGAGACGGCGTAGGGACATGATGCGCTCCAGTAGTACTGCGCGACACTGCCAGAAATACGAACGCCCCGGCAAGCGGGGCGGTGTGGATCAATACCGTTCGTGGTGAGTAGGTCGCGCCTTGCGCGACCGTATCGAACCACCCTTAGAGCCCTTCAATACGCCGCCCGGGAGGGCGGCTACTCAGGGCGAACGGCTTTCAATACCTACAGCAACGGCACCAACAACAGCGCCACGATATTGATGATCTTGATCAGCGGATTGACCGCCGGGCCGGCCGTGTCCTTGTAGGGGTCGCCCACGGTGTCGCCGGTCACCGCCGCCTTGTGGGCCTCGGAGCCCTTGCCGCCGTGGTGGCCGTCCTCGATGTATTTCTTGGCGTTATCCCAGGCGCCGCCGCCGGTGGTCATGGAGATGGCCACGAACAGGCCGGTGACGATAGTGCCGATCAAGAGGCCTCCGAGTGCTTCCTTACCTAGCAGGAACCCCACCAGGATGGGCGCGGCAACGGGCAGCAGGGAGGGCACCAGCATCTCGCGGATCGCGGAAGCGGTGAGCATGTCCACGGCCCGGGAGTAGTCCGGCTTGCCCGTGCCTTCCATGATCCCGGGGATCTCCTTGAACTGGCGGCGCACTTCCTGCACCACGGACGCGGCGGCGCGCCCCACGGCTTCCATGGCCATGGCCCCGAACAGATAGGGGATGAGGCCGCCGATAAACAGGCCGATGATCACCCGGTGATCGGACAGGGAGAACACCGCCACCTTGCCAGCCGCCTCCAGGTTATGGGTGTAGTCGGCGAAGAGCACCAGGGCAGCGAGGCCGGCGGAGCCGATGGCATAGCCCTTGGTCACGGCCTTGGTGGTATTGCCCACGGCGTCCAGGGGATCGGTGACGGCACGCACGTCCTTGGGCAGGCCGGCCATCTCGGCGATGCCGCCGGCGTTGTCGGTGATGGGCCCATAGGCATCCAGGGCGACAATCATGCCGGTCATGGACAGCATGGCCGTGGCGGCGATGGCGATGCCGTAGAGCCCGGCGAAGCCGAAGGCGGCCCAGATGGACAGGCAGATGGCGAAGACCGGCAAGGCCGTGGATTTCATGGAGACGCCTATGCCGGCGATGATATTGGTGGCATGGCCGGTGGTCGAGGCCTGGGCCACGTGCCGCACCGGGCCGTATTCCGTCGCCGTGTAGTACTCGGTGATCACCACCATGGCGGCGGTCAGACCTAAGCCCACCAGGGCGCAGAAATACAGGTTCATGGCGCCCAAGGGCGATTCGGCCATCAAATTCGTCGTGATCGGGTAGAAGGCTGCGGCGGCCAAGAGGCCTGAGACCAGGACCCCGCGGTACAGGGCGTTCATGATCTTGCCGCCCGGCGAGGCCTTGACGAAGAAGGTGCCGATCACCGAGGCGACGATGGAGGCGCCGCCCAGGACCAGGGGATAGAGCACGCCGTGGGCGCCCACGGCCGTCGCCATGACGCTGCCCAGGAGCATGGTGGCGATGAGGGTGACCGCATAGGTCTCGAAGAGATCGGCGGCCATGCCCGCACAATCGCCGACATTGTCGCCGACATTGTCGGCGATCACCGCCGGGTTGCGCGGATCGTCCTCGGGAATGCCGGCCTCGACCTTGCCCACCAGGTCCGCGCCGACATCGGCGCCCTTGGTGAAGATGCCACCCCCCAAGCGCGCGAAGATGGAGATCAGGGAGGCGCCGAAGGCCAGGCCCACCAGGGCATGCAGGGCCTCGCCGCCATAACCCAGGCGGTTCAGCACGGCGTAATAGCCGGCCACGCCCAGGAGCCCCAGGCCGACGACCAGAAGCCCGGTGATGGCGCCGCCCCGGAAGGCCACGGCCAGTGCCGGATCGATGCCGCCCCGTGCCGCCTCGGCGGTACGCACATTGGCGCGCACCGAGACG
Organism: Gammaproteobacteria bacterium; assembly: GCA_016182845.1. Lineage (GTDB taxonomy): Bacteria > Pseudomonadota > Gammaproteobacteria > Enterobacterales > Permianibacteraceae > JACPFT01. The sequence goes on from JACPFT010000010.1 coordinate 25,607, forward strand.
AACATCCCGATATAGCCGGCCGCCGCCGAGAGCACGGCGCCCAAGGCGAAGCCGATGGCGGTGAGCCAGGATTGCAGGCCGAAGCCTATCCCTAAGAACAGCACGACGCCGACCACGGCGATGGTGGAATACTGGCGGTTCAGATAGGCCTTGGCGCCTTCCTGGACGGCGCCGGCGATGGCCAGCATGCGCTCGTTGCCGGACGGCCGGGCCAGGACCCAGCGCACCGACAAGGCGCCGTAGGCGAGAGCGAAAGCGGCACAGGCGAGTGCCGCGACCAGACCATAGTCGTGCAGCATGACCGGATTACTCCCTAGGACGGATTGCAATTGAGGCGGAAGAAGGGCGTCGGCGGCGACCGCGGCCAGTGCACAGAGCACGGCGGCGATGCCCAGCCCATAACGGACGGACTTAGACATACAAGGCTCCCCCAAAGTGTTGGTATACGGGTCATCCGACCCTTCGGGGAATGCCAATAGCCTTGGAATTCCCCCTTATTACCGCTGGGAAAGCGCTCGCGCGGCATCAACATCGGGTTGCCGCCGCCAGGACGACTTCGCGCTCGGCGAAGGCGGGCCCATTGTCGCGTGGGCGCAGGAACCCGGCCGACCGGCCAATTCAGGCGCTGCCTGAGTCTTGCCGAAATACCGGGGCCCTAAAGAATACTTGTACTCGAAGATAGCCAGGCGGTCTAAGGCTAAAACCCAAAACCGCTGCCGCGGTGCAGCGAAGGCGGTTATAATCGCGGCACTTTAAGCAGGGCACAGGGCACTCGACGCCAGGGCCCTGGATCGTCTCTTCAAGCCGTTCGTGGTGAGCCCGTCGAACCATGAATGGCTTGTGCACCGGGAAAACCGTCCATCCTTCGACAAGCTCAGGACGAACGGCTCCCATTGGCACAAATCGCGTAGTTACCAATACCTCATCGCTAACCGCAGGAACCATCATGAGCCTGAACAAAGTGCCCGCCGGCAAGAAGCTGCCCGACGAAATCAACGTCATCATCGAGATCCCGGCCCATGCCGATCCGATCAAGTACGAAGTGGACAAGGAATCCGGCGCCATCTTCGTCGACCGCTTCATGGCCACCTGCATGCACTACCCGACCAACTACGGCTATGTGCCCCACACCCTGTCCGAAGACGGCGATCCGGTGGACGTGCTGGTGCCGACGCCCTTCCCGCTGATCCCGGGTTCGGTGATCCGTTGCCGTCCGGTGGGCGTGCTGAAGATGACCGACGAGTCCGGCACCGACGCCAAGGTCCTGGCCGTGCCCGTGGACAAGCTGACCGGCATCTACAAGGACGTTCAGGACGTCAACGACCTGCCGGAGCTGCTGAAGAACCAGATCGTGCACTTCTTCGAGCACTACAAGGACCTGGAGAAGGGCAAGTGGGTCAAGGTCGACGGCTGGGAAGACATCGCCGCCGCCAAGGCCGAAATCCTGGCCTCCGTCGAGCGCTACAACAGCAGCGACGACAAGCCGGCGTTCTAAGCCTCGGCCTTCAAGCAAAAAACCCGGCGCCGCCGGGTTTTTTGTTGTCGGTTGCGCGGCATTCACGCGTCGAACATCTGCCCCAGGCGCTGGCGGCCCGGCTCGGCGCGGCAGGCCGTGCCCTGCGCATCGCCGGTGCAGGCGCAGCAAGCCGGCTCGGCATCGGCGCTCAGCGCGGCCATATGCTCCCTCAGCGCTCGTGGCGAACCCACGTAGCCGCCCATCCACATCAAGCCCAGGGCCATGGCATTCAGGATCTTCCAGTTCATCGTCGCCTCCCGGTCGCGCCGCGACGGTTGCCGCGGCTTCATCGTGGAGCCATGGTATAAACCCCGGAACGGGATGATAATCCGGTCAATCCGACAAACACTGTTTCCCGGAACGACATAATGTCCCTACACGAACGCCTGGCCGACATGGCCGTCTATGCCCGGGTGGTGGAAACCGGCGGCTTCTCTGCTGCCGCCGCCACCCTGGATCTGTCCAAGGCCGCGGTCAGCAAGGCCGTGACGCGCCTGGAAGCGCACCTGGGCGTGCGCCTCCTGAACCGCACCACGCGCCGGCTCACGCCCACCGAGGCCGGCAGCGCCTTCCATGCCTATTGCCAGCAGGTGATGCACAGCGCCGAGGAAGCCGAGCAGCACCTGGGCCAACTGCGCGACGTGCCGCGCGGCCTGCTCAAGCTCACCACGCCCCTGACCTTGGGCGTGGCGCGCATCGCCCCGCTGCTGCCCCATTTCCTGGCCCGCTACCCGGAGATCCGCGTCAATCTGGTGGTGGACGATCGCACCCTGGACTTGATCGGCGAGCGCTTCGACTTGGCGCTGCGCCTGGGGACTCCGCCGGATTCCAGCCTGGTGGCACGCAAACTGGCCGACGTGCGCACCGTCCTGGTGGCCTCTCCGGACTACCTGGTACGCCATGGCGAACCGCGCCGACCGGGCGAGCTCCTGCGCCACAACTGCCTGAGCTTCAGCGAGCGGGATGCGGCGACGCGCTGGGAATTCATCGGCACGGACGGCGTGGAAACGGTACAGACCCAGGGCCAGTTGATGCTCAACACCAGCCTGGGGATCCGGGAAACCGTCCTGGCCGGCATCGGCATCGCGCGCATCCCCGACTACCTGGTGGAGGCCGATCTGGCGGCGGGCCGGCTAAAGGCACTGATGCCGGAATGGCGCTGCTACACCCGCCCGCTCTACGCGGTCTATCCCCACCGCCAACACCTCGCGGCCAAGGTCAAGGCCGCCATCGAGTTCTTCCAGGAGGCGTTCGCGGGGGATGGGAAGAAGGACTAACCGCCAAGGCGCCAAGAACGCCAAGGAAGACTTAAGAATTTACACCGCAAAGGCCGCCAAGGCCGCTAAGGAGAGTGAGAAAGGCCCGCCCGACACGTAATGCCGGTCAGTTAAGGAGAAAATGGCCGTTCGTCCTGAGCTTGTCGAAGGATGAATGGGCATTTTCTCCGTGGTTGCCACGCCGTTCATGGTTCGACAGGCTCACCACGAACGGCTTAACTGATCGGCATTACGCCCGACACGCGCTGTTCATCCATTCTTTGCGGCCTTGGCGGCCTTCGCGGTTAATCATCTTTCTTACCTTGGCGTTCTTGGCCCTTGGCGGTTAATTCCCGATGTCCAGGATTCACCCCCGGCTGAGCAGATCCCGCAGATCGATGATGGCCGCGTCGGCGCGCGAGATGTAATTGGCCATGACCAGGGAGTGGTTGGCGACGAAGCCGAAGCCGGTGCCGTTGAGGACCATGGGGCTCCACACGGTCTCCTGGGTGCCTTCCAGCTCGCGGATGATCTGACGCAGGGAGGCGCGGGCGTTCTTCTTGTCCAGCACGTCGCCGAAGTCGGTTTCCGCCGCCTTCAGGAACTGGATCAGGGCCCAGCAGGAACCGCGCGCCTCGAAGAACACGTCGTCGATCTTGCCCCAGGGGGTCTTCACCGCCAGATAGTCGTCGGACTCGGTGGATTGGGCGACGCCGCTGGCCTTGTCCAGGTCGATGCGCGCCTCGCCGACGCTGGCCGCCAGGCGCTGGGACATGGAGCCCAGGCGCTTGTCCACCTCGCCCAGCCAGTCGCGCAGATTGTCGGCACGGGCATAGAACTGGGCATCGGGCTTGGTCGGATCCATGATGCGCGCCTGGTAGCGGCGCACGGCGGCGATGCCCTGGCGGTATTCGTCCTCGGCACCGGGCAGCGCCCAGGACAGGGGATCGATATTGAAGTGCTGCTCGGCGGCTTTCAGATCGGCGTCTTCCACCGACTGGGACTGGGAGCGGCTGATTTCCTTGCGCAGGGAGCGGGACAGATCGCGCACCTGGGTCAGGGCGCCCAGCTCCCAGGCCGGCAGGTTGTCCATGAACAGGGAGGGCGGCATCATGTCATTGGCCAGGAAGCCGCCGGACTTGTCCAGCAGGGTCCCGGCGACCCGGACCAGGGTCTCGGTGGTGGTCACGCCGGCGATGAGGCGCTTGTTGCCGGCCGCGTCGACGCGCTGGGCCTGCTCGAACTTCAGCTCGAAACGCTCCGGCTCCACGCTCCAGTACACGGCCAGCAGCCAGAACAGCAGAACCAGGGGCAGGAGCGCGCTCAAGGTCCATTTACCGATAGTGCGAACATCCATTGGGGGAACTCCCTTATCGTCAGTAGCCAAACGTATGGTCAGTAATCAATCCAGGGCCGAGCGCACCCGCGCCGCCACGCGCCGCCTGCTGCCGTCGGCGAAGCGCAGCTCCAGCGGGAACTCCGCGCCGGGTTTGAGCGGGCTTTTCGGCTCGAAGACCATCAGGTGCAGGCCGCCCGGCGCAAGCCGGACCTCGCCATGGGCCGGCACCGGCAGACGCGCCACGGCGCGCATGCGCATCACCCCGCCCTCGTGGCTATGGCCGTGCAGCTCCACGCTGCCGGCCTCGGCGCTGGCGGCGCCCACCAGGACGGCCTCCTGGTTCGCGCCATTCTTCAGGGCCAGGAAGGCGGCGGTCATGCCCGCGCCCGGCGGCGCGGCGCGCACCCAGGCCTCGTCCACGCGCACCGCGTCGGCCTGGGCGCCCCAGACCGGCTGTGCCGCCAGGGACACCAGGCATAGACCCAGCTTCAGCATTGTCGCTACTCCGACCAGAACGAGCCGCCATCATGCCTTCAATTGAGCTTCATGCCCAGGCGCAATTGTTTCAAAAGCTCTCGCTCGCTGTGTTCCGGCCAGGCGGCGCCCTGGTCCCGGCGCGCCGCCGCCAGGCTGTGCTGGGCCAGGGCCAGGCTCAGGGGGGCCGCCAGGCGCGCCTGGGCCTCGCCGTCGCCGCCGCAGGCCTCCAGTTCCCCCAGCCAGCGCCGGACCAAGGCCAGGAGCGTGGCCGGCTCGGCGAGGCGTTGCTCCTCTGACAAAGCCAGGAAGCGGTTCAGGAATTCGCCGTCCCCGAGGCCGGCCTCGGCCAGGGCGCGCTGCACCACCAGCTTGACCGCCGTGGTCACCCCGCCCTGCCCGCGCTCCAACTTGGCGCGCAGGGCCAGGAGGCGCAGCTCGTTCTGCAGGCGCTTGGCATGGCGCGGCGTGTGCTCCCGCCAACACAGGACATCGGCCCAGATGCGCAAGGCCTCCTCGAACTCGGCGCTGTCGCGCACGCTCAGGGCCTGCTGGCTGTGGATACCCACCGCCAGCAGGCCCAGGGCGCCGATGCTCGAGGACAGGGCAGCCACGAGTTCCAAGAGGCGCGCCAGGCCGGACGGCGCCTCGGCCAGGGGCACGGCCGCCGCCGACGGCGGCGCCGAGTCCTTGCTCTCGCCGGCGCCGGCCGACACGGCGGCGGGCGCACTTTCCGCCGAAATCGGGGTCTGGTCCAGAACCTGGGCGGCAGCCCGGAACGGCTCCGCTTCCCGGGACACGGTCGGCAAGCCCCAGGCCAGGGCCGTCGCCAGGATCAGCAGCAGGGCCACGCCCAAGGGGCCCCAGGCATCGAAGCCCAGGGCCAGGCGCTCGCGCCAGCCGGGCCGCCAGGGCGGGCACTGGACCGCGCCCACCAACCGACCGAGGGCGGTATCCGCCGCCGGCACAGCCACCTCCAGGCCCACCAGCTTTTCCAGGTAATGCAGGGCATGACGGCGGCGCGCCGATTTCTGCCGGCCCTCCCAGGCCGCCTCGCTGTCCCCGTCCCGGCGGCGCAGGGCCTCGGCCACAGGCGTGCCGAAGCTGGGGGCGATGGCGGGCAGCACGCGCTCCAGGGCCATGCCCAAGATAAAGAAGGCCCGGCGCGGCGGCGCCGAGAGAAAGTTCAGCCATTCCAGTACGCGCAGGATCTGCTCCGGCGGACAGCGATCCAGATCGTCGATGAACACCACCAGGGGCTTGTCGTCGCCCAGGGCCGAGGAGACATCGTTGAGCAGGCGCTGGACCCGCGCCCGCAGGGTGGAATCCGCCGTGTTCAGCTCGCCGTCGCCCTGGCTCAGGGCGCGCACCAACTGCCCGGGCCGCAGGCCGAAGGCGGCCGTGCCACGCAGGAAGCTGAGCAGGCCGGCCAGGAGGGCGGACACCCAGGCGCTGTCGCCGGCGTGGTCCTTAAACCAGCGCTCCACCACGGGCCATGCCTGCTTCCAGCTCGGTTTTCCATTGGCCTCGGCCACCGGCAGACCCACCACCAGGACATCGGCCAGCAAGCGCCGCGCCGGCGGACTCAAGCCATCCTGGACGGCCGCGACGAAGGCATAGGGCGTATCGAAGGCCTTGTCCTGCAAGCCCTCGTCCACCAGGAGCTTGCCCAGCTCTGCCTTCCCGGCCGCGTCCAGCTGACCGAAATCCGGGCGCTGGCTCAGGCAGGCCCGCACCCGCTCATCGAACAGGAACACGCCTTCGCCCAGACCCTGGTAATGGCAGCGGGGCTCCGGCAGCCACCAGCCCAGGGCACCCGCCAGGGCCAGGAGGCCCAGCCACAGCGCCTGGCGGCGTGCCCGTATCCAAAGCAGGCGCGCCCGGAACACCAGGCCGGAATACTGCCAGGCGGGCGGAATGGCATGGCTGCGGATCTGTTCCAGCAGGGCCGCGAACAAATTCTCTTCCTGGTGGTGATGCCAGGCATTGAACCAGATCGGGTGCATGCCGCCGACCTTCAGCTGCTCCTTGAGCAGGCCCATCAGCGAGGTCTTGCCGCTGCCCCAGTCGCCGGTGATGGCCAGGGTCAGGGGCGGCTTGGTGCCCTCGTTGCGCAGGAACAAGGCCAGGCCCTCGGCCAGGGGCAGCATGCTCAACCGGTCGTCGCTGGCGCTCTGCACGGGCAGATCGCTGATGGCGAGCGCGGCGATCTGCTCCGACTCCGCCAGGGGCTTAGGCGGGGCGAGCCCCGGGACGCGCTGGCGCAGCTGCTGCCAGGCTCCGGCCAGCCCAGGCACCAGGAAGGGCGTGGTGAACAGCGCGACCGCCAGCAATACCAGGAGCAGGGAGGCCGGCGTGGGGTTGAGGGCATATTCCGGTCCGGCCCAGGACTTACCGCCGTCCTTGGAATAGCGCAGCGCGCCGTCGGCGCCCGCGATCAACAGCCGGTCCTCGCCCCAGGCCAGGAGCGCCGTCCACTCGGCCGTGCCGCCGGTCGCCAGGGCCTGCCAGCTGGCCGGCTCGTTCGACGTATCCAGCCAGCCCAACCAGCCTGAACCGGTGACGGCGAGCAACCGGCTCGGCGGCCAGAACGCCAGGGCGCGGAAATCCTCGCGCCCCGGCATGGTGTTCATGACCCAGGACCGCAGGCCATCGGGCGCGAAGGGCAGCACGCCGCCCGAATCCAGCAAGAGGAAGCCGCCGTCCGGGGTTGCGACCAGGTCCACGGCATCGCCGAGCACGGTCTGGCTGGTGCCCGGCAAGCCGAGATGCAATCGAGCCCGGCCCAGAGCCGCCCGCAAACGAGCCGTGTAGAGCAGCCGCCGCAGGCCGTCGCCGCCCGGAAGGGCCAGGGCGGTCCAATTCCGCCCGCCGTCGCCCGTCTGCCAGAGCGCGTGTTCGGCGGCCAGAATGCCGTTCCGGCCGTCCGGGGCGAAGGCCAGGGCGACCGGCTTGCCGGGTACCGTGAGTTCAGCGCGCCCCGCCATCGAGGTCTGTCCCTTCGACCTTAGCTCGGGGGCCGGCGTATTGGCTTGCGGTAGCGTCTTCTGCTCCGCCGGTCGCCCCTTGGGGGTTTCCGGCGACGGATAGCCGACCTTCGCGGGCGGCGGCTCTTCCGCCCGGGCCGCCGGCAGCAAGCCGGCCGCGCCCGGCGGCTCGGCGCTGGCGGTCTCAGTTGGCGCGCTCTCCACCGGAGATAAGGGGGTGGCGCGCCGCAGCCAGCTCCCGCCGCCGTCGATCGACACCCAGAGCCAGCCGTCGCCGCCCAGGGCATAGCCGAACTCCGGGCCGGGAATGCTGAGATCGACGATGCCAGCCCCGGCTTCGGGGATGGCCAGGCGCTCCCAGTTGGCGCCGCCATCGCGGCTGCGCCAGAGACCGTCCTGGGCGGCCGCCAGGACCACATCGTCGCCGGGCACGACGGCCAGGCGGCGGAAATCCGGCCGGCGCTCGGCGGGCAGGCGCAGAAAGGCATTGCGCTCCATGGGCCTGCGCCAGGCCGTTTCGGCCGCCGCCTGCCCATAGGGGTCCTCCGGACGCTCGGCGAAGGCTTCCAGGAGCACGGCCAAGGCCAAAAGAGCAAGGGCAGCCCAGAAGCCGCGGCCCTGACCCAGCTGCCGGATGGTCCGGGCCAGGACGGCCCGGGAATCCTCCGGCCGGGGCGGCGGCCCGGCGGCGGACTTCGACTGATTACGTGTAGCGAACATGGCGAAGCCTCCTCCATCCGAGGTGGCGGCATACACCTTACAGGCCGCGAAACGGTGTCTGGGTCGAGAACGGGGACCCGGCGACGGGGCGGCAACCCCTGACCTTAGGTATAGCGGCAGATCGCATGGACCCGCCAGGCAACTGGCCAGAGTCGCCGGCGGTGTGTTAGCGTTGCCCACTCCTTACCCATACGCAGCACGGAATGCTCGACACGCGCACCGCCCTGGAAACCCCCGAGGGCATCGATCTCAATCTCACCGTGGCCGGCCCCATCCCGCGCGGTCTGGCCTGGGCCCTGGATTTCCTGATCCGACTGGGCATCTACATCGGCCTGATCCTGGTCCTGGCCCAGCTGGAGGCCTTCGGCATCGGCCTGGCCATGATCGCGGCCTTCGTCCTGGAATGGTTCTACCCGGTGCTGTTCGAGACCCTGAACCATGGCGTCACCCCGGGCAAGAAGGCCCTGGGACTGAAGGTCGTGCACGACGACGGCTCGCCGGTGTCCTGGAATGCCTCCCTGATCCGCAACCTCTTGCGCGCCGCCGATTTCCTGCCGGCCTTCTATGCCCTGGGCAGCCTGATCAGCGCCTTCCGCCCGGATTTCAAGCGCCTCGGCGATATCGCCGCCGGCACCCTGGTGATCTACGCGGACAAGCCGCCCCAGGCCCATGCCCTGCCGCCCGGCGAAGCCGAGGCCCCGCGCGTGAGCCTGCGCCTAGCCGAGCAGCAAGCGCTCCTGGCCTTCGCCGAGCGCGCCCCGCGTTTGTCGCCGGAGCGCCAGGCGGAGCTGGCGCGGCTCCTGGTGCCCGAGCTGGCGGCCAGACCGGAAACCGCCGTCCAGGAGCTGCTGGCACAAGGCCGCTGGCTAGCGGGGCCGACGCGATGAAGCAGCAAGCCTTCGAACAGGCCCATGGCGTCTTCTGGCAGGCTTTCGAGGCGGACCTGCTCCTACTGGAGCAGGGCAAGTCCTTAGGCCAAGAGGCGGCCAAGGCCCTACCGGCCCGCTACCGCCAGATCTGCCAACACCTGTCCCTGGCACGCAGCCGCCATTACAGCCCGCGCCTGGCCGAACGCCTGAACGAGCTGGTGCTGCGCGGCCACCAGCAGCTCTACCGCAGCGGCCGGCCGCTCTTGGCCCAGGTCGGGCATTTCCTCCTGGCCGGCTTCCCGGCCCAGGTGCGTGCCGAGGCCCGGCTGTTCTGGCTGGCCTTAGGCCTGTTCGCCCTGCCCCTGGGTCTGGCCGGCCTGGCCTGTTTCTATAGCCCGGAATTCATCTACAGCCTGATGCCCGAGCTGCAAGTCGATCAGATGGAGCGCATGTACGACCCCGCCAAGCGCGCCCTGGGCCGGGAGCGGGAATCGGACACCGACGTCTATATGTTCGGCTATTACCTGATGCACAACACCGGCCTGGGCTTCCAGACTTTCGCCGGGGGCATGCTCTACGGCGTGGGCTCGGTGTTCTACCTGCTCTACAACGGCCTGATCCTGGGCGGCGTGGCCGGCCATCTGTCGCGCCTGGGCTATACCGGCACCTTCTGGCCCTTCGTGGCCGGCCACGGCGCCTTCGAGCTGACCGCCATCGTCCTGGCCGGCCAGGCCGGGCTGAAACTGGGCGCGGCCTTGCTCATGCCCGGACTGATCACGCGCGGCGCGGCCCTCAAGCTCGCCGCCCGGCCCTGCGTGACGCTCATCCTCGGTTCGGCCCTGTTCTTCCTCGTCGCCGCCTTCATCGAGGCCTTCTGGTCTTCCTCGGCGGCCCTGCCGGCCGCGCTGAAATACGCCGTGGCCGGCGGGCTCTGGGCCTTCGTGATCGCCTACCTGGCCCGTGCCGGGCGGGAGGCCAGCCATGGAGCTTGAGCGCCTGGCCAGCCGCGTGCGCCCGCGCCGATCCTGGGAGGCGATGGATCTGGGCTTTCGCCTGGTCCAGGCCTGGTGGTGGCCGGTGCAGCGGGCCTGGCTGCTCTTCGCCCTGCCGGCCTTCGCCCTGGCCTTCCTCCTGCTCCAGGCCTATCCCAGCTGGATCCCCCTGCTGTTCTGGTGGCTCAAGCCGCTCTACGAGCGCGCGCCCCTGGAAGTCCTGGCCCAGGCCCAGTTCGGCCATGTGCCGGGCACTCGGGAGCTCCTGCGCCAGTGGCGGCGCCTGCTGCTGCGCCAGGCCATCCCGGCCCTGACTTGGCGGCGCTTCACCCTGATCCGCAGCTTCTCGACGCCGGTCATGCAACTGGAAGGCCTGGCCGGGGACGAGCGGGCCCAGCGCCTGCGCGTCCTGGCGCAAGGGCCCAATACCCGCGGCGCCCAATGGCTCACCTTCGGCTGCCTGCACCTGGAAGGCCTGGTCTATCTGGCGATCCTGGCCCTCTTGGCTGCCCTGGTGCCCCAGGAGCTGCAACTGGATTGGCAGGGCGCGCTCACCGGCGAGGATGCCCGCTGGGAGTTTCTCCTGGCCGGAGCCGGCTTCCTGGGCACGGCCCTGGTGGCCCCGTTCTACGTGGCCGGCGGCTTCGCCCTGTACCTGAACCGGCGCACCGAGCTGGAGGCCTGGGATATCGAGCTGGCCTTCCGCCGGATGAAGAAGCGCCTGGCCGGCGGCCTGACGACCAGTATCGTCCTGGCCCTTGTCCTCGCCGCCGGATGGCCGGCCGAACCGGTCTGGGCCGCCGAACCCGCGACGGCCACGGCGCCCAAGCCCCTCAGCGAGGAAGAGCGGGTGCGCATCGCCCTGGACGAGCGCGAGCCGCCCAGCTCAGCCCACCAGGCCGCACGCGCCGCCGTGGACGAGGTCCTGGCCGGCCCGGATTTCCACCGAATGGACACCGAGGGCCATTGGAAGCTGCGCGATTTCGACCTGTCCAACAAGAACAAGAAACCCAAGACGGCGCGGCAATCCTGGCTGGAAGGCCTGGGCGCGGCGCTGGCGGGGGGCTTCAAGTTCCTGCTTTATATAGCCCTCGCCCTGCTGCTCCTGTTCCTCTTGCATCGCTATCCGCAATGGTCGCGCTGGCTGGGCCGCAATCCGCGCCTGAAGCGCGAGGCCAAGGCCCTGCCGGAGCAAGTGGCCGGCCTGGACGTGCGCCCCGAATCCCTGCCCGAGGACGTGGCTGCCAGCGCCGAGGCCCTGGCCCGGGCCGGCGATGCGCGTGCCGCTCTCGGCCTGCTTTACCGCGCCAGCCTCGCCGCCCTGGTGCACCGCGAGGCCTTGAGCCTCAAGGCCAGCCACACCGAGGGCGAGATCCTGCGCCTGGCGCAAGCCCAGCGCCCGGCAGCCGCCTGGCTGGCCTATTTGGAGAGCCTGACCCGGGCCTGGCAGGCCCTGGCCTATGGCCATGACGCACCGCCGACCCAGGCCTTGCTGGCGCTCTGCGGGGAATGGCGTCCTGCCTTCGACGCCGAGGCACGCTCATGAAGCGGCTGCTCTGGCTCCTGCCCCTGATCCTGCTGCTGGGCCTGGGCTATTGGGGTTTCCACCGCCTGTTCGAATGGAGCGAGGAAAACCGGGACCTGGGCTTAGCCGAGCCGGCCCTGCGCAATCCCTATCTCGCCGCCCAGCGCCTCTTGGAAAAGGACGGCAGCCCGGTGAGCGTGGAGCTGAGCCTGAAGCGCCTGGACGCGCTGCCGGGGCCGGAGACCCTGCTCTTCGTGCCCCAGCTGCCGGCCTATCTGGAACCGGCCCGGGCGGAGGCCTTGCGCGCCTGGCTAGAGGCCGGCGGGCATCTGCTCACCGTCTACCGCCGCGACAGCCGCGAGGACGAGGCGGATGCGGAGCGGCCCTTCCTGGAGCAATACGGCCTGCGCCGCCATAGCGAGGAGGCCGACGAGGACGACGAGAGCACGGCCGAGGACGAGGCCAAGGCCGTCGAGCAGCTGGGCGAGCTGGGCCGGGCCTTAGGGCTGAAGCCGGAGGGCAAGACCACGCCGGACAGCCCCGAGGAGCGCCGCAAGCTGGCCGAGACCTGGCTCAAGACCCTGACCGAGCTGCGCTTCGAGGGGCACGAGCAGAGCCTGCGCCTGAACGTGGCGCCCTATACCGAGGCCTGGCTGGAGGATGGCGACGAGGCGGCCGCGGCCAGCGGCGACACCGAGACGCGGACCACCCTCCTGCACTACACCCCCGGCGAGGGCAGCCTCACCGTGCTCCTGGACGATGCCTTCCTGAAGAACGAGCAGCTAGCCCAATTCGACCATGCCCTCTTCCTCACCGAGCTGGCGGACGGCCGGCCGGTCCTCATCCTCAATGCCGGCGATTACCCCAGCCTGCCCGAGCTGTTGGCCTCGCGCTACCCGGAGGCCCTGGCCGCCGCAGCCCTGTTGCTGACCTTCTGGCTATGGCGCATCACCGGCCGCTTCGGACCGCTGCGCCCCGATGTCCCGCCGGCCCGGCGCAGCCTGGCCGAGCATCTGGCCGCCGCCGGGCGCTTTCACTGGCGGTCGGATCGGGGCGCCGCCCTCCTGGAGGGCCTGCGCGCCGAGCTGCACAAGACCCTGACCCGCCGCCACGGCGCCTGGCCGGACTGGAGCGAGGATGAGCGCCTGGCCTGGCTCGCCGCCCAGACCGGAATGCCCGACTACGCCCTGCGCGCCGCCCTCTTCGATCCGCCGCCCCGCGAGGAACTGGCTTGGTCGGAAGCCGCGCGCGGCCTGCAAACCCTGAAATCCCTTCTGTGATCACCGCCATGAACGAGCCCAGCATGAACGACTCCGCCACCGACCACGCCATTCCGACTCTGGACAGCACCGAGGCCCACCGCCTGGCCCAAGCCCTGGCCGCCGAGCTGGCCAAGGCCCTGGTGGGCCAGGACGGCACGATCCGCGACGTGCTCTGCGCCCTGATCGCCGGCGGACACGTCCTGATCGAAGGCGTGCCCGGCCTGGGCAAGACCCTCCTGGTGCGCGCCCTGGCCAAGGCGGTCTCGGCCCAACACGCGCGCATCCAGTTCACGCCCGATCTCATGCCCTCGGACGTCACCGGCCATGCCCTCTACGATCTGAAGAGCGAGCAGTTCAAGCTGCGCAAGGGCCCGGTGTTCAGCAACTTCCTCCTGGCCGACGAGATCAACCGCGCCCCGGCCAAGACCCAGTCGGCCCTGCTGGAAGTCATGCAGGAGCAGCAGGTGACCATCGAGGGCAAGCCCTTCGCCCTGGCCGCGCCCTTCATGGTCCTCGCCACCCAGAACCCCATCGAGAGTGAGGGCACCTACCCCCTGCCCGAGGCCCAGCTGGACCGCTTCCTCTTGAAACTGCGCATGGACTACCCGGCCCTGGTCGACGAAGTGGCCCTGGTGCGCGAGAACCTGGCCGGCCGCCTGGGCCAGACCTTCAACCTGGAGGATGTGCGCCCGGTCCTGGGCCAAGCCCAGGTGGTCGCTTTGCAACGGGCCGCCGCCAGCCTGGATGTGGACGAGCAGGTGCTGGACTATGCCGTGCGCCTCGTGCGCGCCACCCGCGATTGGCCGGGCGTGCGTATCGGCGCCGGGCCGCGCGGCTCCATCGCCCTGGTGCGCGCCGCCCGCGCCGCCGCCCTCCTGGACGGTCTGCGCTTCGTGACTCCCGATGCCATCAAGACCGTGGCGCCGGCGGTCCTGCGCCACCGCCTGCAGCTGGCCGCCGAGCTGGAGATCGAGGGCCAGAGCAGCGATGACGTCCTGGCCCAGATCCTCGCCAAGGTGGATGCGCCGCGCACATGAGACTGGCCTATCGCCCCGCCCCGCGCGCCCTGCGCGTCCTCGCCGGGCTCTTCGCCTTAGGGCTGGCGGCGGCGATCTGGGCGCCGCTCGCCGCCCTGTTCCTGCCAGCCCTGGCCTTGGTGCTGGCCGTCCTGCTCATGGATCGCCAGCGTCTGGCTAGCCTCGCGCCGCCGCGCGTGCTGCGCCGCCTGAATCGCAGCCTGCCCCTGGGCGTCTGGCAGGAGGTGGAGCTGGAGCTGCATCACGGCGGCGGCGAGGCCCTGGACCTGGAAGTCTTCGACCATGTGCCGGAAACCTTCGAGCTGGAAGGCCTGCCCCAGGCAGGGCGCGTGCCGGCCGGCGGCTTCCTGCGCCTACACTACCGCTTGAAGGCCGGCCGGCGCGGCGACGCCTGGTTTCCCGGCTTAGGCCTGCGCCTGGCCTCGCCCTGGGGCCTGTGGACCCGCCAGGTCTTCGTCGACGCGCCCGAGGACCTGCGCGTATTTCCCAATTTCGCCGCCGTGACCCGCTATGCCCTCCTGGCCCTGGAGCAGCGCGAGGGTTCCCTGGGCGTCATGCGCCGCCAGCGGCGCGGCGAGGGTCTGGAGTTCCACCAGCTGCGCGAGTACCGCGAGGGCGATGCCCTGCGCCAGATCGACTGGAAGGCGACCAGCCGCCACAAGAAACTCATCGCCCGCGAATACCAGGAGGAGCGCGACCAGCAGATCGTCTTCCTGCTGGACGCCGGGCGGCGCATGCGCGCCGAGGACGGCGAGACGGCGCATTTCGATCAGGCGCTGAACGCCATGCTGCTGCTCGCCTATATCGCCCTGCGCCAGGGCGACGCCGTGGGCCTGATGAGCTTCGCCGGCGCGGACCGCTACCGGGCGCCGGCCAAGGGCCTGTCCACGGTCAATGCCCTGCTCAATCTGACTTACGACCTGCAGCCCAGCCTGGACGCCGCCGATTTCCGCGCCGCCGCTCAGAGCCTGGACGGCCGGCTGCGCAAGCGCGCCCTGGTGGTCCTGCTCACCACCCTGCGCGACGACGATGGCGGCGAGCTGAGCCCGGCCGTGCGCTACCTGCGCCAGCGCCACCTGGTCCTGGTGGCCGATCTACGCGAGAGCGTGCTGGACCGGCTCGGCCAGGAGGCCATCGCCGATTTTCAGGGGGCGCTGACCCAGGCCGCCGCCGAGGACTTCGCCGCCGCCCGCCGGGGCCTGCACGAGCGCCTGGGCCAGGACGGCGTGCATATGCTCGATGTCACGCCAGCGGAGCTGCCGGTGCGCCTTGTCAACCGCTACCTGGACATCAAGGCTTCGGGTTTGTTGTGAGCCTTGGGAGCCAGGCGGAATATGCCCCGGCCAAACAAAATCTGGTTTACAAACGAATTTATTCGTCTTAATGTACGAACTCATTCGCAATCACAGAGGGACAAACCTATGAGAATCTTCGTCATTGGCGCCGCCAGCTTGTTTGTAGCAGCTTGCGCGAGCAACCACCCCGCGGCCACCCCCAGCGAACTCGCATTCTCTCCGGGCGTTCGGCAGCATGTCGTTGAAAAAGGTCCGGTCATAAGCAATACCCGAGGCTCGGAAGTGGTCTGCCGCAAAGAAGCCCCGACCGGGAGCCATCGCAAAGTGACCACGTGCATGACGCGAAGCGAAGCCGAGGCGGTAACGCGCAACACCAAGGAGTCAATGGGTCGTAATGCGAGCTTGCAGCGCACTACCGACCGAGCTCCCAACGAGACCCGGTAGAGAGCCGCTGGTTCAGTACTCGACATAAGGGGGAGCGGCCGCTGAGAGTTTGTCCCGAACTAGTGGTCCATGCGGAGTGTCCGTTACAGGATTTCGGTGCCTGAAACCCTCATTCGGCGTCACCGCTCCCCACCATAGCCCTGCCATGACTCGTCGCGGCGACTTGTCTCAGGGCTTCGTGCGTCCGAACGAAAATCCGCAAAGAGCACGAGGCGCGGTTCGCTCGCTGAGCCTTGGTATTTTCCACTGTTCGTCGCGCCGCCACTCAGCCAGAATGAGCCCGCACACGGCCCGGGCTTATCCGCTTCGGGACCAGAGGACTCATTACCGGAGACCCGACAGCCATGTCCCAAGCACGCCGCTCCCGCGCCCCGGGCGCCCTCTCCCTGCTCTGCCTGAGCCTGACTCTAGTTCTAGGCAATGTGCAGGCCGTCGAAGTCGCGCCCAAGGCACTGAGCAGCCAGCTGGCCAGCATGAGCGCCAAGGCCAATGCCTTCTTCGAAACGGCCTTTCAGGAGGAAGTGGACGACAGCCCCATGTGGCAAGGCTATCTGGGCATCAAGAAGGACTACGGGCGCTGGGACGACGTGTCCGAGGCCGCGGCCCTGCGCGATAAACAGCGTGCCGAGCGCCAGCTGGCCGAGCTGGAAAAGACCGTCAATTACCAAGCTCTCGATGAACAGACGCGAGTCAGCTACGAGCTGTTCAAGTACAACGCCGAGCAACGCATCGAGGGCTATCGCTGGCGTTTGCACAATTACCCCATGAACCAGATGTTCGGCTGGCAATCCACGGTGCCGGCCTTTCTGATCAATGTGCACCAGATCGCCGACCGGAAGGACGCGGAGGCCTATATCCAGCGCCTCCAAGGCGTGAAGCCCCTGTTCGACCAGCTGCTGGAGGGCATGCGCCTGCGCGAGTCCAAGGGCATTCTGCCGCCCAAATTCGTTTTCGCCCATGTGCTCAAGGACAGCCGCAACCTGCTCAAGGGCGCGCCCTTCGAGGCCGGCGGCGACTCCACCCTGCTGGCCGACTTCAAGGACAAGCTGGGCAAGCTCAAGCTCTCCGAGGCGGAGCGCAAGGCGCTGACGGCCGAGGCCGAGAAGGCCCTGCGCGAATCCGTGGCCCCGGCCTACCAGGCCCTGATCGACTTGGCCGAGACTCAGGAACAACGCGCCACGACCGACGACGGCGCCTGGAAATTTCCGGACGGCGGAGCCTATTACAACTACGCCCTGCGTCAGACCACGACCACCGAACTCACGGCCGAGGAAATCCATCGCATCGGCCTGAAGGAAGTGGCGCGCATCCACGACGAGATGCGCGCCATCATGAAACAGGTCGGCTTCACCGGCGATCTGCAGGACTTCTTCAAGTTCATGCGCGAAGACCCGCGCTTCTACTATCCGAACACCGCCGAGGGCAAGGCCGCCTACCTGGCGGAGGCGACCAAGCTCATCGCCACCATGAAATCGACCCTGGACCGGCTGTTCATCGTCAAGCCCAAGGCCGATCTGGAAGTGAAGGCCGTGGAGGCCTTCCGCGAGGAATCCGCCGGCAAGGCCTTCTACGAGCAGCCCGCCGTGGATGGCAGCCGCCCGGGCCGCTATTACGCCAACCTCCATGACATGGCCGACATGCCCAAATACCAGATGGAGGCCCTGGCCTACCACGAGGGCATTCCCGGCCATCACATGCAGATCGCCATCTCCATGGAACTGGAGAACGTGCCGAAGTTCCGCAAATACGGCGACTACACCGCCTATGTGGAAGGCTGGGCGCTGTACACCGAGCTGCTGCCCAAGGAGATTGGCTTCTACCGGGACCCCTATTCCGACTTCGGCCGCCTGGCCATGGAGCTGTGGCGCGCCTGCCGGCTGGTGGTCGATACGGGCATCCACGCCAAACGCTGGTCCCGCAGCCAGGCAATCGACTACCTCAAGGCCAATACGCCCAATTCCGAGGGCGATATCGTCAACGGCATCGAGCGTTACATCGTCGCGCCGTCCCAGGCCACGGCCTACAAGATCGGCATGCTGAAGATTCAGGAGCTGCGCGCCAAGGCCGAGCAGGCCCTGGGCAAGAAATTCGATCTGCGCGCCTTCCACGACGTTATCCTGAAGTCCGGGGCTCTGCCCCTGGCGGTCCTGGAGACGCAGGTGGATCGCTGGGTCCTGAGCCAGCGCATCGGCGGATGACGGTCGCGTGCCGGGTTAGGGTGTCCCAGCCCGGCAGTTTTTCGGCCTCGATATCGAGTGAGATTCAGGCGCCGGCTTGCCGGTTCCCGGCCCAGGCCAGGAATTGTCCCAGGGGCAGGGGCTTGCTGTAGAAATAGCCCTGGACCACATCGCAGCCGTGTTCGCGCAGGAAGGCGAGCTGCTCGGCGGTCTCCACGCCTTCGCCGATCACCTCCAGCCCCAGGCTGTGACCCATGGCGATGATCGCCACCGCCAGGGAGGCGTGTTCCTGGACCGTGGTCACATCGGCGACGAAGGAACGGTCGATCTTGAGGACCTGGAAGGGATAGGAGCGGATATAGCTTAAGGCGGAATAGCCGGTGCCGAAGTCGTCGATGGACAGGCGCGCGCCCAGGCCGCTCAGGCTCTCCAACATTTCGCGGGTTTCCGGGGCATTGCCGAGCAGCAGGCGTTCGGTGATTTCCAGTTCCAGGCACTCGGCGCCCAGTCCGCTGTCCTTCAGGGCCTTCTGCACCGACTTGAGGATCTGGCCGCCGCGGAATTGCCGGGCCGAGACATTCACCGCCAGGTGTTTCAGCTCCGGCACCGTCCCGCGCAGGGTCTGAAAGCCCTTGCAGGCCTCGACCAACACCCACTCGCCGATGGGCACGATAAGCCCGGTCTCCTCGGCGATGGGGATGAACACGTCCGGCGGAACGAAGCCCAGGGCCGCCGAGTTCCAGCGCAGCAAGGCCTCGACGCCGGAGATGCGTCCGCTGGCCAGATTCACCAGGGGTTGGAATACCAGGGACAGTTCCTGGCGCTCCAGGGCATAGCGCAGATGGTTTTCCAGCTTGAGGCGGTCTATGGCCTCGACGTTCATCTGCGGGGTGAAGTATTGGTAGGTATTGCGGCCCAGGGCCTTGGCCCGGTACATGGCCGCATCGGCGTTCTGCAGCAGGGCCTGGGGCTGGTCGCCGTCCACGGGGAAGAGCGTGATGCCTATGGAACAGGACACGAACAGCTGGTCATTGGCCAGGCTGAACGGCGATTCGAAAGCTTGGAGGATGCGCTTGGCGACGCGTTCGGCGGCCGTGGCTTGCTCCAGTTCCGGCAGGATCACGATGAACTCGTCGCCGCCGAAGCGCGCCACGGTATGTCCCGCACGCACGCAGGCGGAGAGACGCTGGGCCGCCATGACCAGGAGCTCGTCGCCGACGCTATGCCCCAGGGAGTCGTTAACCTTCTTGAAGCTGTCCAGGTCGATGAAGAGCAGGGCGCCGGCACGGTTCTCGCGCAAGGCGCCGGCCACGGCCTGGCCCAAGCGGTCCAGGGCCAGGAGGCGGTTGGGCAGGCCGGTGAGCTGGTCGTAATTGGCCTGGTGCAGCAGGCGTTCCTCGTAGGACTTGCGCACCGAGATGTCCTCGATGGTGGCCACGAAATGGCTGACTTCGTCGCCGTCGACCCGGATCGGTCCCAGGGAAATCGACAGCCAGGCCACCTGGCCATTCTTGGCGCGATGCTGCAGCTCGCCTTCCCAAACCTGGTCGGAGGCCAGGGCCGCCACCAGCTCGCCATGACGCTCGGGCGCGGTTTCCGCCAGCAAGAGCTCGGGGAAGCACCGTCCCCGCAGTTCCTCGGCGCTGTAGCCGGTCAGGGCGCAGAGGCTGGGATTCACGTACTCGACCCGGGCCTCGCCGTCGACGATGGCGATGGCCAGGCGGCTCTGCTCCACGGCCTGGTAGAGCTTGGAGGTCCTCTGTTCGCTGGCGCGCAGGGCCTCGGACACGCGCTGCCGCTCGATGGCGTGACGGATGGCGCGCACCAGCATGGGCCCTTCGAACCAGCCCTTGCCGATATAGTCCTGGGCGCCGGCCTGGACCGCCGCCATGGCCACGGCGTCGTCGGCCATGCCGGTGAGCACGATGACCGGCAGGGAGGGCGCGAGACTGTGCACCCGATGGAATGCCTCCAGGCCCTGGCTGTCGGGCAGCCCCAGATCCAGCAAGGCGATGTCGAAGCGCTCCTCGGCCAGGAGCTTCAGGGCCTCGGCCAGGCGCGGCCGGGCCAGGACCTCGAAATTCAGGGCCTCGACCATGGCCAGGCTTTCGCGCAGGAGCAAGACGTCGGTGGGATTATCCTCGACCAGCAAGACGCGCAGGCTGAGTCCGGCATTCATCGTTCAGATCCCCGCACTCAAACGGCCTCCTGGGGCAGGCAGGCGATCCCGAACCAGAAGTGTTCGATGGCCTGCACCACCTCGATGAAGCGATCGAAATCGATGGGCTTGGTGATATAGCAATTGGCATGGCTGCCATAGGCGCGCATCACATCGTCCTCGGACTGGGAGGTGGTCAGGACCACCACCGGGATGACCTTGAGCACCGGGTCCGACTTGATCTCGGCCAGTACGTCGCGGCCATCCATCTTCGGCAGGTTCAGATCCAGCAGGATCAGGTCCGGACGCGGCGCATTGGCGTAGCGGTCCTGGCGGCGCAGGAAGCTGATGGCCTCCACGCCGTCCTTGACGTGATACAGTTCGTTGGCGACTCGCGCCTGCTTCATGGCTTCCTTGGCCAGGAGCGCATCGGTGGGGCTGTCCTCCACCAGAAGGATGGCCACCGGCCTCAAGGCGGCCAGGCTAGCTCCCATAACTCATCTCCCGTTTCGGCAGGCTGAAAAAGAACGCCGCGCCCTGGCCGGGCTGGCTTTCCAGCCAAATCCGTCCGCCGTGGCGTTCTACGACCTTCTTACAAATGGCCAGGCCCACGCCCGTGCCCGGATATTCGTCACGTGTGTGCAGGCGCTGGAAAATCAAGAATATACGCTCGAAATACTGGGTTTCGATACCGATTCCGTTATCGCGCACGCAAAATTGCCACTCGCCGGGGCCTTCCTCGACGCTGACCCGGATCAGGGGCTGATGCTCGCCCCGGTACTTGATGGCGTTGCCGATCAGGTTCTGCAAGAGCTGCATCAGCTGGGTGGCATCGGCCTCCACGGTAGGCAGGGGTTCGGCCTCGACCTGGGCTCCGCTCTCCTCGATGGCCATGGTCAGATTGGCCAGGACGCCAGCCAGGACCTGATTCATGTCCACCCGCGCGAAGGGCTTGCCCCTTGTGTCCACCCGAGAATAGGCCAGCAGATCGTTGATCAGGTTCTGCATGCGCACGCTGCCGTCCACGGCGTGCTGGATCAACTCGTCGGCCGAGGCGTCCAGCTTGCCCTGGTAACGCTGCTGGAGCACGCGCACGCAGCCCGCCACGGCGCGCAGGGGCTCCTGCAGATCGTGGGAGGCCACGTAGGCGAATTGCTGCAGCTCGGCATTGGAACGACCCAGGTTCTCGGCCAGATTCTTCAGCTGCTGCTCGGCGGCCCGCTGTTCGCTGATGTCGCGGGAAATGCCGGCCATGTAGCGCAGCTGGCCGGTCTCGTCGCGGTGGGCGATGCAGACGATGGACACCGGGAATTCCTCGCCCTCCATGGTGCGCGCCATGACCTCACCCTGCCAGAGATCCTGGCGTTCCGCCTGGGCGATGAACTCGGAGCGGATGCGCGTGTACTCGCTGTCCGGATAGAGATCGCGCAGCTGCACGGTGCTCAGGTCGGCGTCCAGCGCCAGGCCCAGGCGCCGGCGCCCGGCGCGGTTCATGTACACCAGGCGCTCGCTGGCGTCCGCCATGGCCACGATGTCGGAGGTGGCCTCCAGGATGGCGACGACGCGGGCCTGGGCCTCCTGGGCGGCGATGCGCTCGTGCAGTTCTTCCTGCAGGGCCAGGCCCCGCGCCTCCAGGTCCAGATTGGCCTGGCGCAGGGCCGATTCGCGTTCCTCGATGGTGGTGAGCATCATGTTGAAGGCGCGTGTCAGCTGGCCCAGTTCGTCGCCGGACTCGTAGTGCACGCGCACCGCGTAATCCTGGGCCTGGCTGACCTGGCGGGCCGCCGCCGAGAGTTCGGACAGGGGTTGGGACAGGACCCGGCGCGTGGTGGCCAGCAGCACCACCGCCACCACGACCAGGGCCAGGGCCACGGCGCCGAACATGATCCCGTACTGGGGCAGGCGCGACAGGACCGGCGGATACTTGTAGCGCACGTACACATAGCCGATGTTCTCGCTGCCGCGCTGTATGGGTTCCACCAGGGCCAGGTGCCCGGGCGAGCCTATGAAGCCCGGCTGGATGGGGGGCGTGGGCAAGACCATGGGCTGGGGCTCGTCCGGCCGCTGGTATTGGGCGAACAAGCGACCGTCGGCCAGGAACAGGGCGCCGCCGTCCATGCCGCTCTGGAAGCGCAGGAAGCCCAGGTATTCCTTGGCCAGGGCGCTGTCGTCGAAGTCCAGGGCCGGCAGGTTGATCTCGGCCATGGTGCGCGTCGCGGTGCGCAACTCGCTCTCGACCCGGGGCCGGAAACTGGTGAGCTCGAAGACCACCGAGGCCAGCAGGGCCACCAGCAGGGCCGCGCCGGCGGCCAAGGCCACCAGGGTGGTGAGCTTGCGGCGTATGGGTAGATCGACCAGGCGGCTCATCGCATCCCTCCCTGCACCGTGCGCGCGTGTTGCAACATCTTTGCCGACACCTTGAGGCCGGCGCGCTCGGCCGCCGCCACATTGACATCGAAGCGGATGCGCTTCTGGTCCAGGGCCAGGCGGATCATGCCGCCCAGGTCCAGGAAACGCTCCGACTCGCCCACCAGGAGACAGGCGCATTGGGCCAGGGCCGGCAGCAAGCGGCCTTCCGCGTCGGCCTCGCTGGCGCTGATGAACAACAAGTGCACGCCAGCGGCTTCGCCCGGTGTACGCAGGCGGCGCACCTGCATGGCATGGCCCCGCTCGCTCTCCTCGCTGGCGCGCTGCTCCAGCATGGAGGCGAAACTGACGTCGCCCAGCAGGCCGATCACATAGGGCTTGTCCGCCGAGGGAGCCCGGCCGGCCGGCCAGGTGATGTAGAGGCCGAACTTGGTGAGGAAGGCGGCCTTGATTTCTTCCTCGCTGGCCGCGAAGGCGCGTGGGCTAAGCAGGCAGAAGGCGAGCAACAGGGCGCAGCCGGCCAGGCCGCGCCAGACGAGCCGCCCCGGGCCGCATCGTCCTCGCGGCACTGCCCAGCCATGTTGAATCACGCCCATAACATCCCTAGGGTCTATTCTCACTGCCACCGCGCACGCCGATTCGGCGGCCATGACGACACCGCCCCGGCGTGATCGCCGGACCCACTTTCAAGAAGATAGACGAGCGCGACCGACCTGAACACCGGCGGCGCCGGCTCAGGCCCCGCATCCGACAGAGGAAGCGCACGGGCGGATCCGATACACTAGGGCCTGTTTATCTTTACGTTCTGAGCCAGACCGATCCCGCCATGCACAGTATCAAGCCCATTGTACTCATTATCCTCGACGGCTGGGGCCATTCCGAGCGCCCCGAGCACAACGCCATCGCCGGCGCCCAGCTGCCGGTCTGGCGCAAGCTCTGGGACCAGCGCCCCCACCGCCTGATCTCCGGGTCGGGCATGGCCGTGGGCCTGCCGGACGGGCAGATGGGCAATTCCGAGGTGGGCCATATCAACCTGGGCGCGGGCCGCATCGTCTACCAGGAGCTGACTCGCATCACCAAGGCCATCGCCGACGGCGAATTCCAGCACAACCGCGTGCTGGTTCAGGCCATCGACGCCGCCGTCGCCGCCGGCAAGGCCGTGCATCTCATGAGCCTGCTCAGCCCCGGCGGCGTGCACAGCCACGAAGACCATCTGTTCGCGGCGGTGCGCCTGGCCGCCGCGCGCGGCGCCAAGGCCGTGTACGTGCACGCCTTCCTGGACGGCCGCGACACCCCGCCGCGCAGCGCCCAGGCCTCGCTCAAGACCCTGGACGCGGTCTGCGCCGAGACTGGCGTGGCGCGCCTGGCGACCGTGGTCGGCCGCTATTACGCCATGGACCGGGACCAGCGCTGGGAGCGGGTTCAGGCCGCCTATGCGCTGCTCACCGAGGGCAAGGCCGAGTTCGCCGCCGCGAGCGGCCTCGAGGCCTTGAGCGCCGCCTATGCCCGGGGCGAGAACGACGAATTCGTCAAGGCCACGCTGATCGGCGACGCCGTGGCCATGAGCGACGGCGATGCCCTGTTGTTCATGAACTTCCGCGCCGACCGCGCCCGCCAGCTGGCCAATGCCTTCGTGGCCCCGGATTTCGACGGCTTCGCCCGCGCGGCGAATCCCAAGCTGCATTTCGTCTGCCTGACCCAGTATTCCGCGTCCATCCCCGCCGCCGTGGCCTTCGGCCCCACCAGCCTGAAGAATTCCCTGGGCGAATACCTGCAGACCCTGGGCAAGAAGCAGCTGCGCATCGCCGAGACCGAGAAATACGCCCACGTCACCTTCTTCTTCAACGGCGGCGAGGAGACCGTGTTCGGCGGCGAGGATCGCATCCTCGTGCCCTCGCCCCGTGTCGCCACCTACGATCTCAAGCCGGAGATGAGCGCCCCGGAAGTCACCGACAAGCTGGTGGCGGCCATCGAATCCGGCCAGTACGACTTCATCGCGGTGAACTACGCCAACCCGGACATGGTGGGCCATACCGGCGTCTATGAAGCCGCCGTCAAGGCCGTGGAATGCATCGACGGCTGCCTGGGCCGGCTCGTCGAGGCCCTGGACAAAGTGGGCGGCGAGGCACTGATCACCGCCGATCACGGCAATGTGGAGCAGATGCACGACGAGGCCACCGGCCAGGCCCATACCGCCCACACCTGTTTGGACGTGCCCTTCGTCTACGTGGGCAAACGCGCCGTGAGCCTGCGCGACGGGGAGGGCGTGCTCTCCGACGTGGCGCCCACCCTGCTGACACTCATGGGCTTGCCTATCCCGGCGGAAATGACCGGAACCTCCTTGCTGAGCCTGGATTGATGCACGTTCTTCGCGCCGGACTCGCCGCCCTGCTGCTCGCCCTGGCCCTGCCGGCCGGGGCGGAGCAGGCCGATCCGGCCCTGACCGAGGCCGAGCTCAAGGCCCTGCAGACGCGCATCGCCCAGGCCCAGGCCCAGCGCGACCGGACCGCAGGCTTCGCCAGCAGCGCCGAACAGGCCCTGGCCGAGCTGGAGGCCAGGCTCAACGAGGCCGTGCGCCAGCTGCGCGGCACGGAGGCCGAGCTGGCCAAGACTCGCGACAGCATCCTCGCCCTGCGCACGGAAAAAACCGAGCTGGAGCAGGACCGAGAGCGCCAGAAGGCCGACCTGGGCCAGCAGCTGCGCGGCGCCTACGCCACCGGCCGACAGGACCTGCTCAAGCTGGTGCTCAACCAGGAAGACCCCGAGGAACTGGGCCGACTCCTGGCCTATTACGGCTATTTGTCCCGGGCCCGGGGTCAGGACATCAGTAAGTTGACCGGGACCCTGGCCCAGCTTAAGCAAGTGGAAACCGCCTTGTTCGACGAGGCCCGCGAACTGGATGCCCTGAAAGCCCGCCAGGAAGCCGAGCAACAATCCCTCGCCGGCCTGCAGGCCGAGCGCAGCCAACAGGTCGCCGCCCTGAAATCCACCCTGTCCCAGCAGGACAAGAAACTCCAGCAGCTCAAGACCGACGCCAAGTCCCTGGAAGACCTGCTTATCGCCTTGCGCGAGGAGCTGGCGCGCATGAGCGAGGCCGCCGCCCTCAAGGGCCTGGCCGGCCAGGAAGGCAAGCTGGCCTGGCCCATCGCCGCCACGCCCTGGCGTCCCTTCGGCAGCCCTAGCCCTCAGGGCCTGCGCGCCACCGCCACCGAATTCCGCGCCGCCGAGGGCGCGATCGTCTCCGCCCTGCACCAGGGCCGCGTGATCTTCGCCGACTGGCTGCGCGGCTACGGCCTGGTCCTGATCGTCGATCACGGCGAGGGCTGGATGAGCCTCTACGGCCATGCCCAGAGCCTGCTCAAGACCCCCGGCGACTGGGTGGATGCCGGCGAACCGGTGGCCACTGCAGGTCTCTCGGGCGGCCAGGAAATTGCCGGCCTATACTTCGAAATACGCCACCAGGGCGTGCCGGTGGATGCGGCACGTTTCTGCCGGGATTGAGCCCGGAACTCGCCGCTGCTTACGTGGTCGTAGTGGCCTGTGCGGAGTGTGGTTAACTTTAGTTCGGATGCCTGAAGCCCTGAGACAAGGCGCCGCGACGAGTCATAGCAGGGCTATGGCGAGGAGCGGCAACGCCGTATCAGGGTTTCAGGCGCCGAAATCATGTAACTGACACTCCGCACAGACCACTATGCGGCGGCAATCCGCGCCGGCGGCCTCCGGTGGTAGTCATGGAGCCTGTATGAAGTCCTTGTTGCCTCTTGCCTGTATTGCCGCCCTCGCCGCCGGTCCGGTCCTGGCCGCCAAGCCCGCCGAATCCACGCCCGAACCCCTGCCACTCGACGAGCTGAACGCCTTCGCCGAAGCCTTCCAGCGCATCAAGTCCTCCTATGTGGAAAACGTGGACGACAAGACCCTGCTGCAGGCCGCCATCGCCGGCATGGTGGGCAGCCTGGACCCTCATTCCAGCTACCTGGTGGGCGAGGACCTGGAGAACCTGCAATCCCTGACCTCCGGCGAGTACGGGGGCTTAGGGATCGAGATCAGCCAGGGCGAGGGCTATATCCGCATCATCGCCCCCATGGACGACACCCCGGCGGCCAAGGCCGGCGTCCTGGCCGGCGATCTCATCGTGAAGATCGACGGCACGGCCCTGAAGGGCGACAACCTGGGCGAAGCCATCGAGCGCATGCGCGGCAAGGTGGGCGAGAAGGTCGTGCTGACCCTGGTGCGCGAAGGTCAGGAACAGCCCTTCGACGTCACCCTGGTGCGCGAGGTGATCAAGGTCACCAGCGTGCGCTCGCGCCTGCTGGATCCCGGCTACGGTTATGTGCGCATCAGCCAGTTCCAAGCCCGTACCGGCAACGATCTGCGCAATGCCCTGGGTAAGCTCAACAAGGACAACAAGGATCGCCTGCGCGGCCTGGTCCTGGATCTGCGCAACAACCCGGGCGGCGTGCTCAATGCCGCCATCGACGTCTCCGATGCCTTCCTCAAGGAAGGCGCCATCGTGTCCACCAAGGGCCGCAATGCCGAGGCCAGCTTCGCCCAGTCGGCCAAGCCCGACGACCTGCTCTTCGGCGCACCGCTCGTGGTCCTGGTCAATGCCGGCTCGGCCTCGGCCTCGGAGATCGTCGCCGGCGCCCTGCAGGATCACAAGCGCGCGGTCATCGTCGGTACCCGCTCCTTCGGCAAGGGCTCGGTGCAGACCATCCTGCCCCTGTCCGGCAATGGCGCGGTCAAGCTGACCACGGCCCTGTACTACACGCCCAAGGGACGGTCCATCCAGGCCACGGGCATCGAGCCGGATATCGAGGTGGCCCAGGGCAAGCTGGTCAGCCAGGACAGCGGCGCCGCCCTGCACGAGGCCGATCTGCCCGGCCGGCTGAACAACGGCGAGGGCAAGAACGCCCAGGGCACGGCCACCGACAAGGCCGAACAGGCCAAGGCCGGCCTGGCCCAGAGCGACTACCAGCTCCACCAGGCCCTGAACCTGCTCAAGGGCATCAGCCTGCTGGGCATGGCGCAGCCGAAGATCTGAGGGAAACCCTATCCGGCTAAAGCGGGACCTACGGGGACTGGTGTGCACCGTAGGTCCCGCTTCAGCGGGACAAACCCGCTCGCGGTGTATCCCACTACATCATATCGATACAAAACCGCTACGAAAAACTACCGAATTCCCGTGGCCAAGCCGACCGGCCGAGGCTACCTTTAGCATCTGCCGAAGATCGAGGTACGCCCCATGCTCCCCCCATCGCACCATAAGCTCCTGCCCCTGATCCTCGTTACCGGCCTAGGACTCGCCGCCTGCGGCGGCGGAGGTGGCGGCGGCACGCCCGCCAATGTCCCGCCCAGCGCCAATGCCGGCGCCGATCAGAGCGTCAACGAAGGCTCCAGTGTCAACCTGGCAGGCAGCGGCACGGACACCGACGGTACGATCACCGCCTACGCCTGGCTGCAGACCAGCGGCCCGGCCGTCACCCTGAGCAATGCCAACACCGCAACGGCCAGCTTCACCGCGCCCCAGGTCGGCGCCGCGACCCAGCTGGGTTTTCGCCTGACCGTCACCGACAACGGCAGCCTCAGCGCCAGCGACGAGGTCCTGGTCACCGTCAACGACACCACCCCGCCGCCGCCCAGCGTCACGGTCAGCGGCAAGGTGAGCTACGACTACGTGCCCCACAACCCGACCACCAGCGGCCTGGACTACAACGCCATCAGCCAGCGCCCGGTACGCGGCGCGGTGATGGAGGCTGTCAATGCCGGTACCTTTGCTGTGGTGAGCAGCACCGACACCGATACGCAAGGGAACTACAGCCTGAGTGTTCCTTCGAACTTTGTGGTATTCCTTCGCGTCAAGGCACAATCCAAGCGTATCGGCACGCCTTCCTGGGACTTCCAGGTCGTGGACAACACCAATAACAAGGCCTTGTACGCCTTGAGCGGCGCTAGCTTCGACACCGGAACGGCCGACAGCGTGCGCAATCTCAATGCGGCCTCCGGCTGGGGCGGCACCAGCTACACCGGCACCCGCGCCGCCGCGCCCTTCGCCATCCTCGACGACGCCTACCAGGCCTATACCAAGGTGCTCTCCGCCGACGGCAATGCCCAGTTCGCCCCGCTGAAACTGAATTGGAGCATCAATAACCGCGACGAAGACGGCGACAAGAGCCTGGGCCAGATCGGCACGTCTCATTACCAAGCCGGCGAGATCTTCATCCTCGGCAAGGAGGATGTGGATACTGACGAATACGATGACCATGTGGTCATCCACGAATGGGGCCATTACTTCGAGGACCATTTCTCCCGCTCCGACTCCATCGGCGGAGAACACGGCGGCGGCGATCGCCTGGATATGCGCGTGGCCTTCGGCGAAGGCTGGGGCAATGCCTGGTCGGGCATGGCCACCGATGATCCGGTCTACCATGATTCGCTCGGAAACCAGCAGGCCGGTGCAAATAGCTTCAGCATCAACGTGGACAACAACGCCGTAGCCAACATGGGCTGGTTCAGCGAAGGCTCGGTCCAGGCCATCCTCTACGATCTCTACGACAACCACACCACGGGCGACAGCGGCGCCGACCAACTGGCCTTGGGCTATGGTCCCATCCACGCGGTGATGACCGGTGCCCAGAAGACCACGCCGGCCCTGACCAGCGTCTTCAGCTTCGTCAGCGCCCTCAAGGCCGCCAACCCGGTGCAAGCCGCCGGTATCGACCTCCTGGTTACCGAACAGGGCATAGACAGCGCCAGCATCGACGCCTACGGCAGCAACGAGACCCATGCCGGCGGCGCCACGCGCGACGTCCTGCCCGTCTACCTGAACGGTACGGCCGGCACGGCGCTCAACGTCTGCACCAACACCGACATCGGGACTTATAACAAGCTGGGCAATTCCCGCTTCGCCCGCTACACCTTGGCCCAGGACGGCATGTACCGCATCGTGCTGACCCGTGGCGCAGGCGGCAGCGATCCCGATTTCCGCGTCTTTCAGAACCAGCAGGTCGCGGTCGCCGAATCGGGTCCCGCCGCCAACGAAACCAAGGATGTCAGCCTCAAGGCCGGCGACATGGTGATCGCCGCCACCGAGGCCGGAACCTATAGCGGCCAGGTGTGCATGAGCCTGACCGTCAGCAAGCTTTGAGAGGACCGCCCATGAAAACCGCAACCCTGTTCCTGCTAGTCGGCCTGATGTTCGGCTTGCCGGCCTGCGCGGCCACCAAGACCGAGCCGAGCTATGCCAGCCCCGGCAAACCCTCCGCCCCGGTGACCCTGAGCCACGAATGGCTGGGCACGCCCCAGCTCGGGCAGCCCATCACCCTGCGCCTGAACTTTCGCACCCGGGGCGAGGCCACGGATCTGCGCGTGCACTATGCCGGCGAAGGCGCGCTGAGCCTGCGCGCCGGTGCCGAGGAATCCATCTCCCTGCGCGCCGAGCCGATGCCGGTGCGCGAGCTGACCGTCATCCCCAGCCGCGAGGGCCGCCACTACGTTAACGTCTTCGTGGAACTGGGCGGGCGCGCCCGGGCCTACTCCATTCCCCTGCAAGTCGGCAAAGTCGACATGAAGACCCTGCTCAAGCCCCAGGGCAAGCTGGTACAGACCCCGGAAGGCCAGAGCCTGATCAGCCTGCCGGCGGAAGAGACGGTAGAGCCGCCGAAGTAATTCACCAACGCCGAGCCGGTAAGGAGAAAACGCCCGTTCGTCCTGAGCCCGTCGAAGGACGAATGGGCATTTTCTCCGAGGTAACCGCGCCGTTCATGGTTCGACATGCTCACCACGAACGGCTGATAGGCATTGACCCCTCCCCCATTTCTCAGCGCGGAAGGGGTATCCCTTCCGGCCTCCGCCACCACCTCGGCGGAGGCAATCCCCGGCGATTCCGCCCCGTGCTATGCTTTGCGCCCGTTGTCCCCCTCTCCCGGCGCTGTGCGCCACCCTTTGTGCGGCACTTCCCTGTGCCGCCCCCCTACGGGGCTTGCGCGAAAAATCGCTCCCGGCGATTTTTGCCCACAAGGGGCGAGGGCGATGAGGCGGACGTCGCTGCGCGACTTCAACTGACTACGGAGCTCCCATGCCCACCACCATCCTTATCACCGGAGCCAGCTCCGGCTTCGGCGCCGCCACGGCGCGCCGCTTCGCCCGCGACCGCGATACCCGCTTGATCCTGGCCGGCCGCCGCCGAGACCGGCTGGAGGCACTGGCCGCCGAGCTCAAGGACACGCCCTGCCATGTGCTGATCCTGGATGTCCGCGACCGGGAGGCGGTGTTCGCCGCCCTCAATGGTCTGCCGGCGGAGTTCGCCGCCATCGACGTCCTGGTCAATAACGCCGGCCTGGCCCTGGGGCTGGAGAAGGCGCCGGAAGCCAACCTGGACGACTGGGAGCAGATGATCGACACCAATTGCAAGGGCCTGATGTACGTGACCCGCGCCGTGCTGCCGGGCATGGTGGCGCGCGGCCGCGGCCATATCGTCAACCTGGGTTCGGTGGCCGGCACCTACCCCTATCCGGGCGGCAATGCCTACGGCGCCACCAAGGCCTTCGTCGAGCAGTTCAGCCTGAACCTCAAGGCCGATCTGGTGGGCACGCCGCTGCGCGTCACCAATATCGAACCGGGCTTGGCCGAGACCGAGTTCTCGGTGGTGCGCTTCAAGGGCGATGCCGACAAGGCCAAGGCCGTCTATGCCGGCATCGACCCGCTGACCGGCGACGACATCGCCGACATCGTCTACTGGGTGGCGAGCCGTCCGGCCCATGTCAATATCAACCGTGTGGAAGTGATGCCGGTCTGCCAGGGCGCCGGCGCCTTCGCCGTGCACCGCCGAGCTTGAGGAACAACCATGACCGACCAGCCGAACTGCTGCATACACCACGGCCTGGAACCCCTGTTCGAGAATAACCGGCGCTGGGTCGAGCACAAGACCCAGGACGAGCCGGATTATTTCCGCCGCCTGTCCACCCAGCAGGACCCGGATTATCTGTGGATCGGCTGCGCCGATTCGCGCGTGCCCGCCAACGAGATCATCGGCCTGGATCCCGGCGAGGTCTTCGTGCACCGCAATGTCGCCAACCTGGTCCTGCACAGCGATTTCAACTGCCTGTCGGTCCTGCAATACGCCGTGGAAGTGCTGAAAGTCGAACACATCATGGTGGTCGGGCATTACGGCTGCGGCGGCGTGCGCGCCGCCATGGAAAACCGCCAACTGGGCCTGATCGACAACTGGCTGCGCAATATCAAGGACGTCTACCGCCGCCACAAGCGCGAGCTCAATGCGATTCCCGACGCCACCGAGCGCAACAACCGGCTCTGCGAGCTGAACGTCATCGAACAGGTGAAGAATGTCTGCCACACCACCATCGTGCAGAACGCCTGGTCTCATGGCCAGAAGCTGGCGGTGCACGGCCTGATCTACGGCCTGGCCGACGGCCGACTGCGCGATCTGGGCGCCCTGGTCACCGGCCTGGACCAGCTCTCGGCCATCTACCGCATGAACCCGGACGAGGGCGGTAACGACATCAGCTGAAGGGCGCCGAAACGGGACACCGCGGGTCGGATCAGTAATAGTGCACTTGATCCCGCCAGCTCTTTCGGTTTTACTAGCCAGCCTTCGCATGCCCAGGGCATGCGCTAAACTCGGTGGGGGTCTTGCCTCCGCACGCGCCGGCCCAGGGCCGCGCCCCTCAGAACCCTATGAACCCCGGAGAGAGCCATGAGCCGCCGTGCGCATTCCGACATCGACGAAGCTGAAATCGATCTGACCCCCATGTTGGACTGCGTGTTCATCATGCTCATCTTCTTCATCGTGACCACCTCCTTCACCAAGGAAGCCGGCATCGAGATGAACCGCCCGTCGGGTTCGGCCAGCACGCCGCCCACGGACAAGAAAGTCGTTCCCAAGGTCGTCGCCATCACCCTCAAGAACGATGACTCCATCGTCATCGGCGGCCGCGAAACCGATATCCGCCTGGTCGGCGCCGCCGTGGAGCGCGCCCTGGCCGCCGACGCCAAGAGCCCGGTGATCATCCAGGCCGAGAAGGGCTCCAGCGTCCAGCCCCTGGTCCAGATCGTCGACCAGGCCAAGATGTCCGGCGCCAAGAGCGTCTCGGTGGCCACCATCGAGGGCTCCAAATAAGCCGGTACGCCGTCTTGCAAAAAGGGAGCTTCAAGCTCCCTTTTTTCTTGCCCACGTTTGACGGCGGGCAATGACAAGACGGCCGATGGGCACCTACACTGCGACCGTCCTTGAGGGAGTAGTCCCATCACGCCCGTGATGCTCGCCGTCAACATGCTTGGCCAACCCGGCCATGGCGGCGGGGACCCGTTATAGCGGGTTAGACAAGACTCATGGCACAGACCCCGGCCTTTGGGCGGACGGGGCCTGTGTCATGCCAGTCTTCCGCCCTGGGGAATCCCGCTTCCATGGAACTGTCCACACTGACCCAGCCCTTGCTCGCCACCGCCGTCGTCGCCCTCGCCGAAGTCGGCGACAAGACTCAGCTCCTGGCCCTGATGCTGGCCGCCCGCTTCCGTCGGCCCTGGCCCATCGTCGCCGGCATCCTCGTCGCCACCCTCGCCAATCACGGTCTCGCCGCCGCCTTCGGCCAGTGGCTAGGCGCCTGGCTCAGCCCCGAGCTCCTGCGCTGGCCCTTAGGCCTGTCCTTCCTGGCCGTCGCCGTCTGGATCCTGATCCCGGATCGCCTAGAGCAGGACGAGGACGCCATCTCCCGGCGCGGCCCCTTCCTGGCCACCCTGGTTTTATTCTTCCTGGCGGAGATCGGCGACAAGACCCAGGTGGCGACCGTCATGCTGGCCGCGCAGTTCGAATCCCTCATGATGGTGGTAGTAGCCACGACCATCGGCATGCTCATCGCCAATGCCCCCGTGGTCTGGCTGGGTGGCCGGCTCGCCCAGCGTCTGCCCATGAAGCTCATGCACCGCCTCGCCGCCGCCCTGTTCGCCGGCCTGGGGGCGTGGACGCTGCTGAGTTAGCGCAGGGCGTCCCGAACCGGACGGGCGATACCCAGGCCCAGGCGCAGGCTGAAAGCCAAACCCAGTTGCAGCACGGCCTGCAGCGCGCACCAGCGCGCGAAGAGCACGCCCGGTTCCAACTTGGTCTTGCGATCCGGGCCCAGGAAGAAATCCACGCCCGAATAGGCCTGGTCGCCATATTTGACGAAGTCGCTGACCAGGGCGTTCTCGAACAAGACCCAGCCTAGCGGCAGGGACAGGGCGACAGCCAGGACCGCAACGAGGATCTGCCCCAGATCCCGGGCCTGGCGCTCGGCCAGCCAGGCGGCCATGCCGGTGATGAGCAGGACGAGGAGATAGAGATAGACGCCGCCGCCCAGGCCCAAGGCCGCGTCCATGGCGATCAGCTCGTTGAGGTTGTCGGTGGAGGAATGATCGAAAGCCAGCCATTTGGCCAGCCAGAGCCAAGGCAGCGCCGCGGCTACCGCCAGGACCTGCCCGCCGTTGCGGCGGCGCAGGCCGGCCATGGCCAGGAGGCCCAGCAGCAGGGGCAGGATGAGGGCCAGGAAGCGTACCGGCCGCTCCAGGGCCGCCAAGCTCTCGGCGCTCATCAGTCCCGCCAAGGATTGCCCGAAGCCACCCCACCAGGCCTGGTTGAGCAGATGCCAATGCAGATTGGGCGCCCCGGCGATATCGTCCAGGCTCTCCACGGTCACCGACATCCGCAGCAGGACATAGAGCACCAAGCCGCAGGCCAGGGCGTACAGGGGTAGGCGCAACACCGGCGCCGGTCCTTCGCGCAGGCGCAGTGCCGCGAGACCCGCGCCGAAGCCCAGCCAGCCGGCGGCCAGGACGAACAACCACTGGCTGAACCAGCCGCCCAGGAACAGTTCGCGCAGGTTATAGGGTGCGGACGGGTGAGCGACCAAGGCATTGAGCACCAGGGTCGCGACGACCGACAGGCCGCCGGCCCAGAGCAGGCCGCCGCGCAGGCCCTCGGGGCTGAGGCGCAAGGCGCCGCGCTCGATCCGGCGCCGTCCGGAGTCCGGGGCGATGCGCCCCTCCGGCATGGGCGGCGGCGCGGCGGCGCCATGCTGGAAGCTGTGCTGGGCCTGGGCCAGGCCGAAGGCCATGAGCACGACCAGGATGGGCTCGGTCAGTTCCGGATGGCGCCCGGCCACCAGGATTTGCCCGAACTCCACCAGGCCGACCCACAGGCCCACGATCAGGGCATTGGGCCGCCAGCCCACTCCGGCCTCGGCCAGGAGCATGAGCATGGCGCCATACAGGAAGGCCTTGTCCAGGAGCTCCTGGGTATTGGCCCAGATGGAGCCCTTGAGGAAGCCGGTGAAGGGGATCCAGCGCATGGCATTCAGGGGTTCGGCCAGCTCGAAGGGCGTGAGGGCGGCATAGCCCTGACCCAGGAACAGGACGGCCAAGACCCAGAGCCGGCGCCGGCCCTGGATGACAAAGGGCAGGACCAGGGCGGCGAGGGCCGCGCCGGCCGCTTCACCCAGGTGCAGGGGATTGGCCTTGGTGAACAGGGACACGCCCAGGATGCCCAGGACCAGGCCCCAGGGCCGCAGCACCAGGGGCGCGCGCGGCCAGGTCCGGGCATAGAAATACAGGGCGGCCAGCCAGGCGGCCAGGCTCTGGGCGAAGACCTGGGAGTCCCAGACCGGCTGCTTGAGCAGGGGCTTGGCATTGTCCTTGATCATCTGCCAGTCCAGGGCCGGCACGAAGGGGAACCACTGGCTCACCACGAACAGGCCCACCAGGAGAACCGGCAGGGAGAAGCGCAGGCGCGAGTAGGTCCGGAACAATCGGTGGCGGTGCAGCAGGCTCTGGCCCAGCCAGCCGCCGGCCAGACCCAAGGCCAGCCCCAACGCGTTCCAGAAGGCGTCGCCGATGGCAGGGATGCGCGACTTCAGGAAGATCTGCACGATCTGGATGAGCACGGCCAGGGCGAGGCCGGCGCCCACCAGCCAGCCCAGGTAGGTTCTCGGCCGGGGATGATGCTCGGCGGCGAACACCGCCACGAAGCCGTAGGGCAGGAAGAGCAGGACATTACCCAGGATGTCGCCGAGAGTGGTCCGCCGATCCACGCCCACGAAGAAGGCGCGCAGCTCGTCCAGGCTGAGGGAATGCCAGACGAAATCGAAGGGATAGAAGGAACCGTAGGCGATCAAGACGCCCAGCAGGATGACCACGCCGGTCAGGCGATTGCCCTGCCACTCCTTGTCCTGCATCGAAGACCCCGCGCCGGGCTGACGTTGCCCGTCATAAGCATTAGAATGGGCGGTCATTATTGCCCATGGACAGGAATTCTCAAAGGTATGAGCACCTTACTTCCGGATCTGATCAGCCAGACCGCCACGCTGAGCCCCGACGCCCCGGCCCTGCACTTCAAGCAGGAGACCCTGAGCTACGCCCAGCTGGAGCATGCCGTGGCTCGCGCCGCCAGCGTGCTCCTGTCCCTGGATCTCGCCGCCGACGAGCGCGTCGCCGTCTACCTGCCCAAGCAGTTCGAGACCGTGTTCGGGATCTACGGCGCGGCCCGCGCCGGCGGCGTGTTCGTACCGGTCAATCCCCTGCTCAAGGCTCCCCAGGTCGCCTACATCCTGAAGGACTGCAATGTCCGCGTCCTGATTACCTCCAAGGAGCGGCTGGAACAGCTCTCCGAGGTCCTGGCCGACTGCCACGATCTGCACACGGTCCTGGTCACCAACCCGGAAGGCGCGCCCACCCGCCTGGGCCGCATCGACGTGCGCTCCTGGCCGGAGCTGATGAACAGCGCACCCGATGCCCAGCCCCCTCGCCGCATCGACGCCGATCTGACCGCCATCCTCTACACCTCCGGCTCCACCGGCAATCCCAAGGGCGTGGTCCTGTCCCACCGCAACATGGTGGCCGGCGCCCTGTCCGTGGCCGAGTACCTGGACAACCGGCCGGAGGACCGCCTGCTGGCCGTACTGCCCTTCTCCTTCGACTACGGCCTGTCGCAGATGAGCACGGCCTTCGCGCGCGGCGCGTCCGTGGTGCTCTTCGAGTACCTCCTGCCCCGCGACGTGCTCAAGGCCTGCGCCCAGTACCGCATCACCGGCCTGGCCGCCGTGCCGCCGCTTTGGGTCCAGCTGGCCCAGATGGATTGGCCGGAGGAGGCCAAGGCCAGCCTGCGCTATATCACCAACTCCGGCGGCGCCATGCCCACGGCCACCGTGGCGGCCCTGCGCGCCGGCCTGCCCAACACCCAGGTCTTCCTGATGTACGGCCTGACCGAGGCCTTCCGCTCCACCTATCTGCCGCCGGAGGAGCTGGATCGCCGCCCCGGCTCCATGGGCAAGGCCATCCCCAACGCCGAGATCCTGGTGGTGCGCGAGGACGGCAGCCTCTGCGGCCCCAACGAGCCGGGCGAGCTGGTGCATCGCGGCGCCCTGGTGGGCCAGGGCTATTGGAATGCCCCGGAGAAGACCGCCGAGCGCTACAAGCCGGCGCCCAACTGCTGGCCCGGCTGCCAGCCCGAGATCGCCGTGTGGTCCGGCGACACCGTGCGCCGGGACGAGGATGGTTTCCTCTACTTCATCGGCCGCAAGGACGACATGATCAAGACCTCCGGCTACCGGGTCAGCCCGACCGAGGTCGAGGAAGTGATCTACGGGCATCCGGACGTCGCCGAAGTGGCCGCCATCGGCATCGCCCACCCCCAGTTGGGCCAGGCCGTGGTCCTGGTGGTAAAGCCCAGCGCCATGAACCTCTTCCGCGAGGACGCCGTGCTCAAGCACTGCAAGTCGCGCCTGCCGGGCTTCATGCAGCCGTCGAAGATCGTGCTCAGGGAAGTCCTGCCGCGCAATCCCAACGGCAAGATCGACCGAAAGTCCCTGGCCGGCGAGTACGCGGAGCTGTTCGCCGACTTGTTCGCGGCCTTGGGTGAGGCGCGATAAAACGGATGTCCAGTGGACATCCGTAGCGCCGAACGCCTTGCCATGGATGGCAAGGCCGGGGGTATTTAGAAGCAGCGCGGTCGCGACAGGGATGTCTGCATACCGTATGCATCGAGAAGGACCATGAGCGAAAAACCCCAACACTGGCCCATGAGCCAGTTCCAGTCCAAGGACGGCGAGCTCCTGGTGGGCGGAATTCCCCTGCGCCGCCTGGCGGCGCGGGTCGGCCAGACGCCGTTCTATGCCTATGACCGCCGCCTCTTGAGCGAGCGGGTCCGGCACTTGCGCGCCAGCCTGCCCGAGGGCATCCAGCTGCACTTCGCCATGAAGGCCAACCCCATGCCCGCCGTGGTGCAACACCTGGCGCCCCTGGTGGACGGCCTGGACGTGGCCTCGCTGAAAGAATTGCGCGTGGCCCTGGACACCGGGACCGACCCGGCCCATATCAGCTTCGCCGGCCCCGGCAAGGGCGAGGTCGAGATCCGCGCCGCCGTGGCCGCCGGCATCACCCTGAACATCGAGTCGGAACGGGAACTGCCCCTACTGGCCAAGGCCAGCGCCGAACTGGGCGTCCCGGCCCGCGTCGCCGTGCGCGTCAACCCGGACTTCGAGCTCAAGGGCGCGGGCATGAAGATGGGCGGCGGTAGCCAGCAGTTCGGCATCGACGCCGAGCGCGTGCCCGAGATCCTGGCCCGGATCGGCGAGCTTAATCTCGACTTCCAAGGCTTCCATATCTTCACCGGCTCCCAGAACCTGCGCTCGGAGGCCATCACCACGGCCCATGACGCCATCTTCGCCCTGGCCTACCGCCTGGCCGAGCATGCGCCCCAGGCCTTGAGTCACCTCAATATCGGCGGCGGCTTCGGCGTGCCCTATTTCCCCGGCGACAAGCCCCTGGATCTGGCGCCCATCGCCGCCAACCTGGCCCGCCATCAGGCCGAGGCCAGTGAGCGCTTGGGCGGGCAATGCGCTCTCGTCATCGAGCTGGGCCGCTATCTGGTCGCCGAGTCCGGCATCTATGTCTGCGAAATCCTGGACCGGAAGCTCTCGCGCGGCGAAGTGCTCCTGATCAGCAACGGCGGCCTGCACCACCACCTGTCCGCCGCCGGCCTGTTCGGCCAGATCATCCGCAAGAACTACCCGGTGGCCATCGGTACGAAGATGGGCAGTGCCGACATCGAGACTGCCAGCGTAGTCGGGCCTTTGTGCACGCCCCTGGATCTCCTGGCCAACAAGATGGAACTGGCCCGGGCCGAAGCGGGCGATCTGGTGGTGGTCTACCAGTCCGGTGCCTATGGCATGAGCGCCAGCCCCAAGGATTTCCTGAGCCATAACTACCCGGTCGAAGTCCTCGTCTAACAGGAGAACCCCGTGAACGCCGCCGAATATCTACAAAAGACGGGCCTGAACAAGAACGCCCTGGACCTGGACCCGGCCCTGGTCGAGGATCTGGCCGAGGCCCTGCGCGAATTCGTCGCCGATGCCGGCGCGGCCATGCCCGCCCATCCGGACGAGGCCGCGCTCTACACCTATCGCGTGCCCCAACTGTCCGAGGACGGCGCCTGTTCGCTGGTCGAGGAACTGGCGGCCGAGCCCTATGATCTGGCCACGGCACTGGGCGGCCGCAGCCGCGCCGCGACGCGCAAGCTCTGGCTGCTCAACCAGCTGATCGGGGAAGTGCACGAGCGCCTGGGCGCCGACTGGCTGGGCGCCTACCAGCGCCTGGAACTCCCCAGCGGCCCGGCCCTGGTCAAGCTGGCCTACCGGGGCCTGGAGAGCCGCGCCGAATTCCCCCTGACGGAAAGCTTCGCCGAGAAGAGCAACAACAGCCGCGTGGCCTTGAGCGGCCGGGGCGCGGTCATCGCCGACGTCCATGCCCATGCCCAGGCAGGCGGTAGCTACTACGTCTGCGACCCCAAGGTGAGCTCGGAAGTGTGCCTGCCGGTTTACGGCGAAATGAGCGAAGTTATAGGCATTATCGACGCCGAAGACGATGCCCAGGGCTTCTTCGACGGCACGCGCCAGGCCCTGGCCGCGGCCCTCTGCCTGGTCCTGCCGGATCTCTATTGATGCCCATGATCGGCCCCTTGGGACCGAAGGCGGCGGCCCAGGCCTTCGCCGACTACCTGGCGACCCAGGGCATCACCCTGCGCCTACACCCGGACCCCTCCGGCCAGGACGCCTGCTTCCTGGAAAGCCAGGTCGCCGACGCCGACCGCGTTGAAGCGGCACTGGCCGAATTCCTGAGTAATCCCCACGCCGAAAAGTACCGCGCCGCGTCCTGGCGGACCGGCCGGCCCCACGCCGCGAGCTTCCACGGCTTCAGCCTGAAACCCCTCATGGCCCGCGCCGGCCCCCTGACCCGGAGCATCGCCGTCCTGGCCGTCCTGCTGACCCTCTATACCGGCTTCGGCCAGACCGACCGGGCCCTGCCCTTCATGTTCAGCAACCAACTGGAAGGTTTCTACAACCTGGCCCAGGGCCAGATCTGGCGGCTGTTCACTCCGAGCCTGCTGCACTACTGGCTGCCGGGCCTCGGACCTTTACACCTCTTGTTCAACCTGATGATGTTCTGGGATCTGGCGGGCGCCCTCGAGCGCCGCCTGGGCAGCCGAACGCTTCTCGGGCTCTGCCTCGTGGTCGCCGCCCTCTCCAACACCGCCCAGTACCTGGTGTCCGGCCCCTTCTTCGGCGGCCTGTCCGGCGTGGTCTATGGCCTGTTCGGCTTCCTCTGGCTGCGCGGTCATTACGACCCGGCCAGCGGCCTGCACATGCCCAGGGCCATCGCGGCCCTGATGCTGGGCTGGCTGGCGCTGTGCTACACCGGCCTTCTGGGCTCCGTGGCCAATACCGGTCACACCGTCGGTCTTCTAGTCGGTATGATCGGAGGATACGGTACGGCCCTATTGGCCAAGCACAGGTGATCCCATGCCCTTCACGCGCATTTCCATCGACGACGTCCAGACCAAGCTCACCGCCGGCCCGGTGACCCTGGCCGACATCCGCGATCCCCAGTCCTACGCCGCCGGCCACCTGGACGGCGCCCAGCATCTCACGAACCAGAACCTGGACAGCTTCATCCGCGGCGCCGACCTGGACCTGCCCCTGGTGGTCTATTGCTACCACGGCAACTCCAGCCAGGGCGCGGCGGATTATTTGTCGAATCAGGGATTTAGCGAGGTCTACAGCATGGACGGCGGCTTCGAGGCCTGGAAGCAGAAGTACCCGGCAGTGGGCGTGTAAAACAAAAAAGGCCCGCTGGCCTTTTTGCACGACTCGCGCCTACTGAACCATCAAGCCAGTTAGGTAGGTCCGACTTCAGTCGGACGTTCGCGACGATGTCCCGCTGAAGCGGGACCTACGGTAGCATGCCGGGTTTGTCTGGAGCTCCGCCCCAGCCTCACTGGAACATAAACCCGGTAAACAAGATCCCTTCCAGGGCATCTTCCGGCCCGCCCACTTCCACGATCAGCTTGCGCAACTCGGCGGCGGCACTCTTGCGCAAGGCCTCGCGCGCCTTCAGGTCCGCGACCTGTTCCTCGGTCATGGCCGACAAGAGGCTGAGCATCTTGTCGCGCAGCAGCGGCATATTGGCGAAGATCGCATCGACCCCGGCATTGGTCTTGCTCGTCAGCTGGATCTGAGCCTGGAGCACGCCCAGCTTCTTGCCGTCCTTGCGCTGGAAATTGGCGATGAGATTGGGCTCCATGGGCACGAAGCGCAGGGAGACATCTTCCTCGGATTTGTGGAACTTGGCGGCTTCATTGCCGCCGCCCCCGGATGCCAGGGCGGCGCCGGAGGCCAGGGACAGGGCGAGACAGAGGACAAGCGGAAGACGTTTCATAGGCACTCCTGAAAAACTGCCCCTAAGCCTAGCCCAATCTCCTCGAGTCATCACTCCGTCATCAGCTCGAAATCCGCCTTGGTCACCCCGCAGTCCGGGCACATCCAGTCGTCCGGGATGTCGTCGAAACGCGTGCCGGGCATGAGGCCCGTGTCCGGATCGCCGGCCGCTTCGTCGTACACATAGCCACAGGGCAAACAAATCCACTTGCGCATCTTCTACCTCGTCATCGGTGCACAGAAAACGCTCAATTCTACCATCGCCGCGCGCCGAGTTCAGCCCGCCTTCGGGCTATAATGCGGCCAATTCCAGCCAGTCCCCCGATCATGAGCCACGAACTGTCCCACCTACCCCTGGGCAAGACCACCGCCTACACCAACCGTTACGCCCCGGAGCTGCTCTGCCCCGTGCCGCGCCGGCTCAAGCGCGCCGAGCTGGGGCTTAGCGACGAGGCCCTGCCCTTCCAGGGCGCGGATCTCTGGAACGGCTACGAGCTGTCCTGGCTCAACGCCAAGGGCAAGCCCGTGGTCGCCATCGCCGAGTTCACCGTGCCCTGCACCAGCCCGAACCTCATCGAATCCAAGTCTTTCAAGCTCTACCTGAATTCCCTGAACGGCACGCGCTACGCCGGTTTCGACGAGGTCCAGGCCGTCCTGGCCCGGGACCTGTCGGCGGTCGCCGGCGGCGCGGTGGGCGTGCGCCTCCTGCCCTGGCGGGACTTCGATACCCTGGTCATGGGCCGCCTGGAGGGCGAGTGCATCGACGAGCTGGACATCGCCGTCGAGGACTACGAGTTCAATGCGCAACTCCTGGCCGGCGCCGCGAGCGGCCCGGTCGTCGAGGAGGCCCTGGTCAGCCATTTGCTCAAGTCCAATTGTCTCATCACCTCCCAGCCCGACTGGGCCAGCGTGCAAATCCGCTACCGGGGCCCGCGCCTGGACCGGGAAGCCCTGCTGCGCTACCTCGTCTCTTTCCGCGAGCACAACGAGTTCCACGAGCAATGCGTGGAGCGCATCTTCCGCGATCTGCTGGAGCACGCCCGCCCCGAGCGCCTGAGCGTCTACGCCCGCTACACCCGGCGCGGCGGACTGGATATCAATCCCTGGCGCAGCAACTTCGAACACATTCGAGACAACCCGCGCCTGGCGCGGCAATAGGCGCAGGCAACGCTTCCCGTAGGTCCCGCTTCAGCGGGACATGAAAGCGTCCGGCTAAAGCCGGACCTACGGGTCAACGCAGTGTTACACTGACCCCCGCCATCACGAGAGGAGGATGCCCATGGCCAAACCCCGCAACCCCTATGTCGCCGCCGCACTCCTGCGCAAGGCCGGCGCCCATCAACCCACCAAGTCCGGACTGCGTTTCGCCGCCAAGCGCGAACTGGCCCGCCTGGTCGCCAAGACCGACCGGGACGGGCCAGCCCTCATCCTGCCCCTCGCCGCCTAATCCCCGCCTCGTCCCAGCCCCCCGCTCCCGCCTACCTCCTTCGTTCAAGCCCTGTTCATTTGCCTTGTTGCTGCACTGCGGTCTGTGTTATTAAGCCCCCCACTCTTGCTGCGCAGACGGCAGGCTGGTTTGTGCCCCCGACGGCTTCTTCCGCGCGGAAGGCTGGCCGACGCATCCAGACCGATAAGACAGTTTTGGCATGACATCGATCCTGAGGTACTTATGAGTTTGAACATTCCGCCCGGCACCCTGATGGGACATCCCAAGGGCCTGTTCCTGCTGTTCGCCACCGAGATGTGGGAGCGTTTCTCCTACTACGGCATGCGCGCCCTGCTGGTCCTGACCCTGGTGGCCGCCACCGACGCCGCCAACCCGGGTTTCGGCCTGACACGCGGCAACGCCATCGAGCTGTACGGCATCTACACCGGCCTCGTGTACTTCACGCCGCTGATCGGCGGCTGGATCGCCGACAACTTTATCGGCCAGCGCAAGGCCGTGCTCCTGGGCGGTGTCCTGATGGCCGCCGGCCAGTTCACCCTGTTCGCCTCCGTGCCCCATTCCCTGAGCCTGTTCTATGTGGGCCTCGGCCTCTTGATCGCCGGTAACGGCTTCTTCAAGCCGAATATCTCCACCATGGTCGGCGATCTGTACACCCAGGGCGATGCGCGCCGCGACGGCGCCTTCACCATCTTCTACATGGGCATCAACGTCGGCGCCTTCTTCGCGCCGCTCATCACCTCGACCCTGGGCGAGAGCGCCGACTACGGCTGGCGCTGGGGCTATTTCGCCGCCGGTTGCGGCATGAGCCTCTCGGTCCTTATCCAGTTCTTCCTGGCCCAGCGCTTCATCGGCGATGTCGGCGTCGTCGCCGGCGCCAAGCGCTCCCTAGCCGCCGCCGGCGGCGTCAAGGAACCCCTGACCAAGGAAGAACGCGACCGCCTGCGCGTCGTCGCCTTCCTGTTCGTGTTCGTCACCATGTTCTGGCTGGCCTTCGAACAGGCCGGCGGCCTCATGAACATCTATGCCCAGGACTACACCGACCGCCTGCTCGGCAGCTTCGAAGTCCCGGCCGGCTGGTTCCAGTCCCTGAACCCGCTGTACATCGTGGTCTTCGCCCCGATCTTCTCCTGGCTCTGGGTCAAGCTCAGTGCGGCCAATAAGAATCCGGCCGCGCCGGTCAAGATCGTCGGCGGCATGCTGCTCACCGCCGTCGGCTTCGGCTTCCTGCTCATCGGCGTGTTCCAGATGCAGGGCGGCGAAGGCATGAAGTCGTCCATGCTCTGGCTGTCCCTGGCCTATCTATTCCACACCCTGGGCGAGCTGTGTATCTCCCCGGTCGGCCTGTCTCTGATGACCAAGCTGTCCCCGATCCGCCTGGCCTCCCTGGTCATGGGCGTCTGGTTCCTGATGCCCTCCGTAGCCCAGTACCTGGGCGGCCTGGTGGGCGCCTTCTCCGAGCATGCCGGCGAATACGAGTCGGTGCGCAACTTCGCCGCCGACCTCGGCGTGCAACTGGGCCATTCCGGCCTCCTGGCCGTGTTCGGCGGCATCGCCCTCGCCCTGATCCTGTTCAGCGTTGCACTCTGGCTCTTGTCCGGCATGCTGGTGGACTGGATGCACGGCGCCGAGCAGCCCAAGGACTTGAATGAAACCCCCGCCAAGGATGCGACGGTGATGACGGCGACGGCCACGGCCTAAGCTCATCCGCTCCGACAAAAGCCCCGCCCCACGCGGGGCTTTTGCGTTTCTGGACGCTAGAATCAGCCCATGGACACGCCGCTTGCCTTAAGCCGTCTGGACGGCCGAATCGACTACTGGCCGCGCTTCCTCGCCCTGCCGGAACAGGCGGGCCTGTACGAGCGCCTGGCCGGGAGCCTGGCCTGGGAGCAGGAGGAGCTGGTCATCGCCGGACGGGCCGTGCGCGTGCCGCGCCTGGTCGCCTGGTACGGCGAGCCCGAGGCGCAGTACCGCTATTCCGGGACCGACCACCCGCCCCTACCCTGGACGCCGGAACTTGCCGAGCTGCGCCGCCGGCTCGAGGCCGCCACCGGCCATGTCTATAACAGCGTCCTGGCCAACTGGTACCGGGACGGCCAGGACTCCATGGGCTGGCATGCCGACAAGGAGCCGGAGCTGGGCCGGGACCCGGCCATCGCCTCCCTGAGCCTGGGCGCCAAGCGCCGCTTCCTCTTGGAGCA
Organism: Gammaproteobacteria bacterium; assembly: GCA_016182845.1. GTDB lineage: Bacteria > Pseudomonadota > Gammaproteobacteria > Enterobacterales > Permianibacteraceae > JACPFT01. Next base: position 70,425 of record JACPFT010000010.1, read on the forward strand.
TGTACGGACCGGACAACGTCTGGAGCTGGAGCTGGGCGAGGGCGACCTGTTGCTCATGGCCGGCGCCTGCCAGCACCACTGGCGCCACGCCCTGCCCAAGACGCGCAAGCCCTGCGGTCCGCGCATCAATCTCACTTTCCGCCTCATTCACCCGGGAGACCGCCCATGAGCACAGACCTGACCCAGGCCATGAGCGAGGCCCTGCGCCTGGCCATCGCCGGCGTGCAAAACGACAGCGGCGGCCCCTTCGGCGCCGTGGTGCTCAAGGACGGCCGCATCATCGCCCAGGGCGAGAACCGCGTGACCTCCACCAACGACCCCACGGCCCACGCCGAGGTCATCGCCATCCGCGCCGCCTGTGCCGCCCTCGAGGATTTCAAACTGGCCGGCTGCATCCTGGTCAGTTCCTGTGAACCCTGCCCCATGTGCCTGGCCGCCGCCTACTGGGCGGGAGTGGATGCCCTGTACTACGCCGCCAGCCGCGAGGACGCGGCGGCCGCCGGCTTCGGCGATGCGGATTTCTATGGGGAGCTGGCCAAGCCTCCGGAAGCACGGCGCCTGCCCTGCCGGGTCCTGGCCCACTCGGAGGCCGCAGCGCCTTTCGCGACCTGGCGGGACAAGGCGGACAAGATTCCCTACTGAAGCGGCTTTGATCAGGGTTAAATCCAGGTCCGCGCCACACACTACAATGGCTTGACCATTCCCGGAGCCTCCCCCCATGAACATCGCCACCTTCGACGACCTGCTCAAGGCCGCCGCCGATCAGCCCGAGCCCCAGCGCCTGCTCCTGGTCTTCGTGGCCGCCGGGCTGCCCAAGAACCACACCCAGGCCCAAAAGGACCGTTTCCAAGCCGGCCAGGGCGGCCTGCTGAACCCTGTGCTCTGCGTCGACAAGCTCCCGGCGGAAATCAAGGACTTCGAGGGTCTGGTGGCCGAATCCGCCCAGACCGGCCAGTCCTGGGACATGGTGTTCGTGGCCGCTCTGTCCGGCCGCGCCGGTATTCCCCCTAGCAGCGACGAGGCCGACCAGCCCCTGCGCATGATGGTCGGCGCGGTGCAGAACGGCCAATTCCAGCACTACCTGGCCTTCAAGCGGACCGGCGAGCCCGTGGCCTTCCACTGATCGGGCTATACTGGCGGCTTTCCCCTAACAGTTTCGCCCGATAAGGACCCGCCATGAGCTTTCTCGCCTGCCGCGTTTACGACGATGGCGCCCGCCTGGAATCCCTGGAACTCGCCGACTTGTGCCCCGGCAATGTGGTGATCCGCGCCGAGTATTCGGGCATCAACTACAAGGACGCCCTGGCCGTCACCGGACGCGGCAAGATCCTGCGCCGCTTCCCCCTCAATGCCGGCATCGACGTGGCCGGCACGGTGGAGAGCTCGGACGATCCCCGCTACCGCGTGGGCGATGCCGTCCTGGTCAATGGCATGGGCTTAGGCGAGAACCACGACGGCGGCTTCGCCCAGACAGTGCGCGTGCCCGGCGACTGGATCGTCCCCCTGTCCGCCGGCCTGTCCAGCCTGGACGCCATGACCTTGGGCACCGCCGGCTTCACGGCCGCCCTGGCCGTGCAGCGCATGGAGGTCAATGGCCAGGTCCCGGCCATGGGCCCCATCGCCGTCACCGGCGCCAGCGGCGGCGTGGGTTCGGTGGCCGTGGCCCTGCTCGCCAAGCTGGGTTACGAAGTGATCGCCGTTTCGGGCCGCCCGGAGCACGGCGAGTATTTGCGCGCCCTGGGCGCGGCCCGGGTCCTGACCCCCGAACAGCTGGAGCTGGGCGGCCGGCCTCTGGAGTCGGTGAAATTCGGCGGCGTTGTCGACAATGTCGGTGGTAGCCTGCTCGCCGGCCTGCTGCGCCATGTCCAGCTCTGGGGCAATGTGGCCAGTATCGGCATGGCCGGCGGCCATGGCTACGAGGCCTCGGTCTTCCCCCATATCCTGCGCGGCGTCAGCCTCCTGGGGATCAGCTCCGCCAACTGCCCCATGCCCCTACGTACGGCCGTCTGGCAGCGCCTGGGCGCGGACTGGAAGCTGGACGGCCTCGCCGCCCTGCGCCAGCGCGTGCTGGGCCTGGACGAGATCATCGCCGCCTGCCCGGCCCTGCTGGACCGGCAGAGCCATGGCCGGCTGGTGGTGGACTGTCAGAAGGTCGCCTAACCGCCCGTCCGGCTGAAGCCGGACCTACAAGGCAAGCCCTCGCGGCCTCCCCGTAGGTCCGGCTTCAGCCGGACAAGCCCTAGCCCGCCAAAAACGCCTTGCGCAGCAGATGCGGAATCAGCAAGTGCACCGGCATGCGCAACCAGTGCCCGCGCACATAGAGCCCGAAGCGCGCCAGGCCATCGAAGCTCCGGCGCGCCAGGGGATGGGGCGGCCGCATGCCCCGGCCTATGGCGAAATCCATGAGCATCAGCTTGGCCGCGCCGGGCCGCGCCGCCGCCAGGGCCGGCCACAGCGCGTCCGGCAGCGGCGTGTCCCAGGCCTGGTGCGCATAGCGCAGGGCGTAGAACAGCGGCCGGGCCAGCTCCAGCTCGTAGGCCCGCGCCGCCAGGTCCGCGAAGAAACCCTCCTCGGCGCCGAAATGGCGCAGCAGCCGGTCGAGATCGTAGAGATCGCGCAGGCCCTTGTCCCATTCGCCCTCGTGGAACAAATGGCAGGCGCTATGGATCACCATGTCCCGTGGCGCCAGTATCTGAACTCCGCTCAAGCCCGGAACCGGCACCGCCTCGGCTCGCAGCTTGGCCGGATCCGGGTGGTAGCGGGCCGTGGGCGGCAGGATGCTGTGATGCACATCGAGCACGCTCTGGCGCTTCTGGTGCATCAGGGGCGGTAGCTCGTGCATCCACTCCCGGTAATAACGCTGGTCGTAGGCATCGTGGTAAGTGCCCAGCCAACCCTGCCAGTACAGGGCCTGCTCCACCTCCGCCAGGCGCGCCTCGGGCACCAGGATATCCACGTCGGCGAACAGCCGGCCCTTGGCCGGCGGCAGGCCCGCCACGGCATAGGCCGCGCCCTTGAGCAGCAGCACCGGGATCCCCAGGGGCGACAAGGCACGCACCAGCCGGCTCGTCTCCCAGCTCACGCCCCGGGCATTGGCTTCGGCCAGGACCCGGGCCGATTCCAGTTGGGCGCGCACCGGCTCCGGCAGAGCCTCCAACACGCCCGCCTCGCGCAAGCTAGCCTCCAGGCTGGCCACCAGGAGACTGCCCTGGGCCAGGCGCAGCACGCCGTCCCATCGACCCAGTGGATAATCGGCCGCCCGCTCGGGCTGCAGCAGGGCCAGGCGCAGATCCTGCCAGGCCCTCATGCCGCCGCCTCGGCCAGGCACTCGCCCGCCGCAAGGCGCTCGAACAGGCTCAGGGCCTCGTCCGTGTCGCTGTACTCGAAACGCCAGGCCGAGACTCGATCCAGTAGGCCGCAGAGGGTCTCGTAGCCGCGCCGGCCATGCAGGCTGTAATTGAAGGCTTGTTCCGCCAGTTCCAGGCCCACCGGCGCCGGCGGCAGGGCCTCGAGCCGGGTCACCGCGCCGGCCCGGTACTTGGGAAACACCACCCAGCCCGGCGGCGGGCACTCGCCCTGGCGCGCCACGCTGTCCGCCGGCGGCCGGCCGTGGGCCACCGTGCCCTTGAGCGTGTCGTGCACCACCTTGGTGAAGGGCACTTCCGGGGCCAGGGCCTGGATCACGCCGATGGAGGCATTCTTCAGGCTGACCGGTCGCGGCAGGGGCTGGATCAGGCAGTCCCAGGGACGGATCAGGGTCAGCTCGTCGGACAGCAGGCGCCAACCGCCGCGATAGCACAGGGCCGCGCAGAGCGTGCTCTTACCCGAACCGCTGATCCCCGGCAGCAAGAGCGCCCGGCCGTTCTTCTCCAAGACGGCGGCGTGCAGGATGAGATAGCGGTTGGCATGCTGGCTGACGCACCAGTTCATGCCCCATTCCAGGAGGGCATGGGCCTGAACGCGCGGCAGGGGCAGGAAGGGCGGATGTTGATCGAAATAGAACTGCACCTGGGGCGAAACCCAGCGCCGCAGCCAGTTCGGCGCGGCGACGCGCACATGAAAGTCGGCATAACCCGGCTCGGCCAAGGGATAGTCCGCGTAAGCCAGGCGCAGACCGGCCCGAACCCGGGGCAGACACGAGCGGATGCGGAAGATGAAGGGGCCGGAACTCAGGAATAGACCCTCGCCTTCCAGGCGAGTCGCCAGCTCCCCCTCGCTTAGCGAGCCCAAGTTCATGCCTCGGCCTCGCCGATCCGGTAATCCAAGAGGCCGAGGCCATAGAGATCGGAAAGCAGGGCATGCAGCTCGGTTTGGCCGAATTCCTCGGGCGGCAGCTCCAGGTGCTGGGCGACCCGCCGGCACAGCTCCGCCACCCTCAGCCCCGGGGCCTTCAGGCTGCTCAGGACGAAAAAGCGAAAGGCGTCGACCGCGTGGGTATCCCCAGACCCGGTATGAAACACCAGGAATAGATCATCGGTTTCCATGCCGGCTTGGGCGGCAGCCTCCGGCCAATGCCGGCCCAGAATTTCGCAACCGGGAGTGACGAACCAGACTTCATTGGGAGAAAAGGACAAGCACCACTCCTTGGCCGCAGGGAAAACGCCGTCAACCGGCCCGTTCCAGCAAGGCTACGAGGCGGGCCGGGCTTTTGCAACCGCCCGGCGGCGCCCCCACAAAGCAAGACCCCCGCGCTGGCGGGGGTCGGGGGATTTGGCGGGAAACGAGAACTCAGTGATAGGTGTTCTCGAAAAAGGCCTTGGCATCCTGCTCGTACATCTGCTGCCCGGTCGAGGTCGTGTAATAGCCGATCGTGTTGATGGCATTCCAGATGGCGATGACTTCCGCGCCCTTGAGCGCGTAATCGGGGAAATTACTCGCCGAATTCAGCAAGCAGGCGATGGTATGGAAGGCGAAGCTGCCCGGCTTGTTCTGCAAGACCCACATCATGGTCTTGCCGTTGTAGTTGTACTTGCCCTTGTTGAAGACGTCGTGGAACTTCGTGCCCGTGGTTACCCCCGACAGGTAGGGCGTGGGCCAGTTGGTATGGGTCTTCCAATAGCCCGGGCTCAAGCCACCGCAGCCCTGGTTGCTCACGGGCTGGGATACATTGCCCGACATGAAGCCGGAGGCCGTGCAATAACGGCGCGTCGTGGCCATGACCGGGCGGCTGGCCAGACTCATGACAATGGGAGAGGCGATCAGGGCGCCCTTCAAAAAACTGCGGCGCGCAGCCAGACGCAGGGCTTCCGCGTCAGAACACTGGGCCGGCGGGGAGGTGTCGTCGGGGGTGATATGCGGCTGCTGATTCTCGTCCATAATACCCTCGCTGGGAATCCTTTTAACGCTCCTGGGGCCGGACGGACCGGCTGAGTAAATCATAACCAATCGCCAAGCATCGGTATAGCGCGGCACGGATTACTCGTTGTCCCCTCAAGCGAAGCACATTGTATACCAAGAACAATTTTTTCACAGAAATCAGCGGCGTTAATGTGATTCATTGCCCTGATTTCCATTCAGCGAACGCCAGTCGTAAAAAACTCCGACACCCATAGCCCCAACAGGCCGACAGCCATGCAGGCGACCCGCGCCACACTCTCTCAGGGCGGCCTGGGCCCGGCGGGCGGTCCGTCCCTTGCGCTACCACTCAAGGATTTCCACGGCTGAGGCATCGCTCCGGGGTGGCTCGTTTACCCATGGCGGCAAATTCGGCGCCACGGAGCAGGAAAACGAATTTAAACATCGATCATTAATAAATATCAAGCCGCTATGGCCGCGCTCTATTAGTAAAACTTAGGGGTTGTGGCTGAGCCGTAAGTTTTTCTGACAGTCGCCCGCCGTCAAAAAAAACGCCGGCATCCAGGCCGGCGTTTTCGAGTCCGCGACGGGGCTCAGCCCTTGTAGCGCTGGAACACCAGCGTGGCGTTGGTGCCGCCGAAGCCGAAGCTATTGGACATGATGGTGTCGAGCTTGGCTTCGCGGGTCTGGCGCACCACCGGCAGGCCTTCGGCCGCCGGGTCCAGTTCCTCGATATTGGCCGAGGCGGCGATGAAGCCCTGCTCCATCATCAGCAGGCTGTAAATGGCCTCGTGCACGCCGGCCGCGCCCAGGGAATGCCCGGACAGGGCCTTGGTGGACGAGAAGGGCGGCACCTTCTCGCCGAAGACCTCGCGCACCGCCTTGAGCTCGGCCAGATCGCCGACCGGCGTGGAAGTGCCGTGGGTGTTCAGATAATCGATGGGACCCTGCACCGTGGCTAGGGCCTGCTGCATGCAGCGCACCGCGCCCTCGCCGCTGGGCGCCACCATGTCGTAGCCGTCGGAGGTGGCGCCATAGCCCACCAGTTCCGCGTAGATCTTGGCGCCGCGCGCCTTGGCGTGCTCCAGTTCTTCGAGGACCAGCATGCCCGAGCCGGCGGCGATGACGAAACCGTCACGCTTGGCGTCGTAGGTGCGCGAGGCCTTCTCCGGGGTGGCGTTGTACTCGGTGGACAGGGCGCCCATGGCGTCGAACATGCAGGTCAGGCCCCAGTGCAGCTCTTCGCCGCCGCCGGCGAAGACGATGTCCTGCTTGTTGAGCTGGATCTGCTCCATGCCGGCGCCTATGCAATGGGCCGAGGTGGCGCAGGCCGAGGAGATGGAGTAGTTGACGCCCTTGATCTCGAAGGGCGTGGCCAGACAGGCCGAGACCGTGGAGTTCATGGTGCGCGGCACCATGTAGGGACCGACGCGGCGCACGCCCTTGGCGCGCAGGATGTCGGCAGTCTCGATCTGGTTGGCGCAGGAACCGCCACCGGAGCCGGCGATAAGGCCGGTACGCACATTGGACACCATCTCGGGCGAGAGGCCGGCATCGGCGATGGCGTCGCGCATGGCCACATAGGCATAGCCGGCGGCGTCGCCCATGAAACGCTTGAGCTTGCGGTCGATCTGGGCTTCGAGATCGATCTCGGGCTTACCGGCGACATGGCTGCGAAAGCCCATGTCGGCCTGAGCCTGCTGGAAGCGGATGCCCGACTTGCCCTCGCGCAGAGACTCGCTCACGCTCGCCTTGTCATTGCCTAGGCAAGACACGATGCCCAAACCCGTCACTACCACCCGTCTCATGGCGAAAACCTCAGAAAAACCGTTGATTAAAAAGAGTCAGTGGAGGTGAACAAGCCCACTTTCAAGTCGCTCGCGCTGTAAATCTCGCGATCGTCCACCAGCACGCGGCCATCGCCGATGCCCATGATCAGCTTGCGCTCGATGAGGCGCTTCACCGTGATTTCGTAGCGCACCGTCTTGGCGGTGGGCAGGACCTGACCGAAGAACTTCACTTCGCCGACGCCGAGCGCCCGGCCCTTGCCAGGGTTGCCGCGCCAGCACAGGTAGAAACCCAGGAGCTGCCACATGGCGTCCAGGCCCAGGCAACCCGGCATCACCGGATCGCCGCGGAAATGGCAATCGAAGAACCAGAGGTCCGGCGTGATGTCCAGCTCGGCGATGATCTCGCCCTTACCATGGGCGCCGGCATCGGAGACGATGCGGGTCACGCGGTCCATCATCAGCATATTGGGCAGGGGCAGGCGGCCGTTTTCCGCACCAAACATCTCGCCGCGACCGCAGGCCAGCAATTCTTCGCGGGTAAAGCTATTCTGATTCATCAAGATTCCCATCGGATGACAGACCTGCGGACTGCCCGCAGGCCGCGCCGGGACTGGTCTACCGGCGAGGAGGTTGGCCGTCGAAACGGTGTTCGACCGGCGAAAGCGGCTCCGGATTATACGCGCCGCCGGGGCAAAGGCCCATCGAAAAGGGACTGGTAAGACCAATACGATCAAGCCCACTTGAAACTAATCACCCCGGGCCCCATCTAAGCTTTCGTGCGCTGGTGAAACTCACCGAGTCTGTGCCATACTGCCCGTCTCTTGGCGGTGGGCTCATGGTCCGGCGCACAAGATTGGGGGCGACATGGCTTCGACGTGGATGCCAAACCCCGAGGTGCATGCCGAGGCGACAACAGGTCCTCGTTAATAATTTGTTGTAACTTTATAGTTGCCAACGACGACAACTACGCTCTAGCCGCTTAAGGCTGGACCGTCGCCCCCGCGGTGCCTGTACCCGGGATCCCGACGGTAATATCTTACAGGATCGCACCAAAGTGGGCCCGACGCGGCGGTGCTAAAACCTACTGGGCTCGTGACTCAACAGCCTGTCCGCCGGCGGTTGGGAAGCTAAATCAAACGACGTGACTACGCATGTAGTACCAAAGGCAGAGGGTTTACGGACGCGGGTTCGATCCCCGCCGCCTCCACCAACACTAAAAGGTCAACCAGCAATGGTTGGCCTTTTTTCTTGCCTAAGTCCGCGTATTCATTGGGGTTCCTGCGAACGATTGCGGACTGCGAGGGCAGCTTCGGCGAACGGATCAGCGTGTTCGGCGATGCCAAGATGACCGCCGCCCTGCTGGACCGCCTCACCCACTACTGCGACATCCTGGAAACCGGCAACGACTCCTACCGCTTCAAGCAGCGCAAAAAGACCATGGAAACGACCTGAGCCACTGGAAACTATTGGACGCTGTTACCTGGAAACTTTTGGGTGCTGATTGACGGGCGACCTTCTGCCGAAACTTCACACGGCCTCCCTTCGCCGGACCATTTCGACGCCCCCTCGCCGGCATCCTCTCGACTATGACGGCCCCGCCGCCTGTTGCTGGCGCCAGCGCGCCGGGGGCAGGCCGGTCCAGCGGCGGAAGGCGCGGTAGAAGGTGCTGGGCTCGGCGAAGCCCAGGGACTGGGCGATCTCGGCCAAGGCGCGCTGGGACTCGGCGACGGCACGCAGTGCGGCATCCTTGCGCACCTCGTCGAGCAGAGCCTCGTAGCTCTGGCCTTGCGCTTGCAGTCGCCGGGCTAGCGTGCGCTCGCTGAAAGCCAGCGCCTGCGCCGCCGTGGCGCGGGTCGGCAGGCCCGGTCCCAAATGGGCCTTCAGCCATTCGCGCAGCTGCACCGCGCTCACCGCCGATTCGCTGAGCGCGGCCAGCTGACTCGCGGCGTAAGCTTGGTGCAGCCGCGCGAGTTGCACGTCCGCTTGCGGCAAGGGGAGATCCAGCAGGGCGTTGTCGAGCAGCAGGCCGTTGAAGGCCTGTTCGAATTCGACCGCACAGTCCAAGGCCTCGCCATAACCCGCCAAGGGCCCGAGCCGGGCGTGAGTGCATTGCACCTTGAGCGGCCGTGCCGCCGTCGCCGTGACCCAGCGGGTGAAATTGACGACGGCGGCCAGCACGGCCTCGATCTGGTGCGGGCTGAAGGCCAATTCGCCCTGGCGCGGGTGATAGATCACCCAACTGGCGGTCTCGCCGGCCAGCAGTTGGAAGCGGCCGCCGTCCGACACCAGGCGCTGGTATTTCTGCAACAGCAGGATGGCTTCGCGCAAGCTGGCCGCCGATTGCAGCATGAAACTGACCACGTTGAGGCTGGCCGGGCCGACCCGCGCGCCGGCTTTCAAGCCGAAGCCGGGGTCGCCGGTACAGCGCTCCGCGGCACGCCACAAGCGGGTGATGGGGTCGATGGGCCAGCGCTCGCGCGCCAGCTCGCCGGAGGCTATGCCGGCGGCGGCCAGCAAGGCGTCGGGCTCGACACCGAGACGCTGGGCGGCGCCGATCACGGTGTTGACCCAGCTGATCGAGACAGTGGCCTGTAAAGTCAATTGCCTTGGCCTATAAGGTCAATCATGCCGCCATCTTAACGGGCTATCGTCGGGGATGACAGCCGCCAGACATAGGAGAATTCCTCGTGGGATCGCGCAATGGCCCGTCATTGAGTGCTGACCTGCTGATCGCCGGCGGCGGCCTGGCCGGCATCGTGACCGCGCTGGAAGCCCTGCGCGCCGGCCAGTCGGTGATCCTGGTCGACCGCGACACGCCCGAGCGCTTCGGCGGTCTGGCGCGTTGGGCCTTCGGCGGCATGGCCCTGGTCGGCACGCCCTTGCAGGCGCGCATGAAAATCCCGGACACGCCGGAGCTCGCGCTGCGCGACTGGCTGCGTTTCGGCGAGCTGGAGCCCGAGGACGCATGGCCGATGGCATGGGCACGCTACTACGCCGAACAGTCGCGCACCGAGGTTTACGACTGGCTGCTGAACGAGGGCATCCGCTTCCTGCCGGCGGTGAACTGGGTCGAGCGCGGCCGCTTCGGCGAGGGCAACAGCCTGCCGCGTTATCACGTGATCTGGGGCAGCTCGCGCGAATTGATTCTCCGTTTAATCGACGCACTGCGGCGTGCCGATGCCGGCGGTCGCCTGACCGTGCTGCACCGGCACAGGATCGCGGCGCTCGATGCGGCCGCGGGCAGGGTCTGCGGCGCGCTGGCCGTCGACGAGGTCAGCGGCGCCGAGATTCGCTTGCGCGCACCCGCCGTCGTGCTGGCCATGGGCGGCATCAACGGTGCGCACGAGGAATGCCGCGCCAACTGGCCGGAGGATCGGCCTCAGCCGGCGAGCATGTTGAACGGCGCGCACCCGCTCGCCGACGGCCGCCTGCATCACCATGTTGCCGAGACGCTGGCCGGCCAGATCCGCCATGCCGGCGAGATGTGGAATTACGCCGCCGGTTTTCCCCATCCCTATCCCCATTTCGACGGCCACGGCCTGTCGGCGATCCCCTGCAAATCGGCGCTCTGGCTCAATCACCGCGGCGAGCGCATCGGCCCCGAGCCGCTGGTCACCGGTTTCGACACGAACTGGCTATGCCAACGCGTCGCGGCCCAGGAAAAACCCTGGACCTGGCATCTGTTGAATTGGCGTATTGCCGCCAAGGAATTTGCCATCTCCGGCGCCGAACACAATCAACGCATTCGCGACAAACAGACCCTGGCTTTCCTGAAGGAAATGCTACTGGGCAATCACCGGTTGGTGAGACAGATGCAGCGGGAAAGCCGGCATTTTCTGGTGACCGACACCCTGGCGGAACTCGCCGGCCAGATGAACGCGCTGACCTGCTCGCACGACGTCGATCCGGCCGTGTTGCAGGCGACGGCCGATGCCTTCGACGCCAATTTCGCGAGCGGCGGCGCCTTGCACAACGACGATCAGCTCCGCCGCATCCTGCATGCGCGCCAGTGGCGGCCGGATCGCTGGCGTACCTGCGCGCCGGCGCCGCTGCAACTGCCGGGCGCCGGTCCGTTTATCGCGATCCAGATGCAGCTCATCACGCGCAAAAGTCTCGGCGGTTTGCACACCGATCTGCACAGCCGCGTGCTCGATGCGCACGGCGCGCCGATCCCCGGCCTGTACTGCGTCGGCGAGGCGGCCGGTTTCGGCGGCGGTGGCGCCAACGGCCGACGTTCGCTGGAAGGCACTTTCCTGCCCGGTTGCATACTGACGGCAAAAGCGGCCGCGCGGGCGATTGTTTCCGGCAGTTGAAAACCCTCGGAAAAATTTAAACAAAAACTCCGGCAGGCCGGAGCGAAAATCACCGGAGAACGCCATGGCCAATGGAGCCCAAGCCCTGATCAAAACCCTGGCCGATGCCGGTATCGAGGTCTGCTTCACCAACCCCGGCACCAGCGAGATGCATTTCGTCGCGGCGCTGGACAGCGAGCCGCGGCTGCGCGCCGTATTGGCGTTGTTCGAGGGCGTAGCGACCGGCGCGGCCGACGGCTATGCTCGCATGGCCGATAAACCGGCGGCGACGCTGCTGCATCTGGGTTGCGGGCTCGGCAACGGTCTCGCCAATCTGCATAATGCGCGCAAGGGCAAGGTGCCCATCGTCAATATCGTCGGCGATCACGCGAGCTACCACGTGCCCCTCGATGCGCAGCTGCAATCGGATATCGAGACGGTGGCGCGCAATGTCTCGCCGGGTTTCGTGCGCACCGCGACCAGCACGCGCGAGCTCTGCCGCGATGCCGCCGACGCCATCGCCGCCGCGCGCGGTCTGCCGGGACAAGTCGCCACCCTGATCCTGCCGGCCGATGTGTCCTGGGGCGAGGGCGCCGAGCCCTGCCCGCCACCGCCGCTCCCGGCGCCGGCGCCGGCCGATGACGCGACGGTCGCGGCCATTGCCGAGGCCATTCGCTCCGGCAAGAAAACGGCCTTGCTGCTGGGCGGCCGTGCCCTGCGCGAAGCGAGCCTGCTGGCCGCGGCGCGCATCGCCGCGCACAGCGGCGTGCAGCTCTTGGCCGAGGTATTTCCGACCCGGCTAGCACGGGGCGCCGGCTTGCCGGCCGTCGAGCGCATAGCCTATCTCGCCGAACTGGCCGGCGTGCAGCTGGTCGCTATCGAGCAATTGATTTTGGTCGATGCGAAGGCACCGGTGTCCTTCTTCGCCTATCCCGGCAAAGAAAGCATTCTCGTGCCGGAAACCTGCCGCGTGCTGAGCTTGGCGACGCCGGCCCAGGATGCCGCCGCCAGCCTGGAAAAACTTGCCCAGGCGCTTGGCGCCGCGCAGACGCCGCCGGCCCTGCAACCTAGCCAGCGCCCGGGCCGGCCGCGCGGCAGGCTGACGGCGGAAAAGGTCTGCAAGGCGGTAGGCCATCTGCTGCCGGAAAACGCCATCCTGATCGACGAGGCGATCACCTCGGGCTTGCTGCTCTCGGCGATGACGGCCGGTGCGCCGCGCCATGATCTGCTCACCCTAACCGGCGGGGCGATCGGCCAGGGCCTGCCCAATGCGATCGGCGCAGCCATCGCCTGCCCCGAGCGGCCGGTATTGGCCCTGGTCGGCGACGGCAGCGCGATGTACACGCTCCAGGCGCTGTGGACGATGGCGCGCGAGCGGCTGGACGTCACCGCAATCATTTTCAACAACGCCTCGTATTCGGTGCTCAACGTCGAGCTGGAGCGGGTCGGCGCCGAGGCGATCGGGCCGAAGGCCAAGTCGCAGCTCGATCTCGGCGGACCGGTTTTGCATTTCGCCCAATTGGCGCAAGGCATGGGCGTGCATGCCATACGCGCAAACACGGCCGAGGATTTTGTCAAAGCGCTGGAATACGCGCTGGCGATGCCCGGCCCGCATCTTATCGAGGCGGTCGTGCCGGAAGCCCTGAACGGCGTCAAGCGCAAGCTGCTGCCGCATCTGCTGCGCTCGCTGCCGGGCCTGCCGCGACCGCTGGCGCGTGCGCTGAAACGCAAGATCGCGCCCTGAGCCGAAGCGTCTCCGGCTCGGGGAGTCATAGCCAAGTCGCTGTCCCGCCACGCATGGTCCTACCAGTTCCGCCGAGTTCGTGCTATATGAACCAGGTTCATCGCAAACCCCATAAGTACAATAACGAGCCCGCGGTATCGGCTCCTCGTCTAGGAGAGCTGTTATGCATTTGTTTTACCGATTGTTTCTGCTTTGCTGCGTCATCCTGCTCGCCGCCTGCACCCCGAAAGAAAAAATCCTGGATCTGCCCGACGCGGAAAATATGCTGTTCACGCCGGAGGGCCGGCTGATCGTCTCGGGCAAGGGCATTTACGAGATCCTGCGCGACAACGGCAGCTACCGCGCGGTTTCCCTGTACGACGGCGACTGCGCCTTCGCCGGCATCGCCCAGCGCGGCGACTGGCTGTACAGCGTGTGCGCTGGCGGTCCGATCTGGGCGATGAAGCGGTATTTGCTGGCAGCGGAATTGAAGCCGGACCAGAGTCCGCATTTCCAGATCCTGCGCGAGATCGACCTGGTGATCCCCAATGGCATGGCCTTCGATCGTCAGGGCGTTCTATTTCTCGCCGACGAGAATTTCTTCGGTGCCGGCAAGATCGTGCGCGTGGAGATTGCGGACGGCGATCCGCCGCGAGTGCTGCGCATCGACAGCTGGCTGGATGGCCGGCACGGCGTGAAGCACCCCAACGGCGTGCGCGTGGTCGGCGACGAACTCTATTTCACCGACGGCGGCGCCGTGAAGGTGTTCCGCTTCGACGACTTTGGCAATGTCCTGGGCAGCCGCGAGCTCTATCAGCGGACCACGGTGTTCGACGATCTGCTGCCGGCCTGCGGCGGCGCCGTGGTGGCTGACTATATCGCGGGCACGGTGCTGTACGTGGACCGTAACGGCGTCAAGCAATACGAGAGCACGCCGCAGAGCTTTCCCGGCGCGTCCTCGATGCAGATCGGACGGCCGCCCTTGTTCGCGACGAATCAGCTTTTGATCACCGAGAAGGGCATGCTGCTGGAGACCGACAGCACCCTCGGCGACAAGCTGGTGCGCATCGACGCCGGTTTCGACCTCGCGGCCTACGCGGCGAACTGCCCGCAGTAGGCGGCGCCGTCACGAGGAGGGCGCCCACGGCCCTCCCCTTCGGCCGGTACCGAAGCCGGCACACACGGGCCGCTAACGGAAACGGGCCCGGACGAGCGCGACTCCCGAAGCCTATGACGGCAGGTAGCACATGCCACGCGGTTGGCGTCAAACGGCGGGGAATATGGCGTGAAACACCGCAAAAAAATGCAGCGTGGAGGCGACCAACACGAACAAATGCCAGATCGCATGATGGTATGGCAGGCTGCGCCAGACATAAAAAACGACGCCGAGCGTGTATGTCAGGCCGCCGGCGAGCAGAAAGCTCAGACCCGTGGCGTTGAGACTGGCCAGCAGTGGTTTGAGCGCGAACACAATCAGCCAACCCATCACGACATAAACCGCCACGGCAGCCGCTTTTCGGGTGCGCCCAAGCCACAGACGCAGCGCAATACCGACCAGCGCCAAAGTCCAAATCGCGGCGAGCAAGGACAGGCCCCATGCGCCTTGCAATGTCAGGAGACAGAATGGCGTGTACGTGCCGGCGATCAGCAGATAGATCGCCGAATGATCCAGTGCGCGTAGCGCCTGTTTGACGCGCTCCTGCGTAACGCTGTGGTATAGCGTCGAGGCTGCGTACAGCAATATCAGCGTCGTCGCATAGATCGAAACCGCGGTGATATGCAGGGCGCCACCGAAGCGCGCCGCAAAACCGCACAGCACGCCGAGCGCAACGATGCCGAGCACGACTCCCAGCCCATGCGTCAATGCATTTGCGAGTTCTTCAGCAGGGGTGTAGCTGGCCGTTGGCATGGTTTGACCTTACTGGTTGGTCCAGCAAGACTAAAGCCACGGGCGGGGCCGCGCAAATAAATGTTCTGGCTGCGCGCCGGGACCATGCCGACCCGGCCGTCGACGCCGCCGTAGCGGCGAAGATCGAGACACGCGGCAGCGCCGTGGGCGGGTCGACATCGACCGGACGGCGTTCGAGCAGAAGCCGCGGGACCTGGAGTCGTGAGCGCCGGCGTTGGGAAGCAAGCTGCCGGTCTTCCACCCCGCCTCACCGAAGTACCGCCGGCACCCATACCCCCAGGCCGCTCCCCACGACCACGAGCCAGGGCGGCAGCTTCCAGAACACCAGCGCCGTCCAGGCCAGAAGCGCGAGGCAAAAGTCCGCCGGTGTGCGGATCGCGCTTGTCCATACCGGCTGATAGAGCGCCGCGAGCAGCAGGCCCACGACGGCGGCGTTGACGCCGGCCAGGGCCGCCTGGACGGGAGTGCTGCGGCATAGGCGTTCCCAGAACGGCAGGGCGCCGGCGATGAGCAGGAAGGACGGCAGGAAGATGGCCGCGAGAGCGAGACCGCCGCCCAGCCAACCCGACGGACCGCTCTGCGATGACGCGCCGAGAAAGGCGGCGAAGCTGAACAAAGGGCCGGGCACGGCCTGGGCGGCGCCGTAACCGGCGAGGAAGGCATCATTGCCGACCCAGCCGGTGGGAACGACCTCGGCCTGCAGGAGCGGCAGCACCACGTGGCCGCCGCCGAATACCAGGGCGCCGGCCCGGTAATAGGCATCCACCATCGCGAGGGCGGGACTTCCCGACCAGGGCGCCAGCGCCGGCAGGAGGGCGAGCAGGGCGAAGAACAGCGCCAGCCAGCATGCGCCGGCGCGGCGGCCCACCGCGATGGGCAGGGGCTCGTGCGCTTCGGTCCGGGCCGGCTTGAGCAGGGCGAGGCCGATGAGGCCGGCGGCGGCGATGACGCCGACTTGCGCCCAGGCCGAGGGCAACAGCAGGGCAAGGACCGCGGCGACGGCCATCAGGCTGACGCGGGGTGCATCCGGGCATAGGACGCGCGCCATGCCCCAGACCGCCTGGGCCACCACGGCGACCGCCACGAGCTCGAGGCCGTGCAGCGTGCCCGGGGCGAGGGCGTCACCGGCGCCGGCCATGCCCAGGGCGAACAGCACCAGCGCGATGGCCGAGGGCAGGGTGAAGCCGGCCCAGGCCGCGAACGCTCCCGAGTAGCCACTCCGCATCAGGCCCAGGGCCATGCCGACCTGGCTGCTGGCGGGGCCGGGCAGGAACTGGCACAGGGTCACGAGATCCGCGTAAGCGCGCTCGCCGAGCCAGCGTCGCCTGACGACGAACTCCTGGCGGAAATAACCCAGGTGGGCGATGGGGCCGCCGAAGGAGCTCAAGCCCAGGCGCAGGAAGATCAGGAAGACCGTCCAGGGGCGGCGGTCGGACAGATTCGCGTCGCTCATGCTCGTCGTTTCGGGAATTACCGGGAAGTGGCGGCATGATAAACGAACTGTGTTACCGCGGATCCGTTCCCCGAGCCTCCAGGAAGGGGAAAAGCTCCCGTTCCTCGAAGCGCACATGGGCGGCGAGACGCTCGCCCAGGGCGGGGTAACCTTCGGCCTCCGGGTGCTTGAGAGCCTCGCGCAGGGCAGCGTGTTCGGCGAGCAGGCGCTCGGCGAGCTCCGCCGCCCCCAGACGGCGCAGGCGCTCCGGCAGCACCTTTTCCTCCTCCTCCATGTGGGCAAGCAGCACTCGGCGCAGATCGCCGAGACGCAGGCGCGCCCGCGCCTCGGCCTCGGGACTACCGGCTTCGCGCAGGCTGCGCGCCAGGGAGAGGGCGGCGTGGTGTTCCCGCGACCAGGGAACGAATTCGGCGTGACGGCGCATGACGTCGCGCTCAGGCGATGCGCAGGAAGTCGATCATGATGCGGCCCGGCTCGCGGGACAGGTACTCGATGCCGACCTGCTCGCCGTAACGGTTCTGGAACTGGGCGAGCAGGGGTAGGGGATCGTGATCGTTGAGGAAGCGCATGGTCTCGCCGGGCTGCAGGCTGTCGAAGGCGCCGAAGATGGCGGCATGGCGGAAGCGCTTGGCGACACCGCGGGCGTCGAAGGCGTGGATGGTCTGGCCTTGGATGGGAAGGGAACAGTCGTGCATGGCGAGTTTCCTCGGATGGATTGAAAAGGGGTTATCGAATCGTCGTGCCTAGCCCCCTCCCCCGCCAGGGGGGAGGGGAGGAAGAGAGGCCTCACCCCCGCTCTGCCGCCGGGACGCCCACTGCCCCGCGCGGTTCACGCGCCGCGAAGGCCAGGCGGAGCATGAACCCGGCGAGCAGGACGACGCCGAGGGAGAACAGGATGTCGCCGGGCACGCGCAGCCAGACGGCGGTTTCCATGAAGGTCGAATGGATCACCTCCGCCGAGCGGGCATACCACAGGCCCTGGCTGACGCTGGCCCAGGCCTGGTAGATACCGGCCGGCAGCAGCGAGATGAACACCATCATCGCGAGGCCGATGTTCAGCGACCAGAAGGCGCCCTTCAGCAGGCCGTCGTTCCACTTGAGGCGCGGCTTCAGGCCGCGCAGGCAGAACAGCATTAGGCCTATGCCCAGCATGCCGTACACGCCGAACAGGGCGGCGTGGCCATGAGCGGCGGTCATGTTCAGACCCTGCACGTAGTAGAGCGAGATGGGCGGGTTAATCGCAAAGCCCAGGAGGCCGGCGCCAACGGTGTTCCAGAAGCCCACAGCCACGAAGCAGAGGATCGCCCACTTGTAATTGGCCACCCAGGGCGCGACCTGGCTGCGCCGGTAGTTGCGGTAAGCCTCCATGCCCACCAAGGCCAGGGGCACGACTTCCAGGGCCGAGAACACCGCGCCGATGGCGATGATCGAGGTGGGCGTGCCGGTGAAATACAGGTGGTGCAGGGTGCCCAGGATGCCGCCGAACAGGAAGACGATGGTCTCCAGCACGATGGCGCTGTTGGCGGCGGCCTGGCGGATGAGGCCTAAGCGGGAGAACAGCAGGGCGATGACCGCCGTGGCGAACACCTCGAAGAAGCCTTCTACCCACAGGTGCACCAGCCACCAGCGCCAGTATTCGATCATCGAGTAATGGCTGTGCTGGCCCCACATCAGGGAGCTGGCGTAGAAGCCGCCGATGCAGGTCGCCGACAGGAAGACCATGACGACGAGGCCGCGGCCCTCGCCGGGACGGGTCAGCGCCGGCCACAGGCCGCGGCCCATCAGGACCAGCCAGAGCATCAGGCCGGTGAACAGGCCGTATTGCCAGATGCGGCCCATGCTGGTGTATTCCAGGCCCTGGTTGCCCAGCCAGAACGCGAAGTCGGTGCCCAGGCGTTGCAGATTGCCGATCCAGCCGAAGGCGATGGAGCCGCCGACCACCAGCAGCAGGGCGTAGAACAGCAGGTCGACGCCCAGCTTCTGGTACTTGGGCTCGCGGCCTGACAGGATCGGCGCGATATAGAGGCCGGTGGCGAGCCAGGCCGTGGCGATCCACAGCACGCCGAGCTGGGTGTGGATGGTGCGGCTGACCACGAAGGGCAGGATGTCCGCGAGCGGCAGGCCGAAGAAGGTCTGGCCTTCCACGGCGTAGTGGGCCGAGATGATGCCCATGCCGACCTGGACCAGCATCAGGGCGAGCACCACGTAGAAATACTTGCCCGTGGCGCGCATGGAGGGCGTCAGCGTCAGCTTGAACAGCGGGTCGTCCTTGGGCGCGGCCGGGTCGGTCTCGTCACCGTGCGCCGTGTGGAACCAGAGCATGGCGGCGATACCGGCGATCATCAGGATGATGCTGACCAGGGACCAGACGCCGTTGCCGGTGGTCGGCACATTGTCGATCAGCGGCTCGTGGGGCCAGTTGCTGGTGTAAGTGAGTTCGGTCTCGCCCGGGCGGTTGGTCGCCGCCGACCAGGACGACCAGAAGAAGAAGGCCGGCAGGGCCTGCAGATCCGTGGGGTCCTTCAGCGTGTCAGGCACCATGGCGTACTGCTCGCGGAGTTGGTCCAGCGAGGCGTCATTGCCGAACAGGCCCGTGTAATGGCGCGACAGCTCGGCGATCACCGTGGCCCGCTCCGGGCTGAGGGTGAGCCGGCCGGTTTCGGCGTCATAGCGGTTAAGGCGCATTTCCTCCTGGGTGCGCGCGGCGATGACCGCCTGCTCGTCGGGACCTAGCTGGTCGAAACCCTTGTGGTACTGCTTCCGGGCCAGGGCGTCGCGCAGGCCGAGGATCTCGCGGTGCAGCCAGTCGGCCGACCAGTCGGGAGCGATATAGCTGCCATGACCCCAGACCGAACCCAGTTGCTGGCCGCCCGCCGACAGCCAGGACTCCTGGCCATGCTGAATCTGCTCGCCGGTGTACAGCAGCGCGCCGTCGCTGCTGACGATTTGCGCAGGGATCGGCGGCGCCGAGAGATAGATCTCCCTGCCTGTCCAGCCCAATACGGCGAAGGACAGGAGGAATATCACGGCTAGCGTGCGCCAGAGGCGGTGCGTTTTGCTCATGATGGCTTTCCTGAGTGAGGTTGGAGGGGTTTACGAAGATGAATGGTAAATACATCTTATAAAAGATGCAAACTTAATGTATCTTATAAATATCCCCTAAACAGCGCCTGCCATGCACATCACCCAATACACCGACTACGCCCTGCGCGTACTCATCTACCTGGGCGCCAGCCCGGAACGCGCCACCATCGCCGAGATCGCCGAGCGCTATCAGATCTCGCGCAGCCATTTGATGAAGGTGGTCAACCAACTGGTCCAGGAAGGCTATGTGGAAGGCACGCGCGGCAAGGGTGGCGGCATCGCCTTGGCGCGGCCGGCGGCCCAGATCGTGATCGGCGAGGTGGTGCGCAAGGTCGAGGGGGATTTCACCCTGGTGGAATGCTTCGGCGCCGACAACCAGTGCAGGATCGCGCCGGCCTGCCGGCTGAAGGGCGCGCTGTACCAGGCCCTGCAGGCCTTTCTGGCCGTCCTGGACGGCTACACCCTGGCGGATTTCCTGCCCAATGCCGAGGCCCTCATGGCCCTGATGCAGGTGCCGACCGCCCATCCCGTTCAACTGCACCGCCCGGCCTGAGCCCGGGCGATTTTCTATCGACTAGAGGTAAGCACGATGAACACTTCCCTGACCGAGACCTCCCTGGGCCAGATCGCCCGCGAACTGCCGGGCGCCACGGCGATCTTCCATAAGCACAAACTGGACTTCTGCTGCGGCGGCGCCAAGTCCCTGGCCGAGGCGGCGGCCAAGCGCGGCCTGGATGCCCAGGCCATCGCCGCCGAGCTGACGGCGCTGCGGCCCGAGGACGCGGATGGCGAGAGGCTGGCCGAGCTGCCCGATGCCGAGCTGATCGCCCATATCCTGGAGCGCTACCACGAGGCGCACCGCGCCGATCTGCCCGAGCTGATCCGCCTGGCCCGGCGCGTCGAGGCCGTGCACCGCGAGCACCCGCTCTGCCCCACCGGCCTCGCCGAGCACCTGGAGACCATGCTCGACGAGCTGGCCATGCACATGCACAAAGAGGAGCAGATCCTCTTTCCCATGATTGCCCAGGGCATGGGCGGCATGGCCGTCCCGCCCATCACCATGATGCGCCACGAGCACGACGACCATGCCGAGGCCTTGGCCCTCATGGAGGCACTAGCCCATGGCATGGCGATCCATGCCGAGGCCTGCAACACCTGGCGCGCCTTGTACCTGGGCCTGGACCGGCTCAAGCGCGAGCTCATGGAACACATCCACCTGGAGAACAATGTCTTGTTCACCCGCTTCGACGGCCGACTGGGCAGCTTCGCCCAGGCTTGAGCCCCGTCTCCTCCCGCAACAACTTCTTACAAGTAAGCGTTGACTCATTACTTGTAAGCGCCTAAATTGTGCTCATGGCCGGCGGCAATCCCGCCGCCGGCTCGCAAACGCCGAAGCGACATGAGCAAATCCGCCGACTACCAGCGCGCCTACCGCGAACGCATGAAGGCCTCGGGGCTAGTGCAAAAAGCCGTGTACATCCTGCCCGAGCACGCGCGCCTCCTGTCCCGTGTGGAAAAAGCCCTGCAACGTCCCGGCGCCCGCGTTTCCATCACCGAGGAAGGAGAAGCCAATCCCATGGGCACGACGCAATGGACCACCCGCAGTCTCTATGACGCCCTGGCCACCAGCAGCCTGGTGCAGGGCCAACAGGCCAGCCTGGAGCTGATCGAGGGCATAGACCCCGCCATCAACCTGGAACTGCGCGAGTACGGCGAACTGCCGGTACAGATCTCGGTCTCGGGCGAGCAGATCTTCGTGTCCACGCCGCTCTGGGACGAGAGCCAGGTGCGCGACCCGGCGCGCTTTAACGAGCTGGCCCTGATGCTGAATCCGCTCAACCCGCTGTCCAACCTGGGCCTGACCCAGGTGAACGGGCGCAAGACCTACATCATGTTCGGCGAGCTCTCCAGCACCTCCCTGCTGTCCCACGTCATCGAGGAGATCGAGATGTTGGCCGAAAACACCCTGGAAGCCGCCGAAGCCTTCGGCGACGAACTCGTCAGCGCCTAAGGAGCACGACCATGAGCATTCTGAAGAAACTGTTCACCGCCCTGCGCGGCGGCGCTACTGAAGTTGGCGAAGCCATCGTCGACTCCCAGGCCCTGCGCATCCTGGATCAGGAGATCCGCGACGCCCATGCCGAACTGGACCGCTCGCGCGGCGATCTGACCAAGATCATGGCCCAGCGCAAGCTGACTGCCGACAAGCTGGAACCCAAGCAGGCCAAGGCCGCCGAGTACCAGGGCTATGCCAAGGCCGCCCTGGCCAAGGGCGACGAGGCCCTGGCCCTGGAAGTGGCCGGCAAGCTCGCTGAGCTGGAGGGCGAGATCGCCCAGGAAGCCGCCATCGTCGGCGAGTACGAGCGCTCCATCGAGACCCTGAAGCGCTCCATCAAGCAGGCCGAGACCACCATCGCCCGCCTCAAGCAGCAGGTCGACACGGTCAAGGCCACGGAGAGCGTGCAGCGCGCCCAGAGCGCCATCGCCGCCCGCCACAGCGGCCACAATGCGTCGTTGCGCACGGCCCTGGATTCCCTGGAACGCATCAAGTCCAAGCAGAAGGAGGCCGCCGCCCAGATGGATGCCGCCGCCGAGCTGGCCAGCGAAGCCGGCGCCGACACCGACCTGGAGGCCAAGCTGCGCCAGGCGGGCCTGAAACCCGAGGCGTCCAGCGCCCAGGCGGTGCTGGAACGCTTGAAGAGCCAGGCTTAAGGCCATGTTCGCCTTCTTGGCTAAAGCCTTGGGCACGGCGCTGCGCCGCGAGGAACCGAAGGGGCCGGCGACCCCGGCCTCCGAGGCCTGTCTGGGTCTCGCCCGTGGCCGCATGGTGGCCGTCGACCCCTTGCCCTTCCAGTTCCTGGCCGGACGCATGCTGGTCGTCCCGCCGGAGGGCGATCAGCGCATCGAGAGCCGGGGTCTGGCCGACTTGGGCGCCGGCTGTGCCCTGCATCGCTACTACGTGAGCGACGACGCCTTCATCCAGATCGGCACGACCAACGGCCTGCGCGAGGACCTGAAGCTCTTCGTCTTCCACGAGACCCGCAACCCGGGCAGCTTGGCGGAGTTCCAGACCTGGCTGGGCAAGACCAGCCAAATCGGCCGTTCCGAGCTGGACTACGGCGGCTACCGCTATGCCCGGGTCTGGGGCGGCGACGAGGTGCATGCACCGCCAGTCCTGTTCGAGGAGGCGGTATACACCGACTCGGACACGTTGGCCGCCTACACCGTGCGCCACCATTGCATGCTCTACGAGCGGACGGTGGAGGGCGCGGAGCGCCAGGAGTACCTGCTGATCTCGGCGGAACAGACCGGCGAGGACTATTGCGTGGTATTTTCCGTGGGCGCGGATCTGAGCTCGGCGGATCTGCAGATCGTGTGAACCGGAAGATTGGGAACGGCCGCCAAGGCGCCAAGAACGCCAAGGGAAGAAAAAGAGTTCTTAACCGCGAAGGCCGCCAAGGCCACGAAGGGAAGACCTCATGGAAGGTTTCGTTGTGTTCTAAACACTTTGCGGCCTTAGCGGCCTTCGCGGTTAATATCTTCCGGTTTTCCTTGGCGTTCTTGGCGCCTTGGCGGTAAATCTCCAACATTTTCCAGGAAGGAGCTCCCATGCTCGAACAAGCCCTCGCCTATCTCACCGACGTGCCAACCTTTCTCAGCTATTTCGGCCTGGCCGTGCTGCTCACCGTGTTGTTCGTGGTCATCTACACGGCGCTGACGCCCCATAGCGAATGGTCGCTGATCAAGGACAATAAGCCGGCGGCGGCCCTGGCTTTCGGTGGCGGGCTCGTGGGCTTCGTGCTGCCCCTAGCCAGCGCCATCGCCCATTCCATCAACCTCCTGGACTGCCTGGTCTGGGGCCTGGTGGCCTGCGCCGTGCAGCTCGCCACCTTCTTCGGCCTGCGCCTCGTCATCCGCGATCTGCCGGGGCGCATCGCCCGCGACGAGATCGCCAGCGGCATCTTCGTGGCCTTCGCCGCCATCGCCGCCGGCCTGCTCAATGCCGCCAGCCTGAGCTATTGAGGTAAACACCATGAAGCGATCCCGATTGCTGCGCCTGGTGCTGATGGGCACGGCCCCATTCGCGCTCACCGCCTGCGACGAGCCGCAGCCGGCCGTGGTTTATGGCTCGGTGGAGGAATGCGTCAAGGACGGGACCCTCAAGCCGGAGGAATGCCAGACCGAATACGCCCGCGCCGCCGAGGCGCATGAGCGCGTGGCGCCTCGCTATACCAGCTACCAGGCCTGCGTCGCCGATTTCGGCGCGGACCAATGCCAGGCCGCACCTAGCGGCGGCGGTTGGTTCATGCCCGCCATGGCCGGTTTCATGGCGGCGCGCCTGCTCGACAACCGGCGGGACCGGGACGAGCGTTATTACGGCAGCTCCGGCTTCTACACCAGCCAGCCCCTGTACCGCTCGCGGGCCGATCGCGGCCATTGGCGCACCGCCGCCGACGTGCCCGTGGCCTCGCGCTCGGGCAAGGTCGAAGTGAGCCGTTACGACGCCAAGCCGCCGGCCAAGGCGGTCACGGTCAACCGGGGCGGCTTCGGCTCCCAGGCCGCCGCGCGCGGCTTCTGGGGGGGCTGATGCGCCGTATCGCCCTTCCCGAGCGCCCGCACTGGCGCCGCCAAGCCGAGTCCTTGGGCTTCCGCTTCCACACCTTCGACGGCGAGCCCTACTGGGACGAGACGGCGTACTACGCCTTCGACCGCCGGCAGATCGAGGAAGACATCGAGGCGCCCACGGAGGAATTGCACCAGATGTGCCTGGACCTGGTGGCGCGGGCCGTGGCCGACGAGGCCATGCTCAAGCAGCTCGCCATCCCCGAGGCCTATTGGGACTATGTACGCGACAGCTGGCTCTCGGGCCAACCGCATATCTACGGGCGCATGGACTTCGGCTACGACGGCACCGGCCCGGCCAAGCTCTACGAGCTCAATTACGACACGCCCACCTCGCTCTACGAGAGTGCCTTCTTCCAATGGCTGTGGCTGGAGGAGCAGCTGGCCGCCGGCACCCTGCCGGCCGGTGCCGATCAGTTCAACAGCCTGCAAGAGCAGCTCATCGCCGTGTTCGGATACCTGCGCGAGCGGATGCCGGCGCCCTTTTATTTCGCCAGCTGCCGGGATTCCCTGGAGGACCGGGGCACGGTGGATTATCTGCGCGACTGCGCCGCACAAGCCGGCTTCGATGCGCGCTGGATCGCGGTGGAGGACATCGGCGCCAGCGTGGACGGGCGCTACACGGATCTGGAGCACACGGTCCTGCCGGCCCTGTTCAAGCTCTATCCCTGGGAATATATGTTCCGCGAGGAGTTCGGGCCGCTGCTGCCCCGTGCCGACACCCTGATCTTCGAGCCGCCCTGGAAGGCGATCTTGAGCAACAAGGGCGCACTGCCCCTGCTCTGGGAACTGCACCCGGGCCACCCGAACCTGCTGCCGGCCCACTTCGAAGCGCCGGGCGCCGAGCTCAAGCCCGGCTGGGTGCGCAAGCCCCTGTTCTCCCGCGAGGGCGCCAATATCAGCCTGCGCAAGCCCGACGGCGAGACCGAGACCGTCGACGGCCCTTACGGCGACATCCCTACCATCGTCCAGGCCTTCCATCCCCTGCCGCGCTTCGGCGACAGCTACACGCTGATCGGCTCCTGGATCGTGGCCGACAACGCGGCGGGAATCGGCATACGCGAAGACGCGAGCCTGATCACCAAGGACAGCTCGCGGTTCTTGCCGCATATTTTTGTGGACTGATTCCGGGACCATGAAAAAGGGGCTCCGAAGAGCCCCTTTTACCATCGCCGGAAACTTAGGCCTTGATACGGGCCTTGTATTCGCCGGTGCGGGTGTCGATTTCGATGCTGTCGCCGATTTCGCAGAAGCCGGAGACCTGCAGCTCGGTGCCGTTGGTCAAACGGGCGGTCTTCATGACCTTGCCGGAGGTGTCGCCGCGCACGGCCGGTTCGGTGTAGGCGATGGCGCGCACGATGGTGGTGGGCAGTTCCACGGAGATGGCCTTGCCGTTGTAGAACACGGCTTCGCAGACATCGGTCATGCCGTCTTCGATGAACTTGATGATGTCTTCCATGTTCTCGCCCTCGACTTCGTACTGCTCGTAGTCGGCGTCGACGAAGACGTACAGCGGGTCGGCGAAATAGGAATAGGTGACGTCCTTGCGCTCCAGGAACACCGGCTCGAACTTGTCATCGGCCTTGTACACGGATTCGGCGGCCGAACCGGTCAGCAGGTTCTTGAGCTTCATCTTGACCACGGCGGCGTTGCGGCCGGACTTGCTGAAGTCAGCCTTCTGCACGATCCACGGATCGGCGCCGATCATGACAACGTTACCGGAGCGGAGTTCTTGAGCGATTTTCATAGGTCAAACCTGGAGTTCGGGGGACTGAATCAAAAGCGGGGCATTATACGCGAACTGAACAAAATTGCACCAGGTTTGTGGCGAGATCGCCGGTCCGTGCCAGCTGCTCAGCCCAGGTTTGGGCATGCTCCCGCCAGCGGGGCAGGGCCGGTTCGAAGACCCGCCAGGCCAGGGCCATGTCGCCGCCGCCGTTCCAGGTGCGCATCAGCTCGCGCAGAGCCTCCGCCTGAGCGTCGCTCGCCCCCCGGGTATACAGGGCGAGGAAGGCCTCCAGCTTGTCCAGGTGGACCCCGTCTTCTTGACGATAGGCCTGCCAGATCAAGGGTTTGCCCGCCCACTGGGCGCGCACGAAGGAGTCCTCGCCGCGCACGACATTGAGATCCGACAGCCACAACAGGCGGTCGTAATCGTCCTGGGCCAGCATGGGCAGGAGCTCGATGCGCAGGCGCCCGCGCGCATAGGCCTGTCCGGCGCCGGCCCCGGGCTCGGCCAGCCAGGCCAGCAGCTCGGGCCAGAGCTTGGACTCGGGCACGCGGCAGACCACGGGCCGGGGCCCGTCCGCCCAGGCGTCCAGGAGGCCGGCCAGGGGCGAGGCCTCGTAGGCGAACAGGGAGACCTGCAGGGCCTCGGGCGCGGCGACGGGCATGCCCAGGCTTTTCAGGAACTCGGCCTGGGCCGCCGGGTCGGCCTGGAAGGCGGCGAGCCGCGCCGGCAGATTGTGCTCGGCCAGGAGGCCGCCGGTGCCGGCAACGAAGCCGGGGAAGAAGAAGTGCTTGGTCAGCGGCAGGGAGGGGTGTAGGGACGGCAGGCCGTGGCAGCCCAGGACCCAGTCCTCGGCGGACAGGTATTCCAGGTTCAGCCACACCGGCTTGACGGGCGTGGCGGCCATGGCCTGGACATAGCTCGCGGGCAGCTCGCAAGCCAGTGCCTCGATCACCACCTGGGCCGGCACGACCTCGGGGAAGGGCGAGCCCCAGCGACGCACCCTCACGCCTTCCAGCACCTGCTCGTCGCGGCTAGGATCCACCGCCGGCCAGAGGCGCCGGAAGCTGGCCAGATCATCGACCCAGAGCGTGAGGGCGAGGCCGTGCTCGGCGACCAGCTGGCGCGCCAGGCGCCAGCAGATGCCGATGTCGCCGTAGTTGTCGATGACGGTGCAGAAAATGTCCCAACGCCGCGCCTCGGCCATGCTCAGTCGTCCTTGGACGACTTGAAGATCCAAGCCATGGCGGCGCCTGCCACCAGGGAATGGTCGGTCCGCACCAGGGGCGAGTCGGCGAAGGCCGCGTCATTCAAGTCATACCAGCGCAGGAAGGCGCCATACCAGAGCCGGCCCTGACGGTGAGTCCAGCCGATCGAGGCGCGCCAGCCGCCATAGCCCTTGTCCGCCTCGTAGGCGGGGCGGTCGGCGGTCGCGTAGCGCGGCAGCACGGTGTAGAAATAGTCGTGGTAGGCGCTGGTGGCCCAGACCGGGCCGCCCACCAACTCCAGGCTCTGCCGGCCTTCCTTCACCGCCCATTCGTGCTTGTAGCGGGCCTGGGGATTGACGAACCAGCCGTGCTCATCCAAGGAACGCAGGTCGGTGGACCAGGCGCTGCGCACCGGCAGCTCCAGGTTCAGGCTGGAACCGTCGTCCTGCCAGGCGCTGTAGATGAGGGAAGGGCCGATCTCGCCCATGGCATCCAGATCGGGCATGCCCGCCCGCGCCTCGTCGTCCTCGCTGTCCACCGGCAGGGAACCCGAGGCCGAGATCTCCAGCCGCCAGTCGCCCCGCCGCCAGAGATGGCCGTGGGCGGCATTGCGGTCCACGGACAGGCGCTCGCTCTCGTAGCTGATATAGGGAAAGGGCAGCAGCCAGTTGGTGCGCTGGTCAGAGCCGGTGTAATGGGGGAAGGAGAGGGCGGTGGCGCCCACGCCCAGTTCCCACAGGGCGTCTTCGGCCTGGGCGCCGGCCGACCCAGCCAGCGCCAGAAGCAGCAGCGACTTATGCATCAACCTTCCACGCGCTGCATTTCGTAGTTGATGGCCCGCACGAGGTTGCCGATCCACTCGTTGTACTTGGGATGGATCTTGCCGTCCTCGTACTTGAGGTTGCTGCTGTCGCGGTAGTGGATTCCCATGCTATTCGCCGTGTAGTCGATGTCGACGGTGGCCGAGTGCTTGCCGCGTACTTCCACATAGCCCAGCAAGCGGCCGTCGGCGGCCGGGGTGATGCGCCAGCCATGCATGGCGCCGCCACGGATGATGGCCAGCTTGACCTGTTCGGCGCTCAGGGGCTTACCGTCGTAGCGGGCTACGGGGTAATTGCTGACGTTCTTGACGACTGGCAGGTGGCGACAGCCCAGGGCCGACAGGGCCAGGATGGAACACAGGGCGAGGGTACGGATCTTCATGGGGAACTCCCTTTCAACGGGTTACAGCGAGGCCGTAGGGCCAGGAAACGGCGTATTTTTACCAGCCGAGCCCACCTTGTCCAGCCGCCATCTGAACAAGTTTTGACAAGCCCCCATAGCAGAGGCTAGTCTCGCGGCCTTTCTTCACGCCAGCGGTTCCGGCCATGAAACGGATTTTGGTCGTTCAGTATTCCCAAACCGGGCAGCTAAGCTCGGCGATGGCTCATTGCCTGGCGCCGCTCCTGGCCGATCCCGATATCTCGGTGTATGTGGAGACCCTCAAGCCGGTCACGCCCTACCCCTTTCCCTGGCCCTTCTTCCGCTTCCTGGACGTGTTCCCGGAGACGGTGTATCAGGACGCACCGGCCTTGCAGTCCCTGTCGCTGCGCGGCGACGAGGACTTCGATCTGGTGATCCTGGCCTACCAGGTCTGGTTCCTGTCCCCGGCCCTGCCCATGGCGGCCTTCATGCAGAGTCCGGAAGCAGCCAGGCTCTTGCGCGGCAAGCCGGTGGTGACCCTGATCGCCTGCCGCAATATGTGGCTGATGGCCCAGGAGCGCATGAAGCAGTACCTGGACGGGCTAGGCGCGCGGCTCGTCGACAATATCGCCCTCACCGACCAGAGCGGCGCCCTGGCCAGCTTCATCACCACGCCGCGCTGGATGTTCACCGGCCGGCGCGAGGCCTTCTGGGGCCTACCGGCGGCGGGGGTTTCCGAGACCGATCTGCGAGGCAGCGCCCGCTTCGGCGCGGCCATGGCGGAAGCCTTGCATGCCGGACCAATCGCGGGTCCCATGCTGCACGGTCTCGGCGCGGCGGTGGTGGACGAGCGCCTGATCGCCAGCGAGCGCATAGGCACGCGCTCCTTCCGGCTCTGGGGCAAGCTGCTGCGCGCCGCCGGCCCGCAAGGCAGCGCCCGTCGCCGGCCGCTCCTGGCGATCTATGTCTGCTTCCTGTTCTGCCTGATCGTGACCGTGGTGCCGCTGAGCATGGCCCTGCGCGCCCTGCTCCACCCCCTGGTCAAGCGGCGGCTCCTGGTCCAGAAAGCCTATTTCGAGCAGCCTTCCGGTTCGGCCACTCACCACCTGTCGCCCAATCCGCAGTAAACCACCATGCCCCGTCCCGTCTATATCACCCGCACCGCCAGCTTCCTGCCCCATGCGCCCCTGGACAACGAGGCCATGGAACCGGCTCTGGGGCTGGTGGGGGGCAAGCCCTCCCGCGCCCGGCGCATCGTCCTGCGCAGCAACGGCATCAAGTCGCGCCATTATGTACTGGACCCGGCCACCGGCGAGCCCAGCTACAGCAATGCCCAGTTGACCGCCGAGGCGGTGCGCGGCCTGACCGACGAGGGCTTCGACCTGGACGGTATCCAAGTCCTCGCCACGGGTACGACCATACCGGACCAACTAGCCCCCAATCACGCGGTGATGGTGCACGGCGAGCTGGGCCTGCCGGTCTGCGAGGCCGTGTCCACCGCCGGCATCTGCCTGTCCGGCACGGCGGCGCTGAAATACGCCTATCTGGCGGTCAAGGCCGGCGAGGCCGATGCGGCCGTGGCCACCGGCTCGGAGGTGAGTTCACTATTGCTACGCGCCCAAAACTTCGAAGCCGAGACCGAGCACAAGCTCAATGAGCTGGCAGAGCGCCCGGAGATCGCCTTCGAGAAGGATTTCCTGCGCTGGATGCTCTCCGACGGCGCGGGCGCCGTGCTGCTTCAGGACCGGCCAAGGTCCGAGGGGCCGTCCCTGCGCATCGACTGGCTGGAGCTGTTCTCCTATGCCCATGAGCTGCCCGCCTGCATGTATGCCGGTGCCCATAAAGATGCCAAGGGTCATCTCAAGGGCTGGCTGAGGCACAAGCCGGAGACGCTGCGACACGACTCGGTGTTGGCGATTAAACAGGACGTCAAGCTACTCAACGAAAACGTAGTGACCTACACCCTAAGCAAGCCCCTCCAGGCGCTGATGGCCAAGCGCGGCCTGCGCGCCGCTGAGCTGGACTGGTTCCTGCCCCATATGTCCTCGGAGTATTTCCGCGAGCCCATAGGCCAGTGTCTGGACGAGATCGGCCTGCCCATCCCGGCCGAGCGCTGGTTCACCAATCTGACGGAGAAGGGCAATACCGGCTCGGCCTCGCCCTACATCATGCTCGACGAATTGTTCCGCAGCGGCCGCCTGAAGGCCGGTGAACGGCTCCTGATGTTCGTGCCCGAGAGCGGGCGCTTCTCCAGCGGTTTTATCCATCTGACGGTGGTCTGATGCGTATCGAAGACGTGCCCCAGGAGGGCAATGACACCTTAGGGGGTCTGCGCAAGGCCCAGTATGCGGTGGACGAGAACGGGCAGTACCGCCTGGTGACCTCGGCCGGCTGGGAGGTCGAACAGACCGTCACCCGCCAGGCCCTCGACCATCTGGAACATCTGGCCGCCGAGGCCAGGGACCGGGCGCTGCGCGGCGAGGCTTCGCCCCTGGAATACCATATGTACCGCCGGCGGATGGATCTGGCCCTCCTGGCCCAGACCACCGGCCTGTTCCAGTGGCGCATCCGCCGCCATTTCGACGCCAGGCGTTTCGCCGGACTCGGGCCGGCCCTGCTGGAACGCTATGCCGAGGCCTTGGGCCTGAACCCCGCCGAACTCTCCCGCCTGGATTGATGCCATGAACGCCGCCCCGGATCTGAACACATCCCCACGGAACGAGTTCCAGCACCGCCATGCCGCCCACTGCGAGAGCGGGGTCATGGCCAACCTGCTCAGCCACCACGGCTTGGCACTGAGCGAGGCCATGGCCTTCGGCCTGGCCTCCGCCCTGGCCTTCGCCTACATCCCTTTCGTCAAGCTGGGCGGCCTGCCGCTCATCGCCTACCGCATGCCGCCCAAGGCCATCATCAAGGGCCTGTCCAAGCGCTTAGGCCTGCGCATGCGCTTCGAGACCTTCCGCTCGCCCGCGGCCGGCCAGGCGCGGCTGGATGCGCTCCTTGCCCAGGGCCGGCCGGTGGGCCTGCAGACCTCGGTGTTCTGGCTGCCTTATTTCCCGGAGGACATGCGCTTCCATTTCAATGCCCATAACCTCCTGGTCTATGGCAAGGACGGCGGCGCCTACCGGATCAGCGATCCGGTGTTCGAGACACCGGTGAGCTGTGCCGCCGCCGATCTGCAGAAGGCGCGCTTCGCCAAGGGCGCACTGGCGCCCAAGGGCCTGCTCTACTTCCCGGAGCGGCCTCCGGCCACCGTGGACCTGGCGCCGCTGGCCTTAAACGCCATCCGCAGGAACGCCAAGGCCATGCTCGCGCCCTTTCCCCTGGTTGGCTGCAAGGGCATCGCCTATATGGCCAAGCGCATCGCCCAGCTGAAAGCCGGCGAGCACGAGGCCGAGAGCCTGCGCTTCATCGGCCATGTGGTACGCATGCAGGAAGAGATCGGCACCGGCGGTGCCGGCTTCCGCTTCCTCTATGCCTCCTTCCTGCAAGAAGCCGCGGAACTGACCGGTCGAGCCGAGCTGAGCGTAGCCAGCCGCGAGCTGACCGCCATCGGCGACCATTGGCGCGAATTCGCCCTGGCGGCGGCGCTGATGGTGCGCGGACGCAAGCCCTTCGCGCCGGCGGCCCTGGCCGAGAGTCTGAAGGGCATCGCCGAGGCGGAACGGGGACTGTTCGGGGGCTTGGCGAAACTGGCTTGACGACGAAGAGACCCGGATTACGGCCTTGGGCCTTCATCCAGGCTATGCAGGAATTTTCGCGCATCCAGCGCTAGGGTGTCCGGTATCTCGGTGCCCTCGCCGTCCAGGGCCAAGAGCAGGCTCACGGCCTCGCCCCGCTCCCCCTCCCAGTCCAGTACCGACACCAGCACGGCCGGCGCCGTGCCCGATTCCAGGACATTTCTCGCCAGCCACATTCCCGCCGCCAAGGCATCGCACTCGCCCGATACCAGGAGCGCGGGGCCATGCGCGCCCACTTGCTGGGCCAGGGCCTGCAGCACCGTGGTCGGCTGGGTATTGATGAAGCTGACCGGCATGGGCGGCTCGTGGAGCTCCAGGACGGACCGCAAGGCCTCCTCGGTCTCGGCGCGGGCGGCGTAGCGGCTGGCCAGGACCAGGCCGGTCTCGGCCAGCAGGCTCACGTCCCCCAGGC
Source organism: Gammaproteobacteria bacterium (assembly GCA_016182845.1). Taxonomy (GTDB): domain Bacteria; phylum Pseudomonadota; class Gammaproteobacteria; order Enterobacterales; family Permianibacteraceae; genus JACPFT01. Next base: position 102,865 of record JACPFT010000010.1, read on the forward strand.
AACGCCAGGCGCCGGCCAAGGCCAGCTCGGCCAGGGGCCCCAGGCGGCGCGGCGGATTGGGCGCGACGCGCTTGAGCTCGGCGCGCAGTTCGGTAAGAGGCAGTTCCAGGACATCGCGGCGTAAGAGCCTCATTCCGGCCTCCCGCTGGCCAGCACGGCACAGGCCAGGCTGCCGCCGAAGCCCAGGATCTGGAACAAGGCATGCCGAGGGATGGCCGGCGCGTTCCCGGCCGGCAGTTCCAGACCCAGCTCCGGGTCCCTGTCCAGCTCGCAGCCCGTGCCCGGCGTGAAGCCGGCCCGCCAGCAGCCCAGGAGCAGGGCCAGCTCGGCGGGACCGCTGGCGCCCAGGCAATGCCCCAGCCAGGGCTTGAGGGACAAAAGGCGCGGCGGCGCGGCGAAGACCCGGGACAAGGCCCTGGCCTCGATAACGTCGTTGGCGGGAGAACCGGCGGCCTGGAGCTTGACCAGGTCCAGGGCCTCGGCGGGCAGCCCGGCGGCGGCCAGGGCCTGGCCTATGGCCTGGGCGACGGGAGCGCCGTCCGGATTCAGGCCGGTGGCGCTGTGACTATCGGTTCGCTGGACCAGGCTGAGCAACCGCTCGCCGGTCCCATCCTCGGCGGCTTCCACCAGCAAGGCCGCCGCCGCCTCGCCCAGGACCAGGCCGTCGCGCGCCGGATCCAGGGGCCGGCAGGCCGTCGTCGAGAGCAGGCCCAAGGCGGCGAAACCCGCCAGGCTCAAACGGTTCTCGAACTCCAGGCCCAGGACCAGGACCCGGCGCAAGCGGCCCAGGGACAGGGCCTGCTGCGCGGCGGCCAGGGCCGAGAGGCCGGAAGTGCAGGCGCTGGACAGGCCCAGGGCCGGGCCGACCAGCCCCAGTTCCCGGCGCAGGACCTCCGCCATTCCACCGAAGCTGCCGGCGGCCGGGCCGTAAGCGGGCCAGGCCTGCTCGATGGCGTTCACCGTATAGGACGAGGAGCCGACGAAGACCGCGGTTTCGGCCCGCTCGGACCAACTCAGCCCCGCCAGGGCTTGCTCGGCGGCGGCCCGGCTCAAGTCTAGGTTGCGCGTCCAGGCATCGTCGCCGGCCCGGGCGATGGCCCGGTAGGGCCGCTCCACGCCGTCGATCCGCCGCCAGGCCGGCTCGGGCATACGCCCCGCCGCCACGGCCGCCACGGCGGCATCCAGGTCCGGCCCCAGGCAGGAGACCAGGCCCAGGCCGCGAAAGGCGATGCTCATGAAGACCCTCTCCCGGCGCTACGCGCCACCCTCCCCCGCCTGGGGGGGAGGGTAAGACAGCGATGCCGCTTCCAGGCGCTCGGCCAGGCTGGCCACGGAGGCCAAGACGCGCCGGGTTTCCTTGCTGTCCGCCAGACGCAGGCCATAGCGTTTCTGAACGGCCATGGAGATCTGCAGGACATCCAGGGAATCCAGCTGCAAGAAGGAATCCGTGCCGAACAAGGGCGCATCGTCCGGGATCGTGTGCGGATCCACCGCCTTGTCGCAGGCCTCGACGATCAGTTCCTTCAAGGCCAGCCTCAGCGCCTCGCTCATGCTTCCACTCCTTTAAACCGATAAACCAGCACCGCCAAGGCCCCCGCCGCCAGGGCGAAGCCCAATAGGGCGCCCGCCTGGGGCAGGACGCTGAAGGCATCGCCGCCGCGCAAGAAGACCTTCAGATAGCCGTCCAAGCCCCAGGCCATGGGCGAGAGGGCGGTCAGTTCCTGCATGAACTCCGGCATGACGAACTTGGGCACCATGATGCCGCCCAGGGCGCCGAACAGGATGTTGCTGAGGCCCCCCAGGGTCGTGGCCTGCTCGGTGGTCTTGACCAGGACCGCGATCAAGAGGGCATAGGCGATGGCTGCGCAGCTCACCGCCAGGGTCATCAGGCCCAGTGCGGCCCAGGATTCGCCCAGGCGCAGGGCATCGCCGCCCAGGCGCGGCACCAGGTACACGCCCACCAGGCCCATCAGCACGGCCTGGACCTGGTTGATCAGGAAGAACGGTCCGAACTTGCCCAGGAACAGCTGCCAGGCCGGCAGGCCCATGGTCTTGAGCCGCGCCAGGGTGCCCTGTGTGCGCTCGGTGAGGAAGAGGGTGGAGATGGGGATGACCACGAAGAACATGGAGAACACCAGCCAGGCAGGCACGCTCTGCTGGACCGAGGTGGGCGCGGCGCCACCGGCGCCGGGCAGGTAGCGGGTGCTCACCGCCGCCCTGGCCATCAGGGCATCCAGGCGCGCGGGCTCTAAATCCTCCTGCCCGGCCTCGGTCAGCAGGGCCTTGAGCCGCAGCCGGCCCAGGCGCGCCTGGACCTCGGCGCGCAGCAGGGCCAGGGCCTGGGCATTGGCCCCCGGCTCGGCCAGGATCTCGACCAGCCCCCGGGGCTCGGCCTCGCTGTCGGCCACGGCCCGGCCCAGGCCAGGCGCCAGCACCAGGCCGAAGCTGGCCTCGCCCCGGGCGAGTCGGGTCCGCAAGGCCGGCTCGTCGCCGGCGAAGTCCAGGCGCCGGTAATTCTCGGCCTCGGCGAGGCCGGCCAGCAGGGCAGCGCTCTCCCCCGTGCCGTCCCGGTCCAGGGCCAGGTAGTCGAAGCGCGGCGCCTGGCCCGGCCCGAAGGCGTTCTTCAGGGCGAGCGACATGATCAGGATGAAGACCGTGGGCATGGCGAAGAGCACGAGCAGGCCGTGCCAATCGCGGCTCAGGGCCAGGATTTCCTTGCGCCAAAGGGCGAACAGCCTGTGCATATCAATCCCTCAGCGAACGGTGGGTCAGGCGCATGAACAAGGCTTCCAGATCCTGGGCGCCGGACTCCCGGGCCAGGACCGGCACGCCGGCGCCGGCCAGGGCGGCGCGGGCGGCCTGCTCCTTCGCACCGGGAATGCGCAACCCCAGGCTGCCGTCGCCGCTAGCGAGCAGCGCGTCCAGACGGCCCTGGGCCAGGACCCGGCCCTGATCCAGGATGGCCAGGGACTCGCAGAGGTATTGCACCTCCTCCATGTAATGGGAGGTGTAGAGCACGGTCTTGCCTTCCGCCGGCAGGGCCTTGATGGCCTCGAGGATGAAGCTGCGCGACTGGGGATCGACGCCCACGGTGGGCTCGTCCAGGAGCAGGAAGTCCGGGTCGGCCAGCAGGCCGATGGCCAGGTTCAGGCGGCGCTTGAGCCCCCCGGAATACTGCCCGGCCCGCTGCGCCCAGACCTTTTCCAGGCCGGCGAAGGCCATGGCCAGTTCCAGTCGTCGGGCGCGCAGGGCCTGGGGCACGCCCTGGACATCGGCGAAGAACTCCAGGTTCTCCCGGCAGCTCAAGCTGGGGTAGAAGGCGTATTCCTGGGGCACCAGGGCCACGCGCGGCCGGGCGCCGCCGGACCAGGCCAGTGAACCGCCGCCCGGCGAGCGCAGGCCAGCCAGGATACCGATCAGGCTGGTCTTGCCGGCGCCGTTGGGGCCCAGCAGGCCGAAGATCCGCCCGGCGGGAACGGTCAGGGACACCCGGTCCAGGGCGGGACCGGAGGCCCCGGGATAGCGGTAGGACAGCTCGTGGATGCTTAGCAAGACGCCGATCCTTGTGCGAAAAAGTCGGTCATGATCGGCTATCGCCTGGGCCTAAGCAAGCGCCGGCACCAATTGCCGCCGCCTCGGGCTTCCGGTATGATACGCCGCTCAAAAAATCGCCAATCAGATGGGGGCCAGGAGGGTCGCCGGTGTCGATGGCGATGCGTTGTCGGAGCGCGCGCAAGGCGCGTGGACCGCGACGCGCAAGGAGGCGGCACTTATTTACTGCACGGTCCCCCGACCACGGGGTCCCGGCGGCGCCGTATCGTTCAACCCGTTCCGCAGGTACAGCGAAAGTGTCAGCTCCTGTCCTCCCCTTTTCCCTAGCCGCTTGGGCCGCCTGGGCGCCGGGCCTCAACACGCCCGAGGATTGGGCTGTCTGGGCTAGCGGCGGGAAGACGAGCGAGGGCGAGACCAAGCCGGACCTGCCCTTCGTGGACGCCATGACCCGCCGCCGGCTCTCGCCCCTGTCGCGCATGAGCCTGTGGGCCGCGCACCAGGCCTTGGGCGGCCGTACCGGCATCGCCTCGGTGTTCGCCAGCCGCCACGGCGAGCTGCCGCGCAGCGCCGAGCTCCTGGCCCAGCTGGCGGCCGGCGAACCGCTCTCGCCCATGGGTTTCTCCCTGTCCGTGCACAACACCGCCTCGGGCCTGCACAGCATCGTGGCACGCGACACCGCGCCGTCCACGGCCATCGCCGGCGGAGCCGACAGCCTGACGGCCGGCCTGCTGGAGGCCCTGGGCCGCTTGGCCGAGAACCCCGCGGCGCCGGTGCTCCTGGTCTATGGCGACGACCGGATGCCCGAAGTCTACGGCGAGTTCGACAGCGCCAAGCTCATGCCTCATGCCTTGGCCCTGCTCTTGTCCAGCGGGGACACGCACCGACTCAGCCTGGAAACCGGCGCCATCGGCGAGGCCGAGCGCGAGTGCCAATCCCTGGAGCTGCTGCGAACCCTGGCCTGCGGCGGCGCGGCCCGGCTCGGCGATTGGCGCTGGCAGGGGGCATGATGTCGCGTCTCGGCTATAACCTGAATTACGCCTGGCGCGTCCTGGCCACCGGCTGGTGCTTCCTGTCCTTCAGCCTGGGCGGGCTGTTGATGACCTTGACGGTCTTCCCCTGGATCCGCCTGACCAGCCGCGATCCGGAACTCCGCCTGGCCCGCACCCAGCGCGCCATCCACCGGAGCTTCCGTTTCTTCATCGGCCAGATGTGCGCCTTGGGCATCATGCGGGTCAGCCTGGAGAACGCAGAGGCGCTGGCCGAGGCCGAGGGCTGCCTGGTGCTCGCCAACCACCCGACCCTGATCGACGTGGTCCTGATGATCTCCCTGATGCCGCGCGCCGATTGCGTGGTCAAGGAAGCCCTGTGGCGCAACCCCTGGCTGGGCGGCGTGGTGCGCGCCGCCGGCTATCTTCCCAATGGCGCCCCCGAGCGCCTGGTCCAGGACTGCGCCCAGGCCGTGCGGGGCTGCCGTCCCCTGATCATTTTCCCCGAGGGCACGCGCACGACGCCGGGGCAGGCCCTGAAATTCCAGCGCGGCCCGGCCCATATCGCCCTGGCCGCCGGCCGGCCGCTCCTGCCCGTGCTCATCGATTGCCAGCCCTCCACCTTGACCAAGGACAGGCGCTGGTATGAAATTCCGCCCCGCCGTTTCCACTTGCGCCTCAAGGTCCTGGAACCCCTGGCCCTGGAAACCCTGGTCGACGCCAGCGAGCCCGTCAGCCTGGCCTCGCGCCACCTGACCTCCGCCCTGGAACAGTTTTTTTCCCACGCGTTAAGCGATTTCAACCACGAGTCCGAAGCCTATGTCCACGCTTGATATGCCCTCCCTTGAGCTGGAGATCAAACAGCTCATCATCGCCACCCTGGATCTGGAAGATCTGAGCCCGGACGATATCGCCAACGACACCGTTCTGTTCGGCAGCGGCGAAGGCCTGGGCCTGGACTCCATCGACGCGCTGGAGCTGGGCGTGGCCCTACAGAAGAAGTACCAGATCAAGCTGGATGCTCACGACGCGGAAGCCAAGGAGCATTTCCAGACCGTGGACCGCCTCGCCGCGTTCATCCGCGCCAATCCGCCGGCCTGAGGTAGCACGATCATGACCCCCAACGAGATTCTCGTTCACCTGAAGAGCATCCTGGCCGACAACTTCGAGATCGCGCCGGAGCAGGTCAGTCCCGAGGCCCATCTCTACCAGGACCTGGATCTGGACTCCATCGACGCGGTGGACCTGGTGATCAAGCTCCAGGAACTGACCGGCAAACGCATCAAGCCCGAGGAATTCAAGAGCGTGCGCACCGTCCAGGACGTGATGAACGCCGTGCAGGCCCTGAGCGCGGCTTGAGTGCCCGGAGTGCTTCGATACGCGGCCTAAAGGCCGCTACTCAGCACGAACGGCCTCCTTCAAACCGTTCGCCCTGAGTAGGCGCCTAGCGCCGTATCGAAGGGCTCTAAGAACGACACGAACTGAAAGCACTACCGACACGAGCCTTGTAGATCGATCATGCGCCGCGCCCTCAACCTGCTCCTGGCCCTGCTGACCCTCGCCTATCCGGCGGCGGTGTATTTTGGCCTGGAGCACCTGCGCCCGCGCGAGCTGGGCCTGATGGTCTGTTTGCTGCTGGCGGCTCGCTTGGCCCTGGGACTCAAGGGCCGGGGCCGGGAGCTGCGCGGCCTCGTCGGCCCGGCAACCGTGCTGTTCACGGGCCTGGGCTCCCTGAGCCTGGGGGTCTGGCTCACCGACAACGAGCTCCTGCTGCGCCTCTACCCGGCCTTGGTCAATGCCGGCTCCCTCCTGGTCTTCGCCTTGAGCCTGTGGCGTCCGCCCAGCCTGATCGAGCGCCTGGCCCGGCTGACCGAACCGAACCTGCCGCCCGAGGGCGTGGCCTATACGCGCAGGGTCACACTCGCCTGGTGCTTCTTCCTGGCCGGCAATGGCCTCATCGCCGCCTGGACCGCCCTGTTCGCCAGCCGCGAAGCCTGGGCCCTGTACAACGGCGCCATCGCCTATGGCCTGATGGGCCTGATGCTGGGCGGCGAATGGCTGATCCGCCGGCGCGTGCGCGACCGCATGGCTTTGAAAGCGGTATGAGCATGGAAACAGCCATGAACAGCCTGAGCACCCTGCTGAGCGCGCCGGAACTGGCGGCGCGCCGGGTCTGCGCCGACACCGGCCGGCGCGGCGGCGAGCTGCGGGCCGGGGTCCAGGCCCTGGCCGCCCACCTGCGCGGCCTGCCCGGCGAGCGCGTGCTCCTGGCCTGTCAATCCAGCTACTCCTTCGCCCTGGGCCTCTTCGCCCTCTGGCAGGCCGGCAAGATCGCCGTGCTGCCGCCCAATGCCCAGGCCGGCAGCCTGGAAGCCCTGGGCCCGGAGGTGGCCGGCGTGCTCAGCGACGAGCCGGCCCGGCCGGGTTTTGGCTTCTGGCTGCATCCGGAAACCGCACCCGCCACCCAAGCCAATCCGGCCGACCTGCCCCCCCTGCCGGCCGATGCCGCCTTGGAGCTCTGGACTTCGGGCAGTAGCGGTAGCCCTAAGCGCATCGCCAAGACCCTGGCCCAGTTGGACGCCGAGCTCGCCGCCCTGGAAGTCCTGTTCGGCGCGGGCCTTTCGGGCTGCACAGTGCTCTCCGGCGTGCCCCATGGCCATATCTACGGCCTGCTGTTCCGGGTCCTCTGGCCGCTCTGCGCCGGCCGGCCCTTCCTGGAACAGACTAGCCTGCAACCCGAGGCCCTGGTCCGCGACCTGGCACGCCATGCCCCGGCAATCCTGGTGAGCAGCCCGGCCCAGCTCAAGCGCCTGCCGGAATGCCTGGACCTGCACGAGCTAGCCGGGCTCACGCAGATTTTTTCCTCCGGCGGCCCCCTGGCCGCCGAGACCGCCCGAGCCTGGCAAGAAGCACTCGGCCTCGCGCCCGTCGAGGTCCTGGGCTCCACCGAGACCGGCGGCGTGGCCTGGCGCCGGCAGAGCGCCGGCCCGGCCTGGACGCCTATGCCCGGCGTTCTGGCCGATGGCGACGAGCAGGGCGCCCTGCGCGTGCGCTCGGTCCAGGCCGGCACCGAGGCCCTGGTCATGGGCGATGCCGTGGAATTCCTCGCCGACGGCCGCTTCGCCCTGGGTGGCCGCCTGGATCGCATCGTCAAGGTGGAAGAGAAGCGCCTGTCCCTGCCCGACATGGAGGCGCGCCTGACCGCCCTGCCGGAGGTGGCCGAGGCGGCAGTGACGGTGCTTAAGACCCGGCGCAGCGAAGTGGCCGCCGTGATCGTGCTCAGGCCCGAGGCCCAGGCCGCCCTGCTGGCCGCCGGTAAGCCGGCGCTCAATGCCCGCCTGCGCGCGGGGCTAGCCGCCCATTTCGAGGCCGTGCTGCTGCCGCGCCGCTGGCGCTATGTGGAGGCCCTGCCCTATAACGAGCGCGGCAAGCTGCCCACCGCCGTGCTCAGCCAGTTATTCGAGGCACAGGACATGAGCGCCGCGCAGCGCCGGGAGAGGCGAAATGACTGACGTTCTGGAATTACCGGAAATTCTTTCCCAGAGCCAGGATGGGTTGAACGCCAGCTTCCGTCTGCGCATCCCGGCGGACTCGCCCTATTTCCAGGGCCATTATGCGGGCTTTCCCATCCTGCCCGGCGTCGTGCAAATCGGCTGGGCCGAGCAGCTGGGCCGCCGGCTCTTCCCCCTGCCACCCCGTTTCGTCGCCTTGGAGGCCCTCAAGTTCCAGGAACTGATCCGTCCGGGCTACGAGGTGGAACTGAGCCTGGCCTTCAAGCCCGAGAAGGGCAAGCTGGAATTCGCCTACCGCTGCGCCTCTGGCCAGTATTCCGCCGGTCGCCTGGCCTACACCGAGGCCGAGTGAGCCCATGGCGAGTACACCCCTGATGTTCCGGCCCGTCGCCCTGATCCCTCATTACAACCACGGCCGCGCCATCGCCGGGACGGTGGCGGCGGTGCGCGCCCACGGCCTGCCCGTGCTCCTGGTGGACGATGGCTCGGCGCCCGAGGACCGGGCGGTGGCGGCCGGCCTGGCGGCCCGGGACGCCGGCGTCACCCTGATCCAACGCGCCGAGAACGGCGGCAAGGGCGCGGCGGTAATGGACGGTTTCCGCGCGGCGGGACAGGCCGGCTACAGCCATGTGCTGCAGATCGATGCCGACGGCCAACACGACTTCGCCGACATCCCGCGCTTCCTGGCCTTGGGCGAGAGCAACCCGGCCGCCGTGGTTTCCGGCGAGCCCATCTACGACGCCTCCATTCCCAAGTCGCGCCTCTACGGCCGTTACATCACCCATTTCTGGGTGGCGGTGGAGACCCTGGGTCGGGCCATCGGCGATTCCATGTGCGGCTTCCGCCTCTACCCCTTAGGCCCAACCCTGGCGCTCATCGACCAGGAGCCGGTGGGCCGGCGCATGGACTTCGACATCGAGATCATCGTGCGCCTGTACTGGCGGGGTCTCGCCATCGTCAACCAGCCGACCCGGGTCACTTACCCGGCCGACGGCCAGTCCCATTTCGATACCTGGCGCGACAATCTCAAGATCTCGGCCATGCACACCCGGCTCTGCCTGGCCATGCTGCCACGCCTGCCGGGCCTGCTGGCACGCCGTTTCCGCGGCCAGGGCGGCGGCCACTGGCTTAGCCAAAGCGAGAAGGGCAGCGTGCTGGGCATCCAGATCCTCTTCGCCGCCTACCGGCTCCTGGGGCGGCAAGTATTCCGCGCGGCCCTGGCGCCGGTCATCGCCTGGTATGCCCTGAGCGCCAAGACCGCGCGCCGGGTGTCCGAGGACTTCCTGGGCGCGGTCTGGGAGCGCTACGGTCCGCGCCCCGGCCTGCCGGCCGAGCCCGGGCTCGCCAGCACTTACCGGCATCTGTTCAGCTTCGCCGAATCCTCCCTGGACAAGCTGGCCGCCTGGGCCGGGCGCTTCCCGGCCTCGGCCGTGCGCATCGCCGATCCGCAAACCGTGACGCAGATGCAACAGGACCCGCGCGGCGCCGTGCTCATCAACTGCCATCTGGGCAATATCGAGCTGGTGCGCGCCCTGGCCGCGCAGATGGGCGCCCGGCGCATGCACATCCTGGCCCACCGGGACCACGGCGCCCGCTACCACGCGTTCATGCAGCGCCTGAATCCCGAGGTCGCCGCCCATCTGATCCCCATCGCCGACTTGGGCCCGGAGACGGCCCTGCGCCTCAAGGCCCTGGTGGACGCCGGCGACTGGCTGGTGATCGCCGGCGATCGCACACCCATGAACGAGGCGGGCCGCGTGCTGCATGCGCCCTTCCTGGGCCGGCCGGCGCCCTTCGCGCAAGGCCCCTGGATCCTGGCCCATGTCCTGGAATGCCCGGTCTACCTGTTGTTCTGCCTAAAGGAAGAAGCCGGACACACGCTCTACCTGGAGCCCTTCGCCGAGCAGCTGCGCCTGCCGCGCAAGGGCCGCGAGACGGCCTTGGGCGAGGTGATCGCCCGCTACGCGGCACGCCTGGAGCACTACGCGGCCCAGGCCCCGCTGCAATGGTTCAATTTCTACGATTTCTGGCAACGGGCAAAACCCGCGCCGGAGCAATGAGGACGCAATGGTTTCCGCACAGACGAATCCCCACGAAACCGTGACCGTGGACGGTCGCCCCTTACGCATCGAAGACGTGGTGGCCGTGGCCCAGGGCGCCTCCCTGGCCCTGTCCAACGATCCGGCCTATGTCCGGCGCATCCAGGCCGGCGCCGAGTTCATCGAGCGCCACCTGGCCGAGGACGGCATCATCTACGGCGTGACCACCGGTTACGGCGACTCCTGCACGGTGAGCGTGCCCGAGGCCCTGGTGCGCGCCCTGCCCCTGCACCTGACCCGTTACCACGGCTGCGGCCTGGGCGAGTACTTCAGCCGCGAGCAGGGCCGCGCCATCCTGGCGACGCGCCTGCAGTCCCTGGCCCAGGGCTTCTCCGGCGTGCGCTACGCCCTCCTGGAACGCCTGGCGGCCCTGGCCTGCGCGGACATCGTGCCTCTGATCCCGGAAGAAGGCTCGGTGGGCGCCTCCGGCGATCTGACACCCCTGTCCTATGTGGCGGCGGCGGTAGTCGGCGAGCGGCGCGCCCTGTGGCGCGGCGAAGTGCATGAAATCGCGGACATCTACCGGGAACTGGGGTGGAACAGCCTGGAACTGGCGCCAAAAGAGGGCCTGGCCATCATGAACGGCACGGCCGTCATGACCGCCCTGGCCTGCCTGGCCTGGCGGCGCGCCGATTACCTGTCGCGCCTCTCCACGCGCATCACCGCCCTGGCCAGCGTCGCCACCGGCGGCAACCGCGATCACTTCCACCCGCGTTTGTTCGCGGTCAAGCCCCATGCCGGCCAGCAGGAAGTCGCGAACTGGCTCTACCACGACCTCAACCCCCATGCCGAGCCGGCCGAGCAGCGCCGCCTCCAGGACCGCTATTCCCTGCGTTGCGCGCCCCATGTCATCGGCGTCTTGCGCGACGCCCTGCCCTGGATGCGCCGCGACATCGAGCACGAGCTGAACAGCGCCAACGACAACCCCATCATCGACGTCGAGGCCGAGCTGGTGCTGCACGGCGGGCATTTCTATGGCGGCCATATCGCCTTCGTCATGGACTCCATGAAGAACCTGGTCGCCAACCTCGCCGATCTCATGGACCGCCAGCTGGCCCTGATGGTGGACCCCAAGTTCAACCACGGCCTGCCCCAGAACCTGTCCGGGGCACGCGGCGCCGAGGCCGCCATCAATCACGGCTTCAAGGCCGTGCAGATCGGCGCCTCGGCCTGGGCCGCCGAGGCCCTCAAGCTGACCATGCCGGCCTCGGTGTTCAGCCGCTCCACCGAATGCCATAACCAGGACAAGGTGAGCATGGGCACCATCGCCGCCCGCGACGCCCTGCGCGTCCTGCAGCTGTCCGAGCAGGTCGCCGCCGGCAGTCTCTTGGCCGCCGTCCAGGGCGTGGAGCTGCGCCTCAAGTCCGGCGAAATCCGCCGCGAAGACCTGGCGCCGGAACTGCTGGCCTTCGTCGCCCAGGTGCGCAAGGCCTCGCCCTTCCTCGCCGAGGACCGGCCCCTGGAGCATGAGCTGCGCGCCGTGGTCGCCGCCATCCAGACCGAGACCTGGGATCTCTACCCGTGAACCAAGCCCGCATGAGTACCCAGCCCCTGCGCCAAGCCAGCATCGAACTGTCGCCGCCCTTCCACGACGTGGACTCCATGCGCGTGGTCTGGCACGGCAACTACCTGCGCTATTTCGAACTGGCGCGCTGCGAGCTGCTCAAAGGCTTCGGCTACGACTACCTGGACATGGAGGCCTCGGGCTATTTCTGGCCCATCGTCGACACCCGCCTGAAGTTCGTGCGCTCGGCCCGCTACGGCCAGACCATCCGCGTCTGCGCCTCCCTGGTGGAATGGGAAAACCGCATGAAAATCAACTACCTGATCACCGACGCGGCCAGCGGCGAGAAGCTCACCGAGGGCTATACCATCCAGGTGGCGGTGCACAAGGACACGGGCGTCATGGAGTTCGTCTCCCCGCCCATCCTGGGCCAGAAGCTGGGACTGAGCGCATGAAGCGGATATTCGCCGCCGCCCTGCTGGGGCTCAGCACGTCGAGCTGGGCGCTGACTCCCGCCGAGCTGGCCGCCCAGCTCAACGGCTCGCCCTTCGTGGAAGCGGACTTCGTCCAGGACAAGCAGGTGGCGGGCCTGTCCCGGCCCCTGACCAGCCGGGGCCACATGGTCCTGGCCCGGGACGGCGGCGTGCTCTGGCGCATCGACACCCCTTATGCGGTCAGCTACTTCCTGTCGGAGCACAAGCTCGTCGAGCTGGCCGAGGGCCGGCGCGAGGACAAGGACGCCGACGCCCTGCCCTGGCTGGGCCAGATCGCCAAGCTCATGCACGCCCTCCTGGCCGCCGATCTGGCCACCCTGGAGCAGCAATTCAAACTGGAACTGTCCGGCACGGCCGGGGACTGGAGTCTGGTCCTGGCGCCTAAGGACGAGCGCATGGGCGCCGTCCTGCGCCGCATCGAGGTCCAGGGCGGCCAGGGCATAGCCCGCCTGGCCCTGGACGAGGCCTCGGGCGACACCACGCGCATCCGCTTCGCCGGCACGGTCAAGTCCGCCACGGCCCCGGCGGCCCTGCTCCCCTTCCAGGAACAATCCCCCGTCCGAGAAGAGCCCCCCGTCCGAGAAGAACCCCGCTGATGCTGCGCCTGGCCCCGCGCTTCCGCTTCGGCCTGTGGCTGGCACTCATGCTGGTCCTGGCCGGCGTGGCCTGGCGCGGCTATGGCCAGGCCGGCGCCGTGCAGACCGATCTCATGGCCCTGCTGCCGGCCACCGAACACAACCCCCGCGCCGAACAGGCCGCCGCCGCCCTGGCCCGCGAGGGTGAGCGCCGCTCCCTGTTCCTGGTAGGAGCATCCAGCCGCGCCGCCGCCCGCCGGGGCGCCGAAGTCTTCCACGCCAGCCTGGAGCGCAGCGGCGTCTATGCCGCCCTGCGCTTCCGCGTCCCGCCCCTGCAGGCCGCCGCTCTCCTGACGCCCTTCGCGCCCTACCGCTTCGGCCTGCTGGGCGAGACCGACCGCGCCGCCTTGCAGGTCGGCGACACCCAGGCACTGGCCCAGCGCAGCCTCAAGCGCCTGTTCAGCCCCCTGGCCGGCGGCGTCGGCCTGCCCCTGGCCCAGGACCCCTACGCCACGCTCGCCGACTGGCTCGCCGGCCGGGCCTGGCGCGCCGGGCGCCTGCAGCTGGACGAGGGCCTGCTGGCTGCCCAGGACGGGGACAGACACTACGTCTTCCTGAGCGGCGAGCTCGAGGGCTCGGCCTTCGACGGCGAGCTCCAGGCCCGGGTCGCGACCGCCGTGGCCGCCGCCGAGGCCGAGTTGAAAGCCGCCCAGCCGGACGCCGAGCTGCTGCGCCTGGGCGCCGTGCACTATGCCGCCGCCGCCCGCGCCCAGGCCGAGGACGAGATTTCCACCATCGGCCTGGGCTCGGGTCTGGGTATCGCCCTGCTCATGCTGCTGGTGTTCCGCCGCTGGCAGCCCCTCGCCCTGTCCTACCTGCCCGTCGCCGCCGGCGTCCTGGCCGGCGCGGCGGTCTGCGTCGCGGTCTTCGGCCGGGTGCATGTGATCACCCTGGTGTTCGGCGCCAGCCTGATCGGCGGCGCCGTGGACTATGCCCTGCATTATTTCGTCGCCCAGCTGGAAGACGGCCGGCGCTGGGACGCCCAGGCCGGCCTCAGGCGCATTTTCCCGGGCATCAGCTTCGGCGTGGCGGCGGCCTCCCTGGGCTATGCCGGCCTGGTCTTCGCGCCCTTCGCGGCCCTGCAGCAGATCACGGTCTATGCCGTGGCCGGCCTCGCCGCCGCCTGGCTGACCACGGTCGCCGCCCTGCCACTCCTGCTGCGCCGTCCCGGCCGGGACGGTTCGGCCCTCTTGGCCGGGACCTTAGCCCTGGCGGAACGCCTGGAACGGCCCCTGGCCGGCGCCCGGCTCTGGCTGTTGTTCGCCGCCATCGTGCTCGCCTGCCTGCCGGGCCTGGCCCGGCTCCAGGCCGACGACGACATCCACCTGCTGCACCAGCCGCCCGCCGATCTCAAGGCCCAGGAAGACCGGCTGCGCCAGCTCGCCGGCGGCACGGCCGGCGGCCAGTTCTTCCTGGTGGAAGCCGGCAGCGCCGGGGAGCTGCTGGAACGTGAGGAAGCCCTGGGCGCGCGCCTCGACCCCCTGGTGGCCTCGGGCAGCCTGAGCGAATACACCGCCCTGACCCGCTTTCTGCCCTCGCCGGCCCGCCAGGCGCAAAACCGCGCCCTCTATGCCGGCCTGCTGGACGGCGCTGCCGCCCAGAGCCTGCTGGATCTGGGCCTGGAACCGGCGGTGCTGGAGCGACTGCGCGCCGAGCTGGGCCAGGCCAAGGACCTGGAGCTGAACGAATTCCTGGGCATGGCCGGCGCGACGCGCGTGCGCCCGCTCTATCTGGGCGTCCTGGACGGCCGCCATGCCAGCCTGGTCATGCCCGGCCGGAGCACGGACTTCGCCGCCCTGGCGGCCGCCGCCCAGGGCCTGGCGGGCGTCAGCTACGTGGACAAGGCGGGGTCGGTGTCACGGTTGTTTACCGCCTACCGGGAAAACGCCAGCCTCCTGGTCAGCCTGGCCTTCGCGGCGGTCTTCGGCCTCCTGGCCTGGCGCTACGGCCCGCGCCTGGGCCTGGTGGCCATGTTGCCTTCGCTCGTGGCCGTGGCCTGCGCCTTGGCGGTCCTGGGCTATGCCGGCCTGCCCCTGACCCTGTTCAATATCATCGCCCTGATGCTGGTCCTGGGGATCGGCATCGACTATGCCGTGTTCATGCTCGAAGGCGGGGCCCACGAGGCCGCGACCCTGCTGGCCGTCAGCCTCTCGGCCCTCACCACCATGCTGTCCTTCGGCCTGCTGGCCCTGTCCCAGACCCCGGCCCTGCGCACCTTCGGCCTCTCGGTCCTGGTGGGCATCGCCGTGGCCCATACCCTGACGCCGCTGATCCGCAACCGGAGGAAGGTGGGATGATGAGCAAACCATCACCGTTCGTCCTGAATGGGGACGCACGGCGTCCCGTATCGAAGGACTCCCCGGCGAGACCCACCGCTTTCCGCTCATGGTTCGATACAAGCGGCCTCGCCGCTTTACTCACCACGAACGGAAAGCGGGCGTGGCGTCGAGGGCAAGCAGCCTGTTGCGCCTTGCTCCTCACGGCCTGCGCCGGCACGCCGCCGGCTCTGCCGGAGCGCTGCGTCTGGCTCGCCCCCCGCGCCTCCTGGTGCCTGGCGCCGGTGAGCGCCATGCCCCGGCTCGCCGTCGTGCAGCGGCTGGAGGCCGAGCTGCCGGAGCGCCGGGAGCGCTTCATCGGCCAGCTGGAGCTCACCGGCGACGCCCTGCATCTGGCCGCCCTCAGCCCCCTGGGCCAGCGCCTGTTCGTCCTGCACGACGACGGCCGGCGCCTGGACTACCGGCCCTTCGCGCCCCTGGCGGGGCAGTTCGCCCCGGGCTATGTGCTGGCCGATCTGCAGCTGATGCACTGGCCCTTCGACGCCCTGGCCCCTGGCCTCGCCGCCGCCGGCCTGCGCCTCACGCAGAGCGGCGGCGAGCGCCGGCTCTGGCAGGGCCCCCGGCTGCTCGCCCGCGTGCGCTACAGCCCCGGGCCCCGCTGGCCGGCCCGCGTCGAGTATGAGAACCTGGAACGCCGTTACCGGCTGACCAGCACCACCCTGGAAGTGCAGCCTTTGGAGAACCGGCCATGACCCGCGCCCCGGTCTATCTGTCCAGCTACAGCCTGGTCAACGCCCTGGGCGACAGCCCCGCAACCATCGCCGCCCGGCTGTTCGCCGGCGACAGCTCATCCATGGTGGCCGACGACGCCAGCGTGCCGGGCAAGCGCGTGGTCAAGGGTCCGGTGAGTTCGGCCCTGCCGGAGTTAGCAGGACCTTATGTCACCCGCACCCACCGGCTCCTGGCCCGGGCTGCCGAGGCCCTGCGCCCCGCCCTGGCCCGCTACGGCGCGGCGCGCGTCGGCGTGGTGCTGGGCACCTCCACCTCCGGCATCGCCGAGGGCGAGCTCGCCCTGGCCGAGAAGCTCAGGACCGGCGCCTTCCCCGCCGGCTACGACTACGCCATGCAGGAAATGGCCACACCGGCGCGCTTCCTGGCCGCCCACCTGGGATTGGCCGGCCCGGTCTATACCGTGTCCACGGCCTGCACCTCCTCGGGCAAGGCCCTGCTCTCCGCCCGCCAGCTCCTCGCCTTGGGGCTCTGCGACGCGGTCGTCACCGGCGGCGCCGACAGCCTGTGCCGGCTGACCCTGAACGGCTTCTCGGCCCTGGAATCCACCTCGCCGGAACTCTGCCAGCCCTTCTCGGCGAACCGACGCGGCATCAATATCGGCGAGGCCGCCGGCCTGTTCCTGCTGAGCCGTGACGAAGCCGAGCTGCGCCTGGCCGGCATCGGCGAATCGGCCGATGCCCACCATATGTCGGCCCCCGAGCCGGAAGGCCGGGGCGCGGAGGCGGCCATGACCATGGCCCTAGCCGAGGCCGGCCTCCAGCCCGCCGACATCGCCTACGTGAACCTGCACGGCACGGCCACGCCCCTCAACGACGCCATGGAGGCCAAGGCCATGGCCCGAGTCTTCGGTTTGGATACCCCGGCCAGCTCCACCAAGCCCCTCACCGGCCACACCCTGGGCGCCGCCAGCGCCACCGAACTGGGCTTCTGCGCCCTCGCGCTCTCGGCGTACAATGCCGAGGGCCGGCTGCCGCCCCAGGTCTTCGACGGCGTCCGCGATCCGGCCCTGCCGGCCATCCGCCTGGCGACGCGCGACGATCGCCTGCCGGCGGGCAGACTGGCCCTCATGTCCAATTCCTATGCCTTCGGTGGCAGCAACATCAGCCTGATCCTCTGCCGTGACTAAGATGATGAGTTTTCCCCCCATTGAAGCGCTGGTGCCGCACCAGGCGCCCCTGCTGCATATCGAGGCCATCGAGTCCTGGGAGGACGACAAGGTCACGGCGCGCATGCGGGTGCGTCCCGACTCGCTCTTCGTGGCCGACGGGCAGATGCCCGCCTGGGTCGCCATCGAGCTCATGGCCCAGGTCATCGCCAGCTACGCTGGCCTCAAAGCCTGGCAGGCCGGCCAGGCCATCAAGAAGGGCTTCCTGCTGGGCACCCGCGACTACAAGGCCGCCGTCCCGGCCTTCCCGGTGGGCATGGAACTGCGCATCGCCGTCCAGCCGCTCTACCAGGAAGACTCGGGCCTGTCGTCCTTCGACTGCCGGGTGCTGGACGCCGGCAGCGGCGCCGAGCTCGTCGCGGCGCGGCTGAATGCCTTCGAGCCCCCGGATTTCGATGCCTACGTCAAGGGCGAACGCCCCCGTTAGAGACACCATCACAAGGATTTCGCCCATGAAACGCGTCTTGG
The DNA here is from genome assembly GCA_016182845.1 of Gammaproteobacteria bacterium. Lineage (GTDB taxonomy): Bacteria > Pseudomonadota > Gammaproteobacteria > Enterobacterales > Permianibacteraceae > JACPFT01. Next base: position 120,348 of record JACPFT010000010.1, read on the forward strand.
TAACCGGCTCCAGCCGGGGAATCGGTAAGGCCATCGCCCTGAAACTCGCCGCCGAGGGCTACGCCGTCACCGTGCACTGCCGCAGCGGCCTGGCCGAGGCCGAGGCGGTCGTGGCCCAGATCCGCGAGGCCGGCGGCACCGCCTCCCTGCTGCAGTTCGACATCGCCGAGCGCGAGGCCTGCCGCGCCGCCCTGGAAGCCGAGCTCGCCGCCCACGGCGCCTTCTGGGGCGTGGTGCTCAACGCCGGCATCGCCCGCGACAACGCCTTCCCGGCCATGCCCGGCGAGGACTGGGACGCCGTGCTGCACACCAATCTGGACGGCTTCTACAATGTCCTCAATCCGCTCGTCATGCCCCTCGTGCGGGCCCGCTCCGGCGGCCGCATCGTCACCCTGTCCTCGGTGTCCGGCCTGGTGGGCAATCGCGGTCAGGTCAACTACTCAGCCGCCAAGGCCGGTATCATCGGCGCCACCAAGGCCCTGGCCCTGGAGCTGGCCAGCCGCAAGATCACGGTCAACTGCGTGGCCCCCGGCCTGATCCAGACCGAGATGCTGGGTCAGGTGGAACTGGACGAGGCGCTCAAGCTGGTGCCCATGGGCCGCATCGGCCAACCCGAGGAGATCGCCGGCACCGTGGCCTTCCTGCTCAGCGACTGCGCGGCCTATATCACCCGCCAGGTGATCGCGGTGAATGGCGGGATGGTGTGAACACCTGCGCCAACCTCCGTTCGTCCTGAGCCTGTCGAAGGATGAACGGAACACAGGGACTTAGAACCGTGCTTCGACAGACTCAGCACGAACGGGATTCAAGTAGGTTTACCGTATGAAACGCGTCGCCATTACCGGCATGGCCGGCATCTCGCCCCTGGGCTCGGACTGGGCCACGGTGGAAGCGCGATTGCGCGGCGGGCAGAACGCCGTGCGCCGGATGCCCGAATGGGAGCGCTTCCCCGAGCTGCACACCCGCCTGGGCTGCCCCGTGGACGATTTCACCACCCCCGCCCATTACCCGCGCAAGAAAGTGCGCGGCATGAGCCGGGTGTCGCTTCTGGCCGTGCGCGCCAGCGAACTGGCCCTGGCCGACGCCGGCCTGCTGGACGCCCCGTCCATCCAGGATGGACGCATGGGCGTCAGCTACGGCTCCTCGGCCGGCGGCCTGGAGCCGGTGCAGGTCTTCGGGCGCATGCTCGACACCGGCTCCATGGCGGGCGTGACCTCCACCAGCTATATCCAGATGATGGGCCACACCGCCCCGGTCAATATCGGCCTGTATTTCGGCCTCAAGGGCCGGGTCATCCCGACGTCGAGCGCCTGCACCTCCGGCTCCCAGGGCATAGGCTATGCCTACGAGGCCATCAAATACGGCCGCCAGGCCCTGATGCTGGCCGGCGGCTGCGAGGAACTGACACCCCTGGCCGCCGCCGTCTTCGACACCTTGTTCGCCACCTCCACCAAGAACGACGCCCCGGGCACCACGCCCCGCCCCTTCGACAGGAACCGCGATGGCCTGGTGGTGGGTGAAGGCGCCGGGACCCTGGTGCTGGAAGACCTGGACCATGCCCGGGCACGCGGCGCGCGCATCCATGCCGAAATCCTGGGCTTCGGCTGCAACAGCGACGGCGCCCATGTCACCCAGCCGGAGGCCGCCACCATGGCGGTGGCCATGCGTCTCGCCCTGGCCGATGCCGGCCTGCCGCCCGAGGCCATCGGCTATGTGAACGCCCATGGCACGGCCACCGACAAGGGCGATATCGCCGAATCCACCGCCACCGCCGCCGTGTTCGGCAGGCGCATGCCCATCTCCTCCCTGAAGAGCTATATGGGCCATACGCTCGGCGCCTGCGGTGCCCTTGAGGCCTGGATGAGCGTGGAGATGATGCGCAACCGCTGGTTCGCGCCCACCATCAACCTCGACGAAGTCGATCCGAACTGCGCCGAACTTAACTACATCCGCGGCGAAGGCCAGGTCATCGACACCGAGCTCGTGATGAGCAACAACTTCGCCTTCGGCGGCATCAACACCTCCCTGATCCTGAAGCGCTGGAGCGAATGAATGACGGTTAATGCAGACCTGCGCTTCGTCCCCGAGACCCGCTTCGGCACCTGGTTCCTGAAGACCGAGACCTGGCGCGTGCACGTCCTGCAGCGCGCCATGAACGATCTGGAGCGGCTGCTGCCCGCGCCGCGCCCGGCCTTCAAGCGCATCCTCGACATCGGCACCGGCCACGGCTATTCCCTGACCGAGCTGGCCAGGCGCTTCCTGCCCGAGGAAATCATCGCCCTGGACCCGGACCCGACCATGCCCGGGCGCGCCGCCGAACGTATCGCCGCCTGCCCTGCGCCGGTGCGCGTCCTGCCCTGCCACGCCGAGGCCATGGACCTGGCCGACGCCTCGGTGGACCTGGTGTTCTGCCACCAGAGCTTCCACCACATCGTCGAACAGGAAAAGGCCATGGCCGAGTTCTACCGGGTGCTCAAGCCCGGCGGTTGGTTGCTCTTCGCCGAATCCACCCGCGCCTATATCCATTCCTGGCTGATCCGCTACCTCTTCGCCCACCCCATGGAGGTCCAGAAGAGCGCCGAGGAATACTTAGGCATGGCGGCGCGAACCGGTTTCGAGGTCGACCCGGCGCGTTGCTCTTTCCCCTATCTGTGGTGGAGCCGCTCGGACTTGGGGCTCCTGGAATGGCTGGGCTTCACGCTGCCGCCCCAGGGCCAGCGCGAGGAGACCCTGGTCAACGCCGCTCTGCGTAAGCCCGGGACGCTCCGCTGAGATGGATATCCAGGCCATAGGCTTGAGTCTGCGCCTGGCGGCGCTGACCACGCTCCTGCTCCTGGCCTTGGGCCTGCCCCTGGCCTGGTGGCTGGCCATGAGCCGCTCGCGCCTGGTGGTCTGGGTCCATGCCCTGGTGGCCCTGCCCCTGGTGCTACCGCCCACGGTCCTGGGTTTCTATCTGCTCCTGGCCCTGAGCCCCGAGGGTCCCTTGAGCGCCCTGGGCCTGCCGGGCCTGGCCTTCAGTTTCGGCGGCCTGGTCATCGGCTCCATGCTCTATTCCCTACCCTTCGTGGTCCAGCCCCTGGCTCAGGGCTTCGAGCAGCTGCCGGCCGCGCCCCTGGAGGCCGCCGCCACCCTGGGCGCCGGGCCCCTGGACCGCTTCGTCACGATCGCCCTGCCCCTGGCCTGGCGCGGCGCGCTCACCGCCGCGGTCCTGGGCTTCGCCCACACCCTGGGCGAGTTCGGCGTGGTGCTGATGATAGGCGGCAACATCCCGGGCGCGACCCGCGTGCTGTCCATCGCCCTCTACGACCACGTGGAGGCCCTGGAATACGGCCAGGCCCATGCCCTGGCGGCGGGCCTGCTACTGTTTTCCCTCGTGGTATTGGGTCTGCTCTATACCGTACTGCGCCGGCCCCGGGAGCCTCGAGCATGAGCCTGAGCGCGCGCATCCGCGCCGACCTGCCCGGCTTCGCCCTGGAACTGGACTTCGACTGCGGGACAGGCATCACGGCGGTCCTGGGCCATTCCGGGGCCGGCAAGAGCACGCTCTTGCGCGTCCTGGCCGGCCTGGCGCCGGCCCGGGGCGAGATCCGCGTCGGCCAAACCACCTGGCTGGACAGCGCGCGGGGCCTGGATCTCAGGCCGGAGCAGCGCCGGGCGGGCCTGGTGTTCCAGCACGCCGCCCTCTTTCCCCATCTCTCGGTGCGCGCCAACCTGGACTACGGCTACCGGCGCCGGCCGGCCGGCGCCGCCGGCCCCGAACCGGTGGCCATCATCGACGCCCTGGGCCTGGCCCCTATGCTGGAGCGGCGCCCCGACAGCCTGTCCGGCGGCGAGCGCCAGCGCCTGGCCCTGGGCCGCACCCTCCTGGCCGCGCCGCGCCTCTTGCTCCTGGACGAACCGCTCTCGGCCCTGGACGGGCCGACCCGCCGACAGCTCGCGGACGCGCTCGCCGGCCTGTGCCGCCAGTACGAGCTGACCGCCTTGCTGGTCAGCCATGACGTGGACGAGGCCATGCACTTGGCGAACGATGCCCTGGTCCTGGAGCGGGGCAGGCTCCTGGCCCAGGGTCGGCTCACCGACTTGCTGGCCGACCTGGACTCGCCCCTGAGCGCGGAACCGGATGCCGGCGTGGTCCTGGAGACCCGGGTCGCCGAGCGCCACCAGGCCTGGGGCCTGCTGCGCCTGGAGTTCGCCGGCGGCGCGCTATGGCTGCCGGACGGCGGCCAGGCCCCGGGCCAGGCCTTGCGCGTGCGCCTGCATGCCCGGGACATCAGCCTGGCCCTGAGCCGCCCCGCCGATAGCAGCATCCTCAATATCCTGCCGGCCCGAGTCGAGGCCCTGCGCGAGGACGGCGTGGCGCAGGTGTTGGTGCGCCTGGATTGCGCCGGCCAACCGCTTTTGGCGCGCATCACCAAGAAGTCGGCACAGGACTTGGGGCTAGCCCCGGGCCGCGAAGTCCATGCCCAGATCAAGGGCCTGGCCGTCGTCGCCTGAGCACCGGCTCGGCCGCCAGGCCTCTAGCCATCGGCTAGGCTTGGATCATGAACATCCTGCTGGTGGTCCTGCTACTCCTGGTCGCCAACGGCAGCCCCCTGCTGTTGGGCCGTGCCCTGCCCGCGCGCTGGCAGCCGGCCCTGGATGGCGGCATGCGCCTGGCCGATGGCGAGCCCCTGTTCGGCGGCAATAAGACCTGGCCCGGCCTGGCCGCCGCGGTCCTGGCCACCGGCCTGGCCAGCCTCGCCCTGGAACTCGATCCCCGCCTAGGTCTGGCCATGGGGGTAGCGGCCATGTTCGGCGATCTCCTGTCCAGTTTCTGCAAGCGCCGCCTGCGCCTGGCCCCCGGCGCCCGGGCGCCCTTCCTGGATCAGTTGCCGGAATGCCTGCTGCCCACGGCCCTGGCGGTGTGCTGGCTGGGACTCGGTTGGCGCGAATTCCTGCTGGTGCCGCTGCTGTTCCTGCCGGCCAGCCTGCTGATCCGCCGCCTGCTGCATCGGTTAAGAGCCCAAACCCCTGCTCACTGAGGCAGTAGACGGTGCAGGGTCACTTCCGGCGGACAGGCATAACGCAGGGGTACGATGGAGGAGCCGCAGCCGGCCGAGGTATAGCCCTGGAGTCCGTGATAGCGCCAGGGGCCGCGCGCGTAGCGGCGCGGGCAATTGGCATTGAGCATGAGGGGCATGCCGCCGGGCAGGCAGATCTGGCCGGCGTGGCTGTGCCCGGCCAGCATCAGATCGAAGCCGGCATGGGCCGCCTGGCGGTAGAGCTCCGGGGAATGGCTGAGCAGGATGCAGAAGCGCTCGAAATCCAGGTCCACGCAGGCCTTGTCCAGGTTGTCCACCCGGTAGTAATGCGCATCGTCGATGCCCACCAGGGCCAGGCGCTCGCCGCCCCGGCTCAAGTACGCGGTCTCGTTGACCAGGACGCGCAGCCCTGAGGCCTCCATGGCCGGCACCATGCTCAGGCTGTCGTGGTTGCCGAGGATGGCGTAGATCGGGTCCTTGAGATGCAAGCGCAGCCGGCGCAGCCCGTCCAGGGCCGGCTCCCAGTCGCCTGCGGTGCGGAAGCGGAAATCGCCGGTCAAGACGCAGGCATCGTAGTCCAGGTCGCGCACGGCCTCGGCCAGGGCATGGGGGAAATCCGGGTGCATGTCCATATGCAGATCGGACAATTGCAGCAGGGTATAGCCGGCGAAGACCGAAGGCAGGCGGGGGCTGAACACCACATGGCGCCGGCAGCGGATGTCCAGGGCATTGCGCAAGCCGCGCCGGTACAGGCCCGCCGCCTTCAGGCCCAACTCAAGCAGGCGGTGCAGGGCATACCAGTTCTCCGGATGGAACCAGTTCAGACCCTGGCCGAAGACCCGCGCCGCCTTGTCGGCCTCCAGGCCCAGGCGCTGGCGCACATGCAGGCGCGACACCCGCCCGCCGAAATGCGCGCACAAACGCGATGCCTCCGCCTCCCGCTCTGCCTGGTCCATGTCGGCCCCTCGATAGCCCCCACCAACCTAAGTATGGCGGAGATTAGCGGCCCTAGCCCGGCAGACAGACGCCGGTCCCGCCCAGGCCGCAATAGCCATCGGGATTCTTGGCCAGGTATTGCTGGTGGTAGTCCTCGGCGAAATAAAACACTGGGGCCGGCAGGATCTCGGTGGTGATGCCCCCGTAGCCGCGTTCACCCAGCGCCGCTTGGAAGCGCTCGCGGCTGGCCTCGGCGGCGGCCAGCTGCTCGGGGCCGTGGCAGTAAATTCCCGAGCGGTACTGGGTGCCGCGATCATTGCCCTGGCCCATGCCCTGGGTCGGGTCGTGGGCCTCCCAGAAGACGCGCAACAAGTCCTCGTAGGCGAGCCGCGCCGGATCGAAGACCACGCGCACCACTTCATTGTGGCCGGTCAGGCCGCTGCACACCTCCCGGTAGTTCGGATTCGGCGTCAGACCGCCGGCATAGCCCACCGCCGTGGTCCACACGCCGGGCAGGCGCCAGAAGCGCTTCTCGGCGCCCCAGAAACAGCCCATGCCGAATAGGGCCAGCTGCATATGCTGCGGATAGGGTCCGGCTAGGGACGTTCCCAGGACCTCATGGCGCTCGGGCACGGCCAGGCTCTCCGTGCGCCCGGGCAAGGCTTCCCCGAGACGGGGCAGGCGGGACTTATCGAAACCGAACATGGGCATGCTCCTGGTGGGACTGCCTATTGGATGCGCGATGCGGCACCGCGTTGCAGCCAGAAACGACAAAGCCGGGCAAGACCCGGCCTCGTCACGTCACGCCGCGCTCAACGCAGATGGAACTGGCTGGCGATGGCCTTCAACTCGCCGGCCAGGCGCGACAACTCCTTGGACGTGTCGGCATCGTGCTTGGCGCCTTCCAGGACCGCATGAGTGCTCTCGCGCACGGCCACGGTGTTGCGGTTGATCTCCTCGGCCGTGGCCTGCTGCTCCTCGGCGGCGCTGGCGATCTGGGTGTTCATGTCGCTGATCCGGCCCACGGCGCCGGTGATGCTGTCCAGGGCACCGCCGGCCTCGTCGGCCTTGTCCACGCCACGCCGCGCCAGTTCCCGGCCCTCGGCCATGACGCTGACCGCGCGCACGGCGGCATGCTGCAGGCGCTCGATCATGTCCTGGATTTCCTCCGTGGACTTCTGGGTGCGCGAGGCCAGGGTGCGCACCTCGTCGGCCACCACGGCGAAGCCCCGGCCCTGTTCGCCGGCGCGGGCAGCCTCGATGGCGGCATTGAGGGCCAGGAGATTGGTCTGGCCGGCGATGTTGCGGATCACGTCCACCACCCCGCCGATGGCCTGGCTGTCGTTGGCCAGACCCTGGATCACCTCCGAGGCATTCTCCACCGCCCTTGCCAGTTCCTCGATGGCCGCCACGGTGTCCTTGACCACCTGGTTGCCGGCACGGGCCGAGCCGTCCGCGTCCTGGGCGGCGCGCGCCGCCATGTCGGCATTATTGGCCACCTCGCTGACCGAGGCCGCCATCTGGGTGATGGCCGTGGCCACCTGGTCGGTGTCGTCCTGCTGGGTGGTGATGGCTTTCTGGGCGAAGGCCATGGAGTCCGCCAGCTGGCCGGAGGCCGCCGCCACCTGATCGGCGGCATCCTGGACGCGATGGATCGAGGCGCCGAAGCCCTGCACCATGTGATTGAAGCTGACGCCGATCTGGGCCATCTCGTCCTGGGTATAGAGCTTGACCGTGTGGGTCAGATCGCCCCCCGCCACCGCATCGGCAGCCTGGGACAGCCCCTTGATGGCCGCGCGGATCGAGAAATAGATGCCCGCGTAGAAATAGGCCAGGAGCACCAGGGTGGCGACCAGGATCACGATCATGAGGCTCATGCGCCCCTGACGATTATCGATCCTGGCCTTGAGCAATTCGGCGAAGGCATCGTTGACCTGGTCTTCCAGGGCCGTGTAGGCCTTCAGTGTCTGGGTGCCCTGGCTCCAGAACTCGCCCACCTGCAGCTTGATCTCGTCGGCATCGAGGATTTCCTTGCGCACCAGGGCGGTGAAGCCCGCCAGGCTGGTGTTGCCGGCGGTGAGCGAGGCGCGCAGGCGCGCGGCCAGGTCCGGCGACTCGCGCTCCAGCAAGTCCAAGGTGATCTGCAGGCTCTGGCTGGCCTTCTCGGCCGTGTCGACCTGGTTGGTCAGGCGTCCGTAGGTGTCGCCATCCATGCGCGTCGAGGCGATGACCCCGGCGGCGCTGCCGCGCAGCTGGCCGATGCTGTCCAGGGTTCCCGGCAGGCGCACGGTGATGAGGTCCATGAGGAAATAGGTGCTGTACTCCGGATCCAGGAGCATGCCCGAGGTGGCCGCCACGTGGTAGGCCAGGCGTATGGTGTCGTCGATCAGGCGGTTATGGCCGGCGAAGCTGTCTGCCGGATTGGTGTTGTCGGACTTGGCGCGCAGCTCCTTCCAGCTCTTGCGCAGCTTGCTTAGCTTGTCGCCCACCGAGAAGGCCTCGTGGAAGCCCTTGTCGGTGGCCTCCACCGCCTCGAAGGCCTGCTCCACTTCCTGGGCGGTGGCGCCCAGCTCGCCGCGCACGGCGGAATCGCCGTAGAGCAGCCGGTAGGACAGGCCGCGATGCTTGGCGAGGCCCCGGATCAGCGGATAGACCGTGCGCACATAGGCCTGGCCATCCAGCTCCGCCTGGGTGAAGGCGATCTCGGCACGCACCCCGCCCAGGAGGAAGTAGATCAGCACCACCAGGGGCAGCAGCGCCAGAAAGCCCAGCAGGGCGAATTTCTGCGGGAAGCGCAGGCGATTGGACAGCAGGATCGCAGGCGAAAAAACCGACATCGAACGACTCCGAAGCATTCGGCCAAAAAGGGGGCGGACTTTGCCTAGAGCATAGCCTATGCCAAAGGCTTCACCGCAGGATCACGGCAAAAAGCCATGAAAAACAAGCGATAGGAAACCGACCCAAGGTTTTAGCGCCCTTTGGCGCCTAGGCGCAAGAAGAATGCTCAGAGCACGAGGAAATGGGCGGCCAGGCCCAGGAAGATCGCGAGGCCGAAGCGGTTGTTGGCGAGAAAGGCGGCGAAACAGGCATCCCGTTCGCGGCGGCGGGACTGCCAGAGCTGGCGGGCGGCGAGGCCGGCGGCGACCAGCAGACCGGCGAAGTAAGGCCAACCAAGCTGCTCCCGCCAGCCGGCCAGGGCCAGGAGACCCAGCACGGCGCCGTGGCAAAGGCCCACGGCCAGGAGATCGTGGCGGCCGAAGAGAATGGCCGTGGACTTGACTCCGATCCGGAGATCGTCGTCCCGGTCCACCATGGCGTAGAGCGTGTCATAGGCCACCGCCCAGAGCACGGTGGCGGCGTAGAGCAGCCAGGCCGTGGCATTCACCGACCCCGCCACGGCGGCATAGGCCATGGGCACGGCCCAGGCGAAGGCCGCGCCCAGCACGACCTGGGGCCAATGGGTGTAACGCTTCATGAAAGGATAGAGCGCCGCCAGGGCCGCGCCGACTAAGGAGAGCACGATGGTGTAGGCGTTGAGGGTCAAGACCAGGGCGAAGGCCAATAGACACAAGACCGCGAACAGCCCCAGGGCTTCCTTGGGTTTGACCCAGCCCATGGGAATGGGCCGGTTCTTCGTGCGCTGCACATGGCCGTCGAAGTCCCGGTCGGCATAGTCGTTGATGACGCAGCCCGCCGAACGCATCAGAAAGGTTCCGGCCAGGAAAACCAGCAGCTCCTTCAGCGGCGGCATGCCCCTGGCCGCCAGGAACAGGGCCCAGAGCGCCGGCCAGAGCAGGAGCAGGGTGCCTATGGGCCGATGCACGCGCATCAGCTCGTAGTATGCCCGCCATTTGGACGGGCGGTTCAGGACGGCGTCGCTCATTCCCCTCTCCCGGCGCTACGCGCCACCCTCCCCCGCGAGGGGGGAGGGGAAAACCGTGTCAGTCTCGTACAGCGGACTCCCCGGCAGGAAGACCTCGGTGACCAGCAGGGGCAGGTGGCGGATCTCGAACACCGAGCGCCGGGCCCAGAGCCGGCAGGGCGGTGCGTCCAGGCCCTTGATGGCGCGCTGGTAGAGGCGGTGGCGGGCATCCAGCAGGGCCACTTGCAAGTCCCGGCGCTTCAGGCCCGGCAGCTGGAACAGGACCTGGCCCAGGGGCGTCTCGCCCAGGCGATCCAGGCGCGGGTTCAGGGATTCCAGGGTGCGCATGGGGATGAAGCTGCGCCCGAAGATCTGGGCCTCGCCGCCAGCATTCAAATAGATTTCCCGGAGCCAGCCGCGCAACCGCGCCAGCTCCAGGACCGGCGCCTCGTCGATCCAGGGCTCGCCCAGGACCTCGGTGAGCACGTCCACGCTGATGGGCTTGCCCGTGGCATGGCCCAGGCGCTCGGTGAGCGAGCCGGCGAAGCCCAGCCAATCGCGTTGGCGCGGATTCAGCTCGGCCCCATCCAGGGATTGCCAGACGGGTGGTTGCAGGGCCAGGGTCAGGAAATGGCTCAACGGCTAACACCATTCAGTTCAGGAAATACCGCCGTTCGTCCTGAGCCTGTCGAAGGACGAATGGCGATACCCCTGTAGTTACCATGCCGTTCCTGGTTCGACAAGCTCACCACGAACGGCCTTTCGGTATGCGTTCGAGTCAAGGGCAAACTCCGTTCACACCAACTGCTCGCCATTCAACTCGTCGAGATAGGCGCTCACGCCTTCCTCGACGGACTTGAAGGGCGCGTCGTAGCCCGCCGCGCGCAGGGCCGAGATATCCGCCTCGGTGAAGCTCTGGTAGGCGCCCTTCAGGTGTTCCGGGAAGGGGATGTACTCGATATGGCCGGTCTCGTGCCAGTCCACCACGGCCTGGGCCACGTCCTTGAAAGGCTGGCTGCGGCCGGTGCCCAGGTTGAAGATCCCGCTCTTGCCGGGGTTATCGAGGAACCACAGCTTGGTGGCCACCAGATCGCCGACGTAGACGAAGTCGCGGCGCTGCTCGCCGTCGCCATAGCCGTCCGAGCCCTCGAAAAGCTTGCACCAGCCCTGCTCCAGGACCTGGCGGTTGCAGTGAAAGGCCACCGAGGACATGGAGCCCTTGTGCTGCTCGCGGGGGCCGTAGACATTGAAATAGCGGAAGCCGGCCACCTGCGAATGAGCATGGGGCAGGACGCGGCGCACATGCTGATCGAAGAGCAGCTTGGAATAGCCGTAGACGTTCAGCGGCTTCTCGTAGGCCGGCTCTTCCTTGAACACCGCGCTGCCGCCGTAGACCGCCGCGCTGGAGGCATAGAGGAAGGGGATGGCCCGATCCAGGCACCAGTGCAGGAGGACCTTCGAGTACTCGTAGTTGTTGGCCATCATGTAGCGGCCGTCCCACTCCGTGGTCGCCGAACAGGCGCCCTCATGGAACACCGCGTCCACCCGGCCGAAATCGCCGCCGGCGGCGATGCGAGCCAGGAAATCTTCCTTGTCCAGGTAATCGGCGATGGCCAGATCGGCGAGATTGACGAACTTGCGGCCATTCTTGAGGTTGTCGACTACGAGGATGTCCGTGCGGCCGCGCGCGTTCAGGGCCTTGACGATATTGGAGCCGATAAAGCCGGCGCCGCCCGTGACGATGATCATGATTTGCTCTCCCTCCGTTCGTGTTTCGACAGGCTCAACACGAACGGAGAATTCCCCCGGTGACGGACCGTTCGCCCTGAGCCTGTCGAAGGGCGAACGGGGACCAGCTCACTGGCGCGACTTGATGGTATTGATGATCGCCGTGGTGGACTCGCCCTCCACGAATTGCAGCACTCTCACCTCGCCGCCCGCGGCCCAAACGGCCTCGGCGCCGGCGATCTGCTCGGGCTTATAGTCGCCGCCCTTGACCAAGACGTCCGGCAGCACGGCGCCGATCAGCCGCGCCGGCGTGTCCTCGGCGAAGGGCACGACCCAGTCCACGGCGCCCAGGGCGGCCAGGACCTGCATGCGCCGATCGACGGCATTGATGGGCCGGCCCGGGCCCTTCAGGCGGCTCACCGAGGCATCGGTATTGACCGCCACGATCAGGCGATCGCCCTGTTTGCGCGCGGTTTCCAGGTAGCTGACATGGCCGGCGTGCAGGATGTCGAAGCAGCCATTGGTCATGACGATGCGCTCGCCGGCGGCCTTGGCTTCCGCCACGGCGATGAGCAACTGCTCCTCGGAGACCACGCCCATGCCGGTCTCGTCGTGGCCGGCTAGGGCCCGGCGCAGCTCCGGCGCGGAGACCGTGGCCGTGCCCAGCTTGCCCACCACGATGCCGGCGGCGATATTGGCCAGGGCCACGGAGGAGGCCATGTCGTCGCCGGCCGCCAGTGCCGCGGCCAGGGTCGCGATCACCGTGTCGCCGGCACCGGTCACGTCATAGACTTCCCGGGCCAGGGCCGGCAGATGCAGTTCCGGCATGCCCGGCTTCAAGAGGCTCATGCCCTGCTCGCCGCGGGTCACCAGCAGCGCCTCCCAGCCGTGCTGGGCGATGAGCCTATGGCCTCGCTCCACCAGCTCGGCCTCGGTGGCGCAGTGGCCGACCACGGCCTCGAACTCGGAAAGATTGGGCGTGATCAGGGTCGCGCCGGCATAGCGCGCAAATTCCTTGCCTTTGGGATCCACCAGGACCGGCACGCCCGCCTGGCGTGCCGAAGCGATGAGCTCCGGCGCCCGGTTCAGGGCTCCCTTGGCGTAATCGGAGAGAATCACCGCGCCCTGGCCGGCCAGGCCGGACTCGAAACGCCGGGACAGGCCCGCGCCGGCGTCCAGATGGAAACTGTCCTCGAAATCCAGGCGGATCAGCTGTTGGTGGCGGGACAGGACGCGCAGCTTGAGGATGGTGGGCTTGCCGTCCACGGTCTCGAAATCGCAGGCCACGCCCGCAGCCCCCAGACGCTCGACCAGGGCGGCGGCGGCCTCGTCGGCGCCGGTCAGGCCCAGCAGCCGGGCCTTGCCGCCCAGGGAGGCGATGTTCAGGGCCACGTTGCCGGCGCCGCCCGGCCGGTCCTCGATCTGCTCGACCTTGACCACGGGCACCGGCGCCTCGGGGGAGATGCGCGAGGTGGGGCCGTGCCAGTAACGATCCAGCATCACATCGCCCAGGATCAAGACCCTGGCGTTCTCGAAAGCGGGGAAACGAATCTTCATGAAAGCATGACTCAAACGCGGCGGCGCCTTGCCAAAATGAGCCAAAGCCGCCGAATGCTGAAAATAATGCCCAATACTATACCCGATTCGGACCCGGACCGCTCGGCGGCCGGGTGGCGCGGCGCCATGCCGCTGCCCCGAAAAGTCTCATAATCTGTTACACTTGCCGACTTGCCCGGTCCACCCCCGCCGCATACTCTGCCTGCACAAAACTGGTTTACCTCCATGATATGAGCAGGTCCGAGCACGATGGGCGTGGGCGCCTTCCTAGCCAGTAGCCATCAGGTGGCAGCATGAACTTCGAACAAGCCCGTTTCAACATGGTCGAGCAACAGGTCCGTACCTGGATGGTGCTCGATCCCCGCGTTCTCGAGTCCTTGAGCAGCGTGCCCCGCGAAGCCTTCGTGCCGGCCGGCCTGCAGAACCTGGCCTTCACCGACACGGCCCTGCCCCTGGAGCATGGCCAGTTCATGATGCCGCCTCGCGAGGAAGGCCGCCTGGTCCAGGCCTTAAGCCTGAAAAATACGGACACGGTGTTGGAAGTAGGCACGGGCAGCGGCTATGTGACCGCCCTCCTGGCCAAGCTCGCCAAGCACGTGTACAGCGTTGATATTTATCCGGATTTCGTCACCCGTGCCGGCGAGGCCCTGGTCAAGAACGGAATCAATAACGTAACCCTGGAAGTGGCCGACGCCGCGACCGGCTGGGATCATCACGCGCCCTACGACGCCATCGCCATCACCGGCTCCCTGGAAACGCTGCCCGAAGCGTTCAAGCAGGCCATGAAGATCGGCGGCCGTCTGTTCTGCGTGCTGGGCGACGCCCCGGCCATGCGCGCGACCCTGGTCACCCGCACCGGCCAGAACGAGTGGCAGGAAGAGACCTTGTTCGAAACCGTGGTGCCGCGCCTCGTCAACGCACCCCAGAGCTCCGGCTTCCGCTTCTAAGCGGGCGCTCAGCCAAACGGTTCATCATCCCCGGAGCGGCTTCCGCCGTTCCGGGCGAACAAGCCCGGCGATAGCGCCATTTGTTGAGCGTTTAGACCAAACCGAAACGCTCACGGCTTCGTCTCATTACCGGCTACCGCCTGAACTGCGCCGCTTCCGGCTTGATTAACGTGGTTAGGCACGCTTTTTGCGTGTCGCAGTTTCAACCGCCCCGGCGGACAGTTTTCGGAACTCCAACAAGGTAATGGCGACATGACCAAGACTCTTCTTAGCCTTTCCATCCTGCTCGGTCTGAGCGTCCAGGCCCAGGCCGACAGCCTGCTTGACATCTACAACCTGGCCAAGCAGAACGATCCCCAGATCCTCGCCGCCGCCGCCGGCCGCGATGCCGGCCAGGAAGCCGTGCCGCAGGCGCGTTCGGCCCTGCTGCCGCAGGCGAGCCTGACTGCATCCCGCGAATACAATGATGGCGAGCGCAGCTTCGTCAACTTCAACGACTCCGGCATTCGCACCATCACGACCACCTCCGATGGCGAAACCGATCTACTCAACCTGCGCATCACCCAGCAGATCTATCACCACGACACCTGGATCGGCCTGTCCCAGGCCGAGAAGCAGGCTGAACGCGCCAACCTGGACTACCAGGCCGCCCAACAGGGCCTGATCGTGCGCGTGGCCCAGGCCTATTTCGACGTCCTGGCCGCCGAGGACAATGTGGACTATGCCAAGTCCAACAAGGAGGCCATCGGCCGCCAGCTGGAACAGACCAAGCAGCGCTTCAATGTCGGCCTCATCGCCATCACCGATGTGCACGAGGCCCAGGCCCGCTTCGATCAGGCCAATTCCGACGAAATCCTGGCCCAGAACCAGTTGGACACCGCCCACGAGTCCCTGCGCGAAATCACCGCCCGCTACCACGACCAGCTGGCCAAGCTGTCCGGCGATATCGCCCTGAACAGCCCGGCCCCGGCCTCCGTGGACGACTGGATCAAGTTCTCCGAATCCCAGAATCCCGCGCTGTCAGCCCAACAATTGGCCACCGACGTGGCACGCGAAGAAGTCAAACGCCGCAGCGCCGGGCATCTCCCGAGCGTTGACCTCATCGCCAACCACACGGATTCGGACACCGATTCGGACAGCAAGATCGGCAGTGCCTCCCGCTTCCCCTCCGACAGCAGCTTCGAGGATACCAGCCTAACCGTACAGGTGAGCGTGCCCCTGTTCTCCGGCGGCCGCACCAGCTCCACGGTCCGCGAAGGCGAGTCCCTCTTCCAACAGTCCCAGCAACAGCTGGAACAGCGCCACCGCGCCGTGGTCAAGGACACCAAGAACGCCTACCTGGGCGTCAACGCCTCCATCGCCGGCGTCAAGGCCCTGCAGCAGGCCGTGGTGTCCAGCCAGTCGGCCCTGGAAGCGACTCAGGCCGGTTTCGAGGTGGGAACCCGCACCATCGTCGACGTGCTGGACTCGACCCGCGCTCTGTACCTGGCCCAGCGCAACCTGGCCCAGGCCAAGTACAACTACCTGCTGAACGGCCTGCGCCTGAAGCAGGCCGGCGGCATCCTCAAGGAAGACGATCTGGCGGCGGTGAACAGCCTGCTGCGCTGATGATTCCCCGCTGTAGCTGGGCTGCGGCGGACCCAAGCCGCGTTCCGGTGTAGGTCCCGCTTCAGCGGGACTCGACCCGCCAGCGTCCGACTGAAGTCGGACCTACGGACTGAAACAAAACGCGCCACCGGCGCGTTTTGTGCTTTCGCGAACCCGAAAGGCGCAATCCGCCAAGACCTTAGCCCCCTCCACTGCGCGTCACCACCCACCTTCCCTTGGGCACCCCACCCTTGCTGATGCTCACGGTCTGGCTCTCGCCGCGCTTGAGCTTGACGGTCAGCGGATCGTAATAGGGGATCAGCAGGCTGAAGGCCTCGACGCCTTCCGGCACCGCATCCAGGCGAAAGAACACCGCGGCCGGTTCGGCGGGCTTGGCGCCGCGCTCCGGCGCCAGCTTGAGCACCTGGTAGTGGGCGCTGCGGATATTGGCGATATAGGACTCCATGTAGGGATGGATGGCGCAGCCGACGCGCACCACCGTGTCCTCGGGCCAATCGGTCTTGACCTGGACCGTGCGCCCGGTGGGCATCAGGCCCACGTCGAAGCGGGTCTGGGTCTGGTAGTGGTTGGCGAAGATATTGTGTCTGGCCTTGTCGGAATTCTTGAAGCTCACCTCGCCGCCCACCGAGGCCGCCACCATCCGCTCGGTGAACTCCCGGTTCATCTGGTCCACGGTGGCGGGAGCCGGTTGGGCGCCCGGCTCCCGGGCGTAGACCACGGCGGCGAAGGGCTGCGCGCCGTCGAACTCCAAGCGCCCGGACAGGGTATCGGCCTCAGCCGAGGCGGCCAGGAACAGCAGACTGAACAGCGCGCGCATGGCCTTGCTCCTTAGTGTTCGACGATATCGCCCTTCATGGGACCCAGCGCGCCCAGGAGCTGATCCTGGGCGGGCTTCGGCACCTGGTGATCGTCCATGGCCTTGACCAGGTCCTCCACTAGGGCATTGAAATGGCTCTCGCGGATCTGCAGGCCGGCATGCACCGACTCCATGTCGCCGCCCTCGTACTTGCAGGGGCCGCCGGAGGCCTGGCAGATCTGGTTGGTGAGCTGGCTTTGCAGATGTTTGAGATCGGTCTTGGCGAAGAAATGCACGATGCGCTTATCGGCGGCCACGTGCTGGATGAAGGTCCCCACCACCTGGTCGATGCCGGCGGTCTGGCCTAGCTGGTCGTAGAGGCTGGCGGGCGGGGCTTTCTGGGCGGCACAGGCTGAGAGCAGGGCAGCGGCAAGCAGGGACAGGACGAGACGCATGGCGGATCCTCAAGAAGTTGGCTGACCGAGGCTATACGCAGTCTAGTCCACTCCCGGATGCATGCCGCTCAGAAAGTCTTGTCGACGAGCTCCAGCAGGCGTGCCAGGGCGCCGCGATTGGCCTCGACTACGCCAAGAGCCGCCGCGCCGGCCGCCTCACGGGCCTCCGGTTCCGCCAGCCAGGCCCCCACCGCCTCGGCCAGCTCGGCGGCATCCGCGACGCGGCGCAGGCCCCCGGCCGCCGCCAGCTGGCGGGCGATATCGGCGAAATTGAAGTCATGGGGACCGGACAGACAGGGCAGGCCCAAGGCCGCCGGCTCCAGGAAGTTATGCCCGCCCACCGGCACCAGGGAGCCGCCCACGAAGGCCAGGTCCGCCGCGCCGTACATGATCAGCAGCTCGCCCAGGGTGTCGCCCAGGTAAACGCTGGTGTCCGGACCGACGGCCTCGCCGGCGCTGCGCCGGGCGACGCGCTCGCCCTGCGTCGCGCACAGCGCCGCCACTTCCCCGAAGCGTTCCGGATGGCGCGGCACCAGGATCAGCAGGGCCTGGGGGAAGCGGGCACGCAGGGCGCGGTGAGCGGCGAGCACGCTCTCGTCCTCGCCCCGGTGGGTACTGGCGGCGATCCAGACAGGCCGGGCGCCGAAACCGGCACGCAGACCCGCCGCCGCCCCGCGCAGCGCCTCGGGAATGCTCAGGTCGAACTTGATGGAACCGGTGACGGTCACGCGCTCCGCCGGCAGGCCCAAGTCCAGGAAACGCCGGGCATCGTCCTCGTGCTGGGCGGCGACCCGGCTCAGGCAGGCCAGCATGGGCTTTGTCAGGGCCGAGAAGCGCGCATAGCCCCGCGCCGAGCGCGCCGAGAGCCGGGCATTGGCCAGGACCACGGGAATGCCGCGCGCGGCGCAGGCATGCAGGGTATTGGGCCAGAGTTCGGTTTCCATGACGAGACAAGCCTTAGGCTGGATCCGCCGGAGAAAGGCCGACAGGCACCAGGGCAGATCATAGGGCGCGTAGACATGGAACACCGAATCGCCCAAGGCCTGGCGCACCCGCTCCGAGCCGGTGGGCGTAGTGGTGGTGACGGTGATGGGCAGCTCGGGGTAGCGGGCCTGCAGGGCCTTGATCAGGGGCAGGGCGGCGATGGTCTCGCCCAGGGACACCGCATGCACCCAGATGCCGCCGGGCCGCGCGCCGGCGAACTGCCCGAAGCGTTCCGCCCAGCGCGCCCGGTAGGCGGGCGAGCGCCGGCCCTTCCACCACAGGCGCAGGAGCACCACGGGCAGCAACAGCTGGAAACAAAAAGTGTAGAGGAACCGCATACTTGGCGGGCCGATCCGGCAAAACCGCTATGCTAGCATAGCCCTCACCCTCGTACGCCGTTCAGGAAAAGGAGACCCCCATGAGCGACTGGTATCTGCTGATCAACGGTCAACAGCTTGGCCCCTTCGACCGCCACGACGCGGCGGCCCGTGCCGCCGAACACCCCGAAGCCCTGGCCTGGCGCCCCGGCTTCGCCAACTGGGTACCGGCCGCGCGCCTGGACGAGCTCTCGCACGGCCCGGTGCAACTGCCGCCGCCCCCGCCCAGCGGTGGGCGCAGCCAGGCCCATGAGATCGACTTCCAGATCGTGGGCAGCGAGATGCAGTACGTGGAGATCGAGCTGGATCCGGGCGAGTCGGCCATCTCCGAGGCCGGCTCCATGATGTACAAGGACAAGTCCGTGGGCATGGCCACCCTGTTCGGCGACGGCTCGGAATCCGGCCTGATGGGCAAGCTCTTCGGCGCCGGCAAGCGCCTGATCACCGGCGAGTCCCTGTTCACCACGGTGTTCACCCACGAGGGGTCGGGCAAGGCCCATGTGGCCTTCGCCGCGCCCTATCCCGGCAACGTCATCCCCGTGGATCTCCAGCAGCTGGGCGGCACGCTCATCTGCCAGAAGGACGCCTTCCTGGCCGCCGCCAAGGGCGTGTCCATCGGCATCCACTTCCAGAAGCGCGTGCTCACCGCCCTGTTCGGCGGCGAGGGCTTCATCATGCAGAAACTCGAGGGCGACGGCCTGGTCTTCCTCCATGCCGGCGGTACGGTGACCTGCCGCGAGCTCAAAACCGGCGAGGAACTGCACGTGGATACCGGCTGCCTGGTGGCCATGGACCCCTCCGTGGACTTCGATCTGGTGACCGTGGGCGGCATCAAGTCCATGATCTTCGGCGGCGAGGGCGTGTTCCTGGCCCGGCTGCGCGGTCCCGGCACGGTGTGGCTGCAGTCCCTGCCCTTCTCGCGCCTGGCCGGCCGCATGATGGCCGCCGCCGTCAAGCCGGGCGGCAAGGATGAAGGCTCGCTCCTGGGCAATCTGTTGATGGGCGACCGGTCGTAGGTCCCGCTTCAGCGGGACAGTGCGTGTATTGTCCCGCTGAAGCGGGACCTACGTCGGACCGGCCTCATTATCGGTTCTACGCTCTAGCCGGCCCCGGCATCTATCGCCATAACGAAATGGTCCAAGACCGGGGCACAGCGGGCGGAGCATAGTGCGGCTTTTGCACGCGAGCCGCGCCATGCCCACCCGCTTCCCGAAAACCATCGTCATCCTCGGCGGCGCCGGGCGCATGGGCCGGCGCTTCGGCGCCTGGCTGGCCGGCCTGGGCCATACGGTCCATGCCCTGGACCAAGACAACGCCCGGGAGGCGCCGGCCCTGCTGGCTCGGGCCCACTGCGCCCTCCTGGCCCTGCCCATAGACCAAACCGAGGCCTTGATCGGGCAGTACGCGCCCCTCCTGCCCGACACCGCCCTGCTCGCCGATCTGACCAGCCTCAAGCGCCGGCCCCTGGCCGCCATGCTCGCCGCCCATCCCGGCCCGGTCCTGGGCCTGCACCCCATGTTCGGCCCCTCCCTCGCCGAGGCGGCCGGCCAGCGCATCGTGGTCTGCGCCGGACGCGATGCGCATGCCTCGGCCTGGCTGTTGGAGGACTTGCAGGCCCTGGGTGCGCAACTGGTCCACGCCGAGGCCGAGGAGCACGACCGCATGATGGCCGTGGTCCAGGCCGTGCGCCATTTCGTCACCCTGGCCCTGGGCAGCTTCCTCGCCGAGGAGGGCATAGACATCGCCCGCTCCCTGGACTTCGCGAGCCCCGTCTACCGCCTGGAGATCGACATGGTCTCCCGATTGTTCGCCCAGGATGCCGGGCTGTACGCCGACATCCTCCTGGCCGATCCGGAGCGCCAGGCCCTGATCGGCCGCCTGGCCGAGCATTACACCGGCCTCGCCGCGCTCGTCGGCCAGGGCGACCGCACAGGCCTGTGCCGGCGCTTAGCGGCGACGGGCGGGTATTTCGCCGGCGAGGCGGATCGGGCCATGGCGGAGAGCGATGCCCTGATCGCGGTCCTGGCGGCGCGCATGGCCGGGGAAAATCCCCGCCAGCCTTGATCGCCGTCAAGTGCCAGGGCGGCAAGGCCATAGCTCGCAAAGATGATAAGCGTTATCATTTGCACTCTCATCCCCTTACCTGGCCAATCCCATGAACAAGAACCTCACCCGCCTCCTGCCCCTGGCCGGCCTGCTGGCCGCCACCACCGCCGCCGCCGTCGAGTACCCCATCGGCACGCCCGAACAGCGTTTCGGCATGGAAATCGCCGCCGTCTACCTGCAGCCGATCCGGATGGAGCCGGAGGGCATGATGAAACCGGCCGAACAGAGCGACGTGCACCTGGAAGCCGATATCCGCGCCCTGGACATCAATGGCAACGGCTTCGCCGAGGGCGAGTGGATTCCCTATCTGAAGGTGGAATTCGAAGTGACCAAGGCCGGCGGCGAGAAGGTCGCGTCCGGCGACTTCATGCCCATGGTCGCCAACGACGGCCCCCATTACGGCGACAACGTCAAGCTGGCCGGCTATGGCCAGTACCACGTCAAGTACACCATCTCCCCGCCCAGCACCGGTGCCCACGGCGCCCATTTCGGCCGCCATACCGACCGCCTGACCGGCGTGCGTCCCTGGTTCGCGCCCTTCACCGTGGAATGGGACTTCATCTATTCCGGTATCGGCAAGAAGGGCGGGTACTGAGCATGAGCTTCCGCCGCACTGCCCTGGCGCTCAGCCTGGCCGCTGCCTTCAGCACCGGCGCCCAGGCCGCCCCGAACGACGAACTCTCCACCCTCAAGGCCGAACTGGCCAAGCTCCTGGCCCGCGTAGAGCAGCTGGAAGCCCGCAACACCCAGCTGGAACAGGCCCAGGCCGAGACAGCAGCCGCGCTCGACGAGCCGACCATCTCCGCCGTGGAGCCTCCGGTCGCCTCGCGCCTGAAGGCCGTGGAATCCCAGGCCAATAGCCAGAAGAAGGCCTCCAAGCTGGCCGAATCCCTGGAAGGCATCGAAGTGGGTGCCGGCCTGACCCTGGTGGCCCAGGACGCCTCGGGCATCGCCTCCAACCCGGACAACCCTTCCGGAGACGACGGCGCTTTCAACTACCGCGCCGATCTGGACGTGACCGTGCCGCTCGACTCCCTGGGCAATGCCTCCGAGTCCAAGCTCTACGGCCAGTTCCGCATCGGCCAGGGCCGGGGCATCGAGGAGCTGGGCAATGGCTTCGCCTCGCCCAATGCCACCACCTTCCAGCGCCCCGGCAGCGAGGACTCGGACTCCACCGTGCTCCTGGCCCAGGCCTGGTACCAGGTAGACCTGCCCCTGCCCCTGGGCGGCAACCCGGACCTGTCCCGCGAACACCTGGAGTTCACGGTCGGCAAGATGGACCCCTTCGCCTTCTTCGACGGCAATGCCATCGCCGACGACGAGACCAGCCGCTTCATGAACCAGGCCTTCGTGCACAACCCGCTGCTGGACGTGGGCGGCGACATCGGCGTGGACGAGTTCGGCTTCACCCCGGGCCTGCGCCTGGCCTATGTCAGCGAAACCCGGAAGCCGGAAACCTACGGCATCTCCCTGGGCGTGTTCGGTTCCGGCGAGGGCGCCAGCTACAAGGACAGCCTGCAATCGCCCCTGGTCCTGGTCCAGGCCGAGACCACCCAGTTCCTCTTCGACGGCCTGCGCGGCAACTACCGGCTCTACGCCTGGCAGAACGGCCGGGGCGAGGAGTTCGTGACCGGACCGGATACCCTGGTGAGCCTGCCGGACGGCAGCGAACTGGTCCTGGCCGAGGGCGAGCCCCTGCAGAAAACCCATCGCGGCCTGGGCCTGTCGGTGGACCAACAGCTGCACGACTACACGACGGTCTTCGCCCGCTACGGCAAACAGCTGGACGGCAAGAGCCGCTTCGACCAGGCACTGACCCTGGGCGCCGAGTTCGGCGGCTCCTACTGGAACCGCGGCGCCGATGCCCTGGGACTGGCCCTCGGCTGGCTCCAGGTCTCCGACGAGTTCCAGGACGCCAGCCGCGCCGACGAGTCCGGCGAGCTGGCCCATGGTTACGAAGCTTCCGGCAGCGAGCAGATTGGCGAGCTGTACTACCGCTACTTCGTCAACGGCAATCTGGCCCTCTCGCCCAACTTCCAGTACATTCGCCGTCCCGGCGGCGACGCGGATGCGGACGATGTGCGTGCCGTGGGCCTGCGGGCGCAGCTGGATTATTGACGCAGCTTGTCCCGCTGAAGCGGGACCTACGGGTAATCAGCCCTCGTAGGTCCGGCTTCAGCCGGACAGCTTCCCAACAGAGGCAATCACGATGATCCGGAAACTGCTGGCACTTTGCCTGACCATGCTCCTCCCCCTCGCCGCCCTTGCCGATGGCGAAGTGGTCGAACGCCTGATCGTCATCAAGAACGGCCGTTTCGAACCGGCCATCGTGGAAGTCCCGGCCGGGAAGAAGATCCGCCTGGTGGTGCGCAACGAGGGCCCCGGCCCGGAAGAGTTCGAGAGCACGCCCCTGCGCAAGGAGACCGTATTGGCCGAGGGCGTGACCCGCAAGGTGATCATCGCCCCCCAGGACCCGGGCGAGTACGCGTTCTTCGGCGAGTTCCACATGGACACGGCGAAGGGCAAGCTGGTGGTGAAATAACCCCACCCGTTCGTCCTGAGTAGCCGCCAAGGGCGGCGTATCGAAGGACAAAGGGGATGGCACTCGATGCATCGAACAAACCCATGAACCAAGCCATCATCCTCCAGGTCCCCGCCGGCGGGCCGGAAGACAGCCAAGCATCCGAGTCGCGCTGGCGCCGTGCCTTAGGCCAGCTCGGCGATGCCATGGCCCGCCACAAGGGCGTGATCGTCGGCCTGCAATGGCTCGTCGTCCTGGTCTATTTCAGCCTGGTGGCCATTCCCGCCTTCCTGGACCTGCCCGACGAGGACGCGCGCATCCTCACGAACCTGACCCTCTTCGCCCAGTTCCTGTTCTGGGGCATCTGGTGGCCCTTCGCCATGCTGTCCATGATGCTCATGGGCCGGGCCTGGTGCGGCGTGCTCTGCCCGGAGGGCGCCCTCTCGGAATGGGTGAGCCGGCATGGCCTCAATCGCGCCATCCCGCGCTGGCTGCGCTGGGGCGGCTGGCCCTTCGTGTCCTTCGGCCTCACCACCGTCATCGGCCAGCTCACCAGCATCTACCAATACCCCAAACCGGTCTTCCTGATCCTGGGCGGCTCCACCGCCGCAGCCCTGGTCGTCGGCCTGCTCTATGGGCGGGGCGTGCGCGTCTGGTGCCGCTACCTCTGCCCGGCCAACGGCGTCTTCCAGCTCCTGGCGCGCATCGCCCCGGTGCATTTCGCCGTCTCGGAAGCGCGCTGGAATGCCGCGCCGCGCCTGCCCGCCGTCAACTGCCCGCCCTTGCTCGACGTCAAGCGCCAGGCCGGCACCGGCGCCTGCCACAACTGCGGCCGCTGCTCGGGCCACCGCGAGGCCGTGCGCCTGACGCCCCGCTCGCCCTGGTCGGAAATCCTGGGCCTCAAGCTCGACAAGGCGGCGCGCTGGGAAGTCCTGACCCTGGCCTACGGCGTCCTGGGCATCGCCATGGGCGCCTTCCAGTGGTCGGCCAGCCCCTGGTACGTGCAACTCAAATCCCGGATCGCCGAGGCCGCCATCGCCCAGGGACAGCTCTGGCTGCTCGCCGACAACGCCCCCTGGTGGCTGCTCACCCACTACCCGGAAGTCAATGACGTCTTCACCTGGCTGGACGGCCTGGCCATCCTGCTCTACATCGGCGCCGAGACCCTGGTCCTGGGCACGGCCCTGCTGCTGGGCGCACGCCTCGCCGGGCTCGCCGCCGGTTTCGGCGCCAGCTGGCGCCGCCTGGCCTATGCCTACACGCCGCTGGCCGGCATCTCGGTCTTCCTGGGTCTATCCATGACCACCATCAGCCTGCTGGCTCCCGAAGGCGTCAATCTGGCCTGGGTCTCGCCGACACGTGCCGCGCTGCTGCTGCTCGCAGCCCTGGCCGGCCTGCACCTGTCCCTGCGCATCCTGTCCGGCACGCCCTGGGCACGGCGCCTGCCGACCCTGCTCGCCCTGAGCCTGGGCGCGGCCCCGGTGTTCCTGGCCTGGGCCTACCAGTTCTGGTGGTGGTGAAAACCGGGATTCGCCGCCAAGGCGCCAAGGAAGAAAGCCAGCTCATATAGCCTTCCCGACACGGACCGCGACGAGAAATTCTTTGTGGCCTTCGCGGCCTTTGCGGTAAAACCCCGTCTTTCCTTGGCGTTCTTGGCGCCTTGGCGGCCCATCTTCTTTCTCCCACGAGGTCTAGCGTGAAAGTCTGCATCTACGGCGCCGGCGCCATCGGCATTTTCTTCGGCCAACGCCTCGCGAAGGCCGGCTGCACGGTCTCCGCCGTGGCCCGGGGCGAGACCCTGAAAGCCCTGACGGAGCAAGGCCTGCGCGTCAAGGATACCCAAGGCCTGAGCACGGCCCCGGTTCAAGCGAGCGCCGACCCGGCCGAGCTGGGCGTGCAGGATCTGGTCATCCTAGCCGTCAAGGGCCAGTCCCTGCCGAGCATCGCTGGGCAGATCGCCCCGCTCATCGGCCCGGACACCGTCGTGCTCAGCGCCATGAACGGCCTGCCCTGGTGGTTCTTCCAGGGTTTCGGCGGCGCCTACGCCGGCGCGCAGCTCAAGAGCGTGGATCCGGAAGGGCAGATCGCCGCCGCCATCCCCGCCGACCGGGTGCTGGGCTCGGTGATCCATATGAGCTGCCAACACCCGGAGCCGGGCCTGTCCAAGCATGTGATGGGTCTAGGCCTCATCCTCGGCGAGCCGAATGGCAGCATAAGCCCGCGCCTGGAGCGCGTCGCCGATGCCTTCCGCAGCGCCGGCTTCGAGGTTTCCTTGAGCGAGCAGATCCAGAAGGACATCTGGTACAAGCTCTGGGGCAATATGACCATGAACCCCATCTCGGCCCTGACCGGCGCCACCGCCGATCGCATCCTCGACGAGCCCCAGACCAAGGCCTTCTGCCTCCAGGTCATGGCCGAGGCCGCCGCCATCGGCGCCGCCATCGGCAGCCCCATCGCCCAGTCCGGCGAGGACCGCATGGCGGTCACGCGCAAGCTAGGCGCCTTCAAGACCTCCATGCTGCAAGACGCCGAAGCCGGCCGCCGCCTGGAAGTCGAGCCCCTGGTGGGCGCCGTCCAGGAAATCGGCCGGATGACCGGCATCCCCACCCCCTACACCGACATCCTGCTGGGCCTGACCCGGCTCAAGGACCAGAGCCTCGCCGGCTGACGGAGACCGCCATGAAGACCCTGCTCGCCCTCGCCCTCGCCGCCGCCTTCGGCACGGCCCAGGCCGCCTGCCCGCCGGCCGCCATCCATGTCCTACGCCATGCCGAAAAGGATCTGAGCAATCCCGCCGACAAGAACCCGCCCTTGAGCCCCGCCGGCCAGGCTCGCGCCCAAAAGCTCGCCGACGCCTTCCGCGGCGTCCGCGTCGATGCCATCTACACCACGGACTTCCGCCGCACCCGCGCCACGGTCGCGCCCCTGGCCAGCCAGGCGCGGCTGGCTCCCGCCATCTACGACCCGCGAGACCCCAAGGTCTTCGCCGGCAAGCTCCGGCACGAGCACTGCGGCCAGACCGTGGTCGTCGCCGGCCATTCCAACACCGTGCCGGCCCTGCTCACCGCCCTGGGCGCCGGGCCGCGCCCGGAAATCCCGGAGAGCCGCTACGGCGATCGCTACAGCTTGCGCTTCCCGGACGGCAAGCCCGCGCTCGAGGCGGGGCGCTACGGCGACTGAGACCCCCACCGCGCTTGGTCGGTCCAGTCGCCCCGCCCACAGCCGCCGGCGTCGTATTACACTAGGCGCCTTTTCAGCGGAGGACCTGCCATGAAACTCGATCTACGCGGCAAGCACGCCCTGGTCTGCGGCGCTAGCCAGGGCATAGGCCGGGCCTGTGCCCTGGAGCTGGCGGCCCTGGGCGCCGATGTCACGGTGTTCGGCCGCAATGCCGACAGCCTCGCCGCCGTGCGCGCCGAGCTGGACACGGCACTCGGTCAGGCGCATGGCCTGCTGGTCGCCGACTTCAACGACAACGCCGCCGTGAAACGCGCCGCCGAGGAGCTCGTCCTCGCCAAGCCCGTGCACATCCTGGTCAACAACACCGGCGGCCCGGCCCCCGGCCCGGCCCACACCGCCGAGCCCGCCGCATTCCTGGCCGCCTTCAGCCAGCATCTGATCAACAACCAGAACCTGGTGCAGACCCTCCTGCCCGGCATGAAGGCCGCCGGCTACGGCCGCGTCATCAATGTCATCTCCACCTCGGTGAAGCAGCCGATCCCCAACCTGGGCGTGTCCAACACCGTGCGCGGCGCCGTCGCCAGCTGGGCCAAGACCCTGGCCGGCGAGCTGGGCCGCTTCGGCATCACCGTCAACAACGTCCTGCCGGGCGCCACCGACACCGCGCGCCTGGCCGCCATCATCGCCAATAAATCGGCCAAGACCGGCAAGAGCCCGGACGAAGTGATCGAAGAGGAGAAGAGCGGCATCCCGGTGGGCCGCTTCGCGCAGCCCGAGGAATTTGCCTATGCCGTGGCCTTCCTGGCCAGCCCCTCGGCGGCCTATATCACCGGCATCAACCTGCCGGTGGACGGCGGGCGCACGCTCTGCCTCTAAGCGGTACCGGACTCAGGAGCAGCTGACCGGTTCCGCCGGAATCAACGTCGTCTTCTCCTGCATCACGCAAGCCGCCTCTCTGCCCCGGGACCAGGCGAGGAACTCCGCCACGCGCGCCCCGGCCTTGCGGGGCACGTAGAGGTATAGCTCGCGCAGGAAGGGATAGCCTGTGCGGCTGGCCAGCGCCTGCTCCGGCGTCGTGCAGGCGCCGCCCTTGTCCTCGGCCAGGCACAGCGCCTTGACCCTGTCGCTCTTGAGATAGGCCCCATAACCGATGGCACAGGGCTGGCCGGCGATGGCCTCGACTACGTCCTTGGCGCTCTTCTTGGCGCGGGCCAGCTTCAGGCCATGGGGGGCCTTGAGCAGGCTGGCGAAATCGCCCTGAGTGCCCGAGCCGTCGGGGCGGCCGATCAACTCGATGCGTCCGGAGGCGCAGCCCGGCACCCGCAGCTTCAGCTCGTCCCATTTCTTGATCCGCCCGCCCTCGCCGAAGATCTCCCGCAGCTCGGCGACGCTCATGCCCGCCAGGGGATTGTCCGGGTGCACGAAGACGCTGAGCGCATCCAGGCCCACCACGCGCGCTTCCAGCTCGACGGCGATGCCCTTCAGGGTCTCCACCTCCACCGGGGAAATGGGGCGGCTGGAGGCCACCAGATCGGCCTGCCCCAGGCTCATGGCGCGGAAGCCGCTGCCCGAACCGTCGCCGGAGACCGACAACGCGACCTGGGGATTCTGCTTGGCATAGACCGCGGCCCAGGCTTGCAAGGCGGGCTTCAGGGTCGAGGACCCGGACACCTGGATGGATTCACCGGCGATGGCCGAGTGCATTAAGGACATGCCGAGCAGGGCGGCAACGAGAGTCGATTTCATAAACTTCCACACACGATCCAAGGAGACTGGGCCATGCCCCGCGACGCCGGAGCGGCCCCCAAAACAGCGGCCGGCATTCTATCTCCCTCCGTTCAATTTAGGGTCCGCTCTTGTCACAAATGCGTCACATTTCCATCCGTCGCCTTCCATGCCCGGGCATTCCCAGCGGGCGCGAACTCAGCCATCATGTTGCCCCTGCGTCCCGCTCGAGAATGTCCGCCATGCAAACCCTCGCCAATTTCATCCAAGGCCGATACCAGGAGCCGGTCGGCGGCGCCTATCTGGACAATGTCGAACCGGCCACCGGCCAGGTCTATGGGCGCATTCCCGATTCCGACGCCCGCGATCTGGAGCTGGCCGTGGCCGCCGCCGAGGCGGCCCTGCCGGCCTGGAAGGCCATGAGCATCGAGGCCCGCGCCAAGATCCTGTACACCATCGCCGAGGGCATCGAGCTGCGCCTGGACGAACTGGCCTTCGCCGAGAGCGTGGACAATGGCAAGCCCGTGAGTCTGGCCCGCAGCCTGGACATTCCCCGCGCCGCCAGCAACTTCCGCTTCTTCGCCCAGGCCATCACCCAGTACGCCAGCGAGGCCCATAGCATGGGCGAAGACGGGGTCAACTACACCCTGCGCGACCCCATCGGCATCGTCGGCTGCATCTCGCCCTGGAACCTGCCGCTCTACCTCTTCACCTGGAAGATCGCACCGGCCCTGGCCGCCGGGAACTGCGTCATCGCCAAGCCCTCGGAGGTCACGCCGGCCACGGCGGCCCTGCTCGGCGAGATCTGCACGGACGCCGGCCTGCCGGCGGGCGTCTTGGCCATCGTGCACGGCGTGGGCGGCCGGATCGGCCGCGCCCTGGTCGAGCATCCCAAGGTCAAGGCCATCTCCTTCACCGGCGGCACCGCCACCGGCGCCGAGATTGCCCGGGTCGCCGCCCCGGCCTTCAAGAAGCTGTCCCTGGAACTGGGCGGCAAGAACCCCACCCTGGTGTTCGCCGACTGCGCTTACGAGAAGACCCTGGACGGCGTCCTGCGCGCCGCCTTCGCCAACCAGGGCCAGATCTGCCTCTGCGGCTCCCGCATCTTCGTCGAACGCCCGCTCTACGAACGCTTCAAGGCCGATTTCGTGGCCCGCGCCGCCGCCCGCCGCCTCGGCGATCCCCTGGAAACGGCCACCGAGCACGGCGCCCTGGTATCCGAGGCCCATCTCGCCAAGGTCCTGTCCTATGTGGAGCTGGCCAAGGCCGAGGGCGGGCGCGTGCTCACCGGCGGCGAGCGGGTCCGGCCCGAAGGCCGCTGCGCCGAAGGCTATTTCCTGCCGCCCACGGTGATCGAGGGCCTGCCCTTCGACTGCCGGGTCAACCAGGAGGAGATCTTCGGACCGGTGGCGACGCTCATGCCCTTCGACAGCGAAGAAGAAGTCTTGGGCATGGCCAACAGCGTGCGCTACGGCCTGGCGGCCTCGGTGTGGACGGAAAACCTGAGCCGGGCCCACCGCGTCGCCAAGCGCCTGGAAGCCGGCGTGGTTTGGCTGAACTGCTGGTTGCTCAGGGACTTGCGCACGCCCTTCGGCGGCGTCAAGGACTCCGGCGTCGGCCGCGAGGGCGGCTTCGAGGCCCTGCGCTTCTTTACCGAAGCCAAGAACGTCTGTATAAAATACTGACCGAATACCACCCAGCCCGTTCGTCCCGAGCCTGTCGAAGGACGAACGGAACCCGTGCAGCGACCCAGACAGCCGGCCATGATCGACAACATCGGTAAGCGCCCCAAGCCTGCAGACAAATCCTCCGGGGCGATCTTCGCCAGCCCGGCCGGCTGCAAGCACATCTTCCGCTAAGCCCTCCCGCTCCGGGACGCCTTCTGCGTCCTCTGCCCGCCATCGCGCGGGCTTTCGGCCTATTCTCATTTCTCAGCATTCACAAGGATCGCGCCATGAGCCAATCCACGTCCATCGAGTCCAAGAAGGCCCCGGAACCGGTCGGCCACTACCCCCACGCCCGCCGCGTCGGCAATCTCCTGTTCCTGTCCGGCGTCGGTCCGCGCCAGCGCGGCACGAAAGCGATTCCCGGCGTCACCCTGGGCGAGGACGGCTCCATCGCCGGCTATGACATCGAGGCCCAGTGCCGCTCGGTCTTCGACAATGTGCGCACCATCCTGGAAGACGCCGGCGCCCGCTGGGATCAGCTCGTGGACGTCACGGTGTTCCTGACCAATATGAAGGACGATTTCCCGGTCTATAACCGGCTCTGGGCCGAGTATTTCGGCGTCAACCCGCCCTGCCGCACCACCGTGGAAATCAACTGCCTGCCCACGCCTATCGCCATCGAGCTCAAGTGCATCGCGGCGCTGGATTGAGCCAGGCGGAACACTGTCGCACCCGTTCGCCCTGAGCCTGTCGAAGGGCGAATCATCGCTTCCACACCACGCCATTCATGCTTCGACAAGCTCAGCACGAACGGCTTCATTGACAGAACCGGACCTCAGGGCCGGAAATCTGCGAGGGAGTACACAATGTTCGACAAAGCCCTTAACCTCCAGCAATGGATCGACGAGCACCGCCATCTGCTCAAACCGCCGGTGTGCAATAAAAAAGTCTTCGAGCAGGACGACTTCATCGTCATGGTCGTGGGCGGACCCAATTCTCGAAAGGACTACCACGTGGAGCACGGTCCGGAATTCTTCCACCAGCTGGAAGGCGAGATGGTCCTGCGCACCATCCAGGCGGGTAAGCGCGTGGACGTGACCATCAAGGCCGGCGAAATCTTCTACCTGCCGCCCCATATTCCCCATTCGCCCCAGCGCCTAGGCGAAGGCATCGGCCTGGTGGTTGAGCGCAAGCGCCTGGAGCATGAGCTGGACGGCCTGCAATGGTATTGCGAGTCCTGCGATCAACTGCTCTACGAGGAATTCTTCCCCCTGAAGAATATCGAGACCGATTTCGGCGCGGTGTTCGAACGATTCTTCGGCAGCGCGGAACACCGGACCTGCAAACTCTGCGGGGCGGTGATGGAAGCGCCGGAGAAGAAATGATGCTCAAGATCGACATCCACACCCATATCCTGCCGGAAAACTGGCCGGATTTACGCGAGCGCTACGGCTACGGCGGCTTCGTGCAGCTCGAGCACTGCGGCTGCAATACCGCGCGCATGCTAATCGACGGGAAATTCTTCCGCGAGATCGAGAGCAATTGCTGGGACCCGGAGAGGCGCATCCGCGAATACCAGGCCCACGACTGCCAGGTGCAGGTCCTGTCCACCGTGCCGGTGATGTTCAATTACTGGGCCAAGCCCGAACATACCTACGATCTGGCCAAGATCCTCAACGACCATATCGCCGGCGTCGTCGCCAAGCACCCCAAGCATTTCGTCGGCCTGGGCACCCTGCCCATGCAGGACGCCGCGCTGGCGATCAAGGAGCTGGAACGCTGCGTCAAGGAACTGGGCATGCCCGGCGTGCAGATCGGTTCCAATATCAATGGCATGAACCTGGATGCGCCGGAGCTCTTTCCCATCTTCGAAGCGGCGGAAAAACTCGGCGCCTGCATCTTCGTGCATCCCTGGGAAATGCTCGGCAAGGACCGAACTGCGAAATACTGGATGCCCTGGCTGGTGGGCATGCCGGCGGAGACGACGCTCGCCATCTGCTCGGTGGTGTTTTCCGGTCTGCTCAATAAATTGCCGAACTTGCGCATCGCCTTCGCCCACGGCGGCGGCACCTTTCCCTCCACCATAGGCCGCATCGCCCACGGCTACGAGGCGAGACCCGATCTCTGCGCCCAGGACAATCCCGTCAACCCGCGCGAATACCTGTCGAAGATTTACTACGACTCTCTGGTCCACGACCCGGATTATTTCCGTTTCTTCGTCGACAAGGTCGGCGCGGATCGCATCGCCCTGGGCACCGACTACCCCTTCCCCCTGGGCGAGTTGAAACCCGGAGAACTGATCGAGTCCATGGGCTTCGATGCGGAAAAGCAGGCGCGCCTGCTGCACGGCACGGCCCTGGAGTGGCTCAATCTGCCCAAGGAGCGCTTTCTTCCCATGGAGAAACCCGTATGAGCTTTCACGGTGAATTTGTGATTGGCGGCAGCCGCTACCGCGTGGATTTCGCCAAGGCCCTGGATATCGCCATCGCCCTGGATTTTTCGGGGACCCAGCCCAACCACTTCGGAGCGGCCCCGGCCACCATGGAGCCCATGCGCGCCGGCGGCTTCGTCGGCGACACGGCCCAGGGTGGCTCCTGCAATGTGCCGGAAATCCGCCTCAATCCCCATTGCAACGGCACCCACACCGAGAGCCTGGCCCATATCGCCCATAACGCGGCGCCGGTGCACCTGGCTCTCACCCAGAGCCTGCATCCGGGCGTATTGGTGAGTCTGGTTCCGGTGGCCTCCGAGGCTTGCGCGGAAGCCTATCTGCCGGCCCATCAGCCCGGCGACCGCCTGATCACCCGCGCCGCCCTGGAACAGGCCCTGGCCGACTATGCCGATGCCCAACTCAAGGCCCTGGTGATCCGCAGCCTGCCCAATTCCCGGGACAAGCTCGGCTTCCGCTACGGCGAGGACGGTTTTCCGCCGTTCTTGAGCCTCCCCGCCATGGCCTATCTGCTGGAACGCGGCGTCGAGCACCTGCTCGTCGATTTCCCCTCCGTGGACAAGATGTATGACGAGGGTTATCTGGAAGTGCATCACCGCTTCTGGAATATCCCCGAACGCGCCCATCTGGCCGGCCCCGAGGCCTTGAGCCACAAATCCATCACCGAGCTGGTCTTCGTGCCCGATACCATCGCCGACGGTTTCTATCTCGTCGAGCTGTCCATCCCCGCCTTTTTGCTGGACGCCGCCCCCTCGCGTCCGCGCCTGTATGCCCTGGAGATCTGCTGATGTTGAACCTAAGCCTTGAGCACGCCCTGAGCCTGGATTCCGCCGACCCGCTGCGCGGTTTCCGCGACCAGTTCCATATTCCGAAAACTGCCGCCGGAAAAGACGAGATCTATTTCTGCGGCAATTCCTTAGGCTTGCAACCCAAGCGCACGGCCGACTATGTGGGCGAATTGCTGACCGACTGGCAGAACCTGGGCGTACGCGGCCATTTCGAGCCCAAACACGCCTGGCTGCCCTACCACGAATTCCTCACCGACCCCATGGCGAAGCTGGTCGGCGCGCAGAACAATGAAGTCGTCACCATGAATTCCCTGACGGCGAACCTGCATCTGATGATGGTCAGCTTCTACCGCCCGACCGCCACGCGCTACAAGATCCTCATCGAAGACCACGCCTTCCCCTCCGACACCTATGCCGTGGCGTCCCAGCTGAAACTGCACGGCCACGATCCGCGCGAGGCCATGCTCACCATCAAACCGCGCGAAGGCGAGGAGCTGATCCGCGCCGAGGATCTGTACGCGCTCATCGAGCGCGAGGGCGAGAGCATCGCCCTGATCCTCCTGCCGGGCGTGCAGTACTATACCGGTCAGGTCATGGATTTTGCGGAGATCACGCGCCTCGGCCACTCCAAGGGTTGCATGGTCGGATTCGATCTGGCCCATGCCGTGGGCAATATCGAACTGAAACTGCACGACTGGGACGTGGATTTCGCCTGCTGGTGCACTTACAAATACCTGAACTCCGGCCCGGGTTCGGTGGCCGGCTGCTTCGTGCATGAACGTCATGCCACGAATCGCGACCTCCCGCGCTTCGCCGGCTGGTGGGGTCATGACAAGTCCACCCGCTTCCAGATGGGCCCGGATTTCCAGGCCATCCCCACCGCCGAAGGCTGGCAGCTGTCCAACCCGCCGGTCCTGTCCCTGGCCGCCATCCGCGCCTCCTTGGACGTGTTCACGGAAGCGGGCGGCATGCGTCCCCTGCGCGAAAAGGCCGAAAAGCTCACCGGCTATCTGGAGGCCCTGCTGAAAGCCGAGTGCGGCTCGCATATCGCCATCATCACCCCGGAATCCCCGGCGGAACGTGGCTGCCAGCTGTCCCTGACCGTCGCCAGCGATCAGATGAGCGGCAAGGTCCTGCACGAGAAAATGGAAGCGGCCGGCATCACCTGCGACTGGCGCGAACCGAATGTCATCCGCGTGGCGCCGACCCCGCTCTACAACTCCTATGCCGACGCCTGGCATTTCGTCGACATTCTCAAGGGACTGCTGTGATGGAAAAGAAAGCAATTACGCTCATCGGCGCGGGCCTGGCAGGCTCTCTGCTGGGCATCTTCCTGGCCCGCAAGGGTTATGCCGTCACGATTTACGAGCGCCGCCCGGATATGCGCAAGACCGCCATCTCCGCCGGCCGCTCCATCAATCTGGCCCTGGCCAATCGCGGCATCGCGGCGCTCGAAGAAATCGGCCTGATGGACGAGATCCGCAAGGTGCTGCTCCCCATGGCCGGGCGCATGCTCCACGACGAGGCCGGCAATACCCAGTATTTCTCCTACGGCCAGCGACCCGAGGAAGTGATTTATTCCGTATCGCGCGGCGGGCTGAATTGCGTGCTCATGGATCTGGCCGAGCGCGAGGGCGTGACCATCGAATTCGGCCGGAATTGCCGCGACGTGGATTTTTCCGCCCGGACCGTCTCGCTCCTGGATGAAACGACGCAAACCCTGCGCGACGTCGGTTTCGACACCTTGATCGGCACCGACGGCAGCGCCTCCGCCGTGCGCGCCGCCATCCAGCGCGAAACCAACGGTTCCTGCCGCGAGGAACCCCTGTCCCATGGCTACAAGGAACTGTGCATCCAGCCGGGACCCAATGGCGAATTCCGCCTGGAGAAAAACGCACTGCATATCTGGCCGCGCGGCGAGTTTATGCTCATTGCGCTACCGAATCCCGACGGCACGTTCACCCTCACCCTATTCCTGCCCAACGAAGGCCCGGAAAGCTTCGCGAGCCTGGGCAGCGCGGAGGCCGTGCGCGCCTTCTTCGAAAAATACTTCGCCGACACCCTGCCCCTGCTGCCCGACCTGGAACTGCAGTTCCTGGGCAATCCCCTGGGCCATCTGGCCACCGTGCGCTCCGAGCCCTGGCACTACCGGGATCTGGCCCTGGTCCTCGGCGATGCCGCCCATGCCATCGTGCCCTTCCACGGCCAGGGCATGAACTGTGCCTTCGAGGACGTCTCCGCGCTCAACGAATGCCAAAACGGCGAAGCCGGCTGGGAAGCGGTGTTCGAGCAGTTCTTCGCCCTGCGCAAGCCCAATGCCGAAGCCATCGCCGACATGGCCCTGGAAAACTACGTGGAAATGCGCGCCACCGTACGAGATCCGAAATTCGGCCTGAAGAAGCAACTGTCCTTCGAGCTGGAAAATCGCCACAGCCCGCGCTTTATCCCGCGGTACTCCATGGTCATGTTCCACCGCCTGCCCTATGCCGAGGCCAGGCGGCGCGGGGCGATCCAGGAGGAGATATTGAATGTGCTGGTGGAAGGCGTGGATACCGTCGAACGGGTGGATTTTGCGTTGGCGGAGAGCTTGATTGGGGAGAGGTTGTAAGTAACGAACCCTAGGGCTGAATAGCGCAGCGTATTCCGCCGATATTCCCGGTTTGCCCTGCGATGCTCGGCGGCGCCTGGGGGCCCGGACGACCCTCTCCCCAACCCCTCTCCCGAAATGGGAGAGGGGCTTTAAGAGGCACGCGTTGCGCGTCGATCCAGTCCCCTCCCCCTTGACGGGGGAGGGTTAGGGAGAGGTTGTACTTCGAGTGCCCTGTGCGGCGCCGAGCGCTGGAAGCCGAAGCGGAAGCAGCCCGAAGGGGTGCCTCATGGATGAGGCACTTCCGGCCTGGGGACAGGGATGTCCTCCTGGCCGGAACCCGCTTTGGCTGAAGCGCGCAGGGGACCCGCGTAGCGGGCGCTGCACCGGGCTGCATTTCTTTGGTTACTTTCTTTGGGCAGGCACGCAAAGCAAACGAAGTTTCAGCGCAGCTCAAGTAACTCGCCCGCCGGGGCGAGACCCAGCCTGCCCCACTCTCTCCCAAGCGTCCTTGGGAATCTTAATGCCCAGCGGTCATCCGCTGGGCGTATAGGGGACGACGTGTATGACGCAATATCGGTGCAGCTCCTGCGATACGCCGCCTCCCGGCGGCTACTCAGGACAAACGGAGTATTGCTCGCCCTTCGACAAGCTCAGCGAACGGAAGCCTGGTGATGGCTTTCCATGGCTTCCGACCGGCCCCCGCCAATGTTCTGTAACATTTCACTGGATGAAAATCGTTCATTGAGCTGCTACACCTTGAACGCGCCTCGTATCGGCTCAAATCCTCACCAGGAGTTTCAGCAATGACCGCTTTACAGAAAGCCGGGGCCTACGCCGCCCTGTTCCAGGCCCTGGCCTATGTCCTCGGTTTCGCCGGCATGGCGACCCTGCTCAATCCCGGCGATACGGCGAGCCTGACCGGGATGCAGAAGATGGTCTTCTTCCTGGAGCGCAAGGCCTGGTTCGAGGCCTGGAGTTTCACGATTTATATCGCCTTTGCTCCCGCCTTGGTGATTCTGGCCGTGGCGCTGCACGAGCGTTTGAAGGCGCGCGCGCCGGAGCTGATGAAGCTCGCCACGCCCTTTGCCCTGATCTGGGCGGGCCTTATCCTGGCCAGCGGCATGATCACCATCCTGGGCACGGAGGCCGTGGCCAAGTTCTACACCGAGGACCCGGCGCAGGCGCTCACGATCTGGCGCAGCCTCGCCGTCGTCAGCGAGGCCCTGGGGGGCGGCGTGGAGCTGGTGGGCGGGGTGTGGGTTCTGCTGGTCTGCGCGGCGTCGCGGCGCGGGGCGCAGTTGCCCAAGGCCCTGGATTATCTCGGCCTCGGGATAGGCGTGGCGGGTGTATTGTCCGTGATTCCGACGCTCAAGGATCTGGTGGCCCTGTTCGGGATTGGACAGATTTTCTGGTTCGCGGGCCTGGCGGTGGTGATGTGGCGCCCGATGGGAACGCCCGCGCTGGCGGCGGAAGCGGTCGGTTGAGACCTAGTGGTCCATGCGGGGTGCCTACCTCAGCCGAACCGCATTGACATCGATGGCCGCGCCGACTAAGCCATAGTTCGATACGGCGGCTCACCCCGGCGCCGGAAGGCGCGGTGTTCTGCCTATGTAAGGCGACCTGCACCTCTCCGTGGGGCAGGCGTGCCAGGCCATCTCTCTGGACAAACACAAGGAGCGTTACCATGCCGACGCCGCTGGAAAACTTTATCGCCGAGGCGATGCAATCGCCCAAGACCTTCTGCCTCGACGGCAGGCGGCTCGCCGTGGGCACGGACAAGGCCGGCTTCTCGCCCCTGTTGGAGGGCGTCAAGTGGGTGAGTTCGGTGAGCGCCAATGTCGAGGATCTGGGCACAGAATGGGTAATGTTGCCGCTTTGCTTCAGCTATCACCTGGTGTTGACGAAGGCGAGCTGGTCCGAGGAAGGCAATTTGAGCTGGATTAAATCCACCGTCACCGGCGGGGATGCGCCGAATCTATGCCACGTGTTCCACGACAAGGCGGCGGAGGCGCTAGACAACGGGTCGGGGAAATGCTCGTTGGAACGCT
The DNA here is from genome assembly GCA_016182845.1 of Gammaproteobacteria bacterium. Classification (GTDB taxonomy): domain Bacteria; phylum Pseudomonadota; class Gammaproteobacteria; order Enterobacterales; family Permianibacteraceae; genus JACPFT01. Next base: position 157,693 of record JACPFT010000010.1, read on the forward strand.
TTCGGAGCGATTACCGGGGCCAGAGAAACGCGACCTTCAAGGAACTGGAAATCATCCTCGCCGCCGGCTACACCAAGGTGACCGATGTCGGCCGGCCCGGGCATGCGATCCTGTGGCGGTAATGGCGCGGTCCGCCCACGTTCAAGATTTCGCGGCGATCACATAGAGCTTGCGCACGGTCTCCAAGGTCTCCCACACGCCTTCGAAACCGCCGGGGATCACGAAGGCGTCGCCGGCCTTGAATTCCTTGTACTGTCCTTGGGAGTCATGGAGCCGGAAGCGGCCCTGGACGATGTAGCAGAATTCGTCCTCGTTCTGGTCGTAGAACACCTTCCAGGCCCCCGGTTCGCACTCCCAGACGCCGGACCAGAAGCGTTCCTTTTCGTCCGTGTAGTGGTTCCAGGTTTGACGCTGGGGATTGCCCTTGACCAGGCGTTCGGGCTTGGGGAAGTCGATGACGCCCTCGGTCCGGGCGTCGGCGAAGGACACGAGATCGGCGATGATCTTGGGCATGGGCGGCTCCTCAAGAAAATGCTCCGCGGTTGGCCATACCCGGCAGCCTGGAAACCGCTCATCCTTCGATACGGGACTCTGCGAGTCCCTACTCAGGACGAACGGTTTCTAAGGGTTCCCGGGCTCGGCGACACGATCCATCCGGATTACTTCTTCGTCCACTTGTCCAGCCAGGCCAGCACTTCGTTATGCCACTGAATGGAATTATTCGGTTTCAAAATCCAGTGATTCTCGTCCGGGAAATACAGGAACTTGGAGGGTACGTTGCGGCGCTGCAGGGCGGTGAAGGTGGCGATGCCCTGCTCCACGGGGATGCGGTAATCGAGCTGGCCGTGGATCACCAGCATGGGGGTTTTCCATTCGCCCACGTAGCGGATCGGGTTCCAGGTGGAGTATTCCTCGGGCTTGTCGTAATGGGGGCCTAGCTGTTCCCATTCCGGGAACCAGAGTTCCTCGGTGGAATAATAGAAGGTGCGCTGATCGAAGATGCCCGCGTGGTTGACCAGGCATTTGAAGCGGTCCTTCCACTGGCCGGCGATCCAGTTGGTCATGTAGCCGCCGTAGGAACCGCCCAGGGCGCAGGCGCGGTTGCCGTCCAGGAAGCCGTATTGTTTGGCGGCGGCGGCCAGGCCTTTTTGCAGGTCCTCCAGCGGCGCGCCGCCCCAGTTGCCCTGGATGGAGTCGGTGAATTTCTGACCGTAGCCCACCGAGCCGTGGAAATCGATGGCGACGACGGCATAGCCGGCGCCGGCGTAGATCTGGGGATTCCAGCGGTATTGCCAGTAATTGGACAGGCTGGACTGGGGACCGCCGTGGATCAGGAAGGCGACCGGGTATTTCTTTCCGGAGCTGTAGTCGGCGGGGCGGACGACATAGCCGTGCACGAGCTCGCCCTTGGCTCCCTCGAATTCGAATTGCTCGGCCTTGCCCAGCTTGAGCTTGGCATCGCCATGGACGCGGGTCAGGCGGCCGTGCTTGCCCTTGTCGTAGGCGTAGAGTTCGGTGGGATTTTCCAGATCGTCCCAGCCATAGACCACGCGCTCCTCGCCGACGGAAATGCCGGTGACCGTGCCCTCGGCGACCAGCTTGCGCACGCCGCCGTCTTCCCGATCGATGAGGAACAGGGGTTTCTGGCCGGTGTCCCGGGCCGTGACATACAGGCTGTCGCCCTCGGCGTCGAAGGCCAACTCCTCCACGGAGCGGTCCCAGTCGGCGGCGAGATCGCGGGTCTTCCCTAAGCGCAGATCGCGTAGGCGGATATGGAAGCGATCGGCCTCGTAACCGGGGCGGTCCATGGCCTTCCAGGCCAGATAGCGGCCGTCCGGGGAAACCACGGGCTGGGCGTCCCAGGCCTTGTTGTCGCCGGAGAGGTTCTTGGGCCGCGCGCTGCCGTCGATGGGCGCCTGGTGGATGTCGAAATTGGTCGACCAGGGTTCCTCGCGGCCGGCCAGGCGCACGGAGAAATACACGGTCTTGCCGTCGGGGCTGATAGTGTAGTCCTCGTTGCCGCCCTGGGGCTTGCTGGGCGTGTCGCCGTCCAGGCCGCGCATCAGGTCGACGGGATTATTGGCCTTGCCGTTCTTGTCCAGGCTCAAGGAAAACAAATGGGAACGCAGGCCGTCCTCGAAAGCATCCCAGTGGCGCAGGAACAGGCGGTCGAAGGCTTGGCCGCTGGCCTTGGACTTGGCGCCGTTTTCCATGCGCTTCTGGGTACAGGCCAGGTCCTGGCAATCCGGGTGGACCTCCAGGCTGACCACCAGGCGCTCGCCCTTGGCGGGCAGCTGGAAGCTTCCCACGTCCAGGGACAGGTCGGTGACCTGGCGGGCCTCGCCGCCGGCCAGCGGCAGGCGCCAGACCTGGGAACTGCCGCTGCGGGTGGACAGGAAGTACAGCCATTGGCCGTCGGCGGACCAGCGGGCGGCATGGTCGTTGCCGGCATCGCTGGTGAGCGGGCGGCGGGTCTTGGTCTTGAATTCGTAGAGCCAGAGGTCGGTGCGGCCCTTGTTGGCCTCCATGTCGGTCTCGCGCTGGGTGAAGACCACGAGGCTGCCGTCTGGGGAGAGCTGGGGCTCGGAGAGGCGCTTGAGCTGGACCAGTTCCTTGATGGTGAGGGCGGAAGCCGGGAGGGAGAAGGCCAGGGAAAGGCCTAAGGCGGTCAGGGACTTGGCGATGCGCATGCGGCTACCCGTCGGGAAAGGCGTAAACGGGCCATGATACGGGAAAACCCGGGGGCTTCAATGGTGGAATTACCACGCGCTCCGCATCGAACACCCCTTCGATACGGCCGCTGAGGCGGCCTACTCAGGGCGAACGGATTCTTGTTTCAGCCCGATACTCAGGCGAACAAGCGCCCCTGTTCCACGCCTTGCCAGCCTTCCAGGCGCAGCAGGTATTCCTTGGCGGCGAGGCCGCCGGCATAGCCGGTCAGGCTGCCGTCGCGGCCTATGACCCGGTGGCAGGGCACGATGATGCCGATGGGGTTGGCGCCATTGGCCGCCCCGACCGCACGCATGGCGCTGGGCCGGCCGATGCGCGCCGCCAGGCCCGCATAGCTCTCGGTGGCGCCATAGGGGATCTCGCAGAGGGCCTGCCACACCTGGCGCTGAAATTCCGTGCCGCGCGGCGCCAGACGCAGTTCGAAGCGGGTCAGCCTGCCGGCGAAATAGGCATCCAGCTGGCGGCAGGCCTCATCGAATGCCTCTGGCGCGTGCACCCAGTCCTCGTAGGGCAGGCGCAGGCCGTCGCCCCGCATATGCATATAGCGCAGGCCCTCCTCGTCGCCGGCCAGCAGCAGCGGGCCTAGGGGGCTGTCGTGATGGCGGTAGTGCAGCGGTCGAAGGTTCATGGTTTCGCTCCGGAAGCTTGGGGCAGGGCCGCAGCGCCGAATTTCAGCAGTCCGGTGGCGAGCGCCGTGCCCAGGAGGATGATGGCGCCGGCGGCGAGCATGCGCCCGCTGACCGGCTCGTCCAGGAACAGCACGCCCCAGACCGCCGCGAACACCGGCACCAGGAAGGTGACGGTGATGGCCTTGGCCGGGCCGACGTTGGCGATCAGGCGGAAGAACAGCACATAGGCAAGGCCCGTGCAGCCCAGGCCCAGGGCCGCCACGGCCAGCCAGGCCTTGGCCGAGGGCTGGGCCTCCGGCCACCAGTACGCGGCGGCGGGCAGGAGGGCGAGGCAGGCGGCCAGCTGGCTGCCGGCGGCCACGGCCAGGGAGTTCACGCCGGTCAGCTTGCGCTTGGTGTAGCTGGCGCCGAGCCCGTAGCACAGGGCTGCGGCGAGCACGGCCAGGACCGCCCAGCCGCTGCCGCCGGCCTTGAAGGACACGCCGCCCATGACCAGCACGGCGACGCCGACCACGCCCAAGGCTAGGCCGGCGATGCGGCCCCGGTTCAGGGTCTCGCCCAGCCAGAGATAGGCCACCAGGGCGCCCCAGAGCGGGGTCGTGGCATTGAGCAGGGCGGCGAAACCGGCGGTCAAGGATAGGGCGGCATAGGCGAACAGACAGAACGGCAGGGCCGAGTTGATGAGGCCGACCACGGCGATGCGTCCGGCATGGGCCCGTGCCGCCCCCAGGCCGCCGCGCCAGGCCAGCACCGGCATCAAACAGGCGGCGGCGATGCCCACGCGCAGCACGACCATGACCGGCGGTGGGAATTCCGGCGCGGCGACGCGCATGAACAGGAAGGACCCGCCCCAGAGCGCGGCCAAGAGCAATAAATCCACGACATCGCGCAAGCGCATCGTTACACCTCGTAAAGTCAAATTTCGTAGGAATTCCATAAATACACGGCGGCATAGGCCCGCCAGGGTCGCCAGGCCTCGGCACGGGCTTGTAGCTGCCCTGCCGTGGGCGGGTTCTCGCCCCAGGCCCGGGACTTGAGCAGGCCCAAGTCCGAGGCCGGGAAGGCATCCGGTTCGCCGAAGGCGCGCAGGGCGATGTATTCGGCGGTCCAGGGCCCCAGGCCCGGCAGGGCACGCAGTTCGGCGACCAGGCGCTCCACGCCCTGATCGGCGGCGAGCACCAGGGAAGCGTCGGCGACCCGCGCCGCGAAGCCGCGCAAGGCCTCGGCGCGCTTGCCGGGCATGCCGATCCCGGCCAGCTCGGCCTGCGCCAGGGCCTCGGGCCGGGGAAACAGCCGGGTCGGTGCGCCCTCGGGCGCCGCCTCCAGAACCTCGCCATAGCGGTCCACCAGCCGGCCGACGACGGTGACCGCCGCCTTGACCGTGACCTGCTGGCCGACGATGGCCCGCACCGCCTGCTCGAAGGCATCGAAGGCGCAAGGCAGGCGCAGTCCCGGCGTCGCGGCGAGCAGGGGCGCCAGGGCCGGGTCGGCGGCCAGCTGCCCGGCGATGACGCCCGGCTCGGCGTCCAGGTCGAACTGGCGGCGCACCCGCGCCACGACCTGGGCCAGGACCGGCAGGGCCGAGGCGCTGACGGTAAGTTCCAGCACCGGCTCGCCGTCCAGGGGCCGCACGGCATACCAGCCGCAATGGCCAGCCAAGCGGAAGCTGCGGGCATAGCGCCGTGGCTCCAGCACTTCCACGCCGGGCAGGGCGCGCAGGGCGAAATGCCCGTGGAACTGCTCCCAGCGCCAGGGCTCGCGGTAGGGCAGGCGCAGCCGGCAGACGCCGGCATCGGGCACAATCTCGGAAGACAGGGCCTTGCGGCGCAGGCTGCCGGGCGTGCGTCCGTAGCTCTCCTGGAAGGCGGCGTTGAAGCGGCGCAGGCTGCCGAAGCCGGCGGCCTCGGCGATGGCGGGCATGCTCAAGGCCGTCTCGTCCAGGAGGCGCTTGGCCAGATGCAGGCGCCGGGTCTTGGCCACCGCGCTGGGCGATGCGCCGACCTGGGCCTCGAAGAGCTTGCGCAGATAGCGCTCGCCGACACCGAGCCGGGTGGCCAGGACCTCCAGGGAGCCCTCGTCCAGGGCGCCCTCGTCGATCAGGCGCAGGGCCCGCGCCACGGTGGCGCCGGTGCCGGCCCAGGCCGGGGTGCCCGGCGCGGTCTCCGGCCGGCAGCGCAGACAGGGCCGGAAGCCGGCGGCCTCGGCGGCGGCGGCCGTGGCGTAGAAACGCACGTTCTTGGCCAAGGGCGGCTGCACCGGGCAGACGGGCCGGCAGTAGATCTTGGTGGAGGTGACGGCGATGAAGAAACGGCCGTCGAAGCGGGCGTCGCGGGTCTGGCGCGCCCGCTCGCAGACTTCCGGATCGAGGTGGAAGGCCAGCAGCGGGGGGAGTTCATGTGTGCTCATGGCGGCACGATACGCCAGGGGCCATGCCCCTGTCTCGCCGGATTCGGCCCTGATGGCGGAGAATCTCTGGATGGTCTCATGGGTCATTCAACGCAGCGAAGAGCCCTTCGATACGCCGCCTTTGGGCGGCTACTCAGGGCGAACGGTTTCCGCAAGCCCATGGCGCATTGCCGCCCAGGGAATGGCGGGTTACGACCTTCGGCCTAACCCGCCCTACGGGTTTCATCGGCCTCCAGGCGCAGCGCGAAGGCGTCCGGATTCTCCGGGGGACTGAACAGATAGCCCTGGGCCAGATCGCAGCGGTTGCGCTTCAGGAATTCCAGCTGATCCTCGTTTTCCACGCCCTCGGCGATGACGGCGAGACCTAGCGTGTGGCCTATGCCGATGATGGCACTGACCAGGGAGGCATCGTCGCCGGTCGTCGACAGGCTGTGGATGAAGGAGCGGTCGATCTTCAGATCGTCGAGCGGGAAACGGTGCAGATAGCTCAGGGAGGAATAGCCGGTGCCGAAGTCGTCGACGGCGATGCGGAAACCCAGGCGGCGCAGTTCCGACAGGTTCTCGCGCACCGCGTGCTCGTCCAGGAGCAGGGCCGACTCGGTCAACTCCAGCTGCAGCCAGTCCACCGGCAGGCGGTATTCGGTCAGGAGCGAGAACAGCTGGTGCGGCAGCTCCGGCCGGGAGAACTGCCGGGCATCCAGGTTGATGGCGATGGGCACGGGCTTGAGGCCCGCATCCTCCCAGGCGCGCAGCTGCCGGCAGGCCTCGCGCATCACCCAGGCGGAGATGGCGGTGATGAGACCGCGCTCCTCGGCGATGGGGATGAAGCGGTCCGGGCTGATGATGCCGCCGCCCGGGCGGTGCCAGCGCACCAGGGCCTCGGCGCCCACCAGGGCCTGGTCCGTCAGGCGCACCTTGGGCTGGTAGACCAGGCGCAGCTCGTCCTGGTCCAGGGCCCGGCGCAGATCGTTCTCGACGCGCAGGGTCTCGCTGGCCTCCTCGCTCATGTCGGCGCTATAGGCCTGCCAGCAATTGCGGCCCCGGGCCTTGGCCCGGTACATGGCCGTGTCGGCATTGCGGATCAGGGTCTCGGCGCTGAGCCCGTCCCGGGGGTAGAGCGCGAGACCGATGCTGGGCGTCACGCCCAGCTCGTGCTCGGCCAGGCTGAAGGGCGGCACGAAGGCGGCGAGAATCTTCTCCACCACGTGCTCGGCGTCGTCGGCATGCTCCAGATAGGGCAGGATCACGACGAACTCGTCGCCCCCCAGGCGGCCCAGGGTGTCCACCTTGCGCAGGCAATGGGCCAGACGGCGGCTGGCCTGGACCAGGAGCTCGTCGCCCAGGGTGTGGCCCAGGGAGTCGTTGATGGTCTTGAAACGGTCGAGATCGATGAACAGCACACCCACCGCCTGGGTCATGCGCTCGCCGGCGGCCATGGCCTGGAGGATGCGGTCGTGAATCAGGCTGCGGTTGGGTAACCCGGTCAGGGCATCGTGAGTCGCCATGTGCACGATGCGCGCTTCCTGGAGCTTGCGCTCGGTGACGTCCACATTGACGCCGGTGATGCGTGCCGGCTTGCCGTTCTCGCAATAGCTGACCTGGCCGTAGGAGTTGATGTGGCGCACCGTGCCGTCCGGCCAGAGAATGCGGAACTCCAGCTCGCCGTGCACGACCTGTCCGTCGGTGGCGGCCTTGAGCCAGGCCTTGACCTTGGGCCAGTCCTCGGGGTGTATGCGCTCGCGCCAATGCTGGAAGGCCACGGACGGCTCGACGCGGCCATAGCCGTACATATGGAACATCTGTTCGTCCCATTCCAACTTGCCGCTGAGCACATCGTAGTCCCAGACCCCGATGAAGGCCGCCTGGGCCGCCAGGGTCAGCTTCTCGGAGACGTGCTTCAAGGCCGTCTCGCGGCTCTTGCGCTCGGCAACTTCCTGCTCCAGCTCCACGGTGCGGGCCTGGAGATGGGCGTCGCGCAACACCAGGGTGCGCTCCATGTGGCGCATGGCGCTGGCCAGGCGCTCGATCTCGTCGTCCAGGCCCGAGGAAGGCAGGTCCAGGGCATGGCCGTCGGCGACGCGGCGGGTCGCCGCCATCAGCCGGGCCAGGGGCTTGGCCACTTCCCGCTGCAGGATGAAGCTCAGGGCCAGGACGGTGAGCACCAGGCCCAGCAAGGCCGCGCCCAGGGTGGCCTGGGCCAGGGTCAGGGCCTCGGCGCGCACCAGCTTGGCCGGGTAGAGCGTCACGAAACGCCAGCCCGGCCCCTCGAAGCGCGACACAGCCAGATAATAGCGCCCGTCCGGGGTAAGCCGCGCCTGCTCGCCGGCATCGGCCTGCTCGGTCATAGCGTCGATGGCGGCCAGGAGCGGATCGTGCAGCTGGTGCAGATTCAGCTTGCCGCCCGCCGCCGAGATCTTCTCCTTGAGCTCGGGATGCAGGATCAGCTCGTCGTTGGCATTGAGGATCAGGTTGTAGCTGCCCGGCAGGTCCGGGTTAGCCGTACGGCCCAGGAGTTTGTCGATGGTGAAATCGATGGCGCAGTAGCTGATGCGCTCTCCCAGATCCTCGATCATCGTGGACACGGTGAGCATCCAGGTCTTCACGAAGGGATCCTGGTAGACCGGCCCCCAGCGCGCGTCCAGGCGTTTCTGTTCGGCCATGCTGAGCGGCGACATGGTGTGCATGACGCCGCCGGGCAGGAAGTCCTTGGGTTTCACCAACTCGCCGTAATTGGCGAGGGTGGACATGATCACCTCGCCGTCGGCATGGCGATGGCAGAACACGGTCTGGTAGCTGGCGATATAGCGCGGACCCAGGCGTCCCAGGCTGTCGGCGGCGGCGACGATGAAGCGCTTGGCGCCCTCGTCCCAGGGCGGCGGACTCATCACCAGGTCGAACTGGCCCTGCTTCAGGGCCGCCGCCGTGGGCAGGAAGATGGGCCCAGGCGCCTGGGACCCGTAGCGCCGCTCGAACTCGGCCGGGATATCGCGGGGCAGGGACAGCTGGCCCAGGAGCACTTCCCGCACCAGGCGCAGATCGTTCTCCACGGCCCGGAAGGCCGCGCTTTCCGTCGCCGCGCGGCCGGTATTGACCTGGCCGATGGTGGCCCTCACCCGCTCCTCGGCCTGGCCGTAGCTATGCCAGTACACGAAGGCGGTGAGCAGCAGGGTCACGCCGCTCAAGGCCAGCACGATCCGCCACATCAGACGGCGGGCCAGGGCTTGGGTCGGCGCGGCGGCGTGCTCGGTATCGGGCATTACGGTCAACAGCCCCTCGACTCGCTCAAACGAAAGCGCGGCCCGACCTGTCTGCGACGGGTTTGGGTCGGCGTTATTTTCTGACAGTATAGACAGTTACAGAAAAACGACTTCCCGCCATCTCGCATTCCAGGAGCCACCATGCGCAGCCGCTTTTGCCTCTCTCTGATCGCCCTGAGCCTCGCCGCAGGCCTGGGCCATGCCCTGCCCGCCCTGGCCGAGAGCACGCCGCCCGCGCCTCCGGTGAGTGCCGCCGCCTCGCCCTTCGCCTCCCTGACCGAAGCGTTCCTCGACGCCTACTGGCGGCAGAACCCGGATTACGCCGTCGGCGTCGGCTATTACCGTTACGCCGATCGCCTGCGCGCACCCGATGCCCAATACCGGGCCGAGCAGCTGCGCTTCGGCGCGGACTGGCTGAAGCGCTTCGCCGCCCTGGACGAGACCAAGCTCGACGCCGGCGCCAAGACCGATCTGGCCCTGATCCGCGCCCAACTGGAAGCCGGCCGCTGGTACTTGGAAACCTTCAAGTCCTGGCAATGGGACCCGTCCCAGTACAATGTCGCCGAGCCCATCGCCCTCCTGCTCAACACCGAGTACGCGCCCCTGCCCGAGCGCCTGGCCACGGTCAGCCTGCGCCTGGCCCAGGTGCCGGCCTATTACGCCGCCGCCCAAGGCAATATCCAGGAGCCGACCCGCGAGCACACGGCGCTGGCCATCCAGCAGAGCGAGGGCACCTTGAGCGTCTTGTCCGAGGACCTGCTCAAACAGGCCGAAACGGCCGGCCTGACGCTCGAGGCGCGTCAGACCCTGGGCAAGAACCTGGCCGCCGCCCAGGAGGCGGTGCGCGGCTATATCGCCTTCCTGAAGACACTGGACGCCAAGCTCGCCCAAGGCGGTGCCCGCGACTTCCGTATCGGCAAGGCGCTTTACGAACCGAAGTTTCAGCGCGACATCCAGGCGGGCATGAGCGCCGAGCAGCTCTACCAGCGCGCGCTCGAGGAGAAAGAGCGGCTGCATGCCCATATGGACACGCTCGCCGACCAGCTCTGGTCCAAGTACATGAAAGACCAGGCCAAGCCCGCCGACCGCCTGGACAAGATCGGCCAGCTGATCAAGACCCTGTCCGCCGACCACGTGGCCGCCGAGCAGTTCTTCCCGGAGATCAAGAAGCAGATCCCGGTCCTGGAAGCCTGGGTGCGCGACAAGAAACTGATGGAGCTGGATCCCAGCCGGCCCCTGGTGGTGCGCGAGACCCCGGAATACATGCGCGGCATCGCCGGCGCCTCCATCAGCGCCCCCGGCCCCTACGACCCCAAGGCCAATACCTATTACAACGTCACGCCCCTGGACGGTTACGACGCCTCCCAGGCCGAGTCCTATTTGCGCGAATACAACCGCTGGATCCTGCAGGTTCTGAACATCCACGAGGCCGTGCCCGGCCATTACGTGCAGCTGCTCTATTCCAATAAATCGCCCTCGCGCATCAAGAGCCTGTTCGGCAATGGCGCCATGGTGGAGGGCTGGGCGGTGTACAGCGAACGCATGATGCTGGAGTCGGGCTATGGCGGCGACACGCCGGAGATGTGGCTGATGTACTCGAAATGGAATCTGCGCGTGGTCTGCAATTCCATCCTCGACTACGGCGTGCATGTCCTCGGCATGAGCGAGGCCGATGCCCTCAAGCTGCTCACCCGCGAGGCCTTCCAGTCGGAAACCGAGGCCAAGGGCAAGTGGCGGCGCGTGCAGCTGACCTCGGTCCAGCTCACCAGCTATTTCACCGGCTATGCCGAGATCTACGATTTCCGCGAACAGCTGAAGAAGCAACAGGGCAAGGACTTCGATCTCAAGGCCTTCCACGAGCGTTTCCTGAGCTTCGGCAGCGCGCCGGTGAGCATGATCAAGGGCTTGATGACGGCACAGCCGTAAACTGCAACTAAACTCAGATAGGCGGTGCCCCGCACCGCCCTCATGCGAGCCAGAAGGATCCCCTCACCCATGCCCAAGCTGCGCATCCCCATCGCCGAACTGCAGGTCGGCATGTACATCGAGCTGGATCTCGGCTGGAACGACCACCCCTTTTTGTTCAGCGCCTTCAAGCTCAAGCAGGACAAGCAGATCCGCATCCTGCGCGGCCTGGGGCTGACCGAGATCACCGTCGACCCGGATCGCAGCGACGTGCCGGTGCGCGTCGCGCCGCCGCCCCAGGCGCCCGGCCCCGACGAGAGCGAGCTCCAGGAAAACCCGGCGGTCGTCGAGAAGGCCGAGCGCATGGCCCAGCTCAAGCAGCGCCGCGAAGGCATGGCCCGCTGCGAAAAGAGCTACCGCAAGTCCATGGAAGCGGTGAAGAACCTGATGAAGAACCTGGGCTCGCGCCCGATCCAGGCCGTGGAGGAGGCCGAGATCCTGATCAACGACATGGTCAAGACCATGCTCGGCGAGGGCGACGTGGTCCTGCATTTGATGAACGAGAAGGCCCAGGACGAGAGCAGCTACTACCACATGCTCAATGTCTCGGTCCTGGGCATGATGCTGGCCCGCCACGCGGGCATGCCCGCCGAGGACATCAAGGACGTGGGCATGGGCGCCCTGTTCCACGACATCGGCAAGCAGAAGATCCCCAGCCAGATCCTGCGCAAGAAGGAACCGCTCAACCGCGCCGAACAGGCCTTCTTCGAGCAGCATCCGCAATACGGCCGGGACATGGCGGAGACCCTGCCGACCCTTTCCGCCAATGCCCGCGACATCATCGGCCAGCACCACGAGGCTCAGAACGGCACCGGCTATCCCAAGGGCCTGCAAGGCGCTCAAATCAACCGGCTGGCCGGGCTCATCGCCATCGTCAATGCCTATGACAACCTGGTGAATCCCCTGGATCCGGAGCACGCGCTCACGCCCCACGAGGCCCTCTCGGTCCTGTTCAAGGAACGCCAGGCCCAGTTCAATCCGGAGCTGCTGGCCCTGTTCGTCAAGAACATGGGGGTGTTCCCGCCAGGCACGGTCGTGCAGCTGTCCAATGCCGCCATCGGCATGGTCATCTCCATCAATCCCAGCGCCCTGCTACACCCCCGCGTCCTGCTCTACAACCCGGAAGTGCCCAAGACCGAGGCCATCATCTTCGACCTGGCCGACGACAAGGACGTGGTGATCACCGCCAGCCTGCGACCGGGCAAGCTGGCGCCGGAAGTCTATGACTACCTGAGCCCGCGCACGCGCATCAGCTACTACATGGACAAGGATCCCCAGAAGAAATAGGCCTCTCCTGCAACGAACAAGGGCGCCGCGAAGGCGCCCTTGTCGTTTCGGCCGGCCCTTACTTGGCCAGGACCTGACCGCCGCCCGAGGGCAGGCTCAGCGCCGGCTGCCTGGCTACCAGGGCCTGGCACTGGGCTATGGCCTCCAGGGCCGACGCCGTCGGGCGCTCGTAGCCGGGCAGGTCCTTGCCGTGGGCCGCAGCGAACTGCTGCAGGCGCTCGCGCTCCGCCTTCGTGCAGAAGCCCTCGAAAACCGCGGCCATGCCGTCGCGGGCGCCAGCGCTGACCAGGGGCAGGACCTTGGCGAACTTCTGGTCCAGCCATTCCAGATGGGCCGGGGCGACTTCCGCGCCATGGGCCGGCGCGAACAGCAACATCATGCGTTCGTTGCTGCGTATGCCCTTGTCCAGGGCCAGCTCGTGGGCATAAGCCAGGAGCGCCGGCTCGCGCACCATGGCGATGGCGCCGACCAGCCGGCCGCGCAGCACGCCGTCGTCGGTCTTGGCCAAGAGGGTCTTGGCGTGCTTGAGGAAGGCCTCGCCATGGACCAGGGCGGCGGCCACGGTGGACTGCCCGGCAAAATCGCTGGGCACGGCGTCCTTGTGCCACTGGCCGTCGCCGCCGAAGCCGGTATAGGCCTTGCCCCAGTCCGCCAGCCGCTTGAGTTCGGTGGGCTGCATCATGTCGAAGGCCAGGAAGCCGCTCAGCATGACGCGGGCGCGGCGGGTATCGGCGGAATCCTCGTCCTTGGGTTCCGTGCCCAGCTGGTTCAGCAGGGGACGGTACTGGCTGGCCAGCCAATCGGACAATCGGGCGCGCTCCTCCGGCTTGGCCACCCGCTCCAGCATCAGGGTCATGTCGTCGGTGGACATGCTCCAGACTTCCTTGGCCGGATGGGCGGCCAGGGCCGGCACGGCGGCCAGGTAGGTGTTCTGGTCGATCTGCCCGGCACGCCAGGCCGCCGACAGGCTGCTGGCGGCGTCGATGGCCTCGGCCTTGGACAGGGACTGGAGCTGGGCCATCAGGCCGGCCTGAGCTTGGGCATCCAGCTGCCAACGGTAGTAACCGGCGCCGCCGGCATTGGGCATCACCGCATCCGGGCAGCGCGCCAGGTCCATGGCCAGCTCGCCCTGTCCGTCCTTGAGCAGGCTGCAGGCCTGCGTCGCCTTGCCGTCGATATAGGCGGCGGCGCAGAAGGGCACGCCCCAGAGCGGCTTATCCTTGAACTCGGTGCCCAGCGGCTGGTAGCGGGCCTGGCTAAGCGTGAGGGACAGCTTGCCGTCCTGGCATTCGCTCTTCACCGACACCAGGGGCAGGCCGTTGTAGCGCAGATACGAATCCAGGGCCGCCTTCAGCTCCGGCTTGCCGGCGGCATCGGCGACGCTGGCGATGAACTCCTCGGCCGAGGCATTGCCGTAGGCGTACTGCTTCATATAGGCGCGCACGCCCTTCTGGAAGGCATCGCTGCCCAGGAACTGCTCGAACATGTTGAGCACGCCGCCGCCCTTGCTGTAGGTCATGCCGTCGAAGGCGCCGCTGATGTCCTCGTCGCGGGTAATGTCCTGGCGGATGGACCGCTGGTTGGGGCGGGCATCCTCGCCCATGGCCCAGAGCGCGCCCTGCTGGGTGGCGCTGGCCAGATCGTATTCCGGATAGGCGCCCTGGGCAGTCTTGTTGCCCATCCAGGTGGCAAAGGCCTCGTTCAACCAGATATCGGTCCACCAGCGCATGGTCACCAGATCGCCGAACCATTGATGGGCCAGTTCATGGGCATTGACCGAGATCAGGCTGCGTTTCTGGGACACCGAGGCGCTGTCGTCGATCAGCAGCAGGGTGTCGCGGAAGGTGATGGCGCCCGGGTTCTCCATGGCGCCGGCGGCGAAGTCGGGCACGGCCAGGAGATCCAGCTTGCCGAAGGGATAGGCGATGCCGAAATACTGCTCCAGGTTCTCCACCAGCTGGGCCGTGGTGTCCAGGGCGAATTTCAGCTTCTCGCCCTGGCCCTTGGCGGCCACGCCGCGCAAGGCGATGGGCTTATCGCGCAGGCTGTTGGCAGCGATGGGCGTGCCCTCGACGATATCGAAATCGCCCACGGCGAAGGCCGCCAGGTAGGTGGAGATGCGCGGCGTCTCGGCGAAGCGCAGGCGCTTCATGCCCTTGTCCAGTTTTTCCTCGCCGATTTGAGCGGTGTTGGCCACGGCCTTGTGCTCGTCCTTGATGACCAGGCTCAGGGCGAAGCTGGCCTTGAAGCCCGGCTCGTCGAAGGCCGGGAAGGCGCGGCGGGCGTCGATGGACTCGAACTGGGTGAAGGCATAGGGCTGGCCGGCATAATCGGCGCGGTACAGGCCCTCGTTGGTGTGGTTGAAGGGCGCGTCGTACTCGAAGCGCAGGCTCAACTCGCCGGCCGGCAGTTCCTGCGGGAAACTCAGCTCGGCCAGGCCCGTGGGGCTCAGGTTCTGCCACTCGCCCTTGAGGACCGTGCCGTCCTTGAGCCAAGCCTCGGCCTTGTTGATCTTTAGCTCGCGGCCATGCAGGCGCAGGGACTTGCTGGCCTGGTCCAGGGTCACGGCGATCTGAGCCTTGCCCGAGAAACGTTCCTCGCCGGGCACGACGGTCAGCTCCAGCTCGTAGCGGGAGGGTCGGACCTTCTCGTCCAGGCGCGAGGTGGGAGTTTGCACGCCGGCGGAGACGGTCGCCGTGCCGGAGGCCTGGGCCAGGCCGACGCCGCCCGCCGGCTCCGAAACCTGGTTGCAGGCCGTCAGGGCCAGACCGCTGGCCAAGGCGACAGCCACCGCCAGACCGCTACGCCGAAATCCACGCTTCATCGCTCTCTCCAGTCGTTGTTCTAAACGCGTTGTTCTAAACGGGCAAAAGCGTCGAGGGTAACCAAAGTCGGGGGCGCTGGCGAGCGGCGGACAAGAATGCTTACAAAACCCGGGGCCCGGCCAGCCAGCGGCCATGGCAGAGGCCCAGCAAGGCCAGGTGGATCAGGGCGGCCATGCCCAGGATGCCGTCCCAGTCCGCCGGCCTGGCCAGGCCCGCGAAGCCGAGGGAGGCCATGGCCAGCATCAGGGCATACTCGCTTAAGACCACCCGGCGCTTGGACCAGCCGGCGCGTACCAGGCGCTGGTAATAGTGTTGGGCATGAGCCTCCCAGACCCGTTCCCGGCGCCAGATCCGCTTGACCAGGGTCAGGCTGGCATCGACCCAGAAGGGCGAGAAAATCAGGAGGGGCAGCCGCCAGTCCAGGCCCAGCTCCAGGCCCCAGAGCGCGCCCGTGGCCACGCAGAAGCCGAGGGAGGCGGAACCGACATCGCCCATGAACAGCCGGGCCGGCGGGAAGTTCAGGACCAGGAAGCCGGCCACGGCGGCAGCGGCCCAGAGCCAGAACCGGGCATAGTCCGGCGCCCCCAGCCAGGCCCCGGCCAGGCCCAGGCTGGCGAAGCCGAGCACGGCCATGCCGCCGGCGAAGCCGTCCATGCCGTCCATGAAGTTGTAGAGGTTGATCAGCCAGAGGCAGGCCAGCAGGCCAAAGCCCCAGGCCAAGGCGGCCGGCAGCATCGGCAGCGCCGGCGCCAGGCCCCCGCCGAAATCCCAGAGCAGCAGGACCGAGGCCCCCGCCTGGGCCAGGAGGCGCAGGCCGGCGGGCACATGCTCGATGTCGTCGCGCCAAGATACGGCGGCCAGGAGCGCCAAGCCCGCCAGCCACAGGCCCGGCGCCCGCCCGCTCAACCAATAGGCCAGCCCGGCGGCCAGGATCAGGGGCACGAAGGCCAGGCCCCCGCCGCGCGGGATGGGCCGGTCGTGCATGGAGCGATGGTTGGGCTGGTCCAGTACCGCGCCCAGGCGGCCAGGCCGACTCAGGTAGAGGCAGAGCCCATAGGCCAGGGCGAAAGCCAGCAGGGGCAACAGCCAGTTCATAAGCCCTCCCGACGCGCACCATCCACCATGGCCGGTAGCAGGCTCTCCAAGGTGTCGGCCGGCCGCCAGTCTAGGCATTCCCGGGCCAGAGCGTTGTCGTATTCGGCGTTGCCAGACAGGACCTTCCAGGCCTGGCGGTCGAAAGGCAGGGGCCGGCCCAGGGCCCTGCCCAGCAGCGTGCCCAGGGCCGCGGCACCGGCGCAGAGCGCCGCCGGAGGACGCAGGACCGGCTCGCCCGAGCCCGCCACCCGGCGCAAGGCGGTTTCGATGCGGCTCGTGGAATAGACCTCGCCGTCGGTGACCAAGAGGCGTCGGCCCACGGCCTGATCGCGGACCGTGGCCGCCCACAGACTCTGGAGCAGATCGGCCGTGCCGATCAGGGAACGGCGATTGGCCAGGCGCGGCAGGGGCGGCAGCCGGCCGCGCAGGGCCAGGTCCAGCATCAGCCCCAGGTTGCCGGCCACGCCGGGGCCGTAGACCAGGGGCGGACGCAGGACCACCGCCGGCAAGCCGTCCTGGGCCAGGATACCGTCCTCGGCCGCGCGCTTGGTGCGGCCATAGGGCGTGTCCGGCGCCAGGGTCGAGCTCTCGTCCTGGCAGGAGTCGCTGTCGCCCATGGCCTTGGCCGTGCTCAGGAACACGAAACGGGACACGCCCGCCGAGGCGGCGGCGCGGCCTAAGGCCAGAGAGCCGTCGCGGTTGATGCGCTCATGGGCCTCGGCGGCCGCGCCGCGCACATGGGCGAGGCCCGCCAGATGCCAGACCGCCTCCCTGCCGGCGCAGGCGGCCTTGAGGCTCTGGGGCGCGGCCAAATCCCCGGCCACCACCTCGACGCCCGCCTCGGCCCAAGCCGCCGGCACCGCCTCCGGCCGCCGCGCCAGGACGCGCAGGGCATGGCCTCGCGCCAAGAGGAAGGGTACGGCCTGGCGGCCGATGAAGCCGCCGGCGCCGGTGAGCAGGATGCGCATGAGCGAGCTCGCTAGGCAAAACGCGCATTCTATCCGCTTCGGCGTGGGGTGGGTTGGCCGAAGAGCCCTTCGATACGCGCCTACCCCGCCGCCAAAAACCGCAACAGCTGCGCCGCCGGGGCGCTCAAGACAGCGTCCTGGCGCACCGCCAGCATGAGCTCGCGCACGGCCCAGGCGTCGGCGAGGGGCCGCAGGGTCGTGCCGGGCGGCAGCTGGGGCTCGGCGCCTTCCGGCAGGATGCACACGCCCACGCCGGCCGCCACCAACCGGCCCAGGGTACCGAAGCCCATGGCCTCGGCGCGAACGCGCAGGGGCACTTGCAGGATCGCCGCCATGCGCTCCAGGAAATGCCGCAGGGAGGAGCCGGCGGGCGGCAGGACCAGGGCGGCTTCGGCCAGCTCGGCGAAGGCCACGGACTCCCGCCCGGCCCATTCATGGCCGGGCGGCAGGGCCAGGACCAGGCGGTCGCGGCGGAAGGGCAGGAGGCTCAGGGCCGCGTGGGCGTAGTGCCCGTCGATGACCGCCAGCTCCGCCCGGCCCTGCAGCACGGCGTCCATGGCCTCCTGGCTGCTGCCCTCGTGCAGCTCGAGATCCACCATGGGCCAGTCGGCCAGGAAGCGGCCCAGCAGATCCGGCAGGACCGAGCCGGCGCCGGTGACATTGGCGTGCACGCGCAGGGCGATGCGCCCGGCGTGGGCCAGCAGATCCATGGCCTGCTGGGCCTCCTCGGCGCCGCGCTGCAGGCGCAGGGCGTGCTCGATGAACAGCCGCCCGGCCGGCGTCGGCGCCATGCCCTGGGCGCCGCGCCGGAACAGCGCCAGGCCCAGGCGCTGCTCCAGGAGGCGCAGGCGGCTGCTGGCCGCCGACAGGGCCAGGGGCAGGCTGGCGGCGGCCTTGCCCAGGCTGCCCTCCCGGGCCAGGGCGGCCACCAGGCGCAGATCGGGCAGATCGAAACGGGGAAGGCGGCTCATCTCAGTCCTACCCTTCGCGGATCGCGAAGGCTCATGGGGAAAGCGAGCATAGCACTCGCGAGGGCTGCGCCGCCAAAATGCCGCCCTCTTGCCCGCCATGTCCGAGAACGCCATGTACGACTCCAGCACCGACTTCGCCGCCCACGAAAGCCTGGCCTCCCCCTTCGCCCGCCTGAACCGGCTCGCACGGCGCGCCTACACCGATGGCCGCAGCCTGGCCGTGGCCGCCGCGGCCGCCGCCTCGCTCAAGGCCGTGCTGGTCAAACTGGCCTATGCCGCCAGTTCCATCACGCCCTTAAGCCTGCTCAATCTGCGCATGCTCTTCTCCCTGCCCTTCTTCTGGCTCTTGTTCCGGCGCGGCAGCACGCCCCTGACGCTCCGGCATTACGGCCTCCTGGCCCTGATGGGCTTCCTGGGCTATTACCTGTCCAGCCTCACCGACTTCATCGGCCTGCAATGGGTGTCGG
The DNA here is from genome assembly GCA_016182845.1 of Gammaproteobacteria bacterium. Taxonomy (GTDB): domain Bacteria; phylum Pseudomonadota; class Gammaproteobacteria; order Enterobacterales; family Permianibacteraceae; genus JACPFT01. The sequence goes on from JACPFT010000010.1 coordinate 176,293, forward strand.
CGGGCCTGGAACGCTTGATCCTGTTCACCTACCCCAGCATCGTGTTCTTCCTGGAAGTCCTGACCCGGCGCGCGCGCCTGAGCCGCGCCTCCGCCAGCGCCATCGCCCTGAGCTACCTGGGCCTGGCCCTGGCCTTCGGCCACGATCTGCAACTGGGCCGTAGCGAGCTGGTCTGGCTGGGCGCCGCCTGGATCGGCGCCAGCGCCCTGGCCTACGGCCTCTACCATGTGGGCGCCGCCAGCCTCATCCGCGAGATCGGCGCCAGCCGCTATGCCGGCGGCGTCGGCCTCGCCGCCAGCCTGATGCTCTTCGCCCACGGCGCCCTGGCCGAGCCCTTCGCCGGCTATCTGAGTCTGCCCCCGGAAGTCTTCGGCTACGCCCTGCTCATGGCCTTGCTCTGCACGGTCCTGCCCTCCTGGCTGGCGGCCCGCGCCATGGCCCGCATCGGCGCCACGGCCACCGCCACCATCGGCAGCCTGGGCCCCGTCCTGACCATCGCCCTGGGCTGGGTGGTCCTGGCCGAACCCTTCTCCTGGCTGCAGCTGGGCGGCATGGCCCTGGTGGTAGGGGGGATACTGCGCTTGAAGCACTGAGCGGAAGGCGCGGCTCAAACTATCGGCACGGCTCCCGCGTCAGGTGGGTAAGGCGAGGCACGGGGCTTCGCCGCCCCACGATAAGGAACCGCCATGAATATCCGCCTCGGCCTGCTCCTGGCCATCGCCCTGCCCCTCGCCGCCTGCGCATCCGACCGGTATGCCGAAAGCCACTCCCCTCGGCTCAGCCAGCTCGCCAGCCAGCCGGGCTTCTCCTACGCCGTGGTGGCCAAAGGCGGCGACACCAAGATGGGCTCGGGCCGCATCGAGGACTGGAAGCGTGTCCGGCACCACAAAGCGGCCCCGAAGGGGGAGTACCTGTGGTTCGTGCAAGGCGGCCTGGACTACGTGGTCACCGATGCCGCCGTCATCGCTCAAGCGCGCGCCGCCATGCGGCCCATGCTCGAGCTGGGCGAGCGCATGAACGAGGTAGGGGAGCGCATGAGCGAGCACGGCGAGACGCTGGACCAGTACGGCGCGGTCCTGGCCGAACGCGACCGGCGCGAGGCCGCCGAACCGTCGCCGACCGAGGATGCGGCGGCCGAGGCGCGCCTGGAGGAAGCCAGCGAGGCCATGAGCGCCTTGAGCAAGGACATGGAAGCCCTGAACGAGCGCCACGAGCGAGCCGCCGCCGAGACCGAAGCGCAGATACATGCCCTCACCCGGGAGGCGCTGGCGGCAGGCCAGGCGAAGCCGCTGCCGCGCTGAGCGGCAAGGCCATCACGCTTGGGGCCGGGCGGACTAAGCTGCGTCGAGCGCTGGTTAACGAAGATGGCGGGTTACGCTGCGCTAACCCGCCCTACGAGTCCCGTCATCGCCGCTACCGGGTCCCGTGCTGTTCCCGGTTCAGCTGCTTCTGCGGTTCGGATTTCTTGAGCAGGACGTAGAGCGCGCCCTCGCCGCCGTCGCGGCGGCTGGCGGAGTGGAAGGCCAGGACCTCGGGCAGGTCCCTGAGCCATTGATTGACATAGCTTTTCAGCCAGGCCGGCCGGGCCGCCAGCTCGCCCCGGCCGTGCAGGACCATGACGCAGCGCAGGCCCAGGCGCCGGCTGTTCTGGACGAAGTCCCAGAGCTCGCGGCGCGCCTCCTCGACGGTCATGCGGTGCAGATCCAGGCGCACTTGGGGCTCGTACTGGCCCAGGCGCAGCTTGCGCCAGACGCCCAGCTGGATGCCCGGGCGCATGAAGGCCAGGGCCTCGTGGGGAGCTACCCGCTCCGGTTCTCGCAGGGACAGGGTGTTGGCGTCCCGCTTCAGCTCGGCGAGCGCGGCCGCGCGGCGCGCCAGCTGGGCCTCGCTGGGCCCGGTGTGCTCCGCCTCCGAGGCGATCTTGTCGCTGGGAGCCAGGGGCGTCACGCCCTTCAGTTCCCTGGCCAGTAATTCCAAATCGTCCACGCGCACCGCCGCCGCCACCTCAGACCACGATCTTCCCGCCCGCCGCCGTTCCGGTCAAGTCGCCTGGCGGTGCACCGGACATGGCTAATACTAAGAGGAATCCCCGCCGGAGCATGGCCATGCGCACCCTGTCCACCTGCACCCGCCTCGACGATCCCTACCGGGCCGGCCTGGCCCTGGGCACCGCGCTACGGCCCGTCGCCCCGGAGGTCGTCTTTCTGTTCAGTACCGTGCACTACGGCCAGCCGCCGGAACTGCTGGAAGGCCTGTACGACGGCCTGGACAACGAATCCGTCCTGGTCATCGGCAATAGCGGCGACGGCTTCTACGAAAGCGGCGAGGTCAGCGATCACGGCGTGGCGGCCCTGGGCCTGAACGGCGAGGGGCGATTGCGCTTCCGCCTGGCGACGGAAGCCAGTCTCGGCGAGGACCCGGAAGGCGCGGCACGGCGCGCCTGGGCCAGCCTACAGTCCGGCGGCGAGAAGCCGGCCCTGGTCTTCCTGGCCGCCGATTTCCGTACCGACGCGACGCGCATCGAGGCCGTGCTCCACGACGAGATCGACGTGCCGGTGGTGGGAGGCCTGGCCGCCGACGACAACCGCATGCAGAACTGCCTGGTTTTCGCCGGTCGGCAGATGCTAGACGACAGCCTGGTGATGCTGGGCGTCTACGGCCCCCTGCGCTTCGAGATCGCCATCGGCAATTCGCTCTCTCCGGTGGGCCGGGCCGGGCTCATCGAGGCGGCGGAGGGCACCAGCCTGAACCGGATCGACGGCCTGTCCGCCGCCGATTTCGTCGAGCGCGAAACCGGCAAGCCGGTCCTGGAAAGCGACCGGGGCATCGTCACCCTGAGCATCGCCAACCCGGAGCGCCCGGGCGAGAAGCGCCTTCGCTCCATCATGCGCCACGCCGCCGACGCCGAGGGCAGTATCAGCCTCTACGGCGGCATCGAGACCGGCAAGAGCGTGCGCGTCTGCCGTGCCCATCCGGCGGACCTGATCGCCGAGGTCCAGGCCATCGCCGAACGCGCGACCCAGCTGGATTTCGCCCCCAAGGCCGCCCTGATCGTGTCCTGCGTCGGGCGCAAATGGCTGCTCAACGAGCAGATCGAGCACGAGGTCCGCGAGCTGAGCCAGAGCCTGGGCCGGCGCCTGCCCCTGGCCGGCTACCCGTCCTTCGGCGAGATCGGCCCGCTCAAGGACGAATGGGGTTACACCCCGAACCTGTTCCATAACATGACCTATGTGCTGTTGCTGCTCGGCGATTGAACGTCCGTCCGCATGAGCATCCACTTCTTCAGCCTGGTGAGCCCGCCGCCGCCGGGCTTCGACACCGGCCCGGTGCGCAAGCGCGAGCTCCTGTCCGGCGCCCTGGCCCTCTACGTCCTGCGCGTGGCGGACGCCGAGGCCCTGCTGCCGGATTTCCGCGCCCGGGTCCAGGGCATCCTGCTCACCCCGGCGGCGCAATACGCCTGCCAGCGCCTGGGCGGCGGCCTGTGGCAGGTCGAGCTGCCCGCCGCCTACCTCCCCCAGTTGCGCGAAATCCTGGAACTGCCCCTCCGACTCCTGGAGGAACAGGGCCAGAACCGCGCCCTGGCCGTGGAACAGACCCTCAACATCACCCGCTTGCGCGGCGAGCTGCAACTGACCCGGGAGGACTACAACCGCATCACCGCCAAGCTGCATACCCAGGTCAGCGATCTCGTGCATATGCAGGAACTCCTCCGCCAGCAACTGGACGAGCAGCTGCGCGACAAGGCCGCCCTGGCCGACAGCGAGGCGCACTTGCGCAAGCTGGCCGACAACCTGCAGCGCTCCAACACCGACCTGCAGCGCTTCGCCTACGTGGCCTCCCATGACCTGCAGGAACCCCTGCGCGCCGTGGCCGGCTGCGTGCGCCTGCTGCAACAACTCTACGAGCCGCAGCTGGATGCCCGCGCCCACGAACTGATCAGCCACGCCATCGCCGGCGCCTTGCGCATGCAGACCCTGATCAACGATTTGCTGAGCTTTTCCCGGGTGGAAAGCCGGGGCAAGGCCTTCGCCGCCATCCCCATGCAACGCGTCCTGGACGCGGCCCTGGCCAATCTGAGCGCGGCCCGCGACGAAGCCCAGGCGCAGATTTCCCAGGACTTGAACCTGCCCACGGTGCAGGGCGACGAGGGCCAGCTGGTGCAGCTGCTGCAGAATCTCATCGGCAATGCCATCAAGTACCGGGGCGACAAGCCGCCGGAAATCCATTTCGGCTTCCGGGACTCGGGTGAGGACTACGAGTTCTTCGTCAGCGACCGGGGCATAGGCATAGAGCCGAAATACTTCGACAAGATCTTCGTGATCTTCCAGCGCCTGCACACCCGCGAGGAATACCCCGGGACTGGCGTCGGCCTGGCCATCTGCCAGCGCGTCGTGGACCGCCACCAGGGGCGGCTATGGGTGGAGTCGACGCCTGGCCAGGGCACGAGCTTCCGCTTCACCCTGCCCAAGCGGCCTGAGCCCCTGACTTAAGTAGCGTGCCAGCTGCGCTCGTAGGCGGCCAGCTTGGGAGAGAGCATGCCCACTGGCAGAGGCAGGAGCGGCCGCCCGAAGTCTCTAGCCAGGATGCGCGCGTGCAGGCTGGTGGCGAAGAGTGCCGAACACGCGGCGATCAAGGCGGAGATCTCCCAGATATTCAGGGAAGGAAACAGCCAGGCCGGTTGGGCCAGGCGCGCCATCAGCCGCCGGTACGGCGCCTCGTCGTCATGCCAGGGCGCGGCGCCGGCCCTGAACAGAACGATGGGCAAGGCCTTCTCGGCGAGTCCGGCCGCTATCAACGCCAGCTCGGCGTCGCTCTCGTATTGGGCGGCGAACTGCACGGCCAGGAAGCCGCCGGGGAAACGCCGCCGACATTCGCCCAGCAGGGCGCCATCCCGCGCCGCCTCGATGCGCGCACGCGCGGTCGGCGGGAGATTCTCCACCGGGTCCGGCTCCAGGGCCGGCTGCAAGCCCAGGCGGGCCAATGCCGCTTGGCTGTGCTTATCCCGCACGCTCAAGCTAGTGGCCCCGGCCAGTGCCGTGCGCGCGTAGTCGCGAAGCTCCGGCGCAAGTTCGTCCACTTCCACACCGCCCAGGCTCCGGTAATGGCGCAGAGTCCCCGGCGGCAAGGCCTCGGCCCCCAGCAGATACGGCAGCGGCCTCGCCGTCCCCAGCCGAGCACGTGCATAAGCCTCGCGCCCGGGTTCGGCGTCATGGGCGTGAATCTCCGCGTCGGCGACGGCCTGCTCCTGCACCATGACCCACGCATCCCAGGCCGTGGTCGTGAGAACTTCGCCGCCCACCTGCAAGACCTCGATCGGCGCCCGTCTCCGGCCAGCGGCCAGAAGCTCGGCCAGGCTCCGCACCACCGGCCCGCCGTAGGGGCGCATATCGCGGCTCACCAGCCCGGCATGGCACATGGGACGCGGAAAGGCTTCCACCGCCGCCACTTCCGCCAGCAGCAGATCGCCCAGGTTGTGGCGGTCGAAGGCGCCGAAGAGGATCAGGGGATGGGACATGGAAGGCCCGGCCGGCAGAGATACCGCCAGTATGGGCCGGAAAAACAAAAAGGGCGGAAACCGCCCTTTTTGTCAGCGAAGGTGAATCTTTCAGTTCACCTTTTGAGCAAGCTCAATTCACCTTCTGAGCAAGCTCGCCCTTGGCATAGCGGCCCGCCATGGTTTCCAGGTTCAAGGCGCGCAGCTTGGAGGCTTGTCCTGCGCAGCCGAAGGCCAGGTAGCGGTCGTGGCAGATGCCCTGCATGGCCTTCTGGGCGGCGGCCAGGTACTTGCGCGGGTCGAATTCCTTGGGGTTCTCGGCCAGGAACTTGCGGGTCGCGCCGGTGGCGGCCATGCGCAGATCGGTGTCGATATTGACTTTGCGCACGCCGTGCTTGATGGCTTCCTGGATCTCCGCGACCGGCACGCCATAGGTCTGGCCCATGGCGCCGCCATAGGTGTTGATGATCTCCAGCCATTCCTGGGGCACCGAGGAGGAGCCGTGCATCACCAGATGGGTGTTGGGAATGCGAGCGTGGATTTCCTTGACCCGGTGGATGGCCAGGGTGTCGCCTGTCGGCGGGCGGGTGAACTTGTAGGCGCCGTGGCTGGTGCCGATGGCGATGGCCAGGGCATCGACACCGGTGTCCTTCACGAAGCTGGCGGCCTCGTCGACGCTGGTCAGCAGCTGGGAATGATCGAGCACGCCCTCGGCGCCGTGGCCGTCCTCCTCGCCCATCATGCCGGTCTCCAGCGACCCCAGGCAGCCAATCTCGCCTTCCACGGACACGCCGCAGGCATGGGCCATCTCCACGACCTGGCGGGTGACGCGCACGTTGTAGGCGTAGTCGGTGGGGGTCTTGCCGTCCTCGCCCAGGGAGCCGTCCATCATCACCGAGGAGAAGCCCATCTGGATGGAACGCTGGCACACTGCCGGGCTGACGCCGTGGTCCTGGTGCATGACCACCGGGATATGGGGCCATTCCTCGATGGCGGCCAGGATCAGGTGGCGCAGGAAGGCGGAGCCGGCGTATTTGCGGGCGCCGGCCGAGGCCTGGATGATGACCGGAGAATCGGTCTCGTGGGCGGCGTCCATGACGGCGCGCATCTGTTCCAGGTTGTTGACGTTGAAGGCCGGCACGCCGTAGCCGTTCTCGGCGGCGTGGTCCAGCAGCTGGCGCAATGAGATAAGAGCCATGTGGGTTCTCCGTAGCCTGGGTTAGACCGCACGGCGGTCGTAACCCGGGTGGTTTCAATCCAGAGTCGTTAATGCTTCGGGGCGGGTCATCCCGGGTTACGGCCTTCGGCCTAACCCAGGCTACGCGCCTCCGGCCCCTCTCCCCTCGCGGGAGAGGGGGAGGGGGGAGGGGACGAGAATCAAGCCCCGCGCGTCTCCAAGATCGCGACCGCCGGCAGTTCCTTGCCTTCCAGGAACTCCAGGAAGGCGCCGCCGCCGGTGGAAATATAGGACACATCCGAGGCGATGCCGTACTTGTCCACTGCCGCCAGGGTATCACCGCCACCGGCGATGGAGAAGGCGGCGGAGGCGGCGATGGCCAGGCTCATGGCCTGGGTGCCCGCGCCGAACTGGTCGAACTCGAAGACACCGACCGGGCCGTTCCAGACGATGGTGCCGGCCTTGGCCAGGTATTCGGCGAACAGGGCCGAGGTCTTGGGGCCCACGTCGAAGATCATGTCGTCGTCGGCCACGTCGGCCACGTCCTTGAGCGTGGCCACGGCGTTCGGCGCGAACTCCTTGCCCACCACCACGTCCAGGGGCAGGGGGATGCAGCCGCCCTTGGCCTGGGCGGCTTCCATGAGACGACGGGCTTCATCGACCAGCTCGGCTTCGTAGAGGCTCTTGCCGACGTTGTAGCCGGCGGCCTTGAGGAAGGTGTTGGCGATGCCGCCGCCGACGATCAGTTGATCGACCTTGGTGGACAGGGAGTCCAGGACGGTGAGCTTGGTGGAGACCTTGGAGCCGCCGACGATGGCCACCAGGGGCCGGGCCGGGGCCTTCAGGGCCTTGCCCAGGGCATCCAGCTCGGCCGCCAGCAGCGGGCCGGCACAGGCGATTTTCGCGAACTTGGCGACGCCATGGGTCGTGGCCTCGGCGCGGTGGGCCGTGCCGAAGGCGTCGTTGACATAGACCTCGCAGAGCGCCGCGTACTTCTGGGCCAGCTCGTCCTTGTTCTTCTTTTCGCCCGGATTGCAGCGGCAGTTCTCCAGCACGACGACTTCGCCGGCATTCACCTCGACGCCATCCAGGTAGTCCGCCACCAGGCGCACCGGCACATCCAGGCGCGCGCGCAGCCACTCGACCACGGGCGCCAGCGAGTCCTCGGGCTTGAATTCGCCCTCGCTGGGACGGCCCAGGTGGGAGATGACCATGAGCTTGGCGCCCTTGGCCAGGGCCAGCTGGATGGTGGGCAGGGAGGCGACGAGGCGGGCATCGGAGGTGATGACGCCATCCTTGAGGGGCACGTTCAGATCTTCGCGGATCAAGACGCGCTTACCGGCCAGATCCAGATCGCTCATTTTGATAACGGACATGATGCGTTCCTTGAGAAGAAGTTGACCGCCAAGACGCGAAGAACGCCAAGTTTGGAGGAGAGAACGAATGCGACCATTACCTGGATGAGGGCCGCAGGCCGGAATCCGGGAAAACCACGGAACGGCGAATGGAAAACCCGGATTCCGCTACCGCTTCATCCGGGCTACGTTCTCTCTTCTTCTTTTTCCCTTGGCGTTCTTGGCGCCTTGGCGGTTAATAAATCTTGGCCTTACTTCGCCGCGAACATCGCCGCGGCGGTGTTCAGCATCTGCACGGAAAAGCCCCACTCGTTGTCGTACCAGGCCAGGACCTTGACCAGGCGGCCGGAGACCTTGGTCTGGGTCGAGTCGAAGATCGAGGCGCGCGGGTCGTGGTTGAAGTCGATGGACACCAGAGGCTGGGTGTTATAGCCCAAGACGCCCTTGAGCGGGCCGGTCTCGGCGGCGGCCTTCACCAGGGCATTGACCTCGTCCTTGGTGGTGTCGCGCTTGGCGACGAAGGACAGGTCCACGACGGAGACGTTCTGGGTCGGCACGCGCATGGCGAAGCCGTCCAGCTTGCCGGCCAGCTCGGGCAGCACCAGGCCCACGGCCTTGGCGGCGCCGGTCTTGGTGGGGATGATGTTCTGGGCGGCGGCGCGGGCGCGACGCAGATCCTTGTGGTGGCCGTCGACGATGTTCTGGTCGTTGGTGTAGGCATGGATGGTGGTCATCAGGCCGGACTCGATGCCGATGGCGTCCTGCAGGGGCTTGACCATGGGGGCCAGGCAGTTGGTGGTGCAGGAGGCATTGGACACCACGGTCATGTCCGAGCGCAGCAGCTCGTGGTTGACGCCGTAGACGATGGTGGCGTCCACGCCCTCGCCGCCCGGAGCGGAGATCAGGACCTTCTTGACCGTGCCGCGGATGTGCTGGCTGGCGGCTTCCTTGGAGGTGAACTTGCCGGTGCATTCGAACACCACGTCGACGCCCATCTCGCTCCAGGGAATGGTGGCGGGGTTGCGGTCGGCGAAGACGCGGATCTTGTCGCCGTTGACGATGATGTGGTTCTCGTCGTGGCTCACCTCGGCCGGGAAGCGGCCGTGAGCGGAGTCATGGGCCGTGAAGAAGGCCTCGTCGGCGATGGGATGGCTGGTGTTGATGGCGACGACCTGGATCTCGTCGCGGCGACCCAGCTCATAAATCGCGCGCAGGACCATACGGCCGATGCGGCCATAACCATTGATACCAACCTTGATCGCCATTGCCTTGTCTCCGATAAAACAGCAAGTCGTAAAAAAACCAGTCTCTTTGCTCCCTCTCCCCTGGCGGGAGAGGGTTGGGGAGAGGGGGACGCGCGGCGGCATCCTCTTACCCCTCTCCCTAGCCCTCCCCCACGAGGGGGGAGGGGACAGGAACTTAACCCAGTAGTTCTTTCGCCTTGGCGGCCACCGCGTCCGCGGTGAAGCCGAACAGCTTGAAGAGCTGATCCGCCGGGGCCGATTCGCCGAAGCTCTTCATGCCGATCACGGCGCCGTCCAGGCCCACGTACTTGTACCAGCCGTCGCCCTGGGCGGCTTCGATGGCGATGCGCTGGGTCACGGCGCGGGGCAGCACGGACTCGCGGTAGGCGGCATCCTGGGCCTCGAAAACTTCCACGCAGGGCATGGACACGACGCGCACCCGGCGGCCTTCGCCGGCGAGGAGCTTGGCGGCGTCCATGGCCAGGGCCACTTCCGAACCCGTGGCGATGAGGATCAGCTCGGGCTGGCCCTTAGCATCGCTCAGGACATAGCCGCCCTTATTGACCTGGGCCAAGGTTTCGGCCTCGCGGTGTTGATGCGGCAGGGCCTGGCGCGAGAAGCACAGGGCGCTGGGGCCGTCGGCGCGCTGGATGGCGCAGGCCCAGGCCACTGCGGACTCCACGGCATCGCAGGGGCGCCAGACATTCAGATTGGGCGTGGCGCGCAGGGAGGGGATCTGCTCCACCGGCTGGTGGGTGGGGCCGTCCTCGCCCAGGCCGATGGAATCGTGGGTGTAGACATAGATGACGCGCTGCTTCATCAGGGCCGACATGCGCACGGCGTTGCAGGCGTATTCCATGAACATCAGGAAGGTGCCGCCGTAGGGCACGAAGCCGCCGTGCAGAGCCAGGCCGTTCATGATCGCCGACATGCCGAACTCGCGCACGCCGTAGTAGACGTAGTTGCCGCCCGGGTTCTCGGGGGTCAGGCCGTTGCAGCCCTTCCACAGGGTCAGGTTGGAGCCGGCCAGATCGGCCGAGCCGCCCAGGAGTTCCGGCAGCAGGGGGCCATAGGCATTGAGGGCATTCTCCGAGGCCTTGCGCGTGGCCAGCTTCTCGGCTTTCTCATGCACGGCGGCGATATAGGCCTCGGCCTTCTCGGCGAAGTCCGCCGGCAGCTCGCCCGTCATGCGGCGCACGAACTCGGCGGCCAGCTCGGGGAAGGCGGCCTGGTAGGCGGCGAAACGCTGGTGCCACTCGCCCTGCCACTCGGCGCCCTTGGCCTTCTTGTCCCAGGCGGCATAGACGCTGTCCGGCACGTGGAAGGGGGCGTGGGGCCAACCCAGTTTCTCGCGGGCGGCGGCGATCTCGGCATCGCCCAGAGGCGCGCCGTGGCAGTCGTGGCCGCCCTGCTTGTTGGGGGCGCCGAAGCCGATGATGGTCTTGCAGCAGATCAGGGTCGGGCGTTCGGTTTCCGCGCGGGCGGTGTCGATGGCCATCTTGATCTCGTGGGGGTCATGGCCGTCCACATTGGGGATGACCTGCCAGCCATAGGCCTCGAAGCGCTTGGGCGTGTCGTCGGTGAACCAGCCTTCCACATGGCCGTCGATGGAGATGCCGTTGTCGTCGTAGAAGGCGATGAGCTTGCCCAGGCCCAAGGTGCCCGCCAGGGAGCAGACCTCGTGGGAGATGCCTTCCATCAGGCAGCCGTCGCCCAGGAAGACATAGGTGTGATGGTCGACGATGGCATGGCCGGGGCGGTTGAACTGGGCGGCTAGGGTCTGTTCGGCGATGGCCATGCCCACGGCATTGGCGATGCCCTGGCCCAGGGGGCCGGTGGTGGTCTCCACGCCCGGGGTGTAGCCGTATTCCGGGTGGCCGGGGGTACGCGAATGCAGCTGGCGGAACTGCTTGAGATCCTCGATGCCCAGATCGAAGCCGGTCAGGTGCAGCAGGGAATAAACCAGCATGGAGCCGTGACCGTTGGACATGACGAAACGGTCGCGATTGGCCCAGGTCGGATCATTGGGGTTGACGCGGATATAGTCGTTCCACAAGACTTCGGCGATGTCGGCCATGCCCATGGGCGCGCCCGGATGTCCGGAATTGGCTTTCTGGACCGCGTCCATGGACAGGGCGCGGATGGCATTGGCAAGCTCGAAACGGCTCGGCATGGCGTTCCTCGATGGGCAGGCTGGAATAAACCTAGAAAAAGCAGTCGGCCCCAACTGCGGTCGCCTAGAGCTTGAATCTGTACAGGATTTTTGAAAAATTCGCCTCACCGTAGAGCTGGCTACTGCTTTCGTCGAATTTTTCCAAAATCCTGCGCATCTTCGGCGCCCTAGACGCCCTCGCTACGGGGTCGGCTGCTTCTTCTAGGATGAAGGGCGCATATTTTCGCCTAATTGCCGCTCTGCGGCAAACGCCATTGCTCAGTCTTTGGCCACCCGCTCGACCAGTTAGTGTTTAATCAAATAAAAACAAATAGTTACACAAGGAGCCCCGTGTACGCCCAGATCCCCCCTCCCCCGCCCGACGGCCGCTGGACCGACTGGCGCGCCGACCTCGTGCGGCGCCAACCGCGAACCCAAGGCCTCTTGCTGGCCGTGAGCCGCGCCGGCTACCGCCTGCGCCGCGCCGCCGCCCATGCCCGGGAGATCGTGCACGAGCTGCGCGAGGACCGGGAGCATGGCCTGCGCTTCTGGCGCGCCCACCAGGCCCAGGAAGCCGAGCGCCTCGGCATCCTGGGCGACCTAAGGACCCGCCTGGCCGCACCGGATTTCGCCTTGAGCGAGGTGAGCGCGACCTTCGCGAAGCTCGTGTTGAAGAAAGACGATGCGGGCATGGCCCAGTGGTTCGGCGACGCCCACGTCAAGCTGGAACAGGCCCTGGCACGCCAGGGGGCCCAGGACGCGGCCGAGCCGGAGCTGTTCAAGGAAGCCGTGAAGGAGCTGCGCTTCCTCAGCGAAATGCCCGAGTTCTATGCCCGCTACGCCCTTCAGGAATTGGAAAACCAGGTAAAGACCATGCACGAAGCCCTGCTCGCCCGGATCGATGCCCTGAGCGCCCTGCGCCGCGACCAGCTGGAAGCCGCCAAGGCGCAAGCGGCCGTGGACGCCGCGAATGCCGAGGCGGCGCGCCTCAAGGCCGAGGCGGCCAGGCTCGCCGAGGAGAATGCCCGGATCGCCGCCCTCAAGGACAAGCTGGCCGAGGAAAACCGGCGTAGCGCCGAGCGCCGGGAAATGATGGCGGCCGAGGAGCGCAAGGCCCTGGCCGACGAGCAACTGGCCCGGCAGCGCGCCGAGCGGGAGCGCCAGGAGGCCCTGCAGAAGGATTATCTGCGCATGCAGGAGGAAGAGCGCCTGAAACAGGCCATGAGCCAGGCGCGGACCCTGGAGAGCCAACTAGAGCTGGTGACCCTGGCGGTCAGCGCCCGGCGCTATAACCCGGCCGATCCCATCATCGCCAACCGGCTGGAGGCCCTGCGCCAGGCCCTGGGCCAATCGGAAGGCGCACCGCTGAACCAATAGCGCATCCACCCGTCAAAAGGGCACGCCCTCACGGATAGCCCCCTTGCACGCGCTCCTGCTCAGCCCCGAAGCCCCGCCCTGGCCCTGGCGCCGGATCGCGGTCTTTGCCGCCCTGTCCCTGGCGGTCCACGGCCTGTTGCTGAGCCGGCTGCCGGCGCCGGGACAAGCCGTCATGCCCTTCGCGCCGGAGCGCCCCCTGCGGATCCGCCTGGCGCCGCAGCCATCCCCGCCGGAATCGACGCCGGCCCGGGAAGTCGCACCAAAGCCGCCCAAGACCGACGCCGCCTCCCGGCCCGCGCCGGCGCGTCCACGCGATGCACAGGCCAGGCCTAAGCCCTCGCCACCCGAGGCCCAGCCCATCGCCGCCCCCAGCACGCGCGGCGCCGGCGCCCGGCCCGGCCTGTTGATCACCAGCTTGGAGGCCGCCACCACCGCCGGCGAGCGCCTGGAGCTACAGGCCCAGGCCCGGGCCGATTACGCGCCCTGCAAGGCCGGCAGCGAGATGACGGCCCGCTGCGCCCAGGCCAGGACCTTCGCCCAGGCCGCCAAGCACGAGCTGGAATACCAGGGCGAGATGCCCAATCTCGTCGCGGCGGCCGATGCCGCCGAAGCCGGCCGGGTCGCCGCCTGCAGTTCCAGCAAGGGCGGCGGCCTGCTCAGCCTGGGCTGCCTGGTCAACATGCCGCATTTGCTCAACAAGGCGGCCAACAAGCTGATACGTAAGTCGCGCCGCCGCTGAGGCGGCGGCTAAGACAAGCGCAAACTGCACACCGTTCACACTTTCGCCGTTCTTGGCAAATCCCACCGTCCGCGCGGCCCGATCCGGCAATACAGCTCTGGCCCCATCCTGCCAGCGTATGCCGTCCCCGGCGCGCTCCCATCCAGGCGAGAGGGCCTGGCCGCGCCGCCGGGGTCGGTCCCATAACAACGGAGAATCCCATGTACATGCAAAAACCCCTGGCCTGGCTGATCCTGGCCGGCTGGGCGGGCACGGCCGTCGCCGCGCCTACCGCCACCGCCCCCGTGTCCCTGCTGCCGCCCGAAGCCCTGGCGGCGGTCAGCCATGCCGCGCTCCCGGAACTCGCCCCGGCCGAGCACGGCCAGGCACGCAAGACCCTGGCCGCGCCGCAAACCCGCCGCAGCCTGCCGCCCAGCGCGGCGCTCAGCGACGGACAGCGCGACCCCCATGCCCGCCGCGCCAGCGAGCCGGGCTGGACGGCCGAGGCGCTGACCGCCAGCGCCGACTGCCGCGACGCGGCGGGCTTTCGCGCCGTCAGCGGCACCGCCCTCGCCGACTACCTGGAGAGCCTGCCGGAGCTGCAGTGCACCTACGGCCTGTTCTCGCTGACCGCCGAGGATGCCGCCGCGATCTACAGCACCGGCAATTTCCTCGCCGTGGCCGAACGCCTCCAGGCCCGGGCCGCCGGCTATGCCGCGACCGGCCGGGCGGTCGCCAATCTCGTGCTCTACCTGCGCGCCGGCTACTACGACGCCCTGAGCCGCGAAGTCCTGCCCGAGCCGCCCGCCAGCGTGCGCGACAGCATCCGCATCGGCGTCGCCCGCCTCCTGGACAATCCCGCCCTGTTCATCCCCAACCCGGACGCGGGCAGCACGGCCGGCGAGACCCTGACCCTGACCACCAATACCCACGACGAGGCCTATTACCTGCCACGCCTCAAGGGCCAGGTGCAGCGCTACACCAATCGCGCCGCCGCACCCGCCGCCGTGGATGCCCTGAAGAGCTGGGAGGCCAGCTCCGGCTACACCGGAGTGCTCAGCGCCATCTACCTGTCCCATTACCGGCCCGAGGGCCGCGCCATCGCCGAGTCCGACGGCAGCTATGCCCAGGTCCTGTTCGACTTCGCCCAAGCCAATAAAGCCGCCCTCCTGGGCACGGACTATGCCTACCAGCTCAAAGACAGCCTGAACGAGGCACTGCGCTACATGCAGTACCCGGCCCATTTCGCCGCCTCGAAGGCGCGGGTGAAAACCATCCTGGCGGAAAACAGCCTGAACGGCCCCGGCGCCGACCTCTGGCTGACCGCCGCCGGCGCGGTGAAGTATTACGACGGCGCCAACTGCGCCGAATACGGCACCTGCAACTACGAGCAGCAACTGGCCGATACGGTCCTGCCCCTGCGCCATGAATGCGGCGCCACGCTCCGCATCCGCGCCCAGGACATGACGGTCGAACAGCTGCAGCAGAGCTGTCAAATCCTCGCCGCCGAGGAGGGCTATTTCCACCGCATGCTCAAGACCCAGAATCGTCCCGTGGCCAACGACAACAATCAGGCCCTGGAAGTCGTGGTCTTCGACGATTACGCCAATTACCAGCGTTACGCCGGCGTGATTTACGACATCGCCACCGACAACGGCGGCATGTACCTGGAAGGCAATCCGGCGGATCCGAGCAACCAGGCGCGCTTCATCGCCCACGAGGCCTCCTGGCTGCGCCCGACCTTCTCGGTGTGGAACCTGGAACACGAGTACGTGCACTACCTGGACGGCCGCTACGACATGGCCGGCGACTTCGCGCGGGGCGTGAGCCAGCCCACGGTGTGGTGGATCGAGGGCGTGGCCGAATACCTGTCCCTGAAGAACGACAACCAGAAGGCCATCGACGCCGCCAAGGCCGGGACCTATGCCCTGTCGACGATCTTCGGCAATACCTACGGCATGAGCGACTACACCAACCGCGCCTACCGCTGGGGCTATATGGCCGTGCGCTACATGGTGGAAAAACACCGCGACGTGGTGGATGCCTCGGTGGCGAAATTCCGCGCCGACGACTACGAGGGTTATTGGTCCGCCATGCAGGCCCTGGGCACGGGCCACGACGCCGATTTCGCCGCCTGGGTACAGACCGCGACGACCGCCGGCACACCGCCGGAACCGGGTTGCGGCTACCCCAACGACCAGGTCATCGATCCGAGCTGCGCGCGCACCGACCTCGCCGCCAGCGCGCTCCGCTGGTACTACGTGTTCGTACCGGTCGGCACCACGCGTTTGACGGTGAAGACCTCGGGCGGCACGGGCGACGCCGATCTCTACGTGAAGCGCGACGGCTGGCCCAGCCGAAACAGCTACGACCGGCGCTCCGTGGGCTGGACCAATGCCGAGACCATCGCCATCGACCAGCCGACCGGCGGCGCCTATTACCACATCGCCGTCGATGCCTGGTCGGCCTACCAGGGCCTGAGCCTGAGCGTGGAACTGGTGAAATAATCCGGGACGCGCCCGCTTGAAAAGGCGGGCGCGCGCGCTGGACGACGCGGATTTTCCCAGCGCCGCCGGGACTTCCCCGGCGGCGCTTTTTTTGAGCGCCTGAAGCGGAAGCCGTTCTAGGCGCGCAGCAGCTGCCGGTACTGGCGCGGCGACAAGCCGGTGACGGCGCGGAATTGCCGGGACAGGGCGCTCTGATCGCAAAACCCGCAGACTTGAGCGATTTCGGCGATGGCGATCTCGCTGGATTTCAGCTGGTTGGCGGCGATATCGATGCGCGTCTTGGTGATGAATTGCCCGGCGGACAATTGGAATATTTTCTTCATACGCCGCTCGAATTGGGCGCTGGAAACCCCCGCGCGTATGGCCAGTTCCTCGATGCGCAGGGGCTCGTGATAATGGCCCAAAATATAATCCACGGTATCGGCGAAGCGCGCGTCGATAAATCCCGAACGGCTGGGTTCGTGCAAGTCCTTGGACATGCAGGCCAGGCCGATGATTTCGCCCTTGGCGTTGCGCAAGGGTTCCTTGTTGGTGAGGCACCAGCCCGGCTGGCGGTCGCTGAACAGGGTCAGGTCCAGGTTGTCCACCACCGGCTCGCCGGTCTTGAACAGGCGCTCGTCCTGGGCCTGGTAGCGTTCGGCCATGTGCTTGGGGAAGAGCTCGTAGGCGGTCTTGCCGATGGCGTCCAGCTTGCTCGACAGGCCGCAGCGCTCGGCGCAGGCCTCGCTGATGCTGACATAGCGGCCGGCCCGGTCCTTGATGGAAAACACGATGTCAGGCGCCCGATCGAACAAGGCCTCGAAGAATTGCGTGTTGCTCAAACTGCGAAAAAAATCCTGCCGCCAGGCCGCGGTTTCCGCGCGCATAGCGCCCCCTCCCATCGATTTGCATTCTAGACTCATTGCGGCGGGGCGATCCGCCAAGACCGGTTTCGCCCCGCGTTTTAGCATGCTCACAACGAAATTGATTCGGCAAGCCCCCGGCGGAAATTGGTGGAAACAACGACGTCAGGACCTCCGTTCGTGGTGAGTAAAGCGGCATCGCCGCTTGTATCGAACCATGAGCGGAGGTCCTTCGATACGAGTCGCTACGCGCCTCTACTCAGGACGAACGGTTGATTTTCACGCCGGGCTTGTTGAAAACCCACGGAATACTCTCATGCACGACATCACCCGCCTGCGCGTCATCGACTCCCATACCGGCGGCGAGCCGACCCGGGTGATCGTGGCGGGCGGCCCTGACTTGGGCTCCGGATCCTTGGGCGAGCGCCGTGGGCGCCTCGCCGAACAGTTTGATCACCTCCGCTCAGCCATCGCCAACGAGCCGCGCGGTTCCGATCCGGTGGTGGGCGCCTATCTCCTCCCCCCTTCCGATCCTTCTTGCGTCGCGGGCGTGATCTTTTTTAACAACGTCGGTTATCTCGGCATGTGCGGCCACGGCAGCATCGGCCTGGTGGTGACCCTGGCCCATCTGGGCAGAATCCAGCCCGGCATCCACCGCATCGAAACCCCGGTGGGCATCGTCGAGGCCGAGCTCATGGATGGAAACCGCGTGTCCCTGCGCAATGTGCCCAGCTTCCGCTACGCCAAGGGCGTGCGCGTCGAGGTGGCGGGCCATGGGCCCATGCACGGCGACATCGCCTGGGGCGGCAACTGGTTCTTCCTGGTGGACGATCACGGCCAGCGCGTGGCCGGGGACAATATCGCGGCGCTGACCGACTGCGCCGTGAAAGTCCGCGAGGCCCTGGAGCGGGACGGCATCACCGGCGCCAAGGGCGCCCTCATCGACCATATCGAGCTGTTCGGCCCCGGCGGCGAGGGCGCCGACTCGCGCAGCTTCGTGCTCTGTCCCGGCCTCGCCTACGACCGCTCCCCCTGCGGTACCGGCACCAGCGCCAAGCTGGCCTGCCTCTACGCCGACGGCAAGCTCCAGCCCGGTGAAGCCTGGGTCCAGGAAAGCGTCATCGGCTCGCGCTTCGAGGCCTGCCTGGAATGGCAGGACGGCGAGCTCTGCCCGCGCATCACCGGCACGGCCTGGGTCAATGCCGACTGCGAGCTCATCATCGATCCGCGCGATCCCTACGCCTTTGGCATACGCCACTAAGCCCATGCAGTACGACGTCATCATCGTCGGCGGCGGCATCATCGCCGCCGCCCTGGCGGAGAGCCTGGCCCTGGCCGGGGCCTCGGTCCTGGTCCTGGAAGCGCAAAACGCCGGCGCCGGGGTGTCGGCGGCGGGCATGGGCCACCTGGTGGTGCTGGACGACAACCCGGCCGAGCTGGCCCTGGCCCGGGACGGCCTGGAACGCTGGCAGCGCCGCCGCGCCGTGCTGCCCGCCGGGGCCGAATACCGGGAATGCGGCACGCTCTGGCTGGCCCGGGACGGCGAGGAACTGGCCGAGGCCGAGCGCAAGCAGGCGCGGAACCGGACTCTGGGCCTGGATTGCAAACTCCTGGGCCGGGCCGCCCTCTATGCCGCCGAGCCCAATCTCGCCCCCGGCTTCGCCGGCGGCCTGCTGCGGCCCGACGAGGCCGTGCTCTACCCGCCGGCGGCCTGCTCCTGGCTCTTGGCCAATGCCCAGGCCCTGGGCGCGAGACTCCTGGAGCATTGCCCGGTGGCCGAGCTGGCCGAGGGCGGCGTGCGCTGTGCCGACGGCCGGGAATTCCGCGCAAGGGCCGTGGTCCTGGCCGCCGGCACGGCCTCGCCGGAGCTCCTGCCCGGCCTGCCTCTCAAGCCGCGCAAGGGCCAGCTGGCCATCACCGAGCGCTACCCGGATCTGGTGCGTCACCAGCTCGTCGAGCTGGGCTATATCAAGCGCGCCCATGCCGCCACCGGCGATTCCGTGGCCTTCAATGTCCAGCCGCGGGCCACGGGCCAGATCCTGATCGGCTCCTCTCGGGAGAACGAAGACACCGGCGCGGAGCTGAACTGGCCCCTGCTGGGCGAGATGCTGGAGCTGGCCGGGAGCATGCTGCCGGCCCTGCGCCAGTGCCGAATCCTGCGCGCCTGGACCGGCCTGCGGCCGGCCACACCCGACGGCCTGCCCCTGCTCGGGCCGGTGCCGGGGCGGACCGGCCTGTGGCTGGCCACCGGCCACGAGGGCCTGGGCATCACCACCGCCCTGTCCAGCGCCGCCCTGCTCGCCGCCCAGATCCTGGGACGCAAGCCGGAACTGGATCCGGCGCCCTATTGGCCGCAACGTTTTCACCAGCTGTCCGGGAGCGCGCTCCATGCCTGAAGCCGTCATCGCCGAGCTCCCCATCCGCCTCAATGGCGAAACCGTCCGCGTGCCCGCCGGCATCACCGTCGCCGCCGCGCTAGCCCTCGCCGGCCAGCAGGCCCTGCGCCTATCGGTCAAGGGTGCGCCGCGCGGCCCGCTCTGCGGCATGGGCGTGTGCTTCGAGTGCCGGGTCACCATCGACGGCCGGCGCCATGAGCGGGCCTGCCAGCGCCTGGTCGCCGACCAGATGGAGATCCTCACCCATGACTGAGGCCCGCTTCGAGCTCATCGTCCTAGGTGCCGGCCCCGCCGGCCTAGCCGCCGCCAAGGCCGCCGCCGACTCGGGCCGCGAGGTCCTGGTGCTGGACGACAATCCCCTGCCCGGCGGCCAGATCTGGCGCGGCGGGCCGGACCAGGCCCCGAACGCCCGGGCTCGCGCCGCCTTCTCGGCCCTGCAGCATCCGCGCATCGCCTACCGTCCGGGCGCGCGCCTCTTCGCCGCGCCGGGGCCGGGAACGCTACTGGTGGAATTGCCGGAGGGCGGCTGCCGCCTGGGCTACGGCCAACTGATCCTGGCCACCGGCGCCCGGGAGCGCTTCCTGCCCTTCCCCGGCTGGACCCTGCCCGGGGTCTTCGGCTTAGGCGGCCTGCAGGCCCTGGCCAAGGGCGGCTACCCGGTGGCGGGCAAGCGCATCGTCCTGGCCGGCACCGGCCCCCTGCTCCTGGCCGTGGCCGATACCCTCAAGGCCCGCGGCGCCCGGGTACTGCTTCTGGCCGAGCAGGCGCCGTTGGGCCGCGTCGCCCGCTTCGCCGCCGGCCTGGTCCGCCATCCGGCCAAGCTGGCCCAGGCCGTGGCCCTCAAGAGCCGGCTGCTGGGCATCCCCTACCGCTGTTCCAGCCATGTGCTGGAGGCATCGGGCCGCGAGCGCCTGGAGCGCCTGCGCCTGAGCTGGGGCGGCGAGGAAGGTTTCATCGACTGCGACTACCTGGGCTGCGCCTTCGGCCTGCTGCCCAATACCGAGACCGGCCAGCTCTTGGGCTGCACCCTGGCGGCGGGCGCCGTGGCCGTGGACGACTACCAGCAAACCAGCCGGCCGGGGGTCTATGCCGCCGGCGAGGCTTGCGGCATAGGCGGCGTGGACAAGGCGCAGATCGAGGGCCGTATCGCCGGCCTCGCCGCCGCCGGCCGCCCCGAGGAGGCCCGCCGCCTGTTCCCCGCGCGAGCTCATGCCCGGGACTTCGCCGACCGGCTGGCCGAAGCCTTCCGCCTGGAGCCGGCGCTCCTGCGCCTGGCCAGGCCCGACACCCTGATC
The DNA here is from genome assembly GCA_016182845.1 of Gammaproteobacteria bacterium. GTDB lineage: Bacteria > Pseudomonadota > Gammaproteobacteria > Enterobacterales > Permianibacteraceae > JACPFT01. The sequence continues at coordinate 196,850 of JACPFT010000010.1, forward strand.
TGCCGCTGCGAGGACGTGCCCCTCCAGGCCCTGCAGTCCTGTTCCTCCTGGCGCGAGGCCAAGCTCCTGACCCGCTGCGGCATGGGCGCCTGCCAGGGCCGGACCTGCGGCCCCATGGCCGAGACCCTCCTGGGCTTCGAGCCCCGGGGTAGCCGCCCTCCCCTGCAACCCGTCTCCCTGGAAACCCTGGTTTCCGCCCTTTCTCCTACCGACCCGAGGTAATCATGTCGACTCTCTACCGTGGCGTCTTCACCGCCATCACCACGCCCTTCAACGCCGATCTGTCGGTGGACCACGGCTTCCTGGCCGAACACGCCGCCTGGCAGCTGGCCAATGGCTGCGTGGGCACCATCCCCTGCGGCTCCCTGGGCGAAAGCGCCACCCTGAGCTTCGAGGAAAAGCTCGCCGTGATCGGCAGCTGCGTGCGCGCCAGCGGCAACAAGCCGGTCGTCCCCGGCATCGCCAGCCTGTCCACCGCCGAGGCGGTGCGTCTCGCCCAGGGCGCGGCCGACTTGGGCGCGAAAGGCCTGATGATCCTGCCGCCCTATGTCTATGCCTCGGACTGGCGCGAGATGAAGGCCCATATGAGCGCCGTGCTCGAGGCGACGGCTCTGCCCTGCATCATCTACAACAACCCCGTGGCCTATAAGACCGACTTCCTGCCCGAGCAGATCCTGGAACTGGCCGCCGAGCACGAGAATGCCGTGGCCGTGAAGGAGTCCTCCACCGACGCCCGCCGCGTCACGGCGCTCAAGGCCCTGGCCGGCGACAGCCTGGCCCTGGGAGTTGGCGTGGACGACTGCCTGGTGGAAGGCGTCGCCGCCGGCGCCAGCTTCTGGGTGGCCGGCCAGGTCAATGCCTTCCCCGCCGAATCGGTCAAGCTCTACGAGCTGGCCATGGCCGGCCGCTGGGCCGAGGCCGCCGAGCTCTACCGCTGGTTCCTGCCCCTGCTGCGCCTGGACACCGTGCTCAAGTTCGTCCAGCTCATCAAGCTGACCCAGGAACGGGTGGGCATGGGCTCGGCGCGGGTGCGCCCGCCGCGCTTGGAGCTGGCCGGCGCCGAGCTGGAGGCGGCCCTGGCGGTGATCGACAAGGGGATACGGGAAAGGCCGGTGCTGTAAATAGGCGTCGTCCCCGCGCAGGCGGGGACCCAGTCGGTGGCAATGGGAGGCTTTGTAGTATCTGTTCCCATTGCACGGCCGGGTCTGGCCCCGGCAGGCCACCTACTTTCTTTGCTTGTGCAAAGAAAGTAGGCAAAGAAAGCACACCCCGAGGCTTGCCGGCTACGCCGGTTCCCTGCGCTTCTCGGTCAAACCGGGGGTCTGGCCAGGAGGACATCCCTGTCCCCGGGCCAGACACGCGACATCCATGTCGCGCCCCTCCGGGCTATTCCCGGCTTGCCCTGCGATGCTCGGCAGCGCCTAGGGGGCACTTCAAGAGCGAATCCGCCTTCGCGGATTCTCCAAGAGGCGCGCTACGCGCCGGTCCAGTCCCCTCCCCCTTGATGGGGGAGGGTTAGGGAGAGGGTGTTCTTCCGGGCGCCCTGTGCGGCGCCGAGCACTGGAAGCCAAAGCGGAATCGGCCCGAAGGGGCGCGACATGGATGTCGCGCTTCCGGCCCGGGGACAGGGATGGCCCCTGGCCGGAACCCGCTTTGGCTGAAGCGCGCAGGGGACCCGCGTAGCGGGCGCTGCACCGGGCTGTCTTTCTTTGGTTACTTTCTTTGGACACCCAAAGAAAGTAACTCGCCCACCGGGGCGAGACCCGGTCGTGAAACAGATCCGAATCATACGAGACCGACCATGACCACCAAGCCACTCCAAGGCCTTTCTCTCATCGGCCAGACCCCCGCAGCCCCCAGCGGCATGCTCTTCCACGCCCAAAACCCCGCCACCGGCGAGGCCCTGGACCCTCCCTACCACGAGGCGGGCGACGAGGACATGGACCGCGCCTGCCGGCTAGCCGCCGAGGCCGCGCCGGTCCTGGCCCGAACCAGCGGAAAGCTCCGCGCCGACTTCCTGCGCGCCATCGCCGCCCGCCTGGAAGCCATCGCCGAGGCCATCGCGGCGCGCATGCCCCAGGAAACGGGACTTCCCGAGGCAAGGGCTCGCGGCGAGCTGGCGCGTACCTGCGGCCAGTTGCGGCTGTTCGCGGCGGTGGCGGAGGAAGGCGCCTGGCTGGATGCCCGCATCGACCACGGCGATCCTGAGCGCAGGCCGGCGCCCAAGCCGGATATCCGCTCCATGCTCCAGCCCCTGGGCCCGGTGGCGGTGTTCGCCGCCTCCAACTTTCCCCTGGCCTTCTCCGTGGCCGGCGGCGACACCGCCTCCGCCTTCGCCGCCGGATGCCCGGTCGTGGTCAAGGCCCACGGCGCCCACCCCGGCCTATCGGAGCTGGTTGGCCGTGAGATCCAGGCGGCGGCGCGCGAGCGCGGCCTGCCGGAGGGGACCTTCGCCCTGCTCTTCGGCGCCGGCAGCCGCCTGGGCGCGGCCCTGGTCCGCCACCCGGCCATCCAGGCCGTGGGCTTCACCGGCTCCATCGCCGGCGGCACGGCCCTGATGCGCCTGGCGGCCGAGCGCCCCCAGCCCATCCCGGTCTATGCCGAGATGGGCAGCGTCAATCCGGTGGTCCTGCTAGAGGGGGCGCTAGCCCGGCGCGGCACGGCCATCGCCGAGGGCCTCGCCGCCTCGGTGACCTTAGGCGCCGGCCAGTTCTGCACCTGCCCCGGCCTGGTCCTGGCCGTGGACGGTCCGGCCTACCGCGATTTCCGCGCGGTCTTATCCGCCCGCCTCGCCGCCCTGCCGGCCGCGCCCATGCTGAGCCTAGCCATGGCCGAGCACTTCCAAAACGGCATAGCCGCGCAGCAGGTCTGCCCCGGCGTCGAAGCCCTGGTACGCGGGAGTGCTGGAGCCGGCCATGGCGCGCCGGTCCTGCAGGAAACCAGCGCCGACAATCTGCTGGCCCAGCCACGGCTGATGGAGGAAGTGTTCGGGCCATCCACCCTGCTGGTCCGCGCCGAGAGCGAGACTGAGCTGGTACAAGTCCTCAAGGCGCTGCCCGGCCAGCTCACCGCGACGGTGCATGCCGACGAGGCCGAGCTGGCCGAACGTCCGGCCCTGGTGGAGACCCTGGCCAAAATGGCCGGGCGCGTGCTCTTCGGCGGCTTCCCCACCGGCGTCGAGGTGGGCCATGCCATGGTCCATGGCGGGCCCTTCCCGGCCACCAGCGACGGCCGGTCCACCTCGGTGGGCAGCGCCGCCATCACCCGCTTCGCGCGGCCCGTGTGCTACCAGGGTTTCCCGGACACCCTCCTGCCGGAGACCCTGCGCGAGGGCAACCCCTTAGGGCTCATGCGCCTGGTGGACGGAGAACGCCGCCGCTAACGTCCCAGGAGCCGCGCCACCGCATCCCCCAGCCGCCTGGACCCCGCCGAGCCCAGCATCACGCCCATGGCGATGGACACCATGATCATCACCATGTCGAAGGCCTGGGCGATGGAGGTGTCCAGGTTCTCGTTGAGCAATGAGGCCAGGGAACGGAAGCCCATGGAGCCGGGCACCATCAGGAAATACGCCGGCCAGAGCATGACGAAATAGGCCGGGCCGAAGCTGATGCGCTCCAGGACGCCGGAGCACAGGGTCGCCAGCAGGGCGCCAAGAAACGGCCCCATGGCCGGACCGAAGGCCAGGGCGCCCAATTTCCCGCCAATCAACGCGATCAAACAACCCACCATGATCCACAGGAAATGCTCGCGCTTGCCGGAGAAGGTGATGACGATGGAAATCCCCAAGGCCAGGACCCCGGCGTAATAGGCCCAGGGCGGCACGACCTCGACGCTCAGCTCGGAGAACACCACCGGCGCACTCAGGGCCAGGCTCGCCAGGCGCATGCCGATGGCCACGCCGAAGATCAAGAGGAACAGGGTCGTCGCCCCGGCGATCATGCGGCTGGAGCCCGAAACCCAGTGCCCGCTGGCCAGCTCCACCATGGCGATGGTCATGGTCATGCCTGGGAAAAACCACAAGAGGGTCGCGATCAGCATGGGCAGGGGCCGCACCGCATAGCCTGTCTGCGCCGCGAAAAAGATGGCGAAGGCCATGGACGCCGCCCCCAGCATGGGCATGGCGTAAGAGGTCAGCGCCCGGCCTTGCGCCGCCACCAGCATCAGGCCCAGCACGCCGCCCAGGACCGTGGCGAAGCCCAGCTCGAACCAGGACAGCTGCACCAGACAGCCGAAACCCGCCGAGAGCAGGGCCATGGACAAGACCTGCCAGGCATTGCCGTAGAGCGGCGGATGGGCCAGGACCCGCTCCATGGCCAGCTCCGCCTCCAGCGGCGTCATGCGCCCCTCGTCCACGTCCTTCACCAGGCGGAACACCTCCGACAGCCGGGAAAAATCCGCCCCGCCCGGATTGATGCGCACGACGCGGGTACGCGTCTCCTCGCCCTGCACCAGGGTGAACATCATGGAGGTGGGCGTGGACATGATGTCGGCGCGGCAGCCCAGGCGCCGCGCCAGGGTTTCCAGCATGGCCTCCACGTTCGGGCAGGGAATGCCCGAATCCAGCAGAGTCTTGCCCAGCTTGGTGATCAGCCGGCGCACGTGATCGATGTGATGGGGGGATTCGGGCGGGATGACGCCGGTCGCTTCCATGAAAACTCAACTCCACCGCGTGAGGCGCGGCACTCCCGCAAATTCTAGCCGCAGCGCCGCACTCCTCACCCCCGCGCCGGGGATTTTTTCATGCCGCGATTTCGCGCATTTTCCCGGCGCGATCGCACAAGACCGCCCGCCCCCCGCTCCCTAAGCTCGACAGCGCGGACTGCACAAAAAACGTCCGTTCTCCGGGCCGCCGGGACCGAGAGGGTATTGCCCCGGCGACCCGAAAACAACAATCCCAAGAGGAAACGCCCATGCACAAGTCCCTGCTCATCGCCGCCCTATTGGCCGCCGCCCCCGTCTTCGCCGCCGGGAAAAAGCCGCCGGTCCATGCCCACCAACACGGCCTGCCGACCCAGAAACTCTCCATCCCCGAGCAGAAAAATGCCAAGGATGCGGCCGCGCGCGGCGGCGCGCCCACCATCGAGCGCATCCTCCCCATCCAGTATTCCTGCGGCCCGAGCCTGCGTATTCGCGCCCAGGAGCTGACCGCCGCCCAGCTCAACGACACCTGTGCCAAGCTCGGCGTCCAGGAAAGCTATTTTCACCAGCGCCTGGCCACCGGCTATGTCCCGGTCGCCAACGATTACAACGACGATCTGGAGCTGGTGATCTTCAATAATTACGATCAATACAAGCGCTATGCCGGTCGCTTCTACGGCATCAGCACCAACAACGGCGGCATGTACCTGGAAGGCAACCCCGCCGACCCCAACAACCAGGCCCGCTTCATCGCCTACGAGGCCGACTGGCTGCCCAGCTGGCAGATCTGGAACCTGGAGCACGAGTACAACCATTACCTGGACGGCCGCTTCGATCTCTACGGAGATTTCGAGCTGGGCATGACGGCGGCCACCGTGTGGTGGAGCGAAGGCCTGGCCGAATTCCTGGCCCTGAAAAACACCAATCCCGACGCCATCGCCGCCGCGCGAACCCATGCCTATAGCCTGTCGACGATTTTCGCCAACACCTATTCCAGCGGCACGGAGCGGATCTACGACTGGGGTTATCTCGCGGTCCGCTTCGCCTTCGAGCGCCACCCGGAAATGGTCAACGATATCCTGGGATATTTCCGCGCCGGGCAGTACAGCGTCTACACCGGCTATATGAATAGCCTGGGCGCGGCCTATGACGCGGAGTTCGATGCCTGGCTGGACACGGTGCAGTGAGTCAACTAACCGTTCGTCCTGAGTAGGCGCGCAGCGCCGTATCGAAGGACCTCCGCTTGGGCGCAAGCCCAGGCGGAGACCAAGCCCAGGCGCTTATTTCAAGCCCAGAACATCCTGCATGTCGTACAAGCCCGCCGGCTTGTCCTTGAGCCAGATGGCCGCACGCAGGGCGCCGCGCGCGAAGCACTCGCGGCTCGAGGCCTTGTGGGTGATTTCCAGGCGCTCGCCCTCGCAGGCATAGAGCACGGTGTGATCGCCGACGATATCGCCGCCGCGCACCGTGGCGAAGCCGATGGTCTGGCGCTTGCGCGCCCCGGTATGGCCTTCCCGGCCATAGACCGCGTCGGTCGCCAGATCCCGGTCCAGGGTTCTGGCGATCACCTCGGCCATGGCCAGGGCCGTGCCCGAAGGCGCATCCACCTTGTGGCGATGATGGGCCTCGATGATCTCCACATCCGCATCCTCGCCCAAAACCCGGCTGGCGATCTCCAGCAAGCGGAAGGACAGGTTCACGCCCACCGAGAAATTCGCCGCGAAGACGATGGGGATTTCCTTGGCCATCTCGGCGATCTGGGCCTTCTGGACCGGGCTGAAACCGGTCGTGCCCAGGACCACGGCACGACCCTGGGCCCGGCAGATGTCCAGGTATTCCAGGCTGATGCCCGGCCGCGTGAAATCGATCAGCACATCCGCCCCGGCGATGACCCCCGGCAGGTTGTCGGCCACGCGCACGCCCTGGGGCGGGGCGCCCATGAGTGTGCCGATGTCCAGGCCCACGGCCTCGCAGCCCGGCCGGGCCAGGGCCACCTCGATGCTGATGCCCTCATGGTGGGCGCCGGCCAACAGCAAGGCCCTTCCCATGCGGCCGTTACAACCGGCGATGGCGATACGCGTCGAACTCATGCACTCGATCCTTTTCTGTCGAAGCCTGCACACGGAGAACTGTCGCCCATTTTTACACGCACTCTCCCCATCGCGCCAAGGCCGAAATAGGAATGACACCGAATCAAGGGCTTATAAGGAACTGACCAAGCTGGTACGGAGCTTGCCTAGTCATAATTGCTACAACATGGAGGACGTTGATCATGCGTTTACTGACCCGATTCATCACCACGGCCGGGCTGCTCTTCGGACTCCTAGTCGCCACGGTAACCCAGGCCCTGCCCAGCCAGGCCTTCTTCTCCTATTCGCCCTTCGGCGTACAGGAGCTGACCATCACCACCGATGCCGGCGTCTTCACCATCAGCGCCAGCTCCACCGGCTGGTGGGACGAAAACGGCAACCACTCCTCAGGCAATCCCAATTACATCATGGGCGTCTGCGGGACCGACGACTCCTGCTTCGGCGACAACCTCGACCGGCGTAACTTCTTCACCTTCGACCTCAGCAATGTCACCGGCAATATCCTCAGCGCCAGCCTGAACATCGGCAATAGCAGCTCCGGCTACTACGGCCCGGCCGGCGGCATGACCCTGTCCTTCTTCGACATCTTCACCGATCTCGACCTGGTCAGCGGCAGCGGCTCCGGGATGACCGGCATCTTCGGCGATCTGGGTTCGGGCGATCTGCTCGCCTCCTACCTCGCCATGCCCACCGACATCAACACCCAGGTTCTGATCAGCTTGAACGCCATGGGTCTCGCCCACCTGCAACGCGCCTTCGGCGGCCGCTGGGGCATAGGCGGAACCCTATTCCCCGACGACGTCCCGGTCCCGGAACCCAGCACCCTGCTGCTCCTGGGCATCGGCCTGCTGGCCTTCTCCCTGCGGCGCCTGGCCAAATCCGCCTGAACGGCGGGAGGCCAAATACAAGAAGAGGGGCATGACGCCCCTCTCTTTTTTGCGCGCTCAGCGCGTCAGATCGTCGAAAAACTTCTTCACGCCGTCGAACCAGCTCTTGGCCTTGGGCGAGTATTTCTCCGGGGTTTCCGCCATGGAGCCGTCCAGCTCGCGCAGCAACTCCTTCTGGCGGGAGGTCAGATTGACCGGAGTCTCCACGATCACGCGGCAGAGCAGGTCGCCGGGCGTGCCGCCGCGCATGGGCGTGACGCCCTTGCCGCGCAGGCGGAACATCTTGCCGGTCTGGGTCTCGGCCGGAACCTTGAGCTTGACCCGTCCCTCCAGGGTCGGCACTTCCAGCTCGCCGCCTAAGGCCGCCGCCGTGAAGGAGATGGGCATCTCGCAGTACAGGTTATCGCCATCGCGGGTGAAGATCGGGTGCTCGCGCACATGGACCTGCACATAGAGATCACCGGCCGGCGCGCCGGGGCCGCCGGCCTCGCCCTCGCCGGACAGGCGGATGCGATCGCCGGTATCGACGCCGGCGGGGATCTTCACCGACAGGGTCTTGCTCTGTTCGACGCGGCCCTGGCCGTGGCAGTCGCCGCAGGGATCCTTGATGACCTGGCCGGCGCCATGGCACACGGGGCAGGTCTGCTGGATGGCGAAGAAGCCCTGCTGCATGCGTACCTGGCCGACGCCGCCGCAATGGGAACAGGTGGAGGGCTTGGTGCCCTTCTTGGCGCCCGAACCGTCGCAGGTCTTGCAATGCACCAGGGTTGGGATGCGGATGGACTTGGTGACGCCGGCCACCGCCTCTTCCAGGGACAGCTCCATGTTGTAGCGCAGGTCGGCGCCGCGCTGCGGACCACGCTGACCACCCCGGCCGCCGCCGAAGATGTCGCCGAACACGTCGCCGAAGATATCGGAGAAGCTGGCGCCACCGGCATGGCCGCCGCGCCCGCCGCCGAAGCCGCCCATGGACGGATCCACGCCGGCATGGCCGAACTGGTCATAGGCCTGGCGCTTCTGGGCGTCGGTGAGGATCTCGTAGGCCTCCTTGGCCTCCTTGAATTTCTCCTCGGCTTCCTTGTTGTCCGGATTGCGGTCCGGGTGATACTTCATGGCGAGCTTCTTGTAAGCCTTCTTCAGTTCGGCTTCTTCGGCGTTCTTCGCCACACCCAGGATTTCGTAATAATCACGCTTGGACATTTTCGGTTCCGCTTTGTAGTGCAAACCACACCGTTTCAGCACCACTCCGTTCGTGGTGAGTAGGCCGCGGGCGGCCGTATCGAACCACTCTTCGAGAGTCCTTCGATACGCGAGCCTAGGCTCGCTACTCAGAGCTCACCCCCGCGAAGGCGGGGGACGAACGGTCATTGTTGCATTTAGCTCTGTAAACGCAAAAACGCGGGCATCAATCCCGCGTCTTTGCTCGTCGGTGCGGCATCATCTCACGGCGCCGCACCGTTCCGCCGCACGCGGCAGGACTTACTTCTTGTCGTCCTTCACTTCCTCGAACTCGGCGTCGACGAAGTCTTCCTTCTTGCCCGAGGCCTGCTCGCCGCCGGCGGCTCCGGCTTCAGCGCCCGGCTGAGCGCCGGCCATCTGCTCGTAGAGCTTGCCCGAGGCTTCCGACAGGGCGGCAATCTTGGCTTCGATGGCATCCTTGTCGTCGCCCTTCACCGCGACTTCCAGCTCGGCGATGGCGGTCTCGATCTTGGCCTTGTCCTCGGCGGCGATCTTGTCGCCGGCTTCCTTCAGGGCCTTCTTGGCGCCGTGCACCAGGTTGTCGCCCTGGTTGCGGACATTGGCCAGCTCGGCGAACTTCTTGTCTTCCTCGGCATGAGCCTCGGCGTCCTTGACCATCTGCTGGATCTCGGCTTCCGACAGGCCGGAGGAGGCCTGGATGCGGATCGAGGTGTTCTTGCCGGTGGCCTTGTCCTTCGCGGTCACGTGCAGGATGCCGTTGGCGTCGATGTCGAAGGTCACCTCGATCTGCGGCACGCCGCGCGGCGCCGGCGGGATGTCGCCCAGGTCGAAGCGGCCCAGGGACTTGTTCTGCTGCGCCATCTTGCGCTCGCCCTGCAGCACGTGCACGGTCACCGCGGTCTGATTGTCGTCGGCGGTGGAGAAGACCTGGCTGGCCTTGGTCGGGATGGTGGTGTTCTTGTCGATGAGCGAAGTCATCACGCCACCCATGGTCTCGATGCCCAGGGTCAGCGGGGTCACGTCCAGGAGCAGGATGTCCTTGGTGTCGCCGGACAGGACCGAGCCCTGCAGGGCGGCGCCCACGGCCACGGCTTCGTCCGGGTTGACGTCCTTGCGCGGCTCCTTGCCGAAGAAGTTCTTCACCGTCTCCTGGACCTTGGGCATGCGGGTCTGGCCGCCCACCAGGATGATCTCGTCGATCTCGGACACGCTCTTGCCGGCATCCTTGAGGGCGATCTTCAGGGGCTCGACGGTACGCGAAATCAGTTCGTCCACCAGGGATTCCAGCTTGGCGCGGGTCAGCTTCATGACCAGGTGCTTGGGGCCGGTGGCATCGGCGGTGACATAGGGCAGGTTGATCTCGGTCTGCTGGCTGGAGGACAGCTCGATCTTGGCCTTCTCGGCGGCTTCCTTGAGGCGCTGCATGGCCAGGGAATCGCCCTTCAGGTTGATGCCCTGCTCCTTGTGGAACTCCTCGGCCATGTAGTCGATGACGCGCAGGTCGAAGTCTTCGCCGCCCAGGAAGGTGTCGCCATTGGTGGACAGCACTTCGAAGGTCTTCTCGCCGTCCATGTTGGTGATTTCGATGATGGAGATATCGAAGGTACCGCCGCCCAGGTCGTACACGGCCACGATCTTGTCGCCTTCCACCTTGTCCAGGCCAAAGGCCATGGCGGCCGCGGTCGGCTCGTTGATGATGCGCTTGACGTCCAGGCCGGCGATGCGGCCGGCGTCCTTGGTGGCCTGGCGCTGGCTGTCATTGAAATAGGCCGGCACGGTGATCACGGCCTCGGTGACCGGCTCGCCCAGATAGTCCTCGGCGGTCTTCTTCATCTTCTTCAAGACTTCGGCGGAGATCTGCGGAGGCGCCATCTTCTGGCCCTTCACTTCCACCCAGGCATCGCCGTTGTCGGCCTTGACGATCTTGTAGGGCACCATGGAGATGTCCTTCTGCACCACGCCCTCGTCGAAGCGGCGGCCGATCAGGCGCTTGACCGCGAACAGGGTGTTGGTCGGATTGGTCACCGCCTGGCGCTTGGCCGACTGGCCCACCAGGGTCTCGCCGTCCTTGGTGTAGGCGATGATGGACGGGGTGGTGCGCGCGCCTTCCGCGTTCTCGATGACGCGCAGCTGACCGCCTTCCATCAAGGCGACACAGGAATTGGTGGTGCCGAGGTCGATACCGATAATCTTGCCCATGAATCTTCTCCGAAAAACTTTACCGAATCAGTCGGTTTGAAAAACCTTGAAACTTATGTGGGGATTGACCGTTTTCCGATCAAGGGGGCGGGGGTAATTCACCTCACCCACCGTTCGTCCTGAGTAGAGGCTCGCAGAGCCTCGTGTCGAAGGACGGGTCAATACCAGGCTTACTCGCCCTTAACGACCACGAGCTTATTCACCTTTGACGACGACGACTCGCGCCGGGCGCACCAGACGGCCGTTCAGCTGATAGCCCTTCTGGAACACGTCGAGCACGGTGTCGGGCTCGGCGGCCGGGTGCGGTACCATGGCCATGGCCTCGTGATGCTCCGGGTTGAAGGACTCGCCCCGGGGATCCAGGCGCACCACGCCGAACTTCTCCAGGGCCGCGACGAACATGCGCTCGGTCAGGTGCACGCCCTCGCCGATGGCCTTGACGTCGGTGCCGGCGTCGGCGGCCTTCATGGCGTGTTCCAGGGAATCCAGGACCGGGATCAGCTCGTCGACGAACTTCTCCAGGGCATAGGCACGCGCCATCTGCACATCGCGTTCGGCACGGCGGCGCACGTTCTCCATCTCGGCCTGGGTGCGCAGGGCGAGCTGGAAATGCTCCTCGCGTTTGGCCTCGGCGGCCGCCAACTCCTGGCGCAGGGCCTCGATCTCGGCCGAGGCTTCGCCGACGATGGTTTCGGCCATGGATTCCGGCGCGTTCCCGCCGTTCTGGGTTTCCGGCTGTTCCGGGGTACTCATGCTCATCAACTCCAAAAGACAAATAACTCAAGAACTTGGCTTCTTGAGCCTGAAAAGGCTGCTGGGAATATGGGGGTTAAGCTGCAGTATTCAAGTGTAGCCTGGATGGAGGTCCGCAGGACCGGAATCCGGGTTTCTGCCCTGACGGTGTTATAGACCCGGATTCCGGCGCTGCGCGCCTGCATCCAGGCTACAGGCTGTGGTTCAGCGCCGCCGAGAGTAGCTTGGCGGTGATGTCCACCACCGGGATGATGCGCTCGTAGTCCATGCGAGTCGGGCCGACCACGGCCAGGACGCCGACCCGCTCGCCTTCCCAGTGATAAGGCGCCGAGACCACGGAGACATCTTCCAGGACTTCATAGCCCGATTCCTGGCCGATATAGATCTGCACGCCCTCGGCGCTGAGGCAATGGTCCAGGAGGCCCAGGATGCGTTGCTTCTGGCTGAAGGCCTCGAACAGCTCGCGCAAGTTGGCGAGCTCGCTGGCATGTTCGACCAGGTGGGTCTCGCCGGCCATCACATAGTCCGCTGCCGTTTCCTGGCCCATGGCCTGCTCGGCGACATTGAGCGCCGCCTGCATCAACCGGTCCAGGCGCTGCTTGTCGGCGCGCATGGCGTTGAGGATATCGCCGCGCACGCCGGCCAGATCGTGGCCGGAAACCAGGTGGTTCAAATAGGTGGATGCCTGGGCCAGCTCCTCGCGGCTATAGGGCCGGTCGGTGTGGATGATGCGGTTCTGGACCTCGTTTTCCGAGAACACCAGGATCACCAGGACGCGGGTGTCGCCGAGCGCCAGGAATTCGATCTGGCGCAGCATGGCCTGGTTGCGCTTGGGCACGGTGACCAGGCCGGCCATGCGCGTGGTCTCGGAGAGCAGGTTGGAAGCCGAGGACAGGAGCTTACCGGGATCGGTGGTCTGGGCCAGAGCGAAGCCCTGGTGCAGGCGCATGGCCGAGGCCGGGTCCATGGGCTTGACTGTCACCAGGCTGTTGACGAAGAGACGCAGGCCCAGGTGCGTCGGCACCCGCCCCGCCGAGGTATGGGGCGAGCGCACATAACCCATGTCCTCCAGGGCCACCATGACATTGCGGATGGTGGCTGGACTGATGGGCAGGTTGGCATCCTGGGCCAGGGTTTTGGAACCCACCGGCTGACCGTCGCGCAGATAGCGCTCCACCAGGACCTTGAGCAGATGCTGGGCGCGCTCCGAAACAATGGGGTTTGTCATATACTACGCGGACTTATGCCATAGTCTTGGGATTCAATCCCCACTCTACCCCGGCGCACCCGAGCTGCCAAGCCGCGCGCCGCGATACCACGAGGACGCCAGGAAGCGCATGTCCGCACATTTTTCCAGCATCGGCCTGATGGGCAAACCCCGCCACCACGCCACCACGGAAACCACCCGCGTCCTACACCGTTTCCTGGTCGAACGCGGCTACAAGGTCCTGGTGGAGGAACAACTGGCCCGCGAGGCCAACACCCCGGAAATGAGCACGGCCAGCCGCGACATCATCGGCGGGCAGTGCGACCTGGTCCTGGTGGTGGGCGGCGACGGCTCCATGCTCAACGCCGCCCGCGCCGTGGCCAGCTACGGCATCCCGGTCTTGGGGATCAACCGCGGCCACCTGGGCTTCCTCACCGACGTCTCGCCCACCGAGCTGAAAGACAAGCTCGTGTCCATCCTCGAAGGCGATTACATCGAGGAGAAGCGCTTCCTGCTGCAAGCCGTGGTGCTGCGCCACGAGGATCCCATCGGCTGGGGCGAGGCCCTCAACGACGTGGTGCTCTATGCCGGCGAGATCGCCCGCATGATCGAGTTCGAGGTCTATGTGAATGATCAGTTCGTGTACAGCCAGCGCAGCGACGGCCTGATCGTGTCCACGCCCACCGGCTCCACGGCCTACGCCCTGTCCGGCGGCGGGCCGATCCTGCACCCCTCCCTGCAGGCCATCGTCCTGGTGCCCATGTTCCCGCACACCCTCTCCGCCCGTCCCATCGTCGTGGACGCCGCCAGCAAGATCGAGATCGTCATCGCCGCCAGCAACCAGCTGCGCCCGCAAGTGTCCTGCGACGGCCAGGTGCACATCGCCGTCGCCCCGGGCGACACCCTGACCATCAAGCGCAAGGAAGAGGATTTCCGGCTGATCCATCCGAGAACCCACAACTACTACCACACCTTGCGCACCAAGCTGGGCTGGGGCTCGAAGCTGTAGCGCCGCACCTCGGCCTCCCTGCCGCGACGCGAGGTTCCGCTCGACCGCCTGGCCCGGGGCTGGCTGCGCGTCTAGGCTGGCGACTGAGCCCCGGAGCAGCACTCCGCCCGGGGCTCCCGGTTTATCGCCCGCCCTTCACCACCCGCCACAGGGCCAGCACGCCCAGCCCCGCGAAGAACACCAGGCACCAAGCCGGCATGCTCAGGCCCATCAGGCTCCATTTCAACTCGGCGCATTCCCCCGAGCCGCGCAGCACGGTATTGAGCACTTCGCCCAGCGGGAAATTGTCCAGCAGGTAGTTGAGGCCGGGCCCGCAGGACGGCACTTCCTCCTTGGGCAGCGACAGCAGCCAGACATGACGGCCCGCCACGGCGGCGCCGAGGACAGCGGCGAGCAGGGCCAGGAAGCCATAGACCCGCACGCCCCAGGCTTTCGGGTTGTGCAGACCCAATAGCAGGAAGCAGAGACCCACGACGAAGAAGCCGACACGCTGGAAGATGCACAGGGGGCAGGGCTCCAAGTGCAGGCTGTACTGGAAGTAATAGGCCGCCGCCAACAGCCCGGCGCAGACGCCCGCGGCAGCGAAATTCATGGCTCGCGCCGAAATATTCATGCTCGTTCCTTTTGGACTACGCCCGGTCGGGGCGAGGCGCAGCATAGCAAAACAACCGGAAGCTATAAAACGCCGAGGAGCTATGTCTCAGCATTCTAATCTTGGTCATTTTTTGTGCTAATACTGAAAGCAGGCTGTACCCGATTCAGGAGCACGCGATGTTGCCGAAACCGTTGTATGAGGCCCTGCCTTTCGCTTATTTCGGGATGGGCATGTTGACCATGGGGGCCATCGAGTCCCCGGCCCGCTACTTCCCAGCCCTGCTCCTGGCAGTGGCCGGCTTCGCGGTGATGTATATGCGCTACAACTATCGCCATTCACGGCATCCGACGCCGGCCAGCGTGAAATCCCCAAGGGGGCAGCGCGGTCGTCACCGGATTTGAAGGGAACTTTCGCGCGGTCGAGCCGTCGAACAGGTCGTTCTCGCGCTTGACCGCGAGGAGGACCTAAGCAACTGCGCTTTCGGCGGGCATAAAAAAGCCCCGCTAGGCGAGGCTTATAAAGGTCTTCCAGTCTGCAAGCCCGGTAGACCGGGCTCTTATTATTGGTATGGGTTACCGATATTCTGTGGGGCTTTTATATCAAGCCCGATCCCCTCGCGCAAACAGTTTTTTACAATTTTTGTGTGCGGGCGCAGCAAATATTCCCCAATTGCTACCACAATCCCTTGGGGTGCGGCGCCGCTCAAGCACAACCCGTAGGGCGGATTAGCGCAGCGTAATCCGCCCTACAAGACGGCTCAACCCTTCTTGGCCTTGGCGAAGGCCGCCGCCAGTGCGTTGCCGAACAGGGGATTACTCGGTTCGGCGGCCTTGGGCTGGGGCTTCCCGGCCGGCTTGCCGCCACGGTGGTCCTCGCGTCGGGCCTCGCCGCGCCCCTGGGCTGGACGCCCCTCACCCTTCTTGGCCGACTCCGGGCTATCGGACAGACGCATGGACAGGCCGACGCGCTTGCGCTCCCGGTCCACCTCCATGACCTTGACCTTGACCACGTCGCCGGCCTTGACCACCTCGCGCGGATCTTTCACGAACTTCTCCGAAAGCGCGGAGATATGCACCAAACCATCCTGATGAACGCCGATATCGACGAAGGCGCCGAAGGCGGTGACATTGGTGATCACGCCTTCCAGGATCATGCCGATTTCCAGATCCTTGAGCTCTTCGACGCCGTCCTTGAAGGTGGCGGTCTTGAACTCCGGGCGCGGATCGCGGCCCGGCTTGTCCAGCTCGCGGATGATGTCCTGAACGGTGGGCAGACCGAACTTGTCGTCGGTGAAGTCCGCCGGGTTCAGGCTCTTGAGCAGGGCGCTGTTGCCCATCAGCTCCTCGATGCTCTTGCCGGTCTTCGCGGCGATGCGCTGCACCACCGGATAGGCCTCCGGATGCACCGCCGACTTGTCCAGGGGATTATCGCCATCGGTGAGGCGCAGGAAGCCCGCCGCCAGCTCGAAGGTCTTCTCGCCCAGGCGCGGCACCTGCTTCAGCGCAGCGCGGTTCTTGAAGCGGCCATGGGTATCGCGGAACTCGACGATATTGCTGGCCAGGGTCTTGTTCAGGCCGGACACGCGAGTGAGCAGCGGAATCGACGCCGAATTGACGTCCACGCCCACGGCGTTCACACAGTCTTCCACCACCGCGTCCAGGGTCTTGGCCAGGCGCGACTGGGACACGTCGTGCTGATACTGGCCGACGCCTATGGCCTTGGGCTCGATCTTGACCAGCTCGGCCAGGGGGTCCTGGAGGCGGCGGGCGATGGACACGGCGCCGCGCAGGGAGACGTCAAGCTCCGGGAATTCCTTGGCGGCGAACTCGGAGGCCGAGTACACCGAGGCACCGGCCTCGCTGACCACCACCTTGTCCATCTTCAGTTCCGGCAGCTTCTTGAGTAGCTCTCCGGCCAGCTTGTCGGTCTCGCGGGAGGCCGTGCCATTGCCGATGGCGATCAGCGAAACCTGGTGTTCCTTGCACAGGGCCGCCAACTTGGCCAGGGACTGGTCCCAGGCATTCTGGGGCTGGTGCGGGAAGACCGTGGTCGTTGCCAGGAGCTTGCCGGTATCGGCGGTCACCGCCACCTTGACGCCGGTGCGCAGGCCCGGATCCAGGCCCAGGGTGGTACGGGCGCCGGCCGGCGCGGCCATGAGCAGGTCCTTCATATTCATGCCGAAGACCTTGATGGCCTCTTCCTCGGCCCGTTCGCGCAGGAAGCCGAACAACTCGGTCTCCAGGCTCATGGCCAGCTTGATGCGCCAGGTCCAGGACACGGCCGTGGCCAGCCATTTATCGGCGGGCCGGCCCTGCTCGCGCACACCCACATGGGCGGCGATCATGCCCTCGCAGCGCGACGGGGCCTGGGGATCGTCGAGCATGGCGGCTTCCGACAGCAGGTTGACGGCCAGCACGCCCTCGTTACGGCCCCGGAACAGCGCCAGGGCGCGGTGGGAGGGGACCTTGTGCAGGCTCTCGGAGAAATCGAAATAATCGGAGAACTTGGCGCCTTCCTTCTCCTTGCCGGCCACCACCGCGGACTTCACCACGGCATTGTCGTTCAGGTACTCGCGCAGCCGGCCCAAGAGGGCGGCATCTTCCGCCCAGCGCTCCATGAGGATATGGCGGGCGCCGTCCAGCACAGACTTGGCGTCGGCGAAACCGGCTTCGGCGTTGAGAAAGCGCGCGGCCTCCGCCTCCGGCTCCAGCCCCGGGTTCTCGTACAGGGCATCGGCCAGGGGCTCCAGGCCCGCCTCGCGGGCGATCTGCCCCTTGGTGCGACGCTTGGGCTTGTAGGGCAGGTAGAGATCCTCCAGGCCGGTCTTGGTCTCGGCGTCGAGAATGGCGGACTTCAGTTCCGGCGACAGCTTGCCCTGCTCGGCGATGGACTTGAGGATGGTCTCGCGGCGCTCTTCCAGCTCGCGCAGATAACCCAGGCGCTCCTCCAGGTTGCGCAGCTGGGTGTCGTCCAGTCCGCCGGTGGCTTCCTTGCGGTAACGGGCGATGAAGGGCACGGTGGCACCCTCGTCCATCAGGGAAATGGCGGCCTGAACCTGGGCCGGGCGGGCAGCCAGCTCACCGGCGATGCGATTGACGATCTTGTCCATGGGATCTCTTCGGAAAGAAACACCGTTACGGTGCGAGGGAGGTAACACGAAGCAATAATACAGGCAGGCGCCGATTGTAAGCCGGAGCCGGGTTCCAGGGGAATCCCAGAACAAGAAGCTGTTGATTGGGCTGCAAAATGCGTATGGCTGGGCTAGAGTTAGCATCGCGACGACCGCGCCGAATCCGACTTAAGACCCCAACGATAACCATTGGCCGCCCCACGCCGTGCGCCCGATACGAGAGGCCTACCATGCCCGCCTTGCTCCGTCTGAGTCCCCTCACCGTGGCCCTGTTCCTTGCCCTCCCCAGCAGCGTCTGCCGGGCGGAGGAAGCCGACGACGAGGAGGCCCTGGCCGCCCTCTACGGCGACGCCGAAATGGTGTCCATCGCGACGGGGACGGCAACGCCCGTGGCACGCGCGCCCTCCGTGGCCAGCGTGATCACGGCTGACGACATCGAGGCGATGGGGGCCCGCAACCTCGAAGAGGCGCTAGAGAGCGTGCCTGGCCTGCACGTGTCCCGCTCAGGCGAGGCCATGGCCCCCCGATACTTTTTCCGCGGCATTACCTCGAAGTACAACGCCCAAACCCTGGTCCTGGTTAACGGTACGCCACTGACCAGTGTCGTCCGCGGCGACCGAGGCATCGTCTGGGGCAGCTTCCCCGTCCATGGCATCGCCCGCATCGAAATCATCCGCGGCCCCGGTTCCGCTCTGTACGGCGCCGATGCCTTCGCCGGCGTCATCAATATCATTACCAAGGCCTACGACAACATCCGCAATGGCGCGGGTATCAGCGCCGGCAGCTTTTCCAGCCAAGGGGCCTGGCTGGAGGCCAAGACCGAGGTCGCCGGCTGGCGCCCCGCGCTCAGCCTCGAATACCAGCGTTCCGACGGCCATGATGAAGCCATCGATTCCGACGCCCAGAGCTTGCTCGACGCGCTGCAACTAGCCCCTGCCGCATCCCATGCTCCCGATGGTCCCAATACCGGCTACGAGGCCTTGGATGCCTGGCTGGATGTCAGCAATGACCGTTGGCACGGCCGAGCCGGCTACCAGAAGCGCAACGATGTCGGGACCGGCCAAGGCATCGCCTCGGCCCTGGATCCTCATGGCAAGTTCGGCAGCGAGCGCATCCTGGCCGAACTGGCCTATGACAGCAAGGATGTCGCTAAAGACTGGGAACTCTCGGCCAAGGGCTCCTACCTGCGCACCACGCAGAACATTGAGTCCGATCTGAATCTACTCCCGCCCGGTACGCTATTCGGCCTGTACCCTAACGGCATCATCGGCAACCCGGAATATTTCGAACAGACTTCCCGCCTGGAATTGAATGCGTTCTATACGGGCCTACTCGAACACCGGATACGCATCGGCGCCGGCTACCACTACGGCGATGTCTACAAGACCAAGGAAACCAAGAATTTCGCCACGGATCTGTCGCCCCTACCGGGCCTGGTCGATGTCAGCGACACGGCAGCCGTTTACCTGCCGGAAAAGTCCCGCGACGGACATTTCGTCTTCGTCCAAGACGAATGGCAGGTAGCCCCCGACTGGCAGATGACACTCGGCGTGCGCCATGACCGCTATTCGGACTTCGGTAGCACGACCAACCCCCGGTTCGCCCTCGTATGGACGACCAGCCAACGGCTGACCAGCAAACTGCTATACGGGAAAGCATTCCGGGCGCCGAGTTTTGGCGAGTTATACGCCGTCAACAATCCCGTATCCCGAGGAAATCTGGCGCTGCAACCGGAAGTCCTGACGAGTTACGAGCTGGCGTTCAGCTATCAAT
Source organism: Gammaproteobacteria bacterium (assembly GCA_016182845.1). Taxonomy (GTDB): domain Bacteria; phylum Pseudomonadota; class Gammaproteobacteria; order Enterobacterales; family Permianibacteraceae; genus JACPFT01. Next base: position 216,334 of record JACPFT010000010.1, read on the forward strand.
TCGACATGCCCTTGACGATAGACGCTAACGTCTTCCGCTACGAGATTGACGACATAATCGACTTCATTCCCGATGTAGGCCAACCGACTCTGACCGCTCAAAACGCCAACTCCCGAAAGGGTAATGGGCTGGAGATCGAGGCTCGGTACAAGTTCAACGATAACCTGCAATTACATGCCAGTTATTCGACACAGGACGCCGAGGATCGCGACACCGGAGAGGCGGCCGGCGTCGCCCCCGACAACAAGCTTTACGCACGGATGGATTGGCGATTCCATGATGAATGGCATTTGGTTGGCCAATGGATGCGCGTCGGCGAGCGGGCACGCGAAGCCAACGATCCCAGAAAGTCACTGGAAGGCTATGCGAGTACCGACCTTATTCTGCGCCGAGACGCGGTCGCTTCTGGAAAGTTCGGATTCTCCGCCGGAATATACAATGCATTTGACGAAAGCATTCTTGAACCCAGCCTTGGCCCTAGCGCCGGTAGCAACGCCATAAACATTCCAGGCGACCTACCACAAGCAGGCAGAACATACCACGCGTCCATTTCTTACACTTTCTGAGGCCTCCGATGCGTTTTGATGACAAGTGCATACTGGTTACGGGCGGGACATCCGGCATTGGTAAGGCAACAGCCCAATTGCTGGCACAACGTGGAGCCCATGTTGTTATAACTGGGCGACGCGAGCAGGAAGGAGCTAGGGCAGTTTCCGAACTCGCGGTTCAAGGACTGTCTTGTGAGTTCCTGCGCATGGACGTTTCCCGTGAGCAGGACGTGGCCGAGGCCATAGAAACGCTAGTAGCCCGATACGGGAAACTTGACGGTGCTTTCAACAATGCCGGCGTGGGTGGCGAACTGAGCCCATTGATTTCCATGACCGAATCAAACTGGGATACTGTCCTCTCCACCAACCTGAAAGGCATCTGGTTGTCGATGAAGTACGAGATACCCGCAATTCTCAAGGCGGGCACGGGCAGTATTGTCAACATGTCTTCCGCTTGGGGAATCGGCGCGAGCGGTATGGGTTTGTCGGCTTATATTGCCAGCAAACATGGCGTCATCGGTCTGACAAAAGCAGCCGCACTGGAGTACGGAGGGCAGGGAGTTCGCGTCAATGCCATCTGCCCGGCCTGGGTTCCTACGCCCGCAAACGAAGCCGTGTTAACGAACCCCGACGCCCGGGCCGCGATCAGTAGCCAACATCCCATAGGCCGCCTTGGAACGACCGAGGAAATCGCGGAAGCCGTCCTATGGCTGCTGAGCGATCGCTCCAGTTTCGTTCTTGGGCATACATTGGTCGCCGATGGCGGCTACTTGTTGTAATCGCCTTAGTCCTTCACTCCCAAGTCCGCGCGCTTACGCCAGTGTAATGCACACTCGCGCAGCGTAGCGGCAGGAAACACCCAACGGGCTTTTCCAGAGCCTCGTGATAACACGGGGCCATCCCGGCGGAAAAGCATAGGGTCATGAAACTCTGGAATTCTCGCACGGAAAACTCCAACTCAGCGCCGATGGCGCAGTACAGAGCGGCGATATTCATCTCGATGCCCCGCGTGCTCTCCAGGTAACGCCAAATCCTCAGCGCAAGGACCACCGTAGGCCTTTTTTCCCAACCCATAGTCTTGAGCTTGACGAGCATGTGCGGGATGCGCTCATCGCGCCGGGCGATGGGCCGGCCATAGCCGAAGATTGTGCCGTTCTCGGTAATTTCCGCTTCCAGCCAGTCCTCAAGAGCGCTCCCATCGGCCAGGGCGGCGCTCAGGCGCTGAAAACAGTCCAGGCCGCGCACAAACGGGCGTCCGCCGAACAAGCTCGCTTCCGACATGGCCATACCCGCCGTCAGGGCCAAGGGGCCGGTACTGCGCATGCTCCCCGCCAATGCCGCCACCTGGTTAGGCCAGATTCGCGCATCGGGGTAACTCGTCGATACCCAGACATAATTGAGCAGGGCAATGGCCTGGTCATCGAATTCGCGTCCGGTGATGCCGTAGACGAACAACTTAAGCCAGGACCAGTCGCTCAGTTGGTGGTGCAGATCCCGCCCCCGGAACACGGCACGCTCCGAGAGGAAACCCGCGCCCACACGTGTGTCATGGCGGTTTTCGGCATCCTCGAGATCTTGCAGGCTCATGGCAGGAACTCGCTAATGTCAGGCAGACCCATATCGCCGGGATCGTCGCCGAGCTTGACGCTTCCAGGAAAGGGGAATTTACGCCATCCCAGTTGCTTCTGTTCCAAGGCATGAACCATGGCTCCAGGCAGCCTCAGCCACAGGTAAAGAATTTCCGCCGCCTCGTCGTCTAGCCCGAGATCCAGCAGCGCGGCTGCCGCCACGCCGGACATGGCCAAGGGACAACCGGCCGCAGCTTCCAGCGCCTCGCGATTGTCGCTCAGCCAGGGCAGATAATTACCGGATGACAAGCTCGTCAGCCCCGCCAGGGTCGACAGCACCGGTGCCGTGCACTTCACGGCGTGGGGAGCGAAGCCCGGCGGATGGGCCATCTCCGGCCAGATGTCCGTGCAACTGTCCGGACGCCCGGGCTCCAGGATTTCCGGCCAGCGATTTGGCTCCGCCAGACAACGCCTCAAGGCCGGCATGGCAAGAAAGAGATCTCGACCTCCCCCCAGTTGCCCGGCTCCCACCGACAGGGTGGCGCTCAGGATCGCGGCGGCAGTGGTCCCTCCCACGCCTGCGCACATCCCCGCCCGCACACTGGCATCGCGCGGCCCGGGGTTCGCGAGAGCGACAGCCAGTACTTCCAACATGCGGGTCTTCCAGGACTCCGGCCGTTCGCCAAGAAACAAGAGCAGCAGGTATTCGCTCCAAGAGGCGCGCCCCAGAAGACCACCGTAAACGTCGTAACCGTGGGCGAGGCAGCGCCTTGTGCTGAATGGATCGCCCGGCTCGCTCTCATCACTCCAGATGGCCGTTTGGTACAGAACTTCACTCACGCTACTGCCCCGGCGTCTTGGTCTTGAGTCCCTTGACCCTGTCCCCCATGGGCGGTGCCTCCTCGGGATCGATATAGACGTCGATGATGCTGGGCCCCGGGTGCTCGGCCAGGGCATTGAAGTCGATGGCCATCAGGTCCTCGGGAGTCTTCACCGTGTAGCCCCGGGCGCCCACGGCGCGGCCCAGGGCGGCGAAGTCCACGAGGGGCAGCTGGTAGGCGATGGGTTCGGCGCCGCCCATGCGCTGGCCGTGCTTGACCATGCCGTAGGCCTGGTCGTTGAGGACGATGTAGATGACCGGCAAGCCATGCTGCACGGCGACGGTGATTTCCTGGGCGCTCATCAAATAGGAGCCGTCGCCGGTGATGCAGAACACCGGCGCCTTGCAGGCCAGGGCCGTGCCCACCGCGCCGGCGATGCCCCAGCCCATGGAGCCGAAGCCCAGGGCGATACGGTAGTTGCCGCGCATGGACGGGCGGTGCAGGTAATGGGTGGTCCAGCACCAGGCATTGCCGGCGTCGGTCAGAATCCGCGCCTCGTCCGGCAGGCGCCGCGACAGCTCGTACATGAGCCGCTGGGGCTTCAGGGGCACGGCCTCGCTGTAACAAAGCTCCGGCTGGTTCAGGCGGATGCGCGAGCCGTGAAAGCCCAGCTCCTCCTCGCCCGCGCTGTTCAGGCCCTGCAGGAGATCCTCGCCCCAGGTTCTGCCCCAGTGGCGCACTTCCATGACCCGCTCGTTCAAGGTATCGAAGATGGTCTTCAGGCGGCCGCAGACATGCAGGCGCGCCATGGGCGAGCGGGTGAAATGCTCCACCGTCGAGTCGATGTGGATGAGCTTGGAATTGAGCAGCAGCCGATCCCAGCCGCCGGTGGACAGCTCGCCCAGGGAGGAGCCCACGGCCAGGATCAGGTCGACGTCCGGGTGCTCCAGGGCCTGGCGCGCGCTCTTGTGGCCGGCGAAGCCGAACACCCCGTAGTAGAGCGGGTGGAAGGCATCGACCCAGCGCTTGCCCATGGGACCGGTGATGATGGCGGCATTGGTCAGCTCGGCGAACTGCTTGATGAGGTCTATGGCCTCGCCGGCGCCATCGCCCAGATAGACGACGATGCGCTTGGCGCCGGCGATGGCCAGGCACAGCTGGTCCAGGGCCTCCCGGTCCATCAGCGCGGCGACGCGCTTGATGGCCGAGGGCAGCACGACCTTGCCGGCGCCGATGCGCGGCGTGGTCAGGACATCGGAGGGGATGCTGATGTGCGCGGGCCCGGTGGGTTCGCGCATGCAGGTCATCAAGGCGGCGATGAGCTTGGGCTCCAGCTGCTCGGAATGGGACACCAGGGTGTTGTAGCGGGTGCAGTGTTCGAACATGCCCACGGTGTTGATGGCTGCGCAAGACGAGTCCTGCAGGGCATTGCGGCCGAATTTCGGCAGGCTGGTCTGGGCGGTGATGACCAGGAGGGGCACGCGGTCCGCGTAGGCCGAGGCCACGCCGGTGATGAGGTTGGTGGCGCCGGGGCCGGTGGTGGCGCAGCACACGCCGATGCGTCGCGTCTCCCGGGCATAGGCGTCGGCCATGAAGGCCGCGCCGGCCTCGTGGCGCGCCTCGATGGAACGCAGGCCGCCGCGGCGCTGGCTGCGGGCGATGGCGTTGTAGAAGGGCTCGATGGCGCCGCCGGGCACGCCGAATACGAACTCGACGTTCAGCTCGCAAAGGTATTCGACGATGAGATCGGCGAGATCCGCCGGGCGTTCGTCCTGAACGAGGGCCAGGGCTTCCCGATTGGCCGTGTTCGTGGCGCTCATAGTTTCGTACCCTAGATTTGTTGATGCCACCATGAAGACGTTTTATTTCAAGAGCATGGCACATGGCCAGCGCCCACGCCATGCGCGAGTTGGGGGCTGCTTATCTTTGCCACACCGCTGCGTGCAAAGATAAACAGCCCCTCGTGCCTCAGGGCTTGAATTCCCGCGCGATCTGGGCCAGGGGTTGGGGGCGGCCGATGTAATAGCCTTGCGCATAGTCGATGCCCAGGCGGCGCAGGGCATCGAGAACGGCCGCGTCCTCGACGAATTCGGCGACCGTGGCCTTGCCCAGGGCCACGGCGACCTGGCTGATGGCCTGGACCAGGGCCTGGTCCACCGGGTCGCTGGCCAGGTTGCGTACATAGGAGCCGTCCAGCTTCAGGCTCTGGGCCGGCAATTCCTTGAGGTAGGCGAAGGTGGAGAAACCCGAGCCGAAGTCGTCGATGGAGAAGCTGCAACCCAGCTCGTTGAGCCGGGAAATGACCTGTTGGCTGGCGCGCACGTCGCTCAGGGAATCGGATTCGGTCAGCTCGACGATCAGGCGCGCGGGCCGGACGCCGGATTTTTCCAGGGCATCCTCCAGGCGCGGCAAGAGCCGGGCGTCGGTGAAGGACTGGGCCGAGAGGTTGAAGGCGATGCGTGGCAGCTCCGGGTTGGCGGCCAGGACCGCCACTACCTCGTCCAGCACGGCGAAATCCAGGGTGGGCATTTCTCCGGCGCGCTCCAGGGCCGGGATGAATTCCCCCGGCGCCACTAGGCGCTCCGGCAGGCGCAGGCGCGCCAGGGCCTCGTAATAGGCGATCTGGCCGCTGGCGATATGCAGGACCGGCTGGAAATGCAGCTCCAGACAGCCCTCGTCCAGGGCCTGGCGCAGGCGCCGTGCCCAATCGACGCTGGCGCGCAGCTCATCGCTGTCCCGGTCGGCCGGATCGTAGACACGGATGCGGTTGCGGCCGCGCTGCTTGGCCACATAGAGGGCGATGTCGGCACGTTTGAGGTATTCGTCCGAGGTAGCCGAGCTGCCGTCGATCAGGCTGATGCCGATGGACGAGCCCAGGGCGAAGACCTGATCGTCGAAGCGGCAGGGGTGGGCCTTGATCAGCTCGGCGATGGCCGTGGCGATGGGCATGGCCTGCTCCACGTCGGAGTCGGCCAGGAGCACGGCGAACTCGTCGCCGCCGACGCGGCAGAGAATATCGTCCTGGCGTAGGCGCTTGGCCAGGAGCCGGGAGATTTCCTGCAGGGCCATGTCGCCGGCATGGTGGCCGACGCTGTCGTTGATGACCTTGAAGTGGTCCAGATCGATGACCAGGAGGGCATGGCGTTCGCCCCAGGTGTCGGCGCGATGGGCCAGCTCGGCCAGGCGGGCGTCGAAGAACACGCGGTTGTAGAGGCCGGTCAGGCTGTCATGCAGGCGCAGGCGCTCCACCTCGCTCTCGGCGAGCTTGCGGTGGGTGATGTTGTCCAGGGAGCCGGACACCGACTTGCGGCCGTCCTCGGCCACCATCAGCACCAGGCGGCAATCGGCCCACAGCGGGTCGCCGCTGCGCGAGCGCAGCTCGAGCTCGAAGCGGCAATCCCGCGCCTCACCGGCCAAGAGGGACTGGAAATAGCGGCGCAGGGCGCCCTGGGACTCTTCCTTGGGAGCAATGAAGGCGGCGAAGGGCTTGTGCAGACCCTCGTCCACGGAGAAGCCGGTGAGCTGGGCCCAGGCCCGGTTCAGGAAGCGGATGGCGCCGCCGGCGTCCATCTCCAGGACCACGGTGCGCAGATGATTGAGCAGGTGTTGGTGACTCTCGGAGATCTTGCGGTAGGCCTCGCGGCTGTCCTCCAGGTGGCGCACTTTCTCGGCGAATTGCCGATTGGACACCAGGTAGTCCTCGCGTCGGGCGGCGATCTCGCAGACGCGGCGCAGTTCCTCGGCGCGGAAGGGCTTGGTGACGAAGTCGGCGGCGCCCTTCATCATCATCTGCTCGGCCAGTTCCAGGGTGGAATTGGCGGTCATGATCACCACCGGCTGGGCCGGATCCTCGGCGAGGATGCGATCCAGGACTTCCGGACCGGAGAGCTTGGGCAGCATGACGTCGAGCAGCACTAGCTCGTGCCGCCCCTCCCGCCACTTCCTCAGCCCGATCTCGCCGTCCTCCGCCAGATCCACGTCGAAGCGGGCATCGAGGATGCGCTTCACCAGGTTGAGGGTCTCCGGGTAGTCCTCGATGACCAGGACCCGGGAGCGCTGGTACAAGCCGCCGCCGCGCGCCAGCTCGGCCGCCAGGACCTCGGGCAGGCGCTGGCGCTCGTCGAAGGCCAGGAGGGCATTGACGCCGAATTCCCGCGCCGTGGTCTCGGCGATGCGCTCGCACCAAGTGGAGGCGACGATGATGAAGGGCGTGGTGGGTGCGGAGGGCAGGACGCCGGACCGTACCAGGCGCGCCAGACGCCAGGCGTCCAGTTCCGGAAACTCGATGTCGCTGACGATGGCGTCGATGGGCGTGCGGCGCAGGAGACGCAGGGCATCGGAGCCGCTGCCGGCCTCTTGCACGGCCTCGTAGCCCGCCAAGGCCAATAGATCACGGAGCAGGGTTCGTGCAGCGGTATCGGGATGCACGATCAGGATGCGCGCCTTGGTCACAAAAACTCTCGCTCGTTGGGCTGGCCGGGGCGAGGCGGGCTTCCGTGGAGAGCCGCCTCTGGACAGGGAGTTGTACTGTTTATCATAGCCGTCCGCCGGGCGTCACTACGCGGACTCGGCCTCATGCAGGCTCCGGGCCATTCAGGGGCAGTTCCACGCGGAATTCGCTGCCGAGGCCCAGGGTACTGTGTACGCTGATCCGCCCGCCCAGGAGCTGGGCGAAGCGCCGGCACAGGGTCAGCCCCAGGCCCGTGCCCTGGAAGGCGCGCGTCGCGCTACCGTCCACCTGGTGGAACTCGTCGAAGATGGCTTCCTGCTGATCGCCGGGGATGCCGATCCCGGTGTCGCGCACGCTCAAGGAGAAGCCGTCGCTGTGACTGGCCACGCGCACCGTGATCTCGCCGTTCTGGGTGAATTTCGCGGCATTGGACAGCAGGTTGAGCAGGATCTGCAGCAGCTTCTGGCGATCGGAATGCACCCGGGTCTGCTTCAGACCGCTCATGTCGACGCTCAAGGCATTGCCGCCCCGGCTGGCCAGGGGCCGGATGGTGTCCGTGGCCTCGCGCACCAGGCTGTCCAGCTCCACGACCTGGTGGGCCACGGCCGCCCGTCCGGCCTCGAGCTTGGCCATGTCCAGGATGTTGTTGATGAGGCCGAGCAGATGCTGGGCATTGGTGACCACCGTGTCCATGTCGGCGCATTCCTGGTCCATGCACTCCAGGTGCAGGCTCTCGCGCACGATGTCGCTGTAGCCGATGATGGCCTGCAAGGGCGTGCGCAGCTCATGGGACATATTGGCCAGGAACTCGGATTTCTGCCGGCTGGCGGACAGGGCCACGTCGCGGGCGTGCACCAGCTCGGCGGTGCGCAGGGCCACGGTGGACTCCAGTTCCTCCTTGTGGGCGTTGAGGCGCCGGTCGCGCTCGCCGATATCGGCCATCATGCGGTTGAAGGCCTGGGCCAGGCGCTTGATCTCCCGGGGTCCGGCGGTGTCGACCTGGATGTGGCGTTCCATTCGCCCGGCCTTGCGCATCAGCTGGCTCAGGCGCTGCAGCGGCGCCGTGGCCTGGCGCACCTTGACGTTCAGGGCCAGGAGGAAGACCAGGGCGAACACCAGGCTGACGCCGACATTGGTCAGCAGCACGCCCCGCTCCAGGTCCTTGAGCGAGCCCTTGCCCAGGCGCAGCACCACATAACCCAGGAGCTCGGGCGTGGCGCGAGGCAGCTGCATCTCCGCCGAGGCCTCGCCGCCGCTGGGCGGCAGGCCACTGTACACCGGCGCCGAGAAGGTCCAGGCCGCCTCGTCCTCCACCACCAGACGCGCCTCGACCTGGCCCTCGGCCAGGGCCTCGCGCTGCGCGGGCTCGCCGCGCTCGGCCAGGATCTCGCCGTTCTTGCGCACCACCCGGGCGCCGCGCACGGCCGGGAAGGCCATGATGCTCTTGAGTGGTTCGGCCAGATTCTCCGGACTGTCGTAGAGCAGGCCGAGAACGCTCTGCTCGGCGAAGGAGGCGGTCAGCTTGAGGGCCAGGGCCTCCATCAGATCCGAGGTCTGCCGGCTGCTCAGCCAGCCGGTGGTCAGGGCCGCGGTCAGGGCCATCAGAGTCATGCCCAGGCTGAGCACGACCAGGAGCCGGGAACGCAGGCTGGCGGTGGCGAGGCGGTAACGCCAACGGGCATGCAACATGGCCTACCTCGGCGGAAACACGAGCTGGAAGGACCGTTCCAGCTCGGAGGAGAAATTGAGACCCAGGTGGCCGGCGGTGCGCAGATTCACCGCCAGCCCCAGGCGTTCCGCCGGCAGCACGGTCTTCTGCCCCGGGTTCAGACGCACCTCGGCCAGGAGCCTGGCCAGGCTTTCGCCCATGGCCGTGTTGTCCGGGATCAGGGTGAACAAGGCGCCGCGCTTCAGATGGGCCGGCGTCGAGGAAAACAGGACGAAACCCTGATCCCAGGCGGCTTTCAAGACCAGGGGCAGGAGCGCCTGTTCGTCCACGCTAAAGGGATCGGCCAGGAGCCAGAGGGCATGCTCGGCGCCGCTCAGCCGGGGCAGGAGCTCGGCGTACTGACGCGCCGCGCCCTGCAGGCTGTCGGCGGCCCGGACGTCCAGGACCAGGCCGCGCTTGGCCAGAGCCTGCTCGATGAGCGGGATCAGCCAGGCGCTCTGGGGGCCATGAACCAGGTGCACGGTCTTCACGCCGGGCACCAGGCTCTGTAGATGGGTCATGACCGATTCGGGCGCCGGCACCAGGCTGATGCCCGGAACGCCGTCCGGGGTGATGGGCAGGCCGCCGACCACGGTGGGCAGGCCGCCGTTGAGGGCCAGGGCCAGCTTGTAGCCCCGGCTGCCCAGGGACACGGCGGCATCGACCTTCTCGTCTTTCAGCCACTGGCGGACCGACTCCGGCGCTTCGTCCTTGCGCAAGCGGTATTCCTTGATGGTGCTGGTACTGCCCTGCCCCACGCCCTTGGCGATGGAGCGGAACACCGACAGATAGGGTTCGTCGACCTCGGGATAGAGCACGGCCAGGGTGTCGGTACGCGCGTACACCGGTGCGGCGACCAGCAGCAGTCCGGCCACGAGGCGGCCCGCCAGCGGATGTCCAGACTTATCCTGCAACAAGGTGCTCCATGACCCGCCCCGCGCCGAGCTCGGCGCGGGAACGCTACGGGATCCAACCGGAAAACTATAGGCATTTCTTCGAGTTAGTGCCATAGGGAGACTTGCATCGGCGGCGTGGGCTACATACTTTGTAACAAGCCGAGAGCCCTGCTCATCATCCGAGTGGGCACAATGCCATCCATGCACTCTGCCAGCCCACAGGTTCGCCATGACTGAAGAAACCCCGAAAATCCTGGTCGTCGACGACGATTTGCGCCTGCGCAGCCTGCTGGAGCGTTATCTCAAGGAGCAGGGCTTCCAGGTACGCACCGCCGCCGACGGCCAGCAGATGGAAAAATACCTGGAGCGGGAAAATTACCATCTGATGGTCCTGGATCTGATGCTGCCCGGCGAGGACGGCCTGTCCATCTGCAAGCGCCTGCGCGCCCAGGACAACAGCATGGCCATCATCATGCTCACCGCCAAGGGCGACGAAGTGGATCGCATCGTCGGCCTGGAAGTGGGCGCCGACGACTACCTGCCCAAGCCCTTCAACCCGCGCGAGCTCTTGGCCCGCATCAAGGCCGTGCTGCGCCGCCGGCCCAGCGAGGCCCCCGGTGCGCCCTCCACCGAGGAGATCCAGGTGGAGTTCGGCGAGTTCCGCCTCAATCTGGCGACCCGGGAGATGAGCAAGGCCGGCGAGGACATCCCCCTCACCTCCGGCGAATTCGCCGTGCTCAAGGCCCTGGTCACCCACCCGCGCCAGCCCCTGTCCCGCGACAAGCTGATGAACCTGGCACGCGGCCGCGACTACTCGGCCCTGGAACGCTCTATCGACGTCCAGGTCTCGCGCCTGCGCCGCTTGATCGAAGTGGACCCGGCCAAGCCCCGCTATCTGCAGACGGTCTGGGGCCTGGGCTATGTGTTCGTGCCGGACGGGGGCAATGCGTGAGCATCACCACCGTTCGTCCTGAGCCTGTCGAAGGACGAATGCTCGGCCACGAGTTCCCATCGCCCCCGCACCCGTTCATGCTTCGACAGGCTCAGCACGAACGGAGCATTGCATCGCTCTCTTAGCTCGGACCTTCTCGCATGCGCCTGCTTCCCAAAAGCGCCTTCGGGCGCATCGCCGTCCTCATCGCCCTGCTGCTGCTGATCAATCAGGCGGTCACCTATGTCTCGGTGGCCTTCTACGTGGTCAAGCCGGGCCTGCAGGAGATCGTGCATCTCCTGGCCATGCAGGTGAAGACCGTGTTCATCGATCCGGGCCGCAGCATCCCGGCGGAGGTGCGCGAGCGCTACGCCAAGGCCACCGGCGTCACCCTGTTCAACACCCAGTTCGGCGAACCCGGCGGCCTCAAGCGCGCCGTGCGCTACCAACACCTGTCCGAACTGATGAGCGAATCCCTGGGGCAGAAGACCGAGGTGCGCATCGAGGAGGCCGAACACCTGTATTTCTGGATCAAGGCGCCGGAGTACAAGGAACTCTGGCTGCGCATCCCCATGCCCCAGTTCGAACAAACCTACCCCTCGCCGCTGTTCATCTATCTGGGCGCCATCGGCATCCTCTCGGTGGTCGGCGGCTGGCTGTTCGCCCGTCAGTTCAGCCGGCCCCTGCGCGCTCTGGAACTGGCCGCCGGCCAGATCGGCCGGGGCGAGATGCCCCCCGCCCTCAAGGAATGCGGCACCACCGAAATGGTTGCCGTGACCCGCGCCTTCAACCGCATGGCCCGGGACGTGCACCAGCTGGAGGAAGACCGCACCCTGCTCCTGGCCGGCATCTCCCACGACCTGCGCACCCCCATCACCCGCATCCGCCTGTCCACCGAGTTCATGGGCGGCAGCGATCCGGAACTGGTGGAGGGTATCGTGCGCGATACCGAGGACATGGACGCCATCATCGAGCAGTTCATCGCCTTCGTTCGCGACGGCCGCGACGAAGCCAAGCTGGAGGCGGATCTGAACAGCCTGGTGAGCCAGGTGGCCCATTCCTTCGCCGTGGCCGAGGACGACATCCACCTGGATCTGGGCGAGCTGCCGCCAGTGGCCTTCAAGCCCCTGGCCATGAAGCGCCTGGTCATGAATCTGATCCAGAACGCCCTGCATCACGGCGGCGCGCCGCTCACCGTCGAGACCCGCTTCGAGGCCGGCCGCCTGCGCCTGCGGGTCATCGACTCCGGGCCCGGCCTGAACGGCGAGGACACGGAGAAGCTGTTCCAGCCCTTCAAGCGCGGCGACGAGGCCCGCACCACACGCGGCACGGGCCTTGGCCTCGCCATCGTCCGGCGCATCGCCCAGATGCACGGCGGCAAGGTCAGCCTGAGGAACCGCCTGGACGGCCAGGGCGCGGTGGCCGAGCTGGACATGCCCCTGTTCCAGGACTGGTTAGAAATTAGCCACTGGTCAACCCAGAGCAAGAACGCCGGTTGACAATCCCCGGGGCGCGGCTACCATGGCGGGCATTCTCAAGCCGCCCGCCAAGAGCTTAGCCCATGAACACCATGCCCCTCCTGTCCGGCGCCCTGCGCCACGACTGGACCGCCGAGCAAGTTCTCGCCCTGTTCGATCTGCCTTTCTCCGACCTGCTGCACGCCGCCCAGAGCCTGCACCGCCAGCACTTCGATCCGAACCGCGTGCAGACCTCGACCCTCTTGTCCATCAAGACCGGCGCCTGCCCGGAAGACTGTTCCTACTGCCCCCAGTCCGGCCATTACGACACCGGCCTGTCCAAGGAACAGCTCATGGCCATCGAAGAGGTCGTGGCCAAGGCCCAGGCCGCCAAGGCCACCGGCGCCACCCGCTTCTGCATGGGTGCCGCCTGGCGCAGCCCGCGCGAGAAGGACTTCGTGGTCGTCCTGGAGATGATCAAGGCGGTCAAGTCCCTGAACCTGGAGACCTGCGTGACCTTGGGCATGCTCTCCGGCGATCAGGCGGCGCGCCTGAAGGACGCCGGCCTCGACTACTACAACCACAATCTCGACACCAGCCCCGAGTTCTACGGCCAGATCATCACCACCCGTACTTACGAGGATCGGCTGAACACGCTCAAGCAGGTGCGCGATGCCGGCATCAATGTCTGTGCCGGCGGCATCCTGGGCCTGGGCGAATCCCGCCGCGACCGCGCCGGCCTGCTCGCCGAACTGGCCAACCTGCCCGAGCACCCCCAGTCCGTGCCCATCAATATGCTGGTGGCCGTGGCCGGCACGCCCCTGGCCGACACGCCCAAGCTGGATCACTTCGAGTTCGTGCGCACCATCGCCGTGGCGCGGCTGATGATGCCCCGGAGCTATGTGCGCCTGTCCGCCGGCCGCGAGAGCATGAGCGAGGAAGCCCAGGCGCTCTGCTACCTGGCCGGCGCCAACTCCATCTTCTACGGCGAAAAGCTCCTGACCACGCCCAACCCGGAAGCCGACGCCGACCGCGCCCTGTTCGCCAAGCTGGGCATCCAGCCGGAGCATCGGGAGGAAGTCCGCGAAGAGACGGCCGGCATCCAGACCCACAGCCACGGCGGCGCTGCGCCCAAGGAATTGTTCTACGACGCGACGGCGCGGGCCTGAGCGGGCTCATAGAACGGTAGGTCCCGCTTTAGCGGGACATCCCCAGGCCCCGATGTCCGACTAAAGTCGGACCTACGTCGACCCGCCAGGCTATACCCCAATGAAGATGCACCACCTCGACGCCACGCTCGCCCCCCTGCTCGCCGAGCGCGAAGCGCAGAACCTCTACCGCCGCCGGCTCAGCCTGGAATCGGCGCAAGGCCCGCTGGTGCGCGTGGACGGCCGGGAGCTGATCAACTTCTGCGCCAACGACTACCTGGGCCTGGCCGCCCATCCGGCGCTAGCCCAAGCCATGGCCGAGGCGGCGACACGTTGGGGCACGGGCTCAGGCGCCTCCCACCTGGTCTGCGGCCATTCCGCCGAGCACGAGGCCCTGGAACAGGAGCTGGCCGACTGGCTGGGCCGGCCCCGCGCCCTGCTGTTCTCCACCGGGTTCATGGCCAATCTCGGCACGATCCAGGCCCTGGTCGGCAGCGGCGACGCGGTCTTCGAGGACCGGCTGAACCATGCCTCCCTCCTGGACGGCGGCCTGGCCTCGGGTGCCCGCTTCGGCCGCTACGCCCATAACGACACGGCGGCCCTGGCCGCCAAACTGGCCGCCTCGGAGGCCCCGCGCAAGCTGGTGGTGACGGACGGCGTGTTCTCCATGGACGGCGATTGCGCGCCCCTGCCCGAGCTGGCGCGGCTCTGTGCCGAGCACCAGGCCTGGCTGATGGTGGACGATGCCCACGGCCTGGGCGTGCTGGGCGAACAAGGCCGGGGCTGCACGGATGGCTTGAGCACCGAGGAAGTCCCCGTGCTGATGGCCACCCTGGGCAAGGCCCTGGGCGGCTTCGGCGCCTTCGTGGCCGGCTCGGAGACCCTGATCGAATACTTGATCCAGCATGCCCGGCCCTATATCTACACCACCGCCCTGCCGCCCGCCGTGGCCGCCGCCAACCGCGCGGCCTTAAGCCTGGCACGCGGGCCGGAGGGCGAGGCCCGGCGCGGGCGCTTGCGCGAACTCATCGCCCGCTTCAAGGCCGGCGCGGCCCAGTTGGGTCTCGCGCTGATGCCCTCGGACACGGCCATCCAGCCGCTCCTGGTCGGCGATTCGGCGGCGGCCATGGCCCTGAGCACGAGCTTGCGCGAGGCCGGCTTCCTGGTAGGTGCCATCCGCCCGCCCACGGTGCCGGCCGGCACGGCGCGCCTGCGCATCACGCTCAGCGCCGGGCATACGGCGGAGCAGGTGGATCGCCTGCTGGGGGCCTTGGCCGAACTGGCAAAACCGTAGCGAAACTCAATTGAGCCGTTCGTGGTGAGCCTGTCGAACCCCGAACGGCGTGGTAACAACGAGCCGCCGTTCATCCTTCGACAAGCTCAGGACGAACGGCTGCGTGGCGACATGACCCAAACAACCTACACCGAAACCACCGGCTCCGGCCCCGAACTCGTGCTCCTCCACGGCTGGGGCCTGCACGGCGGCATCTTTGACACCCTGCTGCCGGAGCTGGCCACGCGCTATCGCGTCACCACGGTGGACCTGCCCGGCTTCGGCCGCAGCGCCCTGCCGCAAGCCCTGGACCTGGACGCCCTGGTGGCCGGCGTGCTGGACGTCCTCCCGGCACAGGCTCATCTGCTCGGCTGGTCCTTAGGCGGCATGGTGGCCATGGCCCTGGCCGCCCGCCATCCGCAGCGCGTGGCCAGGCTCGTCACCGTCGCCAGCCAACCCTGTTTCCGCAGCAAGGACGACTGGCCCCATGCCATGGCCCTGGCGACCCTGGACAAGTTCACCGCCCAGTTGGAAGCCGATTACGCCGACACCCTGCAGAAATTCCTGGCCCTGCAGGCCCTGGGCTCGGAACATGCCAAGGACGATATCCGCCTCCTGAAGGAAACCGTGTTCGCCCACGGCCCGGCCAAGCCGGACGCCCTGCGCGCCGGCCTCAAGGTCTTGCACGACGCCGATCTGCGCGGCGAACTCGCCGCCATCCGCGCCCCCTGGCTGCGGGTCTACGGCCGGCTGGATGGCCTGGTGCCGGTGCGCGCCGCGCAGGCTCACGCCGAACTGGCGCCCCTGAGCCGGCAGCACGTCTTCCCCAAGGCCAGCCATGCGCCCTTTATTTCCCACCGCGCGGACTTCATTGCCGTGCTCAACGATTTCTTGTTATGAACGAGCTCCTGGCATGAACGACGCCGCCCGTGAATTCACCCTGGACAAGGCCGCCATCGCAGCCTCCTTCTCCAAGGCCGCCGCCCACTACGACGCCAATGCCTTCCTGCAGCAGGAGGTGGGCAAGCGCCTGCTGGAGCGCCTGGACTACGTGAAGCTGGAACCGGAGCTCGTCGTCGATCTCGGCTGCGGCACCGGCGCCCTGACCCGGCAGCTCGCCAAGCGCTACAAGAAGGCCAAGGTCCTGGGCATCGACCTGGCGCCCGGCATGGTGGCCGAGGCCAGGCGCCAGACCGGCTGGTTCGGCCGCGAGCAGTACGCGGTCGGCGATGCCGAGAAACTCGAGTTGGCCGAGGCCTCGGTGGATCTGCTGTTCTCGTCCCTGAGCATCCAGTGGTGCGCCGATCTGGATGCCGTGTTCCGCGAGGCCAAGCGCGTGCTCAGGCCCGGCGGCCTGTTCATGTTCACCACCCTGGGCCCCGACACCCTGAAGGAACTGCGCGGCGCCTGGAGCGCCGTGGACGGCTACACCCACGTCAATGCCTTCATGGACATGCACGACATCGGCGACGGCCTGGTGCGCGCCCGCCTGGCCGACCCGGTCATGGACGTGGAACATATCCGCCTGACCTACGGCGACGTCTATGCCCTGATGCGCGATCTCAAGGGCATAGGCGCCCACAACCTCAACGCCGGCCGCCGCCACGGCCTGACCGGAAAGTCCCGCTTCGAGGCCCTGGCCAGAGGCTACGAGCCCTTCCGCGAGGACGGCCGCCTGCCCGCCACCTACGAGGTGGTCTACGGCCACGCCTGGGGCACGGTCCCGCCCCTGTCCCAGGAAGTCGCCCCGGGCGTGTTCACCGTGTCCCTGGAGAGCCTGAAACGCAGCTTGAAGAGGAAAGCCGGGGATTGACCGCCAAGGCGCCAAGAACGCCAAGGAAGAAGCTGGGAGGAGTGACGGACTCCGACAACCTCGCCCATCGATGCGCTCAGGACAGGCTGTGGCGTGTCGAAGGGTCGCCATGACAAGCAATTTAACTTCAACTCTTATAACTCTTCCCTTGGCGTTCTTGGCGCCTTGGCGGTTAATCTTCTTCTCTTATGAAAACCTATTTCATCACCGGCACCGACACCGACGTGGGCAAGACCTACGCTGCCTGCGCCCTACTGGCCGCCGCCCGGGAACGGGGCCTGAGCACGGCCGCCTTGAAACCCGTGGCCTCGGGCTGCGCGCGCACGGCCGACGGCCTGCGCAACGACGATGCCCTGAGGCTTCTGGCCCAAACCACGGCGGGGCAGAGTTATGCCCAAGTCAATCCCGTCGCCCTGGAACCGGCCATCGCCCCCCATATCGCCGCCCAACAGGCCGACGTGGAGCTGAGCCTGGGTCGCTTGCTGCCGGCGGTGCAGGACTTGCAGAAGCTGCCCGCCGAGTTCGCCGTGGTGGAAGGCGCCGGCGGCTGGCTGACACCGCTCAACGAGCGGGAGAGCCTGGCGGAGCTGGCGGCGGCGGCGCGCCTGCCGGTCATCCTCGTGGTGGGCATGCGCCTGGGCTGTCTGAACCATGCCCTGCTGACCGCCGCCCATGTGCGCGGCTACCGCCTGCCGCTCGCCGGCTGGATTGCCAACTGCCTGTCCGCCGAGCTGCCCTATCTCGATGAAAACCTGGACTATTTACGCGAGCATCTGGGGGCGCCGCTGCTTGGCGTCCTGCCCTATGGACCCGGCGCCAGCCCGGAGCAGGCCTGCCGCCATCTGGACATCGAGCCCCTGCTGAGCGGCACGGACGCAGTGTGATGCCCGACCGGCGGTCGCTTCGGGGCTACGAAAGCGGTTCCCTCTGGTCAAAAAACAACCTACACTTACCCTAAGCGTAATCTGTCCGGGTCCTGCCCGAGGAGGCCACATGCCTGTCGGTTCCATTGCCAACAACGGGGTGCAGGGTTTCCAGCGCGCCCGCGAACAGGCCGCGGATGCCGCCGCGCGGATCGCGCGCGCCAGCGTGACCGAGGAGACCCAGGACACGGAAGCCAACGGCCAGGTGGCCGGCGCCCCCAACCAGGCCCAGCCAGCGCCCCGCGAGGATCTGGTCCAGCCCCTGGTGGAATTGCGCGAAGCCGAGCTCAATGCCCGCGCCAATGCCCGTTCCATCGAAGCCGAGAACCGGACCCTGGGCAGCTTGCTGGATATCCGCGCCTAAGCCCTGAGCAGTTCCGGCGGCGGCCATGATCATCACCACGCAACCCCAATTCCTGCCGGTCACCACGGCCAATCCGCCCATCGAGTCGGCGCGCCGCGATGCGCGCCTGGCCGAGCGCATTCCCCAGACCAAGCAGATCCCGGCGCCTCCCCGTGCCCGGCCCGCGGCCAGCGAGCCACCCACCTTCGCCGAACTGGAAGTCCCTTCCACGCCTTTGCGCGATCCCATCGAACAAAGCCTGGCGTCAGATGCCCAGTCGGCCGAGTCTCCGGCTTCCGGGGCCGATAGCGCCGAATCGTCCGAGAGCCGAGAGACCCGAATCGACCCGGAAGCAGAGAAGCGCCGCCAGCGCCAACGCGACGATGCGGAAGTCCAGGTGCTGAAGGCCCGGGATCGGGAAGTACGTGCCCATGAGCAGGCCCATGTCTCGGTGGGCGGCAAATACGCCGGCTCCGCCCGCCTGGAATACGAGCGCGGCCCGGACGGCGTGAACTATGCGATAGGCGGGGAAGTGCCCATCTCCACCAGCCCCATCGAAGGCGATCCGGCCGCCACCCTGGCCAAGGCCATCCAGGTCCAGGCCGCCGCCCTGGCGCCCCGCCAACCTTCCGCCGCCGATCGGCGCATCGCCGCCGAAGCCTCCAGCATGGCCGGCCAGGCCCGCGCCGAACTCAATGCCGAACGGGCGGAGCAACGCGCGAGCCGCGGCGGGGCAGAACGCCTCTCCGCCCCGGACAACCCGGCCGAACGCCTGACACGCCGCCTGCTCAACCTGGGCGTCTACGAGGCCCCCGACCGGGGTCAGCGGGTGAATGTCTCGGCCTGAGAACCAGTCGGGCAGATCGCCAGGATCGACGGTTTCGCGTAAACTCGCCGCTTTGCCATTCGTACCGGTTGCACTGCCTTGGCCGCCGACAAGAATCCGAAAGCCAGCCCCTACACGCGCCCCTTCCTGAAATGGGCCGGCGGCAAGTATCGCCTGGTGGAACGCATCCGCAGCCATCTGCCCGCCGGTAGCCGCCTGATCGAGCCCTTCGTCGGCTCGGGCGCGGTATTCCTGAACCTGGAATTCAACGACTACTTATTGGCCGACATCAACCCGGATCTCATCGGCCTCTACCAGCTCGTGCAGGCCGAGGGCGAGGACTTCATCGCGCGCCTGCGCCCCTATTTCGACCCGGCCCGCAACACCCCCGAGCATTACTACGCCACCCGCGAACGCTTCAATGCCTGCACGGACCCCGAGGAACGCTCGGCCCTGTTCGTCTACCTGAACCGCCACGGCTATAACGGCCTGTGCCGCTACAACAGCGAGGGTGGCTTCAACGTCCCCTTCGGCCGCTACAAGAAGATCTATTTCCCGGAGAAGGAACTCCAGCACTTCCACCGCCACAGCCAGCGGGCCCGCTTCCTCTGCGCCGACTTCGGCGAGGTCATGAAGCAGGCGCGCAAGGGCTCGGTGATCTACTGCGATCCGCCCTATGCGCCCCTGAGCCGCACCGCCAGTTTCACCGCCTATGCCAGCGCCAAGCATGGCCAGTTCGGCGCGTCGGAGCAGGAGCGCCTGGCCGAGCTCGCCGCCCGCGCCGCCAGCAAGGGCGTGCCGGTCCTGCTCTCCAACCACGACAACGAGTACACCCGCCGGGTCTATGCCGAAGCCAGCCTGGCCAGCTTCCCGGTGCGCCGCACCATCTCCTGCGACAGCAGCCGCCGGGGCCATGCGGCGGAGCTGCTGGCCCTGTACCGGCCTTAAAGCCCCAGGGCCGCCAAGTCCGCCGCCCCCAGATCGCGGAATTCCCCTTCTTCCAGGCCCTCCAGGCTCAGCTCGGCGAAGCGGCTGCGATGCAGGGTCTGCACGTGGTAACCCAGGGCCGCGAACATGCGCCGGACCTGGTGGTACTTGCCCTCCATAAGCACCAGCTCGGCCGTGCGCTCGCCGGTGATGCGCAGTTCCGCCGGCCGGCAAGCCTCCTTCTCGCCATCCAGCATCAGCGTGCCGGCGGCGAAGGCCGGGATCAGCTCCGCCGAGAGCGGCTTGTCCACCAGGACCTCGTAGGTCTTGGGCACCTTGTGCTTGGGCGAGGTCAGGCGGTGCACCAGCATGGACTGGTCGGTGACCAGGATCAGGCCCGAGGTATCCCGGTCCAGCCGCCCCACGGACACCGGCTGCGGATCCCGGGCCTGCCAGTCGATGGGCAGCAGATCGTAGATGCGCTCCCCTTCCGCCGGATCGTGGGAACAGACATAGCCCACCGGCTTGTGCAGCACCACGAGGATGCCGTCCGGATGATCGATGGGCTCGCCGTCGATAAGCAGCTCACGCGGCTCCAGCTTGGCCGCCGGATCGCGAACGCTCTCGCCGGCACAGGCCACCCGCCCGTCCCGGCACCAGGCCTTGGCCTCCTTGCGCGAACAGTAACCGTAGGACGAGAGGATTTGATCGAGGCGGCGTTTCAAGGGTCAAGCTCCGGGAATTCAACAGGCATCGTGAAAAATGCACAAACGTACGCAATAGCATAACCCGCCGCTAAGATAAGGCGCCTCTCATCAACAAGGGATTGTCATGACTCGTGCACTCAAAGTCCTGGCCGCCGCCGGCCTGCTGCTCGGCACCACCGCCTTCGCCCCCGCCGCCGTGGCCGCCACACCGGTAGGCCAGCCGGTGGTCATCGCCCAGTCCTATACCCTGGTGTCCAAGACCCTCAAGGAGACCCGCCGTTACAATGTCATGCTGCCGCCGGGCTACGAGCAGTCCCAGGACGCCTACCCGATCCTGATCCTGCTGGACGGCGGCATTGCCGAGGATTTCCACCATATGTCGGGGATCGTGCAGGTATCGGTCGGCAATGGAACGATGCGCCCCTTCATCGTGGTCGGCATAGAGAACACCCAGCGCCGCCGCGATTTCACTCCGCACACGGACGATCCAGAAGACAAGAAAGTCGCCCCCGTGGTGGGCGGCGCCGCCCAGTTCCGCCGCTTCCTGGCCGAGGAGTTGTTGCCCACCATCCGTCGCGACTACCGCACCACGGCGGAAACCGCCATCGCCGGCGAATCCTTCGCCGGCCTGTTCATCGTCGACACCCTGCTGCGCCAGCCTGAGCTCTTCGACAGCTATATCGCCGTCAGCCCCAGCCTCTGGTGGAACAAGGAATACGTGAACCGGGAAGGCAGGGCCCTGCTGGCGGGTAAATCGCTCAAGGACAAGAAGGTCTTCCTGACCATGGGCGACGCCACCGAGGGCATGCAGGACTCCGTCGGCCGCACGGCAGCCCTGCTCAAGGACAGGACGCAGCTGGTCTTCGCGCCCCTGCCCGAGGAAAGCCACGCCACCATCCTGCACGGCGCCGCCTTCAAGGCCTTCCGCACGCTCTTGGCGCCGCAGGCGAAGACGGTGGCGGGGGATTGAGGCGAAGCTCATTCGCAGGTCGGGTTAGCCGGGGGGCGTAACCCGACGATCCGCTCGGAGCCATGTCGGGTTACTCTGCTCCAATACAACCTACGCGACTTAGGAGAGGCATTTCTTTTAGGTATGTCATATCTTGATGAAGAAACATAACTCCACTCGTTAAGCAATTAGCCGTAGGGGATTGATAATGGCAACATTGATTCGTGTAAGCAGCTCCGTCGTCTTGTACAGCGCAAGCTCATACCCAAAGAGTAACTCGGAGGCTCAGGAGATTGGGCTCGCAGGAACCCGTAATCAAGAAATGCGCGCCATGACGCTGGCGGCTTTCCGGGTTGCACAAAACAACGACCAGCTTTCACAGCGGCCAATGGCTGCCGAGTTGCTTACCTATCTTCTGGCTGGCAGTGCTTCGGCGATAAATCACTGGATCAGAACCGGACGTCTATCTCGCGAGGGAGAATGGTTCAAGCTCGAAGAGCGGGGTTTGGCTGAATGCCAGAACACGCTCTTGGGTATGGCCGGCGCTTATAGCACGACAGAGGCAAAGGTTCTGGAGTGGGTCGAGAGGTTGCTGAACGGAGGCGAAGTTACCCACAGATCCAGAGAATTCAACAGCGTGCTGTGGAAAGCCAGTGCCTGAGGAGAAATTGATGTTGTTGACGTTCAAGAGCCACTGGCGGTGGCCGGTTGTTCTCGCGGTGACTCTGTTACTAACACTTCAGGGCTGCTCGAGACCAGAAGAGACTCTTCGCCAGCGTGCAATGGAATGGGGCGAATTGCTCAGCCGACTGGACGTTCTATCACGGAAAGATGCCATAGAAAAGATAGTGGACTACCTTGAACCGTCGGCAGGTAGGGAGGCACGCGCGGCCGAATACTACAGGATGTGGACGAAAGAGCGGGAAGCTCCTACTGTAGCCTTCTCGGTCGACGAAGTGCTGCTGAATAAGCAGCAAAAGGCGGGAACAGTTAGGTACACCAGCGTTCTCCGTTTGGAGGATGGCGCCAGGAAGACAACGTCGCAAGAAACCCATTGGCGCCGGGTCGACGGCCAATGGTACCGAGTCATAGTGGCGGCAAAAATTCAAGTCAATGACTGAAGTCTGAGTTTGGGTCGCGACTTGTAGCGGCGGTGGGGTCGTGCAGCGGGTTTATCGCATCGCGTGACTTTGTTCATTCTACCACACGGTCGGGTCTCGCCCCGACGGGCGCCCTACTTTCTTTGCTTGTGCAAAGAAAGCACACCCCCGAGACTTGCCGGCTTCGCCGGTTCCCTGCGCTTCTCGGTCAGACCGGGGGAACACCCTCTCCCTAGCCCTCTCCCTTCGAGGGAGAGGGGATAAGATCGGCGCGCGATGCGCGCCTCTTCGCGAATCTGCGAGAGCAGATTCGCTCTCGGGAACGCCCTGTGTGGCGCCGAGCACCGGAGTTCGGACCGGGATAAGACCCGAAGGGGCGACGCATGGATGCGTCGCCCGCGAACCAGGGCAGGATGCCCCGTGTTCGCGGCCCCCGGTTCGAATGAGGAGCGCAGGGTACCCGGAGCCTTGGCTCCGGGCGCTGCACCGGGCTGCATTTCTTTGGTTACTTTCTTTGGGCACGCAAAGAAAGTAACTCGCCCGCCGAGGCGAGACTCGGCCGTGCAACAGCAACCCCTAATCCAAAGCGTTCCATTGCCGCCGACTGGGTCCCCGCCTGCGCGGGGACGACAAGCTCATCGCAAACAGCGATCCCCTACTCCGCCTTCCCCAACACATACGACCCCGGCGCCGGCTCGATCACCGGCAGATTGCCGCTGCCCGGTTGGCGGGCGGCGACCTTGGCGCCGGAGAGCTTGGCGAGCCAAGGGCCCCAGTCCTTCCACCAGGAGCCTTCGTTGGCCGTGGCGGCCTCGGCCCAGGCCTCGGCGCTGTCGGGCAGGGCATCATTCACGCGGTAGCCGTATTTCGTACTGTCGGCCGGGTTGATCACCCCGGCGATATGGCCGGAACCGCCCAAGACGAAGCGGGTGTCGCCGGCGAAGAGCTTGGCGCCGTCGTAGGTGGACTGCCAGAGGGCGATATGGTCCTGATCGGTGGACAGGAAATAGGCCGGGACCTTGATCTTGCGCACGTCGATGGCAGTGCCGTTCAGGCTGATGCCGCCCGGTTCCTTGAAGACGTTCTCCAAATACATCTTGCGCAGGTAGAAGGCATGCATCTTGGCCGGCAGATTGGTGACGTCGCAGTTCCAGTACAGCAGGTCGAAGGGCATGGGCTCCTTGCCCATCAGGTAGTTGTTCACGTAATAGGACCAGACCAGGTCGTTTTCGCGCAGCATGTTGAAGGACGCGGCCATGGTCCGGCCGGAGAACACGCCCTTGGCGGCCATCTGCTTGTCCAGGGCGGCGAGTTGGGCCTCGTCGATGAACACGCCGATCTCGCCGGGATTGGAGAAGTCGATGAGGCTGGCCAGGAAGGTCGCCGAGGCGATGCGCTTGTCCTTCTTGGCGGCGCAATAGGCCGCCGTCGCGGCGAGCAGCGTGCCGCCCAGGCAATACCCCAGGGCATTGACTTCCTTCTCGCCGGTGGCCTGTTCGATGGCGGTGAGCGCCGCCAGCGGTCCCTCCAGCATATAGTCCTCGAAGCCCTTGTCCTTGTGCTTGAGCTGGGGATTGACCCAGGAGCACAGGAAGACCGTATGCCCCTGATCCACCAGCCATTTCACCAAGGAGTTCTTGGCGCGCAGGTCGAGGATGTAGAACTTGTTGATCCAGGGCGGCAGGATCAGGATGGGCCGCTTGTGCACTTTCTCGGTGCTGGGCGCGTATTGGATCAGTTGGATGAGATCGTTCTGGAACACCACCGAACCGGGGGTGGCCGCCACGTTCTCGCCCGGCTTGAAGGCCTCCAGATCGGTCATCTTGATGTTGAGCTTGCCGCGATTGCGCTCCAGGTCGTCCAGCATATTGGACAAGCCGCGCATCAGGTTCAGGCCGCCGGTTTCCACCGTCTCCTTGATCACCGCCGGGTTGGTGGCGGCGAAGTTGCTGGGCGAGAGGGCATTGACGAATTGGCGCGTGTAGAAGCGCAGCTTCTCCTGGTCCTTGTGGGGCAGGCCCTGTACATCGCCCATCAACTCCTGTAGGTGCTCGGAGAACAGCAGATAGGCGCTCTTGATGAACTCGAACACCGCCGCGCTCTGCCATTCCGGGGCGGCGAAACGCTTGTCGGCCTGCTTGACCGGCTCCACCGGATGCCCGGCCATGGCCTTGAGGGCATTCATCCACAGCTCGGCGGCTTCCTGCATGAAAGCTGTCTGGGCCGCCATCAGCTTGGCCGGATCGGCGAAGAGCTGGAAGGCGGCGCGCTGGAAGGCCTGGGAAATCTGGTTCAGGCGCGCCAGATCGTGCTCGGCGTCCTGGGCATGCTCCAGATAATGCTGGGTCAGGCGTTGACTCTGGCCGGCGATGGTAGTCCACAACTGGGTCCATTCGGCGGCGTCGAAACGGGAGGCGGCATTCATTTCCATGGTTTCTCGGGTTCCTGCTCAGGCGGGATAGTGTGGTTGATAAACTTTACCGGAATCTTGCAGCACGAGCTGCGGCGCTTTCGGTTCCGGCACGGGCCCGGAGCGGGCCGGCGGGATCACCTCGGCCAGGCCCTTGAAGACGGTTTCACCCTGCTGGTTCAGCCCCAGGCATTCCAGGCTGACCCAGCCCTTGGCCTCGTTGCGGGAACTCACGGTAACCGTGATCGTCAGGGTGTCGCCGATATAGAGCGGACGGCGGAAGGACAGGCTCTGATTGAGATAAATGGTGCCCGGGCCAGGAAAGCGCGTGCCCAGGAGGGCGGAGAGCAGGGCCGCGGCGAACATGCCATGGGCGATGGGCTGGCGAAACGGCGTAGTCGCAGCGTAATCCGCGTCCAGATGGGCCGGGTTGAGATCGCCGGACACGGCGGCGAATGCCGCGAGGTCGCCGGCGCCGATGATCCGGCTCAAGGACGCGCTGGCGCCCAGGGGCAGATCGGCGAAAGCGTGGCTGGTTAACATTTGTGCAATATTTCCCGCCTACTCTGTTGCATAGCAGCATCATATGTCCTATATTGCAATGCAACAAGACCCTTCGGGGAGGAGACCCACCATGTTTAACACCCTGTTTAACAGCAATACCCTGTTCAATGCCTATGCGGAGCAGAGCAAGGCTTTCTTGTCGCCGGTGGTGAAGTTCAACGAGACCCTGACGGCTCACGTCGAGAAGCTGGCCAAGCTGCAGATCGCCACCTTCAACGAATACGCCGACCTGGGCCTCAAGCAGTTCAAGGATGCCGTCGCGGTCAAGGATCTGGAAAGCTTCCAGGGTTATGCCACTGCCCAGTTCCAGGGTATCGCCAAACTCAACCAGAAAGTCCTCGACGACAGCAAGAAGTTCGTCGATCTCGGCAATAGCCTGAAGGACGAGCTGACCAAGCTGGCCGAAGAAAACAAGAATGTCCTCTTCGCCGCCCCGACCGCTCCCCAGGCCAAGGCCGCCAAGTAAGCTTCCGCTGCTTGTAAAAAACCCGGCGATGCCGGGTTTTTTATTGGCTTACGATCGCGCCGAAAGGCTCCATCCTTTGCTCGAGATCTTGAGCAGGCTCTATAGCGTGTGCAGAAAGCGCTCGCCACGCGGTAGGTAATAATTGTCGTAGTTCAGGGACAGGACCACGGTCTCGGCATTGCCGGCCAGTTCCTCCCTAGGCACGAAGCCGATCACCCGGCTGTCGGCGCTATTGTCCCGGTTGTCGCCCAGCATCAGATACTGCCCCTCGGGCACGCGCACCGGTCCGAAGCTGCTCAGGCCGCCGGCCTGGGGCGCGAAGCGTACACGATGACGCAGCTCCCCCACCGTCTCCACGGCGAACACGCCCTCACCCGTCGAGCGGATATCCGAATAGCCCGCCGGCACGCCGTTGATGATCAAGAGATTGTCCTTCATGGCCACCGTATCGCCCGGCAGACCCATGACCCGCTTCACCAGGCGCGTGCCCGCCGCCTTGGAATTGAACACCACGATGTCGCCGCGTTTCGGCTCGCCCAGGCGAACCAGGGAGATATCGCTCAGGGGTAGCTTCAGATCGTAGGCCAGCTTGTCCACCAGGATGCGATCGCCCTCGACGATGGTGGGCTGCATGGAACCGGTGGGCACGGTGTTCCAGTCCGCGAACGAAGACCGGAAAGCCACCATGAGCAGAAGAAACAGGGCAAGGGAACGGTTTTCGCGCCAGAGCCGGCGCAGTTGGGTCTTCATGGATACCTCCAGGCTATGCCCGGGACTTCCGCGGCATGCGGAACGAGCAGGGGCTTGGAGCCGGCGGCATCGGGAAAAGTTCTGGACGGAAACAGACGCTTACAATCCGGCGTCGGCCAGGATCCAGCGCACCACGCCGATGAGGCCCAGGACGAAGATCACGACGGCGATGATGCCGACCATGATGTAGTCGGCCGGTTTGCCGGCCTGGAAATCCCGCTCGCGGTTCTTGCTGCTTTGCACGCCGAACAGGCCGGCGCCGACGCTGGCGATCACGCTCAGCCATCCTGGTTGTCGGGAAGGAGTGTGTTGGGGATCGGAAACAGGTTCGTCCTTACCGCTCATCAGCCTATGCCCAGCAATTCCAAGAGATCGATGAAATGGAAACTGGGTAGCTGGTGGCTATCGAATGCCCAGTCGGCCCAGCTGACTTCCTCGTCTTCCTGCTCGGATTCCTCGGCATAACGTTCGCTTTGCAACGTGGTCGGACAGGACTTCTCGGTCTTGGCCAGAACGCGCTGCTCGTCGAAGGGCTTGTACTCCGTCTCGTTCATCTTGCAGGGCGCGGCATAGACCGTGGCGCCGAACAGCAGGGTCGCGGCGGCAGTGAGTTTGAACATCGACGGAGCTTTCATGAGCGTCTCCTACAGCCTATCCCGGGCAGGCGGATACTGAACACTAGGGTCTGTTTACCTTTACCGCGCCTTCGCGACGGACTGCCTTTGGGCACAGTCCAAGGCGCGAGGAGCGTGGTGTGCTCATTGCACAGGAGCGACGAGCAACGCCGGAATGTGCCCAAAGGCAGTCCGTCCCTTCGGGTTGCGCCCCAAAAGGCGCCATGCTTTGTTGCTCAACATTCATTTAGAATGACTAAACCACATGTTTCGCGCCTCGCCTGGCGCCTTTTGGGGCGCAACGCGATGGTGCGGTAAAGGTAAACAGACCCTAGCTCGCGATTATCCGCTTGCGCCGCGCCATGTGCAAGCCGACAAAAGTCACAAGCCAGCCCAGGGCGCCACCGCCGCCGCCCGACGACCCCCCTGCCGGGGGTGGCGTCGGCGTGGGTGTCGGCGCCGGACTCGGAATGAACAGGGGCGAGCCGTCGTCCTTGAGCCGGAAGCGGCGGTCGGTGCCGCCGCTGTCCCCGGCGACGCCGTCGTCGCGCTCGTACCCGCTCCAGCCGCCATTGCTCCAGTCCACCGGCGTGGCCGGGTTGCTGTCCAGGAGCTGGCCGGCGAGATCGGCCGTGCCCACCGCCAGTTGCAACAGGGGCGCGCTCAGGGCCGGCGAGTCGGCCGCCAGGCTGAAGTCAAGCAAGAACGTGTCGTCGCGATAGCGGGCGAAGCCGGAGGCAGTCGTCTGCCAGCCTCCGGCTTCGCTGGCCAGGGGCAGGCTGAAGCCCGTGCCGTCGGAGCGCTTGCCCTCCAGGGCGATGCTCGGCGCCAAGGCAATGCCCTGGCCGGGGTAATCGGCCACCGAGCCCTGAACGCGGTGGCGCATGGGTTTGTCGAATTGCAGGCGCAAACGGTAGCTTGTTGCGGCCGCCAGGGCCTCGGGACGTTGCACGTCCTGACGGCGCAGATCGCCGTCCTGGCGCCATTCGGCCAGGTAGACCGGGGCGCCGGTATCGACTCGGACGATGCTGGCCTTGACCAGGCCGGGCGGGCCGGCCTGGCGATAGAATCCCAGGCTCAGGGTATCGGCCAGCTCCTCGCGCACCCGCCGGATCTCGGCATTGGGCAGGATAAAGCCGTCATGGGACACACCCAGCCCCCCGTATTGCAGGGCGCCCTGACCGCTGGGCTCGGTTTCCAGGGTATAGCTGGGGATCTGGAAGCGATGGGCGAAATACTCGTCGGTCGTGCCTATGCCGGAGCCCGGCGGTCCCGGGTCATAGGCATAGCGGTTGCCGGCCACGGCACGCATCCGGCTGGCCAACTGGGCGGCAAGTGCGTCGCGTCGGCCGTTGCCGGTCATGGAGGCGATGAACACCTGGCTGAAGGAGTGGGTGTCCACGTACAGCCGCAGCCGGCCCTGGGCCAGCTCGGCGGCGGTCTGCAGGGTCCGAGTCTCCGACTCGGAGGCCGGCGCGGGCCCGTGATAGACCAGGCTGGACGGGTTGCCCGAGGAGCCGGTGCTGCTGGCCCAGAACGGCTCGTTGTTGCGGTTGAGATCGATGCCCAGCAGGTTGTCGCCCAGGGTATCCAGACTCTCGTCCACGCCGCGCATGTTCTTGCGGCGCATGCGCCCGTCGCGCGGCGTGTCGCGGCTGTCGGTCACCCGGGTCGGGAAACGCTGGGTCTGCAGGAAGCCGTCGACGTTCAGCACCGGCAGGATGACGATGCGCGTATTGTCCAGGAGGAACTGGTACAGGCCCGCGTCGTTTTCCGCTGCTGCGAAGCGCTCCATCAACCCGGTCGCCACTTCCGGCGTGGACCATTCGCGGGCATGAATCCCGGCATTGAGCATCACCGCCGGCTCGGCCCTACCGTCGTCGCGCAGGCCATCGGCATCGGACAGGACATAGGCCCAGATAGCCCGGCCGTTCTCGGTGGCGCCGACCTGCTGCCCGGCGATGCGGGAGCTGGCCAGATCCAGGGCCTGGTGGCGGGCATGCAGGCTGGCATAGCTGCGAAAGCCGTCCACCGGCAACTGGCTGTCCATCGGCAGGGGCGGGGCATAGCCCAGGGAGATGTTGCTGCCGCTGTTGTCGAACTGGGTGTACTGGAAGAGCACGGTCTGAGCGGCTTCGGCGCCCAGCTCCGATTTCGCCGCCGGCCGGCTGGCCTGGGCACAGGAATCGCGCAGGGCGGTCGGCGCGGTCCCGCACAGCCGCAGGCGCGCCGGCGCCGGCAGCTTGGCGAGGCCAGCCAGGAAGCCGGCCTGGGCCGCGCCCGGTTCCGGCCAGGCCGCGTCGGCCCCCACCGCCGCCCGCTGGGCCGCTTCCCATCCGCGCCAAAACGCCAACAAGGCCTTGGCCTGGGCGCCGATCGGGTAGGCGGGAATGCGGAGGTCATAACCTTCGTCGTGGCGGCGCTCGATGGTGTTGCGCTCGCCCGCCAGGCGCTGGGCCAGGCTGCGGAGCTCGGCATCGGGTTTTGCCCGGGACAAACGAGGCAGGAATTCGGCGAGCAGCTGGGCGCGGGTCAGTTCCGGCAGGGCCCGGGCGTCCAGGGCATCCAGCCACTGCCGGAATTCGCCGCTGCCGGACGCCGCGTCCATGCGGGCCTTGAACTCCCGGAATTCGGCGCCGGCCTTGGCCTGGCGCAGTCCGCTTTCGTCATAGACCCGCGCCTGCGCCGTTGCACAAAACCCGACGGCGCAGAGCGCCAGCAGCACATGATTGGGCTTCACGACGGCCTCCGACGAAACATTCCGTATTTACCCAGAATAGACGTCGGGAGGCAAGAGCGACAGGGCATTAATTCACAAGCGCGGCCACTCAGCCGGCCTTGTGGGCGGCACGCTCCTGGCTGCGCCGGCAGGCGACGATGGACAGGGCCATTTCCAGGGCCTGCTCGTAATTGAGGCGCGGATCGACGAGGCTCTTGTAGGCCCGGCGCAGATCGGCTTCCTTGAGGCCCCGGGCGCCGCCTAGGCATTCGGTGACGTCGTCGCCGGTCAGTTCGAAGTGCACGCCGCCCAGGCGCGAGCCGGCCTCGGCATGCAGGGCGAAGGCCTGTTCCAGCTCGGCCAGGATGTCGTTGAAACGGCGAGTCTTGTAGCCGGCGCTGGTGCTCGCGGTGTTGCCGTGCATGGGATCGGCGATCCACAGGGGGCGGCGGCCGCTGGCCTGCACGGCCTTGAGCAGGGGCGGCAGGCCCTGCGCGATCTTGCCGGCCCCCATGCGATGGATCAGGGTGATGCGGCCCGGTTCCTGACGCGGGTCGAGGACGTCCAGCAAGCGCAGCAGCTCCTCGGGCTTCACGCCCGGGCCGACCTTCAACCCTAAGGGATTGGCGATGCCCCGGGCGTATTCCACATGGGCCGAATCCAGCTGGGCGGTGCGCATGCCCACCCAAGGAAAATGGGTGGAGAGGTTATACCAACGGCCGTCCTGGTCCCGGGTCATGGCCTGCTCGAAATGCAGATGCAGGGCCTCGTGACTGGTGTAGAAGTCCACGCGCTTCAGTTCCGGCGGTCGGCCGCCGGCCACCAGTTCGAAGAAGCGCAGATTGTGCTTGAGCTCGTCCACCAGGTCCCGGTACTCCCCGGCCAGCGGCGAGTGCTGGACGAAGTCCAGATCCCAGTTCTCCGGATGACCCAGGTCGGCGAAGCCGGACTCGGTGAGGGCGCGGATGTAATTGAGGGTCAGGGCCGCCAGGCTGTAGCCGGTCAGGAGGCGGCGCGGATCGGGGGTGCGCGACTCGGGAGTGAACTCGGCGCCGTTAATCAGATCGCCCCGATAGCTGGGCAGACTGATGCCGTCGCGGGTCTCCAGCTCGTCCGAGCGGGGCTTGGCGTATTGGCCGGCGATGCGGCCGATGCGCACGATGGGCGTCTCCAGGCCGTGCACCAGGACCAGGCTCATCTGCAGCAGGATCTTGAGCTTGTTGGTGATGGAGGCGGTGGAGCAGTCGGCGAAGGACTCGGCGCAGTCCCCGCCCTGGAGCACGAAGCGCCGGCCGGCGGCGGCCTCGGCGAGCTGGGCCTTGAGGCGCTCCACCTCCGCCACGGTGACCAGGGGCGGCAGGCCGGACAGCTCGTCCGTGGCGCGCGCCAGGGCCGACTCGTCGGGATAACGGGCCTGCTGGGTCAGTAGGGGTTTAGAAGCCCAGGAATCGGGACGCCACATGGCACACTCGGGGCGGGGAGAATGCCCCGATCCTACACTGCGTTGCGGCACCGCGCCATGACGGTTTACACGCCGATGGCGGCATAGCGCGCCGCGATCAACTCCGTCAGGTCCAAGAGTTCGCCGAAAGCGGTGATGGTATGAAACTCGTCGTGCAGTTGGGTGGCGCGGTGGCGGGCGTTGTTGCGGATGAAGGCCATTTCTTCCTCGTATTCCGCGTCCGGATACGGCAGGGAGGCCATGAGCTGCACGCGCAGGAAGCGGTGTTCGAACTTGTCGCGGGCCGCCGCCACGAAGGCGCGCAGGGCGTCGCCCTTGAGCTGCAGGCTGTTGCTGCCGCGCATCAGCTCGCAGCCCGCCGCCGCGTCGAATTGCTTGAAGACATAGCTCTCGGCATTGAAGATCCGGCCCTTGGGCCGCTCCTTCTCGTTGAGCAGCTGGGCGGCGGAGAGCATGGGCTTG
This sequence comes from Gammaproteobacteria bacterium, assembly GCA_016182845.1. Classification (GTDB taxonomy): domain Bacteria; phylum Pseudomonadota; class Gammaproteobacteria; order Enterobacterales; family Permianibacteraceae; genus JACPFT01. The sequence goes on from JACPFT010000010.1 coordinate 248,169, forward strand.
AGCAGGGTGGGACTGCCCAGGCCCGCGAAATCGAACTCGCCGATCTCGTCGCGGAAGAACCACAGCAGGGGATCGGCCTGTTCGCTGATGCCCACCCGGGTCAGCCAGTGGCGGTGTTGGGCATCGCGGCTGATGACGAAGGGCAGGGATTGCAGGTTGTCGCCCACCAGGCTTTCCAGCCACTGAGCCTCGGCCACCAGCTGGCGCTCGGAAATGTCTTCCTGGAGCTTGTCCCGGTTGTTCTCGATGAGTTTGCGGAAGAACTCCGAGCCCAGGTGATAGCCGACGATCTCCTCGCGCACCAGGCACACGGTCTTGCCGTCGTAGGAGGTGGTGACCACCTGGTAGGGCAGGTCGACGAGCTTCATGTCCTTGACCACCTTGGCGAGGCTGGTCAGGCTCAGCTTGACCAGCTCCCGGTGGTAGAGCTTGATCGGGGTGTTCAGGATGATTTTCAGGCCGCGCGTGGAGAAATCCACGGTCTCGCCGGCATAGCGTTCGCCGCCGGCGAAGAGCTCCACCTCGGTCTTGTGGATGAAGCGCTCCTCGACACGCCGGGATCGGTAGCCCAGGCGCACGCCATGGGGCTTGGCCACGGCGCCGGGCGGGTTGAGGAAGGCATCCTCCTCCAGGGCCAGATCGGCCATCTCGTCCAGGCTGCGCACCTTCAGCTCGGTGGCCTTCTCGAACTGCTCGGTGATCTCGAACACCGCGCCGGCGAAGCTCAGGCCCTGGAAGCGCGAGCGGATCTTCGCCGCCAGGGCTTCGTCCTTCTCGTCGAGCACGGCCATGACGTCGCGGATGCGCTCTTCCTGGGGTGGGATCAGGGGTTTCACGCGCAACAGGTAGACGCGCAGGCTCTGCGCCCAATGCCCCCGGGAGATGAAATCGCGCCGGCTCTCGGCGCTCAAGAATTCGTGGTCGGCACCGGTGAACAATACCGGCTTGCCGTTGCGCTGACCGGTATAGCAGTACACCAGCAGGGATTCCTCGCGCTCGGAGCGACGCACCAGCTCCGCCAGGCGCTCGGGGCGCAGCAGCCGGGCCAGGAATTCGCCGGGCCCGCAGGCCGGGGATTGCAGCAGGCTGCCGTTGCAGCTGGACACGCCGAACAGGGCCAGGGTCTGGCCGCGCAGGAAGAAGGGCACATGCCCCAGGACCTGGCCGTAGAGCTGGCCATAGACCCGGGCCTTCAGGGCCATGATGCTGTCTTCCAGATCGATCTTGTAGCGGCGCTGGTTGGTTTCGATGAAGTCGCCGAGGAAGCGCTCGAAATAGGCCTGGGACTCGTCGACTTGGCGCTGCACGAAGAGCAGTTGCTTACCCTGCTTCTCGCCGACCTTGACGATGCGGTAGGGAATGGGCTGGTGGTTGAAGCGCTCGCTCTCCTGCAGGGCAATGAAATGCACACCCACCACCCGCCCCACTTCCAGGGGCACGGGATTGGCCAGGGCCAGCTTGCAGCCGCCCAGGGACAGGTCGGCGGTCTTGGCGGCGACGGGCTTGCCCTCTCCCAGATAGAGATTGACGGCGGTGATATAGGTCAAACGCGTCTCGCCGCGCTGGGCGGAATAACCGAAGGGCAGGATTTCCACCTCGTGGGCCGGCTCCAGCTCCTGCATGCCCGGCGCCAGGGCGATGCGTTCGGCGGCGGAGATCTTCTGCTCGGCGACGCGCGCGCGCTTGACCCGCTCGGTCTTCTCCTTGGCCTCCTGCATCTTGTAGGTGTGCTCGGCATTGGTGACGCGCTCGAACACGCCCTGGGTGTATTTCCCGCCGAAATCATGCACCGCCGCCTCGAACAGGTTGCGGCACTGGTCGTCCAGGAAATGAGTGACCTTCTGGAATTCGAAGGCATAGCACACGCCCGGCACCTTGCCGCGCATGTCGATGGCTTCCGAGCACGGCGCCTCCTGGCGCTTGCGCTCCATGCGGTAGAGAAACTCCGCCGAGGCGGAACCGGCTTCCACGTACTCGGTGACCATGGTCTTGCGCCCGGCCACCGACTTGTAGTGTTTGATCTCGGCGAGAGGTTCGCCCGTGGGCTTGTCCGACATCCTGGACCTGCAATAACACGCACTTATCCGTTAAGGATAGCCCAGCGGCGGGGTTGGGGCGGCGCCGGGCGACTCCCGGGAGAGTGCCACCGCATCCGGCGCTTGCCAAGTCAAACCAGCAGCCGCTCCCGGGCAGGCTCTCGCAGGTTGTAGCGGGAAGCCATGGCCGCGCCATAGGCGCCGGCCGTGGCGATCAGGAGCACGTCGCCTTCCGCCGTGTCCGGCAGGGGCAGGTCCACGCCCAGGACGTCGCCGGTCTCGCAGATCGGCCCCACCACGGTGGCCGTGCCCAGGCAGGCCTGGTCCAGGCGGCTCAGGTTGACGATCTCGTGGTGGGCGCCGTACAGGGCCGGGCGGATCAGGGAGTTCATGCCGGCATCGACGCCGATGTAGCGCGCCTCGCCCTTGCCCTTGAGCTGGGTGACCCGGGCCAGGAGCACGCCGGACTCGGCCACCAGGTAGCGCCCGGGCTCCAGCCACAGCGCGAAACGCGGGTAGGCGGCGCGGAAGGCCGTCAGCCCCTCGGCCACGGCGGCCAGATCCAGGCCGGCGCGGCCGCGCCGATCCGGCACGCCCAGGCCGCCGCCCAGGTCCAGGATGCGCAGTTCCGGGAAGTCTTCGGCAAGCTGGGCCAGGGACAGGGCCGTTTCGCGCCAGGTGGAGGCATCGAGGATGCCGCTGCCGGCGTGGTTGTGCAGGCCGATGATCCGCGCCCCGGCGCGTTCCGCCAGCTCGCGCAGCTCGGCCAGCTCCGACAGGGGCACGCCGAACTTGGAGGTCTGGCCCTCGGTGCGCACGTGGGCGTGATGGCCCTTGCTGCGGCCCAGATCGACGCGCACCAGCAGCTCCCGACCGGCGAAGAGTTCCGGCCAGGCGCGCAGGGGATGCAGATTGTCCAGGGTCAGGGTCAGCCCCAGGGCCAGGCCATGGGCATATTCCCCGCGCGGCGCGAAATTCGGCGTGAACAGGATGCGCTCGCGGTCCAGTCCCGGGAACAGGCCCAGCACATGGTCGATCTCGCCCGGCGAGACGCATTCGAAGCCCAGGCCCGCCGCCTCGAAGGCGCGCAGGACGTCCGGGTGGCTATTGGCCTTGAGGGCATAGAACACCCGGTCCACCGGCAGGGCGCGACAGGCGGCGGCGCGGGCGGCCAGGGTGGCGGCATCATAGACATAGGCCGGCGTGCCCTCGCCCGCCAGGGCCAGGAGGGCCTCGCGCCGGGTCTCCCACCAGGCGGGCTCGGCCGTGCCGGCCTCCGGCCGCTGGGCGGCGAACTCGGCCCAGGTCGGGCCCAGCACGCTGTCGGCGCGCCGGATCAGCAGCTTGTGCAGCTCGGCCGCCAGGGCATCGGCATGGTCCTCGTCCAGGACCAGGGACAGGTTCAGATCCGAGGCGGCTTGGGTGACCAGGTGCAGTTGGTGCTCGGCCAGGAGTTCCAGGGCCGGACCCAGCTCCGGCAACACGGCGCGGATCTGCCGGCCCACCAGGCTGACCGCCGCGCAGCCGCGCAGGATGCTGACCTTGGCCAGCTCGGACAGCGACTCGTGCAGCTCGGCGAGCACGGCCTCGGACAGGGCATTGGCCCCCGGATCCAGGGTCACGGTGATATTGGTCTCCGAGGTGGACACCAGGTCGATGGACAGGCCTAAGCGCTTGAAGCAGCCGAAGGCATCGGCCAGGAAGCCCACCTGCTGCCACATGCCCAGGGTCTCCAGGGACACCAGGGTGATGCCCTTCTTGACCGAGATGGCCTTGACCTGGGGCGCGCCGGCCTGGGCGGCGGCGACGATGGTGCCGGGCAGCTCGGGACGGTCGGTGCACAGGACCCAGAGCGGGATACGCCCGGCGCGCACCGGCGCCAGGCAGCGCGGGTGCAGGACCTTGGCGCCGGTGGAGGCAATTTCCTGGGCCTCGTCGTAGTCCAGCTGCTTGAGCAGACGCGCCTCGGGAATGGCCCGGGGATTGGCGGTGAACATGCCCGGCACGTCCGTCCAGATCTCGACGCGCTCGGCTTCGAGCTTGGCGCCGAAATAGGCGCCCGAGGTGTCGGAGCCCCCCCGGCCCAGGAGCACGGTCTCGCCGCGCTCGTTGGCGGCGATGAAGCCCTGGGACAGGAGCACGCCGTCCAGCGCCGCCAGCCGTTGTTGCAGGCCCGGCTCGGCCTCGTAGGGGCAGACCGCCGAGAGATAGAGGCTGGCCTCGCCGGCATGGGCCGGGCGTTCGCTGACCAGCAGCTCGCGGGCGTCCAGCCACTGGGTGGGAATGCCCTGGGCATTCAGATAGGCCGCCCCCAGGCGCGTGGACATCAACTCGCCCAGGGCCATGAGCCGGGCATGGGTCTTGGGACTGGCCTCGCCCAGCAGGGCGATGCCGGTGGCCAGCTGCTGCAGCTCCTCGAACTCCGCCGCCAGGACCTCGGCGGCCACCAGGCCCAAGTCGGCGGCCAGGGCCGAATGCTGGAGCTGGATGGCGGCGATGATCGGGGCGATCTGGGCGGCCTTGCCCAGGGCGATGGCCTCCAGCCGGTTGGACACGCCGGACAGGGCCGAATGGACCACGACCGGTTTCTTCCCCTGTTTCAGGCGCTCGGTCACCACGCGGGCGATGAATGCCCACATCGTGGCCGTGGAGACACTGGTGCCGCCGAATTTCAGAACGACGAAATTCGGCGCCGCGTGGAGCGCGTTGGACGACATGGGGATCGGGCCTCGGTCAGGGGGGTGAATCCCCGAACCTATCCCATTCATTGCGGCATCGCAACAGGCGATTTTTCGCTCAATACTGGCGCTTGGCAGGAACCGGCAGACCCGCCGCGAAATGGGCACAATTATCAAGAAAACTCATGCGGCCCCGGCGAAAACTCATGGATTTGTCGCTCACGGGCCCAGGCCGTGCCCGGTTGAAGCGACCGGGTCTGAGCCTGCTCCTATTCCCCCAGCGGCGCACGCTCCAGCAACTCGTCCGGGCGTTCGGGATTGGCATAGCCGCCGCGGCTGGCGTCGTAGTTCTCGTAGGGCATGTCGTAGTAGCGGCCGGTCTGTTCGTCGTAGGTGCGTTCGTAGCCCAGGGTCGATTCCGAGCGGTCGCGCGACAGGCGGTCGTCGGCTTGGCCGCGCGCTTCCCAGGCCTTGTTGTAGTCGCCGTAGATATAGTCCGAGGAAATCGGGCCGGGCAGGCGCACCCGATCCTGACCGGCGACTTGTCGGGCATTGGTGATGATCACGGTCTCGGAGATGGCGGGCAGCCAGTAGCGCGCCTGTTGCCAGGATTTTTCCGGCGCCTGGAAGCTGCGGACAAAGGCGGAATACTGCCCATAACCTTGCATCACGCCGACCACGGCACGGCCACGGGTCGGAACGCCGTGGTAGGTGTAGCGCAATTCGATTTCGGCCATCTGCCATTGCAGACCCATCATGGCCGGTATGGGCGGCAGGGCCTTGGTGGAGAGAAACCGGGGATTCTGGTAGTCCGGTATGGAGCTCACCACCTGTTGAAAAAAGGGCACGGGGGCGGACTGCCCGAAGGACCCTAGCAGCAGGGCGAAGGACGCGCCGGAGACTTGGTCCGGGGCCATCATGTCGACGCCGTTGGTGGTTTCGTTGGCGCGCCAGCCGGCCGGCATGGCGTAGCGGAAATACCGGCCCTGGTGCACTTCCAGGGCGGGGCGCGGGACCGGCGGTTGTGCGGCGGTGGCGGCGGCGGCTACCAGAGCGATGGTTGCGAACGTTCGTGACTGCATGGCGGCTCCTCGGCGATCGCGCCCTCAACGCATGCTGAACAGGCTCTCGAATTTCATGCTGGACAGCAGCTCGCGCACGAAGCCCTGGGCGCCGCGCAAGGCCACGGTCTTGCCCACGACCCGGGCCTTTTCCTTGAGCAGCAGCAGCATGCCCAAGGCCGAGCTGTCCATGTATTCCACGGCGCTCAAGTCCAAGACGATTTCGCGCACGCCCGGATCGTCCAGATGGGCGCCGTAGGCCTCGCGGAATTCGCCGAATTGATCGAAGCCGAAACGGGGTTGTAGCTTGAGTTCCACGGTATTTCCTCGCGCGCTGTTCATACTGTCGGATTTTGCGTTCATGACATCCTCTTCTCGTGCTCCGCCCCCGCGGCCGCACCGGCTAGAACAACTCGACCTTCCCCTCGGACAGGGCGACCTGCTTGACCGGGTTCCGGTCCAGGCGCGGATTGTCCTTGAGATAGTCCTGGATTCGTTGCACCAGGCTGGTCCAATCCGGGCCGCTATGGTCCGGGTTCAGCTCGCCCAAGTGTTCGGCGACGGCCTGGACGTGGCTGACTCGCGCCAGCATGTGCTGCACCAGCTGGCTGCACAAATCCTGGAATTGCAAGGCTCGCACCGCGTCGGCGATGCCCTGGCCCACGTGACCGGCCACGGCGTCCATCTGCGCCAGGGTTTCCACCATGCGCCGGTCCAGGCCCTGGACTTCCACCATCATCAGCTCGACCCGGCGGCGGGAGGTGAGCGCGAAGCTCATGTCCTTGGCGGCCAGGGAGCTGATGGTGGCCTTGGCCTCCTCGACCTTCTGGTGCATATCGCCCATCTGTTCGCGGATCACCTGGGAAAAGCCCGTGGACCGTCCCGACAGGGAGCGTACCTCGTCGGCCACCACGGCGAAGCCGCGCCCGGCCTCGCCGGCCCGCGCCGCCTCGATGGCGGCATTGAGCGCCAGCAGATTGGTCTGGCGTGCGATGCTGTCCAGCTCGCCCAAGATGGCCAGGACGTCGCCGGTCTTGCCGGCGATGATTTCCATGCGCTCCACCAGGGCCACCGAGGTCTTGCTGGTCTCCAGGGTCGCGTCGGCGAACATGCCCAGGGTCTGGCCGGTCTCGGTGATGAAATGATGCAAGGAATCTGCGCCCTTGGCGCCCTGCTCCCGCTGCTCCAAGATGCCCCGGCTCAGCTCCCGCTGGGAGTCCACATCGGCCCCGAGGCCATGGAAACTGGTCAAGAGGGTCGAGGCGGCGTCGGACACCAGGGATTCCAGGCGGCTCAGCTCGTCCTGCAAGGCCTTGGCCTGGGCCGTCAGGCCGCCGCCCAGGGCCACCAGGGTCGTTCCGGCGGTATCGGCCTGCACCGAGACCGGCGCGTTCTTCGCCGGCGAATCCAGGGAGTCCGTGCGACGGCTGACGCCGAAAACCAGGCAGGCGGCCATGGCCAGGCCGAACCAGAGGCCGGCCAAGCCCAGCCATAGGCTGAGCAGCCAGGCCGGCAGGAAGCTGGCCGCGAAAACGCCCAAGGGCCGGACCCAGGGGGCCTCATGCCATGCCGCCGGCTGGGGCACGCTCACGGCTGGGAGCAGCGCCACTTCCCGGAAGCCGTCGGTTTTCCGGCCAGGCCCGTACCCGAGCTCAATTCCTTCTGCCCTCATGATGAAACTCCCGAAAGCCCTAAACCGCGGCTAGCGGTGGATGGAAGCGTGGTGGCGGTTGCGGGATGGGGCAGCCGTACCGGTTCGAAGCGTGCTCAGACAGTGCTGGGCGACCCGACCCGCCGTGCGAGGGGACGCCGGTCACTGCGTGAATCCGCTTCAGGCGACTGCGGGGATCTGGGCAGTCTCGGTCACCGCTCGGAGGCGCATCGCGGCCATTCCGAACCGGTTCTCCGAATTAACTTAGCTCAGCGGGGTTGGCTGTCAATCACGGCAGCGGCAGGCTCTTGGCCTTCATCCCCTTCACCGAGGATGTCGAACAAGCGGTCGAAGTTTGACAGGCTCAGGCTCTGGCGCACCGTGGACGTGCAATTGGCCAGGCTGACGCGTTTGCCCAGTTCCACCGCCTTCTCGCGCAAGAGCAGGAGCATGCCCAGGGCGGCACTGTCCACGAACTCCACTTCATCGAGGTCGATGCGGATCTCGCTGATGCCCGGATCGGTCAGAAGGGGTTGGTAGCTCTCGCGAAATCGCCGAAAGGCGCTGAAATCGAAGCGGCCCGCCAACCGAATGCAGCCTATGGGGCCCGGCGCGGGAACAGAGTCGGTCATGGAAAATCCCTACAGCGTTCAAGAGAATCGTTCTCGTTGAAACCATAGCCCAGGGACGGGGCTTGTCAATATCGACGAAGGAAAGCGTAGCCGGCCGGAGCGGGGCGCTCGCGGCCGACGACAGCGCGAAAACGCTAAGACTTACAAAGTCTTGATGGTGGTGATCAATTCCGCGGCGGCCTTGGTGGCATCGCCGTAGAGCATCTGGGTGTTCTCACAATAGAACAAATGGTTCTCGACTCCGGAGAAGCCCGTGCCCTTGCCGCGCTTGATGACGATGACATGCTCGGCACTGACCGCGTCGAGGATGGGCATGCCGTAGAGTGGCGAGCTCTTGTCGGTCTTGGCCACCGGGTTGACCACGTCGTTGGCGCCGATGACCAGGGCCACGGTGGTGGTGGCGAATTCCGGGTTCACCTCGTCCATGTCGGCGATGAGATCGTAGGGCACGCCGGCCTCGGCCAGCAGCACGTTCATGTGGCCGGGCATGCGCCCCGCGACCGGGTGAATGGCGAACTTCACCTTCACGCCGCGCTTGATGAGCAGCTCGGCCAGCTCCCAGACCTTGTGCTGGGCCTGGGCCACGGCCATGCCATAACCGGGCACGATCAGTACGCGCTCGGCATAGGCCATCAGGATGGCGGCATCCTGGGCCTGGACTTCGCGCATGGTCCCGGTGACCGCCTCGCCGGACGCGGCGCCGCCGCCGGTGCCGAAGCCGCCCAGGAGCACGGTGAAGATGGAGCGGTTCATGGCCTTGGCCATCAACTGGGTCAGCAGCGTACCGGCCGAACCGACCACGATGCCGGCGATGATCATGGCGGCATTGCCCAGGGCATAGCCCTCGAAGCCCACGGCGAGACCGGTCAGGGCGTTGAAAAGCGAAATGACCACGGGCATGTCGGCGCCGCCGATGGGCATGGCCACCAGGAAGCCGAGACCTAAGGCCAGGGCGAAGAAGCCATAGATTAGGCTGGCATCGGCACCGGCGAAGACCAGGACGCCGCAGGCGATGGCGGCCAGGGCCACGAGGGCATTGAGCCAGACCTGGCCGGAGAACAGGGCGCCCTTGTGCAGCCGGCCGTCCAGCTTGGCCCAGGCCACTAAGGACCCCGTGAACGATACGCAGCCGATGAAGGCGCCGGCGATGGCCAGGGCCGCGATATCGCCGCCCAGCACGGCGCCCATGCCCAGGCCGCCGGCCTGGGCCTTGCCCTGGGCCGAGAGCAGCTCCACCGCCGCGATGGCCGCCGCCGCACCGCCGCCCATGCCGTTGTACAGGGCGATCATCTGGGGCATGCCGGTCATGGCGACCTTCTTGCCGGAGATCCAGGCGAAGCCGCCGCCGATGGCGATGGCCGAGATCATCAGCAGGTAGTTGGTCAGGCCGTGCAGCTCCGGGGCGGCAAAGGTGGCGAAGGTCGCGATGAGCATGCCTAAGCCGGCCCAGACGATGCCGCGCCGGGCGGTGACCGGCGAGGACATCTGCTTCAAACCCAGGATGAACAGGACGGCGGCGAGGAAATAGCTGGCGTCGATGAGGTGGTGCAACATGGTGATCCCTTGGGGCCTGTGCTCAGGCTCTGGTTATTCGCTCTTGCTCTTCTTGAACATGGCCAGCATGCGCTCGGTGACCACGTAACCGCCGGCGGCATTGCCGGCCGCCAGCAGCACGGCCACGAAGCCCAGGGCCTGCTCGCCCGGGGTCTGGGCATGGCCCAGGGCCACCATGGCGCCCACCAGGACGATGCCGTGCACGAAGTTGGAGCCGGACATGAGCGGGGTGTGCAGGATCACCGGCACGCGGGCGATGACCTCGTAGCCGGTGAAAGCCGCGAGCATGAAGATGTACAGGGCGGCAAGTCCTTCGATCATGGCTTAGGCCTCCATGCGCTGGGCCAGCGCGGCATTGACGATGCGCCCATCCAGGCTCAGCAGGGAATCCTTGAGGATGGGGTCTTCCAGATCCAGGGCCAGGGCCCCGTCCTTGATGAGCAGCTGCAGGAAATTCAGCAGGTTCTTGGCATACATCTCGCTGGCGTGCACCGGCAGGGTCGAGGCCACGTTCAGAGGGGCGAGGATGGTCACGCCCCGGTGCTTGACCGTCTCGCCCGGTTTGGCCAGTTCGCAGTTGCCGCCGCCCTCGGCGGCCAGATCGACGATGACGCTGCCGCCGGCCATGGCTTCCACCATGGCGGTACTGATGATCTTCGGGCTGGGCCGACCGGGAATGGCCGCCGTGGTGATCACGGCATCGCTCTTGGCCACGGCATCGGCCAGGGCGGCCTGCTGCCGGGCCTTCTCGTCCTCGGTCAGCTCCCGGGCATAGCCGCCGGCGCCGTCGGCCGAGACCCCGGTGTCGATGAACTTGGCGCCCAGGGATTCCACCTGTTCGCGGGCCGCCGAGCGCACGTCGTAGGCCTGGACGATGGCGCCCAGGCGGCGCGCCGTGGCGATGGCCTGGAGGCCGGCCACGCCGGCGCCGATGACGAGCACTTTCGCCGGGCGTATGGTGCCGGCGGCGGTGGTCAGCATGGGGAAGAACTTGCCCGATTCCTGGGCGGCGATCAGGGCGCCGCGATAACCGGCCACGGCGGCCTGGGAGGACAGGGCGTCCATGGACTGGGCGCGGGAGATGCGCGGCACCAGCTCCATGGCGAAGGCGGCGACACCGCGCTCGCGGAAGGCGGCGAAGCGCTCGGTGGGCCCGTAGGGCTGCTGGAAGCTCAGGGCATGGGCGCCGGGTTTGAGGACGGCGATATCCGCCGGCTCCAGGGGCTGGACGCTGAGCACGACGTCGGCCCCGGCCAGCAGGGCGGCCCGATCGGCCACGGCTTCCGCCTCGAAGGCGCCATCGGCCCAGCCCAGGCCTTGGGCGGCCCCGGACTCGAAACGGACGATGGCGCCCAGGCTCTTGAGTTTTTTGGCCACTTCCGGCGACAGCGCGACACGGCGCTCGCCGGGCTTGGTTTCCTTGACGACGGCGATGACCGTCATAACACGCCTCCAAAGCACAGAGGTCGCATGGGCGGGCGCCATCGGATAAGCCACGTCGTCGTCCCCGCGCAGGCTTAGGACCCAGTCGGCGGCCATAGCAACTGACTGGATACCCGCCTGCGCGGGTATGACGCGCTTGACTGAACGGCACTGGTGCAATGCGACCGAATGATTTTTCTTGTTTTTCTGCGCTGCGCGTTAGACGCGACGACCGGCGCGAAAACCGAACTTACCACAATCCCTGCCCAAGAAAACCTCCGACCATCGAATAGGCTTATTCCCGAGCATGGTGGCCGAGTATGATGCCGGCCTGTGACGTTTCGACGATGGTCCGCCATGCACAAGGCCCTGCTCTACCTCGCCGGCAATGCCCTGATCCTGCACAAACCCAAGGCCGCACCATGAGCTCCTACCGGATCCCCGCCACAGCGCTGCGCCACGAGGTGGTCATCGAGCGCTCGCGCTTTATCGCCGATCTCGCCCATGCCCCCGATCCCGCCGCCGCCAAGGCCTTCGTGCAGCGCATCCGCGAGGAATTCCCGGACGCCACCCACCATTGTTTCGCCTTCGTCGCCGGCCGGCCCAACGACTCGCAATGCATGGGCTCCTCCGACGACGGCGAACCCGGCGGCACGGCCGGAAAGCCCATGCTCACCGTCCTGGCCCATTCCGGGGTCGGCGAGATCGTCGCCGTGGTGACCCGCTACTACGGCGGCATCAAGCTCGGCACCGGCGGCCTGGCCCGCGCCTACGGCGGCACGGTGGCTCAGGGCCTGAACGCCCTAGCTCTCGCCGAGAAAGTGGACTACGCGCGCCTGCAGGGCGCCTGCGACTACGGCTTCCTCGCCACCGTCGAGCACAGCCTCGCCGAGTGCGAGGGCCGCATCGCCCATGCCGACTACAGCCACGAGGTGGTCCTGCGACTGGAAGTCCCGGAGACCCGGCTCGCGGAATTCCTGGGCCTCGTAAGGAACCGCAGCCAGGATCGGGTGCAGTTTCGAAAGGAGGAAGACTGATGCGCTTACCGAGCACCAACCAATGGATCACCGCCGCCGTCTCGGCGATCTTCCTCTGGGCCGTCTCCCGCGCCCTGGCCACGGAAGGCCTGCTGGAGGCCCACCGGGAGCTGTTCGAGGCCGCGCGCTGGCTGGTGATAGGCGGCGCGGCGCTGCTGTGTTTGATGCCTAGGCGCTGAGGGGAAAAATGGGGTTCTGCCCCTGGGCTACCCATGCACGTCGCCAAGCTTCAGGAAAGAAAAGGTGTCAGGAACCTTTATTCCCCTGCCTGTCGAAGAACTCGCCTCGAACGGCCTATCGGAGTGGCGTTATCCATAGGATCGCATTACGTCAACGAACGCCGGCCAAGCTAACGCCGCAAGGCCAAAGGCTGATACCTCGCCACACCCCCCCCCCAGCACCAATCCGCTGCCCGCGCTTACCGGAAGAGCAGGCGCTCTGAACGAAACGCCCCCTTGTGCCTTGACAGATATTGTTTGGCACAATACCTTGCATTGCAAGGCATGATGTTCAACAAGGCTAACGCATGGACAATGAAGACAGTCAGGACAAGTGGCAGATCCAGCTGCGAAAAGGCGCGCTGGAGCTGGTCATTCTCGCCGCCCTGCGCGGCCCTCCGGTTTATGGCCTTGCCATGTTGCGCCATCTGCAGCAATTCCCCACCACGGCGATCACCGAGGGCACACTCTATCCCCTCTTGGATCGCCTCAAGCGCGAAGAGCTGGTCGGTGCCGACTGGATACAGGACGGCGACACCCGGCCGCGCAAGTACTACCGACTCACAGCCAAAGGCGAGCGGAAATTCCAGGCGCTCGCTGCGTCCTGGCGGCAATCGATCACCGACATCAATGCCCTGCTGACCATGCCGGCGGGCGCGCCCGTCGACACTCAAGGAAGCTGACATGATCAACCGGCATTTGATCCGCGCCTATGTGCGGGCACTCGCAACCCATCTTCACACCCTGGACCAGGCGGACGCGGACGAGGTGATACGCGAAATTGAAGGCCATCTGCACGACGTGGTCGATCTGGCCGAAGAACGCGGCGAGGACCTCGATGTGGCGGCCTTGCTCGAGGGCTTCGGCCCTCCCCAAAGCTTGGCAGCCCAGTACATCGCCCACCTTCAGCACGGCACGCCGCCTCCGGCCGGCTTTCGCGTGCTGCACCGGGTCAGGCTGGGTGTCACGCGCGGGCTGTATTACTCCATGGGTGGCTTCGGCTTTTCGATTGCCGCCGCCCTGCTCTGGTTGGCGCTGGCCAAGTTGTTCGCCCCGGACACGGTGGGCGTCTGGTCGGTCGCGGGCGGCAACGCCTACGTGATCAGCTGGTCGGGTTCACCCCAGCCGCAGGCCGAGGAACTGCTCGGATGGATGCTGCTGCCCATCGCGCTACTGGCGGCCTTGTGGTGCGCCGAGATCACCCGCCGTGTGTTGAAGGTGCTCCGCCGTGGGCTGATTTGACCTAAGCGTGCGGGCCGGGCAGGCGGCTGCCCCTCTTTCTAAAAACTCTGTGAGCGTCTTCGGCGACCCGCCTGGGTCGTCCGGTGACTCTCGCCTGCAAAAAAGGAAGGCAATATGAAAACCGTGTGGACGTACTTCTGGCATTTTCTGGTGGTGCTGCTGACGCTGGCGAGCATCGCTTTCGGTGTCGTGGTTTGGGTCGGCGGCGAGGCGCATCTCGGCGACGACATGACCGCCTACAAGGTCGGCGATGAGGGGCCGCATGTGTTTCAACGCGGCGATCGTTGGGTGCAGCACACCCTGCGCGGCAGCCGTGACGAAGGCTTCTGGATCGAAGAAAAAATCCACGCCTTGGACGAAGCGATTCCTGTGGAGGTCTTGTTTCCGCTCGACAACAGTCGATTTAGCGTTGAAGCCCGCGCCGAATTTGCCACGCCCCCTGTCCGTTATCAGGACGATCAAGCCATCCTGGCGCTCTCCGACATCGAGGGCAACTACAAAGCCTTTCGTGATTTCCTGATCGGCGCCAAGGTGATCGATGCGGATCTGGATTGGATTTTTGGTCGCGGCCATCTCGTGCTGGTGGGCGATTTTGTCGATCGCGGCGCCTCCACCACGCAAGTGCTGTGGCTGATCTACAAACTGGAGCAAAACGCCGCCGAAAGCGGTGGCCGTGTGCATTACATTCTCGGCAACCACGAGATCAAAAACCTGCAAGGCAACTTCCAGTCGGCCCACAAGAAATATTTCAATGTCGCCGGAATGCTGGGAAAACAGCAGTCCGATCTGTTTGGCGACGCGTCGTTTCTCGGACGCTGGCTGATGAGTAAAAACAGCGCCGAGGTGATCAACGGCAGGCTGTTCGTGCACGGTGGTCTGCACCCGAAATTGGCGGACCTGCCCTATAGCCTGGAGGACATCAACCGGTTCGCGCGCGGCCAATACCGTCAAATGTGGTATCCGAAACGTCAGCCCGCGTCGGAGGATTTTCTGCTCGACACCGTCAACGGACCGTCGTGGTATCGCGGCTACTTCGAAGACGATCTGACCCAGGAGCAGGTCGAAGCCACGCTGGAAAAATTCCAGGCCAAGGCCGTGGTCGTCGGCCATACCCCCACATGGAACGTGAAAACCCTGTACAACAAAAAAGTCTTCGCCATCGATGTGAAGCACCCGCTGGACTATCGCGGCAGCTTTCCGCCGCGTCGCTCAGAAGGTTTGCGTATGGAAAGCGACCAGGCCTGGCGCGTGAAGGACGACGGCAGTCTGGACGCGTTATAGGCCGAGGCGCGTGTTCGGCACGCCTAAGGCCTGCCCGCCTCAACGCCGCCCGAACACCGCCTCAAACCTTGCCTTCTGAGCCTCCGTGGCCCGGGGGTCGCGGCTGATATAGAACTCGTCCACGAAGCTGTCCACGCGCAGGCCCAGGTCCTTCAGATAGGGCTTGATGTCGAAGTACTCGCCGCTGCCCACGGCCTTGGCGAAGAACGCGTGGAAGTCCTGGCCGGTCAGGGTCTTGGCATGGCGTTCCAGGTCCGACAGGGCATAAGTCTTGCCGGGCTTGCCGAACTCAGCGTAGAGCGAGCGCATCAGCTCGGGCAGGCCCAGGCGGTCGCCGCTGGCCTTGCGCAGTTGCACGTCCAGGGCCAGGGCAGCCAGGCTGCCGCCACCATAGACCAGCTGGCGGTTGGGCTGCTTGTTCTTGCCGGCCTCGCGCACGCTCATGCTCAGGCCCTGGGCCATCCTGGCGATCAGATAGCGGCGCGGCAGGTTTTCCAGGCGCTTGAACAACAGCGCCTCGTCGACGAGGCCGTTCCTGGCCTGGGTCAGGATGGTCAGGTAGTCGGTGGCGCCTTCCTTGAACCATTCCTCCTGCTCGTCGCTGGGCACCAGGCTCAGGCCGTTCCAGAAATGCAGCAGTTCGTGGCTCAGGGTATAGCCCCAGAGCACGCGGCTGGCATCGTCGGCATCGCCCTCGATGATCTGGCTGAAACTGCCGGAGAAGGCACCGCCGTCGGCGAAGCCACCCTCGTTGACGATGATGAGGAAACGCGGCGCCAGGGGCTTGGCCCCGAAGAGGCTCAGATAGCTGTCCATCTGGGGTTTGAGCAGGTCCAGGAACTGAGCCTTCTGGGCGGCATAGCGCTTGCCCAGGACCAGTTCCACGTCCACGCCGCCGAGCTTGACGGTCTCGCTATGGGCCGTGCCGAAGAACAGGGAGTTGTTCATCAGCTCGCGCCGGCTAGCCAGGCGGAAACGGTTCTCGCCGTCAGGCTGCCAGGGCGTATGGGCCTTCCAGCCTTTCGGCAGCTGGAAACTGACGTCGAACTCGCCCTGCATGGCCTCGGCGGCGCCGAAGAACAGGGCATAGCCCGTCGTCATCCAGCCCTCGTCGGTGTGATAGGCCACTTCCTCGATGCCGGCCGGCCAGCGGTAGCGGTCGTGCTCCAGGCGCAGCCGATAGCGCAGCTTGATGCGCCCTGCCTCGCCCAGCTCGTAGTCGCCCATGCCCAGCGGGTGCACGCTCATGGCTTCGCCCTGGGCGTCGCGAGCTTCCAGGCCCTCCACCAGGTCGGCGAAACCATTGGGCAGGCCCTCCACCGGGCTGACATTGAACATGGCCAGGGTCGTGGTGGGCAGCCAGATATCGGCCTCCACCTCGGCGGTCTTGGCGCCTTCGTCCAAGCGCACCGTGTAGTGATTGCCCTGGCCGTCGTAGGCGGGGGCGAAGGGCGAGCAGGCGGCCAGCAAGCAGGCGCCGCCCAGGATGGCCAGGCGGAAGGCGTGAATCAGGGTATGCGGCATCGTCGATACTCCGGTGGAAATGCGCAGGGAAGTCCGTTGGACGAGCTTAGACCGTGCCGGGTTTAAATCCCTGCATCCAAAATTCCATCCGTTGCGTATATGCTCGATGGAAGACCAGCAACGAGAAGCCATGGCCATCGCGATGACTGCGGACAGGGACAGACTCGCACCAACACCGACGGAGCAGGCCGAGGACGCGCGCCAGGCGGAGCTTTGCCGCCTGGTGGCCGCCATGGCCCGGGGCGAGGAAGCGGCGCTGAACCGGCTCTACGAGCTCAGCATAGGACGCGTCTACGGCCTGGCCCATGCGGTGACCGGCAATGACGCCGATGCCGAGGAAGTGGCCTGCGATGTGTACATGCAGGCCTGGCGCCAGGCCGGCAGCTTCGATCCGGCGCGGGCCAGTGCCCTGGGCTGGCTCCTGGTCATCACCCGCAGTCGGGCCCTGGACAAGATCCGGCGCCGGCACGGCGAGCGCTATGCGGACCTGCCCGAGGACTTCGATCTCGATCACCTGGAACACCCGGACGCCGGCCCCGAGACCCTGCTGGCCGAGGCCAAGGATCAGGCGGCCCTGGCACGGGCCCTGGCGGAACTGACGCCCATCCAGCGCCGCCTGGTAGGCCTGGCCTTCTTCAAGGGCCTGTCCCACCAGGAACTGGCCGAGGCACTGGACCTGCCCCTGGGCACCGTGAAATCCCATATCCGCCGGGGCCTGGACAAACTGAAAACGGTCTTTGCGTGGTAGACCCATGATGAACAAGCACAAACCGGACATGACCGCCCTGGAAAACCTGCCCCCCGAGGCCGTCGAGGCCTTCTCCGGCCTCCTGCCGGAACGCCGGCCGGCGCCCGAGCGCCTGCAGGCCATGCAGGACAAGATCCTCAAGGGCGTGCGCGCCCAGAAGCCGCCCATGGGCAGCGAGACCCTGTTCGCCGATCAGGGCCTCTGGCTGAAGTTCGACGACTTCATCGACTTCAAGATCCTGCACCAGGACCCCAAGACCCAGGTGCAGACCGCCCTCTGGCGCCTGAAACCCGGCGCCGATTTCCCCGCCCACGGCCATGCCAGCGACGAGGAATGCCTGGTCCTGTCCGGCAGCATCAGCATAGGCGGCCACGAGCTGAAGGCCGGCGACTTCCATTACATGTACGCCGGCCACCGCCACCCCAATATCACCAGCCGCGAAGGCGCCCTGCTGATGATCCGCGCCGAGGAACTGGGCGAACCGGGCGTGGGCATGGCGGCCTTCCTCAAGCTGCGCAATCTGGTGAAATCGGGGATGGGCAAGCGAGTCTGAAGACCTCCAACACCTCCCCGTAGCCTGGGTTAGCCGCGGCGCGGCGTAACCCGGGATTCCCCCGTCCTCACAACCAACCCAGGATCTCAACCTCCCCCGCCCGCTCCGCCAGCCAGATGAGGCCGAGGCCGGCGATGGCCAGGGAGCCGGCGGCGAGCAGCGGTCTGGCCGCCTCCGTCGTCCGCCGCAGCAGGATCAGCAGGGGCAGGACCCCGAGCACCAGGGCCAGCTGGCCCAGCTCCACCCCCAGGTTGAAGCCGAACAGGGCCAGGGCCTTGGCCCCCGGCGGCAGGCCCAGCTCGGCCAGGACGCCGGCGAAACCCAGGCCGTGCACCAGGCCGAAGCCGAAGCTCATGGCCCACAGCCGGCGCACCCAGGACCACAGGTTGTTGAGGGCGGCGAAGGCCACGGAGGCGGCAATCAACGATTCCACCAGCCGCGAGGGCAGGTCCAGGATGCCGAACACGGCCAGGCCCAAGGTCAGGGAATGGGCCAGGGTGAAGGCGGTGACCACGCCGGCGGCCTGCCACAAGGCGGGTCGAACCCGGCGGCCCGAATCCCCGGCCACGCCGAACAAGAGCGCCACCAGGAACAGGATATGGTCGGCGCCGATGGCGATATGGCGCAGGCCCTCGGCGACATAGCTCATCCAGAGCCCGGCCCCCTCGCCGCCGTCCAGGTCGAGCTCGGCGCGGCTCTGCCCCGCTCCCAGGCTGGCGCTGAGGGTTTGCGTACCGGCCCGCAGGGACAGCAGGCCGCGATGGCCCCGATCCAGCGTCCCCAGGAAGCGGTAATCCACCGCCAGCCGCCGGGCATGCGCCGGGCAGCGCGCCGCGACCAGGTAGCGCGCCGCCGGCCCGTCGTCCCGGTCCTGCAAGGCCAGCCCGTCCAGGCTCAGGGCACAGGCTTGGCCATCCGCGACGAGGAGCAGCTCCCGGACCAGGCGCTCGCGCAGCGAGCCGTCGGCGGCCCGCAGCTCGCCCCAGGTGATGCGCCCGTCCTGGTCGCCGTCCAGGCCGTAGGCCAGCTCCAGGTCGCGCACCGACACCAGCCACTCGCCCCGCAGCTCCTCGCCCTGGGCCGTGAGCCGCAGCAGGCTGTCGCCGGCTCGATGAGCCAGGGCCGGGCCGCAGAGCAGCAAGGCGCATAACAACCAGAACCTGCTCATGGCGCCTCCCCGGCGCCGGTCAGCACCAAGAGCCGCTCATCGGGCAGCTCTCGCTGCAGTTGCCAGTTGCGCCTGGCCAGGTCCCGCGCCTGCTCGGCATCGCCCTCCAAGAACCAGGCGGCCCAGGCCGCTTCCCGCTCGAAGCCCGGCTCGCCCCGCGCCGCCTCGGCGGCCAGGCGCTCGCGCAAGCCGGCGATTGTCTCCGCCGCCTCGGGCCGTTCCAGTTGCCGCAGGGCATGGGCATGGCGCAGGGCGAGCCCATCCACGCCCGGGTAAGCGACGGTCAGCTCCGCCAGCTCGGCCCAGCGGCCCTGCTCCCGGAGCAGCTCCGCCAGGGCCAGGCGCGTAGCATGCTGCTCGGGCGCCAGGCCCAGGCCGCGCTTATAGGCCCGCTCGGCAGCAGCGGCATCGCCGCGCCGCTCGGCCAGCTCGCCCAGCAGCGCATGGGCATGGGCCCGCAGCTCCGGCGCCTCCTCCCCGCCCCGCGCCAGCACGCGCTCCAGCAACCCCTCCAGGGCCGCCCGTTCGCCCGGCTGGGCCGTGGCCGCCATGCAGGACGCGCCTTCCAACTCGCCGACCCGGCCCAGGAGGGCGAGACAGGCGCGCCGCGCCTCGGGCAGGCGGCCTTGGACGCGCAGGATCTGGGCGCGCAGCCAGAGGGCATCCGCCCGACCCGGCTGGCCATGCTCCAGGACGTCCAGCTCGGCCAGGGCCCCGGCGAAGTCGTGGCGCCATTGCTTGAGCTCGGCGGCGAGCAAGCGAGCCTCGGCCGGCCAGGGCAGGGTCCCGGCGGCGAGCCAGGCCTCCGCCTGGCCGGCCAGGCGCGGCTCGCCTTCCACCCTGGCCCGATCCAGGGCACGCCGGACCAGGGCCAGGCGGCCCTCCCAGTCCGCCGGTTCCAGGGCCCTTGCGCGGCGCTGCTCGTCGCGCAAGGCCCTGCCCTCGGGCAGAACCAGGACCAGGGCATCGTCCGAGGCCGGCACATGGACCGGGCCCAGGGCCCAGGCCGGCCCCAGGCCCAGCCAAAGCCCCAGGGCCAGAACAGCCCGCCGGCTCATGGCCCCAACAACCCGTCGTAGGCGCCCGGGTCGTCCGCCGTGCCGTCCTGGAACTCCAGGCCGTCCACGACCGCCGGTTCGCTGTCCGCGCCCTGCGCATAGGCGCTGGCCACGAAGCCGGCGAAGCTGACCTGGGTGGCGCTCACCGTCAGCAGGAAGCTCGCGTTGGCGCTCAAGCCGCCCCCGTCGTTGACCACCAGGGTGATGGTGGCCGTCCCGCTCTGCCCGGCCTTAGGTCTAAGAACCAGGCTGCGCGTGGCCCCGCTGCCGCTGACCACCAGGCCGGCGGCGTCGATCAGGGCCGTGTTGCTGGACGTGAGGCTCAGGCTGAGCTGCTCCGCCGGGGTCTCGGCATCGGCCAGCATGAGGGCGATGGGCGCGCTCACGGCGTCGCGGATCAGGCTGACATCCGCCGGCTTGGCGACGGTCGGCGGCGTATTGGCGGGGCTGTCGCTGCCGCCCCCGCCGCCGCAGGCGGCGAGCAGGCAGAGGGCCAGCCCCGAGATCATGAGATGGCGCATAAGGCCTCCTTATTCGGCGTCGGTGCCCGACAGGGGCGATTTCAGATAGGGGAAGCTCGCATCGAAATCGGCGTCGGACTGGGGGGCGCCATCGGTGAAGGGCACGTTGCCCACCGGCGCCTTGGCCTTGCTTTCCTCCGCCGTCGCGCCGCAGAGCTTCAGGTTCGCCGGACTGCCGCCCGCGCCCAGGGGCAGGTCGTGGCAGAGGGCGCCCATCACCACGCGCAGGGCGATGTCCACCGTGTCGTCCCCGGGACGGCGACCGTTGGGGAAGCCGGCCAGGTCGCCGCCGGCCACGCCGAAGGCGCTCTGCTGACCCTGCGCCACCGCCGGGATCGCCGTGTTCAGGCGGGTCATTTCCGAGGGCGTCACGGTCTTCAGCTGGTTGACCCCGGGAAAGCCGGTCAGGAAGGCCGTCACCAGGTCATTGCGCGGCAGATTGGCCGGCGCCAGATCGGCGATGTTCGTGCCCAGGGTCTGGTTCACCGCATCGCGGAACAGGATGTTGAGCAGGGCCGGCAGGCTGGGGTTGGTCACGTAAGTGGCGAACTGCCCGTCGTCCTTGGGCTGACTGGCATTGAAGCGGTCCTTGTCCTTGAGGCCGATCACCAGCTCGTTGACCAGGGGCATCGACAGACGCGAGACCTGGGTCCAGGCGCCGCCATTGACTTCCGGCTTGGCGAAGCTGGCGGATGGATTGAGCACGCGCACTTGGGGCAGGCTGGCGCTGGTCCAGCCGCCGACGACGCCGTTGCCGGAGCCGACGAGGCAGCTCTTGGGCAATTCCAGGGCCAGGCTGGTGATATTGGCGTCGGCCGTCAGGTTGTTCTCGGCGCTCTGGGTGATGCCGCCCGGGAAGCCGCCGCCGTCGCCGGCGCCCGGCGCGCTGTCGCCCTCCACCGGCACGAAATTCACCAGGTCGAAGATCCGGCCCAGGTTCACCGCGAAGCCCTCTCGGCGCTGGCCGACGAAGACCCGGCCCGTGCCGGAACAGCCGGGAATGGCGATGGGATGGATGAATTGATTGGCGTAGGCCGGGTAATCCGGGAAGGTCTTGCCGCCGATATTGTCATAGGGCTTGCCGAAACTCGTCGCGCCGGTATTGGCATGGCTCACCGCCTGGCGCGTGCCGCCACGGCGATTTCCCCGCACGACATCGAGTGAATAGCTCTCGATGAAATTCAGATTCGTGCCGTCGGCGCCCACCGGCCCGATATTCTTCAGGGGCACGGCCACCGAGGCATCGCCGACCGAGAGGGCAAAACCCTGGCCGTTATTGGCCAATTTATTGCTGAAACGGAATTGGAATGTCATGTCCTCGCGGGCATCGCCGTCGCTGTCGAAATGGATTTCGTACAGGGCTGCGCCGTCCAGGGCAAAATAATTCGGGCCGCCGTAAGGCGCTTGCAGCGGCAGGTAATTGGCGATCGCCGTGACGTAATCGCCGCGCCCCGGCTCGTAGCTGTTGAACAAATAGAAATCCGTGGAATCCACCGTCGGCAACCGGGTGATATTCGGCGCCTCGCGGTGACTGGAAGCCGAGGCGGCGCCGCTGAACAAGGCGGCAACCGCCAGCGCGCTGAGGGAATATTTCATCATCATTCTCCGTTGTGGTTCACCGATTAAGTCCATGACCAGACAGGCCGGACAACAGCGATACGCGCGACGGAAAAAGGGCGGATGCGGAATGCTCGATTATTTTTTCGTGTTATTTCTTGTCAAGAATACCCTGAATAACCGGCCCCTGATTTTCCATTCATCCTTCGACAAGCTCAGGACGAACGGAAAAATCAACGCGTTACGCACCAAAGCGCAGAAGGATTTCACAGCCGATAGATCTTGCTGCTATGGCTAACCGGCCCGGTGGGCTGGCCGGTGGGCGAGCCGCCCCGGGGCTCCTGGCTGACCGCAAGCATCCGCGCCTCGCCCAGTTGCCGCCAGACGGCGGGCTCCAGGCTCAGCTCCTCGCCGTCCCGGGCTGCGATGAGGCCCAAGGACAGCGGCAGGCCGGACTTGGGCACCAGCCAGAGCTCGTAATCGCCGTCTATGGCTTGTTGGGGAGTCATGGGGCGCAGGCTGAGGGAGGCGGTGTGCGTACCGGCCCGGACCAGCCAGCTCCCCGCGCCGCCTTGGGACGCCAGGACCGCCACATAGACCGGCCGCTCCTGGGCTTGCCGCCAGGCCCAGCCGCTCACCGCCACGGCGGACAGGCTGGCCGCCAGGGCCAGGCCTCGCCAGAAACCCAGGTGGTTCCACAGGCCGCGCTTGAATGCCCCCAGGGCCAGTACGGGGCGAGGCGGGCGGCGCTCGGGGCGCAACCAGGACAGGGCCGACAGCCGGCCGCGCCAGCGTTCCACCTCCTCGGCCAGGCGCCGGTCCCGGACCAAGAGCGCATCGAAGCGCCGGCGCGCCGGGCCGTGCAGGGTGCCTAGGGCGTAGTCGCGCGCCAGGCGGTAGGCGCGGCGCGATGGCAGGTGCTTGATGCCCACGGAGATTCCTCGTGACGCTGAGTGTCTTATCCGCACTACGCGGCAAAGTGCCGGCCGGATGCGGCCCCGGGCAAGGCCGCGTACTTGCTACTAAACTGGATACAGTCGGAAAGAACGAATCTCAAGGGGGGTGGACATGCTGGTGATCCCTGCCATCGAGTTGAAAGACGGCCTGTGCGTGCACACCGAGCATCGCCAGATGGAAGACGAGGTCTGCTTCGAGGATCCGCTCGCGGTCGTGGAGCGCCTGGTGGCGGCCGGCGCCAAGGCCTTGCACGTGGTCGACGTGAACAGCAGCCTCTCCGGCAGCCCGGAGAATGCCCACGTGGTCGAGCTGATCGCCAGGGCCTGGCCCCGGCTCGAAATCGAGGTGGCCGGCGGCATACGCCAGGAAGACCAGATCTCCCTGTACCTGCACAGCGGCGCCCGCTACGTGGTCTTAAGCCCCAAGCTGGCGCGGGACTTGGCGCGGGTCGGCGAGCTGGCCTCCGATTATCCCAGCCAGCTGCTGGCCGCCGTCGATGCCCGCGACGGGCGCTGCAGTCATGGCGATCCGGTGGACATCGCCCTGCATCTGGCCGAGGAGGGCGTGGTGGGCGTGCTCTACACCGATATCGCGAGCCTTGGGCCGGTCAACGGCGCCCAGCTGGAGGCGACCATGCGCCTGGCGGAACAGGCGCCGGTCCCGGTGACCGGCAACGGCCTGCTGCACAGCCTGGAGGATGCCCGGGCCTTGCGCCAGCGCGCGCCCAAGGGCCTGCGCGGCGTGCTCCTGGGGCGGGCCAGCCTGGACAGCATCGATCTGGCGGAATTGATCAAGGAAACCGGCGCCGGACGGCGCGGCAAGAATCACGTCGGCTAAGGCAGTGGGGCGACGAAACCCCCAGGAGTGGGAACCAAGGGAACAGACAGATCAACTCCGGCATGTGGCCACACCGAACATTCCCTTGGCCCCCACTCCTGGTACTTCCATGCGCCCCACGAGTGGTCTGTGCGGAGTGTCCGTTACTCCATTTCGGCGCCTGAAACCCTGATACGGCGTTGCCGCTCCTCGCCATAGCCCTGCTATGACTCGTCGCGGCGCCTTGTCTCAGGGCTTCGGGCATCCGAACTAAAGTTAACGGAATTACCCGCACAAACCACTAGGGCCTCCCGGCCTCGGTCGCATTCTTGGTTCATTAGCCTGAACGGGCTGTTAACAGCCCGGGCCGCGCGCGGGCGGCCATCATACCCAAAGCACTACCACTTGTGGGGAAGCGGCTTCTTGATCACGATATAGCCGGTCTCGGTGTCGATATACCCGCCCAGACGCAGGTCCTTGAAGATGCGCGCCACCATCTCCCGCGAGGCGCCGACCCGGGTGGCCAGCTCCTGCTGGGTCATCTTGTCCTTAACCACGCGCACGCCCCCTTCCTCCACCGAGAGATTGAGCAAGGTCACGGCGATGCGGCCGTAGACGTCCATGAGTCCCAGGCGGCGTATGGTCTCGGTGGCATTGACCAGGCGCGCGGTCAGATCACCCATGATGGCGAGGGCGAATTCCGGCAGCTCCTTGAGCGCCACCTGGAAATCCGCGGCCGAGAGCTGGGCGATGCGGCATTCCTCCAGGGTCATCACCGAGGCGGTGCGCGGACTGCCCTGGATCAGGGACAGCTCGCCGAAGACCTCGCCTTCGCCGTGGGTGTTCATGAGGATTTCCTTGCCCTCGTCGTCGTCCAGATAGACCTTGACCTTGCCGGACATCAGAAAATACAGGCAATGGGCCGCATCGCCCTCGGTGATGATCTGGGTGTGCTTGTGATACTGGCGGATCTGCATGTGCTGCGCCAGGGCGGTGCGCTGGGCATCCGTCAGGCTGGCCAACAAACTGAATTGCGCTAATTCCATGGCTTTCCTCTCATTCGCCTCGACTGCTACCGGGCGTTTCGCCGCGTCGGCAGTGTAACCCAGCCGACTGGGGCGGCAAACCGCTTGCCGTCGCGTCCACGCGTTCCCGGTATTCCACGCTGTGAAACGCCTCTGACTGTAGCAAGCAAGACCCGACCTGGCGCCGTGAAAATGTCACAGGCGCGCACGGCCATATTACGTCGTAGTCGACGCCGGCAAGCTCCTACTCTGAAAGCGTGGTGATGAGATGAATACGCTCGGAGGTGAAATCATGAAAGCACGCATGCTGTCTTTATACGGGATTCTCGGCGTACTCGCCCTGCTCGGCGGCTGCGCGGCCACCGGCCCCGCTCATCTGGGCAGCGATCTCAGCGGCATGGAGGCCAGCGACGAGATCAAATACTGCTCACCGGGCTCGGCCATAGTGCACGAAATCCACGGCGACCGTCTGATCCCCCCGGCCCGACCCTATGACGGCGGGACCTGCAAGTAGTCCAGAAGCGGCGTAATGGCAGGCCCCATTCGGGCGCTGCGCCACGCCAGGATTCTCCGGCGGCAGTGACATATTCACGGTCGCCGGAGTCGTTGAAGTGATAATGTTTATCTAGGGTCTGTTTACCTTTACCACGCCATCGCGTTGCCGCCCCAAAAGGCGCCAGGCGAGGCGCGAAACATGAGGTTTAGTCATTCTAAATGAATGTTGAGCAACGAAGCATGGCGCCTTTTGGGGCGCAACCCGAAGGGACGGACTGCCTTTGGGCACATTCCGGCGTTGCTCATCGTTCATGTGCAATGAGCACATCACACTCCTCGCGCCTTGGACTGTGCCCAAAGGCAGTCCGTCGCGATGGTGTGGTAAAGGTAAACAGACCCTAATACACGGAAGGAGAAATCGATGCGGCACCTCAGCGTGATGCTTGTCGGCCTGACCCTGCTGTTCACCCACCCGGTGACGGCGCGGGAATCCCAAAGCAGTCGTTTTGCCTCGACCATTTATATCGCCGAGTGGAGCAAGCTGCGCCACATGGCGGAACAAGGCGACATTAACTCCCAGTTCCAGTTGGCGAATTATTACTTCCAGCCGCCCAAGGGCACGACCCTGCCGCAAAGTTATGCCAAGGCGGCGCGCTTCTACCGCCTGGCCGCCCTGCAGAATCATGGTCCGTCCCAGCATAATCTCGCCGTGCTCCTGCTCAAGGGCCAGGGCGTGGACAAGGACCGGATCGAGGCGCGAGCCTGGTTCTCCCTGGCGGCCAGCCAGGGTTTCGTCGCGGCCAAGCAGGCCCTGGCCACCCTGGACAAGACCATGGACGAGGCCGACAAGGCCAAGGCCCAACAACTGGAACAAGAGTTGAAAAACCGGATCCGCTGATGCGCCCTGCTCGTCCGGCCCTGCTCGCCCTGATCCTGGCGGCCGCGCCGGCACGACCCGTTCCCGTCCCGGGCGAGCCCCTTAGGCTTCCCGGGATTTTTTTTGCCCAATCTGCCTCCCCTGAGGAAGCCCCGCCGGGCACGGATACGCCCTTTCCTGTCGGCAGCCTGACCAAGACCTATGTGGCGGCCTTGAGCCTGCGCCTGGCGGCCGAGGGCCGGCTGCGCCTGGACGACGCGGCCGCCCGCTGGCTGCCGGAACTCGCCGCCCAGCACCCGACCTTGGCGAAAATCAGCCTGCGGGATTTATTGCAGCACCGCAGCGGCCTCTTCGATTACACGGAATTGCCGGGGTTTTCCTGGCATGGCGACTGGAGCAGCGAGCAGGCCATCGCGGCCGCCCTGGCGCACCGGCCCTTTGCCGAACCGGGACGGGGGCTGCGCTATGCCAATACCAATTACCTGCTGGCGGGAAAAATCCTCGAAACCGCCGGTTCCAAGCCCTTAACCGAGCTGCTGAGAATTCACTTGGTCCAGCCCCTGGGTTTGCAACACACGCGCTTCGCCGCGCCGGGCGAGACCATGCCCCAGCCCGGCCGTCATGGCCGTGTCCTGCATGCCGCCACTTGGCCGCGCGCCGCCGATGCTGGCCTCATCAGCACGGGAAACGATCTGAATCGCCTGCTCCACGGCCTGTTCGCCGACGAGCGCTTCCTGCCCGCCGACCTGCGCCGGGAGATGACCCATTTTCTGGTCGCGGGAAAAACCACCCGCGCCTACGGCCTGGGCCTGATGCGCGATGCCGGAACGGGGCCCTCGGCCTGGTGGCATGGCGGAACGCTGCCGGGCTACCGCGCGGCGTTTTACTGGCTTCCGGAAAAGCGCTGCAGCCTGGTGATGTTTTCCCGGCGTTCGGACGAGGCGGCGGAGCGGTTTATCGCGGCGGCAAGGCGAGACACCCGTTCTTGCGAACCTGCACGGACGCCGTAGGTCTGGCGTAGGTCCGACTTCAGTCGGACAATTTGTCCCGCTAAAGCGGGACCTACAGCTTGTGGCCGATCACGAGATTCAGCTGGGGCTGGCTCTTGACCTTGGCCGGGTCCAGCTCGCAGCAGCGGTGGGGATGGGAGAAGCCCTTGAATTGCTGCTCGCGCAGTTCCTCGTAGGGATAGCGTTCGCGGGTCAAGGCGTAGACCGGATAGGACACGTAGATGTGGCCCGGGGTGCACTCGCTTTGCAGGCGGTGGGCCAGGATCACGCCGGAGCCGACGGCGCGATAGGCGATACGGTCATGGGAGCCGAAATTGCCCACGGTGGCGAAATCCTGGTGGATGCCGATGCGCAGCTGGATATTGTGATCCAGGCCGGCGGCCAGCCAGCGTTCGCCCAGGCTATGGATTTCCCGCTGGATGGCCACGCACAGGGCCACGGCGCGTTCGGCCTGTTCGGTCTTGTCCATGTCCTCGGGGGCGCCGAAGAAGGCGACGATGCCGTCGCCCAGGACCTCGTTGAGCACGCCGCCGAATTTCTCGACGAGCTCGCCCATGCTGCCTAAATATTGGTTGAGCAGCTCGGTCATGGTTTCAGGTTCCACACGATCGGTGAGCGTGGTGAAGCCGGTCAGATCGGCGAAGATCGTGGTGATGCGCTTGCGCTCGGCCTTCAGGGATTCGTTGGCGTCGTCGGTGAGCAGGCGCTCGGCGAGCTTGCGCGGGAAATATTTCTCCAGGCGCTCCACGGCCTTTTCCAGGGACATGCGCCGCTCTTTTTCCTGGCGGGCGCTATTGGCCTCGTGGGTGAGCAAGAGCGTCTGCACCCGCGCCAGCAATTCGTTGCGCTCCACCGGCTTGCCCACGTAGTCGTTGGCGCCGGCGGCAAGGCCGGTGACGATGTCGCCCGGCTGGTTGCGCGCCGAGAGCAGGAGGATGGGCAGTTCCAGGTTGGAGCGGGTCTCGCGCACGCGCTTGGCCACCTCGAAACCGGACAGGCGCGGCATCATCACGTCCAGGATCAGCAGGTCGTAGGCCTTGCGCTCCAGGGCGTCCAGGGCCTGCTGGCCGTCGCCCACGCCGTCCACCTCGAAGCCCTGGACGCGCAGGAAATCCGCCACCACGCGCAGGTTCAGGGGTTCGTCGTCGGCCACCAGGATATGGCCGCGCACCGGACCGGCGACGGCCGCCTCGATCGGCGCTTCAGCACTGCGCCGGCGCAAGCGTAGCCGGTCCTCGCGCAGCGAGGCCTTGGCCTGCTCGGCGGGCAGGCTGTCGGACAGGGGCAGGCTGAAACTGAACATCGAGCCCATGCCCGGTTCGGATTTCACCTCCATATGGCCGCCGTGCAGCTCGACGAGCTGGCGGGTCACGGCGAGGCCGAGGCCCGTGCCGCCGTGCACGCGGGTATTGGCCTCTTCCAGCTGCTCGAAGGGCTGGAAGATGATGGCCTGCTTGTCGGCGGGGATGCCGATACCGGTATCGCGCACGCGGACGACGAGCTCGCGGCCCTGGGTCTCGGCGGCGATGGTCACCGAGCCGGAGTCGGTGAACTTGATGGCATTGCCGATCAGGTTGTAGAGGATCTGCTGCAAACGGTTCTCGTCGCCCAGGACCGCCGGGCAGTTGCCCGGCAGGGCATTGACCAGCTCCAGGTCCTTGCCCACCAGGAGGCCCCGGCAGAGGCTGAGCACGTGCTCCACCACGGGGCCGATGTACACCGGTTGGGTGTTCAGGGTCAGGTTGTGGTAGGTGAGCTTCTTGAAGTCCAGGATCTCGTCGACCAGGTGGGCCAGGCGCCGTCCACTGCCGATGATGAGGTCCAGGTGTTCGTCCAGGGAGTCGCTGACCGCGCCAGCCACGCCGTCCTTGAGGGATTCGGCGATACCGATGATGCCGTTCAGCGGCGTGCGCAGCTCGTGGGAGGTGTTGGCCAGGAACTCGTCCTTGAGGCGGTCGATACGAGTCAGGTGTTCGTTCAGGCGCTCCTGCTCGCGCAGCTTGCGGCGGTGGGCCTGGAACAGGCTGTAGGCCAGGAGGCCGAACATCAGGGCGTAACCGGCATAGGCCAGGGGCGTGGCCCAGGGCGGCGGCAGGATGGTGATGGCCAGCTGGCGCGGCTCCGGGTTCCACAGGCCGTCGTTGTTGGAGCCCTTGACCTCGAAGCGGTACTGGCCCGGGTCCAGGTTGGTGTAGCTGACCTCGTGCTTGCCCGTGGCGTTCTGCCAGGCCTTGTCGAAGCCCACCAGGCGGTAGCTGAACTGGTTCTTGTCCGGTTGCAGGAAGTCCATGGCGGCGAAACGGAAGGACAGATCGCTGTCGGAGAAGTTCAGTTCCAGGGGCGCCGCGTCCAGGAGCCGGGATTCGGGCAGGAGCTGGTTGCGTACGCGCACCTCGGTGAGCACGACCTCCGGGGCGTGATCGTTGATGCGCAGCTGCTCGGGGTTGAACACGGCGACGCCGGCGATGCCGCCGAAATAGAGCAGGCCGCCGCTGCTGGCCAGGGCCGAGCCCGGGTTGTACTCGTTGCCGGGCAGGCCGTTGGCGGTGTCGTAGGTCCGGAAGCTGTCGCTGCGCGCGTCGTAGCGCGACAGGCCCTGGTTGGTGGAGAACCAGAGATTGCCCCGGGCGTCGGGCAGGATGGCGTAGATGGCCGAGGAGGGCAGGCCGTCGCGCTCGGTATAGGTCTTGAAGTGGTTGCGCGTGGCGTCCTTGTCCTCCCGCTCCAGGCGGTTGAGGCCGTTGGCCGTGCCCACCCACAGCCGGCCGTCCTTGTCCTCGTATACCGAGTAGACGTTGTTATTGGACAAGGAGGCGGCCTGGCCCGGCTCGTAGCGCAGGCCGCGGCTCTCCTTGTTGTCCGGATCGTAGACCTGCAGGCCGCCGCCCTGGGTCCCGAACCACAATCGCCCGTCGCGGCCCGGCCAGATGGCGCGCACCAGGGCGCTGCCCAGGCGGTCGAAGTCGGACAGGCCGAACTGGACCTTGATCTGGCGGGTCTCGGCGCTGACCAGGAACAGGCCGTCCTCGGCGGCGATCCACAGATCGCCCTGGGCGTCGCGGGCGATGCGCCAGATGGGATAGGCGCTGAACTTACCGTCCGGCAATTCCGGGCGCTGCAGGATCTGGGCCTTGCCGCTGACCGGGTCGAAGATGTTCACCTCGCCCGAGACCGTCCCCAGCCAGAGCTTGCCCCAAGGGTCCAGGGCCAGGGTCTGTAGGCGGTCGCTGGACAGGCTGCGCGGCTCGTCCGGTTCGTGGCGGAAGGTCTGCCAGGCCTCATGCACCGGGTCGTAGCGGTTCAGACCCTCCAGGGTCGCCATCCACACCGCGCCGGCGCCGTCCTCGGCGATGTCCAGCACGGAATTATGGGACAGGGCGTTATCGGACAGGGGGTTGTGGATCAGCCGGCCGAAATTGGCCAGATCCAGGGCAGTGCGGCTGATGCCGCCGCCGGCCGTGCCCACCCAGAGCAGGCCGCTGCGATCCTGGAACAGGGTGGTGATGTCGTCCGAGGACAGGGTCTGGGGATCGGCGGGATTGCGCATCAGGCGATCGAAACCGGCGGCCTCGCCGCGCCAGCGCAAGAGGCCGGCGCCGGTGCCGACCCAGAGCCTGCCATTGCGATCGCGCAGCACGCTGCTGATGTCCTGGCTGGACAGGCCGCCGGTGGCGCCGGGCGGGCGCTGCACCGAGAGCTCGCGATTGATGTCGATATGAAACAGGCCCGCGCCTTCCGTGCCTATCCACAGGCTGCCGTCCGTATCGGTGAGCAGGGTGTTGATGGCGCTGCGATCCAGCTCCTGGGCCAGGTCCGGCGTCTCGCCGTAGTCGAAATACTCGTTGTAGAAGCGCGTGAAGATCCCGGACTTGGGATCCAGGCGGGTCAGGCCCTGGCTGGTGCCTATCCAGATCCGGCCCTGGCGGTCGGCGGCCAAGGCCGTGACATGGCCGTTGTGCAGGGCGTATTCGTCCAGGGGATTGTGTTCGTGGTGTTCGAAATCGTCGCTCTCGGGCCGGTAGCGGTTGAGGCCGACGCTGGTGCCCACCCAGAGCTGGCCCTGGGCGTCGCCGGCGAGCGCCGTGATCTGGGCGCCATTCAGGCTGTTGGACTTGCCCAGTTCCGGCTGGTAGCGCAGGAAGCGGCCGGTCTTGGCATCGTAGCGGTTCAGCCCGCCCTGCAGCGTGCCCACCCAGATCCGGCCCTGGCCGTCCTGCCAGAGCGCGCTGATGCTATTGTCGGAGAGGGAGGCCGGGTCGCGCGGGTCGTTCTTGTAGAGCCGGAAGTCGTAGCCGTCGTAGCGTTGCAGGCCGTCCAGGGTGCCGATCCACAGGAAGCCCTGGGCATCCTGCAGCAAGGCGGTGACCGTACTCTGGGCCAGGCCGTCGGCGACGCTGATGCGCGAGAAACTGGTGGTCTCCACCGCCAGGGCCGGCAGGCTCAAGGCACCCAGGGCCAGCAGCCCGGCCAGGGCGGCGGACAGTCGGCGTAGGGGCTTGGCGGCAGAGGGCATGAAATTCCCCGAGGGTACAGACCGGATGGCCGGGCGGCCGTCCTCCCATCCTAGCCGATCCGGGCCGGCCAGGGCTTGTGCATAGTTTAACAGGCGGGGGCGGGAGCATACTTCTCTGAACGCTGCCGAAGAGCCCTTCGATACGCCCGCCATGGCGGGCGTATCGAAGGGTCGTGCTGAGTAGCGCCCAAGGGAGCACTCGCCGTGGCGCATTGAGTCAAAGCATGCTTCGGCCTTAGCCTCTGGCCAATTTGTCGCGACCCGCTGTTCAATTAGAGTAATTACTTGAGAAATGAATATTGATTACTTACCCTTGTGGTCCGATGTGCATCTCTGCCGGTAACTGAACATGCGACGCTGGAATTCCTGGGGCGATGATGCCCAGTCCATGGCCCTGCCCGACGGCGCCCTGAGCCTGCTCAAGGCCGAGCTGGGCGCGCCTTCGCCCCTGGCCGATGCCGAACTGGGCACGATCCTGGCGCGTGTCCCGGCCAGCCGCCTGCCGGTTCATGCCCTGGTGGACGGCGGCGCCGAGGCGCGGCTGCGCCATGCCCGGGGCCATTCCCTGCGCGACTGGCTGGCACTGCGCTCCGGGGAGCTGGGGCCGGTGCCGGACGGCGTGGCCTACCCCACCGACTCGGCGCAAGTGCGCACTCTGCTGGACTGGGCGACGGCTCAGGGCGTGCGCGTCATCCCCTATGGGGGCGGCACCTCCGTGGTCGGCCATCTGGACGTGCCGGAGGGCGGCGGGCCGGTGCTCTGTCTGTCCCTGGAGAGGCTGAACGGTCTGTTGAGCCTGGATCCGGTGGCACGCCTGGCCCGCTTCGGCGCCGGCATCGCCGGCCCGGAGCTGGAGGCCGCGCTCAAGGCACGGGGCTTCCGCCTGGGCCATTACCCCCAGAGCTTCGAATACTCGACCCTGGGCGGCTGGGTGGTGACCCGCTCCTCGGGCCAGCAGTCCCTGGGTTATGGCCGCATCGAGCAGCTCTTCGCCGGCGGCCGGATGGAGACTCCCATCGGCCGCCTGGAGATCCCCACGATCCCGGCCAGCGGCGCCGGCACCGACCTGCGCGAGCTGGTCCTGGGCTCGGAGGGCCGGCTGGGCGTGTTGACCGAGGCGGTCGTGCGCATCTCGCCCCTGCCGGAGCTCGAAGCCTTCCACGCCTTCGCCTTCGCGTCCTGGGAACAGGCCGTCGCCGCCGTGCGCGCCCTGGCCCAGGCACGCATTCCCCTGTCCATGCTGCGCCTGTCGAATGCCGAGGAGACCCGGGTCAATCTCAAGCTGGCGGGCCACGAGACTGCCATCGCCTGGCTGGAACGCTACCTGGCCTGGCGCGGGGCCGGGGTGGGCAAGTGTTTGTTATTCGTCGGTATCTCCGGGACGCGCGGCCAGGCCAGGGCTTCCCGGACGCAAGCCTTCGGCCTGCTGCGCCAGCACGGCGCCCTCGCCCTGGGCCGCAAGCTCGGCGAGAAATGGAAGGCAGGGCGCTACCGGGCACCCTATTTGCGCGAGACCCTGTGGCGGGCGGGCTACGCCGTGGACACCCTGGAGACCGCCGCCGACTGGCCGCGCCTGCCCGGCCTGATAGCGGATGTCGAGCAGTCCCTGCGCACGGGTCTCACCGCCGAGGGCGTGCCCGTCCTGGCCTTCACCCATCTGTCCCATTTCTACCCCCAAGGCGCCAGCGCCTACACGACCTATGTCTACCCGGTCGCCACGAGTTATGCGGAGACCCTGGGCCGCTGGCGGCGCCTGAAGGCCGCCGCCTCCGAGGCCATCGTCCGCCACGGCGGCACCATCAGCCACCAGCACGGCGTGGGCGTGGACCACAAACCCTATCTGCAGGCCGAGAAGGGCGAGCTGGGCCTGGAGGCCATGCGCACGCTGTTCGCGCGCTTCGATCCGGCGGGCCTGATGAATCCCGGCAAGCTGGTGGACTGATGGACGACCGAGCACAGACCTGGCGCGCTCTGGACGCCGCCCCCTGGGATCTGGTGATCATCGGCGGCGGCATCAGCGGCGCCGGCGTGGCCCGCGAGGCGGCACGGGGCGGGGCGCGCGTGCTCCTGGTGGAAGCCCAGGACTTCGCCTGGGGCACCTCCAGCCGCTCCTCCAAGATGGTGCACGGCGGCCTGCGCTACCTGGCCAGCGGCCAGGTCCATATCACCGCCGAGTCGGTGCGCGAGCGCGAGCGCCTGTTGCGCGAGGCGCCCGGCCTGGTGCAGCCCATGGACTATGTCTTCCCCCACTACGGCGGCCGGCTCATGGCCTGGGGCTTCGATCTGGTGCTGGCGGCCTACGATCTGCTGGCCGGCAAGTGGCAGCACGGCCGACTATCGCGGGCGGCCGTGCTGCGCCGATTCCCCGGTCTGGCGGCACGGCGCCTGCGCTATGCCTCCTATTTCATGGACACGCTCACCGACGATGCGCGCCTGACCCTGCGCGTCCTGCAGGCGGCCGCCGAAGACGGCGCGGTCCTGCTCAACTACGTGCGCGCCGAGCGGCCCTTGCGCCTGACCGACGGCTCCTGGCAGCTCAGGCTGCATGCCGAGGACGGGGCGGAACAAGAGGTACGGGCGCGCTGCGTGGTGAATTGCGCCGGCGCCTGGGCCGATGCCCTGCGCGGCGGCGCGGCTCGCTTGAGGCCCCTGCGCGGCAGCCATCTGCTCTTTCCCCGCGAGCGCCTGCCCCTGGATGCCGCCATCGCCCTGCACCACCCGGACGACGGACGCATCATGTTCCTCTATCCCTGGGCCGGGGCCACGGTGATCGGCACCACGGACCTGGACCACCGGGCCGGGCTGGACCAGGAGCCGGCCATCAGCGCCGCCGAAACCGACTACCTGCTCAAGGCCGCCAACACCCTGTTCCCCGAGACGGCCTTAAGCCGCGCCGATATCCGTTCCACCTGGGCCGGCGTGCGTCCCATCATCGACCAGGGCGAGGGCCGGCCCTCGGCCCAGAGCCGCGAGCACGCGGTCTGGGACGAAGGCGGACTCATCACCCTGGCCGGCGGCAAGCTCACCACCTTCCGGCTCATGGCCCGCGATGCCCTCAAGGCCGCCAGCCGCTATTGCCCGGCCCTGGTCCCCGGCGACGATCAGGCACCGGTCCTGAGCGCCCCGCCGGCTCCTCAGGGCCTGGAGCCGGGACTGGCACGCCGCCTGACCGGCCGCTACGGCCCGGCCCTGCCCCGGCTACTGGCCGAGGCAAGGGATCGGGAACCGGTGCCGGGCACGGATTGGCTCTGGGCCGAGCTGGAGCATGCCTGCCGCCACGAGGCCGTGCGCCATTTGGACGATCTGCTGCTGCGCCGCAGCCGCCTGGGCCTGGTGCTGCCGGAGGGCGGAGCAGCCATCCTGCCGGAACTGGAAAACCGCTGCCGACCGCTCCTGGGCTGGGACGCGGCGCGCTGGGCCAAGGAAGCCGAGAGCTACCGCGCGCGCTGGCGGCGTGCGTATAGTGTGCCGGAAGAAGACGAAAGCCGGGATTAACCGCCAAGACGCAAAGGCGCCAAGGGATGAGAGGATTTGTCCGCCCTGTCGATAACCGTCGTCCCCGCGTAGGCGGGGACCCAGGCAGTTGCAGTTGTCGCTGACTGGATACCCGCCTTCGCGGGTATGACGAGTTCTTATCCGAACCGTCTTACTCTTCCTTGGCGCCTTTGCGCCTTGGCGGTTAATCCCCTTCCAATGAGAACAATATGACCGACTCCGCCCCCCTCCTGCTCGCCATCGACAACGGCACCCAGTCCGTGCGCGCCCTGTTGTTCACGCCCGAGGGCGTGCTCGTGCACAAGGCCCAGGTGCCGCTGACCCCCTACCATTCCCCGGAGCCGGGCTGGGCGGAGAACGATGCGGAGTATTACTGGGAGTCCCTGGCAGCAGCCTGCCGGAAGCTCTGGGACGAGAGCGGCGTGGACAAATCGCGGGTCCTGGGCCTGGCGGTCACCACCCAGCGCGGCACGGTGATCAATGTCGATGCCGCCGGCCAGCCCCTGCGGCCGGCCATGGTCTGGCCGGACAAGCGCCGCACCGAGGGCCTGAAGCCGCCGGGCGGGCTCTGGGGCCTGGCCTTCCGCCTGGCCGGGGTCAGCGACACGGTGAAACATTTCCAGGCCGAGGCCGAGGCCTCCTGGCTGCGCACGCACCAGCCGGAGATCTGGGCCAAGACCCATAAATACCTGCTGCTCTCCGGCTGGCTCAACTACCGGCTGACCGGGGAGTTCGTCGACTCCAGCGCCTCGCAAGTGGGCTACCTGCCCTTCGACTTCAAGAAGAAGACCTGGCCGGGGAGCCGGGACTGGCGCTGGGGCATGCTGGATCTGCACCCGGAGCAGATGCCCGAGCTATTCGCCCCCGGCACGCAGCTGGGCGTGGTCAGCGCCCAAGCCAGTACCCAGACCGGCATTCCGGCCGGCCTGCCGGTCTTCGCCGGCGCCGCCGACAAGGCCTGCGAGGTCCTGGGCTCCGGCTGCCTGGAGCCCCAGGTCGGCTGTTTGTCCTTCGGCACCACCGCCACCATCAATGTCAGCTCCCGCCGTTACGTGGAACCCGTGCCCTTCCTGCCGCCCTACCCGGCCGCCGCGCCGGAGCACTACGCGGTCGAGTGGCAGCTCTATCGCGGCTTCTGGATGGTGTCCTGGTTCAAGGAGCAGTTCGGCCTGCGCGAGCAGCAGCTGGCCGCCGACATGGGCGTGGCGCCCGAGGCCTTGTTCGACGAGCTGGTCAACTCGGTGCCGCCGGGCTCGCAAGGCCTGATGCTCCAGCCCTATTGGACGCCGGGGGTGCGCGAGCCGGGTCCGGAGGGCAAGGGCGCCATCATCGGCTTCGGCGACGTGCATGGCCGCGCCCATGTCTACCGCGCCATCCTCGAAGGCCTGGCCTACGGCCTGCGCGATGGCAAGGAGCGCATCGAGAAACGTACCGGCGTGGCCATCACCGAGCTGCGCGTCTCCGGCGGCGGCTCCCAGTCCGATGCCGCCATGCAGCTCACCGCCGACATTTTCGGCCTGCCCGCCGCGCGGCCCGAAACCCACGAGACCTCGGGCCTGGGCGCCGCCATGGACGTGGCCGTGGGCCTGGGATTGCATCGCGACTTCGCCAGCGCCCTCGCCGCCATGACCCGCATCGGTCGAGTCTTCGATCCAGAGCCCCAGACCCATGCCCTGTACGACCAGCTCTACACCCGGGTCTACCGCAAGATGTACGAGCGCATGCGCCCGCTCTACCAGGCCATACGGGAGATCACCGGTTATCCGGCCTGAACTTTGACCCTGGCGCGAGCTTTCGCCATAGTTAGATCGGCGCCCCTCCAGCCCCGTGGCCGCCTCGCCGCTCCCCACCCCGACGGCAATCCCGACCCCGAGCGCCAGGAGATCGCCATGAGCACGGCCGAGCACAAGCTCCTCTACCGCTTCCGTTTCCAGGACGGCAGCGAGTACCAGCACGCGGTGTGCCTGGCGGCGGACAGCCAGTTGGATATCAGCCCCCTGCCGGAAGTCCTGCCCGAGTGGACGGCCCTGGATTGGGGGCAGTGCAGCCATTGCCCCTTGACGGTGGAGGAGCATCCCCATTGCCCCTTCGCCGCCCGCCTGGCGCCGGTGCTGGCCGCCTTCGCCACCACCCAGTCCTTCGACACGGTGCAGCTCGACGTGGACGACGGCATCCGCCGGCTGTCCCAGGAAACCACGGCGCAGCGGGCGGTGGGCTCCCTCTTGGGCCTGGTCTGCGCCACCAGCGGCTGCCCCTATGGCGAACCGTTCCGGCCCCTGGCGCGTTTCCACCTGCCGCTCGCCAGCGCCGAGGAAACCCTGTTCCGCGTCGTTGGCGCCCACTTGATCCGGCAGCTGCTGCAACACGGCATGGCCTGCGAGGCCGACTTGAGCGATCTGGGCGAGATCTACCAGGCCATACACGGCGTCAACGTGGGCATGGCCAAGCGCCTGCGCGCCGCCGCCACCACCGACGCCGCCGTCAATGCCATCGTGATCCTGGATATGCTGGCCGGCTACGTGCCCGCCAGCGTGGAAAGCGCCCTGCAGGAATTGCGCGAGCTGTTCCTGCCCGCCCAGCCCGCGTAGGTCCGGCTTCAGCCGGACACTCGCGACACGCCCCGGCTTCAGCCGGACACTCATGACACGCCCCGGCTTCAGCCGGACACCGCCCCTGTCCCGCTGAAGCGGGACCTACGGGGACCCGCTTCGCCCGATTCCTAGCGCCGCAGTCCCCGCGCCAGTGCCGCCAGGCCCAACAGACCGAAGCCGAAGGCACCGCCGCCTCCGCCACCGCCGGAACTGGCCGGGGGCGTCGGTGCCACGTCGTTGCTGGTCACGGTCACCGCCAGGCTGGCCGTGCCCAGGGCCGCATCGCCCGTGGGCGCGGAGAGGGCGATGCTAAAGCTCTCGTTGCCTTCCACCACCGCGTCGTCGAGCAGGCTCACGCTGAAGCTCTTCTCGCCGGACTCGCCGGCGGCCCAAGCAAGGGTCCCGCTGGCCGCCGCGTAGTCGCTGCCGGCCTGGGCCGTGCCATTGGCGGTGGCATAGTTCACGCCGACCGCGCCGTCGCTGCCGCCGCTGCGCGCCACGCGCACGGTCAGCGTGCCGGCGGTTTCCGAGACCTCGGCCGAACTGACCGTGAAGCCCAGGCTGCCGTGATTGCCCGGCGCCTGATCCTCGCTGCTCAGCCTCACCGTGGCCGTGGCGGTTCCCAGGGTCGCGCCGCCGGCCGCTTCGCTCAGGGCGATGGAGAACTGCTCCTCGGCCTCCACATCAGCGTCGTTGATCAGCGGTACGCTGAGGGTCTTGCCGCTGGCATCGCCATCGGCCCAGCTGAGCGTACCGCTGACCGCCGTGTAATCGCTGCCGGCCTTGGCCGTCCCGTCCTGGCTCGCGTATTTCAGGCTCACCGCCCCCAGGCTGCCGCCCGTGCGCACCACCTTCAGGTTCACCGTGCTGGAGGTTTCCTGCACGCTCACCTCGGCGAGCTCGAAGCCCAGGGCGCCGGCCGATTGCGGCGCGATCATGCTGTTGTCCTTGAGCATGTACAGGCCGTTCTCGATGTCGGCGATGAGAATGGTGCCGCTGGGCAGGAAGGGATAGACGCCCCAGGCGCCGTTGAACCGCGCCGAGTTTTCCGCCGGAACCGGGAAAGTGTCGAAGAAGCCGGCCTCGCGCGGCTGGCGCGGGTTGCCGATGTCCAGGACGGTCAGGCCGCGCCGGTAATTGGACATGTAGTACTTGTCGCCGACGGTGTAGCCATTGTGATCGATGGCCTTGGTGGTTCCGGTCCAGCGGCCGATGATCTTCGGCGCCCGCAGATCACGGATGTCGAGGATGCGGATATTGGAATTGAGGCCGAAGCGCTGCTCGTCCAGCTCGTCCTGGATGTAGAGATAGCTCTTGGTCTTGTCGTACCAGCCGGAATGGGTGAAACCGCGCTGATCATAGGGTGTGGAGCTCAGCTTCTGGGGATGGGCCTTGTCGGTCATGTCCCAGATATCGACCGTGTTCTCGTTGTAGTCGAAGACGATTTCGCAGGGATTGTGACCGACGGCGCACTGGCTCGTGCGCTCGTCGGTGATCACCATGGAAGTGGCGTCGTGCACATAACCGGTGCCGATCGGCGGGGTCATGACCAGGGCCGGCGCCACGGGGTTGGCGAGATCGTAGGCGCGCAAGGCGCCGGACAACAGATCCGAGCCCTCCACGTACAGATAGGCCTGCTGGCCGTTGAGGGCCGTGTTGGTGCCGTAATCGACATTGCCGACATAGACCGTGTGGGAGCGGCCGAAGTCGCTGATGGCGCCGGCCAGGCTGACCCGGTTGGGTAGCTCGGTCAGATCCAGGATCTGCATGCCCGAGCCGGCGGCCTCGGTGGAGATATAGGCATAGGCCTTGTAGCGCGCGCCGTCCTTGACCTGGTAGACCTTGACCTCGCGCCACATGGAATTGTTGCCAGGCACGGAGCCCACCACGCGCGGCGCCGTGGGCGTGCTCAGATCGACGACCACGGTGCCGCTGTCCAGGCCGATGACGGCGTACTCCTTGCCGTCGTTGAGATCCTTGAAACCCCAGAGATTGCTGGCGCTGGTCGCTCCGGCCATCAGCTCGTTCAAGGGTAGGTGGCTCAAGAGCTCCACCTGGTTGCAGTCGTAAACGCCGGCCTTGCCGTTGACACAGGGCTTGGGGCCTTCGGCGCCTTGGCTAATGGACTGCTGCAGGGCCAACATCTTGGCCTGGCGCTCGGGCAGGGCCTTGGGCCAGCCCTTGGCGTCCTGCATCAGGCTCAAGCCGTGCTTGGCCAGGGCCTCTCGGTAATCGGCGGGCACGCCCCAGACGCGGGTCTCGTGTTTCTGCACGTCGCGCACGCGGAACTGCGTGTCCTTCGCATAACCGCCCTCGATGCGCGCCCGGTCGGCGAGCAGGAAGAAGATCTCGTCGCCCTTGAGCTCGTATGTGCCCTCGGCCACGAAGACCTTCTCGCCCTTGCCGGTCTTGCCCAGGGCATAGCCCAGGCTCGCGCAGGGCGCGGTGGCCGTGCACTCGCCTAGGTCCTTGCCGTTTTCCGCCACGTGACGGGTGGGGTGGGCGCCGCTGTGGGCGAAGGCCAGGCCGGAGGCCAGGAGGGACAAGGGGAAAGCGGCCAGGGACAGGGTTCTGCGCATGATGCACCGATGCGGCGAGGAAAGGGTCTACGAAACTAACTCTAGTTCCGCTCCGGGGCAATGCGATTTTTGTATCCGCCGGATACATGAGGGATACAATTTTGCACTAGGCGGCGCGCGGCCTTGCCCTCAGAATCCGGGCACCCGTCACGCAATGGAGCACCCCATGCGCCGCCTATCCTTAGTGCTATCCCTGTTATTTCCCGGAGCGTTAATGGCAATCCCCGCCGCCCCCGTCACCCCCAAGAAGGAGCACACGGTCAGCGCGCCGGCCGGTGCCCGCCAGGATCCCTATTACTGGCTGCGCGACGACAGCCGCAGCCAGCCGGAGATCCTCGCCCAGCTGCAGAAGGAGCGCGATTATTTCGACGCGGTGAGCGCCGGCTACGCCCCGCTCACCCAGGCGCTGACCCAGGAAGTCATCGCCCGCGTCAAACAGGACGACAGCACCGTCCCCTACAAGGACCGCGATTACCGCTACTCGGCCCGCTACGCCGAAGGCCAGGAATACCCGATCTATGTACGCACGCCGGTGGCCGGCGGCGCCGAGCAGCTGCTGATCGATGGCAATATCGAGGCCAAGGGCAAGGCCTACTACAAGCTGAGCCAATACGCGGTCAGCCCGGATCAGCAGCTGCTGGCCTACACCGAAGACAGCATGGGCCGCTTCCAAAACACGCTGCGCGTCCGCGATCTGCGCAGCGGGAAAAACCTGCCCGACGCGATCCCCGGCCTGTCCGGCGAAGTGGTCTGGGCCAAGGACAGCCGCAGCCTGTTCTATGTCGAAAACGATCCCAAAACCCTGCTCTCCGTGCGCGTCAAGCGCCATGTCCTCGGCTCCGATCCGCAGACCGACCCG
Source organism: Gammaproteobacteria bacterium (assembly GCA_016182845.1). Lineage (GTDB taxonomy): Bacteria > Pseudomonadota > Gammaproteobacteria > Enterobacterales > Permianibacteraceae > JACPFT01. The sequence continues at coordinate 289,327 of JACPFT010000010.1, forward strand.
CTCGTTTACGAGGAAAAGGACCACAGTTTCTATCTGGGGCTGGGACAAACCGGCGACGAGCGCTACATCCTGCTCAACCTGGACAGCACCATCACCGGCGAGGTCCTGGTCATAGCCGCCGACCACCCGGAACAAAAGCCGAAGACCCTGGGCGGACGAAAGACCGGTATCCAATACGACGCCGACCATATTGCCGGCCGCTTCGTCATCCGCACCGACTGGAATGCGCCCAATTACCGGGTGATGAGCGTCGCCGACGAGCAGATCGGCAAGCGCGAGGCCTGGACCGATCTGGTCGCCCACGACAAGGCGCGCTTCATCGAGGCCTTCGCCCTGTTCAAGAATTTCCTGGTCATCGAGGAACGCGCCGAGGCCTTGCTGCGCCTGCGCGCCATTCCCTGGGACCAGCCGGAAAAGTCCATGCTCATCGCCTCCGACGAGCCGGCCTATACCGCCAGCCTGGATGAGAATGCCGAGCAAGACACCGATACCCTGCGCTACAGCTACAGCTCCCTGACCACGCCCAACAGCGTCTACGACGTGGACATGGGGACCGGCAAGCGCCAGCTGCTCAAGGAACAGCCGGTACTCGGCGGCTTCGACAAGACCAATTACCGGACCGAACGCCTCTGGGCCACGGCCAGCGACGGCACCAAGATCCCCGTGTCCCTGGTTTACCGCAAGGGCTTCAAGAAGGACGGCAAGGCGCCGCTCTACCAGTACGCCTACGGCTCCTACGGGATTTCCATGGATGCCTATTTCCGCGGCACCGTGCTGAGCCTCCTGGATCGCGGCTTCGTGTTCGCCATCGCCCATATCCGCGGCGGCCAGGAAATGGGCCGGCAGTGGTACGAGGACGGCAAGCTGCTCAAGAAGAAAAACAGCTTCACCGATTTCATCGCCGTGACCGATTTCCTGGTCGCCGAGCACTACGCCGCCAAGGACAAGGTCTTCGCCGCCGGCGGCAGCGCCGGCGGTCTCCTGGTCGGCGCCGTGGCCAATATGGCCGGCGAAAAATACCGGGGCCTCATCGCCCATGTGCCCTTCGTCGACATCGTCACCACCATGCTGGACGAGAGCATTCCGCTCACCACCAACGAATTCGACGAATGGGGAAATCCCCAGCAGAAGAAATTCTACGAGTACATGCTCAGCTATTCGCCTTACGACAATGTGGCGAAAAAGCCCTACCCAGCCATGCTGATCACGACCGGCCTGCACGATTCCCAGGTCCAGTATTTCGAACCGGCGAAATGGGTGGCCCGCCTGCGCGAGCTGAAGACGGACCAGAATCCGCTTTTGTTCAAGATCAACCTGGAAGCCGGCCACGGCGGCAAATCCGGGCGCTTCCAGCGCCTGGAAGAAGCGGCGGAGGAGTACGCGTTTATTTTGCATACCCTGGGGATGGAACACTGAGGCGGTTTTCCACTCCGACTTCACCGTCCCAGTCGGAGCCTATGGAACGCCACGGAGAGTTGGTTGCCCTTGCACGGCCGGGTCTCGGCCCGGCGGCCGCCCTACTTTCTTTGCTTGTGCAAAGAAAGTAGGCAAAGAAAGCACACCCCGAGGCTTGCCGGCTTCGCCGGTTCCCTGCGCGTCTCGGTCAAACCGGGGGTCTGGCCAGGAGGACATCCCTGTCCCCGGGCCAGACGCGCGACATCCATGTCGCGCCCCTTCTCGGGCTATTCCCGGTTTGCCCTGCGATGCTCGGCAGCGCCTAGGGGCCTTCAAGAGGGAATCCGCGAAAGCGGATTCGCGAAGAGGCGCGCTACGCGCCGATCCAATCCCCTCCCCCTTGATGGGGGAGGGTTAGGGAGAGGGTGCTCCCCCGGGTGCCCTACGCGGCGCCGGGGCGAGGCCCGGCCGTGCGGCGAAATCGACAACTTCGACGGACAGGCTAGAACGCCCCAACCCCCATCGCCCCCTCCGCCAACTCAGACTTCATCCCCGCCACCCGGTCCACCAGCTTCAGGCCCAGGTTTCTTACCGCCACCAGGGGGCCGAAATCATTGGCGAAGAGCCTGGCCAAACCGTCCGTGGCGGCGATGGTGCGCGCCTGATCCGCCGTGCGGCGGCGCCGGTAGTCCAGGAGCAGGGACAGCTCGCCGATATCGCGGTCCTGTTGCAGCGCCTCGCGCAGCACCGAGGCCAGGCAAGCCACGTCGCGCAGGGACAGGTTGAAGCCCTGGCCGGCGATGGGGTGCAGGGTGTGGGCGGCATTGCCCAGGACCACCAGGCGCGGGCGCACCTGCTCCTCGACCTCTTTCAGCGCCAGGGGATAGGCCTGGCGCTCGCCCGCCTTCAGAAAACGGCCCATCCGCCAGCCGAAACGTTCCTGCAGGCGCGACAGGAAGGCGGTCTCGTCCAGGGCCAGATGCTCATCCACCTGCTCCGGGCGCAGGGTCCACACCAGGCTCATGCGCCCCTGGCTCATGGGCAGCAGGGCCAGGGGGCCGGTATCGGTGAAGCGCTCGTAGGCCCAGCCCTGGTGGGGCTTGGCCGTGGTGACATTGGCGATCAGGGCCGACTGGCGGTAATCGTTCCTGCGCTGATGCAAACCCAAGCGCCGGGGCAGCGCCGAGCCGCCGCCGTCGGCCAGGACCACCAGGCGCGCCGCGAGACGGCGGCCGTCGGAGAGGCCCAGCTCGGCGCGCTCGGCGCCGAAGCTCAGGGTCTCGACTCGCGCCGGGCACAGCAGCTCCAAGCCGGTCAGCTTTTGCAGGGCGCCGAACACCACCCGGCCCAGGTCGCGCATCTCCATGACCTGGCCCAGGGCCTCCACGCCCTCTTCCTCGGCATGCAGGCGCGCCATGCCGCAATGGCCCCGATCGGAGACGTGGATATGGCGTATAGGGGTGGCGTAGGGCGCCAGGGCCGGCCACAGGCCCAAGCCGTCGTAGATGCGCCGCGAGCCCTCGGCCAGGGCCAGGACACGGGCATCGAAATGGGCCGGGCTGTCCAGTTTGGGGGCAACCGCCTCGATGACGGCGATGCGCAAACCGCAACCCTGGAGGGCCAGTCCCAGACTGGCGCCGGTCAGTCCGCCACCGACGATGGCGATATCAACGACCGAGTCCATATCAGGCTCCACGCACCCGCCGCGCTTCCGCCATCAGGGCCTCGATGCTCTCGATGTCCTTGGGCACGCCATGGCTCAGGACCTCGTGGCCGGTCTTGGTGACCAGGACATCGTCCTCGATGCGCACGCCCATGCCCTGCCATTTCTTGGCCAGTCCCTTCGTCCCCGGTGCGAAATAAAGCCCAGGTTCGACCGTCAGCACCATGCCCGGCTCCAGGATCCGGGATTCGCCGGCGATGGTGTAATCGCCGACGTCATGCACGTCCAGGCCGATCCAGTGCCCGGTCTTGTGCAGGCTATAGGGCTTGTGGGCCTCTTTCACCAGGAGATCGGCGACCCGGCCCTTGAGGATGCCCAACTCCACCAGGCCCTCGGTCAATACGCGCACCGAGGTCTCGTGGATCAGGGACCAGGGTATGCCCGGTCGGATGACCGCGATGGCGGCCAGCTGGGCCTTCAGCACCAGGCCGTAGACGGCGCGCTGGGCGGCACTGAATTTCCCATTCACCGGAAATGTGCGGGTGATATCCGAGGCATAGCCCTGGTATTCCGCGCCGGCATCGATCAGCAGCAGCTCGCCGTCCTTCAGCTCCTGGTCGTTCTCGTTGTAGTGCAGGATGCAGGCATTCTCGCCGCCGGCCACGATGCAGTTATAGGCCGGGTGGCGGCAGCCGTGCAGGGCGAACTCGTGCAGGATCTCCGCCTCCATCTGGGCCTCCGTGCGCCCCGGCTCGGCATAGCACATGGCTCGGCAATGAGCCTTGGCGGCGGTCTCGGCGGCATGGCGCATGGCCTTGAGCTCGGCCGCCGACTTGAACAAACGCATATCGTGCAGCAGATGGCGCAGCTCCACCATCTCGCCCACCGCCAGGGCGCCCTGCTTGACCTTGCCGCGCAGGGTGTTGACCCAGGCCATGACCTGGGCATCGAATTCGGCGTTGACGCCCATGGCGTAGTGGATCTGATCGCGGCCCTCAAGAAGGCCGGGCAGGATTTCGTCGATGTCGGCGATGGGGAAGGCGTCGTCGAAGCCGAAGCGGGCGATGGCGCCCTCCTGGCCGGTGCGCCGGCCATGCCAGGTCTCGGCGGCCGGATCCCGCTCGCGGTTGAACAACACCACCTCGCCATGCGCCCGGCCCGGAATCAGCACCAGGACCGAATCCGGCTCGTGGTAACCGGTCAAGTACCAGAAATCGGAGTCCTGGCGGAACAGGTAATGGGTGTCGCGAGAACGCACCGCCTCATGGGCCGAGGGGACGATGGCGATGGAGTTCTTACCCATCTGGGCCATGAGGCGCTTGCGGCGGCGGGCGTGTTCTTTCAGATCCATGGGCGGCATGCTCTTCTTGTTTTTCACAGGCTCCGGGCGAACGGCGAGGGAGGGCTCAGTGCACCGACGCCGTGGACTCCTTGGCCGGCTTCTGGCCCAGCTCGGCATAGATCAGCTGGGCCGAGAGGCGCACGTGCTCGGCGACTTCCATATAGGCGGTCTCCATCTCCTCGTTCTCCTCCACGTCCCGGTCGATCTGGGAAATGGCCGAGAGATCCTTGAGCGCCTCGTTGACGTCGTCGGACAGGGCCTCGCCCTTGGGCGCCACGGAGAAGCCCGCCAGGAAGCCCTGGCACCACAGGCCCAGGGCCTCCAGGCGCTCGGGCAGTGCGCCATCCTCGTCGGGCAGGTAGAGCTCCAGGCCGAAGCTCATCTCGGCAAAGCCCTGACAAACCAGGGCATGGAGCTGCTCCACCGCCGGCAGGGCGGCATCGGGCAGTGCCTCGCTGTCATTGAGCAGGGTGATGAGGGCCGGGCGCCAGGAGGCATCGGCCAGGGGATGGCCGCCGGCGATGAGGCCGGCGAGAAAGCCATGCACTTCGGCCGGGGTCAGATAACCGCCGGCGGCGGGCGCCAGGGCCTGCTCGACCTCGGCGTAGGGGGGGAATTCCTGGCTCATCTCAGGCTCTTTGGCAAAGGGAAAACCCGATCCTAACACAGGGTGCGCGCGGGAAAGCCACGGCCCCTGTAGGTCCGACTTCAGGCGTAGGTCGGGTTAGGCCGCAGGCCGTAACCCGACATTCCCGCCGGACCGCCAAGATGTCGGGTTACGCCTTTCGGCTAACCCGACCTTGTATTCTGAATTTGCTCAAGTCGCTCTTGAGTAAAGGGAGCCTGGATGCCGTACCCGCCCTTGATCGCTGCGGTCGAGACGTAGATTTCGCACCAGATTTCCCGCTTTCACTTGCCCTCCATCGAA
>JACPFT010000011.1 GCA_016182845.1 Gammaproteobacteria bacterium
AAGCGGGAAATCTGGTGCGAAATCTACGTCTCGACCGCAGCGATCAAGGGCGGGTACGGCATCCAGGCTCCCTTTACTCAAGAGCGACTTGAGCAAATTCAGAATACAAGGGCGGGTTAGCGCAGCGTAACCCGCCATTCAGTAACGAGACGCAAACGAAGATGGCGGGTTACGCTGCGCTAACCCGCCCTACGATGGCCGCGAAGGCTACTGAGGCAAGCACGGCGATTTGCGCTTGACAGGAACGCCAATTTTACTTACTACTAAGTAAGTATTTTGGAGAAGCCCATGCGTCCTGCCCGCCGCGATACCCGTGCCGAGATCCTGAGCCTGGCCGAGCAGCTGTTCCATGCCCGCGGCTACCACGGCTTCAGCTACCAGGACATCGCCCAGGCCCTGGGCGTGAAGAATGCCGCCATTCACTACCACTTCGCCAGCAAGGAAGACCTAGGCCTGGCCCTGATCGGCCGGCTGCGCGAGCTGGTGCGCAAGAACCTGGAGCTCTTTCGGGGCAATCCGATCGATCCCGTGGCCGCCATCCAGGCCTATTTCGGTTATTACCGCAACCACTGCGCGGCTACCCACAGCATCTGCGCCGTGGGCATGCTGGCCGCCGAGCTGTCCACCGTGCCCGACGCCATGCGCCTCCAGGCCCGGGCGCTGGCGGACGAGATGCGCGAGCTCCTTGCCGCCATCCTGGAGGCCGGCCGCGCGCGGGGCGTGATGCAGTTCGCCGGCGAGCCGGCGGCGCGGGCCCTGAGCCTGATGTGCACCATGGGCGGCGCCGCCCAGGTCACCCGCCTCAAGGACAGCCCCGAGGTCCTGGAAACCGTGATCGCCCAGGTGAGCCGCGAGCTGGGGCTGGCGGCCTGAGTTTTTTTATGCCGACAACTTACTTACTGATAAGTAATTGGAGAATGCCATGCTGAGCTCCGCACCCACCCCGCTGAACAAGCCCGCCGCCCTGGTTCTGCCCCGCAAGCCGGAGCTAAGGCTGGGCACGCCGCCGCTGTTGCGTTCCGCCCTGCCCTGGCTGCTGGCCGGTCTGGCCACGGCCGCCGTGCTCGGCTTGCTGTTCGACTGGGGCGGCGCGCCGGTGCGTGCCCAGGCGGCCCTCCTGGCCGTGGGCGCCTTTTCCTATCTCGCCGCCGGGCTTCAGGCCGGCAGTTTTAGCCTGAGCCTGGCGGGAGGCCTGAGCCTGGCGGGTTTCGCCAGCCTGGCCTGGCTGGGGCTGGACGAGGGGCCGGTGCTCCTGGCCCTGGGTTTCTGGCTGCAGGCCGCCTGGAGCATCAGCCTGGGCTGGGCCCTACGCTGGCTCAAGGCCCCGGGCCTGCCGGCGGCCTGGATCGGCCTGCAGCTGGGCATGGCCGTGGTCAGCGTGCTCTAAGCCCAGAAACGACAAAGCCGGCACTGGGCCGGCTTCGTTGCGTATCGAGCTTAGGCTCAGTGGTGGTGACCGCCGGCGCCGTGCACATGGCCATGGGCCAGTTCTTCGACGGAGGCATCGCGCACCTCGACGATGCTCACATCGAAGGTCAGGTCCACGCCGGCCAGCGGGTGGTTGGCGTCCAGGGTGATTTCCTCGCCGTCGACGTCGACGACGGTCAGGATCTGGGCGCCGTGAGGGCCGTGGGCATGCAGTTGCATACCGATCTCGATCTCGCCGTCCATCTGGATCTGAGTGCGCTGGATCACTTCCAGGGCCTGCTCGTCGCGCTCGCCATAGGCTTCGGCGGCGGGCACGGTGACCTTCAGGCTGTCGCCGGCGCCCTTGCCTTCCAGGGCCTTTTCCAGACCCGGGATGATATTGCCGGCGCCGTGCAGATAGGCGAGCGGTTCGCCGCCCTTGGAGGAATCGAGGACATTGCCCTCGGCGTCGGTCAGGGTGTAGTCGAACAGGGCGACGGTGCGGGCGGCGATTTTCACAAAGAAGTCCTCGGTGGGCATCATAAAAGGCCGGCAGTTTACGCCCGGCGCCGCCCCGGCGCCAGCCGATGCGAAAAAATGTGGCTATTTCTTGTGCAAACGGTTAAGATGCGCGCCTGTTGCAGGGCAGCATGCCCGCAACCGGAACGACCTACCCAAACCTCCCTCCTGATCCACGCGGCACGGTCAGCCTGATGACCGGCGCGCAGGTACCTGGCTTTGGCGGCGTTTTTAATCGCGTGTCATCGCTACGGTACGATCCCGTCCAGTACGGTTTAGACACTCATTTGTGAAAATCCGGAGCCTATTGTTGGCTGCGCCGGCACGTCGCCGTGTTGCATCCGTATTTGGCAGGCTCCCCCATTGTCCCTATAGAGGGACGAGGACCTTCCTTTGTCGTTTGAAAGCTTGAATCTCGACACCCGTCTGCTTGGCGCCCTGCAGACCCTGGGCTTCACCGCCCCCACCGATATCCAGCGCGAAGCCATCCCGGCCGCCCTGGAGGGCAAGGACCTGATGGCCTCCGCCCAGACCGGTACCGGCAAGACCGCCGCCTTCGTGCTGCCCGCCCTGCACCGCCTGCTCAACGAGCCGGCCGGCCCGGGCCGCGGCCCGCGCGTGCTGATCCTGACCCCGACCCGCGAACTGGCCCAGCAGATCACCGACGCCATCCACGATTTCGCCCAGGACACCAAGGTCAAGTCCGGCGCCATCGTCGGCGGCGTGCCTTACTACAGTCAGGAGCGCATGTTGTCCAAGCCCCTGGACATCCTGATCGCGACCCCCGGCCGCCTGATGGACCATATGGCCCGCGGCCGCATCGACTTCTCGCGCCTGTCCATGCTCATTCTCGACGAAGCCGACCGCATGCTGGACATGGGCTTCGTGGAAGACGTGGAAGCCATCGCCGCCGAGACCCCGGATACCCGCCAGACCCTGCTGTTCTCCGCGACCCTGGAAGGCGAAATCGCCCAGGTCGCCAAGCGCCTGCTCAAGGATCCGCAGCGTATCCAGATTTCCGGCGTGAAAGAGCGTCACACCTCCATCACCCAGGTCGTGCATGCCGCCGATCACCTGGATCACAAGATGGACCTGCTGCGCCACTACCTGGCCGACGAGACCCTGACCCAGACCGTGGTCTTCGTGTCCACCAAGGCCAGCACCGAAGAACTCGCCGCCGCCCTCAAGGACGACGGCCATGCCGCCATGCCCCTGCACGGCGACATGAAGCAGGGCATGCGTTCGCGCATCATGGAACGCATGCAGGCCGGCCGCCTGCGCGTCCTGGTCGCTACCGATGTCGCCGCCCGCGGTCTGGACGTCAAGGGCATGAGCCACGTGGTCAACTTCGACCTGCCCATGGTCGCCGAAGACTATGTGCACCGCATCGGCCGCACCGGCCGCGGTGGCGCCACCGGCACCGCCGTGTCCCTGGTGGGCCCGCAGGACTGGATCAAGCTCTCGCGTATCGAGAAGCTGACCGGCCAGAACTTTGACGAAGCCGTCATCGAAGGCCTGGAGCCGACGCGCGGCCGTCCGCAGAAGCGTGGCTTCGGCGGCAAGGGCGGTTTCGGCCAGAAGCGCGGCTTCGGCGGCGGCCGTTCCTTCGGCGACAAGGGCGGCTACGGCGATAAGCGCGGCTTCGGCGGCGGTTACAAGGGCGGCGAGAAGAAGCCCTGGAACGACGGCGGCGAATACCGCGGCTTCAACAAGGATTTCGCACCCCGTCATGATGGCGCTCCGCGCGACGGCGCTGCCCGCGACTTCGCGCCGCGCGAACATGCCCCCCGCGATTTCAACAATGCCCCGCGCGGCGACCGCCCGGCCTTCGGCGAGCGTCGTCCCTTCGGCGGCGCCCCGCGCGAGTTCGGTAATGGCGGTGCTCCGCGTGACTTCGGCAACCGCGAAGGCGGCAACCGGGATTCTGGCAATAGAGAATTCGGTAATCGCGATGGCGCCCCGCGCCGCGATTTCGCTCCCCGCGACGGCGCTCCCCGTGGCGACCGTCCGGCCTTCGGCGGCGAGCGCCGTCCCTATGCCGGCCGCGATGGCGCCCCGCGCGAATTTGCCAATAAAGAATTCGGTAACCGCGAAGGCGGCAACCGCGACGGCGCCCCGCGTCGCGAGTTCGCGCCCCGCGATGGCGCCCCGCGCGGCGAACGCCGTGACTTCGGCAACAAGGACCAGGCACCGCGCAGCTTCGGCGAACGCAACTTCGCTCCCCGCGACGGCGCCCCGCGCGGCGATCGCCCGGCCTTCGGCGGCGAACGCCGTCCGGCGCCCCAGGGCGAAGTTCGCCGCTTCGACGGCGATGCTCCGGCCAAGAAGCGCAGCATCCGCAAAGACGTCGAATAAGTCAGCGCGCCCGCGATAAAAAGCCCGCCCGGGTGAACCGGGCGGGCTTTTTTTTGGATCCCCGTGGGTCAACTTCCCTGCCCAGTACCCTCAGCCCTCCGTCTTGCCGCAGGCTCCCGGCGCCAGCCGGTAAATACCGTGCCCGGCCTTGCCCTCGAAATTCAAGACATAGAGTTCCCCGTCCTCGCCCTGGGCGAAGCTAGGGATGTGCAGCTCGCTATGCAGTAGGAGCCGGCGCTTGCCGCCCTCATCCAGGCGCCAGATCCGGCCCGAACAGAAATCCCCGAACACGTACTGGCCGTCTAGCCAGGGCAGGGCCTTGCCCCGGTAGACATGGCCACCGGTGATCGAACAGCCTTCGTCGTGGCCGTACTCGGCGACCGGTTCGATCAGGCCGGCGCGGTCGCAGGTCTCGGCGCCGAAACAATGAGCGCCCTCGCGGCGGTTCCAGCCGTAATTGCCGCCGGCCACCATGCGGTTCACCTCCTCGTAGGCATCCTGGCCCACGTCGGCCAACCACAGGGTTCCGGTCTTGGCATCGAAGGAGAAGCGCCAAGGATTGCGCAGACCCGATGCCCAGATCTCGGGCCGGCCTCCGCCCCGGGCATAGGGATTGTCCTCGGGAATGGCGTAACCGGAGGGGCTGCTCACGTCCAGGCGCAGCAACTTGCCCAGGATCTCATTGGGGTCCTGGGCGCGGTCCTCGGGGTTGCCGCCGCCATCACCCAGGCCCAGGTAGAGATAGCCGTCGGGTCCGAAGGCCAGATGGCCGCCATTGTGATTGGCATAGGGTTGGCGCACCTGCAGCAGCAGCTTGGTGGAGGCATATTCCGGGCGCATGCGGGCATCGAGGCGCAGGCGCACCAGCACCGAGGCCAGGGGCTGGCCGGTGGTATAGGACAGGTAGAGCCGCCGGGAGCCGTCGAAATCCGGCGCTAGGGCCATGCCCAGCAGGCCGGTTTCCGGCGGGCCGGATTCGATGCGATCCCGCCAGTCCAGGACCGTCTGGGTCAGGGCCGCGCCGGCCGCGTTCTCGAAGCGCAGCACCCGTCCTTCGCGCAGGGCGAGTAGCCAGTGCCCCCCGCCGGGTTCCGGCAGCAGGGCCACCGGCTGGGCCAGGGCCGGCAGGAGGGGGAAGGCGGGCGCCAGGGCCGCGCAGTCCTCGGCGCCGACCGCCGCCCCGCTGGCCAGGCTTAAGGCCAGGCCAGCAAAAAGTCCATGCATCCGGTTTTCTCGTGGGTTTGTGCTTATCCATGAGCTTAGGCGCGGATCCGGCTCGGCGCTCTCCGATATACTCTTGGGAACAGAATCACCTGGCGGATGCCATGCACGACGGATTGTTTGAACTGGTTTTCGACGGCCGGCTCCTGCCGGGCCGCGATGCCGCCGAGGTCAAGGCCAGCCTGGCCGAGCTGTTCAAGGCCCAGCCGGCGCAAATCGAGGCGCTGTTTTCCGGCGGCGAGAAGGTCATCAAGCGGTCACTCGACTACCCGGGCGCACTGCGCTATGCCAGTGCCCTGAAGCAGGCCGGCGCCCTGTCGCGCATCCGCCCCATGGACGCACCGGCCCCGGCGCCCGCCGTGGCGGCGGCCGAGGCCGCGCCCGTTCCGGTGGCCGCCAAGGCGGAAGGCCTGAGCCTGGCGGCACCCGGCGTCGATCTCCTGGAAGGCATGGCCAAGGCCGCGCCGCCCCCGCCGCCGGATACCAGCGCCTTGTCCGTGGCCGCGCCCGGCGCCGACCTGCTGGAGGGCGTGGTCAAGGCGCCGCCGCCCCCGCCTCCCGATGTCTCCGGCATCAGCCTGGCCGCCGCCGGCACGGAGCTCCTGGAGGGCGTGGTCAAGGCCCCGCCGCCTCCGCCGCCGGATACCAGCGGCCTGTCCGTGGCCGCGCCGGGCGCCGACTTAAGCGATGGGCAGGAGAAACTGCCGGTGGCCGTGCCGGATATCAGCCATCTGAGCCTGGATGAAAGCAGGCCCTGAGATGCAGATCTGGATCGACGCCGACGCCTGCCCCAAGGTCATCAAGGACATCGTGCTGCGCGCCTCGGAGCGCAAGGCCCTGCCCGTGATCCTGGTGGCCAATCACTACCAGCCCAAGCCGCCCTCGCCCCATGCCCGCTGCGTGCAGGTGACGGCCGGCTTCGACGTAGCCGACGATTACATCGCGCAGAATGCCCAGGCCGGCGATCTGGTGATCACGGCGGATATCCCGCTCGCGGCCGAATGCGTCGCCAAGGCCGTGCATGCCCTCAATCCGCGCGGCGAGCTGTACACGGCGGAGAACGTGCGCCAGCGCCTGGCCATGCGCGATTTTCTGGAAACCATGCGCTCCTCGGGGGTGCAGAGCGGCGGCCCCGCCCCCCTCGATCAGACGGATCGCATGCGCTTCGCCAATGCACTGGACAAGCTGCTGGCCAAGGCGTGAGCGCGCACCGTCCGACTTCAGTCAGACACGGAGAGTAGCTTGTAAAACACCACCGTGGCATGCAGCCCGCCGCCGGCACTCGCCGCATAGCCGGGGATCTCGCCGGCGCGCCGATAGCCCAGCCGCTCGTACAAGCCCTCCGCCGCGCTGCCGGCCTGGGTGTCCAGGACCAGCAGCGAGCGTTCGTACTCCCGCGCCAGCGCCTCCACCGCCGCCATCAGGGCGCGGCCCAGACCTCGCCCGCGCTCGCGCCTGAGGACCAGGAGTTTCTGCACCTCGGCGCGGTGCTGGGCATTGGCCTTGCCGGCCGGAGCCAGCTGCACGCTGCCCACCAGGACGCCGTTGCGGAAGGCGCCGAGCAGGACCCGCTCGCGGCCCAGGGAGGCCTTGACCTGGACCCAATAAGCCCGGGCCTCCTCCAGGCTCAGGGGCGACAAGAAACCCACCGACGCCCCAGACTCCACCGCATCCATGAGCAGCCGGCTCAGGGCCGTCTCGTCGAAGTCCTCGCGCCGGATGACGCGGATGACCACGGCCTCACGTCGCGTATCCACGATCGTCATGCTCAACTCCCTACCCTTGCGCCGAAAACCGCTCGCCTCTGAGGGCCGGACCAGGCGCATATAACCGGCCTGAGCCAGTCAATAGTTGTAGGCTTTCTCGCCGTGCGTGGTGAGATCCAGGCCCTCGCGCTCGGCATCGGTCTCGACGCGCAGGCCCATGAGCTTGTCGATGAGCGTGAACAAGACCCAGCTCACCGCCCCCGACCAGAGCAGGGCCACGCCGACGCCCCAGGCCTGGGATTGCAGCTGGCCGGCCATGGAGTAGCTGCCCACCGCACCGGCAGCATAGTCGAAGACGCCGGTGCCGCCATAAGCCGGGTCGGCGACGATGGCCGTGCCCAGGGCGCCGAGGATGCCGCCCAGGCCGTGCACGCCGAAGACGTCCAGGGAATCGTCATAGCCCAGGACGCGCTTCAGTCCGGTCACGCCCCAGAGGCAGAGCGGCCCGGCGATAAGGCCCAGGACCATGGCGCCGCCGGGGCCGGCGAAGCCGCAGGCCGGGGTGATGGCCACCAGGCCGGCGATGGCACCGGAGGTGGCGCCCAGGAGGCTGGGCTTGCCCTTGAGCACCCATTCCGCGACCAGCCAAGCCAGGGCCGCCGCCGCGCTGGCCAGGACCGTGTTGAGCAGGGCGAGGACGGCCGTGCCCGTGGCCTCCAGGTTGGAGCCGGCGTTGAAGCCGAACCAACCGACCCAGAGCAGGCAGGCGCCGACGCAGGTGAGGGTCAGGGAATGGGGCGCCATGGGCTCGCGGCCGTAGCCGATGCGCTTGCCGATGACCAGGGCACCCACCAGGGCCGCCACGGCGGCGTTGATATGCACGACCGTGCCGCCGGCGAAGTCCAGTGCCCCCTTGGCGAACAGGAAGCCGGCCGGATCGGCGTAGGCGCTGGGCCCTCCCCAGAACCAGACCATGTGGGCCATGGGCAGGTAGGCGAAGGTGAACCACAGGGCGGAGAACACCAGCAGGGCCGAGAACTTGATGCGCTCGGCGAAGCCGCCGACCACCAGGGCCGTGGTGATGGCCGCGAAGGTCAGCTGAAAGACCACGAAGGCCAGCTCCGGGATCACCGCGCCGGCACTGAAGGTCTCCACCACCGAGGACGGCGTGACGCCGGCCAGGAAGGCCTTGTCGAAACCGCCGATGAAGGCGGTGAGACCATTGGCGGCGGTGAAGGCCAGGGAATAGCCATAGGCGACCCAGAGCAGGCTGACCAGGCAAAAGATCACGAAGACCTGGGTCAGGACCGAGAGCATGTTCTTGGCGCGCACCAGGCCGCCGTAGAACAGGGCCAGGCCGGGAATGGTCATGAGCACCACCAGGGCCGTGGAGATCAGCATCCAGGCGGTGTCGCCCTTGTCGGGAGTGGGCGTATCGGCCAGGACCGGCAGGCTGAAGATCAGAGAAAACAACAGGGCGCAGAGCTTGTGCATGGGCGTTCTCCTTAAATGGCGTCGGCGCCGGTTTCGCCGGTGCGGATGCGCACGGCCTGCTCCAGGTCGAAGACGAAGATCTTGCCGTCGCCGATCTTGCCGGTGTAGGCCGCCTCGACAATGGCCTCGATGAGCTTGTCCACTTCGCCGTCGGCGGCGGCCAGCTCGATCTTCACCTTGGGCAGGAAATCCACCTGGTATTCGGCGCCCCGGTACAGCTCGGCATGGCCCTTCTGGCGGCCGAAGCCCTTGACCTCGGTGACGGTCAGCCCGCTGACGCCGAATTCGGTGATCGCGGCGCGCACCTCGTCCAGCTTGTAGGGCTTGATAATGGCGGTGATCAACTTCATACCCCTCTCCTTCGCGTGTTATTTGAATGACGCGGAGCAGCATGCGTGCCAAGGAGAGAAAGGCTTTCCCGCTCAGGGGCTTATGATCTAAGCTGCACTGGTTGGACCTGCACCATGCACTGGCATGAAGCACAGTGCCGCGCCTGAGGCACCGTGGCAGTGCATGGGCTAAGCTCCCATAACGCCAACGCGCACGAGGACACCATGAACACCGATCTGATTCACACCGAGCTGGACGGGCGCGTATTGCGTCTGCGCCTAAACCGTTTCGACAAGAAGAATGCCCTGACCGTGGACATGTACCGAGGCCTGAACGCGGCCTTCGCCCGCGCCAGCGAGGATCCGGCGGTGCGCGTCCTGCTCGTCGAGGGCAACGAGACCTGCTTCTGCGCCGGCAACGACCTCGGCGACTTCCTCAATAACCCTGCCGACTCCATGGACGCCCCGGTGTTCCAGTTCCTGGGCCATCTGGCCGAATTCAAGAAGCCCCTGGTCGCCGCCATCAACGGCGCGGCCGTGGGCATAGGCACGACCATCACCCTGCACTGCGACCTGGTCTTCGCCGGCGACAACACCCGCTTCCAGATGCCCTTCGTCAATCTGGGCCTGATCCCGGAGGCCGGCTCCTCCTTCCTCCTGCCCCTGACCTGCGGTCACGTCCGGGCGGCGGAACTGTTGATGCTGGGCGAGGGCTTCGATGCCGCCACGGCCAAGGAGCTGGGCCTCGTCAACCGGGTCTGCGCCGCCGCCGAGACCATCCCCACAGCCCTGGCCACCGCCCAACGCCTGGCCGAGCAACCGCCGGAATCCATACGCCTGACCAAGGCCCTGATGAAGCAAGCCCACAAGGGCCGTGTCGAGCAGACCATCCTCGACGAGGCGGCGGCCTTCATGGAGCGGCTGAAATCGGCCGAGGCGAAGGAGGCCTTCACGGCCTTCTTCGAGAAGCGCAAGGCGGATTTTTCGCGGTTTTGAACCCAACGCATTAACACCTCCGTTCGTCCTGAGTAGCCGGACGCTAGGCCGGCGTATCGAAGGATTCTTGGGGAGTCCTTAGATACGGCGCGGCGCGCCTACTCAGGACGAACGGTCACCATGATAGCCAAGGATCAGCCATGACCCTCTCCGGAAAAACCCTCCTGATCACCGGCGCCAGCCGCGGCATAGGCCGCGCCATCGCCCTGCGCTGCGCCCGCGAGGGCGCCAATATCGTCATCGCCGCGAAATCGGTGAAGCCCCACCCGAAACTGGGCGGCTCGATTTACGAGGTGGCCGAGGAAGTGGAACAGGCCGGCGGCAAGGCCCTGGCCTTAGGCCTGGACGTGCGCGACGAGCACCAGGTCGCCGAGGTCATGGCCCAGGCGGCCCAGCATTTCGGTGGACTCGATGCCCTGGTCAACAACGCCGGCGCCATCAGCCTGACGCCAGTAGAGCACACCCCGGTCAAGCTCTACGACCGCATGCTGGACATCAATGCACGCGCCGTCTTCGTCTGTGCCCAGGCGGCCCTGCCCTACTTAAAGCAATCCGCCAACGGCCATATCCTGTCCCTCTCGCCGCCACTCAACCTGGACCGGCGCTGGCTGGACGCCCATGCCCCCTACACCCTGAGCAAATACGGGATGACGATGCTGTCCTTGGGAATGGCCGGCGAGTTCGCTTCCTATGGCATCGCGGTCAATACGCTCTGGCCGCGCACCATCATCGCCACCGCCGCCATCGAGTTCGCCCTGGGCTCCAAGGACAGCTTCGACTACTGCCGCACGCCGGAGATCATGGCCGACGCCGCCCACGCCATCCTGTCCAGCCCCAGCCGCGAGCTGACCGGCCAGAACCTGCTGGACGAGGATTTCCTGCGCGGGCGAGGCGTGACCGATTTCGGCCGCTATGCCTACAACAGCGCCACCGCCGACCAGATCCAGACCGACCTCTTCGTGGACGGGTATCAGGGCATAGGCTAAAGCGACCCCTTGGTCTTGCTCCCTCTCCCCTTGCGGGAGAGGGCTGGGGAGAGGGGGCTTGACCGGGTCACAGTACCTACGCAGCCCGTCCGTCCGGCTGGTAGAAGCGGTAACAGCCCCGCCCCTCGCTCTTGGCCTGGTACATGGCCTCGTCGGCGTGCTTGAGCAGGCTGTTGCTGTCCTGGCCGTCCCGGGGCAGGAGGGCGATGCCCACGCTGGTGCCGGTTTGTACCGTGTGGCCGTCTAAGACCATGGGCTCGGCCAGGGTCTCGATGATCTTCTGCGCCACCACGGCGGCCGCCTCCTCGCCCTCGGCCTCGCGCAGCAGGACGGTGAACTCATCGCCCCCCAGGCGCGCCACGCAATCCTCCTGGCGCACGCAGGCCACCAGGCGCGTGGCCACTTCCTTGAGCAGCCGGTCGCCGATCTCGTGGCCCAGGCCATCGTTGATGCTCTTGAACTTGTCGAGATCCAGGAATAGCAGGGCGGCCGGCTTACCGCTGCGCTGGCTGGCGTGCAGGGCATGCTCCAGGCGTTCGCGGAACAAACGGCGGTTTTCCAGGCCGGTCAGGGCGTCGTGGAAGGCCAGTTGCTGCATCTCCTCGTGGGCTTCCTTGATGGCGCTGATGTCCTCGGCCACGAACACGTGGTAGCGCGGCGAGCCGTCGTCCTCGTAGACCGTGGACACCGAGGCCATCAGCCAATAGGCCTGCCCGTCGGCATCCTGCACGCGCACCTCGCCATGCCAGTCGCCGCCGGCGCGGATCTGCGCCCAGATCGCCTCGTAGTGCTCAGCCTCGGTATCGGCGGCGCGGAACAGCGCGGAATCCCGGCCTAGCAAGGCCTCCTGGGACTGGCCGTAGAAGGCGCAGAGCCGGGCATTGGCGTACTCGATGCGGTGCCCGGTATCGGTGATCATGATCATGCTGGCGCTGTTCTCCACCGCCAGGGTCAGTTTACGGGTATTGAGTTCGCGCTCGTGGCGGTCGATGGCGATGGCCGCCAGCTGCGCCAGGTTGCGCATCACCGACAGCTCCTGGGCTGTGCCCTGACCGGGTTGCGCGCGGTAGGCCGCCAGGGTGCCGAGGACATGGCCCTCTGCGGAAAAGATCGGCATGGACCAGCAAGAGCCGATGCCGTGCTCGCTTCTCAGGCTTTGCAGGTTCTGCATATAGGGGTGATTGACCGCATCCTCGATCTCCACCAGTTGGCCGGTGAAGGCCGCATGTCCGCAACAGCCCATGCCCTCGTCCACGGGCAGGCCGTCCAGGGCCTGAAGAAACGGGGCGGGCAGGCTGGGGGAGATGCCCAGGCCCAGGCACTGCCGGCGCCGATCCAGCAGCAGGATGCTGGTGCGCAGCTCCGGAAACAGGCTCTCGTAGAGGCGCAGCAACTCGTCGAGCAGAAGACGTAACGGCACGCCGCGCGCCACCAGCTCCAGGATCAGGTTGCGCCCGGCCATGAGCTGCTCGGTGCGGCGCTGCTCGGTGATGTCGATGGAGATGCCCAGGACCGCCTTCTCCTGGCTGCCCACTTGGGTGAAGGGCAGCTTGGTGGTCTGCAGGACCCGCTCCTCGCCCGTCACCGTGTCGAAGGGTTCCTGGGGCACGAACTTCGTCGATTCGGCGGCGATGATCGCCTGATCCTCGGCCAAAATCGCGGCGGAGCGCTCGGCCAGGGCGGGGAATTCGCCCAGGCCGTGACCCACGATCCCGTCCACCGGCCGGCCCAGGGCCTCGGCCATGGCCCGGTTGGCCATGAGGAAGCGGCCCCGGCTGTCGCGGGCGAAGAGCATATGCGGCACCAAGTCGATGACCTGCATCAATCGCTGCTCGCTCTGGCGCAGATGGGTCTCGATCTGCTTCAGATAGGCGATGTCCATGATCCCGAGGACCGTGCCCGCGTGACGCCCACCCTCGGACAGGGGTGAGGCCGCCACATGGGCGCTGAGCACGCCGCCGTCCCGGCGCAGGAAGCCCAGCTCGAAATTCTCGCTGCGGCGCAGGGCGCGCTGCGCCATGAACTGGCGGGCGCGCTCCAGATCGTCGGGCAGGACGAAGTGCAGGACATGCTTGCCTAGCATCTCCTCGCGGCTATAGCCCAGCATCTGGGCGATGCGGGCGTTAACGAAGCCGGTGTGGCCATTGGCGTCGATGGTCCAGATGCCCTCCTGGAGATTCTCCACCAGCTGCCGGTGTTTCTGCTCCGACTCCGCCAGGCGTCGCTCCGAGCGCTTGAGTTCGGTGATGTCGCTGAAGGTGGTGATGAAGAACTCCCGCTCGCGTAAGAAAGCCCGGCGCATGCCGAGGATGACCTCGCGGATCACCCCATCCTTGCTGCGCAGACGCGTCTCGAAGCGGTCGAAGCCCTCGGCGCGCACGCGCTCCAGGTGTTGCTCCGCGTCCTCGCGGCAGTCCACGGCCAGGAGCTCGGCGAGATGCAGGTGGAGCATGGCCTCGCGCCCGTGGCCCAGGCGCTCCAGGGCCACGCGATTGGCCTCGACGACCAGGCCGGATTGGGCGTCCACCAGGAGGATGCCCTCGGTCGCCTGCTCCAGGATCAGGCTCAGCTTCTCCTCGGCGGCGGCCAGCTCCCAGAGCATCTCCTGGCGGCTCTCGGCCTCTTGTTGCCAGGCATCCAGGCTGGCCTGGACCACGGCGGTGCGCTCGGCGACCCGTTCCTGCAAGGTTTCGTTCTGGCTCAGCAAGGAGGCCCGCGCCCCATCGCGTTCGGTCAGCAAGGCCACCAGGAGGTAGGTGCTGAGGCCAGCGAACAGGGCCAAGAGCTGGCTGGCCAGGACCCGCTGTTCCAGGGCGAGTCCCGACGTGAAACCCAGGTCCTGGAAGGCGGCGGAGAAGGCGGTGAGCGTGCCCAGGCTCAGGGCCGCCGCCGCGCCCAGCAGGCGGAAGCGCACCGCGACCCAGAGAAATAAGGGGATGAGGACCTCGGGTTGGTTCAGCAGCCGCCAAGGCCCGGGCAGGCTGAGCAGACCGAAGGCCACCCGGCAAGCCAACCACAGGAGCAGGCCGGCACAGACCGCCTCCGCCAGCCGCCAGGCCCGCAGGAGTTCCTGGCGCCCCTCGGCAAGGCCCAGCAATAAGGGCGCGGCGACCGCCATGCCCGCCACCTGGCGCCCCCACTCCAGGGCCAGGAAGCCCGGAATGTCGGGCACGGGCGCTTGGAAGAAGACCAAGCGAGCACTGAGCGTGATGGCGGCCCCCAGGGTCGCGGCCAGGATCAGCGACAGCAGGAAGGCGAAGACCCCCGTCACATCGGCGAAGGGCTCTCGGCCCCGGGCCATCCGCTCCAACACCTTGACCGCCACCAGGGCCTGGAACAGGCCGGCGATGGCAGCGCTCAGGGCCGGCGCAATGCCCGAGCCCATATCCCGCTCGAAAAGACCTGACAGGAACAGGCCGAGAAAGACGCCAGGCCAAAGGTTAGTGCGCCCCAGCAGCAGGGCCGCGACCGCGACACCGGCGCTCAGGGACAGTGCCGGCGTCCCGCCCAGCTGAAAACCCAGCCCGGCGACGGGCAGGCCGGCCGCGACGCAGAGTGCGCAGGCCAGGACATTGGCCAGGACGGGCTTATCGCGCACGACAGACAGCCGGGGGCCTTCCGCGCCACCCAGCGGCTCCTGGTCATCGCCCTTGCCCCGCCACGCCAGCATGCGCACTCCCGTGCTTGGTCGCCGCTTCCCGCCGCCGAGGAAAACCGGCCTATTCCTTTATGCCTAGACTATAGGCCAGATTTACCGCCCGCCCCCCATCCTCTATAGTGGACCGGCCCTCCCGAAAACCAAGAAAAAGCCATGAAAATCCGCCTCGTTCTCGCCGCCCTCCTGGCCCAGAGCCCCGCCTTCGCCGACACCTTGATCCATGCCGGCCACTGGCTGGACGTGGACGGCGGACGGATGCAGGGCGCCGCGACCTTACGCATCCAGGGCGAGCGCATCGTCGCCGTCACCGACGGCTTCCAGAGCGCCGGCCCCGGCGACACACTCATCGATTTGAAAGCCGCCACCCTGCTGCCCGGCCTGATGGACATGCACACCCACCTGACCGAGGAAACCGGCCCGCGCCGCTACACCGAGGGCTTCACCGACAACCCGGCGGATTTCGCCTTCCGTTCGGCGGTCTACGCGGAACGCACGCTCCTGGCCGGCTTCACCACGGTGCGCGATCTGGGGGACATCCACCGGGTATCCATCGCCCTGCGCAATGCCGTCAACCAGGGGCTCGTCGATGGACCGCGCATCTACACCGCCGGGAAATCCATCGCCACCACCGGCGGCCATGCAGATCCCACCAATGGCCACGCCGAACACCTGATGGGCAACCCCGGCCCCGAGGACGGCGTCATCAACGGCGTCGCCGAGGCGCGTCAAGCCGTGCGCCAGCGTTACAAGGACGGCTCGGACGTCATCAAGATCACCGGCACCGGCGGCGTCCTCTCCGTGGCCAAGGACGGACGCCGGCCCCAGTTCATGGACGACGAGGTCCAGGCCATCGTCGACACCGCCAAGGACTATGGCATGGTCGTCGCCGTGCATGCCCATGGCGCCGAGGGCATGAAGCGCGCCATCCGCGCCGGCGTCGACTCCGTCGAGCACGGCACCTACATGGACGACGAGGCCATCAAGCTGATGAAACAGCACAAGACCTGGTACGTGCCCACCATCAGCGCCGGAAAATTCGTCGGCGAAAAGGCGAAGATCCCCGGCTATTACCCGGAAATCGTCCGCCCCAAGGCCGCGGCCATCGGCCCGCAGATCCAGGCCACCTTCGCCAAGGCCTACAAGGCCGGCATCAAGATCGCCTTCGGCACCGACGCCGCCGTCTACCCCCATGGCGGGAATGCCAAGGAATTCGGCTACATGGTCGAGGCGGGCATGCCGCCCCTGGAAGCCATACGCTCGGCGACCCGCAACGCGGCGCAGCTGCTGCATATCGAAGCCGACGCCGGCAGCATCGCCGCCGGCAAATGGGCCGACCTGGTGGCCGTGGACAGCGATCCCCTGGCCGACATCCATGTCCTGGAAAGCCCGCGCTTCGTGATGAAGGGCGGCAAGGTCTACAAGCAATGAGCCCAGTGGGTCTGCTCCTGGTGGGCTTGGGCGCCGCCCTCGGCGCCTGGAGCCGCTGGGCACTCTCCCTCGCCCTCAACAGCCTCTACCCGGCCCTGCCCCTGGGCACCCTCGCCGCCAATCTCGTCGGCGCCTATTTGATGGGCCTGGCCCTGGGCCTCATCGACAACTACGGCCATCTGAGCCCGGACATCCGCCTCTTCCTGGTCACCGGCTTCCTGGGCGGCCTGACCACCTTCTCCGCCTTCTCCGGCGAGATGAGCCTACTCGTCGAGCGCCAACAATGGAGCACGCTGGGCCTGGGCCTCATCGCCCACGTGGCCGGTTCCATCGCCCTGACCCTGGCCGGCCTCGCCACCGTCGCTCGCCTCAAGGGCGCGGCATGACCCGGCTCAAGGCCCTACCCCTGAGCGTCTGGCTATTGGGCGGCATCAGCCTGCTCAACGATGCCGCCAGCGATCTGCTCTATCCCCTGGTGCCCATCTACCTGGCCTCCGTGCTCATGGCCGGGCCGCGCGTCCTGGGCCTGATCGAGGGCTGCGCCGAGGCCCTGGCAGCCCTGCTCAAGCTCGCCTCCGGCGTACTGGCCGACGCGCAAGGCCGAGCCAAGCCCTGGATCGTCGTGGGCTATGCCCTGGCCTCCATCGCCCGCCCCCTGTATTTCCTGGCGGGAAGCTGGCCGGTGATCCTGGCCCTGCGCCTCTCCGATCGCATCGGCAAGGGTCTGCGCAGCGCGCCCCGCGATGCCCTCCTGGCCGCCAGCGTCGCGCCCGAGGATCGGGGCATCGCCTTCGGCCTGCACCGCGCCATGGACAATGCCGGCGCCGTCATCGGCCCCCTGGCGGCGGCGGGGCTGCTGGCTCTGGGCATGCCCATCGCCGACATCTTCCTCTGGTCGGCCCTGCCCGGCGCCCTGGTCATCCTCTGCGCCCTGGCCCTACCCGAGCGAGTCCGCGCTCCCAAGCCACGCCAATCGATGCGCTGGT
The DNA here is from genome assembly GCA_016182845.1 of Gammaproteobacteria bacterium. GTDB lineage: Bacteria > Pseudomonadota > Gammaproteobacteria > Enterobacterales > Permianibacteraceae > JACPFT01. Next base: position 17,086 of record JACPFT010000011.1, read on the forward strand.
CGCCAGGCCAGTTGTCGCCGGCTCTGCGCCGCTACCTCGTCGTCCTGGCCCTGTTCAGCCTGGGCAATGCCTCCAATATGTTCCTCCTGCTGCGCGCCCACGAACTGGGCCTCAGCGCCACGCACACAGCCCTACTCTGGGCCCTGACTTCCTTCTCCGCCACCCTCCTGGGCACCCCGCTCTCGGCCCTGTCCGACCAATGGCCGCGCCGCCATTTGATCACCGCCGGCTGGCTGCTCTATGCCGCCCTGCTCCTGGGCATGGGTCTCTCGGACGGCCAGCTGCTCTGGCCCTTCTTCCTGAGCATGGGCGTTTATCTCGCCGCCACCGAGGGCGCCGAGAAGGCCCTCGTGGCCGATCTGGCCGAATCCGAACACCTGGGCACGGCCTATGGCTGGTACAACGGCGTCCTGGGCCTGACCCTGCTGCCCGCCTCCCTGCTGTTCGGCACGCTCTGGGAGAAAATCACCCCCCAGGCCGCCTTCGGCTTCTCCGCCGGCTGCGCCCTCCTGGCCGTGCTGCTGCTGAACTTCTGGCTGCCGCGGGCGGAAGCCGTGCCCGTAAGCGAGACACAGGACCCGTCCGACTGAAGTCGGACCTGCAAGAAGACGCTTCCACCCAGACCCCGTAGGTCCGGCTTCAGCCGGACGTGGAGGCTTTACGCTCCCTAAACCAGGGCGTAGCATGTCAATTATTTTCACCATCAATCCATATAAAACCGACAGGAGCCCGGCATGAACATCGCCCTCAAGGACCCCGCCCTGCTGCGCACCCAGGCCTATGTGGACGGACAATGGCGCGAAGGCCGGCATGGCCGCTTCCCGGTGAGCAACCCAGCGGACGGCGAGGTGCTGGCCGAGGTGGCCGATCTGGACGCCGAGGACGTGCGCGCCGCCGTGACCGCCGCCCAGAAAGCCCAGCCGGCCTGGGCCAGGCTGACCGCCAAGGAGCGTGCCGCCAAGCTGCGGGTCTGGTTCGAACTGATGCTGGCCCATGCCGACGATCTGGCCCTCATCATGACCTTGGAACAGGGCAAGCCGCTCCCCGAGGCGCGAGGCGAGGTGCTCTACGGCGCCAGCTTCGTGGAATGGTTCGCCGAGGAAGCCAAGCGCGTCTATGGCGACATCATCCCCGCCCCCGCCGCCGACCGGCGCATCCTCGCCATCAAGCAGCCGGTGGGCGTGGTCGCCGCCATCACGCCCTGGAACTTCCCCAATGCCATGATCACGCGCAAGGCCGCGCCGGCCCTGGCCGCCGGCTGCAGCTTCATCGTCAAGCCGGCGGCGGAAACTCCGCTCTCGGCCCTTGCCCTGGCCGAGCTCGCTAGCCGCGCCGGCATCCCCGCCGGCGTGTTCAATGTGGTGACCGGAAAGCGCGCCGCCGAGATCGGCGCCGTGCTCACCGGCGATGCCCGGGTGCGCAAGTTCTCCTTCACCGGCTCCACCGCCGTCGGAAAACTGCTCATGAAGCAGTGCTGCGACACGGTCAAGAAGATGTCCATGGAGCTGGGCGGCAATGCCCCCTTCATCGTCTTCGACGACGCCGATCTGGACGCCGCCGTGGCCGGCGCCATGGCCAGCAAGTACCGCAATGCCGGCCAGACCTGCGTCTGCGCCAACCGCCTACTGGTCCAGGACGGCGTCTACGAGGCCTTCGCCGAGAAATTGGCCGCCGCCGTCGCCAAGCTTCAGGTCGGCCCGGGTAGCCAGGCCGGCGTGACCACCGGTCCGCTGATCAATGGCGAGGCAGTGCTCAAGGTCGAGGAACTGCTGAACGACGCCTACGGCAAGGGCGCCAAGGCCAAGGTGGGCGGGAAGCGCCATGCCCTGGGCGGCCAGTTCTTCGAGCCGACGGTACTGACCGGCGTGGATACCGGCATGGCCTTATTCCACGAGGAAATCTTCGGGCCCGTGGCGCCGCTGTTCCGCTTCCAGACCGAAGAGGAAGCCCTGCGCCTGGCCAATGACACGCCCTACGGCCTCGCCGCCTATTTCTATGCCCGCGACATCGGCCGGATCTGGCGCGTCGCCGAGGCCCTGGAATACGGCATGGTAGGCATCAACGAGGGCCTCATCTCCACCGAGGTAGCCCCCTTCGGCGGCGTCAAGGAATCCGGCCTGGGCCGGGAAGGCTCCAAGTACGGCATGGACGAATTCTTGGAAATCAAATACTTGTGCCAGGGCGGCCTGAGCCTGTGAGCCCGCTCAAACGCCCGCCCCTGGAATGGGTCCTGGCCGCAGGCTTCATCGTCGCGGCCGGACTCTATGCCGTCCACGAACGCGCCCAAACCCGGGCCGAAGCGGAACTGGACCGCCAGCGCGAAGCCTGTCTCCAGCGTCTTGCCCTGGACGAGGCTCCCGCCGAAAAGGACCAGCTCGCCTGCCGCGCGCTCTATCGGGAGCTGGGCATCGCCAAGCCCCTACCCAAACCGCTATGAACCGCTCCGCTATATAAATCGCAACAAGCTATCCCGGTGCTCCCGCTTCACGCGGTCGTACCAGCGGCAGGGCAGGTAGAGCATGGCCACCACCAGGACCCACACCAGGTAGACCAGCCACAGCCTGGGCTGGTAACCGACCGGGAACACCACCGGCCATTGCGTGTACCAGTTGACCACGCCGAATTCGAACCAGGAGCGAATATCCGCCAGGGCATGGATCAGAGGCACGTGCAGCAAGTAGAAAAACAGCGGCACGCGCCCGAAGGTACGCAACCAGGCGGGATTGCGCCCCTCGCCGACCGACAACCAAGCCGCCAAAACCAGGGCTAGCCCCAGGGTCGCGCACAGGAACAACAGCGAGGGCGGGTACTTGCTCAGATTGAAAAATGACATCAGCGTATAGGCCGCGCCGCGCGCCTGCACCGCCCAGAGCGAGGCATCGCCGTAGGTGTTGAATGCGCGCAGGACCAGGAACGTGGCCACTAGCCCCAAGCCCGCCGACAAGAGCCGCGAACGGCGCCGCTCCGCCTGGGCGAACAACCAGGGCGCGAAGGCATAGCCGGCCGCCATGAGCGCAATCCAGGGCAAAAGCGGATAAGCGAAATACACCCCGAAACCACTGTCGCTCAGGGGCACATAGCCCGGCACATGGGCGATGGTCCACAGCCAGGACTGCGCACCGAAGTCCTCGGGCTTCAGGCCATCGAAAGCGTTATGCCCCAGGAGCACGGCCAGGGCCAGCAGCCCCAGCACGGGCCCGGGCAATAGACAGAGAACCGACAAGGCCAGCATGGACATGCCCAGAGCCCAGATCACCTGGGCAAACAGGGACTGCACCGGGAAAAACATCCAGCTCGGCACGACCACGAGGAATTCCAGCCCCACCAGCCAAAGGCCGCGCACCGCCAGATAGCGGCTCAACGCCCCTGGCCCGGTCAGACGCGCGCCGGTGAAATGCGCGCTGGTCCCCGCGAGGAACACGAAGACCGGCGCGCAGAAATGAGTCAGCCAGCGGGTGAGATACCAGGCCGGTTCCGAGGCGCCGGGATCAACGGGGTCGAAGGGCGTGGGCCCCCAGAAATCGCGTACATGATCCAGGGTCATGAGCACCATGACCAAGCCGCGCAAGGTATCGATGAACTGAAGTCGAGTCGTGGAGAGCATGCGTCCTGCTTCAAAATCCCTGAAGACCGCGAAGAAGATGCGCGGCGGAGCAGGAAATCGGCCGCGCCGCCCGCTCAGGGTAGCGGGCAATTCCCCGCCAGGCGAAAACCCTCCCGTTCCGCCGCGCCGGGCGAGCCAAACTCGACCCGATGCCGCCCGGGTACGCGGCCATAACCCGGGCAATCCGGTCGATGATACAGGCCATCGGCCCGGTTGGCGATGACTGGCCGAGCGGCAGGCTTCGTCGCCTTGTCGGCGTCTAGCTGAGCGACGGAAGAAGCCTCCGCCGACGCGGCGGGCGTCGGCGGCGCGGGTGCAGTGGCGGCGGGACTTGCGGTCGCCTCGACCGCAGGCGCAGGCAGCTCCCGAGTTTGGGGCGCCGGCACAACCGCCGGCGTTTCCTCGACCACGACCTCAGTAGCGGTAACCGGGCTCCGAGGCTCGGGGGCCAGGCCCAAGGCCAAGGCATCGACTTGTCGCCCACCTATGCTCAAGTGAACCTCGTTCTCGCCGTCCGAAAACTCCAGGCTTACCGATCTCGCCAACACCAAATCGGCCAGGCGCTTTTTGGCGGCTCTGGCCGGCTCGCCAGCCTCGGGAGCGACAACGCCCTGTAACTTGACGCGCCGAGTTTGCCCATCCTCCCTGACAACAATCAATTCAGCCGCCGATTCCACCGACATGACACGAACGATCTCGCCGAATGCCAGTCCCGGGAAAACGAGACAGCCCCCCCAAAAAAGATGTTTTCGCTTCATCACCCGCTCCCCCTGCGCATAGGCAGTGGCCGCCATGGCGACCGGTGCTAAACTCCACCAGAGTATACGAGCAGAGTCTGCATTTACCAGGGAGCGGAGCCCATGCCTGTAACGATCACCAAAAGAGCCGCGCTGAGCCTATTGCTCTGCCTCGCCCTCCCCTCGCCGGGAGCCGTTGCCGCCGAGCCCACCAAACCGTTGCCTCAAGCACGCCGAAACTTGGTGCTCGAACAAGCCTTCGGTCTCAAACTGGATGCCATGGCGCAAGAAGAAGTCGCCAAGAACGAAGCGCGTTATCTGCGCAATCTCTACAAGGCCTTGATTGAAGAAGGCTTCACCGAAGAGGAAGCCTTCGAGATCGTGGTGCACCACCGAAGCCTGCTATCGGAGAGCTGAGCACAAGCGTGAATGGCGCCTGTTTACGAAAAAGCCGAAGACCGTAGCAGAAGTTCCGCCTGGTAAATGAGGCGCTGCGCGCAGTGTGGAAGCCAAGGTGTTTTGGCGAGTCAATCAACCGAAGACTTCATGTGGCGCAACATGGTTTTAGCCACACCGCGCAAATTGCAGTAGATCAGCCATTATTAATGGCCTCTCAACTCAAGTGCAATTGTCACCCTTCCGGGTCCAACAATCTTTCGCACCGATCACCGGATCGACCCAGGTTTTGGCGCCGGTCTGACTCAAGGTCATCGCACCATCGCCGGTCATGCGACCCTGAGGAGTGGCCCGTAGCGTGAAGGTCGTCGCCGAGCACGCCGAAAAATCAATCGCGTAGTTTTGTGCTCCCGTCTCCGGCACCCGGTCGCTGAAGAGAACCTGGTCCGCCGCCGCTGTGTCATTGCAGACGCTCGCGCCAATCTTCGCGTCAGAGTACACAAAATTATTCCTGGCCCGGTAGCGCTCCAGCGCCTGAGCCGCCGACATTAGGACGCCTTGAACTTCGGCGCGATTAGACTTGAGGACGCTATTCGTGTAGCTCGGATAGGCAATCGAGGCCAGGATTCCGACAATCGCAACCGTGACCAACAACTCCAACAAGCTGAACCCTGGACTCTTAGCTTTCATGACACACCTATCGCTAAAATGGAAATTAGCGAGGCCCATCCCTAGGCCTCCATGCTCAATGGCTCAATTAGCTTCTCGCTGCCGCCACTTGTAGACCTTGAATCGGGAACCACCCTCGCCCACCGGACCAACTCCTTCGGGCCCCACGAGTCCCCTCAAGCCTTGCCCGGTACTCAGGACCAGCAGGCCGGGAGCGATGCCGGGCGTCGTCAGGTCCTGGAAGCGATCGCCCTGATTGATGCCGACGGCAGTCACTCCTTCAATATCCGGCAGGAACTTCGTCGTATCCCCCCCCGTCAACTGCAGAGAATACAAACGGCTCTTGCCTTCGGAAGGCTCGCAAGAGGTCGAGGCTACCGTGGGGTAGTAGGACGTGAAGAAAATGGTCCCCTGGACCGTGACCGCCTGTGCCAGCACCTTCTCTCCCGCTTTGCGGATGGACTCGTTCTGTCCATTGAAAGGCAGATACCATCCCCGCTTCGCATCCGTCGAGGATGTCAGCGCCTGGTCATTCTCCAGGGTTTGAATCGCGTCGCCGATACCATCCGGCGTCGCGCTAACCGCGCCGGTCACCGGATCAACCGCCTTCTGATCGCCATTGAACTGATTGATATCAATGAGATGGTTCAGCGCGATATCCGGGACCACGGCGTCAAACACCGGAGACTCAGCCAACACGCCATAATCCCGCAAGGAATAGAAATGTTCCTCAATGACCTTGTCCAAGGGGTGTTCGCGGAAACCCGAACCCAGGGAAACCGCCACATGGCTATAAACTCCCGGGCGCTCGTTGATGACGATGTCGGGTGCGTAGTAGAAACGCCGATTATCCACTTCGTCGGTGCTGTCCTGGATATAGGCCAAGCGGCCCCCTTTCGCGGTATCGCTGGCCGAGGCGGCGCTCTTGTTCATGTCAAAGCGGAAGACTTGCCCCCCCATGTCGCCGACATAGAGATGCTCGATATAACCGCTGCCGGTCAGGTCCACGGCTGCGACATCGCCGGGGAAGCTGTATTTCAACTTGGTCTTCGGATCGGCGGCTGCGCCCGTTTGCTGGCCGGCGTGTTCCCTTGCGCTCCACAAACGGCTACCCGTCTTGGCATCCGCGATAAATACTGTGCGCCCCATGCCATCGACCTGCGTCCCCCCATAGCTGTCCTGGGTCGTGTCATAGCCGCCGCCGAAGATGACGACCTGCTTGTCGCCGCCCTGTTTGATCTTGGCCGGAATCATGCGCGACCAAGTTTGACCCAGTTCGGCATAATCGCCGGCAATGCCGCCCTTGATGGTGAACAGCATGGTGGGTGCATCGGGGTTGCTGATGTCCAGGGCGTAGTAGTTGCGGCCGCCACGACGCATCCCGACATAGAGGTAGGCGGTATCGGTCCCCACGTCAACAACGCCATCCTTGTCGACATCGTTGTAGAGGAAGGTGGTGATTGGGCCGTCCAGCCCATACGGATGGGGGCCAAAGGCGGAGCCGGACTGGAAAATCTTCAAGCTACCGAGCAAGTCCTCGGGAATGAAAGCCCACTTTTCGTCGCCCGTACCGCTGTCGACATTGTGTAGGAAGCCGTCATTGGCGCCCATGAACACGCGGTTGAAGCTCGTGCCTTCATTGTCATAGCTCACCAGGACCGGTTGGGAATGCAGCGGATCGCCCATGGTCTTGCGCGCCGCCGTCGGCGCCGAGGGATTGTTGACATCCTGGCCGACCGCCCAGTTCAGGATCTTGGTCCGCTCGGTCGAACTCACGGCGTTCAGCTTCGCCGTCGTGATCGCCGTATTGGCGTCCGACACCCGGTTCTCATCCTCCGTTAAATTACTTCCCGACAGATTAGTGTAGACGAGTCGGCTGTTGGTCATCCGAGACGCCGCGCCGCCTTTCCGGACATCGTTGCCGTCCGCGATCCCACTCCACCAGCTCTTCGAAGTGTTCTCGAACTGCCCGGTAATCACGTTCAGCGCCTTGTTGCCGTTGTCGTCATACACCAGACCGTCCGAGGCATTGAGACGAAAGCGCTTCAAGTTGCCGTTCCAGACCGGCGCGGACGAAGGTTTGAACAAGGCGAAATACAGCTCGTCCAAGTGGGTCAGGCGATTGAACTGGTTCACGGTGACGCCAGCCGAAACGAAGGTCGAGTTGATGTCCTTGAGGGAGCTAAGGATTGACGAAAACGCTGTAAGCAGATCCGTGGCGTTTTGTGAATTGTAAAACTTTCCACCGCCATTCTCCGCGATCTTGCTGAGGTAATCGTAGGCGCCCTTGTTAGGCGCGCTATCCGAAGTCGGCTTTTCGCCTATGCCAAAGCCGATGGTATGCACCTGGACATTCTGATTACCGTTGACCGTGGGCGACAAGTCCACGGTATTGCCGCTGACGAAGCTGGCGAGCTTGTATGCGCAATCCTTGCCGGCGAAGGACTCGCCACTGGAAGGCGTGGCGCAACTAAGTTCCGGATCGGTGTTATCCCGGATATTGTTTTGGATACCCTGGGCGCTATTGGGTTGGCCGTCGGAGAGGATGACGATGACGTTCTTTTGACAGGAATCGGTCACCGGCGAAATATAAGTCGGACTCCCAGTGGCTCCTTCACCCGAACATTGCCCGCTATTGGAATCATAACCAGGGCAGTTGGTCGGGAGGTTGTACCCCCCTCCCGTGTAGGCCAGCGGGTGGGCGCCGCGTGCGGTCTTGTCGGAACGCTCCGTGCCGAAGTCCACGTCCTTTCCGGCGAAATACAGGTAGGACTCGTAGAATGCCTCGGTCGTTGGAGTACCACCCTCGGACAGGAGCTGACGCAGCTCCGCTATTACCATCTGGCGCTTGGTCACCTGCCCGGCCATGAACGGCTTGCCATCCAGCTTGTAACTGACGGCAAGGCGGGCGGCGTTGCCGGCCGAGGACTCATAGGAGTAGGCCTGTAAATCGCCAGCCGTACCTTTCACAATAAGGGCCAAATTATTGCCCGGAGCCCAACCGGTACGGTCCACGATGGCATCCACCTGCGCCGTTACGTCGATGCTGTACGAAGAATCCTTGGTGAAGGGCTGATCGAGGCTGACGGGTGTTCCTCCGGTCAGCGGCAATGCGCCCAAGCTGCCCGTCGCGGCGCCGAATGCCGACGCGCTGTCGGCAGCCACGCCATACACCGTGCCCGCGCTGTTCACCGCTCCGTTGTCGTTGGCGGTAAGAACCAACTTGGCGCTGTCCACATCCGCGCCCTGGGGAATGTTAATCTCCCGGAAGCGGAAACCGATTATGTCATTGGTTGAACCACTGGCGGGATCGCTACGCCAGTCGATGTCGGCATCGTTGCGCAGCACGACATCGCCGTCGCTGACCTGTTCGGCATCATCCTCTGCGCCCGCGACCTGTTCGGCGGTAGCTCCCCGCAAGCACGTATTCGCGGTGGCTGTCGCCGCCACAGTCCCCGCCTCGTCGTACTCCACGACGAGTACTGGAGGCAGCGGAGAGTAATAAGAATTCACCGTATAGGGGTTTTCATAGCTGATCAAGGTTCGCGATACCCCGTTGGTATGCTGGAACATCAGGGTCATGGCATTGCCGCCACACCAGTCGTCTTGATCGACGACCTGCTGGACCACAGAGCTGAAGTCTACCGTTCTGTAACTTTCGCCGGCTTGCCAGCCGCCGCTGATCGGCCAGGTGACCGAAGACGTGGCCTCGGAGTCGAGGCGGGGTTTCAGCTTGTTGGTAGCGGAAATGGCCGGAGAATCGCCGACCTTATGCGCGCTGATTTTGATGGTCGCGCTTCCCGACTGGGTCCCCCCCACGCTCACCCCCGTCTCCGGGTCTCTGGCGATCAGGTTGAAATCGATGTAGGCGCGGGTAATCTTGGCATGCCGGGGGACGTCGAGGCCTTGGTAACGCAACCCAAGGACCTTGCCGCTGGTCAAGTAGAGGGCGTTGCTGTTCAGAACCTGACCGCTACCATTCGTATTCTCATTGGCATCGTCATCGCGCTCCTTGATGGCGGCGCGGGCGCGGAGGATCAAACGCCCATCAACCGCGCCATGCCCCCGCTCCTGCTCAGCCCCAGTGGACTCGATATTGGCTATGGGGTAGACGATCGAGGCGCCATGTTCGCGGTTAAAGCGCATCAGGCCGGCATTCACGCCGCTGGTCTCGGAAAGAATCGTTTCCAGCACATCCTTAACGATCTGGATGCGGCGGCTCTTGGTCTCGATCGAGGTCGTCTTGGTGGAAAAGGTCCCGTCGGGAATGAAGGTCTCACCGTAGCTCATACTACCCGAGGTATCGATCACGAACAGAATATTGGGCTTGACCACGCCGGTACCGGCAGGCTGGAAGAAAATTTCCGTGTCGTCGGCATATCCGGCTCCCGCCATGATCAGCGACGAGCCGAGAAAAACCAGGGATTTAGTACGCAAGAAATTCATCGTAATCCTCCTGCTTGTACAGGACTGGTGAGGCGGAAGCTGAATCAGATCTTGGGGCCCGGGAAGCGGGTCCAAGCATCCACGGTCGTGGTCGATTCCCCGGACAGAGGCTCTGGCACGCCGTCGCTATCGTCATCCAACCAGCCGACGCCCTCCATGTGGAAGAAATGGCAGGCCAGGGTCGATGTAGTTTGGTTGAGACTTATCCCGGGGCACTGGCCAGCCGTTCCGCGATAAAACAGGCGGGCGCGGCCTCGCGCCTGCGAATCGGCGACGCCGTCCGCGTTATCGTCGTTCAGGAAGTCCGTATCGCCGCAGACTACGGAGCCATCGGGATCGATGGGGGTCGACACGGTGCCGCGATTCATGTTCAGGCAGTGGATGATCGCATCGGTATTATCCAAGGTGTCCTGATCGCCGTCGGCGTTCCGGGAGCGAGCCTCGCTGGCCGGATGGCCGACCACGGAAAAATCTTTTCCCGTGTTGCCCAAATTGACCATGGCGCTGACCGCGCTCTCCGCGGCACCGAAAACGATGGCGCTTTGTTGGCTGTTGGAGGCCATGCGCAGCTGCAAGGCGCCTCCGGACAAGGCCGTCACACCAATCACGGTGAGCACGGCCAGGATGATCAGACCCACGACCAGGACGGCGCCGGTCTGGGCGTGCCGAGCCGGCAGGGCGGGTATGAGTACGACCGGGACAAACATGGGTTAAGCTCTCCTATCCCTTGCTCAACGGTTCAGCAAGGGAACCGTCAGGTTGTAGACGCGGCGCATACGGCGATCGCTTCGGGTATAACCCGCTTCGTTCAACAAAGTTAATTCCGCCGCCGTGTACGCCCTCGCAGCATCCAGGGTGTTGGCGTCGCTGGCGACGACCAAAGCCAGGCGCATCGACACGACCTGGCCGATGTTGACGGAAGTGAGCGCACTGGCATCCACGTAACGATTGGCCACCTTATCGCCCTCCAAATCGAGACCGTACATCAGCTGGAAATTCTCGACATTGCCCACCAGGGCTTGGGGCGTCGCATTGCCATTGCCCAGGCACATCAAATCGCCGACAACCAGGTCGTCGTCATCATCGGCATCGCGGTACTGGACATAGTAGCGGTTGGTCACCGTCGTCCCGACGACGGTGTTCCCCAGGCAATCCTGCGTGCCGCCATAGCGGACTTCCAGGCAGTCGGCGCTCGGTCCGCCGCTGGCATTGGCGCGGCAGGCGTTCTGTGTCTGCCCGGCCCCCAATCGGATATGGACAGGCAAGGCACCGCTGAGATTATTGTTCCAGCCGGCGCGTTGCAGATCATCCGCCAAGAAATGCAAAGCCATGCGCCCGGAATCCTGGACCTCCGTCATGGCGTTCTGCAGGACGATGCTCTGGCGCGACCCCATGAAGATCTGCAGGGTCCCGGCCAGAAGAATCAGGCCCAGCGTGCCGGCGATCATGAACTCGACGATGGTGAAACCGGCTTGGGAGCAATGGTGTTTCTGCTGACGCATCATTTGACTCACGGAATTATGTCGATAAGCACACAGGTCTTACGCACATTGCTGGCATTAACCAAGGCGGGCCCCGGCGCAACCATGGCAATACAACGGGCGTTGATGGCCGTATCCTGATTACCGGCTCCGGCTACCCCGCGCTCACCCGTGCCGGATCGAGCCACGGAGGGGGTCCAATAGACGGCGATGGTGTAGACGGAACCGGGGTGACAGGCGTCCACTGGATCATTGCCGTTCAAAAACTCGGAACCCGGGTCGGCAGTGCCATCCGCGTTGAATACCGGATGGTAGGGGATGTTGTTTGGTTGGAGGCGGCGATCGAAATAGGGATTCATGAAATTCACTGGCCCCGCCGCCATCGCCGGCAGGGTCGGCAAGGAGTTCCCCGTGTAGGCGGTGTTGTCGCGGCAGGCAACACGCACTTCGCCGTCGGGCAGCAACTGGGTCGCGCTGCGGCACACCTGCCAGCGATCGAGTGCCGCCATCTGCTTGGCGGAGCAATTGGCGGCAGCGCCGCGGCATTGCAAATCACCCAGGTTATTAGGCACCACGCTCGCGGCGATGGCGGCCACGCCGTTGTAGGACTTGGGGTCGTCGTCGCAAACCTCATCCGGGTCGTTCGAGGTATTCGGGTTGGCGGACCAGTAGGGACTGTCACTGTAGATGTTTTCATCTACGGCGACGTCGACAGTTAAATCGCGCAAAGGCGCTCGCACGTCCCAGTTGATGTACTCCCGGTTTGCACGCATGCGAGAAGCCAGATCATTGGCGACGGCCAGGGCCTGCGATTGCAGATAAGCTTCCTGATTATTATTGAGCGAGGAAATCTGCAGGGCGGCGAATCCCAACAATCCGACGCTGAACACCAGTACGGCAACCATGACCTCGACCAGGGAAAACCCCAAAGGAAGCAGCTTCCCAGGATCGCGTTCCATACCGGCGTGTTCCCCACTAGAAAGTTTCATGTTCATGTCGCGCAACCGTTGGCAATCGTGGTTATCGTCACCGCCCCCGTCGGGCTCAAGGCCACGGTTCGGCCCTTGTGAGTAGCGTCATCGCAGATGGTGAACAGCACATTCGATATCGGAGTGCGCAAGCCCCGGGAATTGAACGAAAGGTTCTCTGGGGGGCTCGAGATTGAATAAGTCAGGGAGAGGGAGACCCCCGCCGGCGACGTATAGCTGAGAACATTCTCGTTGGGATCGGCGCTACCGTTGCGCCGCACGACCCAACCCTGGGTCCAGGTCGCATTCGGCATGAGATCCATGGTAATGCGCCGGCGCACCGCCTCGCTGCGCGTCAGTTCAACCGCGCCAATCAGGTTGTTGGTCACTGCCGCCAGGCGGTTCTGGACCACCGTATTCCGGTAAGAAGGGACGGCAAGACTCGTCGCGATAGCGAGCAACGCCATCGCGACTACCAGTTCAACAAGACTGAAACCCCTTTGCATGTCGCATCCAAGTAAGCCTATACGCGAGCCTACTATGGTTCAGCCCTCGCCGGCCCACAACGGGCAACGGATGGGCGAACGCGAACAGCCGATGAGCGGCGCTCTGGGACATCAAGTTGTGAACAGGGTATCAAAACCGGGAAAGCGGCCGCGCCGGCTCGATGTTGCCGCCGATGCAAGCTCCTCTCAGCTACGCAGCTCCGCCGGCAGCGAGAACACCACGTTTTCTTCCCGTCCGCTGATCTCGCGCACGCCCATGCCGCCCCAGGACTTGAGGCGTTCGATGACTTCGCGGACCAAGATTTCGGGGGCGGAGGCGCCGGCGGTGACGCCGACGCTGGATGAATCCTTGAGCCAGTCTTTCTGAATTTCTTCCGCGCCATCAACCAGATAGGCACGCGCTCCGGCCTTCTCGGCCAGCTCGCGCAGGCGGTTGGAGTTGGAGCTGTTCTGGGAGCCGACGACCAGAACCACCTGGCACTGGCTGGCCAGATCGCGCACGGCGTCCTGGCGGTTCTGGGTGGCGTAGCAGATGTCGTCGCGGCGCGGACCGGCGATGCTGGCGAAGCGGGCCTGGAGGGCTTCGATGAGGCCGCGGGTGTCGTCGACGGAGAGCGTGGTCTGGGTGACGAAGTGCAGATGCTCCGGGTTCTTGGGGGCGAGAACCGCCACATCGTCCAGGTCCTCCACCAGGTAGATGCCGCCTTCCGGGTTGTCGTACTGGCCCATGGTGCCCTCGACTTCCGGGTGGCCCTTGTGGCCGATGAGGATGCATTCCTCGCCGCGCTTGGCCGCGCGGGCGACTTCCATGTGCACCTTGGTGACCAGGGGGCAGGTGGCGTCGAAAACCTTGAGGCCACGGGCACGGGCCTCGGCGCGCACGGCCTGGGACACGCCATGGGCGCTAAAGATCACGGTGGCGCCGGCCGGCACCTCGTCCAGCTCCTCGACGAAGACCGCGCCCTTGGCGCGCAAGTCCTCCACCACATAGCGGTTATGCACGACCTCATGGCGCACGTAGATCGGCGCGCCGAAGAGCTCCAGGGCGCGGTTGACGATCTCGATGGCGCGGTCGACGCCGGCGCAGAAGCCGCGCGGGTTGGCGAGAAGGATGTTCATTCGGGTCTCAAGCTCCTGCCGTTCCTCGGGAACGACGCTGGTCGGGAGTCCTTCGATATGCGCCTTCGGCGCTACTCAGGACGAACGGACGCTGTGCACGACGCCGGCTCAGGCGATGCCCAGGATCTCCACCTCGAAGGTGATGGCGTGACCGGCGAGCGGATGGTTGAAGTCCACTTTAACCGAATTTCCGCTGATCTCGCGGATAATGCCCGGGTGTTCCTGGCCGTTGATGCCGGCGAAGGCGACGATGAGGCCGGGCTCCGGTTTCATCTCGGCCGGGAAGTCGGCGAGGTCCATGTATTGGATGTTGTCCGGCGTGGGTTCGCCGAAGGCCTGGTCGGCGGGCACGGTGAACGTGTGGCTGGCGCCCAGTTCCAGGCCCAGAAGGCCGGCTTCCACGGCCTCGGACAGGGAGTGATCGCCGAGGAGCATGCGCGTGGGCTTGCCGGCGACTTTCGTGCTGTCGGCCACCGAGCCGTCTTCCAGGGACAGGGTGAGGTGGGCGGTGACCACGCTGTTCGGGCCGATGACGGGGGTGCTCATGGGGTACTACTCGCTGTAATGCTTAGGCCGGGGATTCGGTATTGGCTTCTTTCTTTCGGAAGGAGTCGATGACCAGCATGATGGCGCCGACGCAGATGCCCGAATCGGCGATATTGAAGGCCGGAAAATGCTCCGTGCCCAGGATGGGCCGGAAGAATCCGAAATAGAAATCCAGGAAATCAATGACATAGCCATAGGCCACGCGATCGTAGAGGTTGCCCACGGCGCCGCCCAGGATCAGGGCCAAGGCGCAGGCGTTCCAACGCTCGGCGCGCGGCAGGGTCTTGAGCCAATAGACCAGCCCTAAGCTGATGACGGCGGCGAGGCCGGCGAAGAACCAGCGTTGCCAGCCGCCGGCATCGGACAGGAAGCTGAAGGCGGCGCCGGTGTTGTGCACATAGCGCAGGTCGAAGAAGGGCAGGACGTTGACGGCCTCGCCGTACTGGAAATGGGCGGCGACGTACAGCTTGGAGGCCTGGTCCAGGACCAGGACCAGGGCGCTGAGCCACAGCCATGAGAGGGCGCCGGTTTTGGATTCGTTCACTTCTCACCACCGCCGTCCATGCTTCGACAGGCTCAGCACGAACGGCTCAATTGCAATGGGTTCCGCCGTTCGCCCTGAGCCTGTCGAAGGGTGAACGGGCTACTCCCGGCGTCCCCCTCTCCCCAGCCCTCTCCCGCGAGGGGAGAGGGGGCAAGAAAGACAGAGCGGGCATCAGGCGTAGTAGCGCGTCTCGCCCTCGCCAGTGACATTATCCACGCAGCGGGCGCACAGGCCCGGCTGGGCGGCGAAGACGCCGACGTCGGGGCGGCGGTGCCAGCAGCGCACGCATTTCTCGTGCTCGGTCTTGAGCACGGCCACGGCGACGCCGGGGACCTCGGTGTCCTGGGCGGCGGCATCGCGCTGCGACAAGGCCTTCACCTCGGCGCGAGAGGCGATAAACACGAAGCGCAGCTCATCGCCCAAGCGGTCCAGTAAGGCCTTCAGGGCCGGTTCGGCATAGACCGTCACCTCGGCTTCCAGGGAACCGCCGATGCCGCCGGCGGCGCGCAGGTCCTCGATGGCCTTGTTGACGGCGGTCTTCACCGCGAACACCGTGCTCCAGCCCTCGGCATCCAGCGGCGCGGCGGCGTCCATGGCGAACAGACCCTGGTACCACTCGGCGAGGAAGATGCTCTTGCCGTCATGGGCGGGCACGAACTGCGCGATTTCCTCGGCGGTGAAGGACAGGATGGGCGCCATCCAGCGCGCCAGGGCCTGGACGATATGGTAAAGGGCGGTCTGGCAGGAGCGCTGGGCCAGTCCGCCGGCCTTGGCGGTGTACTGGCGGTCCTTGATGATGTCCAGGTAGAAGCTGCCCATGTCCACCGAGCAGAAATGGTGGATGCTCTGGCAGACGACGTGGAACTGGTAGGTCTCGTAAGCCTCGATGATGTCCTTCTGGACGCGAGCGGCCAGATCCACCGCCCAGCGGTCCAGGGCCAACATCTGCTCCGGCGCGACCGAGTCGGTGGCCGGGTCGAAGCCCTTGAGGTTGGCCAGCAGGAAGCGCGCCGTGTTGCGCAGGCGCCGATAGGTGTCGGCGGTGCGCTTCAGGATCTCGTCGGACACGGCCATCTCGCCGCGATAGTCCGTGCTCGCCACCCACAGGCGCAGGATGTCGGCGCCCAGGGAATCGTTGACGATCTGGGGCGAGACCACGTTGCCCTTGGACTTGGACATCTTCTCGCCCTTGCCGTCCACGGTGAAGCCATGGGTGAGCACGGCCTTGTAGGGCGCGTGACCGTAGATGGCCATGGAGGTCAAGAGCGAGGACTGGAACCAGCCGCGATGCTGATCCGAGCCTTCCAGGTAAAGATCAGCCGGATGCGGCAGGCCGCGCGGCTGCAGCACGGTGGCATGGGACACGCCGGAGTCGAACCAGACGTCCAGGGTGTCGCCGACCTTGCTGTAGAGCTCGGCGCCGGAACCCAGCAGTTCCTCGGGCTTGAGATCGAACCAGGCCTGGATGCCGGCCTTTTCGATGCGTTTCGCCACTTGTTCGATGAGATTCGGCGTATCCGGGTGCAGCTCGCCGCTGACCTTGTGCACGAACAGGGGGATGGGCACGCCCCAGGTGCGCTGGCGGGAGATGCACCAGTCCGGGCGGCCGGAGACCATGGCCTCGATGCGGTTCTGGCCCCAGTCGGGGACCCATTGCACCTTCGTGATGGCGTACATGGCCGCCTCGCGCAGGCCGGCCTGCTCCATGGACACGAACCACTGGGGCGTGGCGCGGAAGATGATCGGGGTCTTATGGCGCCAGCAATGGGGATAGCTGTGGCGGATGCGCTCGGCATGCAGCAGGCTGTGCTTGGCCTGGAGCATCTCCAGCACGGCTTCGTTGGCCTTGGACACGTGCTGGCCGGCGAAGAACTCCGTGCCTTCCAGGTACTTGCCGTCGTCGCCCACCGGGTTCTTGACCGGCAGGCCGTATTTCAGGCCCACCGTGAAGTCTTCCTGGCCGTGGGCCGGGGCGGTGTGCACGCAGCCGGTGCCGCTGGAGGCATCCACATGCTCGCCGACGATCAGCGGCACTTCCTTGGCGTAGAACGGGTGTTGCAGCTTCAGGCCCTCGAAGGCGCCGCCCTTGCCATAGGCCAGGACGTGGTAGCGCTCGAAGCCCCAGCGCTCGGCCAGGGTCTGGTGCAGGGCCTCGGCCACCAGCACGCGCTCGGCGCCCTCGCCTTCCTTCTGCAGGACGACGTATTCCAGCTCGGCATTCAGGCACACGGCCTCGGAGGCCGGCAGGGTCCAGGGCGTGGTGGTCCAGATCGCGACGGACAGCGGGCCCGTGCCGTGATGGGCAGGCACGCTATGGCAGCGTGCGAACAAGGCCTCCGGGTCCAGGACGCCGTAGCGCACGTCGATGGCCGGCGAGGTCTTGTCCTCGTATTCCACTTCCGCCTCGGCCAGGGCCGAGCCGCAGTCGGTGCACCAGTGCACCGGCTTGAAGCCCTTGTGCAAATGGCCGTTGGCGATGAGCTTGCTCAAGGCCCGCACCTGGTCGGCCTCGAACTGGAAGTCCATGGTCTTGTAGGGCCGGTCCCAATCGCCCAGGACCCCCAGGCGCTTGAAGTCCTCGCGCTGACCCTTGAGCTGTTCCTCGGCGTACTCGCGGCAGCGCTGGCGGAACTCGGCGGCGGACAGCTTCTGGCCGGCCTTGCCATGCTTCTTCTCGACGTTCAGCTCGATGGGCAGGCCATGGCAGTCCCAGCCCGGGATATAGGGCGCATCGAAGCCGGACAGGGTCTTGGCCTTGACGATCACGTCCTTGAGGATCTTGTTGACGGCATGGCCGATGTGGATAGACCCGTTCGCATAGGGCGGGCCGTCATGCAGCACGAACTGCGGGCGGCCGGCACGGGCGGCGCGGATCTGGCCGTACAGGTCCTGTTGGCTCCAAGCCGCCAGCTGCTTGGGCTCGCGCTGCGGCAGACCGGCCTTCATGGGAAATTCCGTATCCGGCAGGTTCAGGGTCGGCTTGTAGTCGATTTCGGACATGGTGGTTCTTCGGGTTAAAGGTTGAGTCGTTTTACAGATTGAGTTCGTTTTACAGGTTGAAGATCTGGCGAGCCTGAGCGGCATCGCTGGCGATCTGGGCTTTCAGGGCCTCGAAGGACTCGAATCGGCGTTCGGCGCGGATCGGCACCTTGAGCCGGACCCTCAGGCGGCGGCCGTAGAGGTCGCCGTCGAAATCGAACAGATGCACTTCCAGGCGCGGCTTGATACCGCCCACGGTCGGCCGGTGACCGATATTGGCTACACCGTAACAGAGTTCCGGCTCCACGCCTTCGACTTCCACGGCATAAACCCCGGACACCGGGCACACGCCCCGCTTCAGGGCGATATTGGCGGTGGGAAAACCGATGCCGCGCCCGCGCTTGTCGCCGTGGGCGACCCGCCCGGCGATGACATAGGGCTCGCCCAGCATGGCCTCGGCCAGGCCCAGGTCGCCGCAGGCCAGGGCCTCGCGGATGCGCGTCGAGCTGACCCGCTGCTCGGCTACGCACAGGCTATGCGCCGCCTCCAGAACGAAGCCGCGCCGGCGGCTGGCCTGTTCCAGAAGGGCGAAGTCGCCGCCGCGCTTGTGCCCGAAGCGGAAATCGTCGCCCACCACCAGATGGCGGACGGCAAGGCGTTCGACCAGTAGTTCGTCGATAAAGGCCTGGGCGCTCATGGCCGCCAGCTCGGCGCCGAAATGCAGGCAGAGCACGCGGTCCACGCCCTGACGCTCCAGCTTGGACAGCTTCTCCACCAGGGTCTGCAGGCGCGCCGGGGCCTTGGCGCCGGCGAAATACTCCTGGGGATGGGGCTCGAAGAGCATGACCGTGGCCGGCACGCCTAAGGCCCGCGCCGCCGCGACGGTGCGCTCCAGCAAGGCCTGGTGCCCCCGGTGCACGCCATCGAAATTGCCGATAGTGAGGGCAGAGCCGCCGGTGCCGAAGGAGCCCAGATTGTGCAAACCGCGATAGAGCTGCATGCGCCTGCCGAAAAGGTGAACAAACGGGCGATTATAGGCCCTGGCGCAGTGCAGTAAAAGGTTTTAACGGGCCTCGACCCCGCGCAGATCCCGCTTGCGCAGGCCGAGGGCCACCAGCAATCCGCCGTAGACCGCCGCGCCCAGGACGATGCGCCAACCCAGTTCCAGGCAGCGCCGCCAGAAGGGCCAATCCAGCCAGACCGAAATCCCCGGGTCCGTGACCCAGAGTGCCAGGCCCATCAGTCCGGCGGCCAGGGTGATACGGCCGAGCCAGCGGCCCCAAAAGGCCGATTCCGGGCGGTAGCAGCCGTCGCGGCGCAGGCCCCGGTACAAGAGCCAACAATTGAGCGTCGCCGAGAGCGTCAGCGCCAGGGCATTGCCCACATGGCCCAGGGGCCAGCGCAGGCTCACCGGCACGCCGAAGGCCTCGAAGCCCCAGCGCCAGACGGTGTCGGTGAAGGGCCAGGCCAGGCCCAGGACGAAGACCATGTTGGCGATCATGGCGATGACGCCGATGCGCACCGGTTCGCGCAGGCGCTGGCGCGCCGTGTAGCCGGTGGCGAAGACCTTGATGAGCTTGTGGGCGCACAGTCCCAGGGCATAGGCATTGAGCGCCCAGGCGCTCATGGTGGCGTCGCGGGCGGTGAAGCGCCCCCCCTCGTGCTGGAACAGGGTCAGCATCATGGGTTCGGACAAGAGGATGAGGCCCACGGTGGCCGGCGCCCCCAGGATGATCAGGGAGCGCGCCGCCCAGTCGATGGTATGAGAGAAATCGTCGAGGTCCTCGCGGGCGAACTGCTTGGCGAGCACCGGCAAGATCACCGTCGCCACGCCCACGCCGAACAGGCCCAGGGGCAGTTCCAACAGGCGATCGGCGTTGTACAGCCAGGCCACCGAGCCGTCTTCCAGCAGGGTGGCGATGGAAGTGTCGATCAAGAGGTTTACTTGCGCCACGGACACGCCGAACAGGGCCGGCAGCATCAACTTCATGACCCGCTGCACGCCCGGCTCCGACCAGCCCCAGCGCGGGCGCGGCAGGAAGCCGAGGCGCCAGAGGAAAGGCAGTTGGAAGGCCAGTTGCACGAGCCCGGCGATCAGAATCGACCAAGCCAGGGTGTGGGCGCCGTCCAGGCGGAACAGCAGCACGGTCGCCGCGCCACCCAGCATGCAGAGGTTCAGGAAGACCGGTGTGAAGGCCGGCACGGCGTAACGGTGGGCGCTGTTCAGGATGCCGCCGGCGAAGGCGGTCAGGGAGATCAGCCAGAGATAAGGAAAGGTGATGGCCAAAAGATCCGAGGCCAGGCCGAACTCGGGCTTGCCGATGAAGCCGAAGCCGAAGACGGCGACCAGGGCTTGGGGAAACACCACGCCCAGGAGGGTGACGCCCAGCAGCACGCCGGACAGGGTGCCCGCCACGCGGTCGATCAGGGCCTTGACCTCCTCGGCGCTGCGCTTCTGGTGATATTCCGCCAGGACCGGCACGAAGGCCTGGGAAAAGGCCCCCTCGCCGAACAGCCGGCGAAAGAAGTTCGGGATCTTCCAGGCGATGAAGAAGGCATCGGAGGCGGCGTTGGCGCCGAGGATGTAGTTCATGGCCACATCGCGCACCAAACCCAATATGCGCGAAAGCATGGTCAGCAGGCTGACAATGGCGCTGCTTTTCAGTAGACTTGCGGCCATATTTACATCCCGGCGTCGGCGTCCCTTCGGCGGCATCAGCCGCTCGGAACCGCCCCGCGAAAAATGGGCCAGTCTACTCCGTCGAATTCCTCGCGACAACTTGACAAAGTTCTCGTGGACGGGCATGCTGTCGCCCCTCGTTTTATCACGAACCATCCTTCTAGGAGTTTCACCTTGGCTAACATTGCATCTGCGAAGAAGCGCGCTCGTCAGGCGGAAAAAGCCCGCCAGCACAACGCCAGCCGCCGCTCGATGATGCGCACCTACATCAAGAAGGTGGTGCGTGCTCTCGAGACCGGCGATAAGACCGCCGCCCAGGCAGCTTTTAACGAAGCCATGCCTATCGTTCAGCGTATGGCGACCAAAGGCCTGATCCACAAGAACAAGGCCGCCCGTCACGCCAGCCGTCTGAGCGCCCGCATCAAGGCACTTGCCTAAGCGGTCACGCTTTCAATAAAAAACCGGCGAAAGCCGGTTTTTTATTGCCTGGAATTTGGGACGCGTCCAAGAAGAATGAACCCCAAGGACGAGCGAGGGGATCTTGTAGGGCGGGTTAGCGAAGCGTAACCCGCCCTACGCGGAAAGGCCTACTTGTAGATCAGATGATCGGGATTATCCTCGTCCCAGTCGTCGTCATCGTCCAGGTCATCGTCGAGGTCATCCTCATAATCCTCGTCGTGCATCTCGTCGTCGAGGTCCTCTTCGCCCAGCTCGTCCTCGAACTCGTCGTCGTCGAACTCTTCATCGTCGAATTCGTCCTCGATGATTTCCGCCTCGGGGCCGGCCGGCTTGTCCCAGATGAACTCCGGAGCTGCGGCAGGCAGGGTTTCCTTGGGCATGGCGGCGATATAGTCCATCAAATCCCAACACAGCGGTTCCGTGCCGGTCTTGTTGATGGCGGCGATGCGATAGACCGGGCCGGTCCAGCCGAGCTCGCTCACGATGTGCTCGCAACGGGCCTTGGCCTCTTCCTCGCTGAGCAGATCCAGCTTGTTGAGCAAGAGCCAACGCGGCTTGGCTGCCAGTTCCGGGCTGTATTTCTCCAGCTCGCCGACGATGGCGCGGGCATTGTGCACCGGATCGCTCTCGTCCACCGGGGCAATGTCGATGATGTGCAGGAGCACGCGGGTACGCGCCAGGTGGCGCAGGAAGCGATGCCCCAGGCCAGCGCCTTCCGAGGCGCCCTCGATGAGGCCGGGAATGTCCGCGACCACAAAGCTCTTGTCGGCGGCCATGCGCACCACGCCCAGGTTAGGCACCAGGGTCGTGAAGGGATAGTCGGCGACCTTGGGTTTTGCCGCCGACACCGCGCGAATAAAGGTGGACTTGCCGGCATTGGGCAGGCCCAGCAGACCCACATCGGCCAGGACGCGCAACTCCAGCTTCACGTCGCGGGCCTCGCCGGGCGTGCCCTTGGTGGTCTGGCGCGGCGCGCGGTTGGTGGAGGACTTGAAGCGGGCATTGCCTAGGCCATGGAATCCGCCCTTGGCGGCCAGGATCCTCTGACCCGGCCGCACCATGTCGCCGATCAGCTCGCCGGTCTCGGTGTCGGTGATGCGCGTGCCCACCGGAACCCGCAGCTCGATGTCATTGCCCTTGGCGCCGGTGCAATCCGAACTCTGGCCGTTCTCGCCGCGCTCGGCGTCGTAACGGCGCACGAAACGGTAATCGACCAGGGTGTTGAGGTTGTCGTCGGCGACGAAATACACATTGCCGCCATCGCCGCCGTCGCCGCCGGAGGGGCCGCCCAGGGGCATGAATTTCTCGCGCCGAAAGGCGCACATGCCATTGCCGCCGTCGCCGGCCTCGATACGGATGACTGCTTCATCAACGAATTTCATGGGGATTCCAGAAAGAAATAACCGCGAAGGCCACAAAGGCCGCCAAGGAGAAATTATAGAGGAGCCGTTTCGTCATGTTCGGAATGCCCGTGTCCGTGCACTCCAAAATCTTCGCGGCCTTAGCGGCCTTCGCGGTTCCCGTTCTAGCAACGCAAAAGCCCCGCACGAAGCGGGGCTTTCACCTGGGAATCCGACCGAATTAGGCAGCGACGACGCTGACGAACTTGCGGTTGAACTTGCCCTTGGTCTCGAACTTCACCACGCCGTGCGCCTTGGCGAACAGGGTGTGATCCGTACCGATGCCCACGTTCACGCCAGCATGGAACTGGGTGCCGCGCTGGCGGATGATGATATTGCCGGCCAGGACTTCCTGACCGCCGAAAACCTTCACGCCCAGACGCTTGGAATGCGACTCGCGGCCGTTACGGGTAGAGCCGCCTGCTTTCTTGTGTGCCATGACTACTCGTCTCCCGTCTTAGCCAGCGACAATGCTGGTGATCTTGACTTCGGTGAACCACTGACGGTGGCCCATGCGCTTCATGTGGTGCTTACGGCGACGGAACTTGAGGATCTTGACCTTCGCGCCACGACCGTGGCTGACGATGGTCGCGATCACCTTGGCACCAGCGACATAAGGCTGACCGATCTGGACGCTTTCGCCAGCGCCAACCATCAGCACCTTGTCGAAGTCGACGGAGGCGCCGGTTTCAATTTCCAGCTTCTCGAGCTTGAGGGTTTCGCCCTCGACGACTCGATGCTGTTTGCCGCCACTCTGAATGACCGCGTACATAGTTGTTTTCACTCCATCGCTTGCGCCCATCGGCGGGCGTAAGACCAATAAACCTGTATGAAGGGCGTGCATTCTACGGGAAAAGAACGCACGAAGCAACAGCCTGCGCACGCACAATAAGGGCGCGGCAAAAGGGTCGGGGATCATAACGGAAAAGCGCGCCGATGTCGCGAGGTAAATGCTTGACCCTCCTGGGGCTTGCCCCTAGCATGGCGCGGCTTATCCGCCTAAACCCACCAGCAGATCGAGTTTTCCCATGGATATCACCGCCATCCGCGCACCGGTCGCGGACGACATGAATGCCGTTGACGCCCTGATCCTGGAGCGCCTGAAGTCCGACGTGGCCCTGGTCAACCAGCTCGGTTACTACATTATTAATGCTGGCGGGAAGCGCCTGCGTCCCCTGCTGGTGCTCCTGGTGGCACGCGCCCTGGGTTATGAAGGCGCCCATCACCAGACGCTGGCGGCGGTGGTGGAGTTCATCCACACCGCGACCCTGCTGCATGACGACGTGGTGGATGCCTCCACCCTGCGCCGCGGCCGGGAAACCGCCAATGCCCTGTTCGGCAACGAGGCCAGCGTGCTGGTGGGCGACTATCTTTATAGCCGCGCCTTCCAGATGATGACTGGCGTGGGCCTGATGCGGGTCATGGAGATCCTGAGCGATGCCACCAATGTCATCGCCGAGGGCGAGGTCATGCAGTTGATGAACTGCCACGATCCGGATACCACGGAGGAGCGCTACCTGGAGGTCATCCGTTGCAAGACCGCCAAGCTGTTCGAGGCGGCGGCGGAGCTGGGCGCGGTCCTGGCCGGCGCCGGTGTGGAGCAGGTTCAGGCCATGGTGGCCTACGGTCTGCACATGGGCAATGCCTTCCAGCTCGTCGACGATGCCCTGGATTATTCGTCGTCGGCGGCGGACCTGGGCAAGAACATCGGCGACGATCTGGCCGAGGGAAAACCCACCCTCCCCCTCATTCATGCCCAGGCCCATGGCACCGCGGAGGAAAAAGCCGCGATCCGCGCCGCCATCGCCCATGGCGGCCTGGACAATATGGAAATGATTCAAAAGGCTATTGCATCGACCGGCGCCATCGCATACACTGCGCGCCTCGCTGACGAGGAGGCCCGAAAGGCCATCGCGGCGCTCCAGGCACTGCCCGACTCGCCTTACCGCAAGTCCTTGGAAGACCTGGCGAATTTCGCAGTTTCTCGGAAATTCTGAGGGCTCGAAAATTCGGAGAGTAGCTCAGCTTGGTAGAGCACTACGTTCGGGACGTAGGGGTCGCAGGTTCGAATCCTGTCTCTCCGACCAATACAAAAAGCCGCTGGAAACAGCGGCTTTTTTATTGCCTGGAATTTGATTAACCGCAAAGGCCGCCAAGACCGCAAAGATTCGTCAAGCTGCTAATGACGGCTTCGGTTGAAGACCGTATCCGCTAGTTTTCTCGACAAATCTCTCTTTGCGGCCTTCGCGGCCTTTGCGGTTAATTCCCTCTTCTTCTTACAACCCCACCGTCACCGCCGCCACCACGGCGCGCGCCTTCTCACGCGCCTGATCGATGCTGTCGCCTAGTGCCAGTCCCACGCCCATGCGGCGCTTGCCGTGCACTTCCGGTTTGCCGAAGAGGCGCAGGCCGGTGTCTGCCTCGCTCAAGGCCTGGTCCAGATTGCCGAAACTCACCTGTTCCGAATCGCCTTCCACCAAGAGGGCGCAGGAGGCCGCCGGACCGTGCTGGCGGATGACCGGCACCGGCAGGCCCAAGATCGCGCGAGCATGCAGGGCGAACTCGGACAGGTCCTGGGAGATCAGGGTGATGAGGCCCGTGTCATGGGGGCGCGGGCTGACTTCGCTGAAGATCACCGCATCGCCCTGCACGAACAGCTCGACTCCGAAGATGCCGTAGCCGCCCAGGGCATCGGTCACCTGCTTGGCGATGTCGCGAGCGCGCTCGGCGGCCAGTGCGCTCATGGGCTGAGGCTGCCAGGATTCCCGGTAATCGCCGTCGATCTGCAGATGGCCGATGGCCTCGCAGAACTGCGTGCCCTGGCGGGTGCGCACGGTGAGCAGGGTGATCTCGTAGTCGAAGGCCACGAAGCCCTCGACGATGACCCGGCCGGCGCCGGCCCTGCCGCCCTCCTGGGCATAGGCCCAGGCATGGGCGATATCGGCCTCGGACTTCACCACCGATTGGCCCTTGCCGGAGGAACTCATGATGGGCTTGACCACGCAGGGCATGCCCACGACGGCGATGGCGGCGCGGAAATCGGCCTCGTTGTCGGCGAAACGGTAGGGCGAGGTGGGCAGGCCTAGTTCCTCGGCAGCCAGGCGGCGTATGCCCTCGCGGTTCATGGTCAGGCGCGCGGCGCGGGCGGTGGGCACCACGGTGAAACCCTCGGCCTCCAACTCCAGCAAGGTGTCGGTGGCGATGGCCTCGATCTCGGGCACGATGAGATCCGGCTTTTCCAGCTCGACGATGCGACGCAGGGCCTCGCCGTCCAGCATGGAGATCACGTGATGACGATGGGCGACCTGCATGGCCGGCGCATTGGGATAACGGTCCACGGCGATGACCTCGACGCCGAAGCGCTGGGCCTCGATGGCCACTTCCTTGCCCAGCTCGCCGGAACCGAGCAGGAGCATTTTCTTGGCGGTGGCGGACAGCGGAGTGCCGATTTTGCTCATGATGAAACCCTTGGATTACGTACGGAAGATGAAATAGACGGCGCCTAGCAGGCACAGGCCCGCCCAGAGAAAATCCCATTTCAGCGGCTGGCCCATATAGAGGATGGCAAAGGGCACGAACACGCCCAGGGTGACGACCTCTTGCAGGATCTTGAGCTGGGGCAGGTTCATGCTGGTATAGCCGATGCGGTTGGCCGGCACCTGGATCAGGTACTCGGCCAGGGCGATGCCCCAGGAAACCAGGGCCGCGATGATCCAGGGCTTATCGCGCAGATCGCGCAAATGGGCATACCAGGCGAAGGTCATGAACACATTGGACAGGATCAGCAGGCCGGTGGTTTGCAGGAAGATGGGCATGGCGGCGCTTGGCGACAAAAGCGCTATTGTGCCTGAAGCGCGAGACGGCACCAAATTCCCGTCATTTGACGTAGGCTAGGCGAACGCCCCGATGGAATCTCCCGCATGTTGATCATCCCCGCCGACAAGCCCCTGGACTGGAAGCGCCCTCCCCTGCTGACCCTGATGCTTATCTTGCTCAACGTCCTGGTGTTTTTTGCCTACCAAGGCGGCGACGAGCGGCGCTGGCAGGCGGCCATGCGCTATTACGCCCAGAGCGGCCTGGCCGAGCTGGAAGTGCCAGCTTATCTGGACTACCTGGACGCCCATGGCGATGCCGCGCGAGCCGAGGCCGCGCGGCGGGCCGGCGATCCCATGGCCTTGAGCCTGGCGCTCAACCAGGACGCGGCCTTCCTCGCCGAGCTGCATGCCGGGCGGATCATCAGCCCCGACCAGGAGGCTCACGCCCTCTGGCAGGACAAGCGCCAGCGCTTCGACGCCCTCTACGCTCGCATCAGCGCCTACGCCCTGGGACTGACCCCCGCCGAGTTCAAGCCCTGGCATCTGCTCAGCCATGCCTTCCTGCACGGCGATCTCGGGCATCTGGCCGGCAATATGCTGTTCCTGTTCATCTTCGGCGCGGCCCTGGAGCACGCCCTGGGCAAGCGCCGCTTCCTGGCCGCCTATCTCGCCAGCGCGGTGGCCGGCGGACTCCTGCACAGCGCACTGAACTGGGGCGATGCCATGCCCCTGGTGGGCGCCTCGGGAGCGATCTCGGGGCTGATGGGCGCCTTCACGGTCTGGTTCGGCATGCGCCGCATCCAGTTCTTCTACTGGCTGGGCTTCTACTTCGGCTATGTACGCCTGCCGGCCCTGATCATGCTGCCCTTCTGGCTGGGCAAGGAACTCCTGGACGCCTTCGGCGGCAACGGCGGGCCCGTGGCTTATTTCGCCCACGTGGGCGGCATGCTGGCCGGAGCCGGTCTGGCGGGCTATTGGCGAAAAGCCGGGGCGCCGGAGCCGGAGGTCCTGGGCCAACGCGCCGCGCCGGCCCGCGAGGACCCGATGCGCCAGGCCCTCGCCCATATGGAAAACCTGCGCTTCGGGGAGGCCAAGCAAGCGCTCTACCGGCTCGTCGAGCAGCAGCCCGCCCATACGGCGGCCCTGGAAAAGCTCTATCACCTGGAGAAGCTGGAACCGGCCAGCGAGACCTATCACGGCCTTTGCCGCCGGTTATGGCTGATGCCCCACAAGCGCGGCGAGGTGGATGCCCTGATCCTGGACCTGTTCCGCGACTACCGGGACCGGGCCCAGCCCAAGCCCCGCCTCTCCGCCGAGGCCATGCAGCTCCTGGCGGCGCGCTTCCTGCGCATGGGGGAAGTGGGCGAAGTGGAGCGGCTCCTGGCGGTCTTGATGCAACACCTGCCCGATGCCGAGGGCACCCGCCAGCTGCGCCTGGAGCTGGCCCGCGTCTACCTGGAGCTCGGCCGGCGCGAGCGTGGTTTCGAGCTTCTGCTGGAGCTGGAGAAGGCCCTGCCGGAAACCGATCAGGGCCGCCTCGCCAGCCAGTTGCTCAACCAACAGTACCGGGAATACCGCTGACGGCGCGCAGTGCCTTGAGGTAGATGGCCACCTCCTCGGCTTCCGGCGCCTGGGGGTAGTGGGCGTCGACGAACTCCAGCAAGCGCATGGCCTGGGCATCGTCCTTCAAGCGTTCGGAGAGGATATGCGCCGCCAGAAGGTAGGCCTTGGGCACCTCGCCGAAACCGGGGTAGCGCTTGTGCAGATTGAGCAGGAGGCGCAGGGCCAGGCGGTCGTCCTTGGCGTGATGCGCCTCTCGGGCCAGGGCATGGGCATGCTCGCCGCGCCCCGGCCGGTAGTCCGGGTTCTTGCCCAGGGCCTCGCGCAAGAGTGCCAGGGCACGCCGGCCCTGGCGCTTGGCCAACAGGGTCTGGAACAGCTCGTCCAGGGTCGCCAAGGCCGCGTCGCTCTTGCCCATGGCCAGGAGCAGCTGATAGCGCTTCACCGCCGCGTCCACATTGTCCAGGTCCTGATTAAGGGCCGATTGCAGGGCCTGCAACGCCTGCTCGTAGCGGCCTTCCTTGATCATCACATCGGCCTCGGCCAGGGCATTGCTAACCGCCGGCTTCGCCGTCTCGGCCCGTACCGGCGACAAATTGCGCAGAACCACCTCGCGGCGTATGGGCAGGCCCAGCTCGTGGTGATACTGGTACAGGGCATAACCCATCATGTTGAACATCAGCACGCTGAAATACAGGCTCACCGCCATGGCCGCCGGCGCCGCCAGCCATAGGGGCAGGACGGCGAGCACGAAACCCAGGACCCAGAACGAGCTGAAGGACAGGAGGATCAGGAAGGCGTAGAGGATCACATAGGGCCAGCCGATGCCGCGCATGACCTCGACGATGGCGATGGGATTGACCGCCTGGCGGAAGCTGCCGGTGGCGGCCAGGAGCATGGTGCTGGCCGGATAACCCAGGATGGCGAAGATATAGACCGCGAGGCCGGCCCCCTGGCCGAAGGTGGACATCACGCCGCCGACCAGCAAACCCAGGAATAGGAAGACCGCCAGTTGCTTGAACAGGATTCCATAACCGCCTCCGCCGGCGACCTGGCTCACCGAGGGCGGCTCCAGCTCGCCCTGGGCCGTGCGCTCGGTGATGGCGAAGAGATAGCGCACGGCCACCGCGCAAATGGCGATCAACAGGAACATCCCGATGACCGGCAGCAGGCTGGCGAGCACGGTGGCCGCGGTCATGCCCAGGGTGAATTTCAGGGCCGAGCCCTGGAAGCCGTAGGCGAAGAAGGCCGGCAGGCGCTGCCAGAAGGGTGTGACCACCTGGCTGATACCCAAGGTGTGCACATCGCCTCGGCAGAGCGTGCACTTGGGCAGGGCGCTGCGCTCGTCCTGGATCACGCAGGCGGTGCAGAGATTCATGGCGCAGCGCGGGCAATGCCAGCTGGCGGTCTGGGCGGGGTGGTATTTACAGGTATCCATGGGTACGACTCGTCCTTGCTCCCGAAAAACCGCAGATTAGGGTCTGTTTAGCTTTACCGCGCCGTCGCGTTGCCGCCCCAAAAGGCGCCAGGCGAGGCGCGAAACATGAAGTTTAGTCATTCTAAATGAATGTTGAGCAACAAAGCATGGCGCCTTTTGGGGCGCAACCCGAAGGGACGGACTGCCTTTGGGCACATTCCGGCGTTACTCGTCGCTTGTGTGCAGTAAGCACACCACGCTCCTCGTGCCTTGGACTGTGCCCAAAGGTAGTCCGTCGCGAAGGTGCGGTAAAGCTAAACAGACCCTAACACAGCCCCCGTAAACGACAAGGAGCGCCGCGGCGCCCCTTGTCTCAAGTCAAGCCCGTTCAACGCAAGACCTTGCCGTCCCCCGACAGCACCTGCACTTCGCCGAGCTTGAGTCCACGCACATCCTGCTCGATCTTGCTCAGATCGCCGACCACGACCCAGGTCAGGGCATCGGGGCGCACCAGCTCCTTGGCCGTGGCCTGCACCGCCTTCACGTCCAGCCCTTCGAAGGCGGGCTTGATCAACTCGACATAGTTGTCGGGCCGACCGTAGGTGACGATATTGGACAGGGCGGCCAACACGGCCTTGCCGCTCTCAAACTCGCCCGGCAGGGAGCGCACGTTGTTGAGCACGCTGCGGCTCACCTCCTCCTTCGTGGTCGGCTTGGCGCCCGCGTAGTCGCGCAACTCCTTCTGCAACTCCAGCAGAGACTCCTTCGTCTTATCGGTCTGCACCGGGGCGTAGGCCATATAGGGGCGCATGCCCTTGGCCTGGGTCATCCAGGTGTAGGCGCCGTAGGCCCAGTGCTTGTCCTCGCGCAGATTCATGTTGAGGCGGGCACTGAACTGGCCGCCCAGGGCGTCGTTCATGGCGGTGACCGCCGCGTTCCTGGCCATGTCCTTGGACAAGGGCGGGATCACGCTGCCGGCGATGATCACCGACTGCTGGGCACCTGGCTTGTCGACCAGGAACACGCGCGGCGCGGCCGGTAGAGCCACTTCGGCAATGTTTTTCGCCGGCAGGGGCGATGCCGGCACCTTCCAGCCGCCGAAGGTCTTGTTCAGCTTGGGCAGGAGCTCGGCCAGGGTGGTGTCGCCGGTCACGATCAGGGTGGCAATGTCCGGGCGCAGCCAGGTGGCGTGCTGGCGCACCAGATCCTCGCGGGTGATGGACTTGACGGCCTCTTCCGTACCGCTGCCGGTGAAGGGGATGCCGTAAGCGTGCTTGTCGCCGTAGAGCAGGGGCGGCAGCAGGCGCAGCGCCAGGCTGGTGGGATCGGCCTTCTCCTGCTGGATGCCGGCCAGGCGTTGGGCGCGCAGGCGCTCCAGTTCCGTGGCGTCGAAGGCGGGGTTCAGGGTCACGTCGGCCATCAGGCCCAAGGACTCGTCCAGGTTGCGCTTGAGCGCGTCCAGGCGCACGAAGCTGGTGTCCAGGGTGTCGCCGGTATTGAGCTTGGCGCCCAGGCGCTCCAGGCGATCCGAGAGTTCGAGGGCGGACAGCGAGCTCGTGCCCTCGTCCAGCATGTCGCTGGTGAAGCTGGTAGCGCCGAGCTTGCCGCCCTGATCGGCGGCATAGCCGGCGTCGAACTGCAGGGAGATCTGCAGGGTGGGCACGGCGTGGCGCTCGGCGAACACGACCGGGATACCGTTGTCGAGCTTGGCCCGCTGCACGGCCGGGAAGTCCAGATTGGGCGAGCTCTTCATCTCCGGCAGCTTGCCACGGTCGGCGCCCGCCGCGGCGGTCTTGTAGTCCGGGAAGGGACGGATCTCCAGGGTGTAGTCGCCGGAACTCAACCAGCTCTTGGCGACCTGGTGCAGTTCCTTGACCGTGGCGTTGCGGTAATTGTCCAGACTGCGGCGGAAGGCGCCGGCATCGCCCAGATAGGTCTGGTAAGTGGCGAGCACGTCGCTCTTGCCGCCGAAGCCGCCGACCTTTTCCACGTTGCGCACGAACTGGGCTTCCAGGCCGGCCTGGACGCGGACTAGCTCGTCCTTGCTCGGGCCCTTCTTCAACAGGGCGGCGAGCTCGGCTTCGATCAACCGCTCGACGAGCTTGGCATCGACGCCAGGCTTGACGTCGACTTCCAGCATGAACATGGAGGCCAGCTCGAAGCTCTGGTTGGCGACGTTGACGGCGGTCGCCACCTGCTGGTCATAGACCAGGGTCTTGTACAAGCGCGAGTTCTTGCCGCCGCCCAGGAGCGAGGCCAGCAGATCCAGCTGATCGGTCTCCTTGGCGCCGAAGGCCGGGGTGTTCCAGACCTTGTAGATCTTGGTCTGAGGCACGCGGTCGAACATGAGGTCGCGGGTCGACTCCGAGCGCTTGGCGACCCAGGCCTCGCGCTGGGTGAGCGGCGGACCGGCAGGAATGTCGCCGAAGTAATGCTCGACCTTCTGCTTGGCCGTCGCCGCGTCGATGTCGCCGGCCAGCACCAGCACGGCGTTGGCCGTGCCGTAATAGGTCTTGAACCATTCCCTCACGTCGTCCAGGGAGGCGGCGTTGAGATCCTCCATGGAACCGATGGTTTCCCAGGAGTAAGGATGGCCTTCGGGGAACACGGCTTTCTGGATCTGTTCCCAGGCGCGGCCATAGGGCTGGTTCTCGCCCTGACGCTTCTCGTTCTGCACCACGCCGCGCTGCTCGTCCAGCTTCTTCTGATCGATGGCGCCTAGCAGATGGCCCATGCGATCCGACTCCATCCACAGGGCCATATCCAGGGCCGTGGTGGGCACGTTCTGGAAGTAGTTCGTGCGATCCAACCAAGTCGTGCCGTTCTGCTCGGTGGCGCCGGCCTTCTCGAAGGGGTCGAAATACTCGCCCGGGTGGTTCTCCGAGCCGTTGAACATCAGATGCTCGAAGAGATGGGCGAAGCCGGTCTTGCCGCGCTTCTCGTCCTTGGAGCCCACGTGATACCAGACATTGACCGCCACGATGGGCGCCTTGTGGTCCTCGTGCACGAGCACGGTCAGGCCATTGTCCAGGCTGAACTTCGTGTAGGGAATATCGACCGAATCGGTCGCCAGGCTGGAACCGGAGAGGGCAAGCAGGATGGCCGCCGTGAGAGTCCGTTTGCTATGGCGCATATCGCCTCCGTGGGAACAACGAAGGCGAAACCCTAACCAAGCGGCCCGGCATGTACAAGCCCAAAATTGTATCCGGCTTGTATCAGCCTTTGGCCGCCAGCCGCTCCAAGGCCTCGCCGGTGACCCGATTGATAATCCACTCGTCCATGAGCCTGGCGCCCAGGGCCTGGTAGAAGCCGATGGCCGGTTCGTTCCAGTCCAGGACCGACCATTCCAGGCGGCCGCAGTCCCGGGCCAGGGCTTCCCGGGCCAAGTGCACCAGCAAGGCCTTGCCTATGCCATGACCGCGAAATTCCGGGCGCACGAACAGGTCCTCGAGATAGATCCCCGGCTTGGCCAGGAAGGTCGAGTAATTATGGAAGAACAGGGCGAAACCGGCGGGCCGGCCCTGCCATTCGGCGATGACCACCTCGGCATAGGGCCGCGGGCCGAACAGGGTCGCGCGCAATTTGTCCTCGTCGGCGACCACCTGGTGGCTCAGTTTCTCGTACTCGGCCAGCTCGCGGATGAAGGCGAGGATATGGGGCAGATCGGCTTCGCCGGCGGGGCGCAGCTGCAAATCGGTGTTCATGGACATCCTGGGCTCGTTGGTTCTAGCCCCGCCGATGCGGGACCTAGGGTTGCTTGACTCTCATCCCGACTTGGCTGGGCGGCCCGGGCGTTCAGAAACGGCGCAGCCGCGCCAGCTGCCGTTCCAGATCCTGGCGCTCGCGATAGAGCTCGCGCAGGGTGCCTTTCAGGTAGTAATACTGCTGCTGGTTCAAGCCCGGGCGGTCCAACTGCATCTCCACGTCGCGGATCCGCTCGTCCAGGTCCTGAACCTGGCGCTGCAAATGCCCCACCAGCTGGCCGGCCTCGTAGCCGCGCAGAAACAGGCGGTGCATGGCGCCGGGGCATTGCCCCTGGTAGTCGCCGCCGCGCATCCCGAATTCGAAGGCGCGGTCCAGGGAGCAGAACTCGTCCAGGCCCTCGTCGAAGCCCAGTCGGTATTCGTTGCCGTCCACCGGGTAGGCCGGGCAGGCCGCCTGGATGTCTTTGAGCCGGGACAGCAGGCCCCGGCTGGCGTCGCGAAACCCTAAGGCGCGCCAGTCCTTGGTCTGGCAAGTGGTGTCGGAGATGCGCCCTGCGCAACCCGACAGCAGGAGGGCGGCCAGCAGGAAGTAAAATCCGTTTCTCATCGGCTTCTACTTGTAATAATCGGCCAGGAAAGCCGGGAAATCCTTGTCGTCGGCGGCCTCGATGGCGGCTTGTTCGGCCAGGGACTCCGCGGCCCAGGCCTCGAAACGCGCCTGTAGCTCGGGACTCAGGTCCTCTGCCAGATACGTCTCGCGGTGAGCCTGGGACAGCTGCATGGCATAGCGGAAGAAGCTCGTGTCCCTGGCCTTCACATCGGCCAGCAGCCGCGCCGAGGGCGTCAGGGACGGATCGGCGAATTTCGCCGCCTGAGCCTTGAGGCTGGCGCCGAAACGGCCGTCGCCATAGGCCTGGTCCAGGAGCTCGGCGATAGGCTGAAGCTCGGTGATCAAGGCCTCGCCGGCCGCGCGCAGGCCCTGCTCGCCCTGTCCCAGATCCAGGGTCAGTCCCGGTTCGCGGCCGCGATTGACCACCCGCTGGGTATTGGCCGAGAGCCGCGCCTTCTCGTCCGGCATCAGCGGCGGTGAGTCGCTGAACAGGCACAGCAGCAGCAGGCAGTCCAGGAACGGCAGGGCCTCGGCGTGGATGCCATGGGCGGCGTAGGGATTGAGATCCAGGGAGCGTACTTCCACATACTCGACGCCACGCCGCTTGAGCGCCAGGGCCGGGCGCTCGCCGCGCTCCGTGACGCGCTTAGGGCGGATGCCGGCGTAATACTCGTTCTCCACCTGCAGGACCGCGTCGCTGAGCTGCTGGTAGTTGCCCTGCTCGTCGCAGACGCCCAAGGCCGCGTAATCCGGATCGGGGGTGCGGATGGCGTCCTCCAGGCCCTGCACGTACTCGTCCAGGGTGTTGTAGGACACATGCAGATCGGCCTGAGCCTTGTTCTGGTAACCGAGATCGCCCAGGCGCAAGGCCGTCGCATAAGGCGCGTAGAGCGTGCCCGGGGACAGCTCGGCTAGGTCGGAGTGCTCGCGGTCTTTCACGAAGCAGGCGCACAGGGCCGGCGAGGCGCCGAAGAGATAGGGGATCACCCAGACCTGGCGCAGGTAGTTGCGGATCAAATGGAAATAGCGCTCGGTGATGAAGTCCTGCAGGGGCCGGGAGTCGCCAAGAAGAATCTGGTACTCGCGCCAGAAGGCCTCGGGGTAGGAGAAGTTGTAATGCACGCCGGCGATGGTCTGCATGTAGCGGCCGTAGCGATGCCCCAGGCCCACCCGGTAGATGTATTTCATGCGCCCGATATTGGAGGTCCCGTAGTAGGCGATGGGGACGTTTTCTTCCTTGGTGAGCATGCAGGGCATGCTCGCGCCCCAGAGCACTTCCTCGCCCAGGTGGTGGTAGACGAAGCGGTGCACGTCCGAGAGGAAGCCGACTGGACCGTCCAGTTCCGTGGTGGGCGGCGTGATGAACTCCATCAGCGCCTCGGAATAGTCCGTGGTGATATGGGGATGGGTCAGGGTCGAGCCCAGGGCCTTGGGGTGCATGACCTCGGACAGGTAGCCGCCGGCGTTGATGCGCAGGCACTCCTTCTCCAGGCCGCGCTGGATGCCGGTGAGTAATGCCCGTCGGGCCGGATCCTGGAAATGCGCAAGCTGCGCGGCGACGCTGGGTTTCACTCGTATGCCCCGGTAATTGTTGAGTATTTCAGTCGGTCACTATGCCATAGGCGAGGATATGGATGCCACGGGCCGGGCTTTCAAGCGGCTTATGGCTTTGTAAACAAAGGTTACTGCATGCCCGGGAAAAACAAAGCCCGGCGGGTGCCGGGCTTTGTTCTCTGAGTCTCAACCGACCCAGCGCCGCGCATTGCGGAACATGCGCATCCAGGGGCCGTCCTCGCCCCAGTTGTCCGGATGCCAGGAATTGGCGACGGTGCGCGCCACGCGCTCCGGATGCGGCATCATCAGGGTCACGCGGCCGGTACGGCTGGTGATGGCATTGATGCCGAGCGGCGAGCCGTTGGGGTTGGCCGGATAGGCGTCGGTGTGGCGGCCGTAATTGTCCACATAGCGGGCGGCCACCAGGCCGGAGTCCAGGAAGGCGGCCGGGTCGGCGCCCTCGGCGAACTCGGCATAGCCCTCGCCGTGGGCGACGGCCACCGGGATCACCGAGCCTTCCATGCCGGCGAAGAACAGGGACGGGCTCTTCTGCATTTCCAGCAGCGCCACGCGCGCCTCGAACTGCTCGGAGCGGTTGCGCACGAAGCGCGGCCAGGACTCGGCGCCGGGGATCAGCTCCTTCAGCTGCGCCATCATCTGGCAGCCGTTGCAGACGCCCAGGGCGAAGCTATTCTCGCGGGCGAAGAAGGCGGCGAAGTCCTCGCGGACCTTGTCGTGAAAGAGCACGGACTTGGCCCAGCCGCCACCGGCGCCCAGGACGTCGCCGTAAGAGAAGCCGCCGCAGGCCACCAGGCCCGTGAAGTCCTTGAGGCTGACGCGGCCTTCCAGCAGATCGCTCATATGCACATCCACGGCGGCGAAGCCGGCCTTGTGGAAGGCCGCGGCCATTTCCACCTGGCCGTTGACGCCCTGCTCGCGCAGGATGGCGACGCGCGGACGCACGCCGCTGGCGAGGAAGGGCGCGGCCACGTCCTCGGCGGGGTCGAAGCTCAGTTTAGCGAACAGGCCCGGGTCCTTGGCATCCAGCTTGGCGGCGAACTCGGCATCGGCGCAGGCGGGGTTGTCGCGCAGGCGCTGCATGTGGTGGGTGGTCAGGGACCAGAGCTCGCGCAGGGCCAGGCGCTCGGCCTGGTACACGACGGTCTCGCCGCGGCGGATGCTCAAGCGGTCGTCGCCGGCGAGCGTTCCCAGCACATGGCTGGCCTCGCCCAGGCCGAAATGGGCCAGGGTGTTGAACACCGCTTCGCGCTCGGCCTTGCGGATCTGCAGCACGGCGCCCAGCTCCTCGCTGAACAAGACGGCCAGATCGTCGCTGCCCAGGGCCGCGATGTCGATGCTCAAACCGGTCTTGCCGGCGAAGGCCATCTCGGCCAGGGTCGTGATGAGGCCGCCGTCTGAGCGGTCGTGGTAGGCCAGGAGCTTGCCCTGGGCGTTCAAGGTCTGGACGGCCTCGAAGAAGCCCTTGAGCAGGGCCGGGCTGTCCAGGTCCGGCACCGCATCGCCGATGCGGTTGTAAACCTGGGCCAGGCAGGAGGCGCCCAGGCGGTTCTTACCCTGGCCCAGGTCGACCAACACCAGTTCGGTCTCGCCGAGGTCGGTGCGCAGCCAGGGGGTTAATGTCTTGCGGGCATCGCTGACCGGCGCGAAGGCCGAGACGATGAGCGACAGCGGCGCGGTCACTGCCTTCTTGGTCTCGCCGTCCTGCCACTGGGTCTTCATGGACATGGAGTCCTTGCCCACCGGGATGGTGATGCCCAGCGCCGGGCACAGCTCCATGCCCACGGCCTGCACCGCTTCATAGAGTCTGGCGTCCTCGCCCGGGTGGCCGGCGGCGGCCATCCAGTTGGCGGAGAGCACGATCTTGGCGATGTCGTCGATCTTCGCGGCGGCGATATTGGTCAGGGCCTCGCCCACGGCCAAGCGGGCCGAGGCACCGGCATCCAGCAGGGCGACGGGCGTGCGCTCGCCCATGGCCATGGCCTCGCCGACATTGCTGTCCAGGGAGGCGGTGGTCACCGCCACGTCGGCCACCGGCACCTGCCAGGGGCCGACCATCTGGTCGCGGGCGATCATGCCGGTGATGGAACGGTCGCCGATGGTGATGAGGAAGGACTTGTCGGCCACGGTGGGCAGCTGGAGCACGCGCGCCACGGCCTCGGCGAGCTCGATGCCCTCGCCCGTAAAGCCGTCACCGACGGGCTTCACGGAGCTCACTTCGCGGTGCATGCGCGGCGGCTTGCCGAACAGGACCGACATGGGCAGATCGATGGGAGCATTGCCGAAATGGCTGTCGCTGAGCTTCAGCTCCTCCACGTCCACGGCCTGGCCCAGGACGGCGAAGGGCGCGCGTTCGCGGGCGCAGAGCGCCTCGAAGACGCTGACCTGCTCCGGCGGCACGGCCATGACATAGCGTTCCTGGGCCTCGTTGCACCAGATCTCCACGGGGGCCATGCCGGCTTCCGCATTGGGCACCTTGCGCAGCTCGATATGGCCGCCGAGGCCCGCGTCATGCACCAGCTCGGGCATGGCATTGGACAGGCCGCCGGCACCCACGTCGTGGATGGAGCGGATGGGGTTGTCCTCGCCCAGGGCCCAGCAACGGTCGATGACTTCCTGGCAGCGGCGCTCGATCTCGGCGTTGTCGCGCTGCACGGAGGCGAAATCCAGGTCGGCGGCGGAGGCGCCCGAGGCCATGGACGAGGCGGCACCGCCCCCTAAGCCGATGAGCATGGCCGGTCCACCGAGGACGATCAGGGCGTCGCCCGGCTGGATCTGGCCCTTCTGCACATGCCCGGCGCGGATGTTGCCGACGCCGCCGGCGATCATGATGGGCTTGTGGTAGCCGCGCACCTCCGCGCCCGTGGCGGTAGGTACGGCCTGCTCGTAGGTGCGGAAATAGCCGGCGATGTTCGGGCGGCCGAACTCGTTGTTGAAGGCGGCGCCGCCGATGGGGCCCTGGAGCATGATGTCCAGGGCGGTGACGATGCGCTCGGGCTTGCCATAGGCCTGTTCCCAGGGCTGGGCATAGCCGGGGATGTTCAGGTTGGAGACCGAGAAACCGGACAGGCCCGCCTTGGGCTTGGAACCGCGCCCGGTGGCGCCCTCGTCGCGGATCTCACCGCCCGAGCCCGTGGCCGCGCCCGGGTAGGGCGAGATGGCTGTCGGGTGGTTATGGGTCTCCACCTTCATCAGGATATGAATGTCTTCCTGAGTGAACGCGTATTCCTGGGAGACCGGATCCGGGAAGAAGCGCCCGGCCTTGCTGCCCTCGATGACCGCGGCATTGTCCTTGTAGGCGGAGAGCACGCCCTCGGAATGCAGCTGGTAGGTGTTCTTGATCATGGCGAACAGGGACTTGTTCATGGCCTCGCCATCGATGTCCCAGGAGGCATTGAAGATCTTGTGGCGGCAGTGCTCGGAGTTCGCCTGGGCGAACATCATCAGTTCCACATCGGTGGGATTGCGCTGCAAGCCGCCGAAGGCCTGGACCAGGTAGTCGATCTCGTCCTCGGCCAGGGCCAGGCCCAGCTCGCGGTTGGCCTTGGCAAGAGCGGCGCGGCCGCCTTCCAGGACGTCCACGGTCTTCAGCTCGCGCGGCGCCTCGTGGCGGAACAGGCCGGCGGCCTGGTCCAGATCGGTGAGCACGGCCTCGGTCATGCGGTCATGCAGCATGGCGGCGATGCGTTCCAGAGCCTCGGCGGCCAGCGGCTTTTCCGCCTGGCCCTTATCCACCTGGCCCTTATCCACCAGGAAATAGTAAGCCAGGCCGCGTTCGATGCGGTTCAGCTTGTTCAGGCCGCAGATGCGCGCGATGTCGGTGGCCTTGGACGACCAGGGCGAGAGGGTGCCGAAGCGCGGCGTCACCAACAGCATCTGTCCCTCGGTGGAGCCGGTTTCCAGGCGCGGACCGTAGACCAGCAGGCTGTCCAGGATCTGGCGCTCAGGCAGGCTCAGCTCGCCATCGATCTCGGCGAAGTGCACGAACTCGGCGTAGACGCCGGTCAGCTCCGGCGCCACTTGACGGCAGGCCTTGAGCAGTTTTTCGAGACGGAACGCGGAAAGGGCGGGAGCGCCACGCAGGATCAGCATGCTGTCGACTCGCTTTGAGGGGAAAAAAGAAGGGGCCGTATTGTATCCAAGATAGCCGCTGCCTGGCTAGGAATGCAGCCGGCGTAGCGCCTCGATTCGCCCCTGTCCACCCGTGGCATAGACCGCTTTGGCACAAGCTCCCCCTCAGGCTATGGCCGCGAAGAATTCGCCAAGCCGGGTGCGCTTGGTTAAAATGCGACCACTTTGCCTCAGGAGCGACGCTGTTGACGACCGCCACAAGCACCAACACCGCCATCAAGCCGCTGATTTTATTTGCTTTTTCCGCAGGCTTCGCGGCCTTGCTCGGCCTCGCCTGGCTGCTGCGCCCGGCGCCCGCCGTCCGCCCTCTCCTGGATCAGATCCAGGAGCGCGGCGTGCTGCGCGTGCTCACCAAGAACGGCCCCACCACCTATTACGAGGCCGCCGAGGGCATGGCCGGCCTGGAATACGAACTGGCCCTGGCCTTCGCCCGCCGCCTGAAAGTTCGCCTGGAGATGATCACCACCGACAGCTACCCGGAGATCCGCGCCCGGCTCGAGGCCGGCGAGGCCGATCTGGCGGCGGCGGGTCTGGCGCTCATCCCGCCCCGCCAGAAGGAACTGCGCTTCGGCCCCGGCTACCAGGAAGTCCGCCAGAAACTGGTCTACCGCCAGGGGCAGCGGGCACCGCGCAATCTCAACGAGCTGGACGGCGAGCTGCGCGTGCAGGCCCATAGCGCCCAGGCCGAGACCCTCTTGGCCCTGAAGAGCCAGTACCCCGGCCTGCACTGGACCGAGGCCTCCGATGCCAGCGCCGAGGACTTGCTCAACCAGGTCCTGTCCGGCGAAC
This sequence comes from Gammaproteobacteria bacterium, assembly GCA_016182845.1. Classification (GTDB taxonomy): domain Bacteria; phylum Pseudomonadota; class Gammaproteobacteria; order Enterobacterales; family Permianibacteraceae; genus JACPFT01. The sequence goes on from JACPFT010000011.1 coordinate 57,218, forward strand.
TGATCTATACCGTCGTGGACTCTCACGAACTGGACCTGTTCCGGGCAGCGCGCCCGGAAGCGGCCGTGGCCTTCGAACTGGGCCTGCCCCAGTCCCTGGCCTGGGCGTTCCCGGTCGACGGCGACGACAGCCTTTACGCCGAGGCCCTGGCCTTCTTCGGCGAGCTGCGCGTGGCCGGCCACCTGGCCCAGCTCCAGGATCGTTATTACGGACATCTGAACGACTTCGATTACGTCAACACCCGGGAATTCCTGAGCGCCATCGAGCAGACCCTGCCTAAGTTCCAGGATCATTTCCAGGACGCCGCCGGCGCGGACATGGACTGGCGCCTGCTGGCCGCCATCGGCTATCAGGAATCTCTCTGGGATCCGGCCGCCCGCTCGCGGACCGGCGTGCGCGGCATGATGATGCTCACCGAGAATACCGCCGAGTCCCTGGGCGTGACCCGCCGCACCGATGCCCGCCAGAGCATACGCGGCGGCGCCGAATACCTGCGCCAGCTGCGCGGGAAGGTGCCTAACCAGATCGCCGAACCGGACCGGACCTGGTTCGCCCTCGCCGCCTACAACGTCGGCTGGGGCCATCTGGGTGATGCCCGCGCACTGACCGAGGCCCAGGGCGCCAATCCCAATGCCTGGAGCCAGGTCAAGGAGCGCCTGCCCCTCCTGGCCCAGAAGAAATGGCATACGCAAACCGCCCACGGCTATGCGCGCGGCTATGAGCCGGTGCGTTTCGTGGAGGCGATTCGACGCTATCAGGACACCTTGAACGCACTCTACACGCCGGACGGCAAGAGCAAGACCGTGGCCAAGACCCCGGCTAGCCCGGCGCCCGCCGAGCCGGTGGCTGCCCTCGCGCCGGTCGCCAAGACCATCCCAGCCGGCACGACCCTGGCGTCTGCGGACTAATCCTCGGTCCCCGATCCGCCCTTGGCGGCCTTCTTGGCCGCCCGCCTCGCCTGGAAGAAGCCCGACAGCAACTGCCCGCATTCCTCCGCCAAGACCCCGCCCACTACCTCGATGCGCCAGTTCATGGCCGGATGCACGAAAAGATTCATCTGGCTGATGGCCATGCCGGTCTTGGGATCGGGGGCGCCCCAGACCACGCGCTTGACCCGGGCATGCACCATGGCCGTCACGCACATGGCGCAGGGCTCCAGGGTGACGTACAGGGTCGTGTCGAGGATGCGGTAATTGTTCTGGCGTTGTGCGCCGGCGCGCAGGACCAGCATCTCCGCATGGGCGGAAGGATCGCAGGCGGTGATCGGCTGATTCCAGCCCTCGGCGATGACCTCGCCGCCGGACACCAGCACGGCCCCCACCGGCACCTCGCCCATCTGGGCGCCGCGACGCGCGCAGGCCAGCGCTAGGCGCATATAGTCTTCGTCGCTCAGGCTCACCGCTTGTCCTCGCTAAACCCCTGACCATGGCTGCTTGACGCACAAAACAAAAAGCCCGGACTAGCCGGGCTTTTTCTTCGCACCGCAGTGCGTATTTTTGGCGGAGAGGGTGGGATTTGAACCCACGGTAGGCTTTCACCTACGCCTGATTTCGAGTCAGGTACATTCAACCGCTCTGCCACCTCTCCGAGCTTGCCTGGGTCGCCCCTGGCAAGGCCGGCTATTCTACTGGAGAGTTTTCCAATCGCCAATAGGCATTTATCACTCAGCGCGCCGCCTGCTTCTTGTCCAACACGGCGGACAACTCGCCAGGAGCAACATAGCCGGGCAGCAGCTTGCCGTCTTCCAGCACCAGGGCCGGCGTGCCGTGCAGATCGAACTTGCGTGCCAGGGCGAAATGCTTCTCCACCGGGCTCGGGCAGCTCTTGGCGGCCACGGCGCCGCCGTGCTTGGCGCTGTCCATGGACTGCTTGCGGTCATCCGCGCACCAGACCGACACCAGTTTGTCGAAGGACGGCGAGGGGATGCCGCCGCGCGGGTAGGCCACATAGCGGATGGTGATGCCGGCGGCATTGTAGTCGGCGATCTGGCTGTGCAGCTTGCGGCAGTAACCGCAATCCACGTCGGTGAACACGGTGACCTTGTGCTTCTCGTTGGTCGCCTTGAACACGATCATGGAGTCCTCGCCCAGGGCCTGGATGTCCTTGGCGCGTTCCGGCGCCATGGCGGCGCTACGGGCTTCCATGCTCTGCTGGGTGAGATTGGCGATCTCCGTACCGATGCGCAGCATCTGGCCTTCCAGCAGCAGGTAACGCCCGTCCGGGCTCGCGTACATCATGCGCCCATCGGCATGGACCTCCAGCAGGCCGGGATATTCGCTGGGGGCGATATGGGAGATGCTCAGGCCTTGGAGATGGGTTTCCAGGTATTTCCGTGCCGCCGCGATATCGCCGGCGGGCGCGGCCACGGCAGTCTGAGTCAGGGTAGCCGGGGGCGCGACCGGGGCCTTGTCGCCCTCCTGCGCGCAGGCCGTCAGGCCAAACAACAAGCCCGCGCCGCTCAGCGCCAGTACCCAATTCTTCCGCATCGCCATCGCTCCTGTAATCAATCATCAAGTACATTCGAGGCTTAGATAGCCGGAATGCGGGTTAGTTCAGAACGGTCTTCCGTCAGCCGCGCGGATGGTGTTCCGCATGCAAGAGCTTGAGTCGCTCGCGGGCGACGGCAGTATAAATCTGCGTCGTCGACAAATCACTATGCCCGAGCAGCATCTGCACGCTGCGCAGGTCGGCGCCGTGGTTGAGCAGATGGGTGGCGAAGGCATGGCGCAGGGTATGGGGCGACAGCGTGGGTTTCAAGCCGGCGCGCTTGGCATAGCGCTTGATCCGATACCAGAAAGCCTGACGGGTCATGGCCTCGCCGCGCCCGGTGACGAACAGGCTGTCGTCCGACCGCCCTTCCAGTAAGGCCGGCCGGCTCGCACGCAGGTAATGCGCGACCCAGTGCAAGGCCTCGTCGCCTAGCGGAACCAGGCGCTCCTTGGAACCCTTACCCATCAGGCGCACCACGCCCATGCGTGCGCTCAGCTGGCCAAGCTCCAGGCCCACCAGCTCGCTGATGCGCAAGCCGCCGGCGTATAAGAGCTCCAGCATGGCCTTGTCGCGCAGTTCCAGTGCGTCCTCCGTATCGGGCGCCGCCAGCAGGGCCTCGACTTCCTCCTCGCTCAAGGCCTTGGGCAGGGGCCGCCCCAGCTTGGGGCTCTCCATCTGCAAGGACGGATCGACGCGGATCAGGCCGTCGCGCAGGACCTGGCGGTAGAAGCGCCGGAAGGCGGAGAGCATGCGCGCCGCCGTGCGTGGGTTGCCGCCCCGCTCGTGCACGAAGCTCAAATACAGGAAGAGGTCTTCCCGACCGGCGGCCAGCAGGGTCTTGCCCCGTTCGTCCAGCCAACGGGCCAGGCCGGCGAGGTCGGTGCGGTAGGAACTGAGCGTGTTGCGCGCCAGGCCGTACTCCATCCACAGGCCGTCGAGGAAGCGCTCGATGAGACCCAGGGCCTCGGGCTTCAGCGGCGGCAATGCGGCGTGTAGAACTTTCTTGGGCATAACAGCGCTTTTCGAGACGAAAAATACAAAAGGCACCCGAAGGTGCCTTTTGTCGCTACGCATCCGCTTATTCGGCGGCCTTGTAGTCCAGCTTTTCCTTGATGCGGGCGCGCTTGCCGGTCAGCTCGCGCAGGTAGTACAGCTTGGCCTTGCGCACATCGCCGCGGCGCTTGACTTCGATGGAAGCCACCAGCGGGGAATAGGTCTGGAACACGCGCTCCACGCCTTCGCCGTGGGACATCTTGCGCACGGTGAAGGCCGAATTCAGGCCACGGTTGCGCTTGGCAATGACCACACCTTCGTAGGCCTGCAGACGCTCGCGGTTACCTTCTTTCACCTTGACCTGCACGACGACGGTGTCGCCGGCGCCGAAGGCGGGGACCGTCTTGGTCATCTGCTCGGCTTCGAGGGCTTGAATGATCTTGCTCATGGCTTTCTCCTAACACCGAATCTCACGATTCTGTCTGATGCTCGATTTTAAACTGTTCCAGCAGCTTTTGCTGCTCTTTATTCAATTCGACCTGCTCAAGTAGCTCAGGCCGACGCAACCAGGTCCGGCCCAGGGCCTGTTTCAGGCGCCAGCGCCGGATCTGCTCGTGGTTCCCGCTCATCAGGACATCCGGCACCGCCCGGCCCTCGAAAACCTCGGGGCGCGTGTAGTGAGGACAATCCAACAGGCCGTCCACGAACGAATCCTGCTCCGCCGACAATTCGTGACCCAGAGCACCGGGCACCAGCCGAATCACGGCATCCATCACGATCATGGCGGCGAGTTCGCCGCCGGAGAGCACATAATCGCCGACCGACCATTCTTCGTCGATTTCGGTTTCGATCACGCGCTCATCGATCCCTTCGTAGCGGCCGCAGACAAACAAGAGCTTGTCATAGCCCGCCAGATGCTTCACGCCCGCCTGATCCAACTTGCGCCCCTGGGGCGACAGGTAGATCGTGCGCACGCCCTCTCCGGCCGCGGCCTTGGCCGCGCGGATGGCATCGCGCAAGGGCTGAACCATCATCAACATGCCGGGACCGCCGCCAAAGGGCCGGTCATCGACATTGCGGTGTTTGTTCTGCGCGAAATCCCGGGGATTCCAGCGCTGCATGGCCACCAGGCCCTGCTTCACCGCCCTTCCCGTCACGCCGACTTCGCTAAGCGCGTCGAACATTTCCGGAAAGATCGAAACGACGCCGAACCACATGCTCGCCGCCGTCAGAAATCGGGATCCCAGTCCACCGTGATAACACGGTTTTCCAGGTCCACCTTGAGCACCACCTGCTCGGGAACGAAGGGCAGCATGCGCTCCTTCTGGCCGAAAGCGTCCTTGGCGTTCGCTTTCACCACCAGCACGTCATTCGCGCCGGTCTCCAGGAGGTGGTCCACCACGCCGAAATCGTAGCCCGCCAGGTTCACCACCCGGCAGCCCTCCAGATCGCGCCAGTAGTATTCGCCATCGGCGAGTTCCGGAAGGCGATCCGCAGGCACGCCGATCTCGGCGTTGATATACCGCTTGGCCAGCTCGCGATCATCCAGGCCGGCGAACTTGACGTTCAGGGCACCGGATGCACCGCCATGAGCCTCGATCTTCACCGGTTCCCAACGCCCGTTGACGTTCAGGAACCACGGCTGGTAGGTGAAGATGTTGTCGACCGGTTCGGTGAAGCTCTGGAGCTTCAGCCAGCCGCGCACGCCATAGACGGTACGGATCTGGCCGACAACCACATAATCCTGTTCCCGTTCCGCACTCATAACAGTCTTATCGATAAGTCATTGAGTCGAAACGGAAAAGACTGCCTTAGGCAGCCTTCTGGCTCTGCTTGACGAGCTGAGCGACGCGATCCGAAGTCTGGGCGCCCTTGGAGACCCAGTGATTGAAACGCTCTTCGTTCAGCGCGAAGCGGGCTTCGGCGCCGGAAGCGACCGGGTTGAAGAAGCCGACGCGCTCGATGAAGCGGCCGTCACGGGGGGAGCGGCTGTCCGTCACAACGATGCTGTAGAAGGGACGCTTCTTGGCGCCGCCACGGGCCAGGCGAATGGTGACCATGGGTGGTAAATCCTCAAAAAAGACGCGACTCGCGTGGGGTCTATAAAAAGAGGCGGAATTTTAACCGCAAAATTGCCTTTTGGGAACTGGTATTTGGAAGAGATTAACCGCCAAGGCGCAAAGACGCCAAGGAGAGGGGTAGAGCGTAAGAGCTAGCACGTTGCAATCCCCGTGCTTTCGCTGACCAAGCCTCTCTTCCATCTTACTTACTTGGCGCCTTTGCGCCTTGGCGGTTAATTCTCCTCGACTTCAGCGCGGGATGCCCGGAAAGCCGCCACCGCCGCCGGGCATCATGCCCTTCATGCCGCGCATCATCTTCATCATGCCGCCCTTGCCGGTCAGCTTCTTCATCATGCGCTGCATGTCATCGAACTGCTTGAGCAGGCGGTTGACGTCCTGGACCTGGACGCCGGCGCCGGCGGCGATGCGGCGCTTGCGCGAGTTGCGGATGATGTCCGGTTTGGCGCGCTCGCCGGGGGTCATGGAATTGATGATGGCTTCCATCTGCATCAACGGCTTGTCGCTGATCTGACTCTTGGCCGAGTCGGGGATATTGGCCATGCCCGGCAGCTTGTCCATCATGCTCATGACGCCGCCCATCTTCTTCATCTGCACGAGCTGGGCGCGGAAGTCCTCCAGGTCGAAGCTCTTGGTCTTCATGAGCTTCTTGGCCAGCTTCTCGGCCTCGGCCTTGTCGACCTTGTGCTCGATCTGTTCGATCAAGGAGAGCACGTCGCCCATCCCTAAGATGCGCGAGGCCACGCGGTCCGGGTGGAAGGGCTCCAGGGCTTCGAGCTTCTCGCCCATGCCCATGAACTTGATGGGCTTACCGGTGATGGCGCGTATGGACAGGGCGGCGCCGCCGCGGGCGTCGCCGTCGGCCTTGGTGAGCACGACGCCGGACAGGGGCAGGGCCTCGTGGAAGGCCTTGGCGGTATTGGCGGCGTCCTGGCCGGTCATGGCGTCGACCACGAACAGGGTTTCGATGGGATTGATGGCGGCGTGGATGCGCTTGATTTCCACCATCATCTCGTCGTCGACGTGCAGACGGCCCGCGGTGTCGACGATCACCACGTCGACGAATTTCACCTTGCCGGACTCCACGGCGCGGCGGGCGATGTCCACCGGATCCTCGCCGGCATGGGAGGGGAAGAAGCTCGCCCCCACCTGGCCGGCGATGGTTTCCAGCTGCTTGATGGCGGCCGGGCGGTAGACGTCGGCGGAGGCCAGGAGCACGGACTTCTTCCTGCGCTCGATGAGGAAGCGCGCCAGCTTGCCGGCCGAGGTGGTCTTGCCGGCGCCCTGCAGGCCGGCCATGAGGATCACGGCGGGCGGCTGCTGGGCCAGGTTGAGATCCTCGTTGGCCTCGCCCATGGCGGCGACCAGCTCGTCGCGCACGATCTTGATGAAGGCCTGGCCCGGGCTCAAGCTGGAGGACACTTCCGTGCCCACGGCCCGCTCTTTGACCTTGTTGACGAAGTCCTTGACCACGGGCAGGGCCACATCGGCTTCCAGCAAGGCCATGCGCACTTCGCGCAGCGTGTCCTTGATATTGTCCTCGGTCAAACGGCCCTGGCCGCTGATGTTCTTGAGGGCACGGGCGAAGCGTTCGGTCAGGTTGTCGAACATGGGTATTCCGGGCAGGCGCGCTATAAAAGGTGCACGATTATACTGCAAGCGCATCGCTTACGGTGAGCCGGTGCATTGTGAGCGGCGCGCCGAATATGCGACCATGGGCCATCGCCCCGCCTGTTTGATGCCATGGAAGCCGCCATCCTCATCCTCCTGACCCTGACCGCCTACCTGGGCCTGTCGGATTATCTGGCCTTAGGGCTGCTCGGCCGCGTGCGGACCCGCCAGGGCATCGTCCTGGCGGTGGGCGCGCTGGCCGTAGCCCTGCATGCCGCCCTGCTGCATCTGTGGATCGACACCCCCGCCGGCCAGAACCTGAGCTTCTTCAACATGGCCTCGATGATGGCCTGGCTGATCAGCTTGCTGCTGCTGGCCACCCTGCCCTTCCGCCAGGTGGGCGCCCTGCTCGCCATGGCCCTGCCCGTCGCCGCGCTGTCGGTGCTGCTGGTGCCCCTGGTCCAAGACCAGGTCATGGTGGATTATCGCGGCCGGGAACACGCGCTCTGGCATGTGTTCGCCTCCATCGCCGCTTACAGCATGCTGGCCATCGCGGCCGTGCAGGCCCTGGTCCTGGCCATCCTGGACCACCGCCTGCGCCACAAGAAGCCGGGCAGGCCCAATCCCCTGCTGCCGCCCCTGACCAGCATGGAATCCTTCTTGTTCCATCTGATCGGCCTGGGCTTCGCCCTGCTCAGCCTGTCCCTGGCCACGGGCTGGCTGTATCTCGGCGACGCACCGGGCATGCGCCACAAGATGCTGCTCTCGGTCGTCGCCTGGCTGGTCTTCGGCACCCTCCTGGCCGGCCGCGCCTTCCGGGGCTGGCGCGGCCGCACCGCCATCCGCCTGACCCTGGCCGGCTTCGGCCTCCTGGTCCTGGCTTATTTCGGCACCAAGCTGGTGCTGGAATTCATCCTGTAAAAGCCCATTCTGTAAAAACGCGCTGAAACCGCGCTGGCGGCGGCGGGAGGCCTTACCATCATCGGCTTGATCGCGTTTTTCATTCTGGTCATGGCTAAGACCGGAATAAGACTTCTTCGCGGCTGAACCACCAGCGGCAAAAGGCCAGCAGAGCGCCCGCCAAGACCGTCGTCGACCCCAGGATCACCGCCAGCATGGCGTAGTCCACCGTGCCCTTGAGCAACTCCTTCATGGCCAGGGCGATATTGGTGATGGGCACCAGGGCCCAGGCCCAGTTCAGCTCCACGCCCGGCAGCAGGGAGGCAACGATGGGAACGATCATCAGCATCACCAGGGGCGACATATAGCTCTGGGCTTCCTTGAAGCTCTTGGCATAGATGGACAGGGACAGCAGCAGGCTGGCGTAGATGGCGGCGAGCGGCGCCAGCATCAGCACCAGCAGCAGGAAATCGATCAGGCCCAGGGAGCCCAGGATCTTCTGCAGCACGCCCACGGCCATGGCCTGGCCGAAGAACACCAGCCACAGGCCCAGGCTGGTCACCGAGAGCAGGGCCGCCGTCAGGCCGGACAGGAAGAGCACGCTGAACTTGGCCAGGACCAGTTGGCCGCGCGGCAGCGGCGCCAGCAGCAGGGTTTCCAGGGTGCCGCGCTCCTTCTCCCCGGCGCCGAGATCGATGGCCGGGTACATGGCGCCGGTCAGGCAGACGAAGAACAGGATATAGGGCAGCAGGCCTCCCAGCTTTTCCCCCAGATCCTCGCGCTCATCGGCGGTGGACCGCTCCACCAGCCGCACCGGCGTTTCGGCGAAGGCCTGCTGCTCGGCCTTGAGGCCCAGCTCCGAATACAGGCCCTGGCGCAGCTCCGTGCCGTAGCCGCCGACGATGTCCTTGACGCGCTTTTCCAGCAGCTTGATGGACACGGCCGAGTTGTAATGGAACTCGACGGCGGCCTGGCGGCGTGCCAGCACCGTCCCTTGGAAATCCGCCGGGATCACCAGGGCGAAGCGGATGCGCTCGTCCTTGATGGCCGGGCGGATCGCTTCCTGGCTGTCCAGCTCGACGCGCCGGAAGCCCTTGGTCTGGGCCAGGCGCTGCACCAGGGCCGGCGCATGCTCGGCGCCGAACAGGGCATAGGAAAGCTCCTCGTCCTGGGCCTTCTTCATCATCATCGCCGTGGCGAAACCGAAGGCGGCCATCAGGACCGGCATGATCAGGGTCGGCATCAGGATGGTGAAGATCAGGGTGCGCCGGTCACGGGAGAGCTCCAGCAGCTCCTTGCGCAGGACCGTCCATAGCTTATGCATCCGCATGCTCATGCTCTCCTCTCGATGATGTTCACGAACGCATCGTGCAGATCGGCGCTGCCGCCGCTAGAGCGCATGGCCTCCAGATCGCCGCCGAATACGGCTCGGCCCTGGTTGATGATGCACACCCGCTCGCAGAGTTTTTCCACCTCGTGCAGATGGTGGGTGGAGAAGATCAGCGGGATGCGCCGGGACTTGTGCTCGGCGATGAAGTCCAGGAGGACCTTGGCGGCCATGACGTCCAGGCCGGTGGTGGGTTCGTCCAGGATCACGACCCGGGGCTCGTGCACCACGGCGCGGGCGATGGCGCATTTCTGGCGCATGCCCGCCGAGAGCACATCGGCGCGCTTGTGGGCGAAGTCGTGCATCCCCAGGCGCTCGAACAGGCCGTCGACCCGGGCCTTGAGTGCGGCATCGCCCAGGCCGTGCAGGCGTCCGAAGTATTCGACATTCTCGCGCACGGTCAGGCGCCCGTAGAGGCCGGTGCTGCCGGACAGGAAGCCGATCAGCTGGCGGGCGGCGATGGGGTCCTTCAGGACATCCACCCCCTCGACGTGAATACTGCCGGTATCGGGCTTGAGCGCGCTGGACAACAGGCGCAGGGTCGTGGTCTTGCCGGCGCCGTTGGGGCCCAGCAGGCCCAATACCTCGCCGGGCTCGCAGCGGAAGCTGACCTCGCGCACGGCCTGGAACCACTCGCCCTGCTCGCGCGGGTCCCTCTCCCGCGCCGACGCATCGGCCTTGCGCCCGGCCAGGCGGAAACGCTTGGCCAGTCCCTGGACTTCGATCATGGCATCGCCTCTTGTGTTCGATTCGCGGCCAGCGTAGCATGCGCTTACTTTGAATTGCAAAGCACTTTGTTAGACGCGCCGAATCCGCCGGAGACCGACATGGATAAACAGGAAGCACTGGACCGCCTCAAGCTGATCGAGACCATGGTCAGCGAACAGCGGGGTTCGGCCATCGAGAATGGTCGGGGCCTCATGGGCTTCGGTCTGGCCGGCGGCCTGTTGTTGTTCCTGGGCTACGCGGTCAAGCTGGACTCCCTCCCGGAGCCGGGGCACTGGATGTTCGTCGCGCTGGGCTTGGTGCTGATGCTCCTCGCCTGCGTCTTCGAATGGCGCCGCTATCGCCGCTTCCGCCCGAATCCCACCCTGGCCTACCGCGTCTATCTGAGCTTCACGCTGGGTTCGGTATTCTTCCTGGTCCCCGTCACCGTGCTGGAGCAGCGCGGACAGCTCAGTAGCGAGGCCGCCTTGAGCCTGCTGTTCGCGCTCATGGCCCTCAGCTTCGCCATCTATCGGCCCATCCTCGGCAACCGCTGGCTGGACGGCGCCGCCCTGGTCTGGTTCGCCGGCGCTTGCCTGAGCGCGGCGGGCATGCGCGTCGATCCCCTGCTCCTGGGCGGCAGCCTGATGCTCCTGGGCATGGCCCTGCCCGGCTGGCTGATGGTTCGGCAATCGCGGAACGCCGCTCGGTGAGCCAGGAGTCCGAGGTGAACGATGCCTTCGACTACCGCGCCCTGGATCCCCTGATCCACGCGCCCATCCGCCTGGCCATCATGAGCGTGCTGGCGACCGTGGAATTCGCGGAGTTCAATGCCCTCAAGGACAAGACCCAGGCCACGGACGGCAATCTGTCGGTGCACCTACGCAAGCTGGAGGAAGCCGCTTACCTCACGGTCGAGAAAAAGATCGTCGGCCGCAAGCCCCAGACCAGCTACCGCATCACCGAGGCCGGGCACCAGGCGTTCCGTGGTTATCTCCAGGAGATGGCGCGCATGCTCGCGCAGGCGCCCTGAACGCCCGCTAGACAGTGTTCAGCACTTTGATTAGCTTGTCCCGGCCGAGACAATCAGGCCATCACTACACGGACGCCGAGCGCCGCCTGCGCCCGACCATTACGAGGAACAAAGTATGACCCCCTCCAGCCTGCTGCTCAGCCTCTTCACCGAACCCAGCCGCGCCTTCGCCGCCATCGAGGAGCGCGGCCGAGCCTGGTTTCCCATGAGCCTGCTCATCGCCCTCAATATCGGTCTGATGCTCTGGTACTACCAAGCCGTGGACTTCGCCTGGCTGCAGGACTACCTGGTGAGCGGCAACCCGGATCTGGCCAGCCCCGATGCCCGCAAGGCCTTCCTGAGCTTCATGACCCCCAGCACCATGACCTGGTCCATGGTGGGCGGCACCCTGATCGGCGTGCCCCTGGTCATGGCCGTCGTCGCCCTCTACTACCTGCTGGTCGGTAAGGCCTTCGCCCTGGAACACCGTTATGGCCAATGGTTCGCCTTCGCCGCCTGGTGCTCCATGCCCGGCCTGTTGGGGCTAGCGGTCAAGGCCATCCAATTCCTGCTCAGCGACAACGGCCAGATTTCCCCCGAGGGTCTGAACCTGCTCTCCCTCAACGAGCTGGTCCTACACCTGGACAATGGCCACGCCTGGAAGACCTTCGCCGACAGCATCGACCTCACCATGGTCTGGGGCCTGGTCCTGGGCGTCATCGGCCTCAAGCGCTGGAGCGGGCGCGGCAGCCTGGCCTGCGCCATCGCCGTCGCCCTGCCCTATGTCTTGATCTTCGGCATCTGGGCCGCGCGTCTGGTTGCCAGCGAATAAGGATGTTCCACCATGCGTAAGAATCTTCTGGGCCTGCTCATCGCCGCCGCGGTGATCGGCCTGCCCCTCAGCCTCAAGGCCATGCGCCAGGACGAGGGCAAGGCCGTCGACGTGGAAATCGTGGTCAAGCGCCCCATCAAGGCCTCCATCCTGGCCTCCGGCAACCTGGTCTACCGGGAACAGGCCCAGCTCTCGCCCGAGGTGATCGGCAAGGTCAAGGCCATCACCGTGGTCGAAGGCCAACAAGTGACCGCCGGGCAAGTGGTCCTGCGCCTGGACGAGGAGTTCTACCAGGCCGAGCTGGCCTCCCAGGAAGCCAACGTGCGTCAGCAGGAGATCCATATCGAGCGCCAGGAGCTCAATGCCGCCAACCAGGAGCGGCAATACCGGCGCAGTGCCGAGCTGCACAAGCGCCGCCTCCTCGACGACACCAAGTTCGACGAGGCCAGGCATGCCCTGGATCTGGCCCGGGTCGAGCTGCGCGCCAGCCGCGAAGCCCTGGAACAGGCCCGTGCCCAGGCCAAGCAGTCCCGTGAGCGCCTGGCCAAGACCGCCATCCGCTCGCCCATCGCCGGGACCGTCACCGCCATCGACATCAAGCTGGGCGAAACCGCCGTGGCCAGCACCACGGGCATCGCCGGCTCCAGCCTCGCCACCATCGCCAACACCGACAGCCTGATGGTCGAGGCCAATGTGGACGAAGCCGATATCGCGCGCATCGGCGAGGGCCAGGAGGTCGCTGTCTACGCCGTGGCCTATGCCGATCGGCCCATGAAGGGCCGGGTGGAACACATCCCCCTGTCGCCCAAGAAGCCGGAGGGCTTCCAGACCCAGGGCGCAAGCCTGGCGCGCAACTACGCGGTGAGAATCCGCCTGGAGCCCCAAGAAGGCACGGCCCTGCGGCTGCGCCCGGGCATGACCTGCCGTGTGGAGATCTTCACTTCGTCCGCCGATGCCGCCCTGGCCGTGCCCATCCAGGCCATCTTCAGCGACAACACCGCCGATACGGAGCTGGGCGACCAAGCCGGCGACAAGCGCAAGGCCGATGCCGCCGAGAGCTATGTCTATGTGGCGCGAAACGGCGAGGCGGAGAAGCGCCCAGTGAAAACCGGCCTGTCCGACGACAGCTACCAGGAGATCGCTAGCGGCCTCAAGGCCGGGGAAACCGTCATCGTCGGCCCCTACAAGCAGCTGCGCCTGCTGCGCGCCGGCGACAAGCTCAAGCCGACCGTCGCCAAGCCCGCCGAGGCCGGGAAACCCAGCGAGCCCCGCCATGGCTGAGCCCCTGATCCGCCTGGAAGCCATCACCAAGCACTACGCCATGGGCGGCGAGACCGTGCGCGCCCTGGACGGCATCGACCTTTGCATCACCCGCAACGAGTACCTGGCCTTCATCGGCTCCTCGGGCTCGGGCAAGTCCACGCTCATGAACATCCTCGGCTGTTTGGACCGGCCCAGCGCCGGCCGTTACTGCCTGAACGGCCAGGACGTGGCGGGCATGGGCGAGGACGAGCTGGCCACCATCCGCAACCGGGAAATCGGCTTCATCTTCCAGAGCTTCAACCTGCTGCCGCGCATGAGCGCCCTGCAGAACGTCATGCAGCCCCTGGTCTATCGCGGCCTGCGTCCGGCCGCCCGCGAGGCACGTGCTCGCGAGGCGCTCATGCGCGTGGGCCTGGGCCAGCGCCTGGATCACCGGCCCAACCAGCTGTCCGGGGGCCAGCGCCAGCGCGTCGCCATCGCCCGCGCCCTGGCCGGCGAACCGTCCATCCTGCTCGCCGACGAACCCACCGGCAACCTCGACTCCGCGACCACCGCCGAGATCATGGCCCTGTTCGACCAGCTGCACCGGGATGGCCACACCCTGATCCTGGTCACCCACGAGCCCGAGATCGCCGAACACTGCCGCCGCGCCGTGCGCCTGGCCGACGGCCGGATCCTCAGCGATCGCCACAACCACCCGCGGGAGCATGCTCATGTTCAGCCTGCTTGAGAGCCTGCGCTCCGCCCTGGCCAGCATCCGCGCCCACGGCCTGCGCAGCTTCCTGACCACCCTGGGCATCATCATCGGCGTAGCCTCCACCATCGCCGTCGTGTCCCTGATGCAGGGCGTTTCCCACACCATCGGCGACCGCTTCGCGAGCCTGGGCAGCGACAGCCTCACCATCCAGTCCTACACCAGCAACGACGACTTCATGCAGGGCCTGGTGCACCGGCTCAGCCTGCGCGATTACGAGCAGATCCTGCACCACATCGACGGCATCCACGACATCACCCCGGTGTTCATGGCCCAGGGCGATTACGGCGCCACCGTGCGCAACGGCAACCGCAGCAGCTTCACGCGCATCCTGGCCACCACGCCCAGCTACCAGGAGCTGCGCCAGTACTACCCGGCACGGGGCCGCTTCCTGACCAAGACCGACGAGCAATACCGACGCCGGGTCTGCGTGATCGGGACGAAGCTGCGGGAAAATCTGAAACTGCCCACCGATCCCATAGGTCAGTACATCGAACTGGGCGGCGACTGGTTCAAGATCGTCGGGCTCATGGAAGAGCGCGGAGAGATGTTCGGCTTCAGCCAGGACGACCTGGTGCTGATCCCCTTCGGCACCGGCCTAGCCTTGTCCGCCCCCGGTCAGCAGCCGGATATCCAGATCAGCTTCCGGGTCAGGAACCCCGAGGAAATCGATGCCATCCAGGCGCGCATCGGCGCCCTCCTGCGCCAGCTGCACAAGCTGAAGCCAGGCCAGGCCGACGATTTCAAGGTGCAGACCGCCGATCAGCTCAGCGAATCCTTCTCCGGCATCATCGACACCATGACCGTGGTCCTGGGCGGGATCGTCAGCATCTCCCTACTGGTTGGGGGGATCGGGATCATGAACATCATGCTGGTCTCGGTCACCGAGCGGACCCGCGAAATCGGCATCTGCAAGGCCCTGGGCGCCAAGCGCCGCGACATCCTGATGCAATTCCTGATCGAGGCGACCAGCCTGTCCCTGCTGGGCGGCCTGATAGGCCTCGCGCTCGGCTATGGCCTGGGCTTCCTCGCCGCCAAGCTGATCCCCGGCTTCCCCGATGCCCACGTGCCCTGGTGGGCCATCGCCCTGGCCTTCGGCTTCTCCACCGGCGTCGGCATCCTCTTCGGCCTCATGCCGGCCGCCAAGGCGGCCAAGCTCGACCCCATCGAGGCGCTACGCTATGAGTGAACCCTTTCCTCCCCTCTCCCCCAGCGGGAAAAATCGCCAGGAGCGATTTTTCGCGTTAGCCCCGAAGGGGTGAGGCACAAGGATGTGCCGAACAAAGGGGTAGGGGAGAGGGGGCTGCCCACCTCCCAACTCAGCGGCTCTTCATCACCGCCACCCAGGCCTTGATCTTCCCCTCCAACACCGCCATGGGCAGCGCTCCGGAAGCCAGAACCTGGTTGTGGAAGGCCTTCACATCGAACTTCGCGCCCAGTTCGGCCTCCGCATAGCGCCGCAGCTCGGTAATTTTCAGCTGACCGATCTTGTAGGACAGGGCCTGGCCGGGAATGGCCATGTAGCGTTCCACCTCGGCGGTCACATCGGACTCCGCCATGCTGGAATTGTCCAGCATGTAGGCAATTGCCTGCTCCCGGCTCCAGCCCTTATGATGCAGACCGGTATCCACCACCAGGCGCATCGCCCTGAGCATCTCGTCGGACAGCCGGCCGTAATACTGGTAGGGGTCGGTGAACAAGCCCATTTCCTTGCCAATGGACTCCGCGTACAGCGCCCAGCCCTCGTCGAAGGCGGTGAATCCGCCGAAGCGGCGGAACTTCGGCAAGTCGCTCATCTCCTGCTGGATGGAGATCTGGAAGTGATGCCCCGGCGCGGCCTCGTGCAGGGACAGGGTTTCCATACCGAATTTCGGTTGGGCGCGCAGGTTGTAGGTATTGATATAGAACACGCCGACCCGCTCGCCGTCCGGCGAACCCGGTTCGTAGGACGCACCGGCCGCCGACTGCTCGCGGAATGCCTCCACCGGTTTGACCTCGTAATCCGCGCGCGGCATCAGATCGAAATAAGCGGGCAATAGGGCATTGATCCGCTGCTTCAGCTCCCGATAGCCGGCAACCAGGGCCTCGCCGCTGGAAAAATAGAATTGCTCGTCGGTGGCCAGGTGTTGGAAAAACGCCTTCAAATCGCCTTCGAAACCGACCTCGGCGCGAACCGCCTCCATCTCCCCCCGGATCCGCGCCACTTCGTCCTGGCCGATCTGATGGATCTGCTCGGGAGTCAGCTCGGTCGTGGTGTGCTGGCGCACATAATGGGCGTACCAGGCGCCGCCGCCGGGCAGGGCGCCATAGCCATGGCTGGCCCGAGCCTTGGGCAGATACTCGGTCTTGAGGAAATCGTGCAGCTTGCGGTAGCTGGGCAGGATGCGCTCCCGAATCGTCCGGGCATAGGCCTCGCGCAGCCAGGTACGCTCGGCCGCATTGAACTGCTCCGGCATACGCCGGATCGGGCCCCAGAACTGGCTCTTCTCCACGTCCCCGCCCAGCTGGGCGGCCAGCTGCGGCAGAATGCGCTCCACCAGGATCCGCGGCAGCACCACGTTTTGGTCCATGCCCTCGCGCAGGCGCGCCGCAGCCAGATCCGTCCAGGCCGCGAAGCCCTCGGCCTTCTTCAGGAAATCCGCGTAATCCTTGGGCGTTTCGAAGGGATGGACGCCCTCGCCGGACCCCATCTGACTGAAATCGGAAATCCGGCTGTAAAACTGGTTGAAGGGCAGTAGGTGATCCGGAAATTTCCGCGCCTCGATATTGCCGCGCAACTCCCAGGCCAGAACATCGTAAGTCATCTGATCCGGAGCGGCCAGCTGCGTGCGGTCGATGGCGCCCAGTTCCGCGAGGCTACGCTCGTCCAGCTCCCGCACCGCCTTGAGATAGGCATCGCTCAGGTTGTCGCCGAAGCGGTCGTTGTAGCGGTAATCGCCGTAATAGGGCGCATAGAACGGATCCAGGCGCAGCCCGTCCTCGAAATACGCCTCGGCCAGGGCCGCGAGACGCCTAGCCTGTGCCGCCTGGGCGCTGGCCGAGGCGCTCATGGCCTGGCTGACGGTTTCCACCGGCTCGCCGCCCTTGCCCGCGCAAGCCCCCAGAGCCAGCGCCATCCCAAAAACCATTCCGACTCTCATCGTGCCTCGTCTCCATCGCAGCGGATTGAATGCCGCTCACTTTACTCCGGCGCCTTGGCCTGAGGCAGCGCCCCAAGCCCATTCTCAAAAAAAAACCCCGGTATAACCCGGGGCTTTTTTTTCTTCGCCGCAAGACTTACTTCTTCAGCAAGTCGGCGATTTTTTCACGCTCGGCGGCATAGGAAGCCCATTGGGCGCCAACCTTTGCCGTCTTGTCGTACTTCGCCGCGGACTGGAACGCGTTGATGGATTCCTTGAAGGCGCCCAGATGCATCTTGGCTTCGCCAAGGCGCATATAGGCAAAGCCCGCGTTCTTCAGACCGCCCTTCTTGAAGGCATTCTGCAGGGCCGCGATGGCCGCTTTCCAGTTTTCCTTGTCGTTGTACATTTCCGCCATGAGGAAGTAGTACTCGCCGGAGTCGGAGAACTTGGCGGCTTCGCCGAAGGCCACGATGGCCTTGTCGAATTCGCGAGCCGAACGCCAGTTGGTGGCCACGGCATTCCAGTTCTTCTCGTTACCCGGCAGCTTGCCGTCCTTGATAGCCTTTTCCAGGACCTGGGCCGCCTTGTACGGAACATCCAGGAAGGCATAGAACGACGCCAACTGGCGCAGTTCGCTCTCCTTGTCGAGCAGGTTCTGGCGGTAAGCCAGCTCCAACACGGCCAGGGCGTTCTTGTCGTCATTGATGCGGGCGTAGACGCCGGAGAGCTGAGTCCAGTACCTCTTCTGGGCCGGATAGATCTCGACCAGCGAGCGCAGGGTCTGAGCCGCCTTCTGGAAGTCATTGGTTTCCCAGTACAGGCCGAGCAAGTGCTGATACCAGGACTCCTTCGGTTTGGGCGAAGTCTCGATGGCCTTCACCGCCGGCGGAATGGCTTCCTTGTAGCGATTGCTCTGGGCATAGACCTGGGACAGCATCAGCCAAGCTTCCGGTTTCGGAGCCTTCTCGCAGCCGAACCAATTCGACAGGATCTTCAAGGCGCCGGGGTAGTCGTCCATCGCCAGGTGCAACGACGCCAGGTTCAGGTTGGTGCTCTGGACGACCTGGCCAGGCAGCGCGCCGGTGTTGATCGCACGCTGCATCGCATCGACGGCCTTGCGGTAGTCGTTGCGGGCGGCATGGATCCAGCCGATGTTCTGCAGGATGGTCGCTTCCGCATAGGCCTTTCCGGCGTTGGCGGTGAGCAGTTCCTGGAGGATCGGCAGGGCCTGACCGTACTGTTCCTTGCCAAGCAGTTCCTGGGCGCCGGTCAGCTTCTTATAGGTCTTTTCATCCAGGCCGCCGCTGGGCTTCTTCTTGAAGTCCAGGGTACAGGCCGGGAAGCCTTCGACCGCCGAAGCCACGCTGGTCTGCAACAGACCGCCGCAGGCGACGCCAAGGCTCAGGAGAAGAGGCAATACATTCTTTTTCATGACCACCCCTTACGAGTCCTTGGCAAGCTTGAAGTCGACGATGACGAACTGGTTCGGCGTATCGACGGCTTTGCCATTGCTGACCTGGGCCTTGAACTTCCACTTGTTGACGGCGCGAATCGCTTCGCGGTCGAACAGGCGCTTGGGCTTGGCATCCAACACGCGGGCATCCTTCACGGAACCGTCGGAGGCGATGGTGAACTGAATCTTCACCCAACCTTCGGTCCCGCTCAAGAGCGCCTCACGGGGAAAGGACGGCTCGATCTTCACCAGGGGCACGGCCATGGCCTCGCCGCCGGGAGTTCCGAGCGCCGCATCGTTCGCGGCGATGCCGGTCACGCCCAGGTAAGGACCCTCGCCGGCCAGACCCACGTCCAGCTTGGCCAGGCCCAGATTGGGCTGATCGATGGCCGGCTTTTCCTGCTGCACGACCACTTTCGCGGTCGGCGGCGGCGGCTTCACCGGCTCCGGCTTCTTGGGCACCTGGCGCACACGCTGCTGCACCTGGGTTTCCGGGGCGACACGGCCGAACTCGATGGTCACCGGCTTCTCGTCCTTGGACACCATGGCCACACCGCCCGAAATCAGGCCGGCCATGAATACAAAGAGCAGGAAGGCAACCACGGCGCCCAAGGGCATCGCCAAAAGCATACGCAACATGATCAACCTCCCTGCGCGGCGGTCGCCGCCACGGAGACATGATCCACGCCGGCCGCCTTGATGGCGTCGATGACTTGCATCAGCACACCGTTCTTGGCGTTCTTGTCGGCCTGGATCACCACGTCGCCTTCCGGGTTCTCGGCGCGCAGGCGCTCGATTTCCGAACGCACGGCCTCAACCGGAATCAGGCGCTTTTCCATGTAGATTTCGCCGTCCTCGGTCAACCCCACGAAGAGGTTGGCCTTGCTCGCCGGGATCGGCGAGAAGGTCTCGGGACGGTTCACCTCGACACCGGACTCCTTCGCGAAGGAAGTCGTCACGATGAAGAAGATCAACATGATGAACACGCAGTCCAGCATGGGGGTGAGGTCGATCTGAGCCTCTTCCACTTTGGAGCGGGATTTACTCATCGTGCAGAACCTCAGTGATGGGGCATGTGATCGGCGAGGCGCTCAAGCTTGGCTTTCGCCGAACCTTCGAGCTTCGCGACCACGAACAGACCGGACACCGCGCACACCATCCCGGACAGGGGCGGGATCGTGGCCATGGAAATACCGGAAGCCATGAGGCGAGCGTTGCTGGAGCCCGTAATCGCCATGGACTCGAACACCGCGACCATGCCGGTCACCGTGCCCAAGAGACCCATCATCGGCGTGACGGCGATGAGGGTCTTGATGGCGGCGATACGTTCGTTCAGTTTGACTTCGGCCTCGGACAGGCGGGCATCGCGGATGCGGTGGGCATACCAGGACGTGGTATCCGTCCTGGCATCCCATTCGCCGATCATGCGCTTGGCTTCACGCGGGAACTGCACGTAGATGAACCACGCGCGCTCCAGCAGGAAGGTCCACATGATGAACAGCGAAGTCGCGATCACCCACAAAACCCAGCCACCGGCGTCCATGTAGTCGGAGACGGTCGATAGAATATCCGCCAACCAGAACAACATGAGGGTTTACTCCCCTATTACTTGTGCTTTTCAGCGTGTTCGGCGATGAGGCCGGCGCTCTGTTCTTCCAGGACGTGGATCAGGCCCTTGGCCTTGCCCTGGACGATGGAGTGCAGGAACACCAGCGGAATGGCGCAGACCAGGCCCTGGATGGTGGTCACGAGGGCGGTGGAAATACCATTGGCCATCAGCTTGGGATCGCCGGCGCCGAACAGAGTGATCTGCTGGAAGGTCTGGATCATACCCTGGACGGTACCCAGCAGGCCGAGCAGCGGGCCCACGGCGGCGCCGACCTTGACGAAGGCGATGCCGCGTTCGATCTTGGGCAGTTCCTTGAGGATGGCTTCGTCCAGCTTGAGCTCCATGGTCTCCTGGTCGACGCTGGTGTTGTCGAAATAGACCTTGAGCACGCGGCCCAGCGGGTTGTTGCCCGGCTTGGACGGATTCTTGATCTGGCTGGAGACCTTGCCGCCCACGGCGAACAGGTCCAGCAGACGCCACAGCACCAGCAGCGCGCAGACGACCAGCACGGCGCCGATCACCCAGCCCACTTCGCCACCCTGGTGGTTAGGCGACCAGGGCAGCATGCGGGTCAGCAGGCCCACGGCCTGGGTCTGCAGGGACATGATGGCGCCACGGGACGGATCCAGCACCACCGGAGCGACGCCGTCGGCGACATTCTGGAAGGCGATGGCCTGGGCAGCATGTTCCGGCTGCTTGGTCAGCAGCTGGATTTCCTGGGTCGGCGCGTTGTAGAAGGCATAGCCTTCCGGGGTGATCAGGTTGAACTGACCGACGCGGGTGACCTTCTGCTGGGAGCGGGTACCGTCCGGCGCCACGACGGTGGCGTCGAAGGACACGATGCGGCCGGATTCGCGCATTTCCTGGAGCAGGGCGCCCCACAGGGCTTCCAGTTCCTGCAGGCTGGGCACGCCGGTGACGGTGGCCATCTGGTTCAGGAACACTTCGCGGCCCGGGAACTGGGCGGAAACCTGGGAGTTGTCGACGCGGGCCTTCAGGTCGCCGGCGACCTGGCGCACCACGCCGAAGACTTCGCCGAATTCGCCCTTCTTCTGATCCAGGGTGTCCTGCAGCTTGGCCAGTTCGGTTTCATTGGCGTCGAAGGAGGCCTTCAGCTCGTTGGAGCGGGCTTCCTCGCGGACCATGGCGGACTTGGCTTCGGCCAGCAGGGCTGCCTGCTGAGCGCGATCGGCCTTGAACTTGGCGATGCGCTCGGCATTGAAGCGGGTTTCTTCGGTCTGAGCGCGCTGAACCTGCTGGATCAGCTTCTGCATCACGGCAGCCTTGTCCACGGCCGGAGCGGCCGGGGCGTCGGCGGCGAAGCTACCGAAGGAGGCACCAGCCATCAGGCTGGCGGCGAGGAACTTGACAACGGCTTTCATTGGGCAATCTCCGCAGCCTGAACCGGCATCTTGATCACGTCGGGGGCGCTCTGCTTACGAGCGATACGCATACCTTCGCGCACGGCGATGCGGTATTCGTTGGCGTTCAGTTCCACGAACTGCTTGGCCTTCTTGTCCCAGTAGGCGGAGAACTTGCCGTCCAGGGTCTGGTAGACCAGGATGGTGCGGCCCATCTTCAGGAAGTCCACGGTCTGGGCCTGGCCATCGGCGCCGGTGATCTGGTCCTGGTAGGACTCGACGTTGGTGCCGTAGTCGGATTCGACCTGGTAGGCTTCCATGACGCGGCGGAACTTTTCCGACACGGACACGTCGGCACGCTTCATCATGTCGCGCAGGGAGGCGATACGCTTGTTACGCTCTTCCATCTGGAAGGGCACGTCTTCCTTGATGAAGGCTTCCAGGGCATCGATCATCTGACCCAACAGGGGCACGACGCCAACCTTGGTGGTGTCGATCTCGGCCAGTTCCTTCTTCTTGACGTCCATTTCGGCGGTCTGCGACTTGACCTGATCCGCCAGGTTGGCGTTATAGGCCTTTAGGCGCTCGACCTGCTCGAGGGCAGCCTTGTACTCGGCGGAAGCTTCGATGGTGGCGTCGGACAGGGTATCGACCTGGGATTGAGTCTCGGCCGCGGCGCGGTCTATCTTCTTGGTCACATCGATGGCGGTATCCACCGGACCCGCCTGGACGGCGGCGGAAACGCTGAAGGCCAAGGCGGCCAGCGCGAATCGCTTGGATTTCTGGTTGAGGTTCAGCATGTTACTTCCTGAGTAGGTTAGTAATTTTTCTGCCCGAGGGACTTCATGGAAACACAGTGCATTTCCGATACGTTTGCTGGCAAGGCCTTGATTTTACAAACCTTTGCGTTTTGAAAGCACAGAGTCCACGCAATAAGCAAGGCCTGTGAGCCAACACAGCGCCGGGAATATAACTCCCTTCCCGAGACAGGGTCAATGTGAACTATGCCATAGCTCACTGGTCACACCGGGTCCCGATTAGGCCGGTTCGACTGTGTACGAAGCAATTATTAGAACTTTGAAATATAAGCGCATTTTGTGGCTTGAGGGGTTCTAACACCGCCTTGAGCTCAAGCTTGGGCTCGGAGCCGGTGCCGTTCCGCCAATACGCCCAGGACCGCGGCCAGATCCAGGCCCTTGAGTCGCAGCAGCACCAACAAATGGTAGACCAGATCCGCGGCCTCGTTGCTCAATTCTTGAGCATCGCCGGTGGCGGCCGCGAGGGCGCATTCCAGGCCTTCCTCGCCGACCTTCTGGGCGACGCGCTTGATGCCGGCCTGGGCCAGGCTGGCCGTGTAGCTGCCGGGCGGCGGATCGGCCAGGCGTTCCGCGATCAGGGCCTCCAGTTCCGCCAGGAAGCTCAGGCCCGGCGCCGCCTCTGGCGCGAAGCAGGTCTCCGTGCCCCGATGACAGGTAGGCCCCGCCGGCCGCGCCAGGACCAGGAGGGTGTCGGCATCGCAATCGGCGTGCACCGACTCCAGCGCCAGGTAGTTCCCGGACGCCTCGCCCTTGGTCCATAGTCGGTTCTTGCTGCGGCTGAAGAAGGTCACCCGCCCGGTTTCCAGGCTGCGGGCCAACGCCTCCTCGTCCATATAGCCCAGCATCAGCACTTTGCCGCTGCCGGCGTCCTGCACGACGGCCGGCAGCAGGCCGCCGCCTTTGGCCCAATCCATCTTCAACATAGACTCAACTCCAACATGGCCTCACCTCCAAACCCTGGGCACGCAGGGCGCGTTTCAGTTCGGGGATGCGGATCGCGCCGTTATGGAAGACCGAGGCGGCCAGGGCGCCGTCCACCTCGGCCTCGCGGAACACGGCGGCGAAGTGCTCGGGCAGGCCGGCGCCGCCGGAGGCGACCAGGGGAATGCTCAAAACCCCGCGCGCCCGCCTGAGCTGGACCAGGTCGTAGCCTCGGCGCACGCCGTCCTGGTTCATGCAGTTCAGCACGATCTCGCCGGCGCCCCGCTCCTGGGCCTCGCGGGCCCAGTCCAGGGTCCGGCGCCGGGCGTCGCGTGTCCTAGCCGGGTCGCCGGTGTATTGCTTAACCCACCAATCTACCGCTTCCTCACGCCCCCCGCCCCCGCCTTCCTCGCGGGAATCGATGCCCACCACCACGCACTGGCTGCCGAATTCCCGGGCCAGGGCCGTGATCAGCTCCGGGTTCTCCAAGGCCGGGGAGTTGATGGAGATCTTGTCGGCGCCAGCCTGCAGCACGGCGCGGGCCTGGTCCAGGCCGCGCAGGCCGCCGGCCACGCAGAAGGGAATGTCGATGACCCGCGCCACGGCCTCCACCCAGCCGATGTCCACGGCGCGCTCCTCGCTGGAGGCGGTGATGTCGTAGAAGACCAGCTCGTCGGCACCCTCGGCGCTGTAGCGCCGGGCCAGCTCGACGATATCGCCGACCACTTGGTGGCCAAGGAATTGCACGCCCTTGACCACCTGGCCGTCGCGCACGTCCAGGCAGGGAATTATTCGCCGCGCGAGCATGCCAATGCCTCCTTTAGCGTGAAGCGGTTCTCATACAAGGCCTTGCCGGTGACCACGCCGGCCAGGCCGGAGCCGGCCAGGACGCGGATATCGTCCAGGCAGCCGACTCCGCCCGAGGCGATCAACCGCAGGCCGGGAAAGCGCGCCAGCAAGCCGGCATAGAGCGCCGCATTGGGCCCGGCCAGCATGCCGTCGCGGGCGATATCGGTGCACAAGACATGGCGCAGGCCCGCCGGCAGGAAGGTTTCGAGCACTTCGTCCAGGGCCAGGCCGCTGTCTTCCTGCCAGCCCGAGCGGGCTACCCGGGCGCAGCCGTCGGCAGCGATGTGCACGTCGAGGGCCAGGACCAGGCATTCCGGACCGAACTCGACGAACCACTGGGCCACAGTCTCCGGCTCGGCCAGGGCGATGCTGCCCAGGACCACGCGCTCGCAGCCCAGCTCCAGCAGCTCGGCGACTTGCTCGCGCCGACGCAGACCGCCGCCGCACTGAACCTTGAGTCCGGAAGCGCGCACCAGCTCGCGGACGAGACCGGTCTGGCGGGCCGCGGGGTCCTTGGCGCCATCCAGGTCCACCAGGTGCAGCCACTGCGCGCCCTGCTCGGCGAAGCCGGCGACGACGGCCAGCGGCATATCGCTGTAGCGGGTCTCGGCGTCGAAGCGGCCCTGGGTCAGGCGTACGCAACGGCCTTGCCGCAAGTCGATGGCGGGAAAAACGATCATGCTTCCACCTTGAGAAAATTTGCCAGCAAGCGCGCGCCGGCCGGACCGGAACGCTCCGGGTGAAACTGCGCGCCGAAGAAATTGTCTTTCTGCACGCAGGCCGCGAAGCGCCGGCCATGCTCGGCGCTCGCGACGCAGGCGCCGTTCACCGGCGCGGCGTAGCTGTGCACGAAATAGAAATAGTCCTCCACGCCGATACCGGCCAGGAGCGGCGAATCGGCGAGGATGTCCAGGGTATTCCAGCCCATATGCGGCACACGCAGCCCCGGTTTCGGTTCCAGGCGCGCGACCCGGCCCGGCAGAATGCCCAGGCCGTCCACGGCCCCCTCCTCCGAGCCCTCGAAGAGCAGCTGCATGCCTAGACAGATGCCCAGCACCGGCTGCTTCAGGCCGCGCACGCAATCCACGAGATTGCGCTCGCGCAGACGGCGCATGCCCTCCCCCGCCGCGCCCACGCCCGGCAGGATCACCCGCCGGGCGGCGCGGATGCGCTCCGGCTCGGCCGTCAGCTCGCTGTCCACGCCCAGGCGCTCGAAGGCATGGCGCAGCGAGGCGATATTGGCGCCGCCGCTGTCGACGATAACCAAGCTCATAAGGCCCCCTTGGTGCTGGGCAGCTCGGACGATTCCAGGCGGATCGCCTGGCGCAGCGCCCGGCCCAGGCCTTTAAATAAGGCCTCGACCATGTGGTGGGCATTCTCGCCGCTGACGCGCATATTCAGGGACAGCCCGGCCGCGTCGGCAAAGGAGCGGAAGAAATGCGGCACCAGCTCGGTGGGCAGCTCGCCCACCTTCTCGCGGCCGAATACCCCGGCGAAGACGAAATAGCCGCGCCCGGAGATATCCAGGGCCACGCAGGCATCCTGGAGCTCAAGCTCGGCCAGGGCCTCGTCCATGGCGAGCGCAAAGCCGTAGCGGGCGATACCCCATTTATCGCCCAAGGCCTGGCGGAAAGCCTGTCCCAGGGCGATACCGACATCCTCCACGGTATGGTGTTCGTCGATATGCAGATCCCCGGCGCAGGACAGGCGCAGGCTGACGCCGGCATGCTTGGCGATCTGCTCCAGCATGTGGTCGAAGAAGCCCAGGCCCGTGTCGATGAATACCTCTCCCGGCCTATCCAGATCCAGGGCGATGCTCAGCTCGGTTTCCTTGGTTTTCCTGAGCACTTGCGCCCGGCGCGACTCGCCCAGGAGTTGCGCGGCGATTTCGCTCCAGGAGCATGTTTCCCGCTGATAACGCAGGCCCGCGATGCCCATGTTCTCCGCCAGGCGAAGGTCAGTTTCCCGATCGCCGATGACCCAGGAACGGGCCCTGTCCCAGTCGGGGCGCGCCAGATAATCGCGCAAGAGCCCCAGGCGCGGCTTGCGGCATTCGCAGCCATCTACCGGCGTGTGGGGGCAGATCAGGATGTCGTCGAAGCCTATACCCTGGGATTTTAAGATATCCAACAGGAGCGTTTGCGGCGGGCGGAAATCGGCTTCCGGAAAACTCGCCGAGCCCAGGCCATCCTGGTTGCTGACCATGACCAAGCGGTAGCCGGCTTCCCTCAATTTCAACAGCGCCGGGATCAGCCCCGGCTCCAGGCGGAATTTTTCCAGGGAATCGATCTGAAAATCCGCCGGCTCCTCGATGAGGGTGCCGTCGCGGTCGATAAACAGGTACTTAAACACGGGACAAAACCTCCAACAGACGCCGGTTTTCTTCCGGCGTACCGACCGTGATGCGCACGCAGTCCGCCACATCGCCGCGCCGATCGCGGATCAGGATGCCCGCCGCCGCGCAGGTAGCCAGGACCGCCCCCGCATCGCGGCAGCGCATCAGCAGAAAGTTCGCGCGGCTGGGAAAGACCTGCTCGCAGCAGGGCAGCGCAGACAGTGCACAGAACAATTTTTCTCGTTCGGCGATCAAGACCTCCCGATGCGCCTCCCGCCGCGCCAAGGCGGCATCCGACAGGGCGTTGAGCGCCAGTTCCACCACCGGCGCCGGCAAGGGATAGGGCGCCATGATCCGGCGCAGCAGGGCGATGATTTCCTGTTGAGCGATCAACACGCCAAGCCGAGCCCCGGCCAGACCATGGTATTTGGACAGGGTACGCAGCACGGCCAGATTGGGGAATTCCGCCAGGCGCGTGCACCAGCTTGCCGCTTCGTCAAACTCCCCATAGGCCTCGTCCACCACCACCAGGGCGCGGCCGGCGGCGGCGGCCAGCACGGTCTCGATGTCAGCCGGGTCCAGGGCCGCGCCAACCGGATTGCCGGGCGTGCAGAAATAGATGAGCTTGAGGCCGTCATCGGCCAGCGCCGCCAGGACGCCGGGCAGTTCCAGGGAAAAATCCCCGTGCAGGGGCACGGTCTTCACCGCTGCGCCCTGAACCTGGGCGCAGACTGCGTACATGCCGAAGGTGGGCGGCGTGATCAGCACCGCGTCGCGATAGGCCGTGCAGAAGGCCCGGGTCAAGAGATCGATGGCCTCGTCGGAACCGCGCCCCACCAGGACTTGCTCGGGCCGCACGCCATAGAGCCGCGCCAGGCGCTCGACCAGGGCCGCCGGCTGGGGCTCCGGATAGCGGTTGATGCCCTCCTGGCCCTCGGGCGCCCAGGGATTCTCGTTGGCATTCAGCAAGACTTCCGCACGGCCCGCCTCGCCGCGCGCCGAGGCATAGGGCTTGAGGGCGCGGATCTCCGGGCGGGCGCGCTGCAAGAGCGCGGCGAGGCTCATAACCCCCCTCTCCCGGCGCTGCGCGCCACCCTCTCCCGCGTGGGGGAGAGGGCCATTAGGGGCTCGCTGCGCGACACTCTCCCCCGCCAGACGCCGGCTCACCGCCGCCGCATGGGCATCCAGGCCCTCGGCCCGCGCCAGGCGCGTGACCACGGGCGCGATGGCGGCGAGTGCCTCGCGGCTGGCTTCCTGCACGCTCATGCTCCGCTCGAAATCCGCCAGGGACAGGCCGCTGTAGGCGCGGGCATAACCGTAGGTGGGCAGGACGTGGTTGGTGCCGCTGGCGTAATCGCCCAGGGATTCCGGGGTGTAATCGCCCAGGAACACCGAGCCGGCCGTGCTCACCCCGTCCAGCCAGGTCCGCGCCTGGCGGACCTGGAGGATCAAGTGTTCGGGGGCATAGGCATTGGCGATGCTCAGGGCCTGTTCCGGGCCATCGGCGATCAGGATGCGGCTCTTGGAGAGGGCCGAGCGCACCAGCTCGGCGCGGCCCAGGGCCTCGGTCTGGGCGACCAGCTCGGCGCGCACCGCCTCGGCGAAGCGGCGCGAGAAGCACACCAGGAGCACCTGGGAATCGGCGCCGTGCTCGGCCTGGGACAAGAGATCCGCCGCCGCATAGGCGGGGTTGGCCGTCTCGTCGGCGATGACCATCACTTCGGATGGCCCGGCCGGCAGATCCAGGGCCGCGCCGCCCGGCGTCGTGGCGAGCTGGCACTTGGCCTCGGTGACCCAGGCATTGCCCGGCCCGTAGATCTTGTCCACCTTGGGCACTGACTCCGTGCCGAAACCCATGGCCGCGATGGCCTGGGCGCCGCCCAGCTTGAACACCCGGGTGATACCGCAGCGCCGTGCTGCCGCCAGGATCCAGGGATTGACCGAGCCGTCCCGGCCCGGCGGCGTGCACAAGGCCCGCGTAGGATTGCCGGCCAGCTCGGAGGGCAGGCCCAGCATCAGGACCGTGGACGGCAGGGGCGCCGTGCCGCCGGGCACGTACAGGCCGACCCGGGCTATGGGCCGGATCAAGCGCTCGCAAACCATGCCCGGCGCGGTTTCCACGCGCAGGGCCGGTCGGATTTGCGCCTCGTGGTAGCGGCGGATATTGCCATAGGCGGTGTCGATGGCGGCGCGGTCCTCGCCCGACAGCGCGGCCTCGGCGGCATCGAATTCCACCTCGCCGACCGCGAAGTCCGTCAGCTCCACGCCATCCAGCCGCGTGGTAAGCCGGCGCAGGGCCGCATCGCCCTGGTCACGCACCTCGGCCAGGATCGCCGCCACCTGGGCGCTCAAGGTTTCGCGCCCGGGCAGGACGGGCCGGGCCAGGGCGCGACCGCGTGCCTGCTCGTTCAGTTCATTCCAGACCAGAATGTCCACAAGTCACCTCACAGCATCATTTTTTCAATGGGCAGGACCAGGATGGAGCTGGCGCCCAGGGCCTTGAGCTTCTCCATGGTTTCCCAGAACACCGCCTCGGCGCAGACCGCGTGGAAGGCGACCTTCTCCTGATCGCCGGCCAGGGGCAGCAGGGTCGGGTTCTCGGCGCCCGGGATCAGGGCGGCGATGTCGGCCAGGGCCGCCTTGGGCGCGTGCAGCATGATGTATTTCGATTCGTTGGCGGCGCGTACTCCCTCCATGCGCCGCAAGAGGATCTCGGCGGCATGGCGCTTGGGCTCGGCCAGCGGCGCCGTGCCGCCAATGAGCTGGGCCCTGCTCTTGAACACGGTCTCCACGGCGCGCAGCTGGTTGGCTTCCAGGGTCGCACCGGTGGACACCAGATCGCAGATGGCCTCGGCGATGCCCATGCGCGGGGCGATTTCGACGGAACCGCTCAGGGCCACGACCCGGGCGGCAATGCCCTGCCTGGCCAGATAGCGGCGCAGCAGATTCGGGTAGGAGGTGGCGATGCGCCGGCCGTTCAGGCTGGCCGCGCCGGCGTAGTCGAAGTCCTCGGGCACGGCCAGGGCCAGGCGGCAGGCGCCGAAGTCCAGCTCCTGCACTGGCCGGTACTCGCCGGGCTGGCCGTTGCGCGCCCGTTCCAGGGCGGCTTCCTCCAGGACATTGGTGCCGACGATGCCGAGATCGCAGATGCCGTCCATCACCAGACCCGGGATGTCGTCGTCGCGCACCAGGAGCAGGTCGAGTGGAAAGTTCTCGGCATGGACGAAGAGCTTGTCCTTGGGACTGCGGATCTTGATGCCGCAGCGGGCCAGGAGCTCGAAGGAGTCGCCGGACAGGCGCCCGCTCTTCTGCAGAGCGATGCGCAGGCGTTCTTTATTGATCATGGGCGTGATTCCGGTCGGTAAACAAAAACCCCAGGGGCGCTGCCGGCTGGGGTTTGTTCATCGACCACGCAGAAGGCAAGCGCCTTCCGTTGCCAGAAGGCTAGGTGTGCAGGCGGTGATGGTGATGATGTCGAGTCATGGTCGTGCTCCAAAAGATGGAGCGAGAATAGCAAGCGGGACTTCTTATTGTCTACATCATCGACCACTGATTTTATTGATTTACATAGACACTTGTATAGTCGTATAGACAAGACACCGAGACTCGCTCGCCTCGGCGCCCGTCCGGGAAGCCCGCCCGGGCCAGGCCTGGGTTCCGGGAAAAACTCTTGGCCCATGAAGCCTTTACGAGAATTAATGCCATTTAGCAAACACTGCCAATTGACAACAATTATCATTCCTGTAGGATCTGCTCATGTTTTGAGCATTCCCCTGAGCCATACGATGTACGTCTGCCTCTGCCACGCCGTCACCGACCGCCAGATCCGCCAGGCCGTTTGCGCCGGCGCCTGCTCCATGCGCCAGCTCAGCCAGGAGCTGGGGGTCAATACGCAGTGCGGCAAATGTGGCAAGTGCGCCCAGCAAGTGCTCAAGAACACCCTGGCCGAGCTCGGCGATCAGGGCCAGAAAGCCGCCTGAGGCCCCGCCTCCCCCTCCCCTGCATCCGTCCCACCAGCCGCATTCCCTGCGCGGCTGGCGTGCCTACGCCGCAACCGATACACCTTCCGCGACGATTACCGGACGCGCTTCCGCCAGTCGCAGCGCAGGCCGGATGCGACCCATGTTGCGCTATTCGCAATGCCCATGATTATCATTAATCTTTAATTATCCAAATAAAACAACAACTTGCACCGAGAATACTTGAGGATTACACTCAAGTTCTAACCCATCGAACGATAAGGACTGCCCTCATGAAAGGCGACGCCAAGGTCATCCAATACCTCAATCAGGCGCTCTATAACGAGTTGGTGGCCATCAACCAGTACTTCCTGCATGCCCGCATGTTCAAGAACTGGGGCTACAAGGAACTGGGCGAGCACGAGTACCACGAGTCCATCGACGAGATGAAGCATGCCGACCGCCTGGTGGAGCGCATCCTGTTCCTGGAAGGCCTGCCGAATCTGCAGGACTTGGGCAAGCTGCGCATCGGCGAGAACGTGCGCGAATGCCTGGCCTCTGACCTGTCCCTGGAAATGGACGCCATGGCCACCCTCAAGGATGGCATCGCCTATTGCGAGACGGTGCGCGACTACGTGAGCCGCGATGTACTGGACTCCATCCTCGACAGCGAGGAAGAGCATATCGACTGGCTGGAAACCCAGCTAAGCCTGATGGACGACATGGGCATGCCCAACTACCTGCAGTCGGCCATGGGCGAGATCAAGGGTAGCTAAATGACTGTTTGCATATGAAAAAGGGCGCTAGCTGCGCCCTTTTTCTTTGCGGCATTCCCGCTTACTCGGCAGCCTTGGCCTTGGCGGCGGCTTCCTTGATCAGGGTCTGCAGCTCGCCGCTCTTGGCCATGTCCAGCACGATGTCGCAGCCGCCGACGAGCTCGCCGTCCACCCAAAGCTGGGGGAAGGTCGGCCAGTTGGCGAACTTGGGCAGCTCGGCGCGGATGTCCGGATTGGACAGGACGTCGACGAAGGCGAAGGGCTCGCCGCAGGCCATCAGGGCCTGCACGGCCTGGGCGGAGAAACCGCACATGGGCATCTTGGGCGAACCCTTCATGTACAGGATGATGGCGTTTTCGCTGATCTGCTGTTTGATCTTCTCAAGGGTTTCCATGGCGACCTCATTGGCTGGATATTCGGGAATAGGCCCCGATACGGTGCTGATTTTACCGCGTTCAAGACCGCCACCGCCACTCGACGCTTGCGCTTGAGCGGCTATGCTTATGCCAGTAAGATGATCGCCCCCGTTTGCGCCGCGTCAATAAACCTTAGTATTTACAAGGTTTTCAGCGCCCGCCACCGCCACTTTTCCTCAAAGGAGATAGCCATGGCTTTCGAACTGCCGCCCCTGCCCTATGCCAAGAACGCCCTCGTGCCCCATATCTCGGAAGAGACCCTGGAATACCACTACGGCAAGCATCACCAGACCTATGTCACCAATCTGAACAACCTGGTGCCGGGTACGGAATTCGAAGGCAAGAGCCTGGAAGACATCGTCATGAAGAGCTCAGGCGGCGTCTACAACAACGCGGCCCAGATCTGGAACCATACCTTCTACTGGAACTCCATGGCCCCCAACGCGGGCGGCGAACCGACCGGCGCCCTGGCCGAAGCCATCAACAAGGCCTTCGGTTCCTTCGCCGAATTCAAGGCCAAGTTCACCGCCTCCGCCCTGGGCAATTTCGGCTCCGGCTGGACCTGGCTGGTGAAGACCGCCGACGGCTCCGTGGAGATCGTCAATACCGGCGCCGCCGGCAATCCCCTGCTGGAAGGCAAGAAGCCCCTGCTGACCTGCGACGTCTGGGAGCACGCCTACTACATCGACTACCGCAATGCCCGCGCCAAGTATGTCGAGGCCTTCTGGAACCTGGTCAACTGGGACTTCGCCAGCAAGAACTTCGCGTAAGTCCCCGTCCCGCTGAAGCGGGACCTACGGTGGACACTCCCGCTGAAGCGGGACCTGCAAACGGGCTCCTTCGGGAGCCCGTTTTGCTTCCGCCTTAGCGGCACTCCTTCCACTGCGCCTCGCGCAATTCCCGCCGCCGCTCGCTCAAGCGGCTGCCGCGCTGGCCGGAATAGCCGGCGCGCATCCGCGAATCCAGCTTATCCAGGTCCCGCTCATAGCGTTCGCAGCGCCGCGCCTGGGCCGCCCGTTCCCGGGTTTCGGCGCGGCGCGCCGCGGCTTTCTTGCGTACGCGTTGGCGGGTCTCGGCCTCGGCGGCCGGATCGGCGAGCACTTTCGCCCAGCGGGCATGATGCTCCTCGACGCTCAAGACGCGCTCGGACACGGGTTCCGGCGTCACGGCAATGGCTTCGGCGGGTTGGCCCGAGGGCGGCGCGTCGGCGAAATGCCATTGGCCCTGGGCATCGCGCCAGCGGTAGAGGTTCTGGCCCAGGGCCGAGGCGGTGAACACGAGTGCGGCCACGACCGCAGCAAGATGGATTTTCAGCATGTCACACTCCCTGTCGCCGGCGAGCCGGCCTTTTCGCTCAAAGACTTGCGCTTCCCATAGGGCATCTACACTATCAACATAAGCTCCGACGCCGGCGCGGCAAGCCCTTCCCGCGCATCGAAGATTTCGAGGCTGGGCCAGCCCCGGTCGGATACAGCAGGCCAAGTTCTTGATTTGACCGGGACTATTTCGCCAGTCTGCGTGTGGACGGAACAAAGTGCCGACCGGGGGCGGGCGATCTTCCGACAGGGAAATACGACAATGACCCAGGGTGATTCATGACAGAACACGCGCTGTTCCTACAGATCTTCCAGCGCCTGCGCAATGGCGAGCTGCCCCTGCCCTCCTTGCCGGACATCGGACTGCGCGTGCGCGAGGCGGTGCGCGACCCCAACCAGAGCCTGCAGGGTATCGCCAAGGTCGTGCAGATGGACCCGGCCCTGGCCGCCTACCTGGTGTCGGTGGCCAATTCGCCGCTGTTCCGCGGCGCCAAGGCGGTGGACTCCTGCCAGACGGCGGTGGGCCGCCTGGGCCTGTCGGTCACCGGCAACCTGGTGACGAGCTATAGCCTGAAGACCCTGTTCGCCAATGCGTCCACCGTACTCACCAAGATCCTGCGCAGCCATTGGCAGGCCAGCGTGCGCCTGGGCGCCCTGTCCTCGGTCCTGGCTAGGCAGACGCGTAGTGCCGACCCGGACCGGGCCCTGCTGGGCGGGTTGCTGCAAGACATCGGCACCCTGCCCATCATCGCCAACCTGGCCAATAAGCCGGCCATCCTGGCCGACGAGGCCGAGCTCGCCGCCATCATCGAGCACTATGTCGTGCCCGTCGGGGGGCTATTGCTGAAGCATTGGCAGTTCGACGAGGACATGCTCAAGGTAGTGGCCAGCCGCGAGGACTGGATGCGCGATCCGGGACCCAAGGCCGAGTTGGCGGATCTGGTGCTCCTGGCGCGGTTGCATGCCTATGTAGGCACACCGGCCATGCGCGGCTGCCCGCGCATCAATGCCGTGCCGGCCTATGCGAAGCTCAACCTCGGCGAACTCTCGCCCGCCGAGAGTCTGCAGATCCTGGAAGCCGCCCGTCAGGAAATCGGCGAAGTGCAGCGCCTGATGGCGGGCTAGTGGTCCATGCGGGGCGTGGTTAGCGTCAGTTCGGATGCATGAAGCCCTGAGACAAGGCGCCGCGACGAATCATAGCAGGGCTATGGCGAGGAGCGGCAACGCTGTATCAGGGTTTCAGGCGCCGATAACTGACACCCCGCATGGACCACTAGTGCACGTACGGCTGCCTGGCCAACACTTCTCGCAAGCTGGTAACCCCCAAGCGATCGATTTCCTCGCGATCGATGATGGTGACCGGCGAGGCTGTCTTGGCCTGCTTGCCGACCAGGGGCACGTTCTTCGCGGTGCGGCTACCGGTGACGCGTTCCAGGACCTGGGGCTCGGCCCTGGCCTGGGTCTGGATCGGCGCCTGGGCGCAGGCCGCGAGCACCATGCTCAGCGGGATCATGCTTAATAGCAGCTTCATAACCGACACTCCCTACCTGCTGACCATCAATTAGACAGCGCCGCTGACGCGGGATTCCCTGGCCTCCGGCCATAATTGCGCCGGCTCCGGGATCAGCTCCGGCTGGGCGACGCTGGCATCGGCCACGGCATGGGCCGGCTCGCGGGTATCGCGCCATGGCGCTTCCGGATAGACCCGGCCATTCGGGTCGCGCACGGCGCGCACCAGGGGCGTCAAGGCCGTGTCGCCGCGCCGGATCACCAGGGCGATTTCGTGGTTGTTGAGTCGCACCCAGGTCCCCGGCGGGTAGACCCCCAGCTCGCGGACGAAGGCCGCGCACAGCTCCGCGTCGTCCTCGCGGCTCTCCAGGAACAGGCGTTTCAAGGCCTCGCGGGCGGCCACGACATCGCGGTGCGCCCGCTCGGTGACCTGGGCCAGGTACATGTCGGTGAGGGCGACCAGCTTGCTCTCGCGCAGGATCTGCGCGCCCTTCAAGCCTTCGGGATAGCCGGAGCCGTCGGCGCGTTCGTGGTGCTGTTTGACGATGGTCAGCCAGGTGGGGCTGGCCACGCCGGCGGCGCGCAGCTTGGTCACCGACTGATCGGGGTGATGGCGCAGGGTCTGGAACTGCTCGGCGCTCAGGGCGCCGCGCTGGATGCGCAGCCGTTCCTGGTAGGGCAAGGCGGCCAGGTTGCAGCTCAGGGCGGCAGACAGGATGGGCAGGCGCTCCGCCTCGCCATAGCCCAGGCGCAGGCCGATGAGCTCGCAGAGCAGGGCGCTGTATACCGGATGCGCCAGGTTATAGGGCTTCATGGGCAGACAGTGCACCAGTCCCAAGGCCGCATCGGCATCCCGCGCCACCAGGGCCTGCACGTCCGCCGCCACGGCCTGGATCGCCTGGCGCGCCCCATGTTTGCCCGACAGCAATTGGATAAAGGCCTCGTGCAAGGCGTTCTTGAGGAATTCCACTTCCCGAAACGGGTGTTCCAGACCCTTCATGCGCATGCCTCTCGCCGGCTCTGTTAGACTACTGGCCCTTTTCGCAGCCACCGCGATGCCATGGATCCCGTTTTGTACTGCCGCGACAAGGTCGCGCCGCCCGGTTCCTCGCTGCATTATGCCCTGATGTTCCTGGACCCGTCGCGCCGCCGCGCCGCCCTGGGGCTATTCGCCTTTCAGCGCCAGGTCCTGGAAATCAGCCAGCGTTCCCGGGATCCGGCGCCGCGCCAGGCGCAGCTCGACTGGTGGCGCGCCGAGTGGGCGCGCTGCGCCGCCGGCCAGCCGGGACACCATGCCAGCCAGCTCCTGGCCGAGGCGCGACTAGCCATTAATCTACCGCAAGAACTGTTCCAGGAGATCCTGGAAGCCTCGGCCATGGACGTGGAGGGTGCGGTCTACCCGGACTTCAAGGCCCTGTCTTTGTATGTGCACCGGCGCAGCGCCTGCCTCTGGCTCCTGGCCGCGGAGATCTTCGGCTACCGCGAGCGCCAGACCGTCAAGTACGCCCACGAGCTGGGCACGGCCCTGGAATTGTCGCGCATGGTCTTGGAGCTGGGCCCGGATCTGGCCCATGGCCAGCTCTACCTGCCCCTCGATGAGCTGGAGCGCCATGGCATCGCCCCGGAGCAGCTGCTGCGCGGCGAGCGGCCGGCGGGCTTCGCGGCCCTGATGCACGAGCAGGTCCAGCGCATAGACCGACACTTCGCCGAGGCCGAACGCCATCTGCCGGCCGCCGATCGCGCGACCCAGCATCCCGGCCAGATCCTCGCCGTCCTGTCCCGGGCGCGCCTGGCCAAGGCCCTGGCACAAGATTTCCCGGTCCTCGCCCACAGCCCGGACCTAAGCCCCTTACGCAAGCTCTGGATGGCCTGGCGCACCCACGCCCGCGCCCGGCGCTAATCCCCTCCGCATCAAGTACAGGAGCCACCCATGCCCGCCTACCATGCCCGCAACGACCTGCTGAAAGACCGCGTCATCCTCGTCACCGGCGCCGGCGACGGCATAGGCAAGGCCGCCGCCCTGAGCTTCGCCGCCCATGGCGCCACGGTGGTCCTGCTCGGCAAGACCGTCAAGAAGCTGGAAAAGGTCTACGACGAGATCGTCGCCGCCGGCGGACCCCAGCCGGCCATCTATCCCATGAACCTGGAGGGCTCCGGCCCCGAGCACTACGCCGAGCTGGCCGCGACCCTGGACCGGGAGTTCGGCCGCCTGGACGGTCTCGTGCACAACGCCGCGTGGCTGGGCTCCATCACCCCCATCGAACACTACCCCGCCGACCAGTGGCTGCGCGTTCTGCACATCAACCTCAACGCGCCCTTTTTGATGACCCAGGCCCTACTGCCGGTCCTGAAGAAGTCCGACTCCGCCTCCGTGCTGTTCACCAGCTCCGGCGTGGGCCGAAAGGGCCGCGCCTATTGGGGCGCCTATGCCGTGTCCAAGTTCGGCATCGAAGGCTTGGCTCAGGTCCTGGCCGACGAGCTGGAGAACAACACCGCCATCCGCGTCAACTGCATCAATCCGGGCGCCACGCGCACCCAGATGCGCGCCATCGCCTTCCCCGGCGAGGATCCCCAGACCCTGCCCACGCCCGCCGACATCATGCCCGCCTATCTCTATCTGATGGGCGCGGACAGCCGCGAGACTCGAGGTCAAAGTCTTGACGCCCGCGATTACATGACCCGCATCCTGTAAACCCCGTTCCAGCGTCGGAATTCCGGCGCCGACTCGGCAAGAGCTTGCCGACCGGCGCCGTCAAAATGTCGCCAGTTTCTGATACGTCCACAAAATTCGATTTTATATAATTGATTTTGCTTGAGTAATTCTTAGCGGCAAGATTTGGCACGCAATTCGCTACTCGTGAACAAAACCCGGCCTACGCGAGTGGCGATCATGTCCCAACTGTCTCAGCCTTCGACCATCGACCTGCGTGTTGTCAGCAGCCGCCCGGCCCCCGCCGGCCGCCGCCTGACGCGGACCGTGCAAGAATGCCTGGATGAGCTCGGCTTCGCCCTGCAGCGCAGCCTGGACCCCTACGCCCAGTTGCAGCAGTTCAGCGAGGCCCTGAGCGGCATCGTGCCCTGGGACGGCCTGCACTTCAGCAACGAGCTGGAAGGCGTGGAACACCAGATCGGCATCCTCGCCGCCCATGGCGCGGAATACCGTTTGTCCATCGACGAGGTCTACCTGGGCGAGCTGCGCCTGGCGCGCCGCGCCCGCTTTTCCGAGAAGGAGCTGGAGCTCCTGGAACGCTTCCTCTGCGTGCTGATCTACCCCTTGCGCAACGCCATGCTCTACCAGCGCGCCCTCGCCAGCGCCCTGAAGGACGGCCTGACCGGCCTCGGCAACCGCACAGCCTTCGATCAAGCCCTGGACCGGGAATTCCAGCTGGCCCGCCGCCACCACCGCCCCCTGTCCCTCCTGGTGGTGGACATCGATCACTTCAAGCAGATCAACGACCGCCTGGGCCATAGCGCCGGCGACACGGTCCTGCGCACGGTCGCCCAGCGCCTGGGCGACATCGCCCGCCGCACCGACATGGTGTTTCGCTACGGCGGCGAGGAGTTCGTCTTCCTGCTCAGCAACACCGATCAGGACGGTGCGAAATTACTCGCCGAACGTCTTCGCGGCGCGGTTGAGGAATGCCCATGCGAGTGCCAGAATGAATCAGTACACATCACCGTCAG
Organism: Gammaproteobacteria bacterium; assembly: GCA_016182845.1. Classification (GTDB taxonomy): domain Bacteria; phylum Pseudomonadota; class Gammaproteobacteria; order Enterobacterales; family Permianibacteraceae; genus JACPFT01. The sequence goes on from JACPFT010000011.1 coordinate 95,371, forward strand.
CGTCGGATTGACCAGCCTGGCGGACGATGTGGAGAGCGCCGGCCGCCTCTTCGATCAGGCCGACGCGGCCCTCTACGATGCCAAGGCCGGAGGTCGTAACCGGGTGTGTACCGCTTTCTAAACGGGCGTCCGAGGGCGCCCCGGGGAGGTGCCATGACCCATGTGCTCGATCGCGTGCAAGCCGTCCTGGACGGCAACACCAATTTAATCCACCTACGCAGCGGCGACGCCGATGCCGTGCGTCAGGCCTTCCGCGACTACAACATCTTCACCGCCAAGGCCGTGTACTACTGGCGTGCCGGCGCAGGCCTGCATCGCGTCGACATACCCAATATCCACACGCCCAACACCGAATCCCTGGAAAAGCTGCTCTCCCACATCGCCCACAGCCACCATCCGGGTATCTACCTCATCGAGGACTTCGGGCATCAGCTGGAGGATCCCCGAACCGCCGCCCTGCTGAGCCAGCTCAACCACGCCGAGATCCGCGAGAAGCACGTGCTCTGCTTCCTGGGCGACGAGGCGCCGGTGCATCCCAACCTGGCCGGCCAGCTGGCGCATCGGGAGTTCTGAGGCAAAAAAAACCGCAGGGCCTGCCTGCGGTCTTTCGGTCAAACGGCTCAAGCCGCGCGACGCAGGGCCTCGATGCGCTCGTCCAGGGGCGGATGGCTCATGAAGAACTTTGCCAGGCCCTGCAAGCGCCCCGAGGTGATGGCGAAGGCCTGGAACTGGGCCGGCATCTGATCGGGCATCTCCGATTCCGCCTTGAGGCGCTGCAGCGCGCCGATCATGCTCATGCTGCCGGCCAGGCGGGCGCCGCCGGCATCGGCGCGGAACTCGCGCCAGCGGGAGAAGCCGGCGACGATGGCCGAGGCCAGGATGCCCAGCACGATCTCGGCGACGAAGGAGCCTAAATAAAAGCCGATGCCCACATGCCCGCCTTCCTCGCTGTCGCGGCGGAAGAAGCTGTCGATGGCATAGCCGATGATGCGCGCGAAGAACATGACGAAGGTGTTGACCACGCCCTGGATCAGGGCCAGGGTCACCATGTCGCCATTGGCCACGTGGGCGATCTCATGGCCCAGGACGGCACGCAGCTCGTCGCGGCGAAAGCGCCGTAACAGGCCGGAGGACACAGCCACCAGGGCGGCGTTCTTGTTCCAGCCGGTGGCGAAGGCATTGGACTGGGGCGAGTCGAACACGCCCACCTCGGGCATGGCGATGCCGGCATCCCGGGCCAGCTCGGCCACGGTGTCCACCAGCCAGCGGGCCTCAGGATCGCGGACGTCCTGGACGAGCTGGACGCCCATGCTCCACTTGGCCATGGTCTTGGATAGGAACAGGGACACCAGGGAACCGGCCATGCCGAACACGAAGCAGAAAATCAGCAATTGCCGCAAGTCCAAGCCCTTGCTGGACAAGTAATTCCCGACGCCGAGCAGGGACAGGGTCACGCTGGCGATCAGCACCACGGCGAGGTTGGTGGCCAGGAACAGCGCGATGCGCATCATGGTCTTTCAGGCTCCTAGGTGAACAACAGAGCGAAGGCACAGCCTCCATTCCCCCTAAATAGTGACGACCCCGCCATTTTCAATCCCCGAGCACTGTTCCTCGGCGGTGGGCCGGACTAGACTGGTCCGTCTGCACGCACCGCAGAGCCACAAGGAAGAAACAACATGACCACGGCCAATCCCTACCAGACCCCGGACTCCAATCTCGCCGCCGGGGGCAATGACTACCTCAATTTAAGCCCCTTCACGGCCAAGGGCCGTTTGGGCAGAATCCGCTACCTGGCTTATAGCATGGGCCTTGGCCTCGCCATGTACGCGGCCGTGCTGGTGATCATGCTGATCGGCGGCGGCACGGCCCTGTTGACCGGCGGCGACGAAGCCGGCGCAGCCTCCCTCGGGCTCATGGGTCTGTTGCTGATTCCGCTCTACATCGGCATGCTAGTGATCACCTTCCTGCTGCTTATCAAGCGCAGCCACGATATCGGCTGGTCGGGCTGGATGTCATTGCTAGCCCTCATTCCCCTGGTGGGTCTGCTGTTCATCTTCGTGCCTGGCACCAAGGGCTCCAATGAATACGGCGCCCAGACCCCGCCCAATGGCGTGGGCGTGACCATAGCCGGCCTGGCCCTGCCGGTCATCGCCCTCATCGGCATCCTCGCCGCCATCGCCATTCCGGCCTATATGGGTTATAGCCAGCGAGCCGCCATGAACGAGCTCGGTAGCCAGGGCGAGGCCATGCCCGCGGACATGGCCGCCCCCACCGACGGCGCCATCCTGCCGGCCCAGGAGGCCGACGAAACCATGGCGCCGGCCGACGCCGGCGGCGAGATGCCGGCGGATCAGATGCCGGCCGCCGAGGACCTGCCTGTGGAAGCGCCGGCCGAAGAGCCGGTTGAAGGCGAAGAGCAACCCCAGTAAGCTCCCCGGGCTCCGGAACTCCTCCGGAGCCCAACTATCGACAATAAACGCATGTTCCTCTGGGAAATTCTCACCATCCTGTTCCTGACCGTATTGAACGGTTTCTTCGCCATGAGCGAGATGGCCCTGGTCTCGGCGCGCCGTGCGCGCCTGCAGGTCATGGCCGACGAAGGCGACAAGGGCGCGCAAGCCGCCCTGGAACTGGCCGCCGCGCCGGAAAAACTACTGTCTTCCGTACAGATCGGCATCACCCTGATCGGTATTGGCGCCGGCGCCTTCGGCGGCGCCACCCTCTCACAGAAGCTCTCGGACACCTTCCGGGACATCGCCTGGCTGGCCCCGGCGGCCGAGGAATTGGGCTTCGGCCTGACCGTCGCCCTCATCACCTATCTGTCCCTGATCCTGGGCGAGCTGGTGCCCAAGAATCTGGCCCTGCGCAATCCCGAGAAGGTCGCGGCCCGAGTGGCGCGGCCCATGGCCTGGGTCGCCGCCCTGGCTTCGCCGATCGTCAGCCTGTTGAGTGCCTCCTCGGCCCTGGTCTTGCGCCTGTTTGGCAGGAACCCGGTCAACGAGCAGACCATCACCAACGAGGAAGTGAAGGAAGTCCTGGCCGAGGCGGCCGAGGCCGGCGTCGTCGAGCATGCCGAGAAGGCCATGATCGCCGGGGTCATGCGCCTGGCGGACCGGCCCGTATCGGCGGTGATGACGCCGCGCACCGAGGTCACCTGGCTGGATCTGAACGGCGACGAGGCCGAGCATATCGCCACCCTGCGCGCCAGCTCCTTCTCGCGCTTCCCGGTGTGCCGGGGCGGTATCGACGAAGTGGAAGGCATCGTCCAGGCCAAGGATCTGCTCAATGGCATCCTCGGCGGCCACCCGCTCCAGCTGGAGGAAACCCTACGTGCCCCGCTCATGGTGCCGGGCACGGCCAGCGCGCTGAACGTACTGGAACTGCTCAAACAGGCGCCCATCCACATGGCCCTGGTGGTGGACGAATACGGCTCCCTGGACGGCGTGGTCAGCACCACCGACATCCTCTCCGCCATCGTCGGCTCGCTCTCCGAGCACGGCGAAATCGCCAGCAGCGAGATCATCGAACGCGCCGACGGCTCCTGGCTGGTGGAAGGCTATATCGCCCTGGACGAATTCAAGGAGCACTTCGGCTTCAAGAGCCTGCCGGAAGACGAGGACAGCAACACCCTCGCCGGCTGGATCCTCTCCCGGCTGCAGCACCTGCCCACCGCCGGCGAGTTCTTCGACTGGGCCGGCTACCGCTTCGAGGTGGTGGACATGGACGGCCGGCGCGTGGACAAGATCCTGGTCAGCAAACCCGCGAGCGATGCGGAGAGCGACGGAGAGCGGGACTGAGCGCTTTCCCGTAGGACAAAATAAAACGCCCCGAAGCTCGGGGCGTTTTGCTAACGGAGAACTGCCTTACTTGGCGGCCACCGCCGTCGCGGCGCCGGGGCCGATATGCTTGCCGAGGAAGGCCAGTAAGCGGGTATAGAACTCCTTGCGGTTGGCCTCGCCATAGAAGCCGTGAGCTTCGGACTCCTTGACCAGCCACTCGTAAGGCTTACCCTTTTCCTCCAGCGCGGCGCGCATACGCTCCGCGTGGACGATGGGCACGCGCTCGTCGTCGCCGCCGTGGACGAACAACACCGGCGCCTTGATCTTGTCCGCGTGATAGACCGGGGAGCGGGCCCGCTGATCCGCCTCGTCCTCGCCGTGGAAGCGCTTCATGGCGGCCAAGCCGATATTGTTGCGCTGGATGTCGCCCTGGCGGAACATCAGGGGGAGGTCGGAAACGCCCACATAGCTGACGGCGCAGCGATAGAGCTCGGGCTCGCGCACGGCGCCCATGAGGGCGGCATAGCCGCCGTAGCTCGCGCCGTAGATGCACAAACGCGCCTTGTCGGCGATCCCCTGTGCGACGGCCCACAGGGTGGCGTCGGTGACATCGTCCTGCATCTTGCGGCCCCACTGGCGGTAGCCGGCGCTCGTGAATTCCTCGCCATAACCACCCGAGCCGCGGAAATTGATTTGCAGCACGGCATAGCCGCGATTTGCCAGGACCTGGGCGTCCGTATCGAAGTCCCACTCGTCGCGCACGCCGTGCGGCCCGCCATGGGGTAGCACCACCATAGGCAGGTTCTTGGCCTCGCGGCCCGGGGGCGTGGTCAGATAGCCGTGTAGGCTCAGGCCGTCTCTGGCCCGGACCTCGATGGGCCGCTTCTCGGCCATCTGCTCCGGCTCGAGCCACTGGGCGACGCTGGCGACGTAGTCGGCCTTCTTGGTTTCCAGGTTCACGATATAGAAGTCGCCGGGATTGCGATCGCTGCTCACGAAGGCAATCGCCTCCTTGCCGTCATCGGTGAAACTGGTGAAATGCACGCGCTGGCCGCCGAAGGCCTTGACCAGGCCCTTGTGGTACTTGGCCACCGGATGCTGGGGCTCGAAGTACTGGAACGTGGAGCGGCCCGGCATGAATTCCGCGCCCAGCGGTAGCCGATCCGGGCCCCAGACATAGCCCATCGTCTCCGACACCGGATCGCCGGCCACGGGCTTCATGGCCTTGGTCTCGGTATCGAAGCTCAGAATGCCGCTCAGCTCCTTGTCGAGGCTGGCCGACATGTACACCGTCTTGTCGTCGGCGGCGAAGCCGATGGGATACATACGGCCGCCGAAGGCGTCGTAGTCGCCGAGTTCCTGCCAGTCCTCGCCCTCAGCATCCCGCTGATACAGCTTGTACCTGGCATCGGCGCCAACGCCCCCCGCCAAACGCACGCGTCCCTCGTGGTCGGTCAGGAACCGGGCGTTGCGCACCGGGGCGCGCACCACGTCGCTCGCCTTGGCCGTGTAGATATCAACCTTCACAACCTTGGGTATCGCCCCGTCCTGGTCCGCCGCATAGGGGAGGGAGACCAGCAGAATGTGCTTATCGTCGTTCTTCAGCGTATCCAGCATGTAACCGTGAGCCATCGCCTTGGTGGCCTTCTTGATCTTGCTGCCGGTCTGCATCTCGCCCATCCGGCCCGCGTTGGGGCCGTAGATGGGCAGCGCCTTCGAGCCGTCGGCATTGACGGCATAGATCTCGCCGGTCAGCTCCGGCCGATCCAGATAGCCCTTCTTGTGGGCGTTGGTGACGATGAGGCGCTCGGCATTGGCCCAATAGAAGTCGGCCACGGTCTCGTCCTTGAGGAAGCGCAGGTTGCCGGTGATCTCGCGGGTCTTGCGGTTGATGATGACCACGCCCTCGATGTCCTCCTGCCCCGGGAATTGCACGCTGGCGGCCAGATGCTCGCCGGTGGGCGACAACTTCATCTGACGGAATTGCACCTTCTTGACGAACTGCTCCAAGGGCAGCTCGGGCACCGCCACTGCGCCAGCCAGGGCAGTCCAGCCCAGGGTGAGCGCCAGGACGAGCCCCTGCGCGAAAGCTCTCTTCTTTGTCATTATTGAATCCCATTCATTCTGTTGGTCGATCGGGCGCCGCTCCAGGCGCCCTCCGGCTGTTTCACTCGAGGGCTAGTGCTGGGCCATCAAGTAGGCGAACACCACGTAGGCCGCCACGTTCTGGTCCAGGTGCTTGGGATTCACCTTGTCCAGGGTGTCGTTGGCGGTGTGGTGGAAATCGAAATAGTCGGTGCCGTCCTGAGCCAGTTCCGCGACGGGCATGCCATCCCCTTGCATGGGGCGCATGTCCGGGCCGCCGCTGCTGGTGTTGTCGCCGCGCGAGATCCCCAGAGGGGCCAGTTCCTTGACGATACCGTCCAGGGCGGGCAGCAAGGCGTCGGGAACCGTTGAGCTCAGGCGGTAGATCGGGCCAGCGCCGAAATCCGATTCGGCGCCAATTATATGGTGTTTCAATTCGTCCTTGTGTAACGAATTGTAGGCCTTGGCGCCCACCAGGCCGGTCTCCTCGTTGGCGAAGAGCACGACGCGGATCGTGCGCTTGGGTGCCTGGGGCAGGGCGCCGATCAAGGCGCCGGCCTGGCTGACGATGGCCACGCCCGCGCCGTCGTCCAGGGCGCCGGTGCCCAAGTCCCAGGAATCCAGGTGCGCGCCCAGGAGCACGACTTCCTCGGGCTTTTCCCGGCCGCGGATCTCGGCTATGACATTGGCGGTCTCCACCTCGGGACCGTTCGCCACGTCCAGCTTGAGCTTGAGGCGCGTGGGCTTGCCGTAGCCCAGGACCCGCGCCAGCAGGTCGGCATCCGGATTGGACAGGGCGGCGGCGGGAATGCGCGTGGTCTGCTTCTCGTCGTAATGGCTGACGCCGGTGTGCGGGAAGCGATCGGAGTCGGTGCCCACGGACCGGATCACCAGGGCCAGGGCGCCCTTGTCGGCGGCGGCATTGACGCCCTTGGTGCGGGCCGCCACCACCGGGCCGTAGCCGCCGCCGTCGCGGGCACGCTCCATGCGCCGATCGATGAACACGATCTTGCCCTTGGCCCGACCGCTGGTATCGGCCTGCAGGGCCTCCAGGCTCTCGTAGCGCACGACCTCGGCGGCGATGCCCCCGGCGGGAGTGCCCTCGCTATGCCCCAGGGCGGTGATGGCCAGCTTCTGGGGGAAGGGCGCCAGGATCTCGGCGCTCTCTTGGCTGCGCGTCCAGGCCGGGAAGCGCACCGGTTCGGTCCAGACCCGGTCGAAGCCCTTGGCTTTCAGCATCTTCACCGCCCAAGCGACCGCCTTCTTGTCGCCCTCGGAGCCGGCCAGGCGCGGGCCGACCTCGGTGGTCAGGGAGGCAATGGTGTCGTAGGCGCCGCTGCCGCGCAGGGCCTGGTCCCTGAGCTCCGCCGCCGTCGTGCGCGTCGGTTCGTCGAAGGCCTGGGCGAGACCGCTGGCGGCCATGCCGCAGGCCAGGAACAACGCGCTCAACTTCATGCTCATGATTTCCCCCGGGAGTGTGTGGTGTTCCAGCCGGCGCGCCGGCAAAACCGGCATTAAAGCCCCGGGGCCCCGGCGCCGGCAAGGCGAAAAATGTAAGCGCCTGTGGCAGGAGCCACGGCGAAAGCGCGACGGGGCAAAACCCTTGAACATTGCAACGCACCAGATTTTTATTCTGAGAATGCAGACTTGATTGCAATTTTTCTCCGATGCCGACCAAAAACCAATGTTGTATATATTGAATACATATGCATGATGGCCGCATATTCAGCTTTACCAGCCGAATTTATTGTGATTGACTGCTTCTCATGAAGCCGTATTGCAAATTTTCGAATCATCAAAGACGGTTTGACCGCACTTCCTAGCGCCCGCGAGGCGGCGAAGTGCCGCCGGCCCAGGGGAGCGCGATGCACTTGTATAGCCATGATGATGCCCGCGACAACTGCGGCTTCGGCCTGATCGCGCAGCTGCGCGGCGAGGCCAGCCATGAGTTGCTGAGCACGGCTCTGTCCGCCCTGACCCGCATGACCCATCGCGGCGCCGTGGCCGCCGACGGCCTGTCCGGCGATGGCTGCGGCCTCTTGATGCAACTGCCCGAGGGCTTCTTTCGCGGCCTCGCCGAGGCCCAAGGTATCTGCCTGGGCACGCGCTTCGCGGTGGGCATGCTGTTCCTGAGTCCCGAGCCGGCCCGCGCCGAGCTGGCGCAAAAGACCCTGGAGGCCGAGCTCAACCGGGAGATGCTGGCCGTGCGCGGCTGGCGCGAGGTGCCAATCGATGCCTCCGTCTGCGGTGCCCAGGCCCTGGCCAGCCTGCCGCGCATCGTCCAGCTCTTCGTCGAGGCCCCCGCCGGCTGGCATCCCCACGATCTGGAGCGGCGCCTGTACCTGGCGCGGCGCCGCGCCGAGAAGGCGCTCGCGGCGGACCCGGACTTCTATGTCTGCTCCCTGTCCGGCCTGGTCATCGTCTACAAGGGCCTGGTCATGCCCGAGCACCTGGCGGGCTTCTATCCGGATCTGGCCGATCCCCGGATGCAAACCGCCATCTGTCTGTTTCATCAACGCTTTTCCACCAACACCGCGCCGCGCTGGCCCTTGGCCCAGCCCTTCCGCTTCCTGGCCCACAACGGCGAGATCAACACGATTTCCGGCAACCGGCTCTGGGCCAGGGCCCGCGCCGGCAAATTCGCGAGCCCCGTGCTGCCGGATCTGCAGGACGCCGCGCCCTTCGTCTCGGAGACCGGCTCGGATTCCATGAGCCTGGACAATATGCTGGAGCTGTTCCTGGCCGGGGGCATGGACATCTTCCGCGCCCTGCGCCTGCTGATCCCGCCGGCCTGGGAGAATCGGGCCGATATGGACGATGCCCTGCGCGCCTTCTATGCCTTCAACGCCGCCCACATGGAACCCTGGGACGGGCCGGCCGGCGTGGTGATGACCACGGGCCGGCATGTCGCCTGCACCCTGGATCGCAACGGCCTCCGGCCCGCCCGCTATGTGATCACCGACAACGGCTGGCTGACCCTGGCCTCGGAGATCGGCGTCTGGGATTACGCGCCGGGCACGGTGCTGGAGAAGGGCCGGGTCGGCCCGGGCGAGCTCCTGGCCCTGGACACGGCCACCGGCCGGCTGTGGCGCTCCCGGGAGATCGACACCGAGCTGAAGAGCCGCTACCCCTACCGGCCCTGGCTGGAGGCCCACACCATCCGCATCCGCCCGAGCCGCGAGGACGAGGCCGGCTTCGGGCCGGAGCTCAGCGCGGAGTCCCTGCTCACCTACCAGAAACTCTTCGGCATGAGCGTCGAGGAGCGGGACATGCTGCTGCGGGTCCTGGCCGAGAACGGCCAGGAGGCGGTGGGCTCCATGGGCGACGACACGCCGCTGGCCGTGCTCTCTTCTAAAGTGAGGCCGCTCTACGACTATTTCCGTCAGCTCTTCGCCCAGGTCACCAACCCGCCCATCGATCCCCTGCGCGAGGCGGCGGTCATGTCCCTGAGGACCCGTTTAGGGGCCGAGCACAATGTCTTCCGCGAGGCCACCGGCGAGGTGGAGCGCATCGTCCTGGACACGCCGATCCTGTCGCCGGCGGCCTTCCGGCGCCTGACAACCCTGGGCGGCCGGCACAAGCTCTATGCCCTGGATCTGAACCTGCCGACCGGCATGGGCCTGGACGCCGCCATCGACCAGCTGGTCGCCGAGGCCTTGAGCGCCGTGCGCCGGGGCGCCGAGCTCCTGCTGCTTTCCGACCGGCGCATTGCGCCGGACAAGCTGCCGGTGCACGCCCTGCTGGCCACCGGCGCCGTGCACCATGCCCTGGTGGACGCCGGCCTGCGCTGCGATGCCAACCTGGTGGTGGAAACCGGCACGGCACGCGGCCCCCATGAGTTCGCCTGCCTGCTGGGCTTCGGCGCCACGGCGATCTATCCCTACCTGGCCTACGAAAGCCTCGCCGCCCTGCCCGGCCCTAGCCGGCAAGACGCGGTCGATGCCAGGGCGAACTTCATCCAGGGCATCAACAAGGGCCTGCTCAAGATCCTGTCCAAGATGGGCATTTCTACCCTGCAGAGCTATCGCGGCGCCCAGCTCTTCGAGGCCATCGGCCTCGCCGATGCGGTGATCGCCCGCTGCTTCCCCGGCTGCGTCTCGCGCCTGTCGGGGGCCGGCTTCGCCGACCTGCAGGCCGACCAGGTGGTCCTGGCCCGGCAGGCCTACGCACCGACCTCGCCTCTGCCGCGCGGCGGCCAACTGCGCTACCAGCCGGAGGGCGAGTACCACGCCTATAACCCGGAGGTGGTGCTCGGCCTGCAAGCGGCGGTGCGCAGCGGGTCGATGGCGGACTACCGGCTCTATGCCCAGGCGGTGAACGGTCGGTCGCCGGCCTTCCTGCGCGATCTGCTGGTCCTGAAGCCGGCGGCGGCGCCCCTGGCGCTGGAGCGGGTGCAGGCCCTGGAGTCGGTGCTCAGCCACTTCGACTCGGCGGGCATGTCCATAGGCGCGCTGTCGCCCGAGGCCCACGAGGCCCTGGCCGTGGCCATGAACCGCCTGGGGGGCCGCTCCAATTCCGGCGAGGGCGGCGAGGACCCGGCCCGTTACGGCACGGAGCGCATGTCCCGGATCAAGCAGGTGGCCTCGGGGCGCTTCGGGGTCACGCCTCACTATCTGGTCAATGCCGAAGTCCTGCAGATCAAGATCGCGCAAGGCGCGAAGCCCGGCGAGGGCGGACAGTTGCCGGCCGACAAGGTGGCCGTGCACATCGCCGCCCTGCGCCACGCCCGGCCCGGCACCACCCTGATCTCGCCGCCGCCCCACCACGACATCTATTCCATCGAGGATCTGGCCCAGCTGATCTTCGACCTAAAGCAGGTCAACCCCACCGCCCTGGTGTCGGTGAAGTTGGTGGCCGAGGCCGGGGTGGGCACCATCGCCGCCGGCGTCGCCAAGGCCTATGCCGACCTCATCACCCTCTCCGGCTACGACGGCGGCACCGGCGCCTCGCCCCTGTCCTCGGTCAAGCACGCCGGCGGGCCCTGGGAGCTGGGCCTGGCGGAGGTGCAGGAGGCCCTGGTGGCGAACGGCCTGCGGGGCCGGGTGCGGGTCCAGGTGGACGGGGGCCTGAAGACCGGCCTGGACGTGGTCAAGGCCGCGATCCTGGGCGCCGAGAGCTTCGGCTTCGGCACCGGCCCCATGGTGGCCCTGGGCTGCAAGTACCTGCGCCTCTGCCACCTCAACAACTGCGCCACCGGCGTCGCCACCCAGGACGAGGTCCTGCGCCGCGAACATTTCCACGGCCTGCCGGAGCGGGTCATGGCCTATTTCCGCTTTATCGCCGAGGAGACCCGGGAGTGCTTGGCCTATCTGGGGGTCGCCAGCCTCCCCGAACTGGTGGGCCGCACCGACTTGTTGCAGCCCCTGGCCGACCGCCGGGACCGCAGCGCCGCCCTGCGCGTCGAGCGCCTGCTGGCCGCATCCCGGGCCGAGCCGGGAGTGGCCGTGCGCTGCGTCCAGCCGGGCAATCCCAGTTTCGACCGGGGCGAACTCAATGCCCGGCTGCTGGCCGAGTCGGAAGCCGCCTGGGCACTAGGTCGGGGCATGTGCGCCGCCCATGCCATCAAGAACAGCGACCGCTCGGTGGGCGCCAGCCTGTCCGGCGCCATCGCCCGGCGCTTCGGGCCGGGCGGCGCCGAGACACTGCCGGTGCAGCTGCAGTTCCATGGCAGCGCCGGCCAGAGCTTCGGGGTGTGGAATGCGCCAGGCCTGAACATGAGCCTGGAGGGCGATGCCAACGACTATGTGGCCAAGGGCATGGCCGGCGGGCGCATCGCGATCTACCCGCCACGCGAGTCCCTGTTCATCGCCCACAAGACCGCCATCCTGGGCAACACCTGCCTCTACGGCGCCACCGGCGGCGAGTTGTTCGCGGCCGGCACCGCCGGCGAGCGCTTCGCGGTGCGCAACTCCGGCGCCCGCGCCGTGGTCGAGGGCGTCGGCGATCACGGCTGCGAGTACATGACCGGCGGCGTGATCGTGGTCCTGGGCAGGACCGGGTACAACTTCGGCGCCGGCATGTCCGGCGGCATCGCCTTCGTGCTGGACAGCGCCCGGCTCTTAACCGGACGGGTCAATGCCGAGCTGGTGGAGGTGCTGGATCTGGAGGACTGCGAGGCAGGCGCCGAGCGCCTGTTGAAGCAGCTGCTGCGCCAGCACGTGGCCGCCACCGCCAGCCAATGGGGCCAGGCCATGCTCGCCGATTTCTCCCGGCGCGTGCCGGAATTCCGAGTGGTGAAGCCGAGAACCATCCCCTTACGCGAGCTGCTCGGCGGCCAAGCCCGGGCGGCCCAGGCCATCGCCATCGCCTCCTGATCAGCCCATTTCCAGGACTAGCCCGATGAATGCCAAGACAAGACCCTTGTTCGAGTTCCTGGACCTGCCCCGAGCCCTGCCGGCCAAGCGGGATCCGGCCACGCGCCGCCAGGGATTCGGCGAGATCTACCGGGACTTCGGGCCGGCCCAGGCCGCCGCTCAGGCCAGCCGCTGCCTGGCTTGCGGCACGCCTTATTGCTCCTGGAAATGCCCGCTGCACAACGCCATACCCGAGTGGCTGGCCCTGGCGGCCCAGGAGCGCTGGTTCGAGGCCGCCGAGCTCTGCCACGAGACCAATCCGCTGCCGGAGATCTGCGGCCGGGTCTGCCCCCAGGACCGGCTCTGCGAGGGCACCTGCACGCTCAACGACATCACCGGCGCGGTGACCATAGGCTCCGCTGAGCGCCATATCGTGGACCGGGCCTTCGCCGCCGGCTGGCGCCCGGATCTGTCGCGCGTGAAGAAGCTCGGCAAGCACGTCGCCGTGGTCGGCGCCGGGCCGGCGGGGCTGGCCTGCGCCGACGTCCTGCTGCGCCATGGCGTGGACGTGACCGTCTATGACCGCCAGGACGAGATCGGCGGCCTGCTAATGTTCGGCATCCCCGAATTCAAGCTGGAGAAGCGCGTGCTGCGCCAGCGCCGGGAGATCTTCGAGGCCATGGGCATGCGCTTCGTCCTGGGCTGCGAGCTCGGACGGGATGTCGCCCTGGCCGAGCTCGAGGCGCGGCATGATGCCGTGTTCCTGGGTCTGGGCGCGGAAAAGCCCCTGAGCGGGGGCTTTTCCGGCGAGGACCTGCCCGGCGTCCATCGGGCCATGGACTACCTCGTTGGCCAGACCCGGGCGCTGCACGGCCTGGCGCCGCGCGGCCCTGGGCATATCGACCTCAAGGACAAGCGGGTCCTGGTCCTGGGCGGCGGCGACACGGCCATGGACTGCGTGCGCACGGCCCTGCGCCAGCAGGCCCGCGAGGTCGTCTGCGTGTACCGGCGCGACGAGGCCAGCATGCCCGGCTCGCGCCGCGAAGTCGCTCATGCCAAGGAAGAAGGCGCCCGGTTTCTCTGGCATCGACAGCCCCTGGCCATCGCCCAGACCGCTAAGGGCCCACTGCGTCTGACCCTGAAAATCACCGATGGAGTGGAAACAACCGAGGAAATGGAGGCGGACGCCATTCTCATTGCCTTTGGCTTCCGCGTGGAGCGCCTGGATTGGCTGGACCTGCCAGCCGATGCTCAGGGCCGGCTACCCGCCGATGCCAAAACCGGCCAGTTGTCCGGCGATACTAGGCTCTATGCCGGCGGCGACGTGGTGCGCGGCGCCGACCTGGTGGTCAATGCCGTGGCCGATGGCCGGCGCGCGGCACAGGCCATGCTGGAAACCTGGCTCAGCTGAATCGCGCTGCGAAGTGCAGAAAAGAAAAGGGAGGCACGAGGCCTCCCTTTTGCTTGGGCGCTAGGTCTTAGCGCTGACGACGGCGCAGGGCCAGCGGCAGCAGGGCGAGGCCCAGCCAGCCGAAGGAACCGCCACCACCGCTGCTATCGACAGCCGGCGGCACCGGCGCAGGGTCAGCAACCTTGGTCGCGTTGACCGTGTGCGTCACCGCCGCGCTCGCGACTTCACCGTCATTGGCCACGACCTCGAACACGAAGGCCGCAGTTTCATTAGGCAGGGTCACTTTCAACGTGTTGCCTGCCGGCGCCAAAGCGGCGGTCGGACCCGACACTTGACGCCAAGTGTAGCTCAGGGTATCTCCGTCGAGATCCGCACCAGTCGCCACCAGCTCGACGACTTCACGGCCATTGGCCGTCGTCTTACCGGCAACCGTCACAGTCGGTGCATCATTGACGTTGTTCACCGTGACACTCACCGTCGCCGGGCTGGTGACGTTGCCGGCTGCATCCGCCACCGTATAGGTGAAGCTGTCGCTGCCGGCATAATCGGCGTTGGGCGTGTAACCGATCTTGCCGTCAGCCACCGTCGCGGTGCCGTGGGCGGGCGCGGTGTCAATGGCGATAGTTGCCGGATCGAGCGCGCCGTCAGCTTGCACATCGGTTGTACCGAAAGCCGACCTGGTAATGCCACCGCCGCTCAGCGTGGCGTTGACGAAGCGGAGGTCACCGGTATCGTTGACGAGAACGTCAACGGTGCTGTCGGTATCTTCATCCAGGATCAACGCATCCCCTTGAGCGACCTTGAGCCCGGAAGCCTTCAACTGATAGTCCAGCGTGATGTTACCACCCGGAACACGGCCGGCTTCATAGAAGTCGTTCGCCAGCGGCGCGGTGCCGCTACCGTTGTAGTAACGGCTTTCCCCGACCGTGCCGCTCGCGTTTTCCACACCGACGGTCAAGTCGGACGGTAGCGTCGACAGATTGCCATAGCTGAAGAACATGCCTTCGCCGTCCAACTTCGCCCACAACTGGACGGTGTAGCGCTTAGCGGTGTCACCGAACAGAGGAGCATTGTTCCACTCGATGATCAGCCAGTTACCGAAGGAACCGAAATTGAACGCACCGTAGTAGATGCCGGTGGTGCCATCTCCGGCAGTGCCCGAGAAGTCAAGGTCGGTCCAGAACGGCGCGGCCACGGCGTTCGGCGCTGTCGAATTCGGCAGCTGTTGATTACGCGCGGTGCTCGCAGCTTCATCACCGAAGGTCACATAACCATTGGTTGAGAAGTTGATGCTGTTGTAAGTTACACCGTTGAAAGTGATGGACGAGTCCAGCGACAGGGTGAACGCCTCATCGTCACACGCACCGGAGCAGTCGATCTGGTCGGCGCCGAAATCGACGATGCTCTGGAAGTCCGAAGGACCGACATCCTGGGTGGTAAGTTCGGCCTGTGCCAACCGACCGACCCAGGTCATGGTACCGAGATCGGAGTTCACCTCGAAGCCGTTCTGCTGACCGTCTTTGACTGACACGGCAGGTTCACCGCTCAGGGTCAGTCCTTCAGGGATCTTCACTTGCAGGGTCAGCGTATCGCTGCCGGAGAATGCCGTGTTGTTGACTACGGTCTGGGCATCGAAGTCCTTGCCAACTAGGGCACTGCCTGCCAACGTCTGTCCAAGCAATTGCTGATCGTCGGAAGCCAAGGCGTAGACGGCGATGGCCATGTGAGCCGCGGGCTTGACGCCAGCCTTGTCGGTGAAGGTCACCTGGCCAAAGTACCAGTTGTCCTGAACGGCATGGCTGGTGTCAACCTTGACAGTGACCTTGGCGGTCCCATCCTTTGCAATGGTGACATCATTGGCAGACACGCTGCCGGTCACGGCCGGGTCGGTGAAGCTGACGGCCACCTGCCATTCCACGTCGCCGTCGGCAAGCGAGGTCAGCGTGCGCTCGAAGCTGCAAGTGAAGACGCAACCGTGAGAGGCGATGGAGACCTTATCGAACGCGAGCGCAGCATTGGACGCCATCGCCAGGTCGGCGCGGCCCCCTCCCATATCGAACGGGTCGGCTGCGGTCTCGTTGTCTTCCTTGTGAACCGCGGTATTGGCGGTCGAAACCAGCGCGGACTTGACCTGAATCGGGGTCCAATTCGGGTGCAGCGTGCGCATCAACGCGGCCGAACCGGCAATGTGCGGGCTGGCCATGGAGGTGCCGCTCAGGAGAGCGAAGTTGACGCCCTCGCCAGCTTCATCCGGCGATATGGCGGAGAGAATGTCGGAACCTGGCGCGGTGACATCGGGCTTGAGCACGTCAGAGTCACCGTTGGGACCACGAGAGGAGAAACCAGACATCGCATCGACGGCGTCCTCATTCACGACAGCGACCTTGTTGGTAACGGTCGTCGAAAGGTCTGGCGTGGCGCCGAGTTCGGTGATCAGGCTCTCGCCGCTGGTCTTGGTGACCATGACCGCCGGAATGGTGGCATCATCCATCCCCCCCATCGTGAACAGCGCATCGGCTGTGTTATAGACAATCATCGCCGCCGCGCCGGCTTCGGCAGCCATAGCGGCCTTCTGCGCGAATGCACAACTCCCTCGGGAGATCAAGGCAATCTTGTCCTTGAAAGCATCGGCGGCAAACGGAGAACATCCTTTCTCGTTCGTGGCATCGATGAGCCGGGCAGCCGCCAAAGGCGCGGTGATATTGGATTCGATGCTGATCGGGGAGGTGCCTTCCTGGGCTTCGATGTCGGTCAATGAGCCGGCGTTGACGAAATTACGGAAAACACGACCGTGCTGGGAGCTGGCGACGGTGATGCCGGATTCGACACAACCCGGGCAGCCAACGGTTCTCGCGCCCGGGCCGTCGTTACCGGCAGCCGTCACGACGATGACACCGGCCGCTTCGGCGGCCTCGAAAGCATCGCCGTAGGGGCTCAGGGCCGGATCGCCGCCGGCGCCGCCGCCCCAGGAGTTGTTGATGACGTCGGCGCCGTCCTCCACAGCCCAATCCAGGGCCTGGAGCAGCATGGAGTCACTGCCGGAGCCAGTACCGGCCGGGGTCTCGAACAGGGCCTTGTAGACCATCAGGTAGGCACCGGGCGCGACGCCGGAAATTTCGGCTTCGATGCCGCCAGGCGCATTCGCGGTGACTTTGTTGCCGACCGCCGTGCCGGCGACATGAGAACCGTGTCCGCCGAAGCCTAGCGGGCTCATGTGCTCGCCTTCCATGGTTTCAAAGGTCGGCGGCGACCAGCGGGCGACAATCAACTTATTGTTGCAGAAGCCTGGATCGGTGGTATGGCAATAGTCGTCGGTAGGCAGATTGGCCGGCGCCTCGAGACCGGCTGCGGCGAACATCGGGTTTTCCGGGCGGATACCGGTGTCGATGACGGCGACGCGCACACCCTTGCCGGCGTTTTCACGGCCAGATAGCGTTTCCCAGACAGCCGGCGCGTTGATGAGCGGCAGGGACACATCCATCGTCGCTTCGCGCATGATGTCAGGATAGACAGCCTTTACGCCGGGCAGTTTGGCAAGCTTAGCCGCCAAACCATCGGCATCAGCCTTGACCACGACGCCGTTGAACACGGTGTCGAACTGTCGTTCGACCTGCGCCCCCGGGAATGCCGCTTTCAATGTGGAAGCGAAGCTGGCCTGGGCCTTGGCAAGGTGAGTCCGGTATTGCTGAGTGGCGGAGGACTTGAAATTAAGTTTGTGGCTACCGGTCTTGGCGGGAGCGGCGAGGCCTTTGAGCTGCCCCTTGTAGGTGGCGAGCGGCGCGCCGGCCAACTGCACGATATAGCGGTGGCTCTTCACCTGTGCCACTGCCCGCTGACGCTTATCGATCTTGGCAGCATGGGCGCGCTGGGGTTCGGCCAGTGGAACCGCACTGGCTTGAGAGAGTAGGGCCTTCCGGTCAAAGTGATTACCCTGGAAAGTGCCAGCGGCAACTGCGCTGCCGGCGGCAAACGCAAGGCAGATAGCCAATGGCGAAAGCTTGAATATTTTGTTAGTCATACGAACAACTCTTTTCCTTCATTTTGAGCCCAACCGATCACCATGCAAATGATCAGCCCCCTCACGGGCATCCCCAAATCTAAGGAGACGACACGTCACCCTCCTGCCAGGGCTATACGAAGCCAGGTGGATTGTCGGATGCTAATTAAATGGGTGATGAATCACAATTTCTCACTAAGTCTCAATAATGCTTAGCAAGCGCCTGCTTATGCTATTTTTCGATTAAAAACAACACATTCGGATACAGTCGGATACATAAGTCCGGAGAGGCCCCTGGCCCCTGGCCCGCGACAGCCAGCAGGGACAAGCACTTCCTCGTCCGAGACGGAGAACGAATTGGTTACAAAGCGTGTAAGAGGCAGCGGGGAGACCGGCTCGATCGAAATGAGCGGGTGGCGCGAGTATTCGGACACAATGGTTCTGACGGACTCAGCCTTCCCAGTCGGGTTGGCCGATAGGCGTAACCCGACACTCCGTCGGGAACCCATCGGCTTACGCTGTGCTAACTCGGTCGCTCAATCCAGCCGCACCAGGTAGCAAGTCACTTCTTCCCGATCGTGATACAGCTGCTTGATGCGCAGGCGGTACTTGGCGCCCGCCTCCACCAGTCCGTCCTCGATCAGCTCGCGGCAGCGTTCCAGCTCGGCCCAGCGCTTCTTCATGGGCAGCTTGAGGTTGAAGATGGCACGGGTCGCATAGCGGTGGGCGACCCAGCGGGTGATGAGCTCGGCGATGCGCGCCGGTTGCTCCACCATGTCGCAGACCACCCAGTCCACGCGCTTCGGCGGCTTGTACTTGAAGCCGTCGACGCGCAGATGCTCGACCTGGCCGCCATCCATCAGGCCCTTGTCCATGGGGCCGTTGTCGATGGCGGTGACGAACATGGAGCGTTTCACCAGCTGCCAGGTCCAGCCGCCGGGCGCGGCGCCCAGATCCACGGCCTTCATGCCGCCGGCCAGGAGCTCGTCCCAGTCGGCGGCGGGAATGAACTGGTGCCAGGCCTCTTCCAGCTTGAGGGTTGAACGGCTGGGAGCATCTTTGGGAAAACGAAGTCGGGGTATGCCCATAAACCAGGGCGAAGAATTGTCGCTGCGGGCATAACCCACGTAGCAGGAGGTGGACGTCAGGAAGAACACATGCAGGCGCGGCAGCGGCGCCTTGGGCTTCAGCAAGTCGGCGCGCTTCAGGCCCGCCACCAGGGGCGAGGTGAATTTCTTGCAGAACACCAGGAGCTCCTTCGCGGCATTGGTGTCCGCCGCCTCCACCTGCACCTCGGAAAAGCGGGTATCCAGCGCCCTCGCCGCCTCCAGGATCGGGCCCAGGCGGTCGGTGGGGTCCAGGTCGGCGAGCAGTTCGCCGCCGGCCAGCCATTGTCGGGCGAAGATCAGGCTATCGAAATCCAGCTGGCGCATGGCCTGGGCGGCGCCATCCTCGTCCTGCGTTTGGAACACCACATAGGCCGATTGCGGCTGGGTCTTGGCATAGCCGAACAAGCCGATCTCGGCGCAGCGCGCCTGGATCTCCTGGGCGCACTCGCTCTCGAATCCCGGGCGGCAATATAAAAGGATGGTGTTCAGCATGAGGGGCTCGCGGCAGCGGGAGGGGCAGGCGCGTCGCGCCTGCGAAAGGCTTGGCATTCTAGCACAAGGGTCCGCTCCGCCAGCTTGCTCTAAGCCGCGACAGGGATTAGGGTTTTAGACAGCCCTCACACCGCACCGGAACACGCCATGAGCCACACCGCCGATCCCGCCCTCGCCCAGCTAGGCCCCCTGGCCCATAGCGCGGCCTTCGGCGCCACGCCCGAGGCGGAAGTCCTGCGTCAGGCCGGCTACCGGCTTCAGCCCCTGCGCCGGCCCGGCGAGCTGCCCGGCGACTGCCTTGCCCTTCTGCTGGATACCGATCTCTGCGACGAGCATGCCCCCGAGGTCTGGCGCGGCCAGGCGCTCGAGCTGTTCATCCTGTCTAGCGGCTGCGGCGAGGCGATTGCCGACCTGGTCCTGCCCACGCCACCGGGCCTGTCCGCCCTGCGCGCCGCCCTCAAACTGGCCCAGGATCGGCGCCGCCTGAACCTGCTCAACGACGCCCTGAGCCGGAACCTGGCCCAGAGCCATCTGCGTCTCAACCAATTGACCGAAGTGGGCACGGCCCTGTCCGCCGAGACGGATATCCACCGCCTCTTGGACCGGATCCTGACCGACGGTCGGCGCATCGCCTGCTGCGATGCGGTATCCCTGTTCCTCATCGATCAGCGCGAGGACGGCAGCCGCGAGCTGGTGTTCAAGCTGACCCAGAACGCCAGCATCGACTTCCCCTTCAGCGAACACCGCTTCCCCCTGGACGACACCTCCTTGGTGGGCCATGTGGCCCAGCAGGGCGAGGAGCTGAACATCTCCGACGTCTACCGCCTGAGCCCCGACCTGCCTTACCGCTTCCATCGCGGCATCGACGAGGCCATGGGTTACCGCTCGGTGTCCATGCTGCTCCTGCCCCTGTCCACGCCCCAGGGCCAGATCATCGGCGTCCTGGAGTTCATCAACCGCAAGGACCGCCCGGACCGCCTGCTGCGCGGCCGGGAAGCGGCGGAACTGCACACCCTGCCCTTCGAGGACAGCGAGATCTCGGCCCTGCGCGCCCTCTGCGGCCAGGCCGCCACGGCCATCGCCAACAACCTGCTGATGAGCTCCATGGGCGCCCTGTTCGACGGCTTCGTGGCCGCCGCCGTGACCGCCCTGGAAGAGCCCAGCCATGCCGTGGGCGAGCACGGCTACCGCGTCGGCGAACTGGCGGTGAGCACGGCCGAGGCCTATGGCCGGCAGCGTGGCCAAACCTTCGACGACCGCGCCTTGCGCGAGCTGCGCTATGCCTGTTTGCTGCACGACTTCGGCCATGCCGGCCTGCGCCGCCCCGGCCAGAACCAGCGCATCGCCGCCTTTCGCAAGCGCTTGGCCCAGGAACGGGAGCGCCTGAAGCAGCGCCAATTCCAGGCCCTGATGGCGGGGCAGCGTGCCCTGCTCCTGCCCGATGTCCTGGCACGCATCGACAGCTTCCTGCATGCCGTGGAGAAGGCCGATGTGCCGGCCCTGCGCCCCGAGGCGCTGTTTCCGCGCGGCAAGGACGGGGCCGGTTTGTTCAGCACCGCCGTGGCCCGAGGGGAGCTGAACGAAACGCAGCAAACCACCCTGGACGGCCATTTGCGCCATACCCTGGCCTTCCTGGCGCGCCTGGACTGGCATCCGGAGCTGGCGCCCCGCCATGACGAGGCCACGGAAGCCGCGCGCCTGGCCCTGGGTTCGCGTCTGCTGCTGATCGCCGAGCTGTACGAGCTGTTGACCGAAGAAGGCATCGGCGCCCAGAAACCGGAGCAGGCCCTCGCCCTGCTGCGGGAGGCCTGCGGCGAGGCCGGGCCCTGGCGGGCCGTGCTCGAAGCCTTGGCCAAGGCCCGGGACGCCGGCTGAGCGCTGCGGCTATAATCCCGGGTTTTCTCCCAAGGTTTCCCCCATGAGCAAGCCCAGCACCGCCCCCGACGCCGCCACCATCGCCCGCTGGCGCGCCGACATCCAGTTCAGCGACACGGTCTGCGGCCAACGCTTCGACTTCCTGTCTACCTGGGGCCTGTTCTCTCCGGAGGCTGTGGACGAGGGCTCGCGCCTGTTGCTGGAGCAGATCGCCGACACGGTAAAGTCGACCGACGACTGCCTGGACGTGGGCTGCGGCGTGGGTGTCTTGGGCATGACCCTGGCGCGCTGGGCGCCCGAAGGCCGCTCGGTCATGGTGGACAAGGATTTCGTCGCCGTGGACTACACGCGCAAGAACATCGAACGCAACGCGTTGAAGAACTGCGAAGTCTTCCTGTCCAACGGCTTCGCGCAAGTGGGCGACCGGAAATTCGACCTCATCGTCTCCAACCTGCCTGCCAAGGTCAGCAAGGAACAACACTACCTCTACCTGGTCGATGCCTACGAGCACCTGAAGCCCGGCGGCCGCTTCGTGGTGGTCACCATCACCGGCCTGCGCGAATTCATCGCCCGCTCCTTCAAGGAAGTCTTCGGCAACTACGACAAGCTGAAGCAGGGCAAGGTCTATACCGTCGCGGAGGCGGTCAGGGAATAAGCTACTGGCTGTAGGTCCCGCTTCGGCGGGACTGGGGATACCGCTCCGTGTCCGGCGAAAGCCGGACCTACGGTTTCACCCATAAAACCAGTAGGCGATGGCGATCGCCGCCAGGACGCCCGCCAAGTCCGCCAACAGCCCGCAGCCGATGGCATGGCGGACCTTCTTGATGCCGACGCTGCCGAAATACACCGCGACCACGTAGAAGGTGGTCTCGGTCGAGCCCTGGATGATGGCCGCCGTGCGCGCCGCGAAGCTGTCGGCGCCGTGGGTCTTCATGGTTTCGATGAGCATGGCCCGCGCGCCCGAGCCGGAGAAGGGCTTGATCAAGGCCGTGGGCAGCGCCTCGACGAAGCGGGTGTCGCCCCCTAAAGCACTCACCAGGGCACGGATACCGTCCATCAGGAACTCCAGCACACCGCTGGCGCGCAAGACCCCCACCGCCACCAGCATGGCCACGAGATAGGGGATGAGCGTGACGGCCACCCCGAAGCCCTCCTTCGCCCCCTCGATGAAACGCTCGTAGACATCCACTTTGCGCCAGGCGGCGATGCCCAGGAAGGCGATGATGGTGCCGAACAACAGGAAATTTCCGAGCACGGACGAGGCCGCCGACATGGCGTCGGGCGGCAGGGCGAATAAATAGCTCATCACGCCGCTGATCAGCAGCGCCGCCCCGGCGAAATACGCCAGGACCACCGGGTCGAAGATGCGCAGGCGCTGCACAAAGGCCACGCAGATCAGTCCCACCAGGGTCGAACAAGATGTTGCCAGCAAGATCGGCAGGAACACGTCGGTGGGTTCCACGGCGCCGGCCTGGGCGCGGAACAGGAAGACATTGATGGGAAACAGGGTCAGGGACGAGGTGTTCAGGACCAGGAACAGGATCTGGGCATTGCTGGCCGTGTCCGCCGACTTATTCAGGCTCTGCAGCTCCGCCATGGCCTTGAGGCCGATGGGCGTGGCGGCATTATCCAGGCCCAGCATATTGGCCGCGAAATTCATGGTGATATTGCCGAGGGCCGGGTGCCCGGCCGGAACCTCCGGCATCAGGCGCTTGAAGAGCGGCGCCAGGAGCCGCGCCAGGGCGCGCACTACCCCGCCCGCCTCGGCGACTTTCAGCAGGCCCAGCCACAGCGTCAGGGTGCCCGCCAGGCCGATGGAGACCTCCACCGACAGCTTGGCCATGTCGAAGCTGGACTGCACCAGGCGCGAAAACACCGTGCCATCGCCCTGCCCCAGCCAGGTCCACAAGGCCGCCAGAAAGGACAGGAAGAAGAAGGAAAGCCAGAGACGGTTGAGCATGGAAACTCCGTAGCGGGCGCAAATTCACGGCCCGAGACTCGGCGGCAGGCTACCATGAGTGGAGCATCGAGGACACCATGCAGCCCAGCTCATTCGACTTCCCGCCGCTTATCGGCCACCGGGGCCTGGCCGCCCTGGCGCCGGAAAACACCCTGGCCGGGCTGCGCACCGCCAAGGCCCACGGCCTGGACATGGTGGAATTCGACGTACGCCTGTCCGAGGACAAGATCCCCATGCTCTTCCACGACGACGAACTGGACCGCACCAGCTTCGGCAAGGGCCGGTTCCGGGACTACTCGGCCCAATGGCTGGGCCAGCTGGACGTTGGGCTATGGTTTTCCGCCCGCTTCGCCGGCGAAACCGTGCCAACGCTCTGGGAGGCCTTGCGCCTATGCCGCGAGCTGGGGCTGCGCGCCAATATCGAGATCAAGGCCAACCCCGGCGAGGACGAGGCCACCGTCGCCGCGACCACCATGGTCCTGCATGGCCTGAACATCCCCGCCAACCAGGTTCTGCTCTCCAGCTTCAGCACAACGGCTCTCGCGGCGGCCCTACATCGCTGCCCCGAATATCCGCGCGGCCTACTGTGCGAAAACTGGCCTGAAGCGCCGCTTGAGGTACTGCGCCGCCTGGCTTGCACCAGCCTGCATTGCGATGCCGATCATATCGACTATGCCGAAACCCGGACCTTGCGCGATCATGGCCATCCGGTACTGGCCTACACGGTCAACGAACAGGAGTTCGCCGAGTTTCTCTGGCAACAGGGGGTGACGAGCCTGTTCTGCGACGAAGCCCTGAAACCGCCAAGCTAATCGCTTTCCGCGCCTTGAACGGTTATCGGCCGTTCCTGTCGTGAATTATTACCATTGCCAGGCTCGTCGCTTTCGAAGAACCTTCTTTCGGTCACGTCAATGATGTTTTGATATGGATTTCCTTCGCGCCTTGAATATCGGACTATTCGCACTCGCCACGGCGGCCTGCGCCAGCAAAATCACGTCCCTGTTGCCGCCGCCGGAACCGGCGCTGCCCGAACCGATGGTGGAATACCGCCATGCTCCCTGCAAACCGAATGCAAAGGAAGCGGCCCTAGCCGGGTTGCTCCTGAAATCCCCTCTGCAAAAGCGTCCCGCTTTGCGCTGCAATGGGGTATTGGAAACTTTTGCGCGTCAGCGGGCACTGGATATGTCGCAGCGCGGTTATGTATCCCATCGGACGCCCGAAGGCCTGTATGTCAATGATCTCCTGCGCGAGCACTATCCCCTGCCCCGGTTTTATCTCAAGCGCGGTAATCAGGTGGAAGCCATCGCAGCCGGACTCACCGACCCGGACGCGGTCTGGCAGGCCTGGCTGGAGTCACACGATGCCCATCGGGAGCATGTGCTCGGCGACGAAGCCAGCTATCGCGAGCAGGACGAATATGGCATCGGCTATGTTTACAACCCCGAAGGCTCGCATGGCGACTATTGGGTGCTCATCTTGGCGCGACGCGCGCAGCCCGACGACCCACATCTCCTGTGCCCACCACCCCCGGGAGCCTGCATACGCCTCGACTAAGCCTTGAACTTGTGCTTGAGCAGCATCCAGGCGAAGGCCAAATTAGTGGAAAAATACCGTTTCCACATACGCCCCGGCTCCTGAAGCACGCGGTACAGCCATTCCAGGCCGGCCTTCTGCATCCATAGCGGCGCACGCTGGGTCTTGCCGGCCATGATGTCGAAGGTTCCGCCCACGCCCATGACGAAGACCACGCCCAGGCGTTCCTTCCAGCGGTTGATAAAATTCTCTTTCTTCGGGCTGGTGATGGCGACAAATAGCAGCTTGGCGCCGGATTCGCGGATCTTGTCCACCACGGCTTCCTCGTCGTCCCAGAAATAACCGTGATGAAAGCCGGCGATCTTCAGGGCCGGGTATTTTGCGCCCAGGACATCCGCCATGCGGCGCACGATGGCGTCCTCGGCCCCCAGGAAAAACACCGAATCGCCGGTTTCCGAGGCCAATTGCAACAGGCGCTCGAAGAGGTCGATGCCGGCCACGCGCTCGGGGACCTCGTGCCCCAGGAAACGCGCGCCCCAGACCACGCCCATACCGTCGATATTCACGATATCGCAGGCGGAAACCGATTCGGCGAGCTTTTTATCCTCCTGCATATGCACGATCTTGGCGACGTTGACCACCACGTGTTGGGTGAATTCGCCCGTGCTAAGCCGGCGGCGGATTTCCGCCACGGTGGCGTCCATGGTCCAGGGGTGAACCGGAGCGCCGAAGAAATCGAAGGCTTGGGGGGGATTGGTCATTGAGGTACCCGGGATCGAGTGGAATGTGAAATAGCCAGCATAGTGCAATACTGCTCAGTTAAGGAAAAAAGTCCGTTCGTCCTGAGCTTGTCGAAGGATGAATGGACTTTTCTCCGTAGTCAGCACGACGTTCATGGTTCGAGAGGCCCACCACGAACGGCTTATCTGAGCAGCATTACCCGCATAGTGTAATTTGGCGCCCAGCACCTTGTCAGCCCGGTTTGACGAACTCAACCCACCGTACTATGCATTACTGAACGCCATGCAAAAGGAGTTGCCATGAATCCTCATACCGTCGCGCTCTTGTCCATCCTAGCGACACAAGTCCTCACCACGACGCCCGTCCAGGCCATTGGCACAGCATTCCAACCCATCGAAATCAAGCAGGCAGAAAGCGGCCAGTTGCAGTTTTCGCCACTACTCGATCGGCTGCACCGTGACGACGGCTGGTATTTCCCCGGTGCCAGAGGCAACTTTCAGCCTCCCCTTGTACGATGAGGAAGGCAACTATCTCGTCCAGCCGCTGGAAAGCTGGACCTGGATCTGGCGTCAGGAAGGCCGCGAAGTCCACCGAGAAACAGCGACCTATCAGGGTGAGCCGAGCCGCTGCTGGGGAAATCCCGGAATTCCCTGCGGGCATGCCGGCGGCCTTTGGGCGGCCGTCTACCTTAAATGCGCAAAGGAAGTGGAATACAGTGTCGAGCTGGAACAGAACGGCTTCCCCTTGGGGCGGAAAACCTTTCGCCCGACGCGGTTCCGCCCTATGGTCGATCCCGACGAGCTCCGCTACACGGCCAGCATACAGCCGAAACTGGACAGGAGCGGAATCGGAGAGGTTTCGCCCATTGCCCTATACGTGACCGATGATCTGGATTGCGGTGAGCCTCTGGCCGACGTGAAGGTCAAGCTCAGCAGCCATATCCAGCCCGGAACCAACGGCCACGCCCACTTCGCCAGCGCCGACGAGGTGGGTAGCGGCGAGTTCCAGAACACCGATGGCGCTTCGACGCTGAACAGCGCCACGGAGATCGAGGGCAAGACCCGGGCGAACGGTTTCTATGCCACCGCCTACCAGGCCAAGGACTGGGCCCTCTCCGAGCGTATCGAGGTCGAACTGCTGCGCCCGGCGACCGCCGACGATCCTGAGCTAGCGGGTCCGACAACCACCTTCAACCTCGATATCAAGCTATCCAACCTGATCAATGTGCTCGACCTGGGCGGTTCGGTCTTGACGACCGCCGACGGCGGCACCTGCCCCCACGAACCCCAGCCGCGGCATATGACCTTCCTGGCAGCAAGCCTAGTGGTAAAAATAGCCACGGAGTATCAACTAGAAACCGAAGCCAAGATATCGGTCAATGATGCATCACTGCCTTGGGGAGGCATCATTGACAATAAGCACGCAAACGGGAAAGACGCCTCATGCCATGTGTCTCATAGAAAAGGCATCGACATTGACATCAATCGAGTTGACTCAACAGGCCATGACATAGCCACGGCAACAAGCACCTTCGGTGGAAGGCTATTAACTCGTCTCGAATGGATAACCATAGCATTCCAACACGAGCGAGCATTTAAAGTCCCGGAAGAACCGCTTCACTACCGATTTCAATAATGGAGTTTGACATGACAAGAAATGGCACTATTGGCTCAATTGCATTGGCAATTTCGGTTGCTGCGATGGCTGAAGAACCAACGCTCATCGACCCAAGAACTCGTGACGAGGACATTACGGGAACAACTGTATCTGTGCAAGTCGCAACGGATGGGCAAAACTATGAATACCAATACGCCATCACAGCGCCCGACTCCAACACCTCAAAAGTCACCGCGTTGTTCATTGACATTTCTTGCCAAGAGCAACTTGCTGGAGCGATCCCTCTCGACACGCCAGGCCATGTGCTAGGCAGCTTTGGCTCAAAATCTGCTGACGGCAAACACGTCCCTCTCATCGTGGAATCAGACTCTGGCTCATCGGTTTCGTGGGGCATAACCCGGGACAATAGAGCGTATTGGGCTTTATTGCTTTCTCGCGGCGGAACCTCAACGGTCACCATAAAAAGCCCACACGCACCGTCGCTACGGCAGTTCGTCCTCGAACCAGACGTCGATACCAACCATGACCAATATGACTATAGCGGCGTGACCGAAGACGACCCGACCGTGCCCTGGCTGGACGATTGGCGGGTAACGGGCAGCATCAAGGCCCCCGCCTGCCCCGGCGAAGAACCGCCTCCCGAGGAAACGCCCCGCTTCGACGGCACGGCCATGCCGGAGGAATCCGCCGCAATCAATCGATTGCTCAGCTATGAAGCGCCGTTGCGAGATCGCTTTCAATTGCCGGCGGATGCCGCTGGCTACACGCTGACCCTGCGCTACGGTGAAGTCATCGACCCGGCCAGTTTCTCCGTCGAACCGAATAACGAGAAGCTGCGCCGCCTGTTCCATCCCGCGCCAGGCACCCAGGAAACGGTGCAGATCCCCGTTTCGGAAGGCAAGAACAAGCTCAAGCTGGAAATCCGCGCCAAGAATCCCGGCCCAGGCGTCGGCAAGGATATCGACTGGTTCGAGGCGCGCACGCCGAAGCGCCAGGCCGCGAAATAAGGGACCCGTTCAGGGGCCCAAGCGGATGGCGGCTCCAGGCCCGGAAAAAATCGGATTCACAGCCCCTCCCGCAGGGCCACGGCCAGGGCGTAGAGCATCCAGGCCTCGGTCCAGCGCACATAGGGAATGCGGTTGGTGAAATATTTTTCCCGCTGATAATAGAACAGGCCGCTTCCGGCATCGCGCATATTCGCGCAGGACCAGTCCAGGACGCGCCGGGCCAGTGCCCGGTCCCCGTCGCTGCCGCCGACCCGAACCAGGGTCAGGACCGCCTGGGCCGTGCAATGCATGTCGATGGGATAGACCCCGGCGTTGTAATACTTGGGCGTGCCATCGGCCAGGAAGAAATTATCCCGGTAATACGCCAAGCCCGAGGCGATGGCGGCGGACACCGATTCGTCCCCGGTCCATTGCCGGTAGCGGTGCAGGGCTTCCAGGTTGAAACCGGTGTGAAAGGAATCCACGAAGGCATGGTGCCCGCGCTTGCCATAGGGCCAGGATCCGTCCGGTTCCTGGGCGCGCAGCGAGGTCTCGACGGCGCGGCGCGCGCGCTCGGCATATTCCGGCTCATCGCACAGCGACGCTCCCAGGCCGGCCAGAGCCGCGCCCCACAGACTGGCGTTGTGCACCAGGGCCGGTTCACCCGGAATATAGCGGAAATACGGCCCGGCCTCGCCTTCGGCGTACATGCGCTCGGCGATGAACTCGCAGGCCTGGCGCAGCGCCTTGGCGAAATCCTCGCGGCCGGTCAGCTCGGCCAGGGCCTTGAGGCTTAAACCGACATAGACGGTGGTGATGATATTGGGCTTGCCCGTGGGCACATGAAATGCGCGCGCCTGCCAATCGAAATGGTAGCCCCAGGCCGCCTCGCCCCAGAGCCTAGGCTCGCAGCGTTGGCCGAGCAGCCACTCGCCCAAGGCCACCGCCTCGTCGCGACAGCGGGTTTGGCCGGTGCGGGCGAAATCTTCCAAAAGAGCCAGGATAAACAGCGCTATGCCTTTCGGATTGCGCGCCTTGGGCACGCCGGTCAGCGGCCGGAAATTGATCGGCGACCGCTTGAACAGCTGGATCCAGGCAAGCCGCGCCAGGGGGAAGCGAGCGAGGCCCAGGGCCCGGAACAGCCGGCTGTTCAGGCCGTCGAAGGGATCCCAGCCGGCATAACCGTCCTTTTGCACGGCAGCAAGCAGATGGTCGTGAGCGAGAAGAAAATCAGACATGAGGAATAACCGCCAAGAACGCCAAGAACACCAAGAAAAGCCAAGGGGAACGACTCAACGACCTTATCGAAGGACGGTCTTTCTCAAACTTGGCGTTCTTGGTGTTCTTGGCGGTTAATAGTTCTTCAACAGGCGATACCGTCCTGCTCCAGGGCATCACCGCGCAGCGCGTCCACGGACACCGGAACCGGCGCGCCTATCATCATGGACTCCACGGCGGCGATCGTCGCCAGGGAGGTCAGGGCGATGTCCTCGTAGGCCACCAGGGGCTTGCCGGATTTCAGGCCGTCGACGAAGCCGCGCAACATGGCCTTCTGGCCCTTGTCCTGGACGCCGCCCTTCTTCTCTTCCACGCCGGTGTCGCCGGTATAGAAGGTGACGCTCTTGAAATCGTCGAGCACGGCGCCGCGTCCGCCGCCGAACACTTCCACATACTCCTTGGCCTGCGCCTTGGAACCATCCGCCACGTAGCTGATATTGGCCACCGAACCGTTGTCGAATTGCAGGCTGATGCACACATTGTCGTTGAGCATGGGCGATTTATTGGCCTTGGCGGCGCCGACCGCGTAAACCGAGACCGGCTTGGCGCGGGCCAGGGCCGCGGCCAGATCGATGAAATGGCAACCCTCGCCGATCAAACGGCCGCCGCCCTGGGACGGATCCTGAATCCAGTGGTCCTCGGGGATCGCGCCGGCATTGACGCGGATATTGATGACGAGCGGCGATTGTACATTCTGGAAATGCTTGAGCACCTCCTGGGTCAGGGGCGCGAAACGGCGATTGAAACCGATCAAGACCTGCTTGTTGCCGGCGGCGAGGAAGGCGGCGTGCACCTGCTGCAATTCCGGAACCGACAAGCCCAGGGGCTTTTCCACATAGGCATGCTTGCCGGCGCGCAGGGCCTCGGCCACGGCGGAGGCATGGCTGTCGTGGCGGGTGGTGACGAAGACCACGTCGGTGTCGTCTTTGAGCATCTCGGCATAATCGCCGGCGCAGAAGGAAAAACCGAACTGCTTGGCCACGCCCTGGGCCGTGCGGCCGCTGGACGTCACCAGGCCGCGCAGCTCCACGTCGTCGAGGCCCTTCAAGGCCGGCAGCAGGGTCGCCGTGGTGTAATTGCCGGCGCCCATAAAGGACAGGCCCAGCTTGGCCTTGTTGATGGGCGCGGAGGCGGTGGGAATACGCGAGCCACCGGCGCCGGCCAACCTGGCTTCGGCATAGCGCAGCACGATGCCAAGATAGGGTTCGCGACGCTCGCCTTCCAGCAGGCCATAAGCCTCGGCGGCCTGATCCAGGGAGAAGCGATGGGTGATCAGGCGCTGCAGATCGAGTTTTTTCTGGGCGACGAGCTGCAGGAAGGTCTGCATATTGCGCTGCTCGGTGAAGCGCACATAGGCGAGCGGATAATCCGACCCGCCCTCCTCGTAGGACGGATCGTAGCGTCCCGGCCCATAGGAGCAGGAAATCATCACGTTGATTTCCTTCTTGAAATAGGGTTCGCGGGGAATGTCCATGCGCACGGCACCGACCACGATGACGCGGCCCTTCTTGCGGCAGGCCTCGCCCGAGAGCTCGATGGGCTGGTTGGAGGAAGTCCCGGCGGTGATGATCACGCCGTCCACGCCATGCCCTTCGGTTAGGGCCAGGCAGGTGGCGGCGATGTCGGTACCGGGATGTAGGCCCACGGCGCCGAATTCTTCGGCCAGCTTGACCATGTCGGGATTGAGATCGGTGCCGAACACCTCGCAGCCGTTGGCGCGCAGGAGCTGCACGGCGATCTGGCCCCGCAGCCCCAGGCCCACGACCAGGAAACGCTCGCCGAGTTTCGGCTCGGCCAGGCGCACGCCCTGCAAGGCGATGGAACCCAGGGTGGTGAAGGCCGCCTCTTCGTCGCTGACGCCTTGCGGAATCTTCACGACGAGATTCTTGGGCACGGCGACGAATTCGGCATGGTTGGCATAGCCGGCGCCGCCGCAGGCGACGCGGTCGCCGACCTGCACGCCCTTCACCAGACCGCCCACGGCCACCACTTCGCCGGCCGAGGAATAACCCAGGGGGCTAGGCGCATCCAGGCGCGTGTTGACGGTCTGCAGGGTCTTTGACAGGCCCTCGGTCTTGAGCTTCTTGATCACCTGTCTAACCAGGTCCGGACGGGCAAGGGCCTTCTGGATCAGGTTCTTCTTACCCATGTCCACCTTGGTTTTCTCGGTGCCGGCGCTGATCACGGAGGCCGTGTTACGCACCAGGACCCAGGCGTCCTGCAAGGCCGGGACCGGCACGTCCTCGACGTTGATCTCACCGGTGCGCAGGGTCTGGACGATCTGTTTCATGCTGGCTTTCCTTGGGCCGCTCGCGGGGGAACGGCATTAACTCAATGCATTAATGTAGTAACGGTGTTTGCCGGCGGCGGTCTTGGCGATGGCCGGCGGGTAATCGAAGTCCAGGGCCACCACGGCGAAACGCTCGGCGAGAAACGGCTCGAGCCAGGCGCGCTCCGCGGGGTCCTTGAGCACGGCGCGCACGATGAGGCGGCCGGCCTGGACTTGCTCGAACTGGATGGCGGAAAGTATATCCCAGAAGCGGTTGTGGATTCCGAAGAGGTAGGGGCCGAAGGCCCGGCGCCGGCCCTCGGCGTCGACGAAGAACTCCTGGGAGCGGCCCTCGATGGCGTCCACGCGAGCGAAGGGCTGGCGGCAGGTTTTCGAGGAGAGCCGCGCCCTGTCGCCGGTGTCGTAGCGCAGGAACTGCGTGCCGATGGCGTTGAAGGAGCTGGCCACGATGCGCGCCGTGCCCGGCTCGCCCTGCCCTTCGCCCTCCTCCGGCACGAACTCCGTGTAGCCGTAGGTCGGGTAGAAGTGGAAGCCCTGGCAGTCGCGGCAGTAACGGGCCAGGCTCGCATACTCGCTATGCCCGTACCAATGGGCGACGGGAAGGCCGAACTCCCGCTCGAAGCGTTCCATCTGACCCGGCGGGAAACCTTCCGAGCCGGCCATGATGCCGAGTATGGGCAGGGCGCGGAATTCCGCCTCGCCCAGGAGCTCGATAAAGGAGAACAGGGAGCTGGGGTAGACGTGCAGGAAGAAGGGCTTCATGCCGCGCAGGAATTTCAATACCTCGCCGCGCGTGGCGTCGGTGAAGTGCGCGGGCGAAATGCTCCAAGCATTCTCCAGGCGGTTATAGGCGATCAGCCGCTCGCCGATATTGCCGCGAAACACCACGCGATTGTCGAAGGGCCGGTAATCCACGTCGGCCCAGATATCGAAGATATAGGCGCGCTCTTTCTGCCGGCGAATAAAACGATCCATCTGGAACGCGAAGGGCGTGCCGGTGGTGCCTCCGGTCCGGATCGTCGTCACCAGACCCGGTAGGCACAGGCGGTTATAGCGCTCCTGGTGTTCCCGGTAGTGGGCCTTGTCGCGGATCTCCGCGCCGTAACGGGCCAGCAACGGCTCCATGCGCGCCTCCTGGTACTCGGAAATCATCCGCTCGTCCCAGGATTTGGCGGCGCGGATCAGGGCGCGGTGATGGAAATAGGCCGGCCCCATCAGCCATTGCCGAGCATGGCGGCCCAGGCGACTCATAATCCCCTCTCCCGGCGCTGCGCGCCACCCGCCCAGGGCCTCGGCAGAGCTCGGCCCGTTCGCACGGCGCACATGCCGCAGGGCATGTGCTGAATTCCGTGCTCACCCCCCGCAGGGGGGAGAGGGGAGTAGGCTGAACGCCGCTGCGCGCCGTTCATACTCTGTCCTCCAGCACGCGGTTCAGGCAGTCGATATAACCCTGCTCGAAGGCTTCCAGGGTGTATTTTTCCCGGTACAGGCCCAAGGCATTGTCCGCGAGTTTTTGGCGCAAGACCGGATCGCTAATCAAGGTATCCAGAGCATCGGCAAGCTCGGTGACGGATTGCTGGTGCACCAGCAGGCCCGTCTGCCCGTCCGTCACCATGTCCGGGATGGCGCCCTCGAAGGTGGACACGATGGCCAGGCCGCAGCTCATGGCCTCCAGGATGGCGAGGGGGAAACACTCGTTGCGGAAATACGTGGGCAGGACGAAGACATCGGCGCCGTTCAGGAGCTTTTTCTTGTCCTCACCGTATTGCGGCCCCAGATAGGCGACCCTGTCGGTCAGCTTTTCCCGCTCCAGGTATTCCAGGAAATCGATCTTGAATTGGGGGTCCGTGCCCCAGTTGCCGGCGAAGGCGACGGAAAACGCCAGGCCGCGATCGCGCAGGAGCTTGGCCGCCTCGAGCAGGACGCGGGCGCCCTTGGTTGGCACCATATTGGACAGGTAGACGATCCGTGGCAGCGCGGATTTTTCCGTGGCCGAGGCCTGGCTGGGCACGCCATTCCCCAGGAATTGCACGCGCGTCCTCGGCACCAGCGCCTCGATGTCCTGGTAGAGCACGGGCGCGAGATGGATCACGCTAGCGCCCTCGAATACCGCGCGGTACAGCTTGGTCTTCCAGCCGCCCTTGGCGTACTCGGCGGCGATGCCCTTGCCGTGCAGATGATAGACCCGCTTGCGGCCGAAGGCCTTGGCCATCAGGGCGAACAGGGCATCCTTGACGAAGGCCGCGCCATGGGGCGAGAGCGTGAGGTAGACGAGATCGTGTTTTCGCCCGCTCATGGCGCGGAACACCCGCCACAGCAGCCCGAGGAATTTCAGGTATTTCCTGAGGCTGCCCTTGCCGATGTCGCTAATGGCCTCGGCCGTGGAAATATTCACCGCTTCCACATCGAAGGCGGCCCGCACCGCCGCGCTGTCGGCGATGGCCTTGTTCATCACCGAGGCGCCGTGCACCGGCGGCGGCAGCTGGGCCAGCATCAGCACCGAGGGTTTCTTGTTCATTTTTCGTTCTCAGCCAATAACTGGCGATAAATCCTGTCCATCGCGCCCAAATAGCCATCCTCCGCCTCGGCGGCATCGAAGCGGCGTATGCCCTCGATAGCCTGGGCACGCCGCCCGGGCAGGCAAAACGCCAAGATTTCCCGGCGCAGGGCCTCGGCGTCGCGGATGGGCACGACCGCGCCGCAGCCGTAACGGGCGATTTCCCCGGCGCAGCCGGTGTTCTCGCTGACGATGGCCGGAACCCCGCGCATCAGGCCCTCTATCACCGCCAGGGAATAGGCATCGGACAGCGACGGCATGACCAGAAGATCATAGCCGGGCAGGCGCTTCAGCACCTCGGTATGGGTCATGCCGCCCAGCCAGCGGATATTGCCGATGTCGCGCAGACCGGAATAGGCGGCGGCATGCTCGGTCTGCACCGGGCCGATGATGTCCAACTCCACCTGGGAGGCCAGCGGCCGCACGGCCTCGGCGAGATAATGCACGCCCTTTTCCAGGCAGACGCGCCCCAGATACGCCACGCGCAGGCGGGCATGCGTTTTTACCGTCAACAAGTCCGAAAATGCCCGCTGGCCCATGAAGCCATAGGGTGCCAGATGCCAGCGCACGTGCGGATAGTCCCGCTCATAGCTGCGCCGGATGAATTCCGAGGGCACGACCACGTCCCGCTCGTGGGCGAGGAAGGCGTTCTGATCGATGCGGGTGTTGAGCGGCGCGAAGGGAATGCCGAAGCGGCGGTATTCGTCCTCGACGATGGCGTTGACGAAGACCGGGTTGGCTTCGTAGATCTCCGCCAGGGAGGCAAATCCGTAACGCCGCTTCTTGCGCCACACGGATTCCTGGCAGTACATGGGCCAGTAATGCACCAGCCTGGCGGCCGAGAGATCGATACGCCCGTAGCAATATTCGGCGAGCCGGCGCTCGGCCTCGCGCCAGTTGAAACTCAGGAATTTTCGCGCCAGGTTCAGCCCCAGCTTGGCCAGGGTCAGGCCCAGCAGGGTGTCGACTTCCGGCGCGACCTGCTTGCGGCTGGGGAAAACACGGGCAAGGAGCGAGCCCCGGCGCAGGGCGTGAAACACGTGCAGGCGCAGGTCCCGCCGCGCTTTCAGGCCCTCGTAGAGAAACAGGGCATGATCGGGCCGGGCCAGCAGTTCGACCTCGGCCATTCAGGCCTCGCAGGCGGCGAGGATGCCGCGCGCCGCGTGATCGTAGGTGTATTCCTCGACGCTGCGGATGGCGTTCTGGCTCATTTCCGAGAGCAGCATCTCGTCGCCCAGCAATTTCGCGGCATGCTCGGCCCAGACTTCCGGTTCCAGGGGCAGGACATAGCCATTGTGGTTATTGACGATGAGTTCCACGGCGCAGCCGGCATTGGCGCAGGTCAGAACCGCCATGCCCGAGGCGCAGGCCTCGTTGGCGACGATGCCCCAGGCGTCGCGCTTGGTGGGAAAGCAGAAGATCTTGCCTTGCACGTAATAGGCCGGGAGCTCGGATTGCTGCAGATAGCCGGTGAAGGTGGTGTGCACCGTGGGCAGGGTGGCCAGGGCCTCGTGCATGCTGTCGCGCAGGGCGCCGTCGCCGATGACCAGGACTGACAATTTCGGCATTTTCCCGGCCAGGCGCTTGACCACCTCGACGAAGAACAAGGGCAGCTTGCCCTCGATCAGGCTACCGGAAAACACCAGATCGTAGGCCCGGTGCGCCACCGGGCCGGCCAGGGGCGTGAAACGGCTGTTGTCGACGCAGAGGCAGGCCTTGAACAGGTTCTTCTCGACACCGTAACTCTTGAACAATTCCAGGGTCTGCTGGCTCGCGCCGATGAAGGCCTTGGAGCTGCCGAACACCAGGCGGCGGATATAGCGGTGCAGCCCGGAAAGATTGGCCTCGGAGCCGACCCAGGCATCGGACATGGGCACGTGGGCCTTGCCGAATAGCCTCGTGTACAGCCAGCCCATGAGCATGGGCGGATTGAATCCGGCGGTGATCACCACGTCCGGCTTGAATTTCAGCAGGGCGGTGAACACGCCGAAACGGACGTGCACATGGCGCGTGCCGCGCGACAGGGTGAAGCCCTTGAGGTACTGGTGGGCATGTTTCAGCTCGGGAACTTTCCACTTGCGGTTGCTTTCCAGCTCCGCCATGTAGATGACCTTGAAATCCTCGCCCAGGCGCTCGGCCAGGCGGTCGTAGACCGGCACGCGGTAGGGCGCGGGGATGTTCACCAGCAATGCGACTCTCATGGAGCGATCCCGTTCTTGATAAGGGCCAGGGCACCGTCCTGGACGGCGAGCCACCGGGCCGAAACGACCAAATAATACCCGCTTTGCGCCAGGGCGGCATTGAGCGCCGCCAGGCCGATGAGGCTCGCCGGCAGGAACCAGGCCGGCTCGGCCACGCGGAAGCGCCAATTGAAGATCCCGTGGTAAAGCCAGAGCTTGGCCAGGAAGATCGCCAGCAGCCAGGGCAGCGGCAGGCCCAGGCTCAGCACGCCGGCCATCAGGAGCGTCGAGCCCAGGAAGAAGCCCAGGTTGAGGCGAGCCAGGGCTGCGCTCTGGCCGCGGTCGGCGGCGAGAACCTTCAGGTTCTTGTCCTGGAGCAGGGCCACCATCAGGAACATGAGCAGGAAGAAATTGTAGAAATAGATCCGGTCCAGATAATCCCGGCCGTAGAGCAGGGCCGTGGTGAGCGGCGAGGCCAGCATCAGGAAAGCCACGAGCTGCAGGATGCGGCCGCGAAAACCGGCCTTGTCCTTGCCGATGTTGTAGCTGAGATAAAACACCACCCAGGGCGTCAAGACCTGGGCAAGGCGCTGGCCTTCCGTGAACACGTGCTTGGCCGAGTCCAGGCCCTGCCAGGCCAGGAGCACGGCCTCGATGGTGGTCACATAGGTGATGAATTGATTGGTGATGAAATAGCGGCCCAGATCGGCGAAGGCCGCCGGTTTCAGGCGGCGCAGGGCCGAGAAATAGGCGGAAAAATCGAAGTGCAGATGACGGCGCACCAGGACGAGGATGCCCAAGTTCAGGGTCGCGGTCTGGATCAGCTGGTAGACCGTGAACCAGCGGATATCGAACCAGCCCAGCCAGAAACCGCCCAGGGCGACGAGGGAAAACACCTGGGACAACAGGCGCACGACCGCGAAGGGCGCCTGGATCCGATGGCCGTAAATCAGGTAGTCGAATTGCAGCAGGTTGAAGCCCAAGGCCAGGGCATAGGGCAGCAGGGCGAAT
This sequence comes from Gammaproteobacteria bacterium, assembly GCA_016182845.1. Lineage (GTDB taxonomy): Bacteria > Pseudomonadota > Gammaproteobacteria > Enterobacterales > Permianibacteraceae > JACPFT01. The sequence goes on from JACPFT010000011.1 coordinate 132,565, forward strand.
TCGGTGAGCCTGGGCCAGAGCGCCAATAGCGCCAGGGTCGCGAGCGCCAGCATCGCGGTCTTGGCCGCCATGCCCGTGTAGAACTCGGCGCTCTGGCCATAGGCCGGATCGGCCTGGTAGGCCACCAGGTTCTTGTAGTCGGTGGCGAGCAGGGTCGCGGAATTGAGATAACCGAAGACGTTGCTCTGGTAGAACTGGAATTCCCCTAGGCGGCCGGGGCCGAGGATGCGCGCCTGGAGCATGGTGATGACCAGCCCCAGGAGCTTGTACAGGCCCTCGATCAGGAAGAAGAGCTTCACATCGAAGTCCCGCGCTTACCGCTTTCTCCCGTAGGTCCGACTTCAGTCGGACTCTCCGGTCCCTGTCCGACTGAAGTCGAAGCCTCCCCCTCCTGTCCGACTGAAGTCGAAGCCTCCCCCTTCTGTCCGACTGAAGTCGGACCTACGGAAGCCGGCTCCCGCACCCGCGCCTGGCCCAGCAGCAGGCCGAAGAACACCATGACGCCGGTGTAGATCAGCACGTTGTCGAAACAGAACACCACGTTCAGATACACGGCGGATGCCAGGGCCAGGGGCGAGCGGGCGCGATACAGCAGCCAGCTGAACGCCGCGAAGACCAGGAGGCCGAACTCGTAGGCGATCTTCACCAGGTCGTTATGCAGATTGCCGCCCTGAACCGCCACCGACTTCATCATGGCATAGCCGCTGCCTACCCCCTCGCCCAGGATGAAGGCCCAGGGCTGGTCGAGCATGGCCGCCGCCACATCCTGGATCAGGGCCAGCCGGCCATTCGTGGCGTCGAAGCAGTTCGCCGCCCCCGGCGCGCAGCGCAGCACGACGCCGTGCTGGGCGGCATAGGCGTCGAAATAGCCGGCGCCCAGCAGCAAGAAACCGCTCAGCAGGGCCAGGTTGAATGCCGTCATGGTCAGCGGGTGCAGCACATAGCGGCGCCAGAGTTCGGGCATGAGCAGGACCGCGCCGGCAGCCAGGACGCCCAGGAAGGCCGCGCGCTTCATGGACAGCAGCATGAAGATCAGATTGAGCGCCAGCATGAGCCAGGCGGTCTTGTCCTTGGGCCGGGTCAGCCAGTAGATCAGGAAGAGCCCGGCCACGAAGCTCATGGGGCTCTCGGCGAAGGTGGCCGATTTTACCCAGGAAAAATTGAGCTGGTATTGCCCGTACATCAGGGTCGCGGCGAGATACACACCGAAAACCGCGAGATTCACCCCGGCCATGGGCAGGCGCACCGGCCGAAACAGGACGAAGGGCAGGACATAGGCGGCGATGAAGGCCAGGTCCTTCCAGCCGCCGCCGGTGTTCTGCCAGAACAGGGCCAGACCCGCGCCCAGGAGCAGCAGATAGGGATAGAGCGCGTAGGGCACGGAAACCTTGCGCGACTCTTTGAGCTTGAACAGGAAGAAAAACGGCAGAACGGCGAGCGGCAGATACTTCGCGTGGCGCAGGGCCGGGTGCAGGGCCGCGACCAGGGTCAGTCCCAGGGTCAGCCACAGGGCCAGGCGGTCCCAGCGGTTTTCGGCTTGCGCCATGTTCGGATTCACAGGGTTCAATGCCACTGGGGTCCGCTGCCGCATTTGCAGCGGCTATGCCAGGCCCAGGCATGGGCGATGATGGTGTCTATGTCCGGGTATTTCGGTTGCCAGCCCAGTTCGGCCCGGGCGCGGGCGCTGTCGGCCACCAGGGTCGCCGGATCGCCGGGACGGCGCGGGGCCTTCTGGAAGGGGATGATCTTGCCCACCACCTTCTCGGCCGCCGCCAGGACCTCATACAAGGAGAAGCCCAGGCCATTGCCGAGGTTGAAGGCATGGCAGCCCGGATGCTTATCCAGGTACTGGGCGGCCAGCAGATGGGCCTCGGCCAGATCCTCGACGTGGATGTAGTCGCGCACGCAGGTGCCGTCGCGGGTCGGGTAGTCGTCACCGAACAGCTTGAGCTCGGGGCCCGTGCCCAGGACGGATTTCAAGACATTGGGGATCAGATGGGTTTCCGGCTGGTGGTCCTCGCCCAACTCGCCTTCCGCATCGGCGCCTGCGGCATTGAAATAGCGCAGGGACACCGAATCCAGGCCGTAGGCGGCGGCATAGTCGGCGAGCATCTGCTCCACCATGAGCTTGGACTTGCCATAGGGATTGATGGGCGCATTGGGATGGTCCTCGGCGATAAACTCGCTCACCGGCTGGCCGAAGATGGCGGCCGTGGAGGAGAAAATGAAGCGCTTCACGCCCGCCTCGCGCATGGCCTCCAGCAGATTCCAGGTGCCGATGACATTGTTCTCGAAGTAGATGGCCGGATTTGTGACCGACTCGCCCACCAGGCTCTTGGCGGAGAAATGCATGACCAGGTCGAAGCGGTGGGCGGCGAACAAGGCCTTCAAAACGGGGCGATCCAGCAGATCGCCTTGCACTAGCTCGCCAGAGAGCACGGCCTCGGCGTGGCCGGTGGACAGATTGTCGAAGACCACCGTGTCATGGCCGGCTTGTCTAAGCCGCTTGAGCATATGGGAGCCGATGTAACCGGCACCGCCGCAGACGAGAACTTTCATTGTTGTTACCTTGGCGGCGACGAATGCCGCTGGCTTTGCAATTCCAAAATAACCGTTCGTGCTGAGTAGCGGGCCTCGGGGCCCGCGTATCGAAGCACCTGCCACGAAGAGCCCTTCGATATGCCGCCGGACGGCGGCTACTCAGGGCGAACGGTTTTAGTTAGCGACCGCGCGGCTGTGCCGCTCAATACGCATTCTTATTCAGCAGGGTGAACACCGTCTTCACCATGATCTTGATGTCCAGCCACAGGGACCAGTTGTTGATGTAGGCGATGTCGTATTCGACGCGCTTCTGCATCTTGTCCAGGGTCTCGGTCTCGCCGCGGTAGCCGTTGGCCTGGGCGAGGCCGGTGATGCCCGGCTTGATTCGGTGGCGCAGCATGTAGGCGTCGATCTTGTGGGCGTAGTAGTTGTTGTGTTCCACGGCATGGGGACGCGGGCCCACCAGGGACATGGTGCCCTGCAGGACATTGAACAACTGCGGTAATTCATCGATCGAACTGCGGCGGATAAAGCGGCCGATGGGGGTGATGCGCGGGTCGTGCTTGGTGGCCTGCTGCACGCCGATATCGCCCTCCACTTTCGGCTGCTTGGTGTACATGGAGCGGAATTTCCAGACCTCGATGATCTTGCCGTCCCAGCCGTGACGCTTCTGCTTGAAGAGGATCGGGCCTTCGCTCGTGTACTTGACGATGAGGGCGATGGTGGCCAGCAGGGGCGAGAGACCGATGATGGCGAGCAGGGCCAGGGTCTTGTCCATCAGATCCTTGAGCATGGCCGGCGCGCCCACCAGGGGCGTCTCGGACAGGGCGATGAGCGGCACGCCGCCCACTTCCTTGACGTTGTGGTTGATGAGGGTGAAGCCGAAGATGTCCGGCGCCCAGACGATGTTGATGGGCTTGTCCAGGAGGCTCAGGTAGATCTGCTCGATCTTGTGGGACTCGGCGATGGGCAGGGCCAGGTAGACCGCCTCGGCGCCGTGCCGGTCGATGAGCTCGTGCAGCGCTTCGGTCCGGCCCAGGGCCGGCACGCCCTCGAAGGCCCAGGCGGCCAGCTCGGCATCGTCGTCGTCGACGATGCCTATGGCCCGGTCGGTCATCCAGGCATTGTTGTTGATACGATTGACCAGCTCCACGGCCAGCTTGCCGGCGCCGACCACGATGGCCGGCCGGCGGGCACGGGTACGCACCAGGCGGCGGCGCAGGAAATAGCTGCCGGCATGGACGGTGCACTGCCCCGCCGTCGCGACGATCACCCACCAGCCCAGGACGCCACGGGCATAGCCGCCGGTTTCGCGGAACAGGAAGCCGACGATAAGCAGGAGGCCGCAGACCGTGAACCAGGATTTCAGCAGGGCGAAGATGGTGTCGGCGAAGCCGCGCATGCGGCTGTACATCTCGTTGTTGTTGTAGACCACCCAGAGCACCAGCACGGTGAGGATGGCCAGGTGGCGGTACTGGGGCAGCATGGTGCCGAAGCGCTGATAGACCAGGAAGGCCAGGGTGCCGAGCACGAGGGCGACGTCGAGGACCATGAGCAGGCTGTCGGCCAGAGAGTCGGGCCGGCTGATCAGCCGGCGCTTGGGGATGGTGAGGGACGGACTCAAGGAGTGCCTCGTCTTGGCGTTGGGATCCGCAAAAGTTCTGGCGGATCAAGGAATACGGGGGCAAAGCTGGCGCAGATTCTACTGCAAGGGCGATCCCAGCGGGAAGCGTCGCGGTTCAATGATGCGCGTGTCCGGCTGAAGCCGGACCTACGGGTTGGGATCCCTGCCTTCCGTAGGTCCGACTTCAGTCGGACATCGCTGCCTTGTCCCGCTAAAGCGGGACCTACAAAAGACAGGTCTACTCCTCGTCGCGGATGGCGTAGTGCTTGGCCAGTTCCTGCTGCACGCCGGGCGGCACCGCTTCGTAATGGGACAGCTCCAGGCTGAAACTGCCCTCGCCGCCGGTCATGGCCTTGAGCCGGGTCGAATAGCCGCCCAGCTCGGCCAGCGGCGCCTGGCCGTGGATCACCAGGGCATGGCCGCCCTGGGAGTCGGTCCCCAGGATGCGCGCCCGGCGCGAGGACAGGTCGCCGGTGATGTCGCCCATGGCTTGGTCCGGTGCCACCACGTCGAGATTGACCACCGGCTCCAGGACCACGGGTCTAGCCTTGAGGGCGGCATCGAAGAAGGCCTTCTTGGCGGCGGTGACGAAAGCCACCTCCTTGGAATCGACCGAGTGGTACTTGCCGTCGTAGACGATGACGCGCACATCGTCCACCGGGAAACCGGCCACCACGCCCGAGGCCATGGCCTCGCGTATGCCCTTCTCCACGGCCGACATGTACTGGCCGGGGATGGCGCCGCCCACCACGGCATCGACGAACTCGAAACCCGTGCCCCGCTCCAGGGGTTCCACCTTCAGGAAGACCTCGCCGAACTGGCCGGCGCCGCCGGTCTGCTTCTTGTGGCGGTAATGGCCCTCGGCCGGGGCCTGGAGGGTCTCGCGGTAGGCGATGCGCGGCGGGCGGGTGTCCACGTCCAGCTTGTGGCGGCTGGACATGCGCTCCAGGGTCAGGCGCAGATGCAGCTCGCCCAGGCCCTTGAGCACGGTCTCGCGGGTCACCGCGTTCTGTTCCATCTGCAGACAGGGATCCTCCTCGGCCAGGCGGTGCAGGACCTCGGCGAGCTTCTGCTCGTCGGCCTTGGACTTGGCGGCGATGGCCAGGCCATAGAGCGGCGCCGGAAAACCCAGGGTCTGGTAATGCCAATAATCCTCCTCGTGGGCGTCGTGCAGGATGGCGTCCCGATGGATTTCCTCCACCTTGACCACGACGCCGATCTCGCCGGGACCGATGGACTCCACCTCTCGCAGGTCCTTGCCGAAGGGTTTATAGAGATGGGCCAGCTTGAAGCTCTGCCGGCCATCGCCGATCAAGAGCTTCTGATCGCGGCGCAGGGTGCCCTGGTGCAGGCGCAGGAAGGCCTGTTTACCGACGAAAGGATCGAAGGCGATCTTGAAGACATGGGCGATGGCATGAAGCTCCGGCTCGTTCCGGGCCCGGACGGGCTGGGCGGCCTCGCCCTCGCCGCGCAGGAAGGGCGGCGGATTGCCCTCGGCCGGGTTCGGCATCAGGTCGACCAGCAGTTGCAGCAGCTCGGCCACGCCGGCGCCGGTGCGCGCCGAGGTGAAGCACACCGGGATCAGATGCCCCTCGCGCAGGGCCGCCTCGAAGGCGTCGTGCAGTTGCTCCGGCTTGAGCTCCTGGCCCTGGTCCAGGTAGAGGCTCATCAACTCCTCGTCCATCTCCACGATCTGGTCGACGATGCGCGAATGGGCGTCTTCGACGCTGGCGAACTCGGTCTGACCCTCGGCCCGGTAATAGCAGTCGCTGACCGCGTCCCGGCCCGGGGCCGGCAGGTTGAGGGCCAGGCACTCGCCGCCGAACTCCTCGCGGATGGCCTCCAGCAGACCCAGGAGATCCACGCCCTCGGCGTCCATGCGGTTGATGATGATGAAGCGGCAGATGCCGCGCGTCTCGGCCAGGTGCAGGAAGCGACGGGCGGTCATGTCGATGCCCGAGGCGGCATTGATCACCACGCCCACGGTTTCCACCGCCTCCACGGCGGCCAGGGCATGGCCGAGGAAGTCGGGATAGCCGGGGGTGTCGAGCAGCTGGATATGGCGAGCCTGGTAGTCGAAGCAGGCGATGGAGGCGCTGAGGGAGTGCTGTTGTTCCTGGGCCTGGGGATCGTGATCGAGGGTGGTGGATTTGCGCTCGATGGCGCCCTTGGTGGTGATGGCGCCGGCCGCGAACAACAGGGCCTCGCCGAGAGTGGTTTTCCCCGCCCCGGCCGAACCGACCAGGGCGAGGCTATGGATGCCGTCTGTACGCTTGCTCATCCTCGTGCTCTCCTCGGATAACGGGGCCCACGCCGACTCCAGGGCCTATACACAAGAAGTATAGAAGCCGATGGCGAATGCGCTCAGAGCCTGCGCACGTTCTCGCTGAATGGCGGATCGCGGCGTTGGAAGCGGCTCAAAATGCTCATTTACTGCGTGTAAACTCCGCTTTTTCGCCGCTCCCGGCCTTGCGCTCCATCCATTGATCGAGAACGTGCACAGGCTCTCAGGGGGCGCGGCCGCCGCGCAGATAGGCCTCGGCTTCGTCCGCCGCCAGGGGTCGGGCGTAGTGGAATCCCTGGGCGCAGTCGCAGCCCAGCTCCCGGAGGCGCTCGGCCTGGGCCTCGGCCTCGACGCCCTCGGCCACCACCGTGAGCCCCAGGCTCTGGGCCAGGGTGACGATGGTGCGGCAAATGGCTAAGTCCCGGCTGTTTTCGGCGATTTGCTGGACGAAGCCTTGGTCGATCTTGAGCCGATCGATGGCCAGGTGCTTCAAGTCGTTCAGGGAGGAATAGCCGGTCCCGAAATCGTCGATGGACACGCTGATGCCCTGGGTGCGCAAGCTGGCGATCCGCTCCTTGGCGAGCTCCAGGTCCTTCATCAGCAGGCTTTCGGTGAGCTCCAGCTCGATGAGCGAGCCCGGGATCGAACAACTGCTCATGGCTTCCTGCAACTGCTCGACGAAATGGACGCCGGCGAATTGCCGCTGGGACACATTCAGCGACAGACGAAAGCCATCCGGCAGCAAGCCCTCATCCAGCCAAGCATTGAGGTAGGCGCAGGCCTGGCCCATGACCCAGCGCCCCACCGGCAGGATCAGCCCGCATTCCTCCAGAAGGGGGATGAAGGTCTCCGGGCCGACCACGCCGGCCTTGGGATGTTCCCAGCGCAGCAAGACCTCGAAGCCCACCAGGGCCTGGCTGTCCAGGGTCACGATGGGCTGAAAGACCAGGAACAGATCCTGGTTATCCACCGCCTGGCGCAGGCTCTGCTCCAGGAGCATGCGCACCTTCACCTTGGCATTCATCTCCTCGGTGAAGAAGTGGTAGCCGTTGCGCCCGTCGGCCTTGGCGCGGTACATGGCGATATCGGCCGAGCGCATCATCTCGCCCGCATCCAGGCCGCATTCCGGGTAGACCGCGATGCCGATACTGCCGCCCGTCGCGATGGAGCCGTGCTCCAGGGGGAAGGGCCGGCTCAGGACCTCAAGGATCTTCTCGGCAATCATGGCCGCATCATTGGACTCGGCCAACTCGTCGAGCACCACGGTGAATTCGTCGCCGCCCAGGCGCGCCACGGTGTCGCTGACGCGCACGCAGGACTTGAGCCGCTGCGCCACTTCCTTGAGGAAGGCATCGCCCACGTCGTGGCCATAGGTGTCGTTGACGGCCTTGAAATGATCCAGATCGATGAGCAGCAGGGCCGCGCAGCCGATGCCGCGCTGGGCGCGGCCCAGGGCCATGTCCACCGCCAGCTTGAGGCCATTGCGGTTGGCGAGGCCGGTCAGGGGATCGGTCGTGGCCTGGGCCACCAGCTGCTCCTCGAAGCATTTGCGCTCCGAGATGTCCTGGAAAGCCAAGACATAGCCGTCCAGACTGCCGCCGATGGGCGTGCAACGCAGGGACACCGGGAAAGGCTCGCCGCCCACGCGCAGCAGCTCCGCTTCAACCAGGCCCAAGGCCTCCGCGTCCACCAGGGCTTGGGCGCCGTCCGTGGACAGGGTCTGGATGGCCTCGCCGGAGAACAGCTCGTCCACCGGACGGCCCTGGAGGTCGCGCGCCTCGGCCTGGAACAGGCACTGGGCCGCCGGATTGCAGAAGCGGACGATGCCCCGGGCATCCACGCCCAGGACGCCGTCGCCGACGGCATGCAGGATCGACTGGTAGTAGCGCTTCTGTTCGGCGATCTGGGCATAGGCCCGCTCCAGGCGATGCTGCTGGCTGTCCAGCTCCAGGAACAGACTCACCTTGGACTTGAGCACGACCGGATTGATGGGCTTGTACAGATAATCGATGGCGCCGTTGCGATAGCCGCGCAACAAGGCCGCCTCGTCGCGGTAGAACGCCGTCATGAAGATGATGGGAATGGCGCGCGTGTCGGCCCTGCCCTGCATCAGGCGGGCGACCTCGAAGCCGTCCATGCCCGGCATCTGCACGTCGAGCAGGACCAGGGCGGCGGCGTGCTTGAGCAGCAGGTTCAGCGCCTCCGGCCCCGACTTCGCCGTCAGCAGCTTCAAGCCCGGCCGCTCCAGCAAGGCGGACAAGGCCAGGAGATTCGCCTCGTTGTCATCCACCAGGAGTATGGCCTGCATGAAGTCGGCCTCCTCGCCCGTCAGGGTCGTTTCCACCTGCTCTAGGGATTGCATGACACACCTCGCATGACTACGCGGTTGCCGTTGGCAGCCATTTCTCTATGGTCGTGAACAAATCCGCGACCGTGACCGGTTTGGCCAGATAATCGTCGGCGCCGGAAGCCAGGCAGCGCTGGCGATCCTCGGGCATGGCCTTGGCCGTCAGGGCGATGACCGGCGTGCGCATGGCCAGGGTCGAGCGGATTTCCCGTAAGGTCTCGTAACCGTCCATCTCCGGCATCATCATGTCCAGCAGGACCAGGTCCGTATGGGCGCGGCCGCGCAGGCTGGCCAGGGCCTCCCTGCCGTTCTTGGCGGTCAGGACCGAGAAACCGCGCTCCTCCAGCAGGCTGCTCATCACATAGATGTTGCGCACGTCGTCGTCGACCACCAGGATGCGGCGACCGGCGTAATGGCCGGGCAGCGCCTCGGCGGCATCGTCGGACGCCTGCTCCACCAGCGCGGGCGGCAGGTCCTCCGCCAGGACGCCGTCGTCCTCCCAGGCCTCGTCCCCCGAGCGCGCCTCCGCCGGAAGCTCCAGGGGCAGCCAGAGCGTGAACACGCTGCCCTTGCCTTCCGTGCTCTTGAGCGTGATGTCCCCGCCCAGGAGACGGGCCAGGCGCCGGGAGATCGCCAGACCCAGGCCCGTGCCCCCGTAATTGCGCCGGGTCGAGCCGTCCACTTGGCGGAAAGCCTGGAACACGGCCTCCTCCTTTCCGGCGGGAATGCCGATCCCGGTATCGCTGACGGCGATGCCCAGGGCATTGCCCCATTCCAGGGTCTCGGGCAGGGCGTCCTTGGGCCCGGCCGGGAAGAAGCGCACGCCGACCTGACCGGAACTGGTGAACTTCATGGCATTGGACAACAAATTCTTGAGGATCTGATCCAGGCGCTGCAAATCGCTGACGATGCGCAAGGGGCAGCCCTCGTCCACCTCGACGCGAAAGGCCAGGGATTTGGCCTCGGCCTGGGGCGCGAAAGTGCGCTCTACTTGCGCGGCGAACTCGCCGGTGTCGAAGGCCGTGCAGGCCAGGCGCATGCGCCCCGCCTCGATCTTGGACAGATCGAGGATGTCATTGATGAGGCAGAGCAGGTCGCTGCCGCTGCGGTGGATCACCTCGGCGTATTCCGCCTGCTTGGCGCTCAGCTTGCCCTCGGGATTCTCCGCCAGGCGCTCGGACAGCAGCAGGATGCTGTTCAGGGGCGTGCGCAGCTCGTGGGACATATTGGCCAGGAATTCCGACTTATAGCGGCTGGCCTCGGCGATCTCCTCCACCTGGCGGCGCAAGCGGTCTTCGATGAGCTTGCGCTCGGTGATGTCGATGACCGAGCAGATGATCTGCACGCCCTCGTCGGACACCAGGGGATTCAGGCCCACCTCCACCGGAAACTCGCTGCCGTCCCGGCGCTGGCCGTAGAGATCGCGCCCGGCGCCCATCAGCCGTTCGCTGGGTTCGGCGATAAAGCCCTGGCGATGCCAGGGATGGGCCTCGCGGAAGCGCGCCGGCACCAGCTCGTCGATGGACATGCCCAGCAGGGCCCGGTGCGCGTAGCCGAACATGCGCTCGATGCGGGAATTGACCATCTCGACGCGCCCCCGCGCGTCGGTGAGGATCAGGCCGTTGGCCGTGGACTCGATGATGCGGCGCAGCTGCTGCTCGGTGCGGCGGCGGGCGCTGGTGTCCAGCAGGGAGACGATGACCTGGATGCCCTCGTCGGTGACATCGGGATTGATGTCGATCTCCACCGGCACCAGGCGCCCATCCTTGGCGCGGGCATGGAGATTGTACGAATCGTCGAAGGTCGTGCGCTTCGGCGCCTGCAGGAAGCGGGCGCGTATGGCCGGGTGACGAGGCCTGACCTCGTCGGGCACCAGGCAGTCCACCGACATGCCCAGGAGCTCGCTGCGCGCATAGCCCAGCATGTTCTCCACCCGCTCATTGGCCAACTCGATAATGCCGGACTCATTCACCTGGAGGATGCCATTGGCGGTGGATTCGATGACCCGGATCAGGCGCCGCTCGTTGCGCTCGGCGCGGGCCTTCTGCTGGACATGGTCCTGCATCAGGCTGAGCAGGCCGCGCCGCGAGCGTTCCAGCTCCTCGGCATGCTCGCGCAATTGGGCATGGGCCTGCTCGCGCTCGTGCCGCTCGCGCTCGGCCTCGCCCATGGCCGCTTCCAGGCGGCGCAGGCTGGGCCGCAACAGGAACAACCAGGCGAAGCCCAGGAGCAAGAGGGTCAGGAGCAAGGAGCCGGCCGTGGACCAGGCCAGGCGTTGCAAATGGTCGCTACGAGCCTGGCGGTAGACATCGGCCGCCTCGATCATTGCATCGATATAGGCATGGCCGGCGCGCCACAGGCGCTGGCCCTGGAGCTCTTGGAAACCAGTCTCCGCCTTGAGCCAGGCCTCGGCGGCATCGAGGAAATCCCGGCGCCGCTCCGCCACGGGCTCCATGCCGGGAAATGCCATGGCCTGCCCGTTCGGCGTCCGCCAGCGGCGCAGGGCGGCGGTCAGGGCCTCGCTCTCCACCCCGGGGCCCCAGGCCGCCCAGCCCAGCTGCCAATCGTGGACCAGGAACAGGGTATCGCTGAGGGACTTGCGCTGTTCCGACAACTCGTCCAGGGCGACAACCAGCTCTCGGCTGCGCGCCAGCTCCTGCTGATGCAGCAGGAACTGGCCGGCCCCCAGGGCCAGGAGCAGGACCAGGACGCCGGCGCACAGCCAGCGCACCCGCCGCAGCGACAGTTGCTCCAGCCGGAAGCTCATGCGCCCTGCCCGCCGGCCGCGTCGATGGCCGCGTAACGCGGGACCAGCCCCAGGCGCGCCGCCAGGGCATTCACTTCCGCCTTCAGCTCGAGGATGCGTTCCTCCCGGCCCACCGCCAGGGCGTTATAGGCACGCAGCTCCGTGTTGGCCTGGGCCAGTTCGGCGGAACGCTGCTCCAGGGCCTCGGTGCGCTCGCCCACCTTGCGCTCCAGGGAGGCGGCCAGCTGTTCTAGCTGGGTAGGGCTGGGCAGGGCCAGGGCCTTGGGCAGCAGGGGCCAGAGCATGGCCGCCGTGGTCACCGAGATCATGGCGGTGGCCGCCTTGATCACGCCCTCCAGGCGATACATCGGTTGCCAGGTGGTCCAGATGTCCATCACATGGGTCGTGCCGCAGGCGCAGATGAAGGCGCCGAACATCAGGAAGATCCAACGGAAGCGCACGTCGGGGCGCTTGAAGGCGAAGACCAGCAGGGCCAGGGGAATGGAGTAATAAGACAGGGCGATGATGCCGTCGGAGAACACATGCAGCCAGAGGATTTCCGGCGTCCAGAAATAACAATGCCCGTGGGGCATGAACTGCCCGGGATCGGTGAGCTGGTCCAGAAACTCCATGCACAACCTCCTGCGCCGACTCCACGGGAGAGGCGCGCTCATGACCAAGGTGGGAGGCCCCTGCGCCACGGAGGAGGACTACGGCGCCGGCGGGCGGGACAGGGCTGCGGCGGGGACGGGGCCGCTCTCTGCAAGAAGTATAGAAAAGAATCGGAGGCGCACTCCGCCTTTACCCCGGACGGGCAGCTCATTAGACTCGGGCGACGCTCCCCGACACGAGATCCCCCCATGAAGTTCCGCGCCACAGCCCTCGCGCTCCTGTCCAGCCTCGCCCTGCCGGTCCAAGCCGCGAACCAAGTCCTGGAGGCGGATATCGCCGCCGACTACACCCGTCTGGAAGCCCTCTACACCCATTTCCACCGCCACCCGGAACTGTCCTTCCAAGAGAAAGACTCCGCGCAAATCGTCGCCAAGGAGCTGAAAAAGCTCGGCTTTTCCGTCACCACCGGCTTGGGGGGGCATGGCGTGGTGGCCCAGATGCGCAATGGCGAGGGTCCGACGCTCATGCTGCGCAGCGACATGGATGCCCTGCCGGTCCTGGAACAGACCGGCCTGCCCTATGCCAGCAAGGTCAAGGCCAAGAACGACCAGGGCCTGAGCGTTCCGGTCATGCATGCCTGCGGCCACGACGTGCACATGACCGTCCTGCTCGGCACCGCCAAGCAGCTGGTGGCACGCAAGGCCGAGTGGCGCGGCACCCTAGTGCTCATCGGCCAGCCGGCCGAGGAACGCTCGGGCGGTGCCATCGCCATGCTCAACCAGGGCCTGTTCCGCGACCATCCCAAGCCCGACTTCAACCTGGCCATCCACACCTCGGCGGCCGTGCCGGCGGGCTCCCTGGCCTATACCGAGGGCTATGCCTTCGCCAATACCGATTCGGTGGACATCACCGTGCGCGGCCTGGGCGGCCATGGCGCCTATCCCCACAAGACCAAGGATCCGATCGTCCTGGCCGCCGGGCTGGTCATGGCCTTCCAGACCATCGTCAGCCGCGAGACCGCGCCCCAGGAGGCGGCGGTGGTCACCGTCGGTTCCATCCACGGCGGCGCCCAGCACAACATCATCCCCGACGAGGTGAAGCTGCAACTGACCCTGCGCTCCTACTCGCCGGCGGTGCGCGAACACAGCCTGGCCGCCCTGAAGCGCATCAGCGAGAACTATGCCCGGGCCGCCGGCCTGCCGGAAAACCTGCTGCCCATCGTCACCCTCAAGAACGAGGGCACGCCCGCCGTCTGGAACGACCCGGCCCTGACGCGCCGCCTGGTGGGCGTGTTCGAGCGGGAACTGGGCAAGGACAAGGTGGCGCCCATCGAACCGACCATGGCCGGCGAGGACTTTGCCCGCTACGGCCAGACCGAGGACAAGATCCCCGGCCTCATCTTCTGGGTGGGCGGCGTGGACCCGGTCAAATACGCCCAGGCCAAGGCCAAGGGAACCGACCTGCCGGCCCTACATTCGCCGTTTTTCGCGCCCCTGCCGGAACCGACCCTCAAGACCGGCGTCCAAGCCCTGACCTCGGCGGCCTTGGAGCTCCTGGGCAAGCCGTGAGCCAGGGCTTGTAGCTTCATTCCCGTAGGTCGGGTTAGCGCAGCGTAACCCGACATCTTCCGGGGCCTCTTGTCGGGTTACGCCCTCTGGGCTAACAGTATCTACGACTGTAGGTCCCGCTTTAGCGGGACAGGCACCGCCGTCCGACTAAAGTCGGACCTACAGCGGACCTAGGTCGGACCTACAACAACCAACAATATCCAAGCGAGATCCTGCCATGCTGACCCTCTACAAATTCGGCCCGGTCTGGGGAGTGCCCGATGCCAGCCCCTTCTGCATGAAGCTGGAAACCTATCTGCGCATGACCGGCATCCCCTTCGAGGTGAAGAAGGGCATGCAGAACATGAAGCTCTCGCCCAAGGGCAAGATGCCCTTCATCGAGCACGAGGGTAAGCGCATCGGCGATTCCGAGCTCATCATCGGCTACCTGAAAAAAACCTTTGGCGACAGCCTGGACGGGGCGCTGAGCCCGGAGCAAAAAGCCATCGCCCGGCTGATTCAGAGAACTCTGGACGAGCATTGCTATTTCGCCGCCGTGCACAGCCGCTGGATCGACGAGGCCAACTGGCCGGTGGTGCGGGAGACCTTCTTCCGACCGGTGCCGGCCCTGCTGCGCGGCCTCGTCTCCGGCCAGATCCGCAAGAAAGTCGGCAAGATGCTCTATCTGCAGGGCGCCGGCCGTCACGAGAGCGCCGAACTCTACGCCATGGCCATCGAGGACTTGCAGGCCGTGCTCAGCCTGCTGGGCGACCAGCCTTATTTATTCGGCGATGCGCCCTCCTCCGCCGACGCCTGCCTGCATGCCTATCTCGCCAATTTCCTGATCCGCGAAATGCGCTCGCCCATGGCCGATTTCCTCGCCCAGGACCCGCGGGTCGCGGCCTATGTGGCGCGCATCGACGGGAGCTATTATGGAAATGCGGCTTGAAGCGCGGCGACTTGCCTCCATGAAGGGATTTCGACCCTAACCGGAATTCCCCGTGTCCGATTTTGTCCTGGCCCTGCTGTTTCTCGGCGCACTGGCCCTGCCCTTCTGGTGGTTTCACTATCGGATCCAGTGGCGCCGCGCCGCCGTGGCAAAACGGGAATTTCCGCTGGATTGGGAGCTGTGCCTGCGCCAGAACTGGCCCTTGTACTGGCGATTGCCGGCGACCGATCGGCGCCGCCTGCAGATCCTGATCCAGCAGTTCATCGACGAGAAGCAATTCTTCGGCTGCGACGGATTTTCCATCACCGAGGACTCCAAGGTCCTGATCGCCGCCCAAGCCTGTTTGTTGTTGCTCAATAAGTCCCTGGACGACTTCACCGCCCTGCAGGCGGTCCTGGTCTATCCCGGCGCCTTCGCCCAGCCCCTGTCCCGGCCCGACGAGGCCGGCGTGGTGAGGACGCGCCGGGAAGTGCGCCTGGGCGAGTCCTGGGGCAACGGCCGGGTGGTCCTATCCTTCGACGACGTCCTGGCCGGCCTGTCCGACGAGGCCGCGCACAATGTCGTGCTCCACGAATTCGCCCACCAGCTGGACCAGGCCGACGGCGTCTCCGACGGCACGCCGGCCCTGGGCAGCCGCGCCCAGGTGGCGCGCTGGGTCCAAGTCTTCCGCCGCGAATACGAGCGCCTGCGCGCCGAGGCCTGGTACGGGCTGCCCGGGGCCCTGGACAGCTACGGCGCCGAGAGCCCGGCGGAATTCTTCGCCGTGGCCAGCGAAACCTTCTTCACCCGCCCCCACGAGCTCAGCGCCCACAGCCCGGCCCTGTTCGAGGAACTGTGCCGGTTCTACGCCCGGGATCCCCGGGTCTGGCAGGCCCGCTGAGTTCGTCGGGTTAGCGCAGCGCTCGACGGCCAAACACTGTCGGGTTACGCCCCCTGGGCTAACCCGACCTTGTATTCTGAATTTGCTCAAGTCGCTCTTGAGTAAAGGGAGCCTGGATGCCGTACCCGCCCTTGATCGCTGCGGTCGAGACGTAGATTTCGCACCAGATTTCCCGCTTTCACTTGCCCTCCATCGAA
>JACPFT010000013.1 GCA_016182845.1 Gammaproteobacteria bacterium
CAGTTCGGATTGCTCGGAATTAGTGGTCGTGGACGACACCAGGCGGGCGTCGCGCGGTAGATCGACGGACTCGACCTTGACAATCTCGCCCCGCTCGCCGCGGATCACCATCAGGGCCGACTCGCCGATCCAGCTGACATCGGCGCAGAAGGAACCGCAACTGGGCCCGGAGGACATGAGCACCGCATCGCCCGAAGCCAGGGCGGGCGTGGCAGCCCCCAGACTCAACAGCGAAACCAGGAGGATGGAGGGGAATGACTTGCGCATGAATAATCCTTTTGTTTGTTTCTCATGGATTCACGCGTTCGCGTCAGCCTATGGCCAGCGCGAGCGCGAAATAATACATCGTTCCGTTCCTGGGTCAAGCCAAACCTGAGCGCGGTTTTATTGAAACGCTGAGCCGAGCGATAGCCGGCGCTGAGCCGGAGGGTCGGTCTCACGCCCGCGCATACCGCTCCCTGCCGCCCAGCCAGCGACCTATCAAGGCCTCGGCCCGCTCCGGGAATTCCGCCAGCAGGTTTTCGGCGAGCGCGTGCACGTCCAGACCCAAGGCCTACGCGAGCTGATGCCCCTGCGCAACCAGCGCAGCGATGCCGACAACACCTGGTACGAGATCCAGGCCATCGCCGAGGCCGACGGCGGCTTCACGCTCTGGTGCGGCGGCCAGGAATTCTCGCCCCTGGAATTCGGCAAGGAACTCTACCCGCCGTGGCCCGCTACATCCTCGCCATGCGCAGCAGCCCGGTGCGCTACCCGGTCTACCTGACCGATCTGGATTTATCCGCCCAATACGGCGAATAGCTCCTGTCCACCGGGCATTACTGGCAACACAAGCTGCAACTGGAAGCGGCGCTGAATCGGGCGGTGGCGGGGGTTTAGGCAAACACCAAGAAACAAAAAAGGGTGATTGCCCGGCAACCACCCTTTTTTATTCGGCGCACTTATCGCGGCATTCGCGACAGCGCTTGAAACGCGCTCAGGCGCTCTTGCGGCGGCGCAGGCCGGCGAGACCAGCCAGGCCCAGGCCCAGAACGGCTAGCGAACCCGGCTCAGGAACCTGCTGGGTGGCGAAGGTGAAGTTGTCGAGGAAAATCCAGTCGCCGGCGCTAGAAGCCGTCAGCGTGATATAGGCCATGCCGGCATGGGCAAAGCCGATGTAATCACCGGCATTGGAGGCATGGGTGACTGGCGTGGTCATGCTTTCCAGGATATTGCCGAAGGCATCGAAGGCGGTCAGCGTCCAAGGCACATCCGAAGCGCCCCAGTTGAATGCGAAGGCATCCAGGATACCGTTGAAGTCGATGCGAAGGCCCGCCGTCTGGCCGGCATTGTTGTCCAGATAGCGAGCGCCGCGACCGTTGAACTGGTCAGGAAACTGGTTGGAGAAGCGGAGAACGCCGCCGATACCGGAAAAGGTGAAGCCGCCCAGGCTCATGCTGCCGAAACTGCCATCGACCTGATCATTAAAGCTGATGACGGTGTTCGTGCCCGGGACCACCGGGGCGCCGAAGCCGCTGGTGCCGAGGATCGGCGTGGCTTCGGCGGCGCCGGCACAGGCCAGCATCAGGGGCAGGGCGAGCAAAGCACTCTTGTTCATTTCTATCATCCTTGGGTTGGTGGGCTCATACAGCCGTGTAGAGTTAGCAAACTTCATACCTGATAATTTTTTTCTATAGCAATCATCAACTTTCCTGCTGACAACTAGGCTGTGCGCCGCGCGCCTGTAAACATCCTTGACACTTCCAAGCTCGGAGACCAGGGGCGCGGCACCCGAATCTCACGCCCTTGCATACCGCTCCCTCCCCCCCAGCCAGCGCCGAATCAAGGCCTCGGCCCGCTCCGGGAATTGCGCCAGCAGGTGCTCCGCGATGACGCGCACGCTGTCCAGCAAATACTCGTCCCGGGCCAGATCCGCGATCCGGTATTGCACTAGGCCGGTCTGGCGCGTGCCCAACAGCTCGCCCGGGCCGCGCAGCTGCAGATCCTTCTCGGCGATGGCGAAGCCGTCGTTGCTGTCGCGCAGGACTTGCAGACGCTCGCGGCCCAGTTGAGAAAGAGGGGCCTTATAGAGCAGGACGCAATGGCTCTGCACCGCGCCGCGCCCGACCCGACCGCGTAATTGATGCAATTGCGCGAGGCCTAAGCGTTCGGGATTCTCGATGATCATCAGGCTGGCATTGGGCACGTCCACGCCCACTTCGATGACCGTGGTGGCCACCAGAAGATCCAGCTCCCGGGCCTTGAAGGCGGCCATGACCGCCTGCTTGTCCGCCGGCTTCAAGCGGCCATGCACCAGGCCGATGCGTAAACCCGGCAGGGCGGCGCGCAGATCCTCGGCCGTGGCTTCGGCGGCCTGGGCCTCCAGGACTTCCGACTCCTCGATGAGGGTGCAGACCCAGTAGGCCTGACGGCCCTCGCCGCAGGCGGCCTGGACCCGCGCCACCACCTCGTCGCGCCGGCCGTCGGGCACGGCCACCGTGGTGATGGGGCTGCGCCCGGGCGGCAGCTCGTCGATCACCGAGACGTCCAGATCGGCATAGGCGGCCATGGCCAGGGTGCGCGGAATGGGGGTGGCGGTGAGGATCAGCTGGTGGGGCGCGCGGCCGTCGCGCCGACCCTTCTCGGACAGGGCCAGGCGCTGGTGCACGCCGAAGCGGTGCTGCTCGTCGATGATGGCCAGGGCCAGATCGGCGAATTCCACGCCTTCCTGGAACAGGGCATGGGTGCCCACGGCGAGCTGGGCCTCGCCGGCGGCGAGCCGGCTCAGGGCTTCGGCGCGGGCCTTGCCCTTCTGCTTGCCGGACAGCCAGGCGATGTTGAGATCCAGGGGCTCCAGCCAGCGACGGAAGTTCTGGGCATGCTGTTCCGCGAGCAGCTCCGTGGGCGCCATCAGGGCCGCCTGGCGGCCGGCGCCGATGGCCACCAGGGCGGCCAGGGCCGCCACCAGGGTCTTGCCCGAGCCCACGTCGCCCTGCACGAGGCGCAGCATGGGCGTGGCGCGGGCCAGGTCGGCGGCGATCTCGGCCACCACCCGGTTCTGGGCGGCGGTGGGCGCGAAGGGCAGCCCGGCCAGAAGGCGGTCTCCGTAGCCTTCGGTATCGCTTAAGGCCGGCGCGCCATGGCGCAGCACTTCGGCACGCAGCTTGAGCAGACTGAGCTGGTGGGCGGAAAGCTCCTCCAGGGCCAGGCGCGCCTGGGCCGGGTGAGTGCCCTCTTCCAGTAGCGCGAGGCGAGCCTCGGGCGGCGGCTGGTGCAGGTAGCGCAGGGCGCTATGCAGGCTGGGCAGGCGGTTTTCGCGCAGCAGGGTCTCGGGCAGGAGCTCGGGCAGGCTGACCGGGGTCATGAGCTCCAGGGCCCGGGTGATGAGCCGGCGCAGGGAGGTCTGCTGCAGGCCCTCGGTGCTCGGGTAAATGGGGGTCAGGTGCTCGTCCACGGCCAGGGGCTCGTCGCCGGCGACTAGCCGGTATTCCGGGTGCACCAGCTCCAGCTGCCAGCGGCCGGCGCGAACTTCCCCGAAGGCGCGCAGGCGCGTGCCGCGCTGGAAGGCTTGCGCCTGGGCGGCATTGAAATGGAAGAAGCGCAGATCCGCCGAGCCCGAGCCGTCGGCCACGCGCACCACCAGGGCCGGGCGCCGGCCCTTGACCACTTCCGCCAGCTCGACCCGTGCCTCGATGACCGCGTGCATGCCCGGGCTCAGGGTCCCGATGGGATGGATGCGCGTGCGGTCCTGCCAGCGGAAGGGCAGGTGGAAGACCAGGTCCTGGACACTGCGCAGACCCAGGTTGGCGAGACGCTCGGCCTGGCGCGGGCCTATGCCCTTGAGGCTGTCCAGGGGGCGGTTGGCCAGCAGGACCGCCGGCGGCAGCGTCGCGGGGGGCAAATTCGCGGGCTTATGCATCGCGCCAGCTCACCCCGTCCAGCCCGGAACCGCGCAGGGCCTTCACCAGCACGGCTATGGCCGCCTGGCGCGGGAAGGAGCGCCGCCAGGCCAGGGCCACGCTGCGCCCCGGCGCCGGCGCGGCGAAGGGCCGGGTCGCGACGCCGGCGTGACTGGCCAGCGCCGGCTCAGCAGCGATGCGCGGCAAGACCGTGATGCCGTAACCGGAGGCCACCATCTGGCGTATGGTCTCCAGGGACGAGCCCTCGAACAGGGTGGTGGTGGAACCGGGCTCGTTGGCGACACAGGCCGGGCATTGCTGGAAGACCTGGTCGCGGAAGCAATGGCCCTGGCCCAGCATCAAGAGCGGCTGGCCGGCCAGTTCTGCGGGCGGCACCTCGCGGCGCGCCGCCCATTCGTGTTCCTCGGGCACCAGGACCACGAAGTCCTCGTCGAAGAGCGGCAGGACCTCCACCTCCGGTTCGTTGAACGGCAGGGCGATGAGGATGGCGTCCACCTCGCCCTCGCGCAAGCGGCGGCGCAGATTGGCGGTGAAGTCCTCCTGGATCTGCAGGGGCATGGCCGGCGCCAGGGCCTTGACCCCGGGCACCAGGCGAGGGAAGACATAGGGGCCGATGGTGAAGATGGCGCCGACGCGCAGCACGCCCGCCAGGGGGTCGCGGCTGGCCTGGGCCAGGGCCTTGACCTCCTCGGCCTCCATCAGGACCTTGCGCGCCTGGGCGACGATGCGCTCTCCGGCCGGGGTCAGGCTCACCTCGGTCTTGGAGCGTTCGAAGAGCGCGACGCCCAGCTCGTCCTCCAGTTTCTTGACCGCCACCGAGAGCGTGGGCTGGCTGACGAAGCAGGCCTCGGCGGCGCGGCCGAAATGCCGCTCGCGGGCCACGGCGGCGATATAGCGCAACTCGGTGAGGGTCATGGACCAGGCCTTGGCTATGGAAGATTCCCTATCATAGTCAGGGCATCCATAGCTTTCATCCGAATTTGCCGTCAGGGCTCGTGCGCCAACGCAGACGCGAGGCGTAACCCGCTCAGCAGTGCCGATGCCCATGCCGCCAGACACAATGCGGCACAACGATCAGGCGCGGCGCCGGATGCACCAGCACGGCCGGCGAATGATGCCGGTAGCCATGGCGATGATGGTGGGGCACGACGACGCAGGCCGACAGGCTCAGGGACAGGACCGCTACCAACAAAACGCGCAACCCCATGGCGCATCCTCCTCACAAGGGCTTCGAAGGATCAACGCGCCAGGCGGCGCGGCGGTTGACGTTCAGGCCTCCGGCGCCAGGGCCTTGATGCGCTGCCAGTCGGCGGTGACGATGCCGCCGTCCTCGTAGAGAGCCGGATAGGGCAGGCCCCGCGCATCGCACCATTCGGCGATGGTGGGGTGCAGCCAGCGCAACAGATAAGCGTGGATCTCGGCCTGGCCTAGGCGCGGCGCGGCATACATCCCGGCCCGCTCGCGCTGGCCCATGGCCTCGTTGAGGATCAAGGCCGCCGCCACCGAGACATTGAGGGACTGCACCAGGCCGCGCATGGGGATGATCACATGATGGTCGGCGGCCGCCTTGGCGGCGCCCGTCACCCCTTCCCGCTCGGCGCCTAGGAGCACGGCGGTCGGCTTGGTGTAATCCACCTGGCGGTAGTCGACGGCCGTGGGACAGAGATCGGCGACGACCAGTTGCATGCCCTGCGCCTTGAGGGCGGCCACGCCGGCCTCCACCGAATCGTGCAGGACGACGTCCAGCCAGCGGGCGGCGCTGCCCGAGGTATGGAACTTGGTCTGGAACGGGCCCTCGGTAATGGGCACGGC
This sequence comes from Gammaproteobacteria bacterium, assembly GCA_016182845.1. Classification (GTDB taxonomy): domain Bacteria; phylum Pseudomonadota; class Gammaproteobacteria; order Enterobacterales; family Permianibacteraceae; genus JACPFT01. Next base: position 5,712 of record JACPFT010000013.1, read on the forward strand.
ATGCACGACGCCTATGCCCACCTGGTCGCAGGTGCGCATCACCGCCGAGAGGTTGTGCGGCTTGTGTACCTGTTCCATGAGCACGGTGAGATCCGGCTGGCGCTGGTTCAGGCAGGCCAGGAACTTGGCGTAACGGGATTCGGACATGGCCGCTCAGGCGCCCAAGACCATCACCGCCTCGATCTCCACCAGGGCGCCACGCGGCAACGAGGCCACGCCCACGGCGGCACGGGCAGGATAGGGCTCGGCGACGTACTGGGCCATGATCTCGTTGACCTTGGAAAAATGCCCCAGATCGGTCAGGGAAACATTGAACTTGACCACATCGGACAAGGTCCCGCCGGCCGCGTCGGCCACCGAGGCCAGGTTCTTGAACACCTGGTGGACCTGCGCCTCGATGCCCTCGCCGACGAGCTGCATGGTCTCCGGCACCAGGGGGATCTGCCCGGACAACCACACCTGGTTGCCGACCTTGACGGCCTGGGAGTAGGTGCCGATGGCGGCGGGAGCATGGGGCGTGGAAATGATGGTCTTGGTCATGGTCGCGGGCGTCCTTGAAACTGAGGCGGGCATGATAACCGATTGCCGCTGCATCGTTGGGCGGATTAGGCCGGAGGCCGTAAGCCGCCATGGCCAGCCAGCTCCCGGTACAGTGCCAGCCACTGTCCCTTCACCACCGGCCATTCGTAGGCCGCGACCGCTGCGAGGCCTCGCTCCCTCAGGCCCTCGGCCAAGCCCGCTTCGCCGAGGAGGGCAAGGCAGGCCGCCGCCATGGCCGCCGGATCGCCGGGCGGCACCAGGAGCGCGGTCTTGCGGTCTTCGACGACGAAGGGCACACCGCCGACGTCGGTGCTGACCACGGGCACGCCGCAGGCCAGGGCCTCCAAGATGGAATTGGGCATGTTGTCCACGGTGCTGGGATTGAGCATGAGCGTCGCGCGCCGGTACAGGGCGGCGATGGCCTCCGGCTCCAGGCGGCCGCAGAAGTCCACGGACGGGACTATGCCCAGTTCCCGCGCCAGGGCCTGCAGATTCTCCAGCTCGGGGCCGGTGCCGGCCACGGTCAGGCGCGCCTCGGGGTAAGCGACCTTCAGCCGCGCGAAAGCGCGCAGGGCGGTGGGGATGTCGTAAATCGGTTCGAGATTGCGGGTGACCACGAGGTGCGGAACCGCCGCCGGGTTTTCGGCCGGGAAGAAGCGCCCGCGGTCGACGATATTGGGAATGATTCGAGCTTTCGCTCCGTAACGGGAAAACACCGCATCGAGAAAGCCGGAGGGCACGGCCAGGGCGCTGGCCTTGCGCAATACCGGTAGCACATAGCGGCCCTGGGCGCCCAGGAAATCCTCGGCATAACCGCCGCGGTAATTCACCACCAGGGGCTTGCCGCGCAGGCGGGCGACGAGAATCGCCGGCGCGGCGAACAGATGCCAGGACCAGCCGGAGTTGGCCATGAGGTGCACGACCTCCGCGCGGCCGAAGGCCGACCACAATCGCGGCACATAGGCCAGGAGGCGGGCGACGGCGCGCAGGCCCGGCACGGCGCCGATGAAGTCCGGCCAATAGGGCCCGTTGACCGCCACCAGCTCGACGGCCATGCCCTCGGCTTCCAGCAGGCGCTTCAGCTGGGCGGTCTGGTTGGCCATGCCGCCGGCCGGTGGCGGGATCGGGCCGACCAGGGCGAGGCGGGGGAGCGTTGATGTCTTGGCTTCCATGCGGGATATCCCTTGCGAAATCATTGCCCGTTCGTCCTGAGATCCAGGTTCCGGGTCAGCAGAGGTGCTTCGATACGCGGGTCTTCGACCCGCTACTCAGCACGAACGGATTTTTATATCCACCCACATTTTTAGATCCGTTCGCCCCGGGGCGCGTAGGTCGGGTTAGCGCAGCGTAACCCGACAATATCGCTTGGATGCCGAAGCGTGTCGGGTTACGCGCCAAGGCGCTAACCCGACCTACGTCGGCCTCCCGGTAAGACGTCAGGGCTCCCGCGACAAATGCGCGAGATCCGCGCCATTCTGCTCCCAGTTCTGGCCGTCGAAGGCCTCGATGCCCACATGGTCGAAGCCGGAGGGATCGACGCAGCGCAGGTTGACGCTGAAGCCGTCGGGATTGGAGCGCGGCACGTAGAAGGACTTGATGCCGCAGATCCGGCAGAACAGATGCTTGGCGGTGCGCGTGTTGAAGGTGTATTCCGTTAGCAGCTCCTGGCCCGCCAAGAGCCGAAAGCGGGATTTCGGCACGATCAAATGCTGAAACCCGGTCATCCGGCACAGAGAACAATTGCATTCCTGCACGGTGATCTCGCGCGGGGCCTCGACCTCGAAGCGCACGGCGCCGCAGTGACAGCCGCCTGAGTGCCAAACCATCGTCATCACCCCATCAGGCTCTTGGCCAGGTCTTCCATATAGGCGCGGAAGCGCGGGCCCACCTCGGCGTGTTCCATCCCTAAGGCCACGGTGGCCTGGAGATAGCCGAATTTCGAGCCGCAGTCGTAGCGCGTGCCCTTGAAGCGGTGGGCGATCAGACTGTCTTCCGAGAGCAGCTCGGCGATGGCGTCGGTGAGCTGGATCTCGCCGCCCTTGCCGCGCCCGGTGTGCTCCAGGATTTCGAAGACCTTGCCGGGCAGCAGGTAACGGCCGACCACCGCCAGGGTGGAGGGCGCGATGGCCGGGTTGGGCTTCTCGACGATGGCGGAGATCACGTCCTGACCCTGGCGCTGGCCCTCGTGCAGGGAGACGATGCCATAGCGGTCGGTCTGTTCGCGGGGCACGTCCTCGACAGCCACCGAGCCCAGGCCGGTTTCGGCATAGAGGTCCACCATGTCCTTGAGGCAACCGCCCTTACTGTCGTGGATGAAGTCGTCGGCCAGCAGCACGGCGAAGGGCTGATCGCCGACGATGGGCTGGGCGCAGAGCACGGCATGGCCCAGGCCCAGGGGTTCGGCCTGGCGCACATAGGCCACCGACACGCCCTTGGGCAGGATATTGCGCACGCTGTCCAGCAGCTCGTTCTTGCCGGCCAGGCGCAGACGGTCTTCCAGCTCGTAGGAGCGGTCGAAATGGTCCTCGATGGAACCCTTGGACCAGGAGGTGACGAAGACCAGCTGGGTGATGCCGGCGGCCACGGCTTCTTCCACGGCGTACTGGATCAGGGGCTTGTCGACGATGGGCAGCATTTCCTTGGGATTGGCCTTGGTGGCGGGCAGGAAGCGCGTGCCCATGCCGGCGACGGGAAATACGGCGGTCTTGATGGCCATGAAGACATCCTTGGTTGAAACGGACAACAGGCGCACAGTGTAATCGGGAGTGGCGGCGACTGCGATATACTCGCCGCCAGATCAGCATCGCCACGGAAGGACCCGCCTTGAGCACGCCCCTCGCCCCGCTATTCCGCCTCGCCGCCGGCCTGAACCGGCGCCTGCCCATCCTCATCTACCACCAGGTCCTGGCCGAGACCGATCCCCTGCGCCCGGATGTGCCGGACGCCAAGGCTTTCGCCGCCCAGCTGGACTTGCTGGCCTCGGTCTATCGCATCATTCCCCTGGAAGAGGGTGTAGAGCGGCTCCGGGCCGGCACATTGCCGGCGCGTGCCCTGGCCATCAGCTTCGACGACGGCTACCGGGACAACCTGGAGGTGGCGACACCCGTGCTCAAGGCCAAGGGCCTGCACGCCAGCTTCTTCCTGACCACGGCCTGGCTCCAGGGCGGCTTGATGTTCAACGACCGCATCATCGAGGCCATCCGCCGCTGGCCAGGCAGCCGTTTCGACGGCCGGGCCTGGGGGCTGCCGGAATTGTCCCTCGCCGGCGACGCCGAACGGGTGCGTGCCTACGAGACGGTGATCACCGCCTGGAAGCACCTGCCCTTCGCGGAGCGCGCGGCGCGCGTGGAAGAACTGGCCAGCCAGGTGGCCGGCATGCCCGGGGACTTCATGCTGGACGCGGCAGGCGTGCGGGCCCTACGCTTAAGCGGCATGGCCATCGGCGGCCACACCCACGACCACCCCATACTCGCCAAACTGGAGCGCGATGCCGCCCACGAGACCATGGCGCGCAACAAGGCCGAGCTGGAAGCCATCCTGGGCGAGAAGCTGAAGCTCTTCGCCTATCCGAACGGCAAGCCGGGACGCGACTACACGGAAGAGCATGTGCGGATCGCCAAGGAGCTGGGCTACGAGGCGGCGGTCAGCACCGCCGTCGGCGCCGCCGGAACCGGCGCCGACGTCTTCCAGTTACCGCGCTTCCTGCCCTGGGACAAGACTCCGAGCCGCTTCCTGGCGCGCTGCCTCAAGCTGGCAGCCACGGGGGAATATACACGGGTTTGAAGAAGAAATTTAACCGCCAAGGCGCCAAGAACGCCAAGAACGCCAAGGGAAATCAGGCGGAATTAACCGCAAAGGCCGCTAAGGCCAGAAAGATTTGATAAGCCGCTAGTTATGGGCTTCTAACTCTTCGTGGCCTTAGCGGCCTTTGCGGTTTATTGGATTTTCTTCCCTTGGCGTTCTTGGCGCCTTAGCGGTTAATCCCTCTTCCTGAAGCCCCGCGCGCGCTACAACCCCGCCCCATGGCTAGCCAGCCACAGCTCCAGCATCATCAGGATCCACACCAGTTCGCCGTAATAGGAGGCATGGCCGTTGCGGTGTTGGGCGATGGCCTCGTCGAGGAATTCGGAGCGGAAGATCCCCCGCGTCTTGAGCGCGCTCAGGCTGTCGTAGGCCAGGGCCTGGAGCTGGGGCTCGCTGCGCATCCACACGCCGAAGGGCAGGCCGAAGCCGTGCTTGGATTTGTTGATAGTGGCCTCGGGCAGGAAACCGCTCAGGGCCCGCTTGTAGAAATAGCGCAGGTTCCGGCCCTTGAGCTTGAGGCCGGCGGGGATGCGCGTGGACAGCTCCACCAGCTCGTGATCGAGCAGGGGATAGCGGACGTCCACCCCGGCCAGGGCGCACATGCCCGAGACCTTGACCAGGTCGTTGTCGGCCAGGGTGAATTTCCAGTCCAGATGCAGCATGCGGTCCACCGGGCTCTGGGCCTCGCAGCCGTGGTAGGCCTCGCGCAGCTGCTTGAGCGGCCGCTCCGTATCCACCTGGGCCAGGAAGTCGGCCTGGAAGACCGTGCCGTGGGCGTTGCGGTGCAGGAAATTATAACTCTGCAGGCGGTCCGGCAGAGGCACCCTGGCCTGGGCCACGTAGCTGGCAAGTTTACGCATCAGGGGCAGCTTGTCGGCGCCGAGCAGGCGCAGGGGTGCCTCGATGCCGTAATGGCGCAGGCCGGCGGGCAGGTGTTGATAGGCCTCGAACAGGCCCTGCTTGGCATAGCGCTCGTTGCCGGCGAAGAGCTCGTCGCCGCCGTCGCCGGCCAACATCACCGACACCCCGGAGTCCTTGGCGAGCTTGGCGCAGTAATAGGCCGCCGCCGCCGAGGAATTGCCGAAGGGCTCGTCGTAGAAGGCCGCCACGCGCGGCACGATGGCCTCCACGTCGGCCGGGGTCACATAGTATTCGTGGTGCTCGGTCTTGAAGTGCTGGGAGACGATGCGCGCGAAGCCCGATTCGTCATAGCCCTGGGCCTTGAAGCCCATGGTGAAAGTCTTGGCCGGCGCCTCGGGACGCACTTTCGCCAGGACCCCGGCCACGGTGGAACTGTCCAGGCCGCCGGACAGGAAGGCGCCCACGGCAGCCTCCCCGTCGGCCTCGCGGCGCACGGCCTCGTCCAGGCAGCCGCGCAGCTCCCGCGCCAAGGCCTGCTCGTCGCCGCCCTCGGGCGAACAGAAGCGCACCGGCGCATAAGTCGTCCCATGAGCCTTGCCCTGGCTCAGGACCAGCTGCTCGCCGGGCTTGAGCTTGTGCACTTGGCGGTAGATGGTGTTGGGACTGGGCACGCAATGGAAATAGACGTAATGGAACAGGCTCTGGGCCGAGAGCTGGCCGGAGACCTGGGGATGGCGCACGGCGAGATCCGCCGAGCTGGCGAAGACCACGCCCTCGGGCAGGACCGCGTAACACAAGCGCGCGATACCGAAGCGGTCCACGGCCAGCAGGGCCTGCTTGCGGGACAGGTCCAGCACCACCAGGGCGAAGGCCCCGGCGATACCGGCCACGACGCCGCTCATATGGCCGCGATAACGCTTCAGCAAGGCCCCGGCCAGGCCCAGTTCCTTGACCTGGGCCTGAAGCAGGGGATCCAGGAAGCGCGGCCGGCCCACCACCAGGGTCACCAGGCCGTCGTCCTGGGCCAGGGACACCTCGGCTTCCCCGGCCAGGCCCCAGCCGTCACCGCGAAGGCGCACACTGGCGCCGGGCAGCATGACGTCCAGCGCCTCCGCCGTCGCCGAACCGCCTATCCAGCCGCAAAACCCCTGTCCCGCCTTCATCCTCGCCCACTCCGTCCATGGCAATCGCCGCATTAAGTGCACTAGAATACCGGCCTAACGCCCGCCCGGGCAATCACGCCCGCCAGTGACGGCGGCGCCGCGCGCCAAGGATGCAGCCATGAACGCCCCCCGCCCGATCCGCACGATCCTGGTTCCCGAAGCCCAGGCCCTGGGCCAGATCGGCGTGATCCGCTCCCTGGGCGCGGCCGGCTACCGCATCGTCGCCGCCTCGGAGCGCACCGATGCCCTGGGCTTTCACAGCCGCCATGCCCACCAGCACCTGGTCAGCCCGCCGGCCGATGCGCCCGACCTGTACAAAGCCTGGCTGGACGCGGTCCTGGTCCGCGAGTCGGTCGACCTGATCATCCCTTCCGAACGCTTCGTCGTCGCGCTCAAGGCCTATCTGGACGAGTACCGGCATCTGCTGGCCATGGGCCCGGACCTAGACGCGCTGCGCGCCGCCTTCAGCAAGAGCCTGTTGTTCGGCCGCTTCGCGGCGGCCGAATGCCCCGAAGCCCTGAGCCGCAACCTGCCGCCCTACCGGCTGTGGAGGGCCGGCGAGCCCCTGCCCTCCGGCGCCGAGCTGGCCGCCCTGGGCCGACGCCTGTGGCTGAAGACCGACGGCATGCTGGGCGCGAGTCCGGCTGACGACGGCGATGTCGTGGAAATGAGTCCGGAAACGGCGGCATCCGCCCTACCCGAGCTGGGCCGGCGCTATGAGCAAGTGCTGATCCAGGGCGAGGCGCCGGGCGTGGGCACCGGCGTGTTCCTGATCCGCTGGCAGGGCCGGATCGTCGCCGAGTTCATGTACCGGGGCCTGCACGAGACCCCCCATACCGGCGGCAACTCCACCCTGCGCGAGACCTGGTGGCATGACGGCCAGTACCGCGATGCCCTGGCGCGCCTGGACTACCTGGGCTGGGACGGGGTGTATATGTTCGAATATCGCTGGGATGCCGAAACCGACCGCTATGCCCTCATCGAGGTGAATAGCCGCTTCTGGATGTCGCTCCACTTGGCGCTCTATGCCGGCGTGGATTTCCCGCACCTTCTGGTGGATGCCCTGCAGGACCGATACCCGGACCGGCCCCAGCGCCCCCTGCGCCAGGCCTGCTGCCGCTACACCGTGCCCGGGGAGATTTCGCACTTAAGCTCCAAGCTCAAGGACCACCGTCTGCCCCTGAGCGAGCGCCTGGGCGCCGTCCTCGAATTCCTGGTCCTGGGCCTGAGCCCGGCCATACACAGCGACCTGGCTTGGCCCGGCGACCGGGCCTTAAGCCGCCTGGCCTGGCGGCACTACCTGGCGCGGCTGTTCAGGCTGCGCTAAACGGCATGGCCTAGCACGAGCTTGATCGACGCCATGGCCCGACCGGGCTCCCCCGACTAAAATGACCTGTTTGCACCTTGGCACAGGCCCAGTTTTCGAGGTTTGACCCATGCCCACCCTGCTGAAGCGCCTGTTGCGGCGCCTGCGCAAACCCTTCGGCGCCTCGGCGAAACTGGTGATCTATCGCCACGACCTCGAAGACGTCGCCCTGGATGTGCCCCGCCCCTTCCGGCTCAATCACCGGCCGGACCTGGAGGCTCACCGGCAGAGCGAACGCTGGTTGGACACGCCGACCTTCTTGCATAGCGCCCATGCCCGCCTGAACGGCGGCGAATGGGTGTACACCTATGCAGAGGCGGGCGAACTGCTGGCCTGGTTTTGGGTCGTTCCCGAACAGACCCGCGCCTATTTTCCCTCCGTCGACCAGGAGTACCGCTTTCCGTTAGACTCCTATGCGTTCTACGAGGTCTACGTCTGCCCAAATGCCCGCGGACGGGGCCTGTACACGGCGGGCATGCGCCAGCTCCTGGCCGAGATGCGGGAGTTGGGACGGGTTCGCCATGTATATTGCGCCGTGCACGCCGATAATGCCGTGCCACACAAAGTCATGCGGGCCCTGGGGTTTCATGCGGAAGCCTGTTTGAATTTCCGCCGCCGGCTATGGAAGCAAACGAAATGGATGGACAGCTTGAGCGCAGACCCGGAATCGCCCGACTCCCCGCCTATGAATCCCTAAGCCTCAAGGCCCAAGCCTGGCGCACACCCCTGCTGCGCGCCTGGCAGCGCCTCCGTCGGCGCCTCTACGACGATGTCTGCCTGCTGATCTACCGGCACGACCTGCAGGCCATCCCCCCGGAGGAAAGCCCGCCCTTCGCCCGCAACCGGGTCGAGGACGTGCTGGCCTTCCGGCAGATCGAGGCCTGGTACGGCACCCTCCAGTTCCAGCACGATGCCTGGGCGCGCCTCGCCGACGGCGAATGGTTCTATTCCCATTGCGAGGACGAGCGCCTGGATGCCTGGTTCTGGCTGGTCCCGGAGCAGACTCACGCCCGCTTCGGCGCGGTCAAACAGGACTACGACTTCCCGCCCGGCAGCTATGTCAGCTATGGCGCCTATGTGCACCCGGCCGCCCGGGGTCTGGGCCTGTTCTCCGCCGGCAAGCGCCAGCTGCTCAGGGAGCTGGCCGTCCAGCCCGGCGCCCGCCAGGCCTATTGCGCGATCCGCGCCGACAACCGTGCCTCCCGTGCCGTGTCCGAGAAGCTGGGCTACCGGGTGGAAGCCGCCCTGCGCTACCGGCGCATCCTGTTCTGGCAGCGCCGTTGGCGGGAACCGGTGGAGAACGGCCTATGGCCCTGAAACGCCGCCTCAAGCTCGCCTTCCTGGCCCTGAGCCGTGCCCTGGGTCTGTTCGCCCTGGCCCGGAGACTCACGGCCAACCAGCTGCGCATCCTCTGCTACCACGGCTTCGTGCGCCTGGGCGACGAGTCGCGCTTCCGCCCGCCGTTGTTCATGCGCCGGGCGACCTTCGCCGCCAGGCTGGAGCACCTGCGGCGCCAAGCCTACCCGGTCCTGGACATCGACGAGGCCCTGGAACGCCTGGCCGCTGGCATCCTGCCGCCGCGCGCCACGGTCATCACCCTCGACGACGGTTTCCATAGCGTGCTCAGCGAAGCCTGGCCCGAGCTGGAGCGGCGGGGACTGCCGGCCACGCTCTATGTCACGACGTATTACGTGCGGAAGCAGCTGCCGGTGTTCCGCCTGGTGCTGCAATACCTGATCTGGCGCAGCCGCCAGCCCGAGCTCGCGCTGGACGGCCTGGGCCGCTGGCCCCTGGGCGATGCCCAGCAGAAAGAGGATGCTGCCATGGCGCTCATGGCCCACGGCGAGGCCGTGCTGGACGAGGCCGGGCGCCAGGCCCTGCTGGAACGCCTGGCGACGGCCCTGGGCGAGGACATGGGGAGCTTACGGAGCACCCGCGCCTTCGCCATGCTCACCGAGGACGAGATCCGCGAGCTGGAAACCCGGGGCCTGCGCATCGAGCTGCACACCCACCGCCACCGTTTTCCCGCCGACTCCCGCGAGCTGGCCGAGCGGGAAATCGCCGACAACCGCGCCGTCCTGGAACCCCTCGCCGGCCGGCCGCTCACGCATTTCTGCTATCCCAGCGGCGAATGGCAGGAACACCAGGCCCCCTGGCTGGATGCCCTGGGCGTGTATTCATCCACGACCTGCCTACCAGGCTTGAACGACCGAAACACCCCACGCCATGCCCTGCGCCGGCAACTGGATGCCGAGGACTTGAGTCTGCTGGAATTCGAGGCGGAACTGTCGGGCTTCCTGCCCGGTCTGCGAGGATTCTTGAGTGGGGCGGGTTAGCGCAGCGTAAGCCGCCATCTCGGTCACGTTCCGCGACCGACCGTCTGCGTCCCTGACTCGCGCGTATCAAGAAGATGGCGGATTATGGCCTTCGGCCTACGTCCGCCTAGGAAAACCCGACGAAAGTCCAGGAACCGCCCTTACCAAGCCCCCGCCGCCTTCAAGCGGTTGCGCAGGCCCGGCAACGGGTAGTTGGCGCCATAGGCTGCCTGGGCATGGGCCTTGGCGTTCTTGTAGTCTTTCTTGTCCACATAGAGCAGGCCCAGGTTGTAATGGGCCTCGGAGTATTTCGGCGCGGCCTTGAGCACGGTCTGGTATTGCACCAGGGCCTCGGTGAAGTCGCCGTCCTTGTGCAGATGCACGGCATAAAGCAGGCGGGCGCGGAAGTCGTGAGGCGCGAATTGCAGGCCACGCACGTAATAACAGGCCGCCGCCTCGTACTTGCGGCGCTGCCACATGCTGTCGGCCTTGTAAGCCGGGGAGCGCCAGTAGCGCGACAGGACCATCAGCGCCTCGTAATGATTGGGGAAGACCGCCAGGGTGTAGTTCAGATCCCCGAGGATCGACGAGGTGGCGCCGGCCCGCAGATTCCTGACATCGGCGGTGAAGTGGAAGTTCTCCACGATGGCGCGCTTGGCCTGGGTGGCCGGCAGGCTGAAGTCGAAGGGGCCGTAGGGCGCGCCCTGGGAGCTATAGGGACGGCACTGGCTGGCGTCGAAGGCGGCGGCGGCGGAAGACAGGGCGAGGCCGGCGGCGAGGCTGAGGGTTGGGCGGAACATGGGCGCATCCTATGCGGGCGAAGACGGTGAGGACCGTGCAAACTCCCCCGGCCCGGAATCATTTTGGCCGGCGCCGGCGGGCATTGCAATGGCCGGCTTTAAGCTAGGCTGATAACGATGGCCGGCCAAGCGGCCAAGTTCGCCGGAAAACAAGTTCGCCGGGAAACAAGTTCGCTGGGAAACAAGTTCGCTGGGAAAGCCATGTCCACTGCCTTCTCGCTGCGCAACGCCATGGAAGAGACCGCCGCCCTGGGCAAACCCCGCTGGCGCCAGGTCCTGGACATGCTGCGCCTGGCCCTGCCGCCCAACCGGCTTTCGCCCCTGGAGTATTACAGTTTCCGCCTGTTCGACGACGCGGCCCATCCCTGGCCGGACAAGCGGCGCTTCCTGGGCCGGCGCTCGAAGATCTACCGGCATCTGCGCCACCGCGACTGGTATGCCCTGGCCGAGGACAAGCTGCTGTTCCAGGCGGTGATGGAGGGCCTGGGTTTTCCGGTGCCGCGCCTACTGGCCGTCTACGCCAGGGACGGGCGCCGCCACGGCGGCGTGCCGGGCTTCACCGACAAGGCGCGCCTGGCCCAATTCCTGCGCCTAGGCATGCCCTACCCCTGCTTCGGCAAACCGGTCCAGGGGGTCTACGGCCAGGGCGCCATGCTCGCCGAGGCCTATGAGCCCGACGGCGACAGCCTGCGCCTGGCCGGCGGCGGCAGGGTGCCGGTCGCGGCCTGCGTGGAGGGTCTGCTGGACGTGGCCGGGCGCGGCTATCTGTTCCAGGAGGTCCTGCCGCTGCCCGAGGACTATGGGCCCTGGTGCGGGGCGCATCTGCCCTGCTTCCGGATCGACCTGCTGCTGGATCGAAGCGGACCGCGCCTGCAATTCGTCAAGCTGATGCTGCCGGCGGACGGCAATATCGTGTGCAATTTCCGCGGCGGCAGCCTGGGCAATCTCATCGCCCTCATGGATCCGGGTAGCGGCCGCCTGGAACCGGCCATTTCGGCCTATGACTGGCGCGGCACGTGCACCGTGGACCGCCATCCCCAGGGCAGCCTGAGCATGACCGGCCAGGTGCCGCCGGGCTGGGCGGCGGTGCGCGAGCTGGCCATGGGCATGGCCCCGCATTTCCCCGGCCTGCGCCAGCAGAGCTGGGACATCGCCTACACCGGGCGCGGACCGGTGGCCCTGGAGCTCAACCTGGGCGGCGACAGCCTGTACTTCGGGCAGTTCCTGGCCGGGCGCGGCGTGCTGGACGAGGCCTTGTTGACGCTGGCGGCGAGCCTGCCCTTCACTTGACCGCCTGTGGCATTTCGCCGCGCACCGGGTTTTTTGCTATCCTGGCGACTCCACCCCTGTCAGCCTGAAGACAAGGATCCGTCATGTCTGCCGATTTCAAATTCTGGCCGGCCATGAGCCATGTATGCCGCGAACAGGGCAAGGGACGCCTGGCCCAGTGCCTGGATCTGGCCCGCCTGGCCCTGCCGCCCCAGCGCCTGTCGCCGCTGGAGTATTACAGCTTCCGCCTGTACGACGACGCCCTCTACCCCTGGCCGGAGAAGCGCCGCTTCCTGGGGCGCATGTCCAAGTATTACCGGCGCCTGCGCCACCGCGACTGGTACGGCGTGGCCGAGGACAAACTGCTGTTCTACGCGGCCATGCTGGGCCATGGCGAGCCGGTGCCGGCGCTGTACGCGCTGTTTTCCCGCCAGGGCCGGCGCTTCGGCGGCGTGCCCAGCTTCAGCGAACCCGATGCCCTCGCCGCCTTCCTGCGCCAGGGCATGCGCTATCCCTTCTTCGGCAAACCGGTGCAAGGCGTCTACGGTCAGGGCGCCGTCTACGCCACCGGCTATGACGCCGCCAGCGACAGCCTGGAGCTGCGTCAGGGCGGGCTGTTGCCGGTCGGCGAGTTTGTGCAGGGTCTCCTGGATCCGCGCGGCATGGGCTATCTGATGCAGGAACCCCTGCGCAGCCATCCGGATTTCCAGGCGCTGTTCGGCGAGCATCTGCCCGGCGTGCGCCTGGACATCTTCTGGGGCGAGGGGGCGCCCAAGCCGGTGTACGCGCGCCTGCACGTGGCGGTGGGCAAGAACATCATCAACAACCTGCAGGGCGGCCGCCTGGGCAATCTCTACGGCGTCATCGACATGGCTTCGGGACGCATGGAGCCGGTCCTGACCCAGTTCACCTGGCATTCCATCACCCGCCAGGACATCCATCCCGACACCGGCGCCCAAGTCCATGGCGAGCTCTTCCCGCGCTGGCGGGAGCTGGTGGACTATGGCCTGCACCTGGCCCCGCTGTTCCCGGGCCTGCGCCTGCAGAGCTGGGATCTGGTGATGACCGATCAGGGTCCCCGCGCCCTGGAGCTGAACCTGGGCGGCGACAGCCTGTTCATGGCCCAGCGCATGACTCGCCGCCCCTTCCTCTCCGACGAGGTGCGTGCCTACGCGGAGAAACTGCCCATTACCTGAGGTCGCTCTGCTCGTGTCAGAGCTTCCGTTGGCCATCCCTGGCCAGCTCGCAAATCCATCATGCACAGGATGGATTTGGCGCGAGCGGATAGCCGCGGAAGCGCCGGGCCTCGGGGGCCCGGTGTTTTTCCTGCCGCGAGTCAGCGAAAGGTCGGCGGCGGCAGTTCGAGTTTCCCGGTCGTTACCGGCTTGCCCTTGAGGAAATCGATCATCAAGGCGCCGACGGCCGGTGTGCTCACCAGCAGATCGTGCCCGGCGTTTACCACGGTCACGAACCGGCCATGCCGGAATCCCGCCGCCAGTTCACGCTGGCTTTCCAGGAGGGTGCGCCCGTCCAGGGTGCCGGCGAAGAACAGCGCCGGGATGTCGCTTTGCACTTCCTCGCGGAAACCGTCGCCGAGATCGGTCACGCCCAGCGCGGCGTTGATATCCGGAAACGGGAGATTGCTGGCGCGTCCGAGCAAGGCGGTTTCGGCCTCCTTCCCGACCTGCCGCCAACGCGGCTCGCTGATGCCGGAAGCCGCGTCCATGGCGGTGGCCATGGCCGACCATCGGGTGAAATAGCTGCGCGCGCCGAGCAAATGCTCTGCGACCGGTTCGAAATGCCCCGCTTCCATCGCCGCGTAGATGGCCGGCAGACTGGCCGCTTCCGGCGGATTCTTGACCAGGTACGACGCCAGCAATTGCACGTCCAGCTTGCCGATGCCGAGCTGCAGCGGTGTGCCGCTACGCGGATCCGTGACGGCGAGGCGTACCGGCTGTTCGTCGAGACGCTGGTGCACCCTGCGCATGCTGCCGAGGAAATCCGGGTACTTCTTTACCGCCTCGCGGTCGGCGGCCAGCCGCTCGGTCAAGCGGTCCAGCATGCCATCGACGCGGCTCGGCAGCTTGATGGTCTGGGCCAGCCCCTCGCTGCTCGCGAGGACGAGGCGATCGACGATCCCGGGATGATATTTGGCGGTTGCCAGCGCTAGGTGAGTGCCGTAGCTGATCCCCCATAGATTGAGTTTGTCGGCGCCGAGCGCCTGGCGCAGTACGGCCAGGTCGGCGGCGTTCTCGCGCGTGTTGTAGGCATCGAGATCGACGCCCTTCGCCTTCCAGAACGCCGCGCACTCCGCCGCCATCGCCTTCATGGCGGCGAGAAAATCCGCTTCGATGAGCGGCTTTTCCAGCGGATAGCTTGTCTTCGGCGTGCATTCCGGCGTCGTGTCCGACAGGCCGGTACCGCGCTGATCGACGGCGATGACATCGGCGACCTCGCGCAGTCGCATGAACAGCGGAAAACGCTGGCGGCGGGCCGCGTCTATGCCCGAACCGCCGGGGCCGCCGGCCAGGTACACGATGGGATTGCCCGGCTTGACGCTGGTGCTCTTGAAACGGACGAAACGCAGGCTCAAGGTTTTGCCCTTGTCGCGGCCATGGCGCTCCGGGACCTCGAGGCGGCCGATTTCCGCCGCGACTTGCGTGCCGTCGTTGGCCTTGAAGATATAGGGCTCCAGCGTCAGCGCGCCGGCGGCATGAGCGCCGCACGAGAGTGCCAAGAGCAGGGGAACCAGGGGTAAAGTTCGCATGACGGTGACTCCTGAATGAACCGGTGGCCAACCTAGCCGGGCGGCGGCCGCAAACGGGGCGCGGCCGCACCAAGTGCACCGCCGGCGCACGAAGCGCACCGCAACACCAACCGGATCGTGCACACTAGTGGTCCATGCGGGTAATTAGTTAACACTAGTTCGGATGCATGGAGCCCTGAGACAAGGCGCCGCGACGAGTCATAGCAGGGCTATGGCGAGGAACGGCAACGCCGTATCAGGGGTTCAGGCGCCGAAATCGTGTAACCGTTGTCGCTGTGATTTGCTGTCTGCTGGCTTTTCCCGCCTTTGCCGGTTACCGCGTCGAATCGATCCGCTTGCACGAAGGCGTGGTGCCGCAGTGTCATGTCCCCGAAGGCGATACGTCGGACTGGCAGCCGCTCACACCCGGCAGCCTCAAGGAACACCACCGCTATTGCCTCAGGATCCGGCTCCATCTCGATCCGGCGGCCCGGCAGACGCAGACGCCGGCGATCAAGCTGTCCCTGCTGGCGGCCTATCGCCTTTATTGGAACGGTCAATGGCTGGGGGACAATGGCCGCGTGAGCGATTCTGAGGCTGGGGAAGTACCGGGTGTTCTCGGCAGCTACCACCTGCTCACGGCGGCGCATCCGTTGCGCGAAAGCAATCTGTTGAGTGTCGACCTGTCGACCGAGCACCTCGGCGCCGAGCTCGCCATGCCCTACCACCAGGTCGAATTCGGCGCCTACCGCGAACTGATGGCGAATACCTTTCGGAGCAGCTTGTGGCCATTCTCCCTCAGCGGGGCGCTGGTGCTCATAGCCCTCTATTTCGCGCTGGTATATCGCCTGGATGGGGGCCGTGCGCCGCACCTGTTGTTTGCCCTGACCTGCGCGGTGTGCGCCGGGCTGCTGTTGGCCGAGGCGTCCAAGAACCTGTTCGGATACCGCTACGACTGGCACATCCTGCGCTTGCGTGCCATCAGCGCACTCACGGTGCTGCTCGGCGTCTTGTTGCCTTTGTTCTACGCCGCGCTTTACCGGATAGCTTGGCGGAAGTGGTGGCTGCCGCTTTGGGCAGCGACGCTCGGCGCGCCGTTATGGCTGCTGTCCGGCTATGATCCCGCCAATTTCGCGGCGCTCGCGCTCGCGGTCACCCTCACCCTCGCCATCAATGCCTGGGCGGCGTGGCGGTGCCTGCCCCGTGCCCGGCTCAACCTCGCGGCCGTGGCCGGTATGACCATCGCGCTCCTGGCGTTTCCGCGGCAGTTCGCCGACCTCGGCCTGTTCGTGGCCTTCCTGTTCCTGATCGTTAGCATGCTGCTGGCCCAGATCCTCGACGCCCGGCAGCAGCGCCGGCGTGCGCTCCTTGCCGCACGGCTTGAAAGCGAGCTGCTCAGGCGCAGTCTGCAGCCGCATTTCCTGATGAACAGCCTGAGCTTGGTCATGGAATGGGTAGAGCGCGAACCGTCCTTGGCCTTGCGGTTCATCGAAGCCTTGGCCGAGGAATTCCGGCTGCTGAACCGCTGTTCTAGCCAGGCGCTCGTTCCGCTCGCCGAAGAACTGGCCTTGTGTGAGACCCACCTACGCATCATGGGATTCCGCAAGGGCCGGGAATACCGCCTGTGCTGCGAAAACCTCGACCCCGAGCTGCGCGTGCCTCCCGCGATTATTCACACCCTGATTGAAAATGCCTTCAGCCACAACCGGTTGAATAGAGATGCGACATTCCGTCTGCGGCTGGAAGGGATTGCGGGGGGCATCCGCTTTCGCTTCGAGGCTCCCCACGATGGCGGCAGGTCGCGACAAGGCGCCGGGATTGGCCTCGCCTACATCCGGGCCCGCCTCGAAGAAAACTACGACAAGCGCTGGCGCCTCCATGAGTCCGTCGAAGACGGGTGTTGGCGCACGGACATCGAACTGCCGGGAGCGGCGTGATGAGAATTGCCATCGTCGAGGACGAACCCGTACTCGCCGCGCGCGTGGAGAGGATGTGCCGGAATTATTTTTCCGATGGAATGCTGCGTATCGACCACTTCGACGATCTGCACGAGGCAGAGGATTTCCTGGCGGAATATGCCGTGGATCTCGTCATGCTCGATCTCAATCTCAATGGCGAAGACGGCTTCGAACTGCTCAAGCTGTGCAGCGCCGGGGCGTTTTTCACCATCATCGTATCCGCCCATGGCGACCAGGCGCTCAGGGCTTTCGAGTATGGCGTGCTCGATTTCGTGGCCAAGCCCTTCACCCAGGCACGGCTCGAAAAGGCATTGAGCCGCGTTACCGACGCCCGCTGGCGTAGCGAAACTCCACTCAATTTCCTGGCGGTGAAATCGCCCCAAGGGCTGCAGCTCGTGGCGTTGAGCGAATTACGCTACGTTCGCGCCAGCGGCCACTATGGCGAACTCGTGCTCACCGATGGACGCGTCAAGCTGCACGACAAGTGCATCGAGAAGTTGGAACGCTTGCTGCCGGCCAACTTCCTGCGCATCCACCGCAGCTACCTGGTGCCGACCCAACACATCGCGGCGCTGGTGTGCGAACCCGGCGGGCGCTATTACGTGCGGCTCCATGACGGCGAACGGCTGCCTTTGGCGCGCAGCCGCTACGCGGCCATCCGGGAACGCTTTCCGGGCTAGCGACGGGAGTGGCGAACGGGCGCCTCGTTCAATTTTTTTCCCAAACTCAGGCTTGCCTAAGCTTCACGCGCTTGAGCAGAAAAGCCTCGGCGCCATCCGGCCGGCCCGAGACCCACCACAGGCCAAGCAACGCCGTCACATAGACCAGGCTGCCGGCGGCGCCGAGCAGCAGCAGCTGGGCGAGGACCGGCAACTCGAGCCGGGGTTCCAGCCAGCGGAGCAAGGGCCACATGCTGAAGGCCGCCACGGCCGGGCGCCAGCACTCACTGAGCATGCGCCCCGCGTCCAGGAGTCCTACCAGGCGCAGTTCCACCAGCATGGTCAGTCCCATGCCTACCGCCAGGACCACGCGCAGCCAGGCGAAACCCTCGGCGCCCATCTGGGGAAACAGCAGCAGCACGGCCAGATAGTAGGTCAAAACATGGGCCCAGATGGCCAGGGCCGCCAGGCGCACCCGGCCGATGGCGGTGAGCACGGTCACCCCGGTCAGACGATAGGCCATGGCCACGCCGGCGATGCACAGGGTCTCCAGGAAGGGCACGCTGGCCAGCCATTTCTCGCCCAGGACCACGCGCACGAAGGGCTCGGCCACCAGGCTCATGCCCATGCCCAAGGGCAGGACCACGGCGGTCAGGAGGGCGAAGACCCGCGCCAGGCTGCCACGCAGGCGCTCCATGTCCTCCTGAATCTTGGAAAAGCCCGGCAAGAGGGCGCGATTGATGGGCACCACCAGCTCGGTGGAGGGCAGCTCCGAGAACTCGATGGCCAGGTTGTAGGCGCCCAGGGTGGCGGCATCGGCGCGGTTGCCGAGCATGATGCTGTCGCTGCGCACCAGGGCGTAGGTCCCCAGGTTGCGCAGCAACAGCCATTGGGAGAAAGACAACAGCTTCTTCAGGCGATCGAAACGCAGGCGCGGCCGGAAGGGGTGCAGGACATAGGACAGAACGGTGCTGGCCAGCTGGCCGGTGAGGGAGCCGAAGACCAGGGCCCAGTAGCTCTGCAGCGTGACGGCCAGGGTCACGGTCACCGTGAAGGCGAGCAGCTTGCGCATCACGAACAGGATGAAGTCGGTGCGGAAGTTCAGCGCCTTCTGGAAGGCCACCATGCCGATGTTTTCCAGGGAACCGAGGAACTGTGCCAGGGCCAACATACGCAGGACGTCCACCACGCGGGCATCGCGGTAGTACTCGCCCACCCAGGGGGCGATGCCCACCAGGACACCGCCCACCGCCAGGCCCTGCAGGACCTGCAGGGTCCAGGCGTTGTGATAATCGGTCTCGTCGGCCTCGGTGTTCTGGATCAGGGCCGTGCCCACGCCGAAATTGAGCAGCAGGTCGGTGAAGCCCAGGACCACGGTGGCCATGGCCACCACGCCGAAATCGGCCGGCACCAGGAGCCGCGCCAGGACCAGGGTGCTGATGAGGCCGATGCCGCGCGTCGCGAAGCGGAAGGCCACGGTCCACAGGGCGCCGCGCATCACCGCCGATTGCAGGCCATGACTCACGGCCGGGACTCTCCAGGCGGAGCCAAGTGCAGGCTAGGTCTACGCCCCCGACTCACGCTTAGCCAGGGTTTGAGCGGGCTGAGCATCAGCTCCGCCCGCCCCAGGCGCAGGAACAGCGCCCAGCCGCAGTCCCGCGCCCCCAGGCTGCGGTGGGAGGCCAGGGAGCGCTGGTTGAAGCCGTTGATGCGGCTCAGGGTCCAGCGCACGCCCTGGTCGCGCAGCGCGGCGTCGAAGCCGTCCCAGAGCTTGGCGAACAAAAAGCCCAGGCGCTCGGACTCGGCCACGAAGACATCGAAGTCCCAGACCGCGGCGCCGCCGGCGGGCAGATGGTAATCGGCGCGCACCTCGTCTTCGTGGTAACACTCGCGGACAAACCAGATGCAGCCCACCAGGGCCTCGCCCTTGGTGGCCACCAGGCAGCGGGCGCCCTGGGCGAAGCGCGCGGCGATCACGGCGGCGGGCCGGCCCAGGCCGTCCAGGACCGGCTCGGGCGCCTCCAGCCAGCGCAGGGCATAGGCCTTGCCGCGCCCGGCCGGCAAGCGCGGCGTCTCGGCGAGAGGTTGGGCCACGAAATGGTAGAGATAGAAACCGGAGCCGGCATGGACCCGGCGAATCGCACGATCCGCCAGGTAAATCAAGGTCTTGGCATAACCCATCTCGCGGCGGGCGGCGCGCAGGCGGTCCAGGGCGGTGGGCTTCATGGGGCGGCGATCCTTGCGCAGGCGGGGTCTGGGAAGACCCACTAGGGTACGGGGCCGCGCCACCCCAAGGCAAGCCAGCCGTTCCCGCGCCCGGGCGGATCTGCTAGGATCGCGCCCTGGCTCACCGGATTGAAAGCACCATGACGGACCGTTTCACCACCATCAAGCACATCCTCCGCGATGTCCTGTCCCTGGGCGACAAGGCCCTGGACTTCACGCCCGCCACGCCGCTCCTCGGCAGCCTGCCGGAATTCGACTCCATGGCCGTGGTCTCGGTGATCACCGCCCTGGAAGAGCGCTTTCCCATCAGCATCGACGACGAGGAAATCTCCGCCGAGATCTTCGCCACCGTCGGCAGCCTGGACGCCTTCGTGGCGGACAAGCTGGGCGCCTGAGGCCCGCGCGAGTCCACGGAGACCGTTCGTCCTGAGCCTGTCGAAGGACGGAAGGGCAGATTGACCGACCCGCTTCGCTCGCCCTTCGACAGGCTCAGGACGAGCGGGGACTCCGCCTCAGAGGCACGCCCCCTAACGGACACGATAGCCATGCGGACGGCATTCTTCCTCGATACTCCTGCCGGCCCCTGCTTCGCCCTGGCGCATAGGCCGCCGGATGCGCGCGGCGCCGTGCTTCTCGTCCCGCCCTTCGCCGAGGAACTCAACAAGTCCCGGCGCATGCTTACCCTGGCCGGCGAGGCCCTGGCCGCCGCCGGACTCGCCAGCCTGCTGCCCGATCTCCAGGGTACGGGCGATAGCGCCGGCGACTTCGCCGATGCCCGCTGGACCCATTGGCTAGCCGATCTGGACCGCGCCGCCGCCTGGCTGGATACCCAGTCCCTGCCGCTCGCCGGCATCCTCGCCCTGCGCGGTGGCGCGCTCCTGGCCGCCGACTGGCTGGCCACGCGTGAGCATGCCATCCCCAAGCTCCTGCTCTGGCAGCCGGTCCTGTCCGGCGAGACCTGGCTGACCCAGTTCCTGCGCCTGCGCAGCGCCGCCGCGAAATTCGCCGGCCGTGACGAGCCGGTCAAGGCCCTGCGCCAGCGCCTGGCCCAGGGCGAGACCCTGGAGGTCGCCGGCTACGGCCTGGCCCCCGAGCTGGCCGCCGCCCTCGACGCCCAGCGCCTGAGCGGCTGGCGACCGGGCCCCGGCATGGCCGTCGCCGTGTTCGAGACCGCCGGCGAATCCGGCGGCCCCGGCCCGGCGGCCCAGCAGCTGGCCCAGGCCTGGCCGAGCGTGACATGGGATGCCCGCTGCTTCGCCGGCGACTCTTACTGGACCAGCCAGGAGATCAGCGCCGTGCCCGAGCTCGTCGCCGCCAGCGCCGCCTTCTTCGCCGGAGAACAGGCATGAGCGGCCTGCAAGCCCTGGTCTTCCCCTGCGGCGAAGCCGAGCTGGTGGGCGTGCTGCACGAGGGCCATGCCCAGACCGAGACCGGGGTGCTCATCGTGGTGGGCGGCCCCCAGTACCGGGTCGGCAGCCACCGCCAATTCGTGCACCTGGCCCGCGCCCTGGCAGCCGCCGGCTACCCGGTACTGCGCTTCGATTACAGCGGCATGGGCGATGCCGGCGGCGCGCCCCGGAACTTCGAACAGGTGGACCGAGACCTGAAGGCCGCCATCGACCAGCTCTGCGCGGCCCGGCCAGGGCTGAAACGGGTCGTGCTCTGGGGCCTGTGCGACGCCGCCTCGGCCAGCCTGTTCTATGCCTGGCGCGATCCGCGCGTGACCGGCCTGGTCCTCGCCAACCCCTGGGCGCGCACCGCCGCCAGCGAGGCCGAGGCCTATCTCAAACATTATTATTGGTCGCGCCTGACCAGCCGCGAGTTCTGGCTCAAACTGCTCAAGGGCGGCCTGCGCCTGGGCGACAGCCTGGCCTCGCTGCGCGGCTTCCTGCGCCAGCGGCAAAGCGCCGAGCCGGGCGTAGCCGCCGGCGAGAACGCCCTGAGCGGCAGCCTGCCCGAGCGCATGGCTCAAGGCTGGCGGCGCTTCCCCGGCCCGCTTCTGGTCCTGCTCTCCGGCGACGATCTGACCGCCCGGGAATTCGAGGACGTGGCCGGCGGCCACACCGCCTGGAAGGGCCTGCTGGCGGAAGGCCGCGTGCGCTTAGAGCGCCTCCCGGAGGCCAACCACACCTTTTCCTGCCAGGCCTGGCGCGACCAGGTGGCGGGGCTGACCCTGGACTGGCTGCGGACGCGATTCCCGTAACCCACGCCGGTGCGTTCAATTAAAACAAGGTTCACACTCTTTGCGCTCCGACCTTGCCCAGCGTGATCGCGGCCCCTAAAATCCCGCGCCCCTTGAAAAATACCGCCCAAAAATTGAACAAGTCCGCACCCGGGCTAGGCTTGTGCCTAGGCCCTCGCGCGTGGAGCCCGCCATGTCCCGTCGTTTCCTGCTTGCCGCCCTATGCCTAAGCCTGCCGGGCCCGGCTCTCGCCAAGGTCGATGCCGAACAGGCCCTGCGCCTGGGTCAGGCGCTCACCCCCCTGGGCGCGGAGACCGCCGGCAACGCCACCGGCACCATCCCGGCCTGGGAGGGCGGCCTGAAGAAGCCCGTCCCCGGCTACGAGAAGGGCGCGCACCACCCGGACCCCTATGCCGCCGATAAACCCCTGTTCACCATCACGGCGGCCAACATGGCTCAGTACGCCGCCAACTTGAGCCCCGGCCAGCAGGCCCTGCTCAAGGCCTATCCGGACTGGCGGATGCAGGTCTATCCCAGCAGGCGCAGCGCCGCATTCCCGGACAAGATCTACAAGGCGAGCAAGGCCAATGCCGGCCGCGCCGAGCTGGCCAACAACGGCATCGGCGTGCAGAACGCCTTCGTCGGCATTCCCTTCCCTATTCCCGGCAACGGCCTGGAGGCGGTGTGGAACCACGAGCTGCGCTACCGGGGCGATCAGGCCGTGCGCCAGCGCGGCCAGGCCGCCGTGCACGAGGACGGCGGCTTCACCCTGGTCAAGTTCACCGACAAGCTGGACTCGGTGTACTCGCGCAACGATGAGGATGCCGCCAAGGACTACACCCTGTTCCGTCTCAAGCAGGAAATCGGCGCCCCGGCGGGCCTGGCCGGCACCATCGTCCTGGTGCACGAGACCACGAACATGCTGGAGGCGCCGCGCCGCACCTGGATCTTCAATCCCAAGGACAAGCGCGTGCGCCGGGTCGGCGAATACGCCTACGACGATGCCTCCACGGCCGCCGACGGCCTGGCCACCGTGGACAATTTCGACGGTTTCTCCGGGACGCCGGACCGCTACGACTGGACCCTCAAGGGCAAGCAGGAGCTCTACATCCCCTACAACAGCTACAAGCTGCATGCCAAGGACCTGGCCTACGAGGACATCCTGAAGCCCGGGCACATCAACCCCGAGCTGGGCCGCTACGAGCTGCACCGGGTCTGGGTCGTGGAGGGCCAGCTGAAACTGGGCGCCAGCCACGTCTACGCCAAGCGCGTGCTCTACCTGGACGAGGACAGCTGGCAGGCGGCGGTGATCGACCACTACGACGAGGAAGGCGGACTCTGGCGCGTCGCCGAGACCCATGCCCTCAATTATTACGAGGTGCCGGTCCTGTTCAACACCCTGGAAGTGCTGCACGACCTCAAAGCCAAGCGCTACCTGGTCTCGGGCCTGGACAACCAGGAACGCATGGCGGATTTCTCGGTGAAACTGGGCGAGGACGAGTTCACCTCGTCCAGCGTGCGCCGGCAGGGGAAGTAGTTCCCACCAGAGGGACTCTCCTTCCCCAGGGGCCGAAGGCTCCGCTGGGCGGGAAGGGGTCGGACCACTGTCCAGTTAATTTACACACCGTTCACGACGCGTTGCTCAAAAAACAATAATAACGTTATTTATCATTTAGTTAGACAATTCAGGCATGATGTTTGCCTAAGATTGGCTGCCTATTTATATAGCACTTCCGACTAAAGACTCCGTTTCATAGACAAGGATCTTCATATGAAAGCTTTGCTGGGCCTCGCCGCCCTGGCTCTGACCGCCAGCCTCACCTTCGCTCCCGCTGCCGAGGCCTATCCTCTGCTCAATGGCCTGGGCGGCGCCGCCGGTTTCGGCGCCAATGCCTTGCCGCGCGGCGATGACCATAGCCATGGCCCGCTGAACACGAGCGGCGTGTTCGCCAATGGCATGAACTTCTACGGCCAGGTCTACAACCAGTTCTGGATCAACAACAACGGCAATATCACCTTCAATGGCGCCATGAGCACCTACACCCCGTCGGTGATCACCAATGGCACGGCGCCGATGATCGCGGCCTTCTTCGCCGACGTGGACACCCGTGGCAGCAACCAGCCGGCCACCGCCGGCGGCAATTCCACCGGCTCCAACCTGACCTGGTGGCATGTGGACCCGGTCGCCGGCCAGATCGTGATGACCTGGGACGACGTGGGCGTCTACGACCAGAACAGCAGCGTGTTGAACGCCTTTCAGATCATCCTGACCCGCGTGGGCCTGAACGGCGACTTCGATATCGAATTCCGCTACGAGGACATCAACTGGACCCTGGGCAGCGCCAGCGAGAACAATTACGCCCGCGCCGGCTTCGCCTCCGGCTCCGGCGTCAGCTACGAGTTGCCGGCTTCCGGCAGCGACGCCGCCATGCGCAACCTGCCCATGCTGTCGAATATCGGCCAGGCCGGCCGCTGGTTGTTCCAGGTCCGCAATGGCCAGATCGTGGATGCCCCGGAGCCGGCGACGCTCGCCCTGCTGGGTCTGGGCCTGTTGGGCCTCAGCTACAGCCGCCGCCGCGCCGCCAAATAAGCGCGACCGCCAGGGAAAAGACCGCTGCGGCGGTCTTTTTCTTTGCTGGCCAAGCGCCGCCAGGCCCGATACCCTTGGCGGTTTTTACACGCTGGTGCCGACTTGTCTGCCGAAACCCTGCTTGTCGAGACGCTGTTCCTGTTGTTCCTGGTCGGCGGCCTGGCCGGCTTTATCGACGCCATCGCCGGCGGCGGCGGCCTGCTCTCCCTGCCGGCCCTGCTCTCGGCGGGCCTCTCGCCCGCCCAGGCCCTGGCCACCAACAAGCTGCAAAGCGTGTTCGGCTCCTCGACGGCGGTATGGAATTTCTATCGCCAGGGCCATATCGACACCCGCCTGGCCCTGCCCTGCATCGGCTGGACGGTGCTGGGTGCCGCCCTGGGCGCATTGACCGTGCAACACCTGGATCCGGATTTCCTGAAGCGCCTTATTCCCTGGATGCTGATGGGCATCGCCCTCTACATCCTGGCCTCGCCGCGCTTGGGCGAGCAGGATGCCAAGGCCCGACTCTCCCATGGCCAGTTCGCCCTGTTCGTCGGTTTCGGCCTGGGCTTCTACGACGGCTTCTTCGGTCCCGGGGTCGGCTCCTTCCTGGTCTTCGCCCATGTGCTCCTGCTGGGCTATGGCCTGTTGCGCGCCTCGGCCCAGGCCAAGGTCATCAACTGCACCTCCAACCTCACCTCGGTGGCCTTCTTCGCCTTAGGGGGGCAGATGGTCTGGAAAGTGGGCCTCGTCATGGCCGCCGGCCAGCTCATCGGCGCCTGGTTGGGCTCCCACTTGGTCATGCGCCAGGGCGCGCGCATCGTGCGCCCCCTGCTGGTCGTCATGTCCTTAAGCCTCACCGCCCGCCTGCTCTACCAGGACCCGGGCAATCCCCTGCACAGGGGCATGCTCTGGCTGTGGCAGGCGCTGCTGGGCGGCTAAACTCATACCAGCTCCCCACCGAGCCAAGCCATGAGCACTTCGCCCTTCCACGACCACTTCTCCGCCCAGGCCGGCGACTACGCCCGCTACCGGCCGCACTACCCGGCCGAGCTCTTCGCCTGGCTGGCGGCCCAGGCTCCGGGCCGGGAGCTGGCCTGGGACTGCGCCACCGGCAACGGCCAGGCGGCCTTGGGTCTCGCCGCGCATTTCGCCCACGTTCATGCCACCGACCTCAGCCAGGCCCAGCTAGACCAGGCGCCGGCCCATGAGCGGGTGCACTATGTCCGCGCTCCGGCCGAAGCCTCGGGTCTCGCCGCTGCCACGGCGGACCTGGTCTGCGTCGCCCAGGCCCTGCACTGGTTCGACCTGCCGGCCTTCAATGCCGAGGCTGCGCGGGTGCTCAAGCCCGGCGGCGTATTGGCGGTCTGGTGCTATGGCCGGCTCGCCGTCGCGGCCGAGCTGGACCCGTTGCTGGATGACTTCTACTCCCGGCGCCTGGGGCCCTATTGGCCGCCGGAGCGCGTGCACGTGGAAAACGCCTACCGGGACCTGCCCTTTCCCTTCCCGATAGAACCGGTACCGGACTTCGCCATGAGCGCCGACTGGACGGCCGAGGAGCTGCTGGGCTATCTCGCCAGCTGGTCGGCGACCCAGGCCTGCCGCCGCGCCGAGGGCCGGGATCCGCTGTCCGAGCTGGAACCGGCCCTGTGCGCCGCCTGGGGCGAAGGCCGGCGGCGCGTGAGCTGGCCCCTGAGCCTGCGCTGGGGCCGCAAGAGCGGCTGAATGCCCCTATAATCGCGGCTTCGCCCCGCCTTCGAGTAGCCCCCATGACCGCCGACCTCCTGTCCCGCGACGCCGCCGTGCTCTGGCATCCCTGCACCCAGCAGAAGGACCACGAGCACTACCCGCTCCTGCCCATCGCCCGCGCCTCCGGGGTCTGGCTGGAGGACGTGCACGGGAAACGCTATCTCGATGCCATCAGCTCCTGGTGGACCAACGTCCTGGGCCATGCCAACCCGCGCATCAATGCCGCGCTGAAAGACCAGCTGGACCGCCTGGAGCACGTGATCTTCTCCGGCTGCACCCACGAACCCGCCGTGGCCCTGGCCGAGCGCCTGGTCAAGCTAGCCCCCCCGGGCCTGACCCGCTGCTTCTACAACGACAACGGCGCCAGCGCGGTAGAGACCGCGCTCAAGATGAGCTACCACTTCTGGCGTAATGCCGGGAAGACCGGCAAGACCCGCTTCGTCGCCCTCAAGAACTCCTACCACGGCGAGACCCTGGGCGCCCTGGCGGTCACCGATATTCCGTTGTTCAAGGAGACCTATGCGCCGCTCCTGATGGAGTCCCTGCTGGTCTCCAGTCCCGATGCCTACCAGGCCGAGCCCGGCCAGAGCGCCGAGGAACGGGCGCTCGCCGCCGCCGCCGAGCTGGAAGAATTATTGAGCACGCGCGGCGCGGAGATCTGCGCCGTCATCGTCGAACCCCTGGTTCAGGGCGCCGCCGGCATGCGCATGTACGACCCGGTCTATCTGCGCCGTTTGCGCGAGCTCTGCGACCGCTACCAGGTGCATTTCATCGCCGACGAGATCGCCGTGGGCTTCGGCCGCACGGGCACGCTCTTCGCCTGCGAACAGGCGGGCGTCACGCCGGATCTGATGTGCTTGTCGAAAGGCCTGACCGGCGGCTATCTGCCCCAATCCATCCTGATGACCACCGAGACTTTTTACGAGGCCTTCTACGCCGACTACGCCAGCCTCCGTGCCTTCCTGCACTCCCACAGCTATGCCGGCAACCCCCTGGCCTGCCGCGCCGCCCTGGCCACCCTGGATATCTTCGAGCAGGACCGGGTTCTGGAGCGCAACAAGGCATTGAGCACGCGCATGCACCGGAGCACCCTGGCCCTGCGCGACCACCCCCATGTGGCCGAGACCCGCACCCTGGGCATGATCCACGCCATCGAGCTGGTCGCCGACAAGACCACGAAAACCCCCTACGACTGGCGCGAGCGGCGCGGCATGCGCGTCTACACCGAGGCCCTGAAGCGCGGCGCCTTCCTGCGCCCCCTGGGCTCGGTCGTGTACTTCATGCCGCCCTATGTGATCACCGAGGAAGAAATCGACTGGCTGGCCGGCGTGGCAGCGGAGTGTATTGATTCGGCGACGCGAGGATGAGCCGAGTAGAAGCGAGCGGGCACGAATGAAAAAAACCTATTCGGTTTGGGCATCACGCTGCCAACAAATCGGCCACACCTTGGTAGGGGGCGAAGAACCGCTCCGCTTCGCCAATGGCCGCTTTGATGGGGACTGTGAAATACGGCTTTACACATTTGAGGCCAATACCCACGAAGAAGCCATGGCCATTTATTACCTGCGGCAGGGTTGGGCGCCCTACAAGCCGGAGGGAAATGCCGAACCCTGCCCAGAGTGTGGCGCCATGTATTATCCGCAAGGCAGCGGCGAGTGCTGGCGCTGCCCGCGCTCGTAGGTGAATCGTCTCTGCTGAATCCCCCGGATTCCCGGCACTGCGCGCCTTCATCCGGGCTACACTAGCGGCGTTTTTCCGGCCTACCGCGAGTCCCCCATGCGCACGATCCGCATCCACCATCCCGAGCCCCTGTCCGACGGCCAGGAGCTGGCCCTCAGCGAGGAGGCGGCCGGCCATGTGGCGCGCGTGCTGCGTCTGTCCGTGGGCGACGAACTGACCCTGTTCTGCGGCGACAACCGGGAATACCCGGCGAGCATCGTCGAGGTTGGCAAACGCACGGTGCGCGTGCACCTGGGGGCGGGGTCTGTGGTCGACAGGGAGTCGCCCCTGGGCGTCAGCCTGGTCCAGGCCGTGTCGCGGGGCGAGAAGATGGATTACACGATCCAGAAGGCCACCGAGCTGGGCGTCGCGGCGATCCAGCCGGTGTTCACCGAACGCTGCGGCGTCCGGCTCGCCGACGAACGCCTGGACAAGCGCATCGAGCATTGGCAGAAGGTCGCCATCAGCGCCTGCGAGCAATGCGGCCGCAACCGCGTGCCCGAGCTCCTGGCCCCCGTCGATCTGAAGGCCTGGCTGGCCCAGGCGCGGGAAGGGCAGATGCTGACCCTGGACCCCCTGGCCGAGCATTCCTTAAGCACCCTGCCCCACCCAACCGGCCCCTTGAGCCTGGTCATAGGCCCGGAGGGCGGCTTGTCCGAGGCGGAGATCGCCGCCCTGGCCGCCGCCGGCGCACGGGGTCTGCGCCTCGGCCCGCGCATCTTGCGCACGGAGACCGCCGGCCTGGCCGTCCTGGCGGGGCTGAATGCCCGGTTCGGCGATTTCTAGAGCGTTTCCCCGGCCTTGAGCTTCACGCTCTCGAAACGCCCGTCGCCACGCAGGCGCGTGCCCCAGACCCGATGACTGCCCTGGTGGTTGGAGGGATGGAAGCTGATGGTCGTGCCCACGCCCAGGTCCAGGTCGCGGGTCTGCTCCAGCACATCCACCAGGCTCTCGGTGTCGAAGTGGCGCCCGGCCCGCTGCAGGGCGTCGATGAACAGGCTGGCGACGATATAGCCCTCCAGGGACACGAAATCCGGCTCCTCGTTGGGATACCAGCGCTTCATGGCCTCGCGGTAGCGCAGTACGCCGGAGGCGTAGCCGCTGTACAGGGGCACGACTTGGCTGACCAGGACGCCCTCGCCATACTCCGGGCCGGCCTCGCCGAAGGCCTCGGACAGGGCATCGCTGCCCACGAAGGAGACATTGGCGATCTCGCCCCGGTAGCCACCTTGGCGCAAGCGGACGGTGAAGGCGGCGCTGGCCGCGTAAGTCGAGATCTGCACGATCGCCGCCACCGGCGTCGAACCCGGCGCCAAGAGACCCTGAACGGCCCCGTCCACCTGCACGCTGTTGCGCGCATAGGAATACTTGCGCACCGCCTCCGGCGCCACGCCATAGGCGGCCAGGGCCTGCTCCACGCCCTTCAGCCCGTCCAAGCCGAAGGCGTCGTTCTGATGGAACACGGCGATCTGGGCCGGATCCAGCTTCTTTTCCTCGACGAAATAGCGCACCAGGGCCGCGGTCTCCTCGGCGTAGCTCGCCCGATAATTGAAGACATAGCGATCCGGCGGGTTGTGGCGCAGGAGCTCGGCGCCGGAGAAGGTGCCGAACAACAGGGTCTTGCCGTCCAGGAGCCGGGGAAGGACCGCCGCCGTGGTGGGCGTGCCCACGTCGCCGATCAGGGCGAACACGCCGCTATCCGCCACCAAGAGACTATCCAGCTGGGCCAGGCTGCGCGCCGGTTCGTAGCCGTCGTCGACCGCGTTCAACTCCAGGCGCCGGCCATGGACGCCGCCGAGCTCGTTCTGTTCCAGGAAGCGCGCCGTCACTCCCAGCTGCATGCCCCGTCCCAGCTCACGGGCAGCGCCCGAGAAGGGCGCCAGCATGCCCAGGCGCACTCGCTCCGCCTCGACGCCGCGCGGCGCCTGCCAGCCGGACAGCTGGGCCTGGAGATCGTAGAGGCGGTAACGGCTGGCCGGCAGGGCCAGGCTCAGCGCGATCAGCGCCAGCAGAACCAGCACATAGACCGGCCAGCGGCGGCGCTTGGCTTTGGCCAGGGGCTCGGGCACCGGACGCGGCGTCACCGGAATGGCCGTGGGGATCGCCTCCTGGGCGGCGGGTTGAGTGCCGGGCATGGGTTGGCTGTACGCCGGCAGGCTGGCTTTAGCCAGGGCCGCCGTGGGCTCGCTCAAGCCCTGCTCATGGAAGACATGGGGAACGGAGGGCTGGGACGCCGCCGTGGGCAGGCTGGCGGCGGCCGGCAGATCCTTGAGGGCGATGGCCAGGCTGAGCACCGGCTCGCCGGCCGGCGGACTGGGCGCGACCGGTTCGCTCAGGCCGACCAGCTCCCTATGGGCCACGGCGCCGGCCTTGTCCAGGAGGGCGACGAAGCGATCGGCCATGTCGCGCCCCACCTGCTTCTTGAGCACGACCCGGCTGCCGGAAAACAGCTTGCCGACCTGGGCCTCGTCCAGGCGCAGCGCCTGTCCCAGGCGCGCGCACACGGCCTCCGGCGACTCGCCGGGCTTGAGCTCGCCGGCGAACACCACGCGGTACTGGTTTACTCCAAGAGGAGAGCCGCCGGCCGGCAGGATGGCCGTGGCCTGGACCGCGGCTTGGATGCCCGCCGTCACGCCCTCCCGGGCCAGCTCGTGGAGGCGACGCAGGAAGCCGGCCACGTCGGCGATGCGCGCCTCCGGCGACCGGGCCATGGCCTCGCGCACCAGGGGCTCGAAGACCCGGCAGCGGGCGTCGGCCAGCGGCAGGCTCGCCAGGCTGTCGGGCGGCCCGGACAGCTGGGCGGCCATGATGGCCTGGGGATCGCCGCCCTGGTAGGGCGTGCGGCCGGCGCAGAGGAAGAACAGGATGGCGCCCAGGGCATAGATGTCGGCGCGGGGATCGATGTCGCGCCGACCCTCGATCTGCTCGGGGGCGAGATAGCCGGGCGTGCCCATGACCATGCCCAGGCGCGTGTACTTGAGATCCGCCTCGGCGAGCGGCTTGCTGATGCCGAAGTCCAGGAGCTTGGCGGTCACGGTGTCGCCGGCCAGGCGCGCCAGGACGATATTGGCCGGCTTCAGGTCCCGGTGCACGATGGCCATGCGGTGTGCGGCGGACAGGCCCTCGCCGATCTGCTCCATGAGCCAGACCAGCTGTTCCAGGCGCAGGGCGCCCTGGCGCTGCACATGCTCCTCCAGGGATTCGCCGCGCAGGTATTCGGCCACCAGGAAGACCCTGCCGTCCTCGGTGTTGCCGAAGTCGATGATGTGCAGGACATTGGGGTGGTTGAGCTGGCTGGCGATGCGCGCCTCGCGCAGGAAGAGCTGCACGAAGTCCGCGTCGCCGGTGCCGCTGCGCAGGAACTTGACCACCACCAGGCGGTCCAGGGTCAGCTGGCGCGCCACGTAGACGATGCTCATGGCGCCTTCGGCCAGGCGCGACTCGATGCGGTAGCTGTTCTTGAGGATGAGGCCGATGAGCGGATCCTGGACGGCCCGCTCGATCAGGGTGGCGCCGTCCAGGGGACAGAGCCCGCCGATGGCATAATCACGCTGGCAGAGGGGGCAGTATTTCATCCTTGACGCTCCCTAGGGTCTGTTGCCCTAGCCCTAGGCCAATTGACCCAACAGGGGTTCGAGGGCGTCCGGGTCCGGCACGCGCAGAACCTGTCCCTGGTAGCGCACATAGGTCTTCACCGCATGGGCCTCCGGGCCCTCCACGGCCTCCAGATCGCCCGGATCGATCTCCGCCGGGCTGGGCTGGCCATGGACCAGGAGGGCATAGAACTCCTTGGCGGTGCCCTCGTTGAGGGTCTGCATCACCGCGAAACGCGAACCGGGACGCGGCAGCACCGTGCCCTCGCCATTGGCGCACTCGAAGGACAGCACGGGCAGCTTCTGTCCGCGCCAGACCACTTCCCCCAGCAACCAGTCCGGGCCCTTGGTCTTGGCCTCCATGCCGGCGAAGGGAATGACCTCGGCCACCAGGGCGCTAGGCACGAGCAGGCCCATGCCCTGCATGGGGACGATCAGGCTGGAAACGCGGGTTTGGGACATAACAGGCCTCAATGATTAACGGCGGCGGCATCGTCCCTATGGCCCAGGAAC
Source organism: Gammaproteobacteria bacterium (assembly GCA_016182845.1). Taxonomy (GTDB): domain Bacteria; phylum Pseudomonadota; class Gammaproteobacteria; order Enterobacterales; family Permianibacteraceae; genus JACPFT01. Next base: position 37,744 of record JACPFT010000013.1, read on the forward strand.
TCGGCGCAATGCCGGGCCAGCTCCTCGGGAGTGCCGGTATAACTGACGACTCCGGCGGCGCGCGCCGAGTCGGGCATGGAGGAATTGGCGCAGCTCTCGGCGTCCTGGGCCCAGACCAGGCCGCCCTGGGCGATCACGGCCTTGCCGCCCTCGGCGCCGTCGTCGCCCATGCCGCTGAACACGATGCACAGGGCCTGCTCGCCATACATCTTGGCCACGTCCTCCATCACATCGTTGATGCAGGGCGCGTAAGGCGGCGTCCAATGAGCCGGGCTGGTGGTCACCAAGCCCCCATGGGCGAAATTCAGCCGGCTGGCCACCGGCACCAGGACCAACTGGCCCATGGCCAGGTCGTGGCTACCCTCCACCATCACCACCTCGTAGGGGCTGGCGGTTTCCAGGGCCCGGGCCAGGACCGGCAGGAAGCCGGGATCGATATGTTGGGCCAGCACGAACACCGCCGGCAGCCCGGGCGGCAGCGCCTGGAGGAAACGCTTCACGGCCGCCGGGCCACCCAGGGAGGCCGCCAGAACCACCAGCTGCCAGGGCGCGCTAGCCGCCATCTGGGGTAGGGGCGTTTCCAGGGGAGCTGGGCATTCTTTGGAGGGCGAAAGCTCGTCGGCGACCAAATCGAAGGCAAAATCGCCGGCGGCGGCTTCCGCCGTGAAGGCTGTCGGGAACTCCAGCTCCAGCAGCTCGACCGGTGCCGGTTCGTCAGAAATCAGGGGCGTCTCGGCAGCCGTGGACGCGTCCGACCAGCGCAGCTCCACTTCCTCGATGCCGGTCATGTCCGCCGCCGGGGAGACGGGATGGCTCGCCGGCGCCGACTCGGACGGGACGGCTGCGGACGGTGCGGCGAAATCGATGCCCAGGATCTCCGGCTCGCCGCCAGCGGGCGTCAGATCCCAGTCCAGGGTGAATTCGGGCTCGATCCGGCCCTGGGCCCTGGTCGCCGGCGGAGTCACGGCCGGCGAAACCGGTGCCTCGTCGTCACCCGCCAGCTCGAACTCCAGCCCCTGAGGCATGGCCTCTTCGCTGTCGGCAGCCTCGACGGCAAAACCGAACTCCAGCCCGCCCAGCTCCGGAGGAATGGCCTCGGAAGCCGGCGGCGCCGGGGGTTCCCTGTCCGCCGGAGCGTCGGTGACCGGCTCGGCCGGCTCGGGCTCCGACGCCACGGCGGGCTGCGGCGCGGCCAGCAGATCCTCGTCTTCGGCCAGGCCCGCCAGGGAAAAATCCAGTTCCTCGGGCAGCTCCAGGACCCCCAGGCCATCGTCGGCCGGGGCCTCGGGCTCGCCGGCCAGCTCCTGCAGGCGCTCCGCCAGGCTGCGCGCCCAGTAGGCGGGATAGGCATGGCCGGCCAGGGTCTCCGGCTCGTCGATGAACACCGGCGCGACCGCCGCGTCCAACAGCCTATCGACGCTCTCGGTCCAATCGTCCTCGCCCAGATGCACCAGCCAGACCGCCACGGCCCGGGAACCGATATCGGCCTCGCCCAGGTTCTCCGGCGAGCGTTCGACGGCGATCTCGACGCCGCGCTCGGCCAGCAGAGCCCTCAAGGCCCCGCTCTCGCCGGCGCGGCTCACCAGACCGATGCGCAGCATCCGCGTCTACCTCAGCTGCCCGCCAGGACGGCGATGGTGTCGAGCAGCTCCACCTCGTCGAAGGGCTTGCCCATGAAGCGGTTCACGCCTATGGCCTCGGCGCGGGTGCGGTGTTTCTCGCCGGTGCGCGAGGTGATCATGATGATGGGCAGGTCCTTGAGACGCTCGTCGTGGCGGATGACCGTGGCCAGCTCGAAGCCGTCCATGCGCGGCATTTCGATGTCCAGGAGCATGATGTCCGGCTTGAGATCGTGCAGCTGGTTGACCGCATCCACCCCGTCCTTGGCGGTGATGACCTCGTAGCCATGGCGCTCCAGGAGGCGCGCCGTGACCTTGCGCACCGTGATGGAATCGTCCACCACCATGACCTGGGTGACGCGCTTCTCGCCGGCGGCGACCGGAACCGGCTCGACCGGCAAGGCCTCGGCGGCGCGGGCGGCGACCTCGGCCAGGCGCACGGTCTCGCGGCGCAGGAGGGCGGCGATGTCCAGAATGAGCACGACACGGCCGTCGCCCAGAATCGTCGCACCGGACAGGCCGGAGATGGTGGACAGCTGGGTGCCCACCGACTTCACGACGATTTCGCGCGAGCCCATGAGATCGTCGACCTGCAGGGCGATGGGATGCTCGACGCCGTGCAGCAAAAGCACCGGCAGCGGCCGGTACAGGCCTTCCAGCTTGGCGCCGACGTTCTGATCCAACAGCCCGCCCAGGTACTTCAGGTTGTAGGGCTGGCCGGCATAGCTGTATTGGGCGTCCGGCGTGGTGTAGTACTCGGCCAGCTCGTAGGGGCTGACGCGCACGATGCCTTCGATGTTGGCGAGCGGGATGGCATAGACGTCCTCGCCCAGCTTCACCATCAGGGCCTGGTTCACCGAAACCGTGAAAGGCAGGCGCACCGTGAAGCGCGAGCCGTGGCCCTCCTGGGAATGGATGTCGATAAGGCCGCCCATGGAGCGGATCTCGCTGTTCACCACGTCCATGCCCACGCCTCGCCCGGAAACCTGGGTGATCTTCTCGGCCGTGGAGAAGCCGGCATGCAGGATCAGCTGCTGCAGCTCGTGCTCGGTCAGCTGGGAATCGGCGGTGATCAGGCCGCGTTCCAGGGCCTTGGCCCGCACGCGGCCCAGGTGGATGCCGGCGCCGTCATCGGAAATCTCGATGATGACCTCGCCACCCTCGCGGAACAGGCGAATCTTGATGCGGCCGATGTCGGCCTTGCCGGCGGCGCGGCGCACCGATGCCGATTCGATGCCATGGTCCATGGCATTGCGCAGCATGTGCTCGATGGGCGCGATCATGCGCTCGGCCACCGTGCGGTCCATTTCGCCCTCGGCGAAGATGGCCAGCTCCACTTCCTTGCCCAGCTCGGTGTTGAGCTGCTTGACGATACGCTTCAGGCGCGGCACCAGGGTCTCGAAGGGCACCATGCGCGTGCGCATCAAGCCTTCCTGGAGCTCGGTGTTGACGCGGCCCTGCTGCACCAGGAGGGTGTCCGCCTCGGACTGCAGGTTCTCGATGGTGTCCTTGAGGGACAGCAAGTCGTTGGAGGATTCGGACAGCTGGCGAGTCAGTTCCGACTGGCGCGTGTAGCGGTCCATTTCCAGCGGGTCGAAGTCCTCGTAGGCGCTGGATACCTCGCGGCGGTACTGGACCTGGGCCTCGGTTTCGATTTCCAGGTTGCGCAGCTGTTCGCGCTGACGGGCGATGGTCGCGGTCATTTCGTTCAGGTTGAACTTGAGCGCGGAAACCTGCTGCTCCAGGCGCGAACGGTAAATGGAGGTTTCGCCCGCCAGGTTCACCAGGTCTTCCAGGACATCGGCGCGCACGCGCACGACTTCTTGGGTCGCGCGCCGCTCTTCCGCCATGGGGGCGGCCTTGCGTAGCGGCATGGGAATGATCTTGGCGTCGCCCGTGGCCTCGGGCACGGGCATGGACGGCGCGGGCTGCGGGACCGGGGCTCGGCTCTCCGCCGCCGGCATCGCGCCGGATTCCCCGCGCAGCAAGCCTTCCAGGATCGCCATGAACCGAACCGGCCGGGTCTGGCGGCGATCCTTGCGCACTTCGGCGAGCAGATGCCCGATCCAGTCGCGACCTTCGGCGATCCGTTTCTGGACTGCCGGCTCCAGGGCCAGGCTGCCGTCGATGACGCGCTCGAACACCGCCTCCAGGGCATGGGTCAGATCGCCCAGGGCCGAGAGGCTGGACAGGCGCGCGCCGCCCTTGAGGGTGTGCAGATAGCGTTGCAGCAGAGCCAGGACCGCGCCCATGTCCTCGGCTTCGGTGAGTTGGCTTAAAGCCTCGTCGATCTGATCCATGAGTTCGGCAGATTCTTCCAGATAAATCTCCAGAATCTCCTCGCCGGCCTCGTCCAGCTGCACCGGCTCCGCCAGATCCTCGCCTTCGGCCACCGCCACGGGCGTCGGAGCAAGGCCTGCCATGGGCTGGGAACTGGTCGCAGGCACTGCCTCGCCGTAGGCGGCGAAGCGGGCGATCAGTGCCGCGGCATCGGCGATATCGCCTCCGGCACGACAAGTCGCCACCATGGCGGACAACTGCTCCTGGGCCTCCTCGGAGAGGCGCACCAAGGCCGGCGAGCCGCTCTTGCGTCCCTCGGCCACGGCCTCGTAACAATCCTCCATGGCATGGGCGAGATCGGCGATGGGACCGATGCCGGCCATGCGGGAACTGCCCTTCAGGGTATGCAAATCGCGCTGCAAGGATGCCACCAGGCCGCGCTCGGCGGGTTCCTGCTCCCAGCGCAACAGCGTATCGGCCACGGATTCCAAGAGCTCGTTGGCTTCGTCCAGGAAGATATCGACCAGCTCCTGCTCGATGCTTGCCTCGGCGTCGGAGAGGACCAGGGAGGTCACCTCCGCCTCCGCTTCCTCGCGGCGGGCCGGCACGACCGGGGTGTCCACGGCGCGCTCGGTGAACAGCGCCAGCTCGGCCTCCAGGACCTCGGCCGGCAGCTCTTCCAGCTCGGCATCCAGATCGAAACCGGCGTCCTCGGTTTCCAGCGTCGGCTCAATTTCCGCGACGGCTTCGGCTTCGGCTTCGGCTTCGGCTTCGGCTTCGGCTTCGGCTTCGGCTTCGGCTTCGGCTTCGGCTTCGGCTTCGGCTTCGGCTTCGGCTTCGGCTTCGGCTTCGGCTTCGGCTTCGGCTTCGGCTTCGAAGCATCTCGCCGCCGATTTCGGCCGGCGCTTCAAACGGCGCGGTTTCTTCGACCTGGACAGCGGCTTCGGCGACGGCCTGCAACAAGGCCTCGTCAGCCAGGGGCTGACGGCCTTCGAAGCAGGCTTCCAGCATGCCCATCAGGCGCTGCTGACCCTGGCGCATCAAGGGCGCCGAACGGCCGCCGCCATGGCTCAGAGCCTCCAATCCGCCGGCAAGGCCGGCGATGGCCGGGACGCCGGCAACTGCCGCGCCCTGCGCCAGCTCGGCTAGGGCCAGACCCAGATCCTCGTCGTCCACTTCCGCCCAGCGCTCGACCAGGCTGCCCAGGGCATCGATACGCTCCAGGGCCTCGCTGAGGAAAGCCTCGTCGGGAAGCGACTGGGCAGCGACCACCAGGGTTTCCTCCGCCGGCGGTTCGGACAGGGTAATTTCCTCGACCTGCCCCGGGAGTTCCTCAAGCTCGGCTACCGCTTCGGCTTCGGCTTCGGCTTCGGCTTCGGCTTCGGCTTCGGCTTCGGCTTCGGCTTCGGCTTCGGCTTCCAGTTCAGTGGAAACCGCCTCAATCGGCTCGGCCAGCAGGGTCGGCGCCTCTTCTTCGACCAGCGGCGCGAATGCCAGCTCGGTGGCTTCGTCTATCGCCTCTTCCTCTAGCTCACCAGGCGCCTCGGGCAGGCCCTCGATCTCGATGTCGAGCTCAAGCTCCATGCCTGGGGCTTCCCAGGCCTCGGCCAGCTCTTCTTCCGGTTCCAGGGAAGGCTCTTCCAGGGCTTCGAAGCCAGCCGGGGTCTCTACCGTCGCCGAGGCTTCGGCCAGGGCGTCGTCCAGCTCCAACTCGATTTCCGGCAGAGCGGCCTCTTCCAGCTCGCCGACAAGCCCCAGCTCCACTTCCACATCGGCCGGAGCCTCCATGGCCGGAGAAAGTTCCATGGCCAGAGAGGACTCTTCCATCTCCAGCTCCAGGGGCAGGGCCTCCTCCTCCGCGGTTTCGACGGGAATAGCCGACTCGGTTTCGGCCAACTCCAGGTCGGCCTCGAAACCCAGTTCGATGGCTTCGGCATCGACCGGGTGGACGGTTTCGCTTTCCGGTTCGGCGAAGGCTTGCTCGTCCTCGACCATGACCAGCTCGCCCAGGTCCAGGCTCACGCCCTCGGTGATCGTATCCAAGGCTTCCGGCACATCCTCCGGTACGAGTTCCGTGACCAACTCCTCGGCGACCAGGCTTTGCCACTCCGGCGTCAGCTCCAGATCACCAGCACCCAGCTCGATCTCGGCCTCGGATAGCTCGGACTCCGCGACCGGCAGAGCCCATTCCTCGTCCGGCTCGGCGGGGACTTCGTCGGCAGCAGCCTCCTCCAGACTGGCAGGGAGCTCCGTCTCCAGGCTCCATTCGGATTCGAAGACCGCTTCCGGCGCCTCGGGCTCCGCCTGGGCTTCCGCCGCGGGTTCCGCCGTTTCGGTTCGGAACAGGGCCTCGATAGCCTGCTCCTCGGTGAGCATCTCCTCAGCCACGGATTCGGTGTCCAGGGTTTCAACCGCCGGCACTTCGACTGCCGGCTCCTCAAGCAGCCATTCCTCCGCGCTTGGCGTCTCGACGACGGGCTCCTCGGCAACAGGCGCTTCGGTCGCCGGCTCCATGACGGACAGAGTTTCGGGTTCCAGGCCAGGCTCGGCCATCGCCTCGGCGGCCGATTCGGCGGTCGGCTGGAAGCCCTGAATGGCGTCGAGCAGGTCCTGCGACAACTCCGGGGTCTGGTTGGCCGCCACCTTGTCCAGCATGTCCATCAAGGCATCGTGACCCTGGCGGCCCAGGTCCAGGAAGGCTTCCGCCAGCGGGAAACCGGCGGCGGCCAGGGACATCTGCTCCAGGGACTGGGCCAGGAACTCGACCTCGGGCAGTCGGGCCATGGCGGCGCCCTGGCGCAAGGTGCCGAGCTCGCTGGCCAGCTGCGCCGGCAGGCTGTCGCCCAGGTCCTCGTGCAGCAGCGAGTCGATGCCCTCCAGGACGTCCATGGCCTCGATCATGAACAGATTGAGCACGTCCGGATCGCGGATCGGCTCAGCCGCCTGGATCTCCGCCTCGGCGGGCATGAAGCCCGCGTGCAGGTCCAGGATGCGCAGGCGGAAGGCCTCTTGACGGGCGGCATCGACGCCGCCGCCCACGGACAGGAGCTCCAGCTGCTCGGACAGATAGGCACGCAGCTCGCGCAGGTATTGCAGGGCCTCTCGGCTCACCGACTGGCCCCGGCTCTGCAACTCGCGGAAATAGCGCTCGGTGGGCGTGACCAGCTCGGCGATGGGCTGGACCTGGGCCATGTTGGCGCTGCCCTTGAGCGTGTGCAGGGCGCGCACCAGGCCGTCGGACACCTTGAGCGGCACCGGCGACAAACGCGCCTCGGCCAGGAAGCCGTCCAGGGTCTCGAAATGCCCCTCGGCCTCGTTGCGGAAGATGTCCAGCAGCACCGGGTCCAGGGCCTCGGCTTCCTCGGCCTCCTGGGCGGCCAGGTGTTCGGCCTCGGTCTGCGCCGAGATTTCGTCAAACGCCGCTACCGGTTCGCCAGGCTCTTCCGGCGACAACTCCAGTTCCGGCGCCGGGACCGGCTCGACCGCCACGGGCATTTCCCAGGCGGCTTCCATCGGGGCGGGCATCTCCTCCTCGGCTTCCGACAGAATCTCGGGTTGCTCGGCAACCGGGGCAGGCGCTTCCGGCTCCGGCGCGGACGAGACCGGAGCAAGCTCGGGAGCCGCTTCGCTCACCACCGGCGCCGCCGGCGCGGCGGGCATGCTCTCCACGCCGCCACGGGACAACATATCGGCGCGCTGCGCGATGGCATCCACGTCCAGGTTCGGCGCGCGATGTTCCTGGAAGGCGGCGATCAGCTCCGGCAGTGCGTCGCGGGCCGCTTCCACGGTGGCGAACACCAGATCGCCCGGCTGCACCGTCGCGTCGATGATGCGATTGAACAGGTTCTCGATGGACCAGGCAAACTCGCCCATGACCTTGGCGCCCACCAGGCGGCCGCTGCCCTTGAGGGTGTGGAAGGCGCGGCGCACCGTGGAAAGGGCATCCTTGTCCTCCGGCCGGGCGATCCAGCGCGGCAGTTCCTCGCGGATGGTCTCCAGGACTTCCTGGGCCTCCTCGATGAAGATCTCGATGACCTCGTCATCGATCAGGGACTCGTCGGCTTCCTTGGCATGGGGCGCTTCAGCCAGTTTTTCCTCGACCGGCACAGCCGGCTCGACCGCGATCGGCGCCTCGGCCTCTTCCTCTTCGACCAGTTCCGCCGCCTCGTCCTCGGTCGAGCGGGCCAGGACCGGACGCGCCAGGGCCTCCGGCGGCACCGCCGCCGACTGGGCCGGCTCGCTCAAGGCCTGGGCGATCACCGCCAGGCTGTCCTGGGCGGCTTCCAGCACGGAGGCCAGGCCTTCCGAGCCCTCTTCCAGGGCTTCCAGAAAATACTCGATGGAGGTCAGGACATCGGCCAGGGCATCCAGCTGCGCCTCGCTGGGCACGATGTGCTGGGCCAGGCGCTCGTCGATATAGCGGGCACAGGTGGCGATCATGGCCGCCGGGCCTTCCAGGCCGACGATGACCAGTCCGCCGCGCACCTCGACCAGGCGCGCCGGGACTTCCTCCAACAGGGCCCCGTTCCAGCTGGAGGCCATGTAATCGATGATGGCGTCCTTGGCGCGCTGCAGATTGCCGCGCGACTCCGCCAATAGGACCTTCTTGGCCTCGTCGAACTGCACGTCGCCGGCCACGTCGGCGCTCGGCGCCGGCGCGCTCTCGGCCGGCAGGGCCGCCTGGGCCACGCCGCTGAGATTGGCCTCGACGAAGAGCAGGGAGCCGGCGATGTCCATGATCACGCCATCGTCGATGGCGGCATTGTCATTGACCAGGCGCTGCACGATGGCCAGTTGCTGCTGGATCACCTCGCGGGGAATCCCGAGGCCCAGCATGGCCAGGGTGTCGGAAACCTGGCGCAGCATGGGCGCCAGGGGCTGCAACTCGCTGCCGCTGCGGCCGCGCGTGCGCATGAACACGTCCAGGGCATCCTTGATGGCCGCCAGATCCTCGTTGATGGCGGCTACCACGCTCTTCATCACGTCCTGGCCGGGACCGGCCATCTGGGCACGCGCCTCGCTCAGGGTATCGTCGCCCGGCAGGGCCTCGGCCAGACCGTAGGCCTCCTTGACGGCTTGGACGCGCGGATCGGCCAGGTTGGACTTGGCGATGTAGTACAACAGGTTCTTGAGCAGCTCCTGGGACGGGGCTTCCGAGGCGGCGCGCACGCCCTCGTCGCCCAGGTGCTTGAGCACCCGGTCGATCTGGCCGAGCAGGGCATGCACCGACGCGTTCTTGTGCAGCTGTTCGCGGTCGATGATGCGCAGGAAGGCGCCGGACACCCACCACAGCTCGCCCAGGGGCTCGTCGCCGCAGATTTGCTCCAGGCGCTCCATCACCTTGGTCAGGCGCTGGAAACTCTCCTGCACGGCCTCGTTGCGGAAAACGCCGAGCAGGCCCTTCTGATAATGGGGGCGCAGCTTGCGGGCCTGATCCTTGAGCTCGTCGTCGCTGACCACCGGCAGCTCGGCCTTGGGCCGCTGGGCGGTGTCCAGGCTGGGACTGAAGATCGCGGTTTCCGAGAGCAGGGCCTCGCCGCGCACGGCGCGCAGCTCGTTCAGGATCGGCAACAGGACCATGGGCAGATCGCGCTGACCGGATTGGACCCGCTCCAGATAGCTGGGCAGTTGGAGAATGGCGCCCATCAGGATCTCGAAGCCATCGTGCTTGCGGGACACGCGCTCCTCGTTGATGGCGACGGCCAGATGCTCCATTTCCTCGGCGAGCAGGGCCGCGCCATAGAACTCCAGCATCTGCAGGGTGCCGCGCACCTGGTGCAGACAGCTGACGCAGAAGCGGATCTGCGTCGTGTCCTCGGGCTTCTCGACATAGGCTTCGAGGGATTGTCGCGCCTGATCCAGCGTCTTATTGACTTCCTCGCGCACCCAGGAGAGTGCCAGCTGTTCGTAATTACCGGTCGTCATGCCTGCTCCGTAACATCAGCGCACGCCCAAAGGCAAAGAGGCCTGCGCAAAATTCGTCTAACGCCGCGTAAAGGCCAGGCTCTGGGCGTGGGACACACGCTCCAGGCTAGGCGGCTGCCAATCCATCATTTCGCCCGGGGCCAGGACCAGCAGGCCGCCGGGCGCCAGGCGCTCGGCGAGGATGCTCAGGATCTGCTGACGCCGGTCCGGCTGAAAATAAATCAGCACGTTCTGGCAATAAATCACATCGTAGCGGTGCTCCGGCGCCGCCTTGTTGTCCACCATATTGCCCTGGACGAACAAGACCCGGGCACGGATCTCCGGAATCAACTGAAAATAATCATCGCCCTTGGCGAGGAAGCAGCGTTCGCGCAGCCCGTCCGGCACCGTTTCCAGCTTGCGGCGGTGGTAAATGCCCTCGCGGGCCGCCGCCAGGGCCGGGAAGGAAATGTCGATCCCGGTCACCCCGTAGTAAAAATGGCCACGGCTCTCGCGCAGGCGATGCATCAACAGGGCCAGGGTGTAGGGCTCCTCGCCGGTGGCGCAGCCCACGCTCCACAGCTCCAGGGGCTTGCCCTGGTTGGCCTCCAGGCGCTGCCGGCAAAAGGCCTCGACCAGGTCCAGGGAATCGGTATCGCGAAAGAAACGGGTCTCGTGCACGGTCAGGCAGTCGATGAGCTGGGCCCATTCGTACTCGGCCTCCAACCCGCCGGACAGACGCCGGTAATAGCTCCGGTAATCCGCCTCGCCGATCTCGCGCATGCGCGTCAGCAGGCCCGACATCAGGAACAGCTTGCGCTGGGGCGGCAGCCAGACGCCGACACGCCGTTCCAGCAGGCTCTGCCATTGCAGGAACTGGGCGTCGTCCATGTCGGGGACCGATTGCAAGGCCTGTCCGGACATGCTGGGCTCCTCCCGCCGCGCGCCGGCCATTAAAGCCCGGCTCCCAAGGTCCGGCCCGGTGCCGGACACCCGCCGCGCCGGAGGCCGCGCGGCGCTCCGGTGCGTCCCTTAGTGCCTACGACCTCAGGCCGGCAGCTTGAAGCCGGCGACCGAGGAGCGCAGTTCCTCGGCCAGTTCGGCCAGCTTGCCGATAGCGCCGGCGGTGTTCTGGGTACCGGTCGAGGTCTGGTTGGTGATTTCCTGAATCACGTGCATGGTGTTGGACACATGCCCCGCCGAGGCCGCCTGCTGGCGGGCGGCGTTGGAGATGTTCTGGATGAGGTCGGCCAGGTGCTTGGACACGCTCTCGATTTCTTCCAGGGCCACGCCGGCGTCCTGGGCCAGGCGGGCGCCGCGCACCACTTCGGTGGTGGTGGATTCCATGGAAATCACCGCCTCGTTGGTGTCGGTCTGAATCGCCTTCACCAGGGCCTCGATCTGCTTGGTGGCATTACCGGAGCGTTCGGCGAGGCGCTGCACTTCGTCGGCCACGACCGCGAAGCCGCGGCCCGATTCGCCGGCCATGGCGGCCTGGATGGCGGCGTTCAAGGCCAGGATGTTGGTCTGGTCGGCGATGTCGTTGATGAGGGACACGATGTCGCCGATTTCCTGGGAGGATTCGCCCAGGCGCTTGATGCGCTTGGAGGTGTCCTGGATCTGCTCGCGGATGGTGTCCATGCCGCGGATGGTGTTGTTCACCACGTCGGCGCCCTTCTTGGCGATGCCCACCGACTTGTCGGCCACTTGCGCGGACTGGGAGGCGTTGGCCGACACCTGTTCGATGGACACGGCCATTTCGTTAATGGCCGCCGAAGCCCCGGCGATTTCCTGGGCCTGGTTGCGCGAAGCCTGGGCCAGCTCGCCGGAAATGGCACGAGTTTCGTCGGTGGCGCCACCGACGCGCACCACTGTTTCGTTAATCGTCGCGACCAGGCCGCGCAGCTGGTCGATGGTGAAGTTCAGGGCGTCGGCGATGGCGCCGGTAAAGTCCTCGGACACCGTGGCGTTGGAGCTCAGGTCGCCGTCGGCCAGGCCTTCGATTTCGTCGAGCAGACGGATAATGGCCTGCTGGTTGCGCTCGTTGAATTCCTTTTCCTTGGCACGCGCCGCGCCTTCCTCGGCCAGACGCTCTTTCTGCAACTTGTTGTAACGCAAGCCCAGAAGCACCAAGAGCACGAGCAAGGCCGCCCCGAGCGGGTAGTTCAACTTGTCGCTGCCGAAAGTACGCTTGGAGCTGAAATTGGCGAAAGCCGTGGACAGGTTGCGGGTCTTTTCCAAGAGGGCCTGGGAGTCGACAAAGGTGCGGTCCGAGGCGTTGTGCACTTTGAACAAGTCGCCGGTGGACTTGATGATGTAGCCCACGTTGTCCTGTACGCCGGTGAACATGTTGGCGATTTCCGACAGGGCGGTACGCGCCTCCTCGTCTTCCACGCGGGAGATGTTCATGACCTGGTCACCGTCCAACATGCCGGTCACGACCTTGCCGAACAAGTCCACGTCGTGACCGAAGTTCTCGGCGGCCACCTGGGCATCCTCGCCGCCGGCCAGGACCTTCTGAATCGAGCGGATCACGCGCTCGGCGTACCAGGATTGGCGGGTGGCGAAATGCACCTGCTCGGCCGGAGCACGCTTCTCCAGCAGGATGTCGATAACCTTGTTGTACTCGTACTGCAGCTGGGGAATGGTTTGGCCGAGATCGGTGGCCACATTGTTCAGGTCCAGCACGGTGTCCTTGGCGCCCAAGATGGTGTCGGCGGCGCCGCGCACCTGCTCCCAGAGCTTGCGGGCTTGGGCCAGCTCGGCGCTCTTGATCTGGTCGTCGGCCGGCGGCAGGCCGGTGGTCGGATCGCCGGCGTTCAGGGCATTGATGATGCGCTCGAAATCGCCGCGGGTCTGGTTCAGGTAGTTGAAGGCCTCTTTCTTGCCGCGCGCCGCTTCGGCGGCGTTCTTGGCAATCTGCTGAGACAGCACGCGCAGCTCTTCCGCCTTGGTCACGCGCTCCAGGTCCTGCTCGGCGTAGCGTCCGCCGAAGTAGGCATTAACCGATAGCGCCAGAGCCACGGCGCCCGTCACGATGCCAAGCGCGCCTAGGCCCGCAGTCTTGGTCTGTTGCTTTGCAGAAGGTGTGCTCATTGTGTGCTTCCCGACCGGCTATCCGAATCTCTTGTTGTTTTATGGGCCCGCCCTGGGACGGGCCCGTTGCTGCTCAAAACCTTTAGGCCCGGACACGCGCCCGGGCGCCGACTCACTGCGCGACCTGGATGAACGACTCGTTCTCGGCCAGGGCATGCAGGCTGAAAATGGACCAAAGGCGGTCGCCGCGCTGGAATCCGCCCGCCAGATAAGGCCGGCGTGGATCGTCCTCGGGCAGGCCGACCTCGACGCCTTGCTCGTAGTCGAAATGCTGCAGACCCTGGATCTCGTCCACCACCACGCCGCTGAACACGCTCTCGTGGTTGATGACCAGGATGCGCTGGGTCTTGGCGGGACGCGCGCTGCGCCCGAAGAAGCCGTGCAGGTCCATGACCGGCAGCAGCATGCCGCGCACATTGGCGATGCCGCGCACCCAGGGCTTGGCGCCGGGCACGCGGGTCAGGGACGGCGGGGTGAGGATTTCCGCCACCTCGTTGAGCGGCGTCACGTAATGGATACCGTCCAGGCTGAAGCCCACCCCGGTCCAACGTTCCTTGACCTCCTCCTGGCTGGGCAGGGGCGAGGCGCAGGCCTGGGCACGGGCATCCAGCTCGGCGAACAGATCAAACGGATCGACGGCATGTCCGGCCATGATGTCCCGCCTACTGCTTCAGGAGGTTCTTGATGGTGGCGAGCAGGTTGCTCTCGTTGACCGGCTTGGTCAGGTAGTCCTTGGCGCCCTGGCGCAGGCCCCAGATCCGGTCCGTTTCCATGTCCTTGGTGGTGACGATGATCACCGGGATATGGGCGGTTTCCGCATCCTTGCTGATTTGACGGGTCGCCTGGAAGCCGTTCAGGCCCGGCATGACCACATCCATGAGCACCAGATCCGGCTTCTCCTTCTTGGCCGCCGCGACGCCATCGGCGCCGTTGGTGGCAGTCAGCACGGTGAAACCGTTTTTCTGCAAGATTTCCGTCAGGATATGCATTTCCGTCGGCGAATCGTCGACGATGAGCACCCGCTTGGACATATAGCTTTCCTCTACACTCGCTCTGGGCCGAACAGACCCTTAGGCGGCACCCGCACCTTGGCGGGCGTCGATTACATGTTTCTTGATGGCGCCAAGCAGCTCGTCGCGCGAGAACGGCTTGGTCAGGTATTGATCGGAGCCGACGATGCGGCCCTTGGCCTTGTCGAACAGGCCGTCCTTGGAGGACAGCATGATGACCGGCGTATCCTTGAAGGCGCGATTGTGCTTGATCAGGGCACAGGTCTGGTAGCCGTCCAGGCGCGGCATCATGATGTCCACGAAGATGATGTCGGGGCGGTGATCGGCGATCTTGGCCAGGGCGTCGAAACCGTCCGTGGCAGTCACCACGTCGCAGCCGACCTTCTTGAGCAAGGTCTCGGCGGTACGCCGGATGGTCTTGCTATCATCGATGATCATGGCCTTGAGGCCTTCGAATTGATTGTCCATGTCACACCTTATGGGCTGGAAAACCCACGAAATACCGGCCATGCCGGCGCCCTGCGACAAGCTGGGCAGCTTTGGCTTTGTAGCACAGCAGCGGAAGCAGAGCCAAGCCTAATTGCATGATTTGTGAATGCTTTAGCGTAGAAAGCTAAGGTAGGATAATCATTCGGGCCGAGAAGCCGAGCCGAACCGCGTTTCGGTGCTTCGGCCGTCGAGCCCCCCAGCAGAGTGAGTATCGCCATGAGCCACCGTCTCGCCGTCGTGATGGATCCCATCGCCGGCATCACCATCAAGAAAGATAGCAGCTTCGCCATGCTCCTGGCGGCCCAGGCGCGCGGCTGGCAGCTCTTTTACCTGGAAATGGCCGACCTGAGCCTGCGCGACGGGCGTGCCTACGGCCATGGCCGCCCCCTGAAAGTCTTCGACGACTACCACCACTGGTTCGAACTGGGTGAGCGCGAGGACCTGCCGCTCGCCGCCCATGACGCCTTGCTGATGCGTAAGGACCCGCCCTTCGACACCGAGTACATCTACGCCACCTACATCCTGGAGCGGGCCGAGGAAGAAGGCCTGATGGTGGTCAACCAGCCTCGCGCCCTGCGCGACTGCAACGAGAAGCTGTTCACCGCCTGGTTCCCTGAGCTGACGCCCAGGACCCTGGTGACCCGCAGCGCCGCCCAGCTCCGCGCCTTCCTGGCCGAGGAGCAGGACATCATCCTCAAGCCCCTGGACGGCATGGGCGGTGCATCGATCTTCCGCGTCGGCGCCGCCGATCCCAATATCGGCGTCATCATCGAGACCCTGACCGGGCATGGCCGGCGCTATGCCATGGCCCAGCGCTACATCCCGGAAATCCTGCAGGGCGACAAGCGCATCCTCATGGTGAACGGCGAGGCCGTTCCCTATTGCCTGGCGCGCATCCCCCAAGGCGGCGAGACCCGGGGCAACCTGGCGGCCGGCGGCCGGGGCCAGGCCCAACCCCTGTCCGAAAGTGACTGGAGCATCACCCGCGCCGTGGGCCCGGAGCTGAAAAAGCGCGGCCTCATCTTCGTCGGCCTGGACGTGATCGGCGACAGGCTCACCGAGATCAACGTCACCAGCCCCACCTGCATCCGCGAGATCGACGCGGCCTATGGCACGGACATCGCGGGCCAGCTGATGGACTGCATCGGGGAGAAGCTGGCGGGGAGAACCCGGAAGAATTAACCGCCAAGGCGCAGAGGGAAGAAGGAATGATGGGCACTGGGCAAGCCGGAGGCGCTTCGATACGCGCCAAAGGCGCTACTCAGCACGAACAGCGATATGTAGAACCGTTCGCCCTGAGTAGGCGCATAGCGCCGTATCGAAGGGCTCAAGGGCTGGTGCCCGCGAAGAGCCATGCCTCAATCATTTCTCGCTTTTCCTTCGCGTCTTGGCGCCTTTGCGGTTAATCCCATTCCTCGAGCACCATGAACCGACGCCAACTCCTCCTGGCCCTGCCCTCGGCCCTGTTGCTGAGCGCCTGCGGCCAAACACCCGAGCAGCTGTTCACCCGCCGAGTCCATACCTTCGGCTCCTGGGTGGACCTGAGCCTCTACGGCCTGGAACCGGGCCGCGCCGAGGTCATCGCCGCGCGCCTGGAACGGGAGCTGTCGTTCATGAACAGCGCCTGGCATGCCTGGAAGCCCAGCCTGCTGGAGGAGGTGAACGCGAAGTTGCGCACCGGCCAGGTCTTCGCGGCGCCGGATGCCATCCTGCCCCTGATCCGGCAGTGCAAGTCCCTGTACGAGGCCAGCGAGGGCCTGTTCAATCCGGCCTTGGGCCTGTTGTTCCGGCTCTGGGGCTTCCACGGCGACAAGTCCTGGGAGAGCCGGCCCCTGCCGGAAGCGGCGAAGATCCGGGAACTGTTGACCGATCCGCCGGGCATGGACGACGTGGAAATCGACGGAAACCGGCTGCGCGGCCACAATGCCCGGCTCAGCCTGGATTTCGGCGGCTTCGCCAAGGGCTACGGCCTGGATCGCCTGGCGGAAATCCTCCGCCAGGAGGGCGTGACCCATGCCCTGGTCAGCGCCACCAGCAACCTCGTGGCCCTGGGAACACACGGCTCCCGCCCCTGGCGCATCGCCATCCGCCACCCGCGCCGCGAGGGCGGGGTCCTGGCCTGGCTTGAGCTCGCCGACGGCGAATGCTGCTCCACCTCCGGCGATTACGAGCGCTATTTCGAGCGCGACGGCCGGCGCTACCACCACATCCTCGACCCGCGCACCGGCTACCCGGCCACCGGCGCCCAGGCGGTCACCCTGCTGCATCGCGACGGCGCCGTCGCCGATGCCGCCTCCACGGCCTTGATGGTGGCCGGCCCCCGGGATTTCGCCCGCATAGCCCGGCGCCTGGGCGTGAGCGAGGCGCTGATGGTGGATGCCGACGGACGGCTCCTGGTCAGCGAGGGCATGAGGCCGCGCCTGCACTTCCCCGATGGGCGGCCCGACGTGCTAAGCGTCGCAATCTAGGCCGCGACGCATGGACAGAGTGCCGAAGAACGCTCAGACTTCCGGCACGTCCTCGCATTAGCAGCCATGGCCAAAACCCGCTCCCTACGCAGCCTGCCGCCCAGCGGCCGCGACCAGCTTATCCCCTTCCTGCTGGTGGCCACGCTCGCCCATGCCCTGGTAGTGAAGACCGTGGGTTTCGCCCTGCCGGAGGTCAAGACGCCGGACTCACCGCCGGCCCTGGAAGTGACCCTGGCTCAATACCAGAGCGACAGGGCGCCGGAGCAAGCCGATTTCCTCGGCCAGGCCAACCAGGAAGGCTCGGGCGACGCCGACCAGGCCAAGGCCCCCAGCAGCCCGGAACAGGCGGAATTCCCCGACCCCAATCCCCAGGAACTGGCCAGCGCCCCGGAAGCCCGACCACAGCAAAGCGCCAACACCCCGGTCTTGAGCACTCGCGCCCCGCAGCCCAGGGCGGTGAACGCCAGCGAGGCGCCGCCCCAACCCGCCGAGCCCGAGCCGCCCAGGCCCAGCCCCGGCCTACTGGCCAGCAGCCTGGAAATCGCCTCCCTGGCCGCCCAGCTGGACGAAGAACGCCAGCTCTCGGCGCGCCGGCCACGCAAGCGTTTCATCTCCTCGGCCGCCATCAAGAGCGCGGCCGATGCCGCCTACCTGGACCAATGGCGCCGCCGCGTCGAACGCATCGGCAATCTCAACTACCCCAGCGCCGCGCGCAGCCAGCAGCTCTACGGTGAACTGGTCGTGGCGGTGACCCTGTTCCCCAATGGCGAGGTCAAGCATATCGCCATCGAACAGAGCTCGGGTCAACGCCTGCTGGACGACGCCGCCCGGCGCATCGTCAGCCTCGCCGCGCCCTTCGCCCCTCTGCCCCGCGAACTGAAAGCCGACGAACTGACCATCATCAAGACCTGGCGCTTCGAGCCGGGCAATACCATGGCGACGCGCTGAGAACCTGAAACACCGAGCCGCCCGGCATCGAGCGCCAGGGGCACAGCGATAGGAACTCCGCCCTGGCTGAAGAATGGCGTACGCAGTAGCACCGACCCAAGCGGCCGGCCCGCGAATCGATCGCCTAGGTGGTTGATTTGTAGTGAGCGAAGTATGGACCTGCGCCGGACTTCGCGTTCCGAATAAGTCCAGGACGGACTGATTCGGAAGTTACTCAAACAGCCCCATCCCTGGGGCCACCGCTTTCGGGCGACACGCGGAGTTCCCCAAAGAAAACTCCGCGATATTTCTCTTATTGCGCGGTATTCGTGGCCCAGATCGGCGCGTTCGGCTGATAGATCACGACGTTTCCGTCGTTCTGGTCGACAAGGAAGCTGCCTGGGCGGCCGGCCGTGTTTGATGCCCACAGCGCATTTCCCGAGAAGTCATACATCACCAAGTTGCCGTCACCCTGCATGATCACATTTTTCACCGCTTTCCCAGCGGTACCAGAAGACCAAAGCGCCTTGTTATCGAAGGTTCGATACAGAACCAAATTTCCATCACCCTGAAGGACAAATCTAAAAGTACCATTTGCCGAAAGCAGTTCGCTTTCGCCAGCGGTATCATTTCTAACGAGAGATTCACCAGGGCCCAATATTGACTTGCTCATGAAAACTGTCTCCTCGCGTCGACATTCGATTAGAAAAATTGTGCATGCACCAGTAATGCCGCGCCGACGACAAAGATGCCTATCGCCGCAACAACGAGTGACAGCGGGTTGTTCGAAGAGACCTGGTCGCATCGAACAAGCTTGAGTATAGGTACGCAGCCATCCTGTTCCAGTCTCAGATTGGTATCACCAATGATCCTTACAGGAAAATGCGACGCTGACTCTGCACCGGGCCGATTCCGAAGTTCGCCAGTTTTACGGATTCGCCCCGAGCGGGGCATTTGGATTGCTGGCGTACCTTTGCGCACGCGGCGTCATGCAGGCGCGGACTCGATAGGTTCACGTTGGCGCGGCGCTGATACCGCCCGCAGCCATGTTCGTATTCGACCGGCAAAACTCATAGCGCTAATTCACGTCCTAATACCCCAGCCGACAATGCCGTGACTATGCATTATTCACGGAGCTTAAGTCCGACTAATTCACAGGCCCCACGCACAACGACTGGATAAGCTCCAGGCAGCATGTAATCTCACATGCTTTAGGGAGAGAATAATGAAAGGTTTTGGAAAGTTATTTCTAGGAATGATGGTATTTTTCTGTCTGCCTGTGGCAACCGAGGCGGCCAGTATCACCGTTCGCGGCCCCGCCGGCGACGTCGCCGCGCTGGAGCGACGCATCAACCAATGGGTCGACGGCTACAATCAAGGTAACGTAGGAAAGATGATGGACGTCTTCAGCGAAAACTTCCTGCAAGAGTCGCAAAACAGCCCCCGCCCGCTCGACAAGGCGCAAGTGGCCCAGTCCTATACGGCGCTGTTCGCCGCATTCGACACGCAGATGGTGGGGGTGACCGAAGAAATAGGCGCTTCCGGCAACATGGCCTACGATCGCGGCTCGTTTACTGTCACCCTCACCCCCAAGGCTGGCGGAGCCACCATAACCAGCACCGGACATTTTCTGGAAATGTGGCGGCGTGAGCATGGCATTTGGAAAGTGCAGCGCCTTATGAGTCTGAATGGTTCTGGGAAGTAGGTCGGCTAGCGAAAATCTAGTTCAAGTGGGAGCCGCCGAAAAGCGGCTCCCACTTAACACGCTCAAGAAAGCTCGACCGCACAGACCACCAGGACTACAGTAAAGCGGTGTCTGAGCGTGTTTACTTCTGATGCCTGCTATCGACCCCGCGCCGTAATTCACAAGCTCAGTCCGTTCGTTGGGGATAGCCGCCCGGGAACTTGAGAAGTTCAAACGCGTCGTCGGTGGGCGAATACCCGAGAACCTGTTTGGTCTCCTCAATCGCGAGGCGTTTGTAGCGGTTGTTCGAAACCCCGTTCACCACACAAAAACCCTTTTCATCGGCCAAAAGCGCTCGCTGCAACAAGTGGGCGAGATCGCGTTCACTGATGAATGCCGCCACATCCCTAGGAGAATGTCGCTCGTCCGGCGAAAAGATGGCCACATTGGCGATGCGGACGGCGATGCAAGAAATCGAATGGGCATGAGCGTAATAGGCGGCGAGCGCCTCTCCGAATGCCTTGGTAACCCCGTACATATTTCCAGGCCGTGGCGGTGCGGTTTCCGGAACCTGAAGATCAACCGGGTAGCCTTCAATGGCCTGGGCACTGCTGGCAAAAACCAGGCGTTTACAGCCGGCCTCCACTGCCGCAGAGAACAAGTTGTAGGTGCCGACAATATTCGTCGGCAGCAAAGAGGAAAGGAAATCCGCCGCCGGCGATGGATCGGCAGCCAGATGCAGCACCAAGTCGACGCCGTGGCACGCGGCCCGACAGGAATCGGCATCGCGGATATCCAAATGCACGAGCTCAGCACCTTCCGGTGCGTGTTGAATAGGCCTTGAGTCAGCAAGCCTAAGGGTAAAATGCCGGCCGGCGCTTTCGATAAATGCCTTACCCACTCGGCCTGCGGCGCCGGTAATCAGTAGCTTTGGTCGTGACATTGGGTTCTTCCGGTTGGTGGCTAGCATCCAAGTTCAAGGGGATCGCCGCTTGCGGCGCGCCTTCAAAAATACCTTATTTTCCAGGTCTGTTATTTGACCTAGAGCGGAGGCTCGTGTCAATGGCATGACCGGCCCCTGGAGATCCGCTCGAAAATTGCTCACTTACTTGATTGATTACGCGAGGACCGTTCTCGACAAACCGATGCAATATGCCGCCATGGCCAGCAACGACGCCACTGTCCGGACATGATTGAGCAGGTTCCATCGAGTAAGGTAATCGTTCCATACCGGAACCGACTCCACCTTCGATGGCTCGACTTTGGCCAAAGCCTCGTTCAGCGGAACATTGCCCACCACGGTTACCAACAAGCAGCCAACGAGATACAGTCCCCCGCCAGCCAACAACCACACCGAACCCGGATCCTGCCATCGCAGCAAGGCAACGACGAGCAACACCGCGCTCAGCAACGCGGTACCGAGAAAGAAGCCGAAAAACACCGGATTCAAGACCGTGACGTTGATGGCCTGCATCGCAGCGATTCCCGACACCGCATGAAGGCGCCCTAGCCCCTTCATGACAAAGTTCGAGAATGCAAAGAAAATTCCAGCCACTACCCCACTGCCCAATACAG
Organism: Gammaproteobacteria bacterium; assembly: GCA_016182845.1. Lineage (GTDB taxonomy): Bacteria > Pseudomonadota > Gammaproteobacteria > Enterobacterales > Permianibacteraceae > JACPFT01. Next base: position 58,796 of record JACPFT010000013.1, read on the forward strand.
CCGCAAAAAGCAACGGATACAAGACCTTTTCAATCAATTCCATGCCCGCTCCAAAATTTAAAACATCAATGTCGAAACGCCTTCTAGAACTGTGTTTTCCGGAGTGCCGCCCTTATCAGGAGATCTCATAGGGTCGGCTATCGACCCGGAGCTGACGTTTGGCACCTGAAGCTGCGACTGAATCTTTGACCTCTCATCACGTTGGGAATGCCTCAAGCTGTGCTCCGTTAGTCCAAAGATCCAAAATCAGGCTGCGGTGGCAAGGAAATTACTAAGCACACCAACTATGTCCTGAAGCACCTTATCGTTTCTATTCATCAAATATTCGAAGATCTGCTTCTGCGTCGCTATCCGCGCTTGCTGGAGATAGTTATGAAAGTCCTTGGCACCGCTGAAGTTGTCTCTATCCGTCGCAAATGGGAAATTGCAATTTGCTTTACTTTCTGCGTAGATTGCCTTCTCAACACTGTCGATGGGGATCAAATGGACCCCAGGGTGACTGACAAACTTCACGTTTCTTTGGTCTCCATCGAGGACTGCAATCACTTTGTCAGGTGAAGACAGAAACTGCTCCCGCTCATTGTGCTTCATCAGACCGACTACTTGGGTTCCTCCACCAATGAAGATGATCTTGTAACGGAAGAAGGTCTTAGGGCAGTATTTTTTTATGATGGCTTCAATGAAGCCAAGAAGCACCTCGTCCTCCGTCAGAATGTATCTGTCCCATCCTGAAAATCCGAACAGGCGCGCTTTGGCATAGCTGAAAGATGTTGGACCGATAGAGATTCGGTCTTCGCTCGCATCAATGTAAAAAAGCTCGCTCGTCTCAAGCTGTCGCATCAGGGCAAGTGAGTGTGTTGTAAATAGAATCTTGCGTTTATACTTGGCGCAGAAATCTCGCAGCCACGCAGCCAAGTTCGCCTGCGCCGCCGCATCGAGAGAAATGTCTATCTCATCTATAACGATGAGTTGGGCTGTTCCCTTGATGGTTCGATACAGGTTTATAAGAAAATATTCCCCGGAGCTCAGGTAGTCTTCACGGATGTAGGTGCCGTCATCCTTGACGAGCGCGTAGTAACTCTTTCCTTTGACGGTAACCTCTACCATGCTCGAATATTGTGTCGAGCTATATATCGCGGCGAGAAAGGCAATGAGTTCATCGGGATGGTCATTATTGCCGAGTGTAATCGCCCTGCGGATGTCTAAGTCCGCCTCGCTAGCGCTTTTGAAGTAGTTGAAGCGTGTGCCGTGGGGCATCGGCAGCTCGGCTGAGATAAGGCTGCGCACCTCGAATGGAATCACGTCTCTGCAGTTCAGTGAACGAATCTTCTCGTCATACACGAACACAACCTCGGTTCCGTCTACGACATAAGTGATTCGGCTGTTGGGAGAGAACGCATAGGGTGTCGCTGTCCGAACAAAAGTGTCGGCGCTAGAGAGGTTGCGCAGTGCCCTGACCAGGGTCGTCTTGCCGGTGCCGTTTCGTCCTACCAAGCAAACCAGTCCGGGAGCCGATAGATCCAGATCCAGCGTAAGGCTGGCAACATGCTGAATAGACTCGAGGCTGACTCGGAGGCTATTCATCGGGCCGACCTATGCAAGAAGCTATCAATGATAGTTGCCCCGAACTTTGCCCTTAGTTTTTCCAAGTAGGGAGGATCAGCTGCATAGGCGTAACTGACCAAGCCGCTTAGCCTTTGCAGCCCTTCTTCCATCCGCTCACTTCGCTCTTCCTCGAATATTTTCGCCAACCGCGATCGGTCTCTTACATAGAAGTGAAGCCAAGACTCAATCCTGTTCTTAATGTCGCGATCAATGGCAATGGCGCCGTTAGGCAGAATAACGAGACCCAGCAGCTTCACCTTTCTTCCGATCGTCGTGAGCTTGCTTTTGCTCGGATTGAGCCTGAAACCTTCTCCCAATTCAGCTGCAAGGCAGCTTTCGATCACTTCGCTAGCCTCTTCAATAGTCTGGCGATCGCCTGCTGAGATGATGATGTCATCAGCGTAGCGCGTGTATATCCATTGCCGCTCTTTGCTGATGCCGGCCAGTCGTTCGTCGAACCCGAGCAAGCAAGCATTGCTCAGAATAGGGGATGTCGAGTAGCCAATCGGCAGTTTGCCGTCGATGGTGAGCAAACTCAGGATGTGGTCAATATGGTTGGTCAGGTCAGAGACAGGGGTTGCCGCCCTCTCAAGGGCTGACCGGATCAAATCTGACGTAATGCTGTCGAAGAACCTCTCCAGATCTGTTTGATAGAAAGCTCGACTGCGTGCGTGGGGAACGACAGCCTGCAGAAGGGTTGCCCCTTTGCGATAAGCAAACGACACAGACTCGTTGACCGAAAGATGCTCAAGCAGGAACCCGTTGAGGAAAGAGTGGAACTCCTTCAGCTTTTGGGATGGCTTGTAAATGGTGCGGCTGTTCCACTGGACGGAGCTGTAGTGTTCTTCCGGCTTCAGCTCCAAGAACTCTTCGAACCTATACTTCCCATGATACATGGCGTCGAACAGCTGATGCAGCGGCCGTGGAGTCATCGAACACTCGCATTGGGCATCTCTTCACAATTGAAGGTGAAGCGTAGCTGGTTGCAGCCTATAGATGGCACATACGAAATACCCGGTCGGGCGTGAGCCTGCGACCGGGTATGCGTAAGTTGATAAAACGCCCTAGGGACCAGACATTAGACTGGAGCTACTCCTAGTCGCTGGTATGGAAAAACTCTAGCACGGCCCTGAGTCGATAGGCAAGCAGCGCCTAAGATATAGAACTTGGCTCTAGACCCGATATGCTCGATGAACCGCCCAGCTCGGCCCTGTAGGTATGCCAGCGGCTGCTTCTGGCCGTAAGCAGCCCATCCCTCGACTCCCAACCCCCAAATCAAATTGCAACGAGATTGGCCATAGCGGCGCAGCTCGCGTTGTCGTTGAACAGCCTTGGGCGGATCGGGGCCAAGATGGGAGGCCTTGCGGTGATTGGGCAGGGCTTGGGGCGACGGGGAATCCCGGGGGCTTACTGTATCAATTTGTGATGGGATCCTCAAAAGCCGCGAGGGGATATAAGGTACGGATTTGGATCGGGTAAATCGGCGCGGCGGGAAGCCTTGAGCGCGGTGCTGGGGCCCTTGCTGCCGACTGGGTCCCCGCCTGCGCGGGGACGACGGCTTTGGTGCCTTGGTCGTGGAGTCTTCCCATCTTGCTCCGGCAGCCGCCTTCCGCTTCCCCGCTGGCGTCGCGTAACCCGACGCGGATTACGCGCGATGAACCATTGTGTCGGGTTGCGCTGCGCTAACCCGACCTACCGTTCCCCTCCTCCATTTCACGCTAAACCACTGCCAGCCCCCCTTGCCCCCTCCGGTTTTTGTCTTTTTCTCGCCGCCCAATCCACGAAGAAATTCTTATAAATAAAGCGGATATTGCGTCGCAAAAATGTCATGGCGGCGGCGTTGACTCTGCCGCTAGGGGGATAGTTTAGATTGCCGCCGTCGCCGGGAAGCATGCGTGTTTCCTGGCATACAACCTTCTTCTTTGCAAGGACACGACAGGAGCAGCGGCATGAACAATCCCCTGGATTTGAGCGAGGTCATCGAGAGCACCCGCGAGATTCTCGCGCAGTTACTGGCCATGGATGTCGAGGATATTTCCGTGGACGCCAGCATCACCGAGGATCTGGGCGCGGATTCCCTGGATATCGTCGATTTGAGTTTCCAGCTCGGCCGGCGCTATGGCTGCGCGCTGCCGAAGATCAACGTCCTGGATCATGCCCAGGCGGTGTGCGGCAGCGTTAGTGCCTTTATCAGCGGCGGCGGCCTGACCGAGGCCGGGATCGCGCTGATGCGCGGCAGCTTGAGCGCCTATTCGGCGGAGCAGCTGCGCCTGGGCATGCGCCCGGCGGAGATCTTCGCGGCGACGACGGTGCGCAATTGGGCGCAGCAGTGTCATAACCTGTTCCAGCACCTGCCGGCGAGTTGCCCGGAATGCGCCGCCAAGCATGCGCAGTTGAACGAGCGCCACCAGGTCGTGTGCAGCGGCTGTAGCGCCCGGCTGTCGCCCGTGGACGGCGACGAGGCCTCGCGCCGGCTGGTCCAGCGCTTTGTCGCCCCGGACATGAAAGCGGTGGCCTGATGCAACGGGAGGTCCTGGTCACCGGTTACGAGCTGGTCGCGCCCGACGCCCTGGACGCCGCCACGCTGTTCCGGCATATCGCCGAAGGGCAGTCGGGCCTGCGCGCCCACCCGCGTTTCGAAGCCCTGGGTTTCGCCAATACGGCGGCGGGATTTCTCGACGCGGCGCAGTGGGCCCATATCCACGCCGCCACCGCGCAGCTGCCGGGCATCACGCCGCCCCAGGCGCGGCTGGCGGAGTTCGTGGCCCAGGGCGCCCTGGCCCGCGCGGGACTCGTGCCCGACGATTTTCGGGACTTGCGCGCCGGCTTGTTCCTGGGGGCGAATAAGTTCTGCGCCGACAGCCGGGATTTCGCGGCACTCTGCCCCTGCGTGGACAGCGTCGAGTTGTTCGACCTGGACCGCCTCCTGGACGAGGTGGCGCCGGTCAGCCATCCCTATGCGCGCCGGGTCGATCAGCAGACCCAGCATCTGGCGGAACGCCTGGGGGTCGCCGATCAGATCAGCACCCATGCCGATGCCTGCGCGGCCGGCACGGTAGCCATCGGCAGCGCCTTTCGCGCCATCGCCCGGGGCGAGATCGACATTGCGCTCTGCGGCGCCGTGGAGCTGATGGCCAACGAGCTGCCTTATTACATGTTCAACAGCCTGGGCGCCCTGTGCCAGGCGGAGCTGCCGGCCGAGCAGCAGAGCCGGCCCTTTCTGCGCGACCGCGCCGGCTTCGTGCTCGGCGAGGGTGCGGCCCTCCTGGTCCTGGAATCCCGTCAGCATGCCGAGCGGCGCGGCGCGGCCGCCCTGGGCCGGGTCCTGGGTTTTTCGGCCCTCAGCGAGGCCGAGAAGATGACCTCCAGCAGCCGCGACGGCGGCAAATACCTGGCCTGCATGCGCGCCACCCTGGACGATGCCCGCTGCAGCCCGGCGGATATCCACCATATCAATACCCACGGCACCTCGACCCAGGCCAATGACAGCTGCGAGGCCAAGGCCGTGCTCACCCTGTTCGAGGGCCAGCTCGAGCGCCTGACCCTGACCGCCAACAAGTCCGCCATCGGCCATTCCCTGGCGGCCAGCGGCGCCATCGAGGCCGTGCTGTCCCTGATGTCCCTGAGCGAGGGCCTGTTGCTGCCCACGCTCAATTACCGCGCCGAGGCGGCGGAATTCCCGGCCCTGCGTTTCCTGAGCGCCGCCGAGCGCGCGCCCATCCACACCGTGCTGTCCAATTCCTTCGGTTTTGGCGGCGTCAACAGCAGCCTCGTGCTGGGGAGGGCCTGAGCATGGCCGCCGCGCCCCGTCCCGTTTACCTCCTGCAATCCGCCCTGCTCAACGCCGCCGGCGACTCGGCGGAGGCCCTGCACGGCCCGGCGCCCGCCGCCCAAGCCCTGGAATTCGCGCCGGAACGCTTGGGCTTTCCCCTGGCCGCACCGCGCCTACCGGCCGGGCGCTTCGACCGCAAGCTGGCCCGCAGCGTCGAGGCCCAGGGCCTGCGCCTGTTGCATTGCGCGGCGCGCCTGGGCGATGCCCTGGATGCCCTGGGCCTGGCGCCGGAGCGCATCGCCCTGACCGCCGCCATCCCCGAGGTGGATGCCCCCAGCCCCGGCTGGGAGGCGGTGGCGGCCATGCGCGAACAGCCCGGCCACTGGCTGGCCCAGTGGTTCGCCCACACCCCGCCCCTGCACAGCCTGACCCTGCTCAATAGCAGCGTCATGGCCCATATCGCCGAGGCCCTGGCCTGCCGGGGTCCCATGGCCGGTTATTGCGGCCAGGACAGCGCGGGGCTCGATGCCCTGGCGGCGGCCATGCACGCCGTCGCCGAGCACCGGGCCGATGCCGCCCTGGTGGTCAGCGCCAGCCCCAATCTCACTCCAGCCCTGTTCCTGCGCGAGGCGGAGCTGGAAGACGGCGGCGTCGATTTCCGTCCCGGCGAGGGCGCGGCCGCCTGGCTGCTGAGCGCCGAAGCGCCCGCCGGCCGGCGCGTGCGCATCGCCGGTTTCGGCCGGGGCTATGTACCGGCCTCCGCCGAGGTCGAGTCCGCGGCCCGGGACTGCCTGGCGCGCGTCATGAACCAGGCCTTAGGCCCCGAGCGCCTGAGCCTGGGCGATCTGGCGGCGGTCTATAGCGAGCCGGAGGATGTGCTCCTGGGCTGGGCCCTGGGCCGGACCCCAGTGCATGGCGGCGCCCGTCCCCGGGTCGGCGCCCTGGGCGCCAGCAGCCTGCTCACCGATCTGGCCTATGCCCTGGCCAGCCCGGAGTTTTCGACATTGGAACGGACCGCCTATCTGCTGTTCCTGAACCGCAGTTACACCGGCCAGGTCGCTGCCCTGGTCCTGGCCCTGGAACCCGGGAGGACGGCATGAACCCGCCGCGTATCGTGATCACTGGCCTGGGCGCCGTCACCGGCTTCGGCTTCGAATGGCAGGGGCTTTGGTCGGACATGCTGCGCGGCCGGCATTGCATCCGCCCCTGGCAGCCGGAAGGCGTGAGCGAGGGCAGTTTCCCGGTGCGTTATGCCGCGCCGGTGGATTGGCAGCGCCTGCCCGCCTATCTGCGCAGCCACCCGGCCCTGGCCGGCGAGCTGGAACGGCGCACGCGCTTCGGCTGGCTGGCCGCGAGCCAGGCCCTGGCCGACAGCCGCCTGGGCTATGCCCATTGGCGCGACGTGGCGGTCCTGGCGGCCTCCGGCGCGCCCCAGCACAGCCTGGACGACATGCAGCTGGCCTTCGCCGATGGCGAGACGGCGCCGAGCTGGAAATCGGTCATGCGCCACGCGGCCTCGGTGCGCGGCGATGCCTCCCTGCGCCAGAGCAGCGACCGCCTGGCGCGGGTGATCGCCGACGAGCTGGGCAGCGCCGGGCCGGTGATGAATGCCAGCAGCGCCTGCGCCGGCGCCGCCCAGGCCATCGGCAATGCCTTCCATATGCTGCGCCGGGGCGAGTGCGAGCTGGCCCTGGCCGGCGGCGCCGATTCGGTGCTCAACCTGGACACCCTGGGCGCCCTCTACCTGCTGGGCGCCGCCAGCACGGAGACCCGCCGGGGCGAGGCCCTGTGCCGGCCCTTCGACGCCGGGCGCAGCGGCCTGGTGGCCGGCGAGGGCGGCGGTTTCCTGATGCTGGAAACCCTGGAACACGCCCTGGCGCGCGGCGCCAAGCCCTATGCCGAGATCCTGGGCTATGGCAGCAGCCTGGACGGCTACCGGCTCACCGCCCCCGAGCCCGAGGGCCGGGGCGCGAGCGAGGCCATGGCCGCCGCCCTGGACGATGCCGGCATCGCCCCGGAGCGGGTCGATCTGGTCAATGCCCATGGCACGTCCACGCCCCTGAACGACCGGGCCGAGACGCTCGCCATCAAGCGCGTCTTCGCCCGCGACCAGCATTACCGCCAGCTGAGCGTCGCCGCCAATAAATCCCAGTTCGGGCATTTGATCGCCGCCGCCGGAGCGCCGGAGCTCCTGGTGAGCGCCCTCTGCTGCCGGGAGGACTGGGTGACGCCCACCCTCAACCTGGACGAACCCGATCCGGATTGCGATCTGGACTACACCGCCCACAAGGCCCGTCACCGGCGCGTGGATATCGCGCTCAGCAATTCCTTCGGCTTCGGCGGGCTCAACACCGCCCTGGTCCTGGGCAAATACCGGAGCGATGCGTCATGAGCTTTTCTTTCGCCCGGCGGCCGCAAGCCCAGGCCGCCATCGCCCTGGCCGGTGCCGGCTGCGTCCTCGCCACCGGCATCGGCAGCGCCGCGCTCTGGGAGGCCGCCTGCGCCGGCCGTAGCGGCATAGGCCCGCTCCAGGCCAAGCATTTCCGCAGCCGCCGCATCGCCGCGTTCGGCCATGTGGGCGAGGCCGAGCAGGAGCACTGCCGCGCGGCCCTGCCCGCCCATCTGCTGCGCTACGCGCCGCCGCCGGTGGCCTGGGGCCTGGCCGCCGTGCGCCAGGCCCTGGCGGAGGCCGGGCTGGAGCCCCAGGCCTCGGGCCTGCGCTTCGGCCTGTACACCAGCCAGGGCGGCTACACCCATCCCTCCCTGGATGCCTATGCGGAACTGCTGCACGAATGCCGCGCCGGGAACGAGCTGGATGCCCGCCGCCTGGCCGCCCGGGTCCTGCAGGAGCGCGCCCTGGATCCCTTCCTGGTGCTGAAGAGCCTGAGCAATGGCCTCCTGGGCATCGTCAGCCTGGCCTACAAGCTGGAAGGCCCCTGCGGCGCCTATATGCAGGGCGTGGCCGGCAACCATGCGGCCCTGCGCGAGGCCTGTGCCGCCCTGCGCGAGCGGCGCATCGACGCCGCCATCGTGGTCGCCGCCGGCAGCGAGTTGGATGCACTGGCCCTGGCCGATCTGGCGCGCGCCGGGGTCATCGCCGCCGACGGCGCCACGGACTTCCGACCCTTTGACCGCGCCGGACGCGGCGGCATCGCCGGCGAGGGCGCCGCCGCCCTGGTGCTGCGCCGCCAGGCGGATCTGGCCGCCCCCGAGGCGGTCTGCCTGACCGAGCTCCACGCCCAGGCCCAGCTGCGCGGCCTGGCGTCGGCGCAAGGCGGCTGCGAGCTGCTGATCGCCAGCGGCTGGGCCCGGCCCGAGGCGGATCGGCGCCTGGCCGGGAGTCTGGCCCGCTTCGCGCCCCGTCATATCGGCAACAGCCAGGCCCTGACCGGGATCCTGAGCGGGGCGCCCAGCCTCGCCGACCTGGTCCTGGCACGCCAAGCGCTGCAAGCCCAGCGCGTGCCCGGGATCGCCGGCTTGCAAGAGCCGGTCAGCCCGGATCTGCCCTTCGCCCGCGCCAGCCGGGACGCGCCGCTGCGCCAAGCCCAGGTGCTCAATGTCGAGGGCAATGGCTTCGCCGCCTGCTACCGCCTGGAACGCCTGCCGGCGCCCGCCCATTCCACGAACCGCATCACCCTCTAGGAAGCCTGCCACCATGGATTACCGCGATTACGTCCGCCCCAAATACGTCGAGCTGATGCAGGCCCTGGGCCTCACCCGCCAGTTCCACCGCGCCCGCTGCAGCAAGCTGTACTACCGGGATGCCCAGGGCCAGGAGCAGGCCGTCACCGATTTCCTCGGCGGCTATGGCGCGGCCCTGTTCGGCCACAACGATCCGGAATTCGTCGAGGCCATGTGCCAGATGCTCGGCGAGGGCGTGCCCTTCAATGCCCAGATGTCGGTGCGCGGCGCGGCCGGCGAGCTGGCACGCGAGCTGTCGGCCGCGCTCAATGCCGAGCTGGGCAGCTCGGAACGCTATATCACGACCTTCTCCAATAGCGGCGCCGAGGCGGTGGAAATCGCCGTCAAGCATGCCGAGTTCCGCCGGCAAAAATGCCTCCAGGAATGTTTCGATGCCATCGATGTCGAGCTGGCGGCCCTGTCCAGCGGCGATGCCGCCTACGAGGAACTGGAATTCGCCGGCCTGGACCTGCCCGCCGGCCTGCTGCCGGACAGCCAGGCCTATGGCACGCTGCGCCAGCTCGCCGAGGCCCTGCGCCAGCACAACCAGGCGCTCTGCCAGAGCGAGCCGGTGTTCGTCGCCCTGCGCAAGAGCTTCCACGGCAAGCTGGTCAATACCGTGCAGCTGACCCATGGCAAGCAATACCGCAAGCCCTTTTCGCGCTTCGGCCTGCGCGTGGAGTTTCTGGATCCGGAACAGCCGGAACAGCTGGAAGCCCTCAAGGCCCGCCACCGCCGGGAATGGCTGGGCCTGCGCCGCCAGGACGGCCGCCTGGAACTGCGCCGCGAGGCCTTCAGCGGCATCGCCGCCCTGCTCATGGAGCCCATCCAGGGCGAGGGCGGCATCAACGAATTCCCCGGCGAGTTCCACCTGGCCCTGCGCCGCTTCTGCAACGAGCTGGCCTGCCCGCTGATCATCGACGAGATCCAGTCCGGCTTCGGCCGCACCGGCAGCCTCCTGGCCAGCAGCCGCTACGGCATCCAGGGCGATTACTACTGCCTGTCCAAGGCCCTGGGCGGGGGCCTGGCCAAGATCGCCGCGACCCTGATCCGCAGCAGCCATTACGAGACGGATTTCAGCTATATCCACAGCTCCACCTTCGCCGAGGACGATGCCTCCTGCCGCATCGCCCTGCTGGCCCTGCGCCGCCTCCAGGCCCAGGACGGCGCCCTCTTGCGCGACATCCGCAGCAAGGGCAGCTATCTGAAAGCCGCCCTGGAGGACCTGCAACAGGCCTATCCGCAGGTCATCAAGGCCGTGCGCGGCCAGGGCCTGTTACTGGGCATCGAGCTGCACGATGTCTCGGCCAGCCCGTCCATGGTCCAGGCCTCGGCCCAGTACAACGAGGCCCTGGGCTATCTCATCGCCGGCTATCTCTTGCAGCACGAGGCCCTGCGCGTCGCGCCCTCGGGCAGCAATGCCAATGTCCTGCGCCTGGAGCCGCCGGCCACCATCAGCCTCGCCGAGATCGATACCCTGATCACCGCCCTGGGCCGGGTCTGCGACTTCCTGCAGCGGGGCGATGCCCTGCCCCTGGCGGCCGGCGTGCTCGCCGATCTCGCCCCCGAACTCGCCCCGCGCCAGACCGATTTCCGCGGCGCCGATGCCCCGGTCCCGGCCGAAGGCCGGGTGGTGGCGAAGGTGGCCTTCATCAACCATTTGATCGACACCGACATGCTCAGCGAGGTGGATCCCTCCCTGGCGCCCTTGAGCGCCGCCCAGAAACAGGAATTCGTGACGCGCATGAAGCCGGAGCGCCGCGCCGTGCCCATCGGCCCGGCCCGGATCCGTTCGGCCCTGGGCAGGGCGGTGGACTTCACGCTCTATCCCCTGTGCATGGACTCCCAGGCCATGGCCGCCTACCTGGCCAGCGGCGAGCTGGAGCCGATCCGAAAGGAGATCGCCGAGCGCATCCGCGATGCCCGTGCCGACGGCTACCGGGTCGCCGGCCTCGGCATGTACACCTCCATCGTCACCAACAACGGCCAGGCCCTGGACATCCCCGACATGGCCCTGACCTCGGGCAATGCCCTGACCATCGGCATGGGCCTGGAAGCCATCGAGCAGGCCTGCGCCCAGCAGGGCCTGAACCTGGCCGAACAGACCGCCGCCATCGTCGGCGCGGCCGGCAATATCGCCTCCACCTATGCCTCCCTGCTCTCGGCCAAGGTCGACCGCCTGCTGCTGGTCGGCAGCGGCCGCGAGGGTTCGCTGCGCCGCCTGGAGCGCACGGCCCACCAGATCTATGCCGATGCCGCCCGCACCATCGCCCAGGGCCGGGCCGCCGGCGATCGCCTGGCGACGCGCCTGATGGAGCGGCCGGAAACCGCCGCCCTCCTGGCCCGCGAAGCCGATGCTCCGGATCTGGGTAAACGCCTCTACGCCCTGGTGGCCGATCTCCTGGGCGATAAGGCCTGGGTGCTGCTCTCTGACGAGCTCGCCGAGCTGAAGCGCGCGCGCATCGTGGTCTGCGCCGCCAATGCCCCCGAGGCCTTCCTGGGCGGCGAACACTTCGGCTCCGGCAGCGTGGTCTGCGATATCGCCGTGCCGCTCAATGTCCGCGCCGAGGTCGCCGCACAGCGCCCGGATCTCGTCTACCTGCTGGGCGGCATCGTGCAGACGCCCCTGGGCGACGGCCTGGCGCCGACGGTGCGCGCCTATCTGGGGGCCGATCAGCTCTATGCCTGCATGGCCGAGTCGGTGCTCATGGGCCTGTCCGAAACCAAGAGCCACTTCTCCTACGGCGACATCAGCCGCGAGCAGGTGCAGCAAATCCGCGCCCTGGCCGCCGCCCACGGCTTCCGCCTGGCCCAGTTCAAGACCTGCAACTCGCTGTAAGGAGGCGTCATGAACGAAGCGCAACGCCTGAAAAAAGTCGCCGTGGTCACCGGCGGCAGCCGGGGCATAGGCCGCGCCTGCGTGCGGGCCCTGGCTGAAGCCGGCTACCGCCTGGCCTATAGCTATGTCCAGGACGAGGCCGCTGCCCAGGCCCTGTCCGCCGAGCTGGAAAGCCAAGGCCGGGAGCACCTGGCCCTGCGCTGCGACATCGCCGACCCGGACCAGGTCGCCGCCTTCTTCGGCCAGGTGGAGGCCCGCTTCGGCCGCCTCGATGTCCTGGTCAATAACGCCGGCATCATCCGCGACGGCCTCCTGGCCAACATGGCCTATGCCGACCTCGCCCAGGTGATCCAGACCAACCTGGTGGGCCCCATGCTCTGCTGCCAGGGCGCCATCCCCGCGATGATGCGCCAGCGCAACGGCTGCATCGTCAATCTCAGTTCCGTCGCGGCCCAGAAGCCCGGCAAGGGCCAGAGCAATTACGCCGCCGCCAAGGGCGGGGTCGAGGCCCTGACCCGCGCCCTGGCCGTGGAGCTGGCGCCGCGCAATATCCGCGTCAATGCCATCGCCCCGGGCATCGTCAACACCGGCATGAGCGCCGCCCTGGTGGACGCCCAGGCCCCGGAAATCCTGAGCCGCCTCCTGGTCAAGCGCCACGCCGAGCCGGAGGAAATCGCCGAGGCCGTGCTCTTCCTGGCCGAACGCGCGCCCTATATGAGCGGCGAGGTCCTCGCCCTCAACGGCGGGTTGAAGATGCCATGAGTCAGACCCGCCACATCCTCATCACCGGCGCCGCCCAGGGCATAGGCCGCGCCGTCGCCGAACGCTTCGGCCAGGAACCGGGCAACCGCTTGATCCTCCTGGACCGGGATTCGGCCGCCTTGGGCCAGTGGCTGGAGACGGCGGGGCTCGCCGCCGAGGTCCATGCCCATGCCGCCGACATCGCCGATCTGGAAGGCCTGCGCACGCTGTTCCGCGAGCTGGAGCGGCGCCACGGCCATGTGGATGTCCTGGTCAACAGCGCCGGGATCTGCGACGAGAACGAGCCGGAGGACATCGCCGCCTGGCACAAGGTCATCGCGGTCAATCTGCACGGCAGTTTCTATGTCTGTGCCCTCGCCCAACCCCTCTTGGCCGACGGCGGACGCATCATCAACATGGCCTCCATCCTCGGCCGGGCCGGCAAGCAGCGCAACACCGCCTACTGCGCCTCCAAGCACGGCCTGGTGGGCATGACCAAGGCCCTGGCCCTGGACCTGGCGCCCCGACGCATCACGGTGAACGCCATCCTGCCGGCCTGGATCGACACGCCCATGCTGCAACAGGAACTGGCCCTGCAGGCCAGCACGGCTGGCCTGAGCCTGGAGCAGATCCAGCGCAATGCGCGCAAGAAACTGCCCCTGCGCCGCTTCATCGAATCCGAGGAAGTGGCGGCCCTGGCCCACTACCTGGCCAGCCCCGAGGCCGCCGGCCTCACCGCCCAGAGCCTGGTGCTGGACGGCGGCGTGGGACTGGGGATGTGAGCATGCGTCCGCTTTCCCTACTGGCCTTGCTGCTGGCGCCGCTTGGCGTTCGGGCCGCGCCCGATTACTGGGACGCGGAGCTGGGCATCGCCCTGGCGACGCGGCTGCACGGCGAGGATCGGCTGTTCCAGCGTTCCACCCAACTCTTGGCCACCCTCGAGGATTCCTGGGGCGAGGTCTACCTCAAGGCCAAGGGCCGGGCGCGCTACGACTTCCGCTACGAGGGCGAACATCCCTACGGCGAGGCCGCCGAGGAGGCCTACCGGCATGACGCCGACTGGCGCCATCTGTACCTGGGCATGCCCCTGGCGGAGGGCGAGCTGACCCTGGGCTGGCAGCAGGTGGTCTGGGGCCGGGCCGACGAGCTGCGCGTCCTGGACCAGGTCAATCCGGTGGATTACCGCTGGGGCGGCACGGCCCTGCTGGACGACAGCCGCATCGCCCTGCCCATGCTGCGCTATACCCGTACCAGCGGCGACTGGGAGTGGGAGGCCCTCGCCGCCGGCAGCCGGAAGAACCGGGCTCCGGAACCGGGCAGCGAGTTCGACTCGCCCGTTTTCGCCGCCCCGGACCCGGCCTACTTCCACGCGCTCCCGCCCGAGGACGACCGCGGTCTCGCCTACGGCCTGTCGGCCAACGGCCGGCTGGGCGAGATCGACGCCAGCTTCGTGGCCTTGAGCGCCCGCCAGTTCGACCCGGTGTACGCCAGCCTAGGCCCGGACCCGGACGGACGCCTGGCTGTCCGCGCCGAACACCCGCGCTACACCATGCTGGGCACGGGCCTGGCCGCCGATCTCGGCAACAGCCTGGTGCTGCGCGGCGAGCTGGCCTATTTCGACCGCTGGCGGGTCGCCAACCCCAGCCGCGAGACGGGCAGCGACGAGACCGCCCAGATCAAATCCCTGCTGGGCATCGACTACCTGGTCCGGGAGTGGCTGATTTCCGGCCAATGGCAGGGCCAGCGCCTCCTGGACTGGCGCGAGGGCATGCTCGGCGCACGAAGCGAGCATGTGTTCACGCTCTCCGCCGAGGGCAGCCATGCCCAGGATCGCCTGAAGAGCCGCTTCCTGCTGGCCTTCTCCCCGCCGGCCGGCGACGACGCCTGGCTGCAGGGCCTGTTCAGCTACAAGCCGGCGGACTGGTTGAAGCTGGGCCTGGAAATCAATGTGTTTTTCGGGACCGATACGACGATGTTCGGCGCCTACGACCGCCGCGACCACCTGCGCCTTTCCGCCGCCTATGTGTTCTAGAGCCTCTAAAAGGGGCATGAGGAGTTTGCCATGTTCACACCGCTGAAAATCCTGTCCGCGACCCTGATGCTAAGCCTGTCCGCCAGTGCCGTAGCAAGCGCGGAAACCGATGCCGACGCCATCATGCGCGCCGTGCGCGATCGCGACGACGGCCGGAGTTTCCTGTCCCAGGTGTCCCTCATCCTGCACGACAAGAACGGCAATGCCCGGACCCGGGAATTCCTCTATTTGCAGAAGGATTATCCGGAGGGCGACAAGTTCACCATGTTCTTCTCCGCCCCCGCCGATGTGCGCGACGTGGCCTTCCATATCGAAAACCCCAAGGAAGCCCAAGGCAGGGAAGACAGCCAGTGGATGTATCTGCCGGTGAGCCGCCAGACCCGGCGCATCTCCACCAGCGACAAGCGCGGCGCCTTCATGGGCAGCGAATATTCCTATGCCGATCTGGACAAGGTCCGCGTCGGCGATTACCGCCAGAAACTTGTCGGTGACGAGGTCCTTCTGGAGCGTCCCTGCCATGTGATCGAACGGGAGCCGGCCTCGCCGGAAACCCTGACCAAGACCGGCTACAACAAGCTGAAGGTCTGGGTCGACAAGGAAAACCACCTGGTGATGCGCCAGGATTTCTTCGACGTCAAGGGCGTTCTCGTCAAGCAGATGCGCACCCTGTCGGTGGCCACGATCGACGGCATAGACAGCATCATGCTCAGCGAAACCGAGCATTTCATCGACGGTACGCGCTCGGAAATGCGCTTCAACCAGCTCAAATACAATATCGAGCTGGATGACAAGCTATTCACCCAGGCGGCCATACGGCGCGGCCTGAAAGCCGGCGATCTGCCGGAAAACGCCCTGTCCTCGCTCTAAGCCGGAGTGCGCCCCGCCATGGAACGCTATCTCGATTTCGTCGAGCGCCACGCGCGCAGCCTCATCGCCATCCTGGTGGCGATCACCCTGTATTTCGGTTACGTGCTCGGAACCCTGATCTCCGACACCAACCCCTATTTGCTCAAGGAGGACCACCCGGCGCGCAAGACCATCATCGAGCTGCAGGGCGAATTCACCGGGACTTACGATTCGGTGATGATCGCCCTGCATAATAAAAATGGGGTCTTCAAGCGCGACAGCCTGAACGCCCTGTATTCCCTGTCCCAATCGGCGCGCAAGGTGGTGCTCAGCACTGTGGAAGATGCCGACCAGCTGATGCTGATCACCGGCAAATACCCGGAAGACGAGACCGCTCAGCGGCTCGCCGAGGCCATGCTCAAGGACGGCCTCGCTCAGAATGACTACGCCGACGCCAAGGCCCTGCGCGAGCATGCCAAGGCCAAGGACTGGAGCGCCCACGACCAGCAATTCCTGAGCTTCCTCGCCGAGCGCGTCAACCCGATCCGCGAGATGGCCTCCATGGCCGATCTGGAAAACATCGTCCTGACCGACGAGGGCGAGCTGGTCATCCACAAGACCCTGCGCGCCTTCGACATGCCGCCGTCCGAGGTCGAGCGGGAAATCATGGGCAACGAGCTGATGCTGGACGGCGTCGTGTCCGAGGACAAGACCGTCGCCCTGCTGGTGGCCGAACTGGGCACCAAGCAGGACGACGCCATCGCCCAGTTGCGCGCCTACCGGATATTCCGCGATATGGTCGCCGATTACCAAAAGGCCCACCCGGAATTGCAGGACGAGATCTTCATCGCCGGCATGCCCATCTTCATCGGCGCCCAGCAGGAAATCATCGACCACGATCTGGGCCTGCTGTTTCCCATCGTCTTCCTGATCGTCACCGTCCTGCTGCTGATTTTCTTCCGCAAGCCCCTGGGCGTCATGCTGCCCCTGTTCAATATCCTGTTTTGCACCATCTGGACCCTGGGGCTCATGGCCTTGTTCGAGGTGCCCATCGATCTGCTGACCTCGGTCCTGCCGGTCTTCCTGTTCACCATCTGCTGCGCCGACGCCATCCACGTCATGGCCGAGTATTACGAGCAGCGCGCCGCCGGGAAAACCAACCGCGAGGCCAACCGCGCCACCCAGCGCCTGATGGTCACGCCCGTGGTGCTGACCACGGTCACCACCATCGGCACCTTCCTGATTTCCACCACCACGAATATCACCAGCATCCGTAATTTCGGCGCCTTCATGTCCATAGGACTGACCGTGGCCTTGATCATCTCCCTGCTGCTGATCCCGGCCTGGATTTCCGCCTGGGGCCGCGACGGGAAAATCGAGAACAAGGTGCGCCGCGAATCCCTGATCTCCCGCGCCCTGGTAGCCGCCTGCGCCCATCTCATCGCCCGCCGCAAGCTCTGGCTGACCGTCCTGGTCCCGGCCATGGCGGTGATGACCGTACTGACTTTCCGCGTCGACATCGAGGATTCCGGCATCGCCTATTTCAAGCCGGACAATCCCTTCCGTATTTCCGACCAATTCATCAACGGCCATGTGGCGGGCACCGCCCCCGGCTGGATCGCCATCGACAGCAAGACGCCGCGCGGCGTGCTCACCACCGAGACCCTGAGCTTCATCGACGAGCTGGATCGCTACATCAAGTCCCAGCCGGAAATCAGCTACGGCTATTCCCTGGCGACCTATGTCAAGCGCATGAACCTGGTGCTCAATGACATGGATCCACGCTACAACCGGGTGCCCGGGCCCAAGGAACTCCTACAGTCCCGCGACGAATCGGGCCAGAAGGAGAGCTTCGAGGTCGACGGCAATGCCCTGATCGGCCAGCATGTCGTGCTCTTCGAAAATGGCGGCGGCTCGGACTTGAGCAATGTGCTCAATGCCGATTATTCCAAGGCCCTGACGCTCTACACCCTGACCACCTCGGTGGCCAGCGACTACACCCGTTTCCTGGAAAAACTCGATGCCTGGCTCGCGGTCCACAAGCCGGCCCATCTCGACATCACCCACGCCGGAACCCCGGTGATCTGGACCGGCGTGCTCCAGGAAATCACCCGGGGCCAGGTCCTGAGCTTCAGCCTGGCGACCCTGGTGGTCACCCTGATGATGATGGCCTGGCTGAAGTCGGTGCGCCTGGGCGTCCTGGGCATGCTCACCCTGTTGACCACTTCGGTCACCCTCTACGGCTGCATGTATTTGTTCGGCATCGAGCTGAATATCGGCACGGCCCTGGTGACCTTCCTGGTGGTGGGCGTGGTGGATTACGCGGTGCACCTGCTGTCGCGCATCAAGCACTTCGTGGAGCGGGGCGTGGCCGTCGACGAGGCCACGCTCAAGGCCATGCACACCGTGGGCCGCTCCACCGTGGTCAATGTGGCGATCTTCTCCACCGGCTTCCTGGCCCTGCTGTTCTCCGACTACAAGCCCATCATCGACCTGGGCGCCCTGGTGGCCCTGGCCTTGTTCACCAGCGGCGTGATGACCGTGCTCGTCGTCACCCTCATCGCCCCCTGGTTCTTCGTGGCGCCGGCGGCGGAGCCCGCCTCCCTGACGGCCGCCGAGCAGGTCTCCTAAGCGTGTGCCCGCGCCGGTCTCAGGGACGAGACCGGCAACCTGGCCTGGTAACCCAGGATGACGAGCAGGCGGCTCAGCTCGCCATGGCGCTGGCTTTTTTTTCCGGGCCGGCCGCGCGCACCAGATGGCATTCTTCCTTGGCGTCCTGCAGGCTGTTCTCGAACTCTTCGAGGCCGATGTAAAGCTGCTGCATGCCGGCGATCTGCTCCCTCAGCTCGCGCTTCTTGCGCTGGATCTCGCGTTGGGCCAGCTCCCAGGGAAAGGCCGCGCCGTTATAGCCCCGGAGGATAGCCTGCAGTTCCTTGAGCTTGAAGCCCAGGGTCTGCGCGCACTTGATGAAGCGCAGCACATCGACGCTCTCCTGGGTATAGACGCGGTACTTGCCCTTGCGCTCCGCCGGCGGCAGGAGGCCGATGTCCTCGTAATGGCGAATGCTCTTGATGGTGGTTCCCGACAACTGGGCCGCTTTTCCGATATACACCCTGTAGTCTCCCGTTCCTGGTTGGTGGGGCATTGTAATAGAGCATACTGAACAGCGGTTAGCAGTCAGTCACAGGTCCCGCCTCCCGGCCCGTCAGCCCTAGGCGCCATAAGCCCTTGTTATGACACGGCCCTCCCTTACGAGGGCAACTCGCCTTGAGAATCCGCCGCTCAGCCACGATACTTGTAGCATGAGCGAGCCCAATCTCAGCCTTCGCCATCACCTCCTGATCGCGATGCCCAACCTGATGGACCCGAATTTCTACCATTCGGTCACCTATATCTGTTCCCACGACGAAGACGGCGCCATGGGCATCGTCATCAACAACCCCCTGGACGCCGGCCTCGCCGATCTGCTCAAGCACCTGGCCATCGCCATCGGCCCGGAATTCATCGATCAACGCCTGATGCTGGGCGGCCCGGTGGAGAACGAGCGCGGCTTCGTGGTGCACAGCAGCGGCGGCGGCCGCTGGGAATCCAGCCTGAAGGTGGGCCCGGGCATCTGCATCACCACCTCCCGCGACATCCTGCACGCCCTGGCCAAGGACGAGGGTCCCGGCGAAGCCTTCGTCGCCCTGGGCTATGCCGGCTGGGGCGCCGGGCAGCTGGAGCAGGAACTCACCGACAACGCCTGGCTGGCCGTGCCCGCCGATGCCCAGATCCTGTTCCACACCCCCATCGAACAACGCTGGCACGCCGCCGCCGCCCTCCTGGGGATCGACATCCACCAGATGAGCGGGGAAGCCGGACGGGCCTAAGCGTTTTAACCGCCAAGGACACCAAGCAAAGACAAGGGAGCATTCCTAACCGGCCCTGCTCTTACTGCAGGGCCGGATCATACTTCGTTGAACAAACCCAAAGAGCCCTTCGATACGCCCGCCGAAGCGGGCTACTCAGGGCGAACGGTGTAAAAATACTCCGTTCGTGCTGAGTAGCGCCCGTCGGGCGCGTATCGAAGCACCAGCCATGACGGTTTTTGTCAAAGTATGCTCCCGCCCAGGCCCTCACTGGTCTTCCCTTTGTGTTCTTGGTGTTCTTGGCGGTTAATCTCTCTTAAACTGCGCATCCCCAACCACCTCCGCCCGCCATGACCGACTCCTACACCCTGCTCGGCTTCGACTACGGCCTGCGCCGCATCGGCGTCGCCGTGGGCCAGAGCATCACCGGCACGGCCTCGCCGCTGCCGCCGCTCCTGGCCCGGGACGGTCAGCCCCAGTGGGAGCAGATCGCGGCCCTGATCGCCGAGTGGAAGCCGGCCCGATTGGTGGTGGGCCTGCCCCTCACCCTGGACGACGGCGAACAGCAGTTGAGCGCCGCCGCGCGCAAGTTCGCCAAGCGCCTGCATGGCCGCTACGGCCTGCCGGTGGACACGGTGGACGAGCGCCTGTCCACCAAGGCGGTGCGCGCCGAGCTGTTCGAGCGCGGCGGCTACAAGGAGCTGCAGAAGAAGTCGGTGGACTCGCGGGCGGCCTGTCTGATCCTGGAGGGCTGGTTTGAGCAGCACTGAGTCTGCCCAGCGCCTGAGCGTCGAGGCGCTGCCCGGCGGCTGGGCCCTGAGCCATTACCATGCACCGCAGCTTGCCACGCAACTCCAGCCGGGCATAAGCCTGCGCGCCGGCGAGCGGCTCCTGGCGCCCATGGCCTGCCAGGCGGGGACGGGGCGCATCAGCCTGGGCCATCGCCGGGACGAGGCCCTGCCCGAGATCCTGGAGCTAGCCGTTTCCGGCGGGGCCGTGCCGCTACCGAGCGGCCCGCTGCTGTTGCTGGCCCAGGACGCCGGTCTGTTTCCCCTGGTCTGGTGGCTGTCGGTCCTGCGCCAGGCCAAGTGCAGCCGCCCCTTGGTGTTGCTGGGCACGAACAATGCGTTCCCCTTTCAGCCGGCTCCCTCGCGCATCCTCTTGCCGGACCTGCCGCCCTGGCTCATCGCCACCATGCCCCTGCTGGACGACTGGCAAACGCCCGGCCGCCTGGCCCATGCCGATGGCCTGCCCGGCTGTCACGAGGGGGAGGTGTTGGAACTGGCCGCACTGTGGCTGGCGGCGCTCTACGATGGGCAACAGCCCGGCATCCTGCTGTTCGGCGATGCCGCCTGGCAGGAAGCCGCGCGGACGCGCCTGCCCAACGCGCTCGGCGCTTACGAGACCCGCTGAATCCGCTGGCGGCCCAGCCAGCGCCGGCCCGGTTCCAGGACGATGGGCGTCAGGGCATGGGCCGCCTCGATGCAGAGGAAATGCCGCCACTCTTCCTCGCCCAGATCCCCGAGAGCCTGAGCCCGCACCGCCCCCGGATTCCAGATCACGGTCTCGGTGAAGCCTTCCATGGAGAAGCGCAGCCGGTGTTCGCCGTCGACGAGGCTCAGGGGCTGGGCCGAGCGGTAGATGCGATCCAGCTCGCCCAGGGGCGCAAGCCGCGCCTCCCGCTCGATGGCGTCGCGGCCTAGGGCGCTGTCGCGGTAAATGCAGCCCTCCAGGCCCTCCAGGCGCACCGACTCCACGTCGCGCACCGCGAAATAGCCATGCAGGGCCGCCGTGAAACCGAAGGCCGTGGCGCCCGGATTGAACACCGACAGATCCAGCTCCAGCGCGTCGGCGTCGGCGGCCAGACGCAGGCAGAGCTCGTAGGCATGGGGAAAGTCGCCATCGGTGTGGTGCGTGCTGGATAGATGCAGCTCGGCCCAGGCCTGGCCCGACTCGGTCAGGCCCGTGGCGGCCAGATGCCAGGGCGCCAGGCGCGCGAAGCCATGCTTGGGCAGGAGGCCGAAATCGGCGAACTGGGGAAAGATCACGGGCACGCCGCCGCGTATGGCCCCGCCCTCCCGGTACTCGGCCCGGGAGCTCAGGAACAGCAGCTCGCGGCCGGCGGCCCGCCAGGACAGGAGCTGGCCGCCGTGACGGCAGAAGCTTAGGCGTGCGCCATCCGCCGCCGCGAGCTCCACCGGCTCGAAGCGCTCAGGCATGGAGGACTCAGCGCCGGGCGCCATCCACGGTCATGCGCTCGAAGGCGCCCCGTTCGCCGGCCATGACATCGCCCTTGTTGGCGTCCAGCTTGATCATCAGGCGCAGATCGTTGGGCGCGTCGGCATGGTGCAGGGCGTCCTCGTAGGTGATCTGGCCGGACTTGTAGAGCTTGAACAGGGACTGGTCGAAAGTCTGCATGCCCAGTTCGTTGGACTTGGAAATCAGCTCCTTGAGCAGATGCACCTCGCCCTTGCGGATGTGATCGGCCATGAGCGGCGTATTGATCAGCACCTCCATGGCCACCACGCGCCCCGTGCCATCCGGCGTCGGGATCAGCTGCTGGGCGACGATGGCCTTCAGGTTCAGGGACAGATCCATGAGCACCTGGCCCTGCTTGTCCTTGGAGAAGAAGTGCAGGATGCGGTCCAGGGCCTGGTTGGCGTTGTTGGCGTGCAGGGTGCACAGGGCCAGGTGGCCGGTCTCGGCGAAGGCCACGGCGTAGTTCATGGTCTCGGGGGTACGCACCTCGCCGATCAGGATCACATCCGGCGCCTGGCGCAGGGTGTTCTTCAGGGCCACCTCGAAATTGTCCGTGTCTATGCCCACCTCGCGCTGGGTGATGATGCACTTGTCATGCTGGTGCACGAACTCGATGGGATCCTCGATGGTGATGATATGGCCGGTGGAATTGCGGTTGCGATGCCCGATCAGGGCCGCCAGGGAGGTGGATTTACCGGTGCCCGTGGCGCCCACGAAGATCACCAGGCCGCGCTTGGTCATGGCGATGTCCTTGAGGATCTCCGGCAGCTTCAGTTCGTCGATGGTGGGGATCGTGGTCTCGATGCGGCGCAGGACCATGCCCACCTGGTTGCGCTGCTGGAAGGCGCTGACGCGGAAACGGCCGACGCCGCTGGCCGAGATGGCGAAATTGCACTCGCGGGTACGCGAGAAATCGCGGCGCTGCTCCTCGTTCATCACCGAGAGCACGACCTCGCGCGCCTTCTCCGCCGGCAGGGCATTCTGGGTCACGGGCAGGATCTTGCCATTCACCTTCAGGCAGGGCGGCACGCCGGCGGTGATGAACAGATCCGAAGCACGCTTCTGGACCATGAGTTTGAGCAGGGATTCGAAATTCATATACGGCACCACGGTAGGCCGGGCATGCGCTCATGCCGGCCGGACTGGAAAAAAGCCGACACGCCGGAAGACGGTTGTTCCGGGGCCGGTCACACCACGGGGGCATGACGCGCATCAACATGCGCGCATCCCCGTTTTCCCGCCGGCGCTCATCGAGTCCGGCGGGGTCTGCGCCACAGCGATGTTTCGGGCTGGACGCGCTTAGAAATCAGCCTTCTGCTTGGCCTTCTCGCGGGCATCCAGGCGCGTGATCAGGCCCTTGGACACCAGTTCCTTGAGGCATTGATCCAGGGTCTGCATGCCGTCCTTGGCGCCAGTCTGGATCGAGGAATACATCTGCGCCACCTTGTCCTCGCGGATCAGGTTACGAATGGCCGGCGTGCCGATCATGATCTCGTGGGCCGCGACGCGGCCGCCGCCCACCTTCTTGATCAGGGTCTGGGCGATGACCGCGTTCAGGGACTCGGAGAGCATGGAACGCACCATGTCCTTCTCCGCCGCCGGGAACACGTCGATGATACGGTCGATGGTCTTGGCCGCGCTGGTGGTGTGCAGGGTGCCGAACACCATGTGGCCGGTCTCGGCGGCGGTCAGGGCCAGGCGTATGGTTTCCAGATCGCGCATTTCACCGACCAGGATCACGTCCGGGTCCTCGCGCAGGGCCGAGCGCAGGGCGTTGTTGAAGCCCAGGGTGTCGCGGTGTACCTCGCGCTGGTTGATCAGGCATTTCTTCGATTCGTGAACGAATTCGATGGGATCCTCGATGGTGAGGATGTGGTGATATTTATTGTTGTTCACGTAGTCGATCATGGCCGCCAGTGTCGTGGACTTGCCCGAACCGGTGGGGCCGGTCACCAGGCAGAGGCCGCGCGGCGCGCTGGAGATCTCCTTGAACACGCCGGGGCAGTTCAGCTCTTCCAGGCTCAGGACCTGGGAGGGAATGGTACGGAACACGGCACCGGCGCCGCGGTTCTGGTTGAAGGCATTGACGCGGAAACGGGCGACCCCGGGCAGCTCGAAGGAGAAATCGGTCTCGAAGAACTCTTCGTAGTCCTTGCGCTGCTTGTCGTTCATGATGTCATAGACCAGGCTATGCACCATCTTGTGATCCAGGGGCGGGATATTGATGCGCCGCACGTCGCCGTCCACGCGGATCATGGGCGGCAGGCCGGCGGACAGATGCAAGTCCGATGCCTTGTTTTTGACACTGAAAGCCAACAGCTCGGTAATATCCATCGCTTCCCCAACAGGCCGTTCTTGTAAATATGGAAACTATAGCATCCCGACTCGCCGCCGTTCGCGCTCGAATCGCGGCGGCCGAAGCAAAAGCGCGCCGTCCCGCCGGTAGCGTGCGCCTCCTGGCGGTGAGCAAGACCTACGGCGCGGACGCCGTGCGCGAGGCCCATGCCGCCGGCCAGTCGGCCTTCGGCGAGAACTACGTCCAGGAGGGCGCGGCCAAGCTCGCCGCCTGCGCCGACCTGCCCCTGGCCTGGCATTTCATCGGCCCGCTGCAGGCCAACAAGACCCGCGCCGTCGCGGAAGCCTTCGCCTGGGTGCAGAGCGTCGATCGGGAGCGCATCGCCCGCCGCCTGGCGGAACAGCGCCCGGCCCATCTGCCGCCGCTCAATGTCTGTCTGCAGGTCAATATCAGCGGCGAGGCCAGCAAGTCCGGCATCGCCCCCGCCGAGCTTCCGGCCCTGGCCGACCAGGTCGCGGCCCTGCCGGGCTTGGCGCTGCGCGGCCTCATGGCCATCCCCGAGGCGACGGAGGACGAGGCGGCACAGCGCCGCGCCTTCGCCGCCCTGCGCGGCCTCTTCGAGCGCCTCCGGGCCACGCATCCCGGGCTCGACACCCTGTCCATGGGCATGAGCGGCGATCTGGAAGCCGCCATCGCCGAGGGCGCGACCCTGGTGCGCGTGGGCACGGCGATCTTCGGCAGCCGCACGCAGGGGCAGTTGTTATAATCCAGCGCTTCATGAAAATCCCTGGCGGCAAGAACAAAATGCGAAACCCATCGCAAATCGCCTTTCTCGGCGCCGGCAACCTGGCCCAGAGCCTGGTCGCCGGCCTATTGGCCCAGGGCCATCCCGCCGCCGCCCTGCGCGCCACGCGCCGTGGGCCTGAGCAGCAAGAGGCCTTGCGCACCCGCTTCGGCATCGCCGCCGACGGCGACAACCGTGAGGCAGCGGCCTGGGCCGAGCTCGTCGTGCTGGCGGTGAAGCCCCAGCAGCTGGCGGCGCTCTGCGCCGAGTTGGCCGCGGTCGACTTCACCGGCAAGCTGGTGATCTCGGTGGCCGCCGGCGCCACGACGGCCCTCATCGCCAAGCACCTGGGCCAGAGCCCGGCCATGGTGCGCGCCATGCCCAACACCCCCAGCCGCATCGGCCTGGGTGCGACAGGCCTGTACGCCACTCCCGCCGTGAGCCCGGCGCAGAAGGCCGAGGCCGAGGCTCTGTTCCAGGCCGTGGGCACGACCGCCTGGCTCGCCGACGAGGGGTTGATGGACGTGGTGACCGCCGTGGCCGGCTCCGGACCGGCTTATTATTTCGCCTTTATGGAGGCCATGCAGGCGGCTGCCGTAAACCTGGGCCTGGACGAGGCCACCGCCCGGATCCTGGTCAAGCAGACCGCCCTGGGCGCCGTCAGCCTGGCGGAGCGCAGTGCCGAGGATCTGGCCGAGCTGCGCCGGCAAGTCACATCAAAGGGCGGCACCACCGCCGCCGCCCTGGCCCGCTTCGAGGCCGGGGACCTGAACGGCCTGGTGCTGGACGCCTTGAGCGTAGCCACGGCTCGGGGCCGGGAGCTGGCCCAGGCTCTGGATTGATGCCGATTCCCCCTCCCCCTCTCCCGCGAGGGGAGAGGGGGGAAGAAATACGAATAAAACCCGCGATTAGACCAGCGACAAACCGACAACGAGACAACCCATGCACGACGCCTTCGCCTTCCTGATCCAAGCCGTCTTCAGCCTGTACATCGGCGTGGTGCTGATGCGCCTGTTCCTGCAATGGGTGCGCGCCGATTTCTACAATCCCCTGAGCCAGTTCGTGGTCAAGGCCACCAACCCCTTGCTCCTGCCCTTGCGCCGCATCATTCCCGGCTTCGGCGGCGTCGATCTGGCCTCCCTGGTGCTGGCCTATCTGCTGGCGGTGATCGAGACCCTGCTGCTCTACGGCTTAGCGCCGGTGCTCTTCGTGCTGTTCAAGTCGGCCCTGATCGTGGTGGGCACGACCTTCAACCTGTTCTTCTATCTGGTCATCGCCCAGGCTCTCTTGAGCTGGATCGCCGCCGGCCACAACCCGGCCATGCGCGTGCTGGATCAGCTCACCGAGCCGGTGCTGCGCCCCATCCGTCGGGTGCTCCCGCCCATAGGCGGCCTGGATCTCTCGCCCCTGGTTTTCCTCTTGCTGATGGGCTTCCTGGCCCGGCTTTTGAGCGCCTACGGCATCGCCATCTAGACCAAGGGCGGAAAACGCCCGACCAGCTGTCAAATCAAAGACTTGGCATAGCACTAGGTTTTGCTACACTCGAAACCATGCTGCCATAGGCTCGTCTTATCTCAACGAGGTAGTCATGGAAACCGCTGCGTTCAAATCCCAGGTCCAGGCCTTCGATGACTGGAAAGACGGCCTGGCCAAGAATTTGGAGAGTTTCCGCCTCTGGCTGCGCCGCAACCAGCTGTTCCAGCCCGAGACCGATCTGCGTCTCTACCACATGCTGGAGACCCTGCGCAGCGACTACCTGACCATCGCCTTCGTGGGCGAGTTCTCGCGCGGCAAGACCGAGCTGATCAACGCCATTTTCTTCTCCGAGTATGGCCAGCGCATCCTGCCTTCCGACGCAGGGCGCACCACCATGTGCCCCACCGAGCTGTTCTTCGACCGCGACAGCAAGCTGTCCTATATCCGCCTCCTGCCCATCGAGACCCGGCTCAAGGACATCGCCCTGGCGGACTACAAGACCATGCCCGGGCATTGGGTCGAGCTGCCGCTCATCACCAATTCGGCGGCGGACATGGCCCAGGCCATGGCCACCATCACCCAGACCAAGCGCGTCAGCTTCACCCAGGCCGTGGCCCTGGGCTTCGACAAGGAGACCTTGAGCAAGTCCAAGGATCCGGACGGCTACGTGGCCATCCCGGCCTGGCGCCATGCCTTGATCTCCTTCCCCCATCCGCTCTTGTCGCGGGGCCTGTGCATCCTCGACACCCCCGGCCTGAACGCCCTGGGCTCGGAGCCGGAGCTGACCTTGAGCCTCTTGCCCAAGGCCCAGGCCATCGTCTTCGTCCTGGCCGCCGACACCGGCGTCACCGCCAGCGACATGGCCATCTGGGAGGAGCACATCGCCCAGCTGAAGTCCAAGCCGAATCTCGGCGTCTATGCCGTGCTCAATAAGATCGACTCGCTCTGGGACGAGCTGGAGGGCGAGAAGCGCGCGGAATCGTCCCTGCAGCGCATCCTCGAACTCACCGGACGCCAGCTGCAGCTGCAGGCCGCCGACGTCCTGCCGGTCTCGGCCCAGAAGGGGCTCTTGGCCAAGGTGCGCCAGGACCAGGGCCTCTTGGCCAAGACCCGCCTGGGCGAGCTGGAGAAAATCCTGTCCGAGGCCCTCTTGGGCAACAAGCAGCAGGCGCTCTGGGAGTCGGTGGTGCGCGATGCCGGCGAGCTGCTCACCGATAATGCCCGGGCCCTGGAGAAGCGCCGGGATCAGCTCAGTCTGCAGCGCAACGAGATCGAGCGGGCGCGGGGCATCAGCCAACACCAGCTGGCCGAGCTCCTGGAACAGAATCAATCGACCCTGGCCGAGTACAAGAAGCGCATTCTCAGCCTGAAGCCCAGCCAGCGCCTGATGGAGCGCCAGACGCGCATCATGCTTGGCCACATCAATCCCGGCCTCATGAACCAGAAGATCGAGCAGACCCGCCATGAGCTGGTGGGCGCCTGGACCACCATCGGCATGCACCGGGTCATCCACAATTTCTTCGATAGCCTGGAAGCGGTCATGAGCGAGCTGATGCGCGAGGCCGAGCTGTCCAACAAGATGGCCGAGTCCATCTACCGCAAGTTCCAGGAAGAGCATCAGATGGAGCTCCTGGCGCCCAAGCTCATCGTCTCGCGCCGCTACCAGCGCCAGCTGCAGCTGATCCTCCAGGAGTCGCAGCAGTTCAACGAGAGCCTGGTGCTCACCCTCTCCGAGCAGAGCTTCATGATCCGGCGCTTCTTCGCCACCACGGTCAGCCGAACCCTGGAACTGCTCAACACGGTGCGCCGGGACCTGATCCACTGGAGCCAGAGCGTGATGTCGCCCCTGCTCCAGCAGCTGCACGAGCAAAGGGATCTCATCGATCGCCATGTCCAGGATCTGGGGGCCCTGCAACAGGACGGCGCCACCGCCGCCGGGCGCCTGCGCGCCCTCAACACCCTGGTGCTGGAGCTGGATCAGGAACTGGCCCAGGGGCGCTTCCTGGCCAGCCAGCTGACGCCGCCGGTCCTGCCGGCCAGCGTGTCGCCCAGCAATGTGGTGGATCTTGCGCGCTTACGGCGCTGAGGTTGTTTGAATTCTTGGTGGCACGCAGCCAAAGAGCCCTTCGATACGGTGCTGCGCACCTACTCAGGGCGAACGGGACTGAAGGTGGGCCGTTCGTGCTGAGTAGCGCCTCTTGGGCGCGTATCGAAGCACGTGCTATGACGCCAATGTCAGAGTATGCCCCGGCCCTATCACTCCAATCTTCCCCACGCCAGGCCTAGCCAACGGCAGCTACACTGATTTTATCGATCCCTCGCAAGGGTGCGGCCTATGGAAGCCCCCGCGAAAGCCCGCTTCTGGCGCGGCTTGCAGGCTCGCGTGCTGGGCCTGCAGCTGGGCGTCTTCCTGCTGGCCACCGGCGGCGCCTTCCTGCTCTTCGACCGCCTAAGCCAGGAGTTTCTGCGCCAGGAACTGCGCCAACGGCTGCAACAAGCCGGGTCCGAGGCGGCCGAGGTCCTGGCCACGCCGCTTTGGAACCTGGACTATGCCTATCTCGAGCATCTGCTCAAGACCTGGGCGGCCAATCCGGATTTCCTGAGCGCCCAGGTCTTCGACGAGGGCGGCGGGCTCCTCGCCCAGAGCGGCCTGCCCGAGGCGGAAAATCCCGGGGATCTGCTGCTGGATGCGCCGGTCGTGATGCGTCTAGCCGGTAATGAGCCACGATCCATCGGCCGCCTGGTCCTGCGCTTCCGGGATCACGCCGTGACCCGGCAGATCGCCGAGCAGCGCAAGCTGTTCCTGGGCATGCT
Organism: Gammaproteobacteria bacterium; assembly: GCA_016182845.1. GTDB lineage: Bacteria > Pseudomonadota > Gammaproteobacteria > Enterobacterales > Permianibacteraceae > JACPFT01. The sequence continues at coordinate 87,789 of JACPFT010000013.1, forward strand.
GTTCCTGCTCAGCGCGGCCTCGGTCCTGGCCACCCTCTTGGCCCATCGCCGCGCGGTGAATCTGCCCTTGCGCCTGCTGTTGGCGACCATCCATGAAGCACGGCGCAGCGGCAAACGCCCCAGCGTGGCCTGGCGCTCCGGCGACGAGCTGGGCGAAGTCATCGCCGCCTTCAATGCCCTACAACAGGACGCCGCCCATGCCGAGGCAGCCTTGCGCGCCTCCGAAGCGAAATACCGGACCATCTTCGAGCACAGCCAGGAGGGTCTGATCCAGACCCGCGCCGACGGCACGGTGCTCACCGCCAACCCGGCGGCGGCGGCCCTCATGGGTTATGCCGACGTGGAGGCCTTGGTGCGGGACGGTAAGGCCGTGGGCCGGCGCCTGCTGCCGCGCTGGGAGGATAGGGAGCAATTCCGCCGGAGCATGCTGAGCGCGGGCGAAGTGCGCGATCTCGCCCTCTGCCTGGACGACGGCCGGGGCGGCGAGCGGCATCTGATCCTGAATGCGCGGACGGTCAGCGGCGAGGCGCCATATTTCGAGGGTTCGCTGCACGACATCAGCGCCCACAAGCGCGCCGAGGCCCTGGACCGGGCCAACCAGGCGGCCCGCGCCGCCAGCGAGGCGAAGAGCGCCTTCCTGGCCCATATGAGCCACGACATCCGCACGCCCATGAACGCCATCATCGGCTTCACCGAGCTGCTGCTGCGCAGCGAGCAGGAACCCCGGCAGCTGGATTATCTGCGCAAGATCGCCGCAGCCTCCCACACCCTGCTGCAGATCATCAACGACATCCTGGATGTCTCCAAGATCGAGGCCGGCAAGCTGGAGCTGGAACAGGTGGACTTCGACCTGGGTCAGCTGGTGGAGCGCATCATCGACCTCTTCGGCCAGCGTGCCACGGAAAAGGGCCTGGAATTCGTCGCCTATCTGGCCGATACCGTGCCCCATAGACTGGTGGGCGACCCGCTGCGCCTGGAGCAGGTATTGACCAATTTGGTGAGCAATGCCCTGAAATTCACCGAGCAGGGCAATGTGGTCCTGAACGTCACGCCCCGCAGCCTGGACGCGGAGAGGGTGCGCCTGCATTTCGGCGTCATGGACACGGGCTTAGGGATCGCCGCCGAGACCTTGCCCCAGCTGTTCCAGGCCTTCACCCAGGCCGATGGCTCCACGACCCGCCGCTTCGGCGGCACCGGCCTGGGACTGACCATCTGCAAACACCTGGTGGAGCGCATGGGCGGCAGCCTGACGGCGCGCAGCGAGCCTGGCGCGGGTTCGCTGTTCGAGTTCGAGCTGGAACTGCCACGTGCAGCGCCCGGCGCCGAACCGCGCTATTTCCCCGCCGAGCTCAAGGACCTGGAAGTCCTGGTGGTGGACGACAACGAGAACGCGCGCATCTGCCTCGCCGAGATCCTGCACTCCCTGCATTTCCGCGTCCTGTGCCTGGATTCGGGCCAGGCCGCCCTGGAGGCGTTAGAGAGAGAGCCCCGGCGCTTCGGCCTGGTGCTCCTGGACTGGAAAATGCCGGGCATGGACGGTCTGGCCACGGCCGAGGCGCTACGCCTACGGGGCTATAGCGCCAAGCGTCCGGTGATCATGATGACCGCCTTCGGCCAGGAGGAACTGCGCCGCGAGGCCAAGGCGCTGGGCCTGGCGGCCTGCCTTAGCAAGCCCATCAAGGCCTCGGATCTGCTGGACGCCATGGTGAGCGTGTGCGGACCTCGCCTCCCCGCCGCCACGGCCCGCATCCCGGGCCCGGCATCGCGCTTGCGCGGCCGGGTCCTGCTGGTGGAGGACAATGCCTTCAATCAGGAGATCGCCAAGGAATTGTTGTTAGGTCTGGGTCTAGAAGTGGATATCGCACCCGACGGCGCCCAGGGCCGGGACCGAACCCTGGCGGGCGGCTACGACCTGGTGCTGATGGACATGCAGATGCCGGTCATGGACGGCCTGGAGGCGACCCGCGCCATACGCGCCGCCGAGGGGGAACGGCACACGCCCATCGTCGCCATGACCGCCAATGCCCTGAAGGGCGACCGAGAACGCTGCCTGGAGGCGGGCATGGACGATTATCTGAGCAAGCCCATCGAGCCCGAGCGGCTGGCCGCCTGCCTGGCCGCTTGGCTGAAAGGCGGCGACCGGGCAGCGCCTGCCCAGGCCCTCGCCATGGCGGACCAGCCGCCGATGGCCTGGAACAGCGCCGCCGGCCTGGCGCGGGTCAATGGCAAGACCCAGCTCTATGCCCGGCTGCTGCGGGACTTCGTGCAGGAGTATCGCGACGCCGCCCAGGGCTTGGCCCAGCGCCAGGCGGCCGGCGAGTGGGAGGCCGCGCTGCAGCTGGCCCATGCCCTCAAGGGCGTGGCCGGCAACCTGGGCGCGGAAGCAGTCCAGGCGGCGGCGCAGGCCGTGGAGCTCGCGCTGGCCGCCCGCAAGGACTATGCTTTCAAGGAAGCTTTGGCGCAGCTGTCTCAGGCCCTGGACGCGGCCTGCAGCCAGCTGCCCCTGAGCCCGGAACCGACGGAAGCACCGTCGGTCGAGCCGCTGGACGAAGCGGAACTGTACCGGGAACTGGAGCGCCTCTGCGCCCTGCTCACCGCAAGGGATCTGGGGGCCGAGCGCCTTTTCGCGGCCCTGGAGGCCAGCCTGCGGGCCCATGGCCATGCCGAGGCGGCAACGTCCGTGGAACGGCGGATGGCGGCCTTCGACTATGCCGGCGCCCGGCTCATCCTGGGTGAGCTAGTCCTGGGGGAAGGGCGCGGTGGCGACCGAATCATTCAGGGCAATCTGCGCGATGGAGGAGGGAGAAATGCTTGAGGACAGCCTCTCGGCAGATCTCGCCACGATCCTGGTGGTGGAGGATTGCGCGCCCAATATCCGCCTGCTGGCCGAGGTCCTGCAACCCGAGTACCGGATCACCTTCGCGACCAATGGCCAGGATGCCCTGGAGCGGCTGCGGGAGCAGGTGCCGGACATGGTGCTGCTGGACGTCATGCTGCCGGACATGGACGGCTACGAGATCTGCCGGCGCATCAAGAACGCGCCGGAAACCCAGGACGTGCCGGTGATCTTCCTCACCGCCATGCGCATGGAGGAGCACGAGACCCGTGGCCTGGAGCTGGGCGCGGTGGACTATATCTGCAAACCCTATTCGCCCGGCGTGGTGCGCGCGCGGGTCAAGGCCCACATGGATCTGAAGCGCCACCGCGACGCCCTGCGCGAGCTGGCCCTGGCCGACGGCCTGACCGGCATAGCCAACCGCCGCCGCTTCGACGAGTTCCTGGCCATGGAATGGGGACGGGCCATACGGGAGAGCGCGCCCATCAGCCTGATGCTGATCGACATCGACCATTTCAAGCCGCTCAACGACGAGCTGAGCCATGCCGCCGGCGACGACTGCCTGCGCCGGGTGGCGCGCATCCTGGAATCCTGCGTGCGCCGTCCCGCCGATCTGATCGCCCGCTACGGCGGGGACGAATTCGCCGCCGTGCTGCCCAAGACCGCCGGACTGGGCGCACTGCGCATCGGCGAGGTGATGCGCGAGCGCGTGGCCGGCGAGGCCATAGCTCACGGCCACTCGCCGGTCGCCGGCCATGTGACCGTCAGCGTGGGTATCGCCAGCACGACGCCGGAACGCCATGCGCGCGTCCCCCTGTTGTTGGAAACCGCCGACAAGGCCTTGTACGAGGCCAAGCGCGGCGGGCGTAACGCCGTGCACGGCATCGAACTCTAAGAACTACACTCCCATAGTACCTAGCAAGGAGCTTTCCATGTCCACCGCCCTCTCCCGCTCTATCGCCCTAGCCTCGAGCCTGTTTTCTCTGGCAGCCGGCGCCGAGCAGGTCCAGATCATGGGCGACTACAAGGTCCATTACAATGCCTTCAATTCCACCTTCCTGAGCCAGGCGGTCGCCACCCAATACGGCCTGACTCGCAGCAAACTGCAAGGTGTCATCAATATCGCCGTGCAAAAGCCCGCCGCTGGCAAGGACGTCCCGGTTACCGCAAACTTGAGGGGCCTGGTGAAAAACGACATCGGTCAGGGCAAGGAGCTGGAAATCCGCGAAATCAAGGACGGCCAGGCGATTTACTACATCGCCAGCTTCAGCCACGGCGACAACGAAAAACTCGATTTCGAGATCGCCGTCCAGGGCGAAGGCAGGGGCGAGGTCAAGATCCTGAAATTCAGCCAGCTGTTTTTCGCGGACTGAAGCGCCTCCAGGCCGGCGATGCTATGATCGCCGGCCATTTCTCCCGAGGCTTTAGACCGTGCCGCCATTCGAGCTCCCTTCTCAGCACTGGGTCATCGCCAGCAACAATGCCGGCAAGCTGCGCGAGCTCAATGCGCTCCTGGCGCCGCTGGGCCTGGACGCCCGCGTGCAAAGGGATTTCGCCGTGCCCGACGCCGAGGAAACCGGCCTGTCCTTCGTGGAGAATGCCCTAATCAAGGCCCGCCATGCCGCGCGCCTGACTGGTCTGCCGGCCCTGGCCGACGACTCGGGCCTGGAGGTCGATGCCCTAGAGGGCGAGCCGGGCATTTGGTCGGCGCGCTATGCCGGTCCCGGCGCCAATGACGCGGCCAACAACGCCCGATTGCTGGAAGCCCTGGCCGGCCTTCCGGACGAGCGGCGCGGGGCGCGCTACCAGTGCGTCCTGGTCTTGATGCGCCATGCCGCCGATCCAACGCCGCTCATCTGCCAGGCCGCCTGGGAAGGGCGCATCCTCACGGCGCCGCGCGGAACCGGCGGCTTCGGCTACGATCCCCTGTTCTTCGTCCCGGACCAGGGCCACACGGCCGCCGAGCTGGACCCGGCCCTGAAGAACCGATTGTCCCATCGCGGCCAGGCCCTGGCGCGGCTGCGTGCGGCGTTGGAAGGAAAACCGGTTTAACCACGAAGAACACAAAGACCACGAAGGAAAGAAGGCCAAGGCCGGTCTTCCCTCCAGCCGTTTTGGGCACTCCCGCCCGTCGAGCCCACTCCCTATCGCCACGGGCTGCTGCTGAATTCTTTGTGCTCTTTGTGTTCTTAGTGGTTAATCTTCTACAAATTCCGTGGTTAATCTTTCTTCATGAACTTCGATTTTCACTCGCCCCTACCTCTGGCCCTGTATGCGCACATCCCCTGGTGCGTGCGCAAATGCCCGTATTGCGATTTCAATTCCCATGAAAAATCCGGCGCCCTGCCGGAGGACGCCTATGTGGATGCCCTGATCGCCGATCTGGAGCAGGACCTGCCGCGCGTCTGGGGCCGGCGAGTGACTTCCGTGTTCATCGGCGGGGGCACGCCCTCGCTGTTCTCGCCCGAGGCCATCGATCGGCTGTTGGCCGCCGTGCGCGCCCGCCTGATCTGCCAACCGGACATGGAGATCACCCTGGAGGCCAATCCCGGCACGGTGGAGGCCGGGCGCTTCGCGGAATTCCGCGCCGCCGGGGTCAACCGCCTGTCCATCGGCGTACAGAGCTTCGACGACGACAAGCTCAAGGCCCTGGGCCGCATCCACGGCCGCGACCAGGCCATCCGCGCCGCCGAGCAGGCCCATGCCGCCGGCTTCAAGACCTTCAACCTGGATCTGATGCACGGCCTGCCCGGCCAGGATCTGGCCCAGGCCATGGCCGATCTGGAGCTGGCCATGAGCCTCAAGCCCACCCATCTGTCCTGGTATCAGCTGACCCTGGAACCGAACACAGTCTTCGCCAAGCGCCCGCCGGTCCTGCCGGAAGACGAAGTGCTCTGGGACATCCAGGAGGCGGGTTGGGCGAAAATGGCCGAAAACGGCTATGCCCAGTACGAGGTCTCGGCCTTCGCCCAGGAAGGCCATCACTGCCGGCACAATGCCAATTACTGGTCCTTCGGGGATTACTTAGGCATAGGCGCCGGCGCCCATGGCAAGCTCACCGATCTGCAATACCAGCGCGCCTACCGGACCACCAAGAAGAAAAACCCCAAGGATTATCTGGACCCCGCCAAGCCCTTTCTGGCCGAGGAGGTCGATATCGCGCCGCGGGAAATGCCCTTCGAATTCATGCTGAACGCCCTGCGCCTGAACGCGGGCCTGCCGATTTCCCTGTACAGCGAGCGCAGCGGTCTGCCCCTGGCCGGCATAGCACCGGTGCTGAGCAAGGCCCGCGACAAGGGCCTGCTGGATGCCGATCCCTCGCTGATCAAGCCCACGGAAACCGGTCACCGCTTTCTGAACGACCTGCTGGAACTCTTCCTGCCGGATAACCTGCCGAAATCCCGCATCATTCCGATTGCACCAGCGCGCTGATCTGGCCGGCGCCGGCCGGCGATTTCAGCGGCTGGCACAGGCTTAGGCGCCCCGGCTCCAGATAGGGCTGGAGTATGGGCGCCATGCCCTTCAGGACCTGGACAGGCAGGGCCGAGGTAAAGCGCAGTCCTTGGGCGCTCTCGCCGGGCACGAAGGCGGTCAGCGTGCCGAAATGCTTGTCCCCCAGGAAGAACACGAAGGTCGCCGTGCGGTTCAGGATCCGCGAGCTGAGCACATGGCCGCCGCGCGTCGTGGCCTCGATGCGGTTGTCGCCGGTGCCGGTCTTGCCGCCCACCGCCAGGGGCTGGCCGCCGGCCAGCTGGAAGGTCCCCGCCAGGCGCCGCGCCGTGCCGCCCTCCACCACCTGCGACAGGGCGCCGCGCAGCGCCGCCGCCACTTCCGCCTTCAGCACGCGCTGGGGTTCCCGGACCGCCGGACTCAACCGAGTCTCGTAAGGCGTATCGGCGGCGAAATGCAGGCTGTCGATGCGCACTACCGGCAGGCGCAGGCCGCCGCCCTGGATGATGCCCATCAACTCGGCCAGGGCCGCCGGCCGATCGCCGGAGCTGCCCAGGGCGGTGGCCAGAGAGGGCACCAGGTGCTCGAAGGGATAGCCCACGCGCTGCCAGCGCTGGTGAATCTCCAGGAAGGCCTCCACCTCCAGCATGATGGCGATGCGGCTGTCGCGGGCGCGCTTGTGGCGGCTCTTGAACAGCCAGCCGTAGACCTCCTGGCGCACGTCGGCGCTGGCCGTCACCAGCTCCTTGTAGGGCGCCTCGGGATGCTGGACCAGATACCCCAAGAGCCAGAGTTCCAGCGGATGCACCCGGGCGATGAAGCCCTGATCCGGCAGGCTATAGGCCCCCGGGCCGTAGCGCTTGTACAGCTCGGCCAGACGCTTCTCGGTGAGCGGCGCCTCGGCCGGCAGACGCCCCTTCAAGAAGGTCGCGAAGCTCTCGTAATCGGCCTCGGGAAGCAGATAGCGATGCACGGCGGCCAGGCGCGAGGCACCGGGGCGCAGGCCGTCCCAGAACAGCTTGAGCCGCTCGTCGGTGGGCTTACCCCGGTATTTCTTCCAGAAACGCAGCAGGAAGCTCTGCCCTTCCCTATCGGCGAACTGGCGCAGGTACTCCAGCCGACGCGAATCCCTGTCGTCCTTGAGCAGCTCGGCCCGGCCGGATTCGGGCTGGTAAATCGTATAGCGCACGATGTCGCGCAAGAGGCGCACGAAGGGCAGGTTGATGGACTCGCGCAGGGCCTCGCGCACCGTGGGCACGCGGCCATTGTCCTCGCGCTTGAAGTTGCTGAAGCTGTGCCGCCCGCCGCCGGTGAAGAAATACTCGCCGGGACTCGCCGAATAACGCCGCTCCAGGGCCGCCTCCAGCATGGCCGGCAGGCTGCGATCGGAGGTCTGCGCCAGATAATCCACGGCCCAGCGGCTCAGGTGATCCTGGGGCAGCAGCTCCACCAGTTTCAGGTAGTTGGCGCTCAGATGGGCGTAGCGATCGTGCAGCTCGGCGACGATTTCCAGATAGGTGGTGAGCACCCGCAGCTTGGCCGTGGAGCCCAGCTCCAGCTTGGAGCCCTCGTTGATGTCGAAGGGCTGGTCGGTGTTATCGGTCTGGGCGCGCACCCGGAAGCTGTCGCCGGTGTTCTCGAACAGGGTGAAGCTGTAGCGCACATCGCCCACCTGGCTGGACTTGAGCAGGCGCTCGCCGAACAGCCCCAGGCGCTCGGCCTCGGCCGGCGCGGCCAGGGCGCGCAGGTAGAGGCTGGCCGCTTCCTGCAACTCGCCCTGCAGGGGCGTGCTGGCCGAAAGGTCCAGACGGTCCAGGTCGTACAGAGGCCGGGCCAGCATGTCCGAGAGATGGCGCCGCGCCAGGTTGATGCCCTTGCTGGCCTGAATGGCGTTAAGGGCCGGTTCGGCCTGAAAATCACGGAAGCGCAGGACTGCTTCCAGGGCGGCGTTGCGCAGCGAAGGCGCGATGACGCCGGCCCCGGCCAGGACGCGCAAATGGCTGTCCACCAGGGCATTCAGCTCAGCGCGGCCCTGTGCCAGGTAATAGGAAGGCCGGCGCTGAGCGATGATCAGGGAGATGACCTGGCGCAGGGCCAGTCCGCGCTCCGGAAACAGCCCCTCGTCTTCACGCAGCAGGCGATTGACCGTCGCGAAATCCGCGCCGAACCAGATCTTCAGGCCGTCGGCCAGGCCATGCACCTCGCCATAGCCAGGCACCGCCGAGAGCGGCACGCTATTCAGATAATCGCGCACGATGGCCTGGCGCACCGCCCCGGTCTCCGGGCCGGCCTGGTAGGCCCGCACGCTGGCCGAGGCCATCTGGCGCAGTTTCTCGCCGGCGCTCAAGGTCAGGCCGTCGGGGGAATGGCGGAATTTCTCGATCTGGGTGGCCAGGGTTGAGCCGCCCACGGAGTCCTCCGCGAGGCCCAGGTTCTTGCCCAGGTGCTGCAGGCTGGCCAGGGTGAAGCGCGGCCAGTCCACGGCCGGATTGGCGAAGGGCTGGCCCGGTTTGAGCAGCTCCCGGTTCTCCACGAAGAGCAGGCTATCGACCACCAGGGGCGGAATATCGCGGAACTGGCCATAGCCCTGGGCCGGGTAGAGGAAGCGGTACAGGGGCTCGGCACGGCAGTCGCGTATGCTCAGGCCGGCCTGGGCTTTCTGGGGATAGGGGGGAAACAGGCCCAGCTCGTCGTAGCGCATGAGGGCCGGCGACTGGCGCACCTGGGCGCTGATGCCATAGCCGCGCGCCGAGAGGCGGGGCAGCATGTCCGGGAGATAGGCATAGCCCATGCGTCGATCGAAGGGGCCTTGGCGCGGATAGTGGATGGCTGGACTGCCGCCGGCCTGCAGGCTGTAGCCGAGCTGGTCGGCATAGCGGCTGAGCCACCAGGATTGCAGGCGCGAGCTGCGGACTTCCTGGTAAACCAAGGCGGAAATACTGGCGGTGAGCAGGAGCAGGATAAAGAGGAAGAGCACGCGCCCCCGGGATCTCCGGTGCGGCGTTTCGGGCAATGCACCGGCTACGCGGCCCTGGGTCGGTACCGCGCCATCAGCCCTGACAAACCGTGACGCGACCATGATATGCAGCGAACCTCACTGCCTGCTCCCCCTCAATTTGAGCATAGTGAAGCCGGCTGAGAGCTGCATGAAAATGGCCGCAAATATTCCTGAAAAACCGACGCGAGTCACAAGGCGGCTCAGACTTCCTGCCCGCCTCCGCTCAGGCTATACGCTGGAACATCAGATCCCAGTTGCCATGGCCCAGGCGCGTCCCGCGCCGCTCGAACTTGGTGACCGGCCGGGATTCGGGGCGCGGGACATAATCGCCGCTCGCCGACAGGTTCTTATAACCCGGAGCCGTGTTCATCACGTCGCGCATGTGCTCGGCGTAGTTTTCCCAATCGGTGGCCATATGGAACACGCCGCCTATTTTCAGCTTGCGGCGCAAGAGCTCGGCGAATTCCGGCTGCACGATGCGGCGCTTGTGGTGGCGCTTCTTGTGCCAGGGATCGGGGAAGAACAACTGCACCATGGCCAGCGAGCCGTCGGGGATGCACTGTTCCAGGACTTCGACGCCGTCATGCTGGAACACCCGCACATTCGTGAGGCCCTCCTTGCCCACGGCCATGAGCAGGGCGCCGACGCCGGGGCCGTGGACCTCGATGCCGATGTAATCGCGTTCGGGATGCACCCGCGCCTGTTCGGCCAGGGAATGGCCCATGCCGAAGCCGATCTCCAACACCGTGTCCGCGCCCTCGCGGCCGAAGACCCGGGCCAGATCCTGAAGGCCGTCGCCGGCCACCAGGCCTAAGCGCGGCCAATAGGTTTCCATGGCCGTTTCCTGACCGGTGGTCATGCGCCCCTCGCGGCGCACGAAGGAGCGGATACGGCGATGATGTTCGGGAGTTTCGTGAGTCATTTTGGATTAACCGCCAAGAACGCCAAGAACACCAAGGAAAGCCGGAGAAAGATGCCCTTTAGTGTAATGCCAGTCAGATTCGTCGTCCCCGCGAAGGCGGGGACCCAGTCGGTGGCCATTGCTACTGGCTGGATACCCGCCTTCGCGGGCATGACGAGAGGTTAACAGAGCGGCATTACCCTTTATTGGACTCTTGGCGTTCTTGGTGTTCTTGGCGGTGAACAATCTTCTTTGTCTTAGAAAAACAGCCCGTCGATGGGCGAGGAGGCGCTGGCATAGAGCTTGCGCGGCATGCGCCCGGCGAGGAAGGCCTCGCGGCCGGCTTCCACGCCCTTCTTCATGGCGCCGGCCATGAGCACCGGATTCCTGGCGGCGGCGATGGCCGTGTTCATGAGCACGCCGTGGCAGCCCAGTTCCATGGCCACGGTGGCATCGGAGGCCGTGCCGACGCCCGCGTCCACGATGATGGGCACGCTGGCGTTTTCCAGGATCAGGCGGATGTTGTAGGGGTTGCGGATCCCCAGGCCAGAACCGATGGGCGCGGCCAGGGGCATGACCGCCACACAGCCGATCTCCTCCAGGCGCTTGGCGATGAGCGGATCGTCCGAGGTGTAGACCATCACCTTGAAGCCGTCCTTGACCAGGATCTCGGCGGCCCTCAGGGTCTCGGTGATGTCCGGGAACAGGGTCTTCTGATCGCCCAGGACCTCCAGCTTCACCAGGTCGTGGCCGTCCAGCAGCTCGCGGGCCAGGCGGCAGGTACGCACCGCGTCGTCGCAGGTATAGCAGCCGGCGGTATTGGGCAGGATGGTGTACTTGTTGGGCGGGATCACGTCCAGCAGATTGGGCTCGCCGGGGTTCTGGCCGATATTGGTGCGGCGTATGGCCACGGTCACGATCTCGGCGCCCGAGGCCTCGATGGCGAGACGGGTTTCTTCCAGATCCTTGTACTTGCCGGTCCCGACCAGGAGGCGGGAGTTATAGGCCTTGCCGGCGATCATCAGGGCGTCGTTGTTCATGAGGTTCTCAAGGGGGCGATGCAGGCTCGCTCCAGGGAAAGGGGCTGGACCGTTCGCCCTGAGCCTGTCGAAGGGCGAACCGCGGGGATTGCTGAATATGCGCGGGTAGTACCGACTCGGCTCACCCGCCGCCAATCGCGTGCACGATCTCCACGCGCTCGCCGCCCCGCAGCCAGGTTTCGCCGTGGCGGCTCTTGGGCACGATGGCCTGGTTCACTTCCACCGCCACGCGCTTGTCGGCCATCTCCAGTCGGGCCAGCAGTTCGGCGATGCTCAATGCCGCCTCGAACTGGCGGGTTTCGTTGTTGATGACGATTTCCACGGACATGCTGCGGCAACTGGTGTAAAGCAAGGGGTTGCCAATTATAGAGAAAAACGCATAATGGCGCTTCGCTTATGCGGGCGTCGTATAATGGTAATACCCTAGCTTCCCAAGCTAGAGCCGTGGGTTCGATTCCCATCGCCCGCTCCACTTTTTTCTGGCCGCGGCTACACTACCCTAAGTCCTTGACTCGGATAGGAAATGACTCAAGCGCGCGGACTCGACCCCAATCCGCTGATCTCCCAGCTCAGCCAGACGCTGAAGCAGCGTCAGTTCGATCTGCCCACCCTGCCCGAAGTGCCCATGAAGGTCAGGCGCCTGGTGGACGATCCGAACTCATCCCTAAGCCAGCTGGTCCGTCTGCTGTCCGCCGATCCGGTCCTGACCGGACGCATGATCCTGCGCGCCAACAGTGCCCTCTACGGCAATCTGCCGCCGGTGCGCACCTTGCAAGGCGCCATCGAGCGCCTGGGCTTCATCCCGACGCGCAACCTGGTCATCAGCCTGACCATGTCCAAGATCTATCAGGTGCGCGGCTCGGAACTGGTGAGGACCAAGCTGGCCCAGCAATGGAAGTACTCGACCCAGGTAGCGGCCCTGTGCCAGGTCTTCGCCAAGCACGCCCCCCACCTCGACCATTCCGAGGCCCTCTTGGCCGGCCTGCTGCATAATATCGGCGCCCTGCCGGTGATCATGACCTATGCCCGGCGCAACACCGAACAGGAGCTGTCCAGCCGCGATCTGGACCGCTTGATCGAACCGCTCTACCCGGAGCTGGGCGGTTTCATCCTGCGCGAGTGGAAGATGCCTGACGTGATCGCCGAGGTGGCCGAGCACCATCTGGACGTCCAGCGCGAGCACGAGGGCCTGGCCGATTACCTGGACGTGGTGGTCATCGCCGGCCTGCATGCCTACCGCGGCAGCAACCACCCGCTGGGGCGGGTGCCCCACTGGATGGAAGTGCCGGCCTTCACCAAGCTGGGCCTGACCCCGGACGACAGCATCGAGGCCACGCGCATCGCCTACAAAGAGATTCAGTCCTTGCAGCAGATGCTGCGCTAAGTCGACACCCACCCCGTTCGCCCTGAGCCTGTCGAAGGGTGAACGACCAGCCAATACAAACGTCATGACACAAGCCCCCGACTTCGCCCAGCGCGTGCTGGCCTGGTTCGCCCGGCACGGCCGCAAGACCCTGCCCTGGCAGCAAGAGCCCACGCCCTATCGGGTGTGGATCTCCGAGATCATGCTGCAACAGACCCAGGTGGCTACGGTCATCCCCTATTACCAGCGCTTCATGGCGCGTTTTCCGTCACTAGCCGACTTGGCGGAGGCGCCGGAGGACGAGGTCCTGGCCCTATGGAGCGGTCTGGGCTATTACTCCCGGGCGCGCAACCTGCACGCCGCCGCCAAGCGCGTGATGCACGAACATGGCGGCAAATTTCCCGCCGAACTCGATGAGATCGCCGAACTTCCAGGCATAGGCCCATCCACGGCCGGCGCGATTCGGAGTCTGGGGCACCAGCTTCGTGGTGTGATCCTGGACGGCAATGTCAAACGAGTCCTGGCCCGCCACGGCGCGGTGGCCGGCTGGCCGGGCGAAACCGCCGTCCTGAAACGGCTCTGGGAACTGGCGGAAGCCTACACGCCCGAGCGAGACTTCGGCCCCTACACCCAGGCCATGATGGATCTGGGCGCGCTGATCTGTACGCGCAATCAGCCGCGCTGCGACGATTGCCCGGTCGCCGCCGACTGCGCCGCCCGCCTCGCCGATGCCCAGGGCCGCTACCCGGGCAGGAAGCCGGCGAAGCCGGTGCCGGAGCGGGAAGTACAAATGCTCATCATCCAGGACAGCCAAGGCGCCGTGCTCCTGCAGAAGCGCCCGCCCACCGGCATCTGGGGCGGCCTATGGAGCCTGCCCGAATGCCCGGCTGGCAGCGACGGCGTGGCCTGGGCCGAGGACGAGCTGGGCCTGAAGACCCGGGAGCGTGGCACGTTGCCGGCGTTCAGCCACACCTTCAGCCACTTCCGCCTGCTGATCACGCCCCAACGCCTGAGCCTGAGCGGCGCCAGCGCCCTGGCCGAGGGCGAATGGCGCTTCTACGCGCGCCAGGAACTGGCCGCCATAGGCCTACCCGCCCCCATCGCCAAGCTGCTGGACAGCCCCGGCCCGGCGGCGTAGGCTGCGCGCCGTTGTCCCCCCAAGCCAGGAGCCATCCATGTCTCGCATCGTGCATTGCGCCAAGCTCAAGAAAGACGCCGAAGGCCTGCCCACCCCGACCTACCCCGGCGAACTGGGCAAGCGCATCTACCTGGAGGTCAGCGCCGAGGCCTGGCAGCTCTGGCTCAATCACCAGACCATGCTGATCAACGAATACCGTCTGTCCCTCATCGACCCCAAGGCCCGCGAGTTCCTCAAGGCCGAGATGGAGAAGTTCCTGTTCAGCGAGGACTACACCAAGCCCGCCGGCTATGTGCCGCCGGAGGAAGGCCAGGCCTGAGGGCCAGTCCCGGGGCGCCATAGCAGAAATTCCACTTAGCGCTTGACGGCTTAGTTCGATTACTGTTTAATGCGCGCTCTCCGACGTTGGCCCGGTAGCTCAGTCGGTAGAGCAGCGGATTGAAAATCCGCGTGTCGCCAGTTCGATTCTGGCCTGGGCCACCATATAAAACAAAGGCTTGGCAGCGATGCCAGGCCTTTGTGCTTTCTGGCTCCGGTCACTACCGGGCAACACGGCGTACTGCCCGGTCCATCAGCCTGCCAGGCCGTGCAAGCTCACCTCGCTTCGACAACCAAGCACTGCTTATCGAGACCGCGCCGGGCCACGCTTAGTGAGGATCCGTCCTTCGGACAAACCCTCCCACTTTAAAGTTTAGGCAAACACCTTACACTCGGCCCCAGCTGCCACCGCGTCCGCCCCCTCACCAAAGCTCCGAAAGCGCCAGAGCCTAGATGCTGGCGCAGCCCTCGAGCTCTGCGTCACAAGGTAGCCGCCTCTCCGCCCCCTATCCTTCTCGGATGCTTGGCGTTCCGCCGCTCCATGCTAGCTCGCTCCTCGGCCACCCTGCTGATCGGAGAAGCAGGGGCACTGGAAACAAGAGGAAGCTGAACGATCGCCCCTAGGCCTAAAAACCTGCGCACCCGAACCGGCGTATGCAAAGCGACCTCCCGAACCAATGCCGACGGGCCAGAGCTTGTGAAAAAACCATATTCAGACTAAATTTAGTCCACCTCGTTCCTAGCCTGGCACAGTCATGAAGTTCTCCAGCCAAGTCAAACCCATCAGCTACCTCAAGGCCCATGCCGCCGAGATCGCCCGCCGGCTCGCCGAGGACCGGGAGCCCATGGTCATCACCCAAAACGGCGAGGCGAAGCTGGTGGTGCAGGACGTGGCCAGTTACGAGGAGACGCAGGAGACCCTGGCCCTGCTCAAGATCCTGGCCTTAGGGAACCGCGAGATCGAGGAAGGCCGGGTCACCCCCGCCGCCGAGGTCTTCGCCCGCCTGCGTCAGCGCCGGGCCGAATCTTGATTGCCTATGAGGTTCTGCTGACCGACGCGGCGGCGCGCGATCTGGACGAGCTGTACGACTACATCGCCCGCCACGATTCTCAGGAACGGGCCGGCTATGTCCTGGAGCAAATAGAAACGGCGGTCATGGCCCTGGCCGAACTGCCGGAACGGGGAACGCACCCCAAGGAGCTGCAGTCTCTGGGCTCCCGCGAGTACAGAGAGGTCTTCTTCAAGCCCTACCGCATCCTGTACCGAATCGCCGGCACCAAGGTCTTTGTCTACCTGGTGGCCGATGGCCGCCGCGACATGCAGGCCCTGCTCAGCCGCCGCCTCCTCAACGGCTGAGCGTCGGCCCACCGTCCTGAATTTCCTCAGCCGCTCCCCTCATCAAACTCTACTTGGCCTATCCAATTCCGCACGCGCCGTGCCAGCCGAGCCTCTTCGCTTTCCCCCTCGAAGTCCGCCGCCGCCCGGCGCAGCAGGGCGGGATCCAGGTCTTCCAGGGTGTTGACGTTGACCACGGCATAGAGCCGGCCTTCGATGTCGCTGGTGGCGGCCGGGACGACGCCGCAACGGGCGCAGACGTGAAACTCGGCGGTCCGGGTCCCGAAGCTGTATCGGGAAACTTGGCCGGGATCCTTGATGCTCAGCCGGAGTCTGCCTTCGGGGCAGGCGGTCCAGACGCCGCCGTGCTTGGTGCAAAACGAACAGGAACAGGCACGGGCGGGGATCTCGCTGGGCGAGGGCTCCCAGTTCAGCGTGTAGGCGATGTTGCCGCAATGGCAGCGTCCATGGAGCAGCATGTTTACCTCGGCTTGCCGGGATTGTCGGTGTTCGAGGCCTCCGCCTCGCGCTGTGCACACACCTCGCGCAAACAGCCGCGCAGCCAGCGATGGACCGGATCGGCATGCGAACGCGGGTGCCAGAGCATGGACACGGTGAGGCCGGGAACGGCGAAGGGCAGGGGGAAACTGTGCAGGCCGGCGCGCAGGACCGCCGTGTGGCGCTCGGGGACGGTGGCGACGAGGTCCGAGGCGCGAGCCAGGGCCAGGGCGGTAGCGAAGCCGCCGACGACGGTGGCGATGCTGCGTTCCAGGTCCAGCACGTTCAGTGCGTCATCGATCCCGCCCCGAGCCCGGCCGCGCCGCGAAACGGCGATGTGCCGGCCGGCGGCGTAGCGGACCGGAGTGAGCTCGCCGAGGCGGAGCGGGTGGCCTTCGCGCACGACGCCGATGAAGCGATCCTGGAACAGGGCCTGGGCATGCAGCTCGGGGCTCGTGTCTTCGCCCACGACACCGGTCTCCAGATCGACGCGGCCGTCGCGCAGGAGCGTGCTGTCCTTGTCCAGCTTCGGCAGGAAGCGCAGCCTCAGGCCGGGCGCCTCCCGCTCCAGCCTGGCGATGAGCGCGGGCCCGAAGTTTTCCGCGAAGCCCTCGCTGCTGCGCAGCGTGAAGCTGCGCGTCAGGCGCTTGAGGTCCGGCGCCTCCGCCGGACGCAGCACGGCTTCGGCCTCCTGGACCAGCTGGGCGACCCGCTCGCGCAGTTCCAATGCCCGGGGCGTGGGCACCAGGCCGCGGCCGGCACGGACCAGGAGCGGATCGCCCGTGGTCTCGCGCAGCCGCGCCAAGGCCCGGCTCATGGCCGAAGGACTGAGGCGCAGGCGCTCGGCGGCACGGGCAACGCTGGCTTCCGCGAGCAACACATCTAGGGTCAGCAGCAGGTTGAGATCGGGCTTGGTCATGGCCTGCACGATGGCACGGGGTCATCATGGCGTCAAATGCATGAATATCATGCATCTCATGCGTCTTCCGCCATGTCATCCACGAGTCTAGGCTGCTCGGCAGTCATAGCCTGGAAGCGGAACATCATGGAACACCCCACCCCATTGAGCGTACAGGACGCGGCGACCACGGACAGGGGCAGGGTCCGGGGCGCCCTGGCCAGCCTGGCCCTGTCCATGCTGCTGTCCTCCCTGGGCACCAGCATCGCGCCAGTCGCCCTACCCAGCCTGGCGCAGGCCTTCGGGGCCTCCTTCGCCGCCGTGCAATGGGTGATCCTGGCCTATCTCCTCGCCATCACCAGCCTCATCGTCAGCGTCGGGCGCTTGGGCGATCTCCTGGGCCGGCGTCGATTGCTGCTGGCCGGGCTCATCTTGTTCACCCTGGCCTCGCTGCTCTGCGCGCTCGCACCCAGCCTGGGGCTGCTGATCGCCGCCCGGGCGGTTCAGGGCCTGGGCGCCGCCATCCTGATGGCCCTGAGCCTGGCCCTGGTGGGCGAGGCGGTGCCCAAGGAGCGGGCCGGCCGCGCCATGGGGCTCTTGGGCACTCTCTCCGCCGTGGGTACGGCGCTGGGACCCTCGCTGGGCGGCATGCTCCTGGCCGGACTCGGCTGGCAGGCCGTCTTCCTCGTCAACCTGCCCCTGGGGATCCTGGCCTTAGGCCTGGCCCGTCACTACCTGCCCGCCGATGCCCCCAATGCCGGGCGGCCGGGCTTCGATGCGCTGGGCACACTGCTGTTGATCCTGACCCTGCTGGCCTATGCCCTGGCCATGAGCACGGGGTCGGGCGCGGCCGGACCGGTCAAGCCGGGCCTGATCCTGGCGGCGCTCCTGGGCTTGGGGCTCTTCCTGTTCGTCGAGGCCAGGGCCGCCACGCCCCTGTTGCACCTGGCCATGTTCCGGGAGCCGGCGCTACGCGGGGGCCTGGCCATGAACCTGCTGGTCTCGGCGGTGATGATGGCGACCCTGGTGGTGGGGCCTTTCTACCTGTCCCGCACCTTGGGCCTGGATGCCGTGCAACTGGGTTTCGCGGTATCGGTGGGCCCCCTGGTGGCGGCCCTCTGCGGCCTGCCCGCCGGTCGGCTGGTGGATCATTTCGGCACTACGCGGCCCAGCCTCGTCGGCCTGGCCGGCATCACGGCGGGCTGCGCCCTGCTGTCTCTCTTGCCGGAGACCCTGGGGCTGGCCGGCTATCTCGCCCCCCTCGCCCTCGTCACCGCCGGTTATGCCCTCTTCCAGACGGCCAACAACACCGCTGTCATGAGCAAGATCCGCCAGGAGCAGCGGGGTCTGGTCTCCGGCATGCTCAACCTCGCTCGCAACCTCGGCTTCATCACCGGCGCGTCGGCCCTGGGGGCCATCTTCGCCCTGCCCTCGGCGACCAGCCCCATGGCCACGGCGCCCGCCGAGGCCGTGGCCTCGGGCATGCGCCTGAGCTTCGCCGCCGCGGCGCTGTTAGGCCTCGCCGCCCTCGCCATCGCCCTGGCGGGCGGCGCCCGCCCCGTTCGCGCGGCGCTGCCCGGCGACGCGTGACCGCGCGCCCAGGCCCGGACTTTCCCGATCCGTAGCATCTACTTACAACTCGTCCCTAGAAATTGCTTTACCGCTTATGCATTCGCATCTAGCCTGGCAGATATACATAAGCGCTTATGAGAACTCGCCATGAAACCCGGCCTAGGCACTCAGCTGCGTCATCTCATCGAACTCCTGGACGGCGCGGTCGGCGCCGCCTACGACGAGCTAGGGCTCGACTACCGGCCGCGTTACACGCCGGTGATGCGTGCCCTGCTGGAGCAGGAGCCCTGCACCATCGGCCAGATCGCCGAGCTCGCCGGCATCACCCAGCCGGCCGCCACCCAGACCATCGCCCTGATGCTCAAGGCCGGGCTTATCACCGCCGAGACCGGAGCCCTGGACGGTCGGCAGAAGCTGATCCGGCTGAGTGCGGGAAGCCGCGAGCTGCTGCCCCAGTTGCAGCTTTGCTGGCAGGCTACAGCGGCGGCGGCGGCCAGCCTGGAGGCGGATATGCCGAACTCCCTGTCGGAAACCCTGGCCGCCGCCATCGCTGCGCTGAAAACGAAGTCCTATGGCACGCGCATCGCGGAGGCGCGTGCCCGCTTGTCGAAGCACGCGCCGATACCGGCCGAATAACCACACCCCACCCAAGCCCACAAGGAAAACACCATGGAATCCCCAGGCATGAAAGCACTGAGCCTCACCGCCCTCATCTGCGCCCTCTGGCTGGCCGCGCCCGTCTCCGCCGAGACCACCACGCCCGCCCAGTTGATCGATGCGCTGACCCAGAAATTGCACCAGGGCTATGTCTATCCCGACAAGGTGGCGAACATCGAAAAGGCCCTGCGCCAGCACGGCAAGACCTACGCCGGCATCAACGATCCGGAAAAACTCGCGGAAGCCCTGACGGCGGAGCTGCAGCAGGCCAGCGGCGACATGCATCTGCGCGTCAGCTACAGCCCGGACCCCATCCCCGAGACGACCGGCGCCCAGGCCGGCGAGATCCAGGCCATGGAGCGGGAGATGTGGCGCGCGCATAATTTCGGCGTCAGCAAGCTGGAGCGCATGTCCTTCAATATCGGCTATTTCAAGCTGGACGCCTTCCCGCCGGTGGCGGACGCGGGCGGCATGTTCGCGGCCAGCATGACCGTGCTCGCCAATACCGACAGCCTGATCATCGATCTGCGCGAGAATTTCGGCGGCGATCATTCCGTGTCGCTGCTCTCCAGCTATTTCCTGGACCAGCGCACCCATCTGTTGGACATGCACTGGCGCGAGGCCAAGGGTCCGCGCGTCGAGCCGGATTGGACGACCGACACGGTCGCCGGCGTGAAATACGGCGAGGCCAAGGACGTGTATATCCTGACCAGCAAGGAGACGTTCTCGGCGGCGGAAGCCTTCAGCTACGGCCTGAAAAACCTCAAGCGCGCGACGGTCGTGGGCGAGACCACGGGCGGCGCCGCCCACGCCGGAGACGATGTGCGCATCGCCGAGCATTTCGCCCTGTTCCTGCCCAATGGCCGGCCGGTCAGCCCGGTGACGAAGGGCAATTGGGAAGGCGTGGGCGTGATGCCGGATATCCGCGTGCCGGCGGAACACGCCCTGGCGGCCGCCCAGAAGGCCATCTTGGAAAAGCTGCTGAAAGCCGAGAAAAACCCGGAGCGAGTGACCCGGATCAAGGCCAGGCTCGCCGAACTGGACAGCGGCAAGGCCGGTTGACGGGTATTCTTTCCCCCTCTCCCGCAAGGGGAGAGGGGCTTGGAGCGGCGCGACCCTGTCAGCCACTCAATGCAGATAAATCGCCTTGAGCCGGTCCATGCGCCCGGAAGCCTTCAGGCGCTCGAAGGCGGCGCTCAGCTTCC
The DNA here is from genome assembly GCA_016182845.1 of Gammaproteobacteria bacterium. Classification (GTDB taxonomy): domain Bacteria; phylum Pseudomonadota; class Gammaproteobacteria; order Enterobacterales; family Permianibacteraceae; genus JACPFT01. The sequence continues at coordinate 107,999 of JACPFT010000013.1, forward strand.
GAACCACGGCGGGGTCCGTGTCCCGACTCAGGGCGAAATACAGCGGGTGCAGCTGGTCCAGCAGCAGTACCGGTTCGATGGCCGCCGGGTCGATACGCTGCGCCTTGGCCATGGAGCTCATGCCGTAGTCCATGGCCACGACGAGGTCGAGGCGGCCGGCGATGAGCTTACGGAAATTCAGCTCCTGCAGATGGGTGAAATCGGCCCGGAGCTTCTGATTCTCCATGGCATTGAGCAATAGCTGGGACGAGGCCATGCCGCGCACCAGGCCGATGCGGTAGGGAACGATGTCGGCCAGCGTCTTCACCTGGATGTCCTGGCGTTCGCGCAGCTTGTAGACGTACATGCGCCGTTCGGCGATGGGGCCTATCCACTGGAACAGCTTCTCCCGCTCGGCATTGCGCACCGTCGAATAGAGCACCACGTCGGGCAGGCTCAGGGCCTGTTGGTAGGCGCGCGGCCAGGGCATGAGTTCGAAGCGGGCGGAATGCCCGGCCTCGGCGAGCATCTCGCGCAGGAGCTCGGTGGCATAGCCGGTAATGCGACCCTCCTCCTGGTAGTTGAAGGGCGGCAGGGACTCGGTGAGGGCGCGCAGCTCGACCGCCGGCGCGAGACTGGTTAGCCCGGCCCAGAGGCCCAACAGGCCGGCCGCGAGCATGCGCATCAAGACTTTCATAGGCATGAGCCTATGCCTACCCCGAGCAAAGTCAAACCGGGCCCGCGCCAGGCCCGGCCCATGCCCGGCCGCGCCAGGGCCGGTCTAAACTGCTACACTATGCGCGGCTTTTCAGCCCCGTCTTCACCGTAATCCCGTTCACACCCGCCGCCCTGCCGAGTCAAAGGCGTACGCGGCCCATGTCGAGGAACCACCATGTCTGAATCCCGGATCATCTACACCAAGACCGACGAAGCACCGGCCCTGGCGACCTATTCGCTGCTGCCCATCGTCGAAGCCTTCGCCAAGACCGCCGGCGTCAAGGTCGAGACCCGGGACATCTCGCTGGCCGGTCGTATCCTCGCCGCCTTCCCGGACAGCCTGAAGCCCGAACAGCGTCAGGCCGATCACCTGGCCGAGCTGGGCGAACTGGCCAAGACCCCGGAAGCGAACATCATCAAGCTGCCCAATGTCTCGGCCTCCATTCCCCAGCTCGTCGCCGCCATCAAGGAGCTGCAGGCCCACGGCTACGCCGTGCCGGACTACCCGGTGGATGCCAAGAGCGACGAGGAAAAGACCGTCAAGGCGCGCTACGCCAAGGTCCTGGGCTCGGCGGTGAACCCGGTGCTGCGCGAGGGTAATTCCGACCGCCGCGTGGCCCTGCCGGTCAAGGCCTATGCCAAGAGCCATCCCCATTCCATGGGCGCCTGGTCCAAGGACTCCAGGAGCCATGTTTCGCACATGAGCGCCGGCGACTTCTACGGCTCCGAGCAGTCGGTGACCCTGGAAGCGGCCGACACGGTGCGCATCGAGCATGTCGCCGCCGACGGCGCGGTGAGCGTGCTCAAAGATAATCTCAAGCTCCAGGCCGGGGAAGTGCTGGACAGCTCGGTGATGTCGGCCCGCGCCCTGCGCGCGTTCTATGCCGAGCAGATCGCCGACGCCAAGGCCAAGGGCGTACTGTTCTCCCTGCACCTGAAAGCCACCATGATGAAGGTCTCCGACCCGGTCATGTTCGGCCACGCGGTCAGCGTGTTCTACGCCGAGCTGTTCGCCAAGCACGGCGACGCACTGGCCCGCGCCGGCGTCGACGTCAAGAACGGCATCGGCGATCTCTACACCAAGATGGACAAGCTCTCCGAGGCCGAACAGGCCGCGATCAAGGCCGAGCTGGAGGCGATCTACGCCGCCCAGCCCGAGCTGGCCATGGTGGACTCCGACAAGGGCATCACCAATCTGCACGTGCCCAGCGACGTCATCATCGACGCCTCCATGCCCGCCGCCATCCGCGCCTCGGGCCAGATGTGGGGCCGCGACGGCAAGCAGCACGACACCAAGTACACGATCCCGGACCGCTGCTATGCCGGCGTCTATGCCGAGACCATCGATTTCTGCAAGGAGCACGGCGCCTTCGATCCGCGCACCATGGGCAATGTGGCCAACGTCGGCCTCATGGCCCAGGCCGCCGAGGAATACGGCTCCCACGACAAGACCTTCATCCTCGGCTCGGCCGGCGCGGTGCGCCTGGTCGCCGCCGACGGCCGCGTGCTCATGGAGCAGACCGTCGAGGCCGGCGACATCTTCCGCGCCTGCCAGGCCAAGGACCTGCCCATCCGCGACTGGGTCAAGCTGGCCGTGACCCGCGCCCGCCTGACCGGCACGCCCGCCGTGTTCTGGCTGGACGGCGCCCGCGCCCACGACCGCGAGCTCATCAAGAAGGTCGAGACCTATCTGAAGGATCACGACACCAGCGGCCTCACCCTCAAGATCCTGTCCCCGGTGGAAGCGACCCGCTACACCCTGGAGCGGGTCAAGGCCGGTCTGGACACCATCTCGGTGACCGGCAACGTGCTGCGCGACTATCTGACCGATCTCTTCCCCATCCTGGAGCTGGGCACCTCCGCGAAGATGCTGTCCATCGTGCCCCTCCTGGCCGGCGGCGGCCTGTTCGAGACCGGCGCGGGCGGCTCGGCGCCCAAGCACGTGCAGCAATTCCTGGAGGAAGGTTATCTGCGTTGGGATTCCCTGGGCGAGTTCCTGGCCATCGCCGTGTCCCTGGAGGATCTGGCCATCAAGACCGGCAACGCCAAGGCCAAGGTCCTGGCGGCCGCCATGGACGTCGCCAACGGCGGCATCCTGGACCACGACCGCTCCCCGGCCCGCAAGGTCGGCCAGATCGACAACCGCGGCAGCCACTTCTACCTGGCCCTGTACTGGGCCCAGGCCCTGGCCAGCCAGACCGAGGATGCCGAGCTCGCCGCCCGCTTCGCGCCGCTGGCCAAGGCCCTGGCCGAGCAGGAAGCCGCTATCAACGCCGAGCTCATCGGCGCCCAGGGCCAGCCCCTGGACATCGGCGGCTACTACCAGCCGGACCACGCCAAGGCCTCGGCGGCCATGCGTCCCAGCAAGACGTTCAACTCGGCCCTAGCCCTGCTGGGTTGATAGCTCTCCACGCACAAACACAACACCCCCGCCGGGAAACCGGTGGGGGTGTTCTTCCTTAGTCGAAAGTTATTCCCGCCATTCAAACTCCATTCGCAAGGTGGCAACACTGCATCCAAGCCGGATAGCCGTATCTGGAACCAGCAGGTAGCACCAAGGTTTGCCGCCATTCTCCTCGGCATGTCGGCTGGCATAACCACACCAGCGTACTGCTGCACGAGCCTTGTCTTTCACCTCGTCTTGGCCAATCTGGTCTGCGCGCTTCGGTTCGATGAGCAGGCAGGCATGCGGCGTTTCCACGACGAAATCCGGTTCGTAGTTCTGCCCGCTCTGATACTCGATGCGGAATTGTCCGGGGGCCGGTTTCATCCACTTGAGCACGTCGGCATCGTCCTCCAACACCTGGGCCAAGCGCCATTCACCCTCGACCGACTGGAATTTCTGGTAGGGATAGCAGCACTTCTTGAAGCCCTGGAATACCATTTGCCGGATCAGACGCTTGTCCGCCACTGGGGCACGGAAATCCCTTGGTTGTTCGCCGGCCGCCAGCGTGAAACTGACCGGCTTGAGCACGTCGAAGCCGCGCGTGACTTTACCCACATAATCCGTCGGCGTGATCCAGACATGGCGCTGCATCTGCACCCAGACAAATTCACCCAACTGCCGCTGCCAATAGGTGAGGACGTTCTCCAGCTTCTCCTCGTCGCCACCCAAGTGTGTGCGCAAATGGGCAACGATCTGTTCGGCCAATCCATAGAGCAGGTCGGCGTGTTCATCGTAGTCAATGGCGTCCTGATCGATCAGATGGCGGACGATATAGTCTTCTGGGCGAAGTTCCTGAACATCCGAGCCTTCCCACTGGATGCGCGCCGACTTGCCGTCTTCGAGATGTTTCAGCAACAGTTCCTGGCTGACCGGCTGGTAGTTGATCTTATCCAACCCTTCCAGCGTGAATTCCTGGAAGCGGTAATTCACCTCCCGTGTCGGTAAGACGACGACTTGCGGCACGTCGATGGTCAGTTCGATCAGGCGCTCTGTCACTTCGCGAACCACCTGCGAAACCAGGGCTTCGGTACTCGGTGCTTGTGCCGCCTCCAGCCCAGGCAGGCTGTCTTGGACAGGCAGCGCAATCTCTTCGGCCCAGCGGCGAACCTTGTCAACCAGGCGTTGTTGAACGGCCGCATCGTTCAGGGCCTTGCTGGACGGTAGCCTGGCGGCCTCCTGCTGGACGGCGCGCAGGGTCAGTTCCGCTAGGCGAGATTCTTCCTGGGTTATGGTCCTGGCGGACGTTTCCCGGACGATCGCGTTGGCCAGGCTTTGGCCGTCCTGTTCCGGCTGGCGGCCGGTACTCAGGATTTCGGCCACGGAACCCGTATTGAGGAGCTGAGGCTGCTTGTCGGGAACCTCGGCATCTTCCGCCGGGCCGATATAGACCGTCTTCTGGATGATCGAATCCGGCTCGTTAGCGCGGTCGACAATTTCCTGGAAACGGTCATGGGCGATGATGCACAACCGATCCACCGCCTCCACGCCGGTTCGTTTGCCGAAAGGCAGTCGCAGGCCCCGTCCGATGGTTTGCTCGGTGAGGATTTCGGAAGCCGAGGCGCGCAGCGGAACGATGGTGTACAGATTGGTCACGTCCCAGCCTTCTTTCAGCTTGTTGACATGGATGACCACCTCGGTCTTATCGTCGTGCTCCACAGCCAACAGGCGCTGCATGGCCTCGTCGGACTCCTCGCCCGACTGATTGGAATGCACCTCGATGACTCGGCCCTTGTAATGGCCGTTGAAAAAGCTCTCGGACTCGATCTTCGCCTTCAGGGCCGATGCGTGGACTGTGTCCTGGGCCACCACCAGCATGAAGGGCTTAACCACCGGCTGCCCGATGGTGCGGGCGTAGTTTTCCAGTTCCACCTTGACGTACTCGTGGTGATGGATTCCGTCTTCCAGCTTGATTTCCTCCAGGCGCTCGGAGGAATACTGATCGGCACGGAAATCCTTGCGGGTCGCCACGGCCGGGATCTTCACGTAGCCGTCCAGCAAGGCGCGGGAGAGAGGGTAGTGATAGACGATGTTGGCGAACTGGCGCGGATTGGCTCCCACCGTCTTGGGCGTCGCCGTCAATTCGATGCCCAACACCGGCTTGAGGTCGTTGATCGCCTTGGCCCCTGCGCTGGCGTAATAGCGGTGCGCCTCGTCCATCAACACGACGAGGTCGGGCAGCTTGGCGAGGTAATCGAAGTAGGATGCACCCAGGTACTCCTGAAAACGCCGCACTCGCGCCACGGTCGATTTTTCCGCCCCCTTCTTGTTGTCGCGGGCGTTGATCTTGGAGATATTGAAAATGTTGATATGGGGCGCCGAGTCATCGGCGAACAGATCGCCGGTCGCGTTTTGCGGCACGGCGATGTCCAGCCGCACGCCGCGCCCGTCCTCGTAATCTTCGCCGGTGATCAGTACCGGAGGATTGTTCGCCAGCTCCGGGATGCCCGTGAACACGTATTTCGGGCTGCCGGGCATGAAGTCCTTCTTGAGCTTTTCGTAAATCGTCAGGTTGGGCGCCAGCACGAAGAAATGGCGGCTGCGCCCGGTGATGAACAGCCAGGCGATCATGGCGCCCATCAGCCGGGTCTTGCCGACGCCGGTGGCGAGCGCGAAGCAAAGCGTCGGGAAGTCGCGCTCGAATTTTTCCACGGTCGGGTAATGCTCGCGGATGAGCTTCAGCCAATGCTGCAAGTCGGCATCCTTGTCCAGTTCCAAGCGCTCCAGCAGACCGGCCAGGATATCCAGGGACTCCCGTTGCGGCGCACGCAGGGAAAGCCGGGCGGCGAGCTGCTGTGCCGTTCGCGGGCCGTCGATACGCTCATTCATCGCGGGCGGCCTCGCTCAGCGCTTCATCCTCGAGCTCCTCTTCCGGCAGCGGCTCCTGATCGGCCAGCACGTCGATGGAAAAGCTGTAATCGTCGCTATCCCATTCGCATTTGTGCAACACCGCCTTGGGGATCTTCTTCAAAGTCAGATTGGGGAAAGCCTTCGCATCGGCCATGAAAGCCTTACAACAGATCAGCAGGCTGCGCTCACTGCCCACGGCCTCGCTGATGGCTCGCAACTGGTCGTTGGACAGGCTGCCGGTGGTGACATAGATGAAGTCCGATTCCGTGCTATGGCCGTGCTCCCAGAAATGCGCCCGGCTTGGCGCATAGCTGAAACCCATCAGCTTGCACAAGGCCTCGGACAGCATCTCGGCGTTGTATTCCGGGTTGATGACCCACTGGCCCCATTGGTCCTTCTTGAGCAGCGAGGGCGCAAGCCGGTAATAGCGGAAGCCGCCACCGCCGCGCCAGTTCACCGCCTTGGTGATGCCACCGGGGTCCTGGCCGTCGGCGACCTTCTTGAGGCGCGGCACGATATGGGTATGGCAGTGTTCCCCCAACTCGATCATGATCCAGCGCCGTCCCATCTTGTGCGCCACGGCGCCGGTGGTGCCGGAACCGGCGAAGGAGTCGAGGACGAGGTCACCGGGGTTGGTGGCGATGTGAAGGATTCTTGTCAGTAGTCGCTCGGGTTTTGGAGTTGCGAAGGGCTCTATTTCTGGCAACAGTTTTCTGAGATGATCTCGTCTTGCTTCCTGATTTGAGCCTACTTCAGCAGACGGCCACCATGTCTTTGGTACGACACCTTCTTGAATTTCGCTGAGATACTTCTTGATTACAGGCAAGCTATCGCCATTTTTTCCGAAATACACTCGATTTTCTTTTCTTGCGGTCTCAAAAGTGTCTCGACTAAAACGCCAGAAGTTTCCAGATGGAGGGGTGACAACCCGTCCCGATGGTACGGTAATCTCATATCTAAGGCTTTCACTGCCGCTCTTTGCTGTTCCGTCAGCGCCTTGACGCCAAGCCCCTCTTGGATCGTTATCTGGATTTTTATACCGTTCCAGTTGTTCGTCAGTGCGAGGGAGCAGATTCCTCTTGCGTCGCCAAATCTCCTTGGTTTTGGCATATACGAGGATATAATCGTGCGAAGATGAAACATCCGTATCATTCTTTCGCCCAGCATCCTTTTCCCAAACTATTGACGAAACGAAATTCCCGCGCCCAAACACCTCATCACATACCACCTTGAGGTAATGACATTCGTTGTCGTCAATGGTAATCCACAGCGACCCGTCCTCCGCCAGCAGCGTCCGTATGACCTCCAGCCGGTCGCGGATCAGCGTCAGCCATAGGGAATGTTCGACGCCGTCGTCGTAGTGCTTGAAGGCGCTGCCGGTGTTATAGGGCGGATCAATGAAGACGCACTTAACCTTGCCGGCATACTTGCTTTCCAGCGCCTTGAGCGCCAGCAGATTATCGCCTTGGATCAGGAGATTGTCGTCGTAGGCCCTGGGCCCGGGTTCCGCCTGCTCGACGAGATCGGCGACGGGCGGCGGCGCGGCGTGATAGGACTGCGTCTTGTCTTCGAGCAGGATGCGTGGTTCCAGCCGGGGGCGCTTTTGCTTGCCGGGCCAGGTGAGTTCGAGCTTGGTGTTCTGGGTCATCGTGTACTTATTCTTCGGAAGTGAACTGAGCCAGCAAGCCGTTCTTCTCTCGACTTGCTGCATAAAGGGTGAGCTTGAGTTCGGTGTGGTCGATCGACTCGTAGAGCGGGCGGCGCAGGGACAGGCGCTCACTGGCGGTGAGGATGGTCGGCACGCCTTCGCCCCGTCTTTCGATAAGGTTCTGCCGCCTGCTGACCGGGTCCGCCGGATAGTAGCGGGACAGCAGGTTTACCAGGGTTTCGTTACGGGTGATGCTGTTGGCATCCATACTCTCGACCGTGAGGCTGTTGGGCAGGCCGCCGGGCGTCGACAACTCCAGCCGGTCGGCGAACAGATGCAGACGGATGCGGGCGCCGTGCATGGAATAATCGCGGTGGGCGACCGCGTTGACGATAGCCTCAAACACGGCGGCCAAATCGTACTGGGGAATGTCGATACGCCCTGGCCGCTTGACGGCCTCAACGCGCATATTACGTTTGACGAAGTTGAAGGCTAGGCGGATCTGCTCGTCCACCGGGCCGTCGCAATCCTGGGCATCGACCTGGTATTCGGCATTGCGCTCCGTACCGGAATAAGCCACGCATTGTACGTAAGCGGAAGACAGATAGTCCGCCGGCCGGGTCGTGAGCAGCAGCACGCCGCTGACGGTAAGGCATGACTCGCCGCTTTCGTCCTCGCCCACGAGATAGAGCTTCTGTAACTGCGTGCGCTCAGGCAGGTCGCCGCGCAGGAAGCGGGCCTTGAGCTCCGTGGCGATGGCGTCCGGCCCGGCCTGGGGAACAAGCTGTTCATCGAACCGGATCAGGCGCACCATGCTGCGCTGCTGGAATAGCCGGGCCAGGAGTTCGGGCGACATTTCCCGCTTGCTGGAGCCGACGCGGTGGTAATAGCCGTGGGGGCTGCGATGGACGAAGACGCTCTTGGTGACTCGGACCCAGACGACGGGTTTTGCCTCGCCCTGGCGATCGGGAATTTCCACCAACCGGGTCTGGATGGGCAGCGGCGGGTCGATGGCCTGGGTGGCGATATTGGACAACCAAAGGTCCACGGCGTCGAGATCGTCGCGCGCGATGCCTTCGACTTCCCTGGTCTTGTCGCCGACGCCAAGCACGAGAATGCCGCCGCCAGCATTGGCAAAGGCGGCCAGCTCATCGGCGACGCTGTCGCGGTGCGGCTGCTCCACCTTGCGGCCCTTGACGACGATGCTTTTGAATTCGTAGGCGGAATCCTCGCCCAACCGAATCTGGTAAATGAGTTCGCGGACGAGGTCGGTTGTATCAATCATGGCAGTGTTCTCATGAGTCCTTCAGTCGCCAGCGGATGGCGAAGAGACGCTGGCGTTCCGGCGTGATTTGCAAGGCGGCTTCGATATCGGTAAGCAAACGGTCCTCTTCGGCGTCGATACGTTTCTTTTCTTCGTGGTAGTCGAGCATCACCCGGTCGCGTTCCTGCTCAAGCTGTTTGAGCACACGCTTGGCGGCGAGCTTGTCCTGCAGCGAGGTGAGCTGCCGGGCGGCCTTACGGGCTTCCCTGATTTCCTGGTCGAGTTGTTTGATACGGATGTCGAGGGCTATGCGCCGGTCCTCGGCCCAGCCTTCCAGCTTTTCGGTTTCCTCGTTGAAGTATTGTTCGTTCCGTGTTTCTGCCGCTTCCAGATTGGCCAACTGTTGCCTGACAAGTTCCTTGAGAAGCACCTGCTCGTCGCCCAAGACAGCCCGAGCATCCGCGATCGTCGCCGGCAGGGTAAGAAGACGGTCAATGTCCTTAGGATCCAATACTTCGCCACCATCGGTGCACGCGGCCATCACCACATGGTCGTTCACTCGCTTGGCGGTTTTGAGGGAAAGTTTTTCGACGATGAGATCGCCGCCTTGCCCGGCCAAGTTCCTAAACCAGGAATGCTGGCCGCTGGATGTGTGACCAAGATCGAACTCCAAGGTCACAAGCGGGAGCGAAGCCAGGTCTTCCTTGGCTTCGCTGATCAATTCAAAGCCGAGCCCCTCGTTGGGCCGAAGGAAACGAGCCTCCGTTTCCTCGGCGGTCTGCCAGCGGACGTCGTACCAATGGCCGTCATGATACAGGCGGTGGTTTTCCGTCTGAGCCTGGGGCAGCATCATGCGAGCGAGCAGCAGCAAGCGTTCCTGGTAGTCATTGAGATGCTCGACGGTCTTTTCTCGGGTCAGGTTGAGCCGCTTGACGACGTCGACGTCAAAGTTCTCCAACAATGAACGTCGGGTTTCCTGGTCGCGCGCTTCGAGCTGCGTTCTGAACATGGCTTGGAGTTGGTCGAACTCGATATCGATCTGGGCATCGTCGCGACAGCGTTGATAAATGTCATGAATATGGCGTTCGACATCCACCCCGGACTCGATACTGCCGAGAATCTCGTCGGAGGCGCCGAAGACGCCTTCAAACAGCTGGAACTTCTCGCTGAGCAACTGAAAGACGCGTTGATCGGCGCGATTTTCCTGGTTGATAAAGTTGACGACGACGACATCGTGTTTCTGGCCGTAACGGTGGACGCGGCCGATGCGCTGCTCGAGCCGTTGAGGGTTCCAGGGCAGATCGTAATTGATAAGCAGGGAGCAGAATTGGAGGTTGATGCCTTCCGCGCCGGCTTCCGTGCAGATGAGGATATCGGCGGCATCGCGGAAATGCTCCACTAGAGCAGCTTTCATATCCGCCGTCTTGGCGCCGGATATCCGACCGCTGCCCTCATGCCGTGTCAGCCATTCCTGGTGGATTCGCTTGGAATCCGCATCGGCATTGCTTCCGTTGAGAATGGCAATTTTACCGGTATAGCCGTTTTCGCCAAGCAACGCCTTGAGCCTGGCCTGTGTGCGGACCGATTCGGTGAAGATCACAGCCTTGCGTTTACCGCCGAGGCGCTGGGTGAAATCGAAGGCGCGATCCAGGACACGCAGCAGGGCATCGGCCTTGGCATCGCGAACAATTCGTTCGGCCAGGGCACGAAAATCCTTGAGTTGTTCGATCTCAGCGGCCAGAGCGGCGGGATCGACGATTTCATCCTCGTCGAGGCCCTCCTCGTCAGTCAAATCGTCCAGGGCGTCATAGTCCTCCAGCGCGTCGGCGAGCGGCAGCTTTTTCTCCAGACGCTCAATCATGGTGGAAAGAGTGCCCTGGACGGCATAGGAGGACGAAGCCAGGATCTTGCGGATGACCAGCGTGACCAGATGCCTAGCGCCCGGTTTTATCGATAGGATGTTGTCATCCTGTAAATACTCGGAAACCTGCTTATAGAGCCGGAGTTCGTCCAACGATGGGCTGAAATCCTCGGTCATCGAGTAGCGGCGGGTGAACCTGATGCCGCCGATTTCCTGAACCTGCCGTCGCAGGGTCCGCTTACAGATGCTTTTTAGCCGATCGCGCAAATGTTCAAACTCGGCCCCCTCCAGTTTCGGACGGCAATAGCGGGCTTTGAAGGCGTCTAGGCTGCCGAAGAAATGGGGGTCGATGAGCGCGATTAGACCATAGAGTTCCTGCAAGTTGTTTTGCAGCGGAGTGGCGGAGAGCAGGAGCTTTTGCCTGCCCTTGAGAGCTGCTTCGAGCCGGCTGGCGATCTTGGCGCTTTCTCCACGGTAGAAATTGCGCAACTTGTGGGCTTCATCGAATACCACGAGGTCCCAAGGCACGCGGGCGAGTTCGGCCTGTCTGCGCGATGCGAATTCGTAGGAGCAGATCACCACGGCGGGTTCGCCAAAGGCGGTTTCTACACGCAAGGGGTTGTCGCAACCGCAGGCCAGCTTCTCCTTGAAATTTTTGGCCTCCAGGATTATCGAGGGTAACGAGAATTTCTCGACCAGTTCCTGGCTCCATTGCTTGCGCAAGGTGGCGGGCACGATCAGCAGCAGAAGACGCTTATGCTCGGCCCACTTCTGGGCCAGGACAAGGCTGGCCTCGATGGTTTTCCCCAAACCCACTTCGTCGGCGAGGATGGCCCCGTTGGATAGCGGCGAGGCGAGGGCGAACAGGGCTGCATCCACTTGATGTGGATTCATGTCAACCTTCGCGCTGGCGATGGTTTGAGTCAGAGCCTCCTCCGCAACGCCGTCGAGCGATAGCCTATGGGCGAGGTAACCGCTTTGATAGCGGGTGTACATCAGGCCAGGTCCTTTTCTTTGGCTGCAAGGGGATGAAACTCGCCCCGCTTTTCCGTCCGTTCAAGGAACTCGTTGACGGCCTGACGCACAATCCAGGCCAGGGATAGCCCGTGTTGGTCGGCCAATTGCTGCAAACGCAGGAGTTGTTCGGGGGGCAGGGACACCGTGGTGCGGATCGCCTTCATTTTGAATCCCTGTGAATCAGAATGCATCACATTGTAGAGACTTGAGGGCAAAAGCGGGACCACCTCTATAAAAATCAACGCTCATAGAACGCACGCTTGCTCTACACCCCCATGGTCGCCCGCGTCAGTCATAGGCTTCTCCACTACCCCTCAGCCTGGCGTAGGCGGCATTCTCCGTTTCAAAGGGCAAATCCCGCCGCTCCACCGGCACCGGGCTTTGCCAATCCCGCTCACCCTGCTCGTAGAAGTGGGCAATCGCAGCCTCTATCGTCTCGCGGTTGATGTCCTCGGCGTTGATCACGCCCTGCCAACCGATCCCGTAGCGATATTCCGGATCCGCGCGAAAGGATTCAGAGATGAGCGGCGGTTCTTCCAGCAAGAGCTGCTGTTCGAGCTGGGCCAGATACGCCTCCCAGGTCAGGCCACCAAATTGGGGGTAGGACACCGGCTCGGGCCTGTCCATCGTGTAACAGCGCTGACGACCGACCCCCACCGGCGTCCAGCTCAGGGCGAACTCCCGCTCCCGTTCGGCCTCGGACAGCAGGGCATAGGCCCGATCGAAGGCCAGGCTGCTTAAAGCGTCCCAGAACGCCCGCCGCGCCGTGATCAGGGTCGCGTTCCAGATCGTGCGGCCGTCGCGGCCCAGGAAGCAGAAATCAAACCATTGCTTGTAGAGCGCCGGACGTTCGGGTTCGTCAAGCAGCAGATGGCTAGTGAACCGGCCGCCGTATTGGGCCGCCTGCCGGCGGATCTGCCAGCGCAGACGGATCCACAGCTCGCGCCGCTGCCGGCGCGAGAGCTGGACAAAGGGCCGGTATTTTGGCCTCGGGTAACGGCGCTTGCTCTTCATATGCCCCTCATTTCTGCTTGCGCAACCACTCCAGGGCGCCGCTGCTCGCCTCCCAGACCGGCCGCATGGCCTCGCGGTAAAACCAGGCCTGATCCTTACCGCCGTGCGAGACCCAGCCGGGATTTAGCGCGGGCTTGCGCGGGTTCTTCGCTAGCAGCATCTTCGCGACTTCCGGGTATTGGGCGCTCAGGGTCCTGGCCCGTTCCGCCGCCTGCTCCATGTCGCCCAGCAACCACAGCGCAAGCACGCCGTTGTAGCCGAGGTGAGGGCCATCCTCGGGATAGCCCTCGTGCAAGGCACGGGCCTCGGCCGCTTCGCCGCGCTTGAGCAGCCTATCCGACGCGAGTTCGCGGTAGCCGTGGTTGTCGTTGGGATTCAGGCGCAGGAACAAATGCAGCAACTCATCGTACTCCGCATCATGGGCCTCGCCCCGCTCCATACCCAACTCCAGCCAGAACAGTTTTTGCGCGAGGGCGCGCAAGGCCGGGCGGTTCTCGTGGATCACCCAGGGGATGGTCCCCGCGTACTGGATGTTCCGGGCGAACAGGAGACGCCAGAGCGTGTGCACGCGTTCTACCAATGGCCCCAGCAGTGGCAAGTCGATGGCCTCCAGGGGCACATCCAGGCTGGTCAGCAGGAGCAGCAGATCGTCCAGCACCTCGAAGCTGTCGAAGGCCTGCGGGTTCGCCACCAGCCAGCGCAGCCAGGGCTCGAAGTCCCCCTCGGCGGCGTCGTGCCATTCGAGTTGCAGATGGGTCAGCGAAGGCTTGCTCTGGGGAAATAGCTTGCACCACTGCTTTTCGAGCTTCTTCAGCTTGGCATCGGCCGCCATCTCGGCCATTTCCTCGTCGCCGCGCAGCGTGTAATGCAGCACGGGCTCCGGCAGCGGGCGCAGCAGTTCGGCGAGTTCGCCCAGCTCCGGCTCCTCCGCGCACGCCAGGGCGAAGGGCAGGATTCCGGGAGCGGCGATCATCTGCTCCATGAGCTCGATCAGATCGTCGTGCTCATGGCCCCAGTCCCGCCTCAGGCGCTGCTTCCAGTACTTCAGGCGCTCGGCCGCCAGCTCGCTCTTGCCCTCGCTCAGCAGGGTCAGGACCTCGAGATGGCTCAGGTGCGGATCCTGGGGATTGAGGCGCATGGCCTCGTGGAACGCCGCCCAGGCCGCAGGGAAATCGCCCTGGTCCGCGAGCTGGGTGACGCGGTGTTGCAGGGCCTCGGCGCGCAGCACCCGGCTCGGCGCCGCCAGCGTCTGCGCCTGCAACTGGACGCGCTTGCGCGGCATGTCCAAGCCCCTGTAGGCATCGTCCAGGCAGCGGTACATCCAGGCATGCCTGTCGTGCAGCGCCGCGACGTCATAGGCCGGCTCCAGGAGCTTGCGCACGCGCTGGAACTCGCCCTCGTCCAACCACCGGGCCGCGACTTCCGCCATGTCCGGCTCGCGCACCCGCTTGGCCGGCAACGTGTCGAGCTGCTTCTGCGGCAGGCAATCCATGACATAGGGCAGCAGCGACGCCTGTATGCTCGCCCCACCCACGGCCTTCTCCAGCGGCAAGCAGCACTGCTTGTATTTCCGTCCCGAACCGCAGGAGCACAGCCCATTGCGCTCCGGCGCTGGCAGGGGCCTGGACCGCAGCTCGTTCTCGGGCAGCGGGATCAGGTTCCACAACTGCCGGGCCAGGCCTCGCATGGCGCAGCGGCGTTCCACTTCGTCCAAGTCCGGCGGCAGCGCGCCGGGCAGGAGGCGGGGAATCTGTTGGGAAAACGCCTCGATGAACAGCTCGGCCTCGCCCAGGGCCAGGGCGAACTCCGCGGCTTTGGCCAACAACTCGTGCATCTGCCGATCCTGCTGATCGGCATCGGGATAAGAGTCACGCATGATTCATTCCGCAGATAAAGAGCAGGCAGTGTAGCAAGGCCACCGCACAGGGCGTCAGAGCATCTGCCTCCTATGCCGCGCCTACCCTCTGGCAAGCCCCGAACCCGCCAACTATAGTCATTAACGCAAAGGCCACGGTCCCGCCTGGGCACGGCCGGCACGAGTTCCCTACCGACTCCGGGGGTGTTCCGATGCGTAGAGCCTGTGCGCTTGTTTTTGCGCTCCTTCCGTTCGCCCAGCCCTGCGCCAGGGCCGATTCCGCCGGCCACGCGCTCGCCCCCATCGGCTATTTCCGCGCCAGCCTGAGCCGCAGCGAGGATGGCCATGGCCAGGCGGCCTTCCAGGCGCCGGGGTCCAAGGCCAAGTACCGCCTGGGCAACGAGCCGGACGCCTTCGGCGAGCTGGGCCTGGATTACCGCTATACCACAAGCGACGGCGAGGACGCGCCCTATTGGCAGGGCGTGGTCATGCTCGACGCCTTCGCCGAGCACGGCAACAGCTCGCAATTCGAGTTCGACCACGTCGCCCAGGCCTATGCCATGGCGGCGAACCTGGTCGCCCCGGGGGTCAAGCTCTGGCTGGGCCGGCGCTACTACGAGCGCAAGAACATCGAAATGAACGACTACTTCTGGCTGAACAGCGGCCAGGGGTCGGAGTTCGGTGCCGGCGTCGAGGGCATACGCCTGGCCGGCGGCGAGCTGAAGCTGGCGGCGTTCCGCCTCGAAGACGACGATCTGGCATCCCGCCTGCCCGGCAGCGCCGAACAGGGCACGCTGCACGGCAACAGCCTGGACCTGCGCCTGGGCGGTCTGGAGATCAATGCCGGCGGGAGGCTCACGCTCTGGGCCGAAGCGACGCGCCGACAGGACAGCTCCAGCCTGGGCTACGGGGACGAGGATGGCTGGGGCCTGGGGTTCTGGCACGACCAGGACAAGTTATTCGGCGGCAGCAACACCTTCTCCGTCCTCTACCGTAGCGGCGCCGCCATCACCCAGGGCAAGGTCAATCCCCGGCCGGTGCGCGAGGACCAGGGCTACGATCTCGCCGATGCCTCGGCCCTGGAAATCACCAACAACTATGTCTACGACGACCTGGAGCACTACGCGGTGCAATGGGCCGTGTTGTACCGGGACGAGGACTTCGGCAGGCCCGGGATCGCCGGCAGCCATGTGCGCTGGGCCTGCACGGGCCTGCGACCCATCCTCCAGTTCAACACCTGGCTGAGCCTGGCCACCGAGCTCAGCGTGGATCGGGTGGACGACGAGCTGAACGACCGGGACGGCAGCGTGCGCAAGGCGACCCTGGCCCTGCAGCTCGCCGAGAAGCCGGGCTATTACCAGCGGCCGGTGCTGCGCTTGTTCGCGACCTACGCCGACTGGAGCGACGAGTTCCGGGGCCTGGTCGGCGCCGGCCCCGGCGATGCGCCCTATGGCGACGAGACCTCGGGGTGGACGGCGGGGCTGCAGGTGGAAGCCTGGTGGTGAGTTTCCCCCTTGTGGGGGAAGGGTCCGGCGGGAGAGGAGCAGGCATGAACACAAGCGGCGCGACGCCGAGGAGAGGGCATGAACAAGATCTTGGGAATTAGCACGGCCTTGGCCGCGAGCCTCTCCGCCGCCCCGGCCCAGGCCGCCGAGCCCGGCGCGCTGGCCGCCCTGATCCGGGACAGCGAGCTGGTGGATCTCACGGTCACGGTCAGCGAGAACTACCCGGCCCATTGGCCCACCCACAACCAGTTCCAGCGCTGGACCTTCACCTGGTTCGAGCCCCGCCCCGGCCCTTACAGCGAGAACCCGGCCGTTGGCGAGGGCCACCGCTCGGTGGATCCGGCCGTACCCAGCGCCGGCCCCTATTACGGCCAGCGTTTCGTCATCGACGAGCACACGGGCACCCAGGCCGATTTCCCCGCCCATTTCATCCCGCCGCCCACGAGCAAGATGCCCTTCGCCAGCGCGACCGGCTGGCTGACCGGCGACAAATATCCCTTGCGCGATCAGATGGGACCGGCCGTGGTCATCGACCTGCGCGCCATCCGGGACAAGGCCAAGAACGGCTTCAGCCCGGCGGTGACCGTGGACATGATCAAGGCCGACGAGGCCAAGCACGGCGCCATCCAGGCCGGCGACGTCGTGATCCTCTACAGCGGCTACAGCGACGCCTACTACCGGCCCTTCCCCGAGGGCAACCGCCTGGCCTTCGACCCGCTGATCGCGAAATCCGCGCCGGGCTGGCCGGCGCCGACCGTGGAGGCCGTGGAATACCTGGCGGGCAAGGGCGTCAGGCACATGGCCACCGACGGCCCCAGCATGGGCCCGGTGGAAGGCGGTCAGGCGGTGCACGTGGCCTTCCTGAAGACCGGCGGCAGCTGGACCGAGTTCACCACGAACCTGGGCAAGCTGCCGGCGCGCGGCGCCTATTTCATCAGCCTGTCCGCGAAGATCGTGGACGGCAGCGGCGGCCTGACCCGAGCCATCGCCATCAAGCCCAAGGGGGCGGCCGGTCTTATGGAAAAACCCTAGCAGGGAGAGATGGTCATGCGTAGTTGGCGGAGCCGCGTGCTGCCCCTGATGCTCCTGGCCTGGGCGGGGGCTGTCCAGGCCCTGCCCAAATGCCTGTTCCTGTCCTCCTACCACCCCGAATACGAGTGGAACAAGGGCATAGAGCGTGGCGTGGAAACCGTCCTCGCGGGCAAGTGCGAGATCAAGAAGTTCTACATGGACACCCAGCGCAACCCCCAGGTCGAGTTCGGCCAGGCGGTGGCGCTCAAGGCCAAGGCCTGGATCGAGGCGGAGAAGCCGGACGTGGTCATCGCCTCGGACGATGCCGCCTCCCGCTACGTGGTCGCGCCCTATTACAAGAACGCCACATTGCCCTTCGTGTTCTGCGGCATCAACTGGACCGTGGAGGAATACGGTTACCCCTTCGACAACGCCACCGGCATGATCGAGGTCACTCCGGCCCAGCAGGTAATCGTGGTCCTGCAGCAAGTCGTGGGCAGCCTGCGCCGGGGCCTGTTCCTGTCCGGCGACAATTATTCCGACCGCAAGGACTTCAAGGGTTTCAGCCTGGAATTCAAGGCCCGCAACATCGCCCTGGAGAGCGCCTTCGTCAGCGACATGGAGCAATGGGAGCAGGCCTTCGTCGCCGGCCAGGACTATGACTTCCTCATCGTCCACAACAACACCAATATCAAGGGCTGGAACGACGAGCGCGCCGTCGCCTTCCAGGCCGAGCGGGGCCGGCGCTTCGCCCTGACCCTGAACCGCTGGATGATGCCCTTCAGTATGTTCGGCGTGTTCAAGATCCCCGAGGAACAGGGCGAGTGGGCCGCTCAAATCGCCCTAGCCATCATCGCCGGCGCCAAGCCCCGCGACATCCCCATCACTCCGAACCGGCGCTGGGACATGATGGCCAACGAGGCCACCCTGGAGCGCGCGGGGGTCGCGCCCCCCTTGAATCTCCTGCACGAGGCGGCCAGCTTCCATTGCGAGTCCGTGCGCCTATGCCCCTCGCCCTGAAGCCCAAGCCGCGCGCCTCGCCGCTGCCCTGGCGCTACTACCGCTGGACGTTGCTGGCCGGCATCGCCCTGCTCGCCGCCCTCCTGGCCCTGACCTGGCGCTACCTGGCCGGCCAGGCCCTGGCGGATTTCACCGCCGCGAGCCGGCACGAACAGGAGCTCATCACCCAGCGCCTCATCGCCGCCGACGAGTTCCTGGGCGGCACGGCCTCCTACCTGGACCAGGTCAACACCCCGGACGCCGCCCTGTTCCGCAATTACCTTGCCGAGGCCATGGCGCGCCAGGTCTATATCGAGACCGTCTATTACCTGCCCAAGGTCCAGGACAAACACCGGGAGCGCTTCGAGCGCGAGCTCCGGGCCAGCGGCTATTACACCTTCCAAATTGGTGAGCGCGCCGGCGATGCGCTTGTCGCGGCCGGGCGCCGCCGTGTCTACTACCCCATCCAGCTCCTGGAGCCCTTCGCGCCGCAGTACGCGCGCCAGATCGGCTTCGACGTCCTGTCCGACCCGGCCTTCCAGGGCGCCATCCAGGAGAGCATCAGCACGGCGCGGGTCACGGCCTCGCCCCTGGTGCGCTCGCCCCAGGGCGGCGAAGCCCTGTGGCTGTTCAAGGCCATCTACGGCGGACGCGACATCCCCGGCGACGTGGAGACCCGCAATATCTACGTCAACGGCCTGACGGCGCTGCGCATCGACCTGAGCAAGCTGCTGCCGCCCCGGGGCGACACGGCCCTGGACATCGCCGTGCTGGATCCGGGGGCCAAGCATCTGCCCGACAGCCGCTTGACCGATCTCCTGCCAGGCGCCGCCAACCGTCTCAGCCTCAGCCTGCCCATCCAGCGCCCCGGCTACCGCTTCGAGCTGCAATTCAGCGAGTCTACCTCCTGGTGGCAGCTGGGCGGCTGGCCGCTCTTGGCGGCGGGCGTGCTGGGCCTGGTGTTCAATGCCCTGCTGCTGGCCAATGCCCGCAACCGCCTGCGCCAGCGCGAGGGGCACCTGGCCTTGCGCGAGAGCGAGCAGCGCCTGCAGGCCATCCTCGACAACAGCCCGGCAGCCATCTACCTGAAGGATTTGCAAGGCCGCTTCCTCCTGGTCAACCGCGAGTTCGAGAGCCTGTTCCAGCAGCGGCGCGAGGTGGTGATCGGCAAGACCGATGCCCTTGCGCCGGCCTTGGCCGCGCAGTTCCGGGAGCGGGAGCGGGCCGTCCTGACCTCGGGCCAGGCCCTGGAATTCGAGGAGCTCATCGCCCGGGAAGACGGCGAGCACGTCTATCTCGCGGTGAAATTCCCCTTGCGCAACAGCGGCGGCGAGCTGGTGGGCGTCTGCGGCATCGCCACCGACATCTCCGAGCGCAAGCGCGCCGAGCTGGCCATCCGCGACGTCAACCAGGAGCTGGAGAAGCGCGTCGCGGCGCGCACCGCCGAGCTGGGCACGGCGAACCGGGAGCTGCAAGCGGCCAAGGAGGCCGCCGAGTCCGCCAACCGTTCCAAGAGCGCCTTCCTGGCCACCATGAGCCACGAGATCCGTACGCCCATGAACGGCGTGATCGGCATGATCGACCTGCTCTGCGAGACCGCCCTGAACCCCGATCAACGCACCATGATGACCACGGTGCGCGACTCGTCCTTCGCCCTCTTGCGCATCATCGACGACATCCTGGACTTCTCCAAGATCGAGGCCGGCAAGCTGGAACTGGAAGCGATCCCGGTGCATGTGCAGGAGCTGGTCGAGGGCGTCGCCGAGACCCTGGCCGGCAACGTGGCGAAGAAACACCTGGATTTCCTCTGCTACGTCGATCCGGCCCTGCCGGCCGTGGTCCTGGGCGACCAGGTGCGCCTGCGCCAGATCCTGTTCAACCTCTGCGGCAATGCCATCAAGTTCACCGAGCGGCCCGAGGGCCGGGTCGTGCTGCGCGCGGAGTCCGCCGGCCCGGAGCGCTTGCGCGTCCGGGTCATCGACAATGGCATAGGCATGAGCGAGGAGGCCCAGACCCGGCTGTTCCAGCCCTTCACCCAGGCCCATAGCGAAACGACCCGGCGCTTCGGCGGCAGCGGCCTGGGCCTGTCCATCTGCCGGCGCCTCATCGAGCTCATGAACGGCAGGCTGGAGCTGAGCAGCGCGCCGGGCCAGGGCAGCGAGCTCGTCGTCGAGCTGCCCCTGTCCTGCCCGCCGGCCCAGCAGCCAAGCGCGGCCAACCTGCAGCCCAGCCTGGAAGGCCTGCGCATCTTGGTCCTGGTCCGCGACGAGACCCTGCGCGCCATCGTCGTCGACTACCTGCGCCATGGCCGCGCCGAGGTGCACGACACCGGCGACGTGACGGCGGCCAAGGACTTCACCGTGTCCCGGCTCGCCACCCGCAACCAGCCGGGCATCGTGGTCACCGGCCCGGAATTCAGCGACGCGGGCCGCGCCGAGCTCTGCACCTGGTTCGCCGCCCTGCCCGTGCTCTGGGGCACGCGCTTCGTCCTACTCAGCCATCGCCATGAGCGCAACCCGGTCGGCGCCTGCCGCGACAGCGTGCGCGTGCGCGTCAATCCCATGCGCCAGGCCGATCTGGTCCTGGCCGTGGCCGTGACCGCCGGCCGGGAAAGCCCGGAAATCACCCAGCTCGCCGAGGCCCCCCAGGTCCGGAAACGCCTGCCACCCAGCGCGGAGGCCGCCGAGACGGCCGGCCAACTCATCCTGGTGGCGGAGGACAATCCCACCAACCAGGAGGTGATCCTGCGCCAGCTCAACCTGCTGGGCTACCAGGCCCTGGTGGCGGACAACGGCCGGGCCGCCCTGGAACTGTACCAGGCCCATCGCTTCCGCCTCGTGCTCAGCGATTGCCATATGCCGGAAATGGACGGTTTCCAGTTCACCGCGCGGGTGCGCGAGCTGGAGCAAGGCGGGCGGCGCACGCCCATCGTCGCCCTGACGGCCAATGCCCTCCTGGGCGAGAGCGAGCGCTGCCTGGCGGCGGGGATGGATGATTACATGGCCAAGCCGGTGGAGCTGTCCGTGCTGCAGCGCTGCCTGCACAAATGGCTGCCCCTGGACGAGGCGCCGCCCGAGGCGGCAGCCGCCGAGCCGGTGCTGGACCTGGCCGTCCTGGAGCGCCTGGTCGGCCCCGACAAGGCGGCCCATGCCAAGATCCTGGGCGGTTTCCACGGGGCCCTGCCCGAACGCCTGGCCATATTCATGGCCGCCTTCGCGCAGCGGGACCTGCGCGCCCTGGCGATGGAGTGTCACAAGCTGAAGTCGGCGGCGAAGTCGGTGGGCGCACTGGCCCTCGCCGAGCTGTGCGCCAACCTGGAACGGGCGGCGCGGGCCGAGGACGGGGAGCGTGCCGTGGGCCTCGCGGCGCGCTTCGAGAAGCTGGCCCGGCAGACCCAGGCGGCGGCCGCCGAGGCCCTGGCGGGGCTGGGCTAAGCGGCCCTCACTCGGCCAGGATCGCCCGTTCCTGGCGTTCCATCTCCTCGCGCCGCGCATGCTCGATGATCTGCATCAGCTCATCGACGTCGGCGGCCTGGGTGGAATGCTGGAAGCGGCCGCTGAGCGGGCTGTCGGGCAGCAAGAGGCCACTCTCGAACAGGGCCCACATCTCATGGCCGTAGTCGGTGCTCAATAATTCCGGCGCGAAGCGGCCGAAATAGGCGCGCATGTTCTCCACGTCGCGCAGCAGCATGGCCTTGGCGCTGTTGTTGCCGGCGGCATTGACCGCCTGGGGCAGATCGATGATCACCGGGCCGTCGGCGGCCAGGAGCACATTGAACTCCGAGAGATCGCCGTGCACCAGGCCGCAGCAGAGCATGCGCACCACGTCGCGGATGACCTTGTCGTGATAGGCCAGGGCCAGCTCGGGGCTTAAGGCAACGTCGTCCAGGCGCGGCGCCACCTCGCCCTCGGCATCGACCACCAGTTCCATGAGCAGGACGCCGTGCTCGAAATCATAGGGCGTGGGCACGCGCACGCCGGCATCGGCCAGGCGGTACAGGGCATCGACCTCGGCGCGCAGCCATTCCTCTTCCCGCTCCTGCTGGCCGAAGCGTGTGCCCTTGGCCATGGCGCGGGCGCGCCGGCTGTTGCGCACGGAGCGGCCCTCCTGGTACTGGACGGCCTGCTTGAAACTGCGCTGATTGGCTTCCTTGTAGACCTTGGCGGCGCGGATGGTCCCGGCGCAGCGCACCACATAGACCTGGGCTTCCTTGCCGCTCATCAGCTGGGCAATGACTTCATCCACCGACCCGTCTTCGACGAGGGGCAGTAATCGTTTGGGCGTTTTCATGGCTAGAGTTTATCCGCCAATAGAACACCGCAGCGACGGGTGCCAGAGGGGGGCAGTGCAAGGAACGAGGAGTGTAGTGTGCTCATTGCACATGAGCGACGAGAGACGCCGCAATGCCCCCCTCTGGCGCCCGTCCCTCCGGGTTGCGCCCCAAATGGCGCCATGCTGTGTTGCTCGTCGTTCATTTAGTACAACTAAACCTCTCTCCTCGCGCCTTGCCTGGCGCCATTTGGGGCGGCAACGCAGCGGTGTTCTATTGGCGGATAAACTCTTATACACGGCTTGCGCCGGTCTGGGTATGGTCCTGAAGGCCAGGCTTAGAACCGTTGTTCCGGCGCCAGGAAGCGCCACTCGCCCACGGCCATCTTGGCCAGGCCGACCCGGCCCAGGCGCAGGCGGCGCAGGCCGAGCACTTCCAGGTCCACGGCTGCGCACAGGGCATGGATCTGCCCGGGCAGGGCGCCCTTGAGGGCGAAGCGCAGCCGGATCTCGTTCTGCCAGCTGACCTTGGCAGGCGGCAGGCGCCGGCCCTCCACCGTCAGGCCCCGGGCCAGGCGTTCCAGGCCGTTGGCGGCCAGCTCGCCGGCCACCTCGACGACGAATTCCTGCTCCAGCAGATAGCCGTCTTCCTCGGCCCGGCGCTGCACCCGTGCGTCCTGGCTCAGGACCATCAGGCCGCTGGCCGAGCGCTCCAGGGGATAGAGGGGCAGCAGGTTTTTGAAATGGCGCTGCACCGGTCGGATTCCGCTGTCGTCCAGGGCGCTGCGCGCCTCGGGCCTGAGCACCGCCAGGGCCTCGGCTTCGCTCATGCCGGCCGGCTTGTGCAGCAGGATCGTGGCCGGCAGGCTGGGGGCGAGGCGGGCCTCGGGATCGACCTCGATGGCCTGGCTCCCCACCTTGAACTGCGGAGCCTCCACCACCTGGCCGTCCACCCGGACCCAGCCGCCCTCGACCAGTAACTGGGCATCGCCGCGCGAACAGCCCAGCAACTCCATCAGGCGCTTGTCCAGACGCAGGCCCTCGCCGGGCCCGCCGGCGGGATTCTTGTCGCTCATCTCTCAGTCCTCTGAAGGCGGGTGCTATTTACAACGAAAGGCCGACCGACCACTGACTGGCATCAAGGCACGCAGCCCCGGCTCGTATTCTACACCGCCCGCTCAAGCCGCCCGGCGCAGGACTGCATTTTCCAGGCGCACGACCATCTGCTCCGAGGGTTCGAAGATCTCCAGGCAGATCTGACCCTGGAGTTCCCGGTAGAAATAATGGAAGTGGGTACAGGCCAGGATCAGGATCTCCACGCCGCTCATGCGCAGGGAGGCGCCCAGCTCCACCAGGGCGTGATCGCGCAGGATCGCCGCCGGGGCATAGCCCTTCTCGATGTCCTCGACGATCTGCAGATTGCCGACGCCGATGACCTTGGCCTGGCTGTCCCGCTCCAGCAGGAGGCGCTCGATATTGGCGCAGCTCTGGCAATTGGCGGCCAGGAGGCCGAACTTGCGGTAGCGGCCGGCCAGCTCGGCATAGACATCCAGGGGCGTGATCAGGGGCACGGCCAGGCGAGCGCGCAGGGCCTCCAGATCCAGGGCGCCGCTCAGGGAATTGCAGTAGATCATCAGGGCATTGACCCCAGCGGCCAGGAGTTCGCCGATGCGCAGCAACACCAACTCGGTCAAGGCCTCGCGGTTCAGAGCCTGCATACCGGTCTGTTCCTGGGGCGTGTCGGAGATGGACAGGCCGTAGGCGCGGATCTGCTTGCCTTCCAGGAAGCTGACGCCGAAGCGCGTGTCGATGGGCGTGCCGGCGATGACGCCGACCACCAGTTCCGAGGCGGCGATGCGATTGCGGATCAACATGGCTCAGGCTCCAGCGACAAGAGGAAAGCGGCGTGCGACTAAATTCTTGAACCATTCCAGGTACAGGCCATAGGGCCGGCCCAGGAAACCGGACAACAGGGTGGCGGTGGCGGCGGCCTTGAGGATGCCGTCCAGCTGGGCGCCGCCCAGCAGCATATTGCTGACGTAGAGCGGCAACTGGAAGGACAGGAAGATCAGGGTGTCGACCCAGTAGCGCCGCCAGGCGGAGCTGGCCGGGCCGGTGGCGCTGCGGCCCAGGACCCAGTCGCGCCACAGGCCGTAGGGCCGACCGATCAAGGTGTTGAGCACCAGGGCCACGGCACGCACCTGCAGATGCTCAGCGAAGGACAGGCCGGCGACGAGCAGCTCGATGGGCGCCGCCACCGCATAGGAGAAGCTGTTCATCACGAACACGTCGACCAGGAAGTCATGGGCGCGCTTCCGCCAGTCAGGGGAAGCGGGCATGGGATCCGACATGGGGGTGTACCGCTGAGGTTCGGTGGATACCGCGAAGATGCGAATTGTGTTCGCCACAAGACTCGCATCACCGAATAAGCATATTCTATGTGGTTGCATGCTGCAGCGCAATAACCGGCAGGGGCGCGCTTGGGTTATGGTAGGCTCCCGCCTCCCGGAACAGCGCCTGCCCATGCCCATCGCCCCCCCGAAAAACGACTCCCCGAGCCATGCCAGCTCCCACTGGCCGGCCCTGCTCCTGGCGGCGGGCCTGTCCCTGGCACTGCTGCTCCTGCCCCGCTACCTGCCGGCGGCCGGGCTCCTGGCCCTGCCCCTGCGCTGGCTGGCCACCCTGTTCCACGAACTGGGGCATGGCCTCGCCGCCCTGGCCCTGGGCGGGCAGTTCGAGCAGCTGGCCCTGCATGCCAATGGTTCCGGCGTGGCCTGGCACCGGGGCGCCTACGGCAGTGGGGCCCTGGCCTTGATCGCCGCCGCCGGCCCCCTGGGTCCGCCCCTGGGCGCCCTGGCCCTGTTCCGGGCGGCACGCGGTCCGCGCACCGCCCCTGCCGCGCTCTGGTGCCTCGCCCTGCTGATGGTCGCGGCCTTGCTGCTCTGGGTGCGCACGGCCTTCGGCCTGGTTTTCGTGGCCAGCCTGAGCGCCCTGTTCCTGGCCCTGGCCTGGCGCGGCTCGGCCCGCCTGGCCCAGGTGGTCCTGGCCTTCCTGGCCATCCAGATGAGCCTGGCCAGCTTCGCCAATGCCGACTATCTGTTCACCGAGAGCGCCGCCACCGGCAGCGGGCCCATGCCCTCGGACACCGCCCAGATCGCCCTGGCCCTGGGCTTCAGCGCCGGCTTCTGGGGCCTGGTCCTGGCCGGGGTCTCCCTGCTGATCCTGGGCCTGGGCCTGCGCTGGGTGGCCGCTCCCCGGCGCTGAGCCGAGCGGCCCCCGCCCGTTGCGCGTAAACTGTCGGCCACGCCTCCCCCGCCGCAGCACGCGGCACCAACCCGAGCCCGAACCGAGTCCCCCCATGTCAGAGTCCGAACACGCTTTCTCCGCCCTGCCCCTACTGCCCGCCCTCTTGGACAACCTAGAAAGCCTGGGCTTCGAGCGGATGACCCCCATCCAGGCCCAGAGCCTGCCAGGGGTCCTGGCCGGCCGGGACCTGATCGCCAAGGCCAAGACCGGCAGCGGAAAGACCGCCGCCTTCGGCCTCGGCATCCTGCAGAAGCTCAATATCGCCTTCTTCGGCGCCCAGGCCCTGGTGCTCTGCCCGACCCGCGAGCTGGCCGACCAGGTCACCAAGGAAATCCGCCGCCTGGCGCGCAGCTTGCCCCATGTGAAGGTGGTCACCCTCACCGGCGGCAGCCCCATCGGCCCGCAGGTCGGCAGCCTGGAGCATGGCGGCCATATCATCGTCGGCACGCCCGGCCGCGTGCTCGATCACCTCAATCGCCAGAGCCTGGACCTGCGCCAGATCCACACCCTGGTCCTGGACGAGGCGGATCGCATGCTGGACATGGGCTTCATGGCCGAGGTGGAGGAAATCCTCGGCTTCTGCCCGCGTACTCGCCAGACCCTGCTGTTCTCCGCCACCTACCCGGAAGGCATCGCCGAGCTGTCCGCCGCCATCCAGCGCGAGCCCCTGGAGATCAGCGTCGAAGCCACCCACGACCAGGCCGCCATCGAACAACTGGCCTTCCCCGTCGAGGACGAGGGCGACAAGCCCGCCGCCCTGAAGAAGCTCTTGGGCCATTACCGGCCGGAATCGGTGGTGATCTTCTGCAATACCAAGGTCGATTGCCAGAAAGTCACCGCCGATCTCCAGGGCAGCGGCTACGAGGCCATGGCCTTGAACGGCGATCTGGAACAGCGCGACCGCGAGCTCGTGCTCCTGCGCTTCACCAACCGCAGCGTGCCCATCCTGGTGGCCACCGATGTCGCCGCCCGCGGCCTGGACATCAAGGAGCTGGCCTGCGTCATCAATTACGAGCTGGCCCATGATCCGGAAGTCTATGTGCACCGCATAGGCCGCACCGGCCGCGCCGGCGCCAAGGGCCTGGCCCTGTCCCTGGTGAGCCCGGCCCAGCACGCCCGCCTCGTGCACCTCCAAGCCTATCTGGAGCTAGACCTCCCCAAGGGCAGGCTGGACGCGCTGAAGGCCGATGCCCAGCACAAGATGGCCTCGACCATGGTGACCTTAGGGATCGAGGCCGGACGCAAACAAAAAATCCGCCCCGGCGACATCCTGGGCGCGCTCACCGGCGGCGAGATCGGCCTGCCGGCCGTGCTGATCGGCAAGATCGACATCGGCGACAACCAGAGCTTCGTGGCCGTGGACAAGAGCATCGTCGACAAGGCCTTCAAGCGCCTGCAGAACGGCAAGATCAAGGGCAAGTCCTGGCGCATCCGGTGGGTGAAATAATGGCCGGTGCGAGCTTCGCCGAGCTAGGCCTGAGCCCGGCCCTGTGCACGCCCCTGGGCGAGCTGGGCTATAGGGCGCCCACGGCGATCCAAGAGGCCGCCATTCCCCTCGTCCTGGCCGGCAAGGATCTCCTGGCCGGTGCCCAGACCGGCTCGGGCAAGACCGCCGCCTTCGCCCTGCCGCTGTTGCAGCGTCTCAGCGAGAGCGAGGCACAGCCGGGCAAGGGCAATGGCCTGCGCGCCTTGGTCCTGGCACCGACCCGCGAGCTGGCCCAGCAACTGGGCCAGGCCTTCAAGACCTATGGCCGGGCCCTGCCCCGGCCCCTGAAGATCCTCAGCGTCTACGGCGGTCCCTCCATCAACCCGCAGATGCTGGCCCTGCGCGGCGGCGCCGATGTCCTGGTGGCCACGCCCGGTCGCCTGCTGGATTTGGTGGAACAGAATGCCGTCGTCTTAAGCCGCGTCGAGGCCCTGGTCCTGGACGAGGCCGATAAATTGCTCAACCTGGGCTTCAGCGAGGAACTGGCCAAGGTCTTCGCCCTGCTGCCGAAACGCCGGCAGAGCCTGTTGTTCTCCGCCACCTTCCCCGAGGCGGTCCAGGTCCTGGCGGAGAATCTTCTGCACCAGGCCGAGCGCATCGAGGTCGCCGCCGAGGACAAGCCGGTCATCAGCCAGCGGGTGTTCACGGTCGATAAAGAACGAAAAAACGCCCTGCTGATCCATCTGCTCAAGAACGAGGCCTGGTCCCGGGTCCTGGTCTTCGCCAGCGCGAAACACACCTGCAACCGCCTGATAGAAAAACTCGCCAAGGCCAAGATCCGCGCGGCGGCCCTGCACAGCGACCTGAGTCAAGGCGCCCGCGACACCGCCCTGCGCGAGTTCAAGTCCGGAAAATTACGCATCCTCATCGCCACCGACGTGGCGGCGCGCGGCATCGACATCGAGTCCCTGCCCTGCGTCATCAACTTCGAGCTGCCGCGCTCACCCAACGACTATATCCACCGCATAGGCCGCACCGGCCGCGCCGGCCAGGCGGGCACGGCTCTGGCCCTGATCTGCCCCGAGGAATACGCCCATTTCGCCGTGATCGAGAAGCGCATGAAACAGCGCCTGGAACGGGAGAGCGTGGCGGGATTCGAGGTGAAGGAAGCGCAAGCGGACCGGTAGGTCCCGCTTCAGCGGGACTGGCGACCGCTCGGATTGTCCGGCTGAAGCCGGACCTACGGCTATGGCAGACCGTAACCGAAGCCGGCGATCAGCTTCCGCGCCGCCGCGCTACGCAAATACGCCAGAAACGCCCGGCCCGCCGGGCCGTCCTTGAGCAGGACCGCATCCTGGCGCAGGGGCGCGTGCTGGTCCTCCGGGATCACCCAGGCCGAACCGCCCGTGAGCCGGCCGTCCCGCTCGATCTGCGCCAGGGCCACGAAGCCCAGCTCGGCATTGCCGGTCAGGACGAACTGGTGAGCCTGGGCGATGTTCTCGCCCATGACCAGTTTCGCCTGCAAGCCCTGCCACAGCCCCCGCTTCTCCAGCACCGCCCGTGCGGCGGCACCATAGGGCGCGAGTTTGGGGTTGGCCAGGGCCAGGTGCTGGAATATCCCGCCCTCCAGAATCCGTCCCTCCCCGTCCACATAGCCGGGCTTGGCGCTCCACAGGGCCAGGCGGCCCAGGGCATAGGTCTGGCGCGTGCCGGGCACGGCCTTGCCGCCCTGCTCCAGCTTCTCGGGCGTGGCGCTGTCCGCCGCCAGCAAGAGCTCGAAGGGCGCGCCGTGGAGGATCTGGGCGTAGAACTTTCCCGTGGCGCCCGTGGACAGCTCCAGGCGGTGTCCGCTGGCGCGCTGGAAATCCGCCGCCAAGGCCTTCATGGGCGCGGCGAAATTGGCCGCCACGGCAACGCGCAGGGTGTCGGCGCGGCAGGCGAGGGGAAGGCTGAGCAGGCTCAAGGCCAGCAGACAGGACCAGGGAGACATTGCGGTACCGGGAAAGGCATCAGGAATGCGCCATGATAGGCCATGCCCGGCGGCCCCGCTTGCGCACCGTCAAGCCGGCGCCCAGGCCACCCGCAGTTCCGGGTTCGACAGCACGAGGCGCACCGGCATCTCGCGTACCGCCTCGGGCCGCAGCAGGGCCTGTTGGTAAACCAGCCATTTGCCGGTCCCGGAAAGCACGAGCCAGCTGGCGCGGGCGGCGCGGAGCGTGGCCGGGGTCAGACTGATGCGGCCATGGGGGGCGGCCGCCGGGGTAAGGGCGGCGGCAGGCAATGCGCTCGCCAGGGCCTGGGGGAGCTCCGGCGCGTCCGGGAACAGCGAGGCCGTGTGCCCGTCCTCGCCCATGCCCAACACCAGGGCGTCGATGGGCCAGGGCAGGTCCGCCAGGCGCCCATTCACCTCCGCCAGGCCCAGCTCCGGAGTCGTCGCAGCCGTCTTCAGGCCGACCAGGCGCGCGGCAGAGGCCGGGCCTTGCAGCAGCGTGCGCCGCACCAGGTTCTCGTTGCTCTCCGGGTCCTCCGGATGCAGCCAGCGTTCGTCGGCCAGGCTCACCACGACCCGCTCCCAGGGCAGGTCCCGACAGCTCAGGGCCCGGTACAGCGCCTCGGGCGTGCGTCCCCCGGACAGCACCAGCAGGGCCTGGCCTCGCCGGTCTATGGCCGCGCGCAAGACCTCGGCGATCTCCCCGGCCAGGGCTTGCGCCAGCTCAGCACCATCGGCGTAGCGGGTCTCGGTCCTCACAGGGCGTCTCCGTGCCACAGCCGGCCGTCCCGGGCTAGCAGCAGGTCCGCCGCCAGGGGCCCCCAGGAGCCGGCCAGATAGGGCTCGGGCCGGCCGCTCTGCCAGGCCGCCAGGATCGGCTCCACCCAACACCAGGCCGCCTCCAGCTCGTCGCGGCGCATGAACAGGGTGGAGCGGCCGACGATGGCGTCCACCAGGAGGCGCTCGTAGGCGTCGGGCATGGGCTCGGCGCCGCAGGCGGTCAGGTTCAGCTCCACGTCGCGGACATTGACCCCCGAGCCGGGCTTCTTGCCGCAAAGCTGCAGGCGGATGTCCTCCTCGGGCTGGATGTGGATCACAAGCCTATTGGGCGCAAGCTCGGTGCCGAACAGGGAGTGGGGCACGGCCTTGAGCTGCACCACGATCTCCGAGCTGCGCCGCGCCAGGCGCTTGCCGGTGCGCAGGTAGAACGGGGTCTTGCCCCAGCGCCAGTTGGCGATCTCCGCCTTCAAGGCCACGAAGGTCTCGGTGGCCGAGCCCTCCGCCACGCCCGGCTCGTCCCGGTAGGCCGGCACCGCCGCGCCGGCGATGGCCCCGGCGGCATACTGGCCGCGCACGACCTGGGCCGCCACGTCGGCGGCGGACAGGGGCTTGAGGGAGCGCAGGACCTTCAGCTTCTCGTCGCGCACGGCGTCGGCGTCAAGCGAAGCCGGCGGCTCCATGGCCACGAAGCAGAGCAGCTGCAGCAAATGGTTCTGCACCATGTCGCGCAGGGCCCCGGCCTGGTCGTAGAACCCGGCGCGGCTCTCCACGCCTATGCTCTCGGCCACGGTGATCTGGATATGGTCGATGTGCTTCTCGTTCCACAGGGACTCGAACAGGGCATTGCCGAAGCGCAGCACCAGGAGGTTCTGCACGGTCTCCTTGCCCAGGTAATGGTCGATTCGGTAGATCCGGCTCTCGGCGAAATGCCGGGCCACCCGGTCGTTGATCACGCGGGAGCTGGCCAGATCGTGGCCCAGGGGCTTTTCCAGGACGACCCGCGCCCGCTCGGTGATGAGCTCGGCCTCGTCCAGGTTTTCGCAAATATCCCCGAACAGGTCCGGCGCCGTGGCCAGGTAGAACACGCGCACCCGCGCCGTCTCCCCGGCCAGCAGGGCTTTCAGGGCGCCGAAAGCCCCCGGCTCGCGCACGTCCAGATCGACATAATGCAGGCGCTGCAAGAAGCTCCGCCAGGCCGGCGTGTCGCGATGGGCGGCCGGAATAAAGCCCGCCACCTGGCTGTCCACCCAGGCCAGGAACTGGCCCGGCTCATAACCGTTGCGCCCGGTGGCGACGATCCGCCCCTCCGGATGCAGGGCCCCGGCCTGGTGACGCAGGAACAGCGCCGGCAGCAGCTTGCGCATGGCCAGATCGCCGGTGCCGCCGAAGATCACCATGTCGAAGAGAATGTCTTGGGTCGGAGAACTCATGCAAACCATCCGTTAATGGCGCGTATCGGATAAAGGATTCCGTTCGTCCTGAGTAGCCCGCTACGCGGGCGTATCGAAGGACCTCTCAAGCCGTGCTTCGATACGCGCCCAGGGGGCGCTACTCAGCACGAACGGCTATTTATCGGACGAGGCAAAGGTCCCTACTCTCAGCTTAGCCGCGCAAACAAGACCCCGTGGCCCGGCAGCCGCAGCCGACCTCCGCTGAAGGCACCGCCGGCCAGGCCATGGCCTTCCAACACCTGCGCCTCGCCGGCCAGCGCCAGGCTCAAATCTACAGCTTCCGCGCCCAGATTGAAGGCGCAGAGCAGGGACTGGCCCTCGTGCTCGCGCAGGAAGGCGAGCACCGGCTCCGGGGTGTCCAGCATCTGCACCGCGCCCCAGCGCAGGGCGGGCTGGCCGCGCCGCCAGGCCAGGAAGCGGCGGAAATGCTGGAGACAGGAATCGGCCTGAGCCTCCTGAACGGACACCGCGAGGGCGCGGTGGTCTTCGCTCACGGGCAGCCAGGGCTTGCCACTGGTGAAGCCGGCGTCGGGGCTCGGGTCCCAGGGCATGGGCGTGCGGCAGCCATCGCGGCCCTTGAAGCTGGGCCAGAAGGCGATGCCATAGGGGTCTTGCAGGGCCTCGAAGGGCAGCTCGGCCTCGGTCAGGCCCAGTTCCTCGCCCTGGTAGACGCAGACCGAGCCGCGCAGGGACGAGACCAGGGCGCTCAGCATCGGCGCCAGGGTCGGCGGCGGATTCGCCCCGCCCCAGCGGCTGGCGACGCGGACGACGTCGTGGTTGGAAATGGCCCAGCAGGGCCAGCCCTCACTGAGCTGGGCCTCCAGTTCGGTCACCGTCCGGCGAATATGGCCGGCGGAAAAATCCGCGGTCAGGAGCTCGAAGCTATAGCCCATGTGCAGCCGCCCGGCGGCCGTGTATTCGGCCGTGGTGGCCAGGGAATCCTCGGAGGAAATCTCCCCCAGGGCGGCCACATCCGGAAACTCATCCAGGAGGGCGCGCAGCTCCTGCAGGAATTCCAGGTTTCCCGGCTGGGTGTTGTTGTACCAGTGGTACTGGAAGGCATAGGGATTGTCGGCGGAAAAGCCGCGCCCGGTGCGCAGCGCCTCGGGCTTAGGCGGATTGTCGCGCAGCAGGCGATCGTGGAAACAGAAATTAATGGCATCCAGGCGCAGGCCGTCGACGCCGCGCGCGAGCCAGAAACGCAGATTGTCCAGGGCGGCGGCGCGCACTTCCGGGTTGTGGAAATTCAGGTCCGGCTGGGAGCTCAGGAAATTGTGCAGATAATACTGGCCCCGGCGCGGCTCCCAGGTCCAGGCCACGCCGCCGAAGATGGACAGCCAGTTATTGGGCGGCGAGCCGTCGGCCTTGGCATCGGCCCAGACATACCAATCGGCCTTGGGATTGTCCCGGCTCTCGCGGCTCTCCTTGAACCAGGCGTGCTCCGCCGAGGTATGGCTCAGGACCTGGTCGATCATGAGCTTCAGGCCCAGCCCGTGGGCGCGTTCGACGATGCGGTCGAAATCCTCCAGGCTGCCGAACAGCGGGTCCACCGCCCGGTAATCGGCGATGTCGTAGCCGAAATCCGCCATGGGCGATTTGAAGAAGGGCGAGATCCAGATGGCATCCACGCCCAGACCGGCGATGTAGTCCAGGCGCGAGTAAATGCCCGGCAGATCGCCCACGCCGTCGCCGTCGCTGTCGAGGAAGCTGCGCGGGTAGATCTGGTAGGTGACGGCTCCGCGCCACCAGGGGGTAAGGCTCATGTGGGGTCCCGATGGGTGAAATCCTGGCGCCCGGTCCGGCCGGGCGAGTTCATGCCGCGCAGCTTAGCGCGGGGGCCGGCCGCCACGTCGCGCGTGCATACGTATTCAGCGAAAAACCGGGCAATTCGCGCGTCCAGGGAGGTAGGGTTAGGGGCTGAAAAACCGGCCGCAGAGCCGGTAAAACCCGAGGAAAGCCATCATGCACCCCAGCTGGATCCAAGCCGCCGTCTTCGTCGCGCTCACCGCCCTCGTCGCCGTCCTCACCTGGCGGAAATGCCGGTCCATGGGGCCGGTCGCCAATGCCTCCAAGGCGTATTTCCTGGCCGGCGGCCAGCTCAGCTGGCCCTTCGTGGCCGGCTCGCTCCTGCTCACCAATATCAGCGCCGAGCAAATCGTGGGCATGAACGGCGCCCAGGCCCTGCTCGTCGCCTGGTGGGAGCTGGGCGCCGCCCTGGCCCTGGTGCTCATCGCGAAAGTGCTGATCCCGCGCTATTTCCGCTACGGCTGCACGACCACGACCGAGTTTCTGGAGCACCGCCTGGGCGACGCGGGCATCCGTAGTATCGTCTCCGCCCTGTTCCTGCTCGGCTATCTCGCCATCCTCCTGCCCATGGTGCTCTACACCGGCGCCCTGTTCATGAAATCCATGTTCGCCCTGGAGCTCTCCATCCTGACGATTTCCGCCGTCTTCGCCCTGGCCGGCCTGCTCTACGCGGCCTTCGGTGGCCTGCGCGCCATCGCGGTATCCGACACCTTCAACGGCGTCGGCCTCCTGATCATGGGCCTGGCGGTGACGCTCTGCGCCCTCGCCGCCGTGCACTGGGATCTCTCGGGCATTCCCGCCGAGCGCCTGAGCCTGTTCGGCGGCCCCGCCTCGGATATTCCCTGGCCCACCCTGTTCACCGGCATGCTGCTCGCGCATTTTTTCTACTGGGGCACGAACATGGTGATCGCCCAGCGCGCCCTGGCCGCGAAATCCCTCGCCGAGGCCCAGAAGGGCCTGTACGCCGCGGCCGGTTTCAAGCTGCTCACCCCGCTCATCGTCGTCCTGCCCGGCCTCATCGCCTACAAGCTCTACGGCCCGGTGGGCGATCTGGCCTATGGCCGGCTCGTCGCCGACGTGCTGCCGCCCTGGGCCTCGGGCGCCTTCGCCGCCGTGATCTTCGGCGCCGTGCTGTCCAGCTACAATTCCTGCCTGAATTCCGCCGCTGCGCTCTACACCTGCGATTTCCACCAGAAATACGTCAATCCCCGCGCCGACGTGAAAGCCGTGGGCCAGCGCGTGGCCCTGCTGTTCACCCTGGGCTCGCTGGCCCTGGTGCCGCTCTACGAGCAGGCCCGCTCCATCATCGACACCCTGCAGCGCCTGAACGGCCTGTATTCCATGCCGGTCCTGGCCGCCTTTATCGCCGCCGTGCTGTTCAAGCGCATCGCCGCCCGCGCCGTGAAGGCCGGCCTGCTGTTGGGCGTGATCCTTTACGCCGTATTTACCTTCCTCTGGTCGCCCCTGCACTACCTGCATCTGATGGCCATCACCCTGGCCAGCTCCCTGGCCTTCATGCTGCTGATGGACCGAGTATTCCAGGCCGAGACGCCGCTGGCGGTGCCGGTCGCCGAGTGATGTTCGGGCCTGCACTGCGCGCCGCCCTGCTGAGCGGCCTGCTGCTGAGCCTGCCGGCGCCGGCGGAAATCCTGCGCGGCACGCCCGCCGCTGTCACGTCTCTGCCCGGCCCCGACGGCCTGCTGCCCGGCGCCGCCGCGCTCTATGAAACAATGGCGATCCCGGCCGCGCGGGGCGAGGCGGCTCATTTCGTGATCGGCGACAATATCGCCGGCTATTACGAGGGACGCAGCGGGCTGATGCGCGGCGATGCCGGCTACCGGCTCAAGCAGGAAACCCTGTTGGCAGGTTTCGCCGGTTTTCGCGACGGCCAATTGTTGCGCCGAGAAACGGCCGAGGCACAGATCCTGCCCTGGGGCCTGCGCGCCGAGTACCCGGGCTTGCGCGAGGAACTCCTGGTGCACACCGGCCGCCAGGCCCTGTCCCTGCGCCTGAGCGGCGAGAGCCCGGCCCATCTGGCGCTTCAACCCCTGTGGAATCTCGCCGCGCAAGACTACCTCCAGGAAATCCTCGGCAAGATCCTGCTGCTCAGCCCGAAAACCCCGGCAACCGATGGCATCCCCCGTTTCATCGCCCTCTTCGCCGAACAGGATCTCGCCGTCGAAAATCCGGCGAAGGACAAGGCCCTGGGCATGACGCCGGGCGTGCTGGGCTTTCGACTGGCGAGCACCAAACCGCTGCGCCAGCTGACCCTGCACATCGTCTTCGCGCCCAGCCGCGCAGCGGCCTTGAGCGAGGCCCGGGCTCTGGCGGGACGCGATACCTGGAACGAGGTCCTGGCCACGCGCTACCGCCAGCTGACCCGCAGCCATCTGTGGACCCCGGACGCGACATACAACCGCGCCCTGCTCTGGGCCAAGGCCAGCGCCATGGGTTTCTTGAGCGAGGAATACGGTCCCGGGCTCTGGGCCGGCCTGCCCTGGTTTCGCGACAACTGGGGCCGGGATACCTTCATCGCCCTGCCCGGCACCCTGCTGATCAGCGGGCGCTTCCGCGAGGCGAGAGCCGTGCTGGAAAACTTCGCCCGCCGGCAGAAGCTGCAAAATCCCGCCGATCCGGAATACGGCCGCATTCCCAATCGCGTCGCCGACGGCCAGGAAACCCTGTACAACACCGTGGACGGTACGCCCTGGCTGCTGCGCGAGGCCCTGGAATATCTGCGCTACAGCGGCGACGATGCCTTCGCCGAAAAACTCCTGCCCCTGGCGCGCGAATACCTGCGCGGCGTGCAGGCCCATTGGCTGGATAAACAGGGCTTCCTGCGCCACGAGGATGCCGACACCTGGATGGACGCGCGCATCGCCGGGAAAGAAGCCTGGTCGCCGCGCGGCGACCGCGTCGTGGAAATCCAGGCCCTCTGGCACACGGCCCTGGCCGCCGCCGCCGAACTGGCGATGCGCGCCGGACAGAAAACCGAGGCCGAAAACTATCGACGCCTCGCCGACCGCGTGCAGGCAAATTTCCTGCCCCAGTTCTGGGATGGCCAAACCATGGCCGACCACCTGCGCGCCGACGGCTCCCGCGACACCCGGCTGCGTCCCAATGGCCTGATGCTGATTTCCGTGCCCTTCTCGCCCTTCGTGCCGGAAACCGTCGAGGCGCGCGTCCTGAAGCGCAGCGTCGGCCGCCTGCTCTATCCCGAAGGCATCCTGTCCCTGGACCCGGCCGATCCGGCCTTCCATCCCCGCCACGAGAATCCGGCCTTCCACCACAAGGACGCCGCCTACCACAACGGCACGATCTGGGGCTGGAACGCCGGCTTCACCGTCACCGCCCTGAACAAATACGGCCAGCAGGATCTGGCCTGGAAACTGAGCCGGAACCTGGCCGGACAAATCCTGAACATCGGCACACGCGGCGCCATGAGCGAGCTCGTCGACGCCCTGCCGGATGCCAAAGGCAAACCGAAACCCAGCGGCACCTATGCCCAGGCCTGGAGCGTCGCGGAATTCGCTCGCAATGCCTACCAGGATTACCTGGGCTTCCGGCCTAATATCCTGGAAGGCCGGCTGCATTTCGTTCCCGCCCTGCCGGGCGACTGGAACGAAGTGCAGGCCCGCCTGCCCTATGGCGAAGCGCATGCCCTGGATCTGTATCTGGAACACCGGGGCGATACCTGGCGCTGGCGATTCATTCCCGACGACAAGACGAGCCGGATGCTAAGCCTGGATTTATTGACCGATGGGCTAAGCCGGGTGCGCGTCGAATTCCCCTTGCAAGGCCGGCCGCGCGAGCTGCGCTGGAATGGCCGCGAGGCATTCCTGGACGGCGAGCCCTTGCCCGCACGGCTGGTCATGCCCAGCCAGGCCGGGCTCCTGGGCCTCCTGGAATTCGCCAGGCCGCCGGCCTATCGGCCCCAGGATTTCCCGGTATTGCGCGGCCAGGATGTGCTGAAGAGAGCCATTATTGAGGACTCGCGCCTCCCGGCCGCCCCACGTTCGCATAAGCCATAACCCCGTTCGTCCTGAGCCTGTCGAAGGACGAAACCTTCATCCCGATTCGCTAATTCAGAAAAAAAACATGCGCCTGACTTCACTCCTGTTATTCACCTTGACCTTCACCTCGTCCGTCCAAGCCGACTGGCAGCCCCTGCTGGAAAAGCCGGAATATGAAGTCCTGGAGCGCGGTATTCTGTTGCGCGATCGGGACCATGCCCTGAGCATCACCGCCCTGTCGCCGGAAATCCTACGCATCCGCTACACGCCCAAGGCGGCGCCGGACGAGGACCCATCCTTCGCGGTGATCCAACGGGATTTTCCCGGTCCCGGACCGGAAATCGTCCGCAAGACGCGGTACAGCGAGCTGCGCACCAGCGCCCTGCGCCTGCGCGTCAGCCACGAGCCCCTGCGCCTGGAATTCTTCGACGCCGCCGGAAACTCCCTGGACGCCGACGACGGCGAGCAGGGCATGGCCCGCGCCGGCGAGTCCTTCCGCGTCGCCAAGCGCCTGCGCGACGACGAACAGGTCTACGGCTTCGGGGAGAAGACCGGCCGGCTCAACAAGCGCGGCATGGGCCTAGGCGGCTACCAGTACACCATGTGGAATACCGACACCTATGGCTACGACTCGTCCGTCGACCCCATCTATGTCTCGGTGCCGTTTTACCTGGTGCTGCGCGGCGGCCGTGCCCATGGCCTGTTCCTGGACAATACCCACCGCAGCCACTTCGATATCGGCCGCGAAAGCCGGTCGCGCCTGTCCTTCGGCGCCGAAGGCGGCGAACTGGATTATTACTTCATCGCCGGCCCCGACCCCAAGGACGTGCTGCGCCGCTACGCCGACCTGACCGGGCGCATGCCCCTGCCGCCGCGCTGGGCCTTAGGGTATCACCAGAGCCGCTGGAGTTATTACCCGGAATCCCGTGTGAGAAAACTGGCCGAGGATTTTCGCGCCAAGAAAATCCCCGCCGACACGCTCTGGCTGGATATCGATTACCAGGACGGCTTCAAGCCCTTCACCTGGGACCACGAGCAATTTCCCGCCCCTAAAAAACTCATCGCCGATCTGAAGGCCCTGGGTTTCCATCTGGTCACCATCGTCGACCCCCATCCAAAAAAGGAGCTAGGCTATCCCGTCTACGATCAGGGGCTCGCCGGAAACCACTTCGTGAGAAATCCCGACGGCTCGCTGTTCGAAGGCCCGGTCTGGCCCTCCGGCGCCAAGAAAAATCCGGGTAACAGTGTGTTTCCTGACTTCACTCGCAGCGCGACGCGAGAATGGTGGGGGGCGTTGCACAAGGAATTTCTCGAGCTCGGCGTCGCCGGCATCTGGAACGACATGAACGAGCCGGCGGTATGGATCCCGCCCGCCAACACCATGCCCATGGACCTGCGCCACGACAACGACGGCCGGCCCACGGATCAGCGGGAAATCCACAATGTCTATGGCATGCTGCATAGCCGGGCCACCTACGAGGGCCTGGCACGCCTGCTGCCGAATGCCCGGCCCTTCGTCCTTACCCGCGCCAGCTTCGCCGGCGGCCAGCGCTATGCCGCGGTCTGGCCCGGCGACAACACCGCAGACTGGTCCTCCCTGCGCCAGTCCCTGCCGATGCTCATGGGCTTGGGGCTGTCCGGCATGCCCTTCGTCGGCGCCGATATCGGCGGTTTCTCCGGCTATCCCTCCGCCGAGCTGTACACGCGCTGGCTGCAGGCCGCCGTGTTCTCGCCCTTTATGCGCAGCCACACCGAGCAAGCCACGCCGGACCAGGATCCCATGGCCTTCGGCCCGGAACACGAGGCCGTCAATCGCCGCGCCATCGAGCTGCGCTACCGCCTCCTGCCCCAGATCTACAAGGAAATGGAGGCGGCCAGCCGCAGCGGCGTGCCGGCACTGCGCCCGCTGTTCCTGGAGTTTCCGGCCGACAAGGAAACCTGGTCGCGAGACGATCAATACCTGTTCGGCAGCGATCTGCTGGTGGCGCCGGTGTTGCGCGAGGCCGTCACGGAGCGCGAGGTCTATCTGCCGCCCGGGACCTGGTACGACTATGCCAGCGGCGAGCGCCTGGAAGGCGGCCACCACAAGCGCCGGGTCACGCTGGATTCCCTGCCGATCTTCGCACGGGCCGGCGCCTTCGTCTTCGAGCAGCCGGTGGTTCAGCACGTGGGGGAAATGCCCGGCAAGGCGCTGGAAGTACGCATTTTTCCAGCGGAACGCTCGGAAGGCGAATTCTACGAGGACGATGGCGAGAGCCTGGCCTACCGGCGCGGCGAGTATGCCCGGCGCGTATTCCGCCAGGAACGCTCGGCCGGGGGCCTGCGCCTCCACATCGGCATGACGGCCGGAAGCTACCCCGCCACGGCTCGGCCGCTGGTTCTGAAACTCATGGCTCAACCCCCTGCCGCCCAGGTTTTGCTCGATGGTAAGCGGCTTCCGTCCTTGCGCGAAGGGCAATGGCAGGCCGCCGACCGCGGCTGGATGCTAAGGGCAGGGGAATTGTGGATAAAATTCCCGGATGGCGCCAATGTGGCCAAGCTCGTGGTGGAGCCTTGAATCCGAGTTAGCCACGTACGCGACGGACTAATGCGAAACTCAATATAAATCATGAATACTGTTATTTTTCTGTAATCAACCCCCTCGAAACTGGTTTCAGCGCCGGCCGGGAAGTACGCGCGTCGGCGCCAACCCATCATCAAGGAGTGTTGACCATGACCCATTTGCGCACGTTTTTCCTGCTCGCGGCCCTGACCACCGCAGCCATTCCCGCCGCCCAGGCGGCCAGCCAGGAGCATATGGAGGTCACGACCGAAGCCGCCGTCGCCACCGACACCCGCGCGGCGCGGCTGCTGCGCGCCTTCAAGCGCGACGGTTACCAAGAGATTTCCCGAACCTACAGCCAGATCTATTACCTGGTCGCCCCCACCGAGGACTACCGCTGGGGCGAGGCTCAGATCGTCCTGAGAAAATCCTCCGATAATTATTCCCTGACCACTTATTACGCCACCGTCCATGTCGACATCATGGCCGATATCGAAACCGGCCGTTACTATGCCGGTCGCGTCTGGTCGGAAGAAAGCGTCGTGCGCTAAGCAAAAAGGGGAGCGGTTCAACGCTCCCCTTTTTGCCCCCCCCCCCTTCAAGGGGCAATCTTTCCGAGCACGGGAATACGCTGCAGCAGACTCACCACGGCCAGGCTGAGCAGGAACACCACCGTTGCGGTGAGCGGAATGCCCAGCAGCGGATGAATGAACAGGCCATCGAGTCGCAAGCCCAGGATGCCTGAGGAAAGTACCTCCAGAATCAGCACATGGGCGAGGTAGATCCCGAAGCTGGCCTGGGCGCATCGACCGATCAGCTGGCTGCCGGACAGGCGAGCGCCGAATGCCCTCAGCAGATAAAACCCGCCGGCCGCCATCGCCGCCACATTGGGCGTCAAATACTCGTAGTACCGGCCATCGAATCGGCCGCTTTCCATCGTGGCCAGCCAGGGCAGAACCAGGGTGGCGAGATAACCGCCGGCAAATAGCAGGCCCGCGTACCGCAAGCCGCGCCGCGTCAATTCCAGGCTGGCGAGCCTATAGCCCAAGAGCAGGTAACCGGCATAGCCGGCGAAGGTATCCAGACCGAGCAGGCTGATGCGAAAACCGGTTTCATGGCGAAAGGCCGGATAGACCAGGGCGGCCAGGCACCACAGCAGCAGAAAATAATCCAGCTCGCTGGATTTCGCGTGTCTGACGAAGACGCGCAACACCGGAACGAACAGATACAGCCTCAGGATTTCGTATAAGAACCACAGGTGATAGTGCACAGCGCCGTGCAGCGGCGCGGCCAGATACTCCCACCAGGGGCGCGGCTCGGCGAGGAAGCGCGCGTCCCAGGCCAGGTAGATGGCCGACCAGGCGACCAGAGGCGGCAGGAGCTTGCCGAGGCGCTTGCGAAAAAATACCGGCAGGTCTTCTTGACGGCCCAGCAGCAAGGCGCCGCTCAACATGAAGAACAGCGGCACCGAAGCCCGCGCCATGCAGTCCAAGGCATGGCCTGTCCACCAAGCGGAAGCGGACAGCCGAGGAAATGCGCCCACCACGGGCCCGCTTACATGCAGAAGCACCACCGCCATGATGGCGACGGCGCGCAGGCTGTCGGCCCAGGCCAGGGGATGGGCCGCAATGCGCCGCTCGCAGGCGGGATCGTTCACGCGGGCCTCGCCACAGAGTTGATGGCGCTGATATCGACTAAGTGACACTCCGCACAAACCACGAGGCGCGGATTTTCGCTCACACCGGCTCCCACAGCTCCACCTTGTTCCCATCCGGGTCCAGGAACCAGCCAAATCGGCCATAGTCATAGGACGCAACATCGCCGGCCAAGGTCGCGCCTCCCTCCACGACCTGGGACAAAACCTCATCGAGATTGTCCACCACCAAGTTGAACATGAACGACTGGCTTGAGGGGGCGAAGTATCCGGTATCCGCGCTGAACGGACTCCAGACCGAGCAGCCATTCTTCGGCATGGTCTCAGGCTTAAACGCCACATACTCGGCGGAGTCGCCAGGAACGCCCAACCAACGCTGATACCACGCCAACAATGCCTTGGGATCTTTCGACTTAAAGAAAACGCCGCCCAAGCCAAGAACCTTACCCATATCGCCCCCTTAATTAGCGAACCAAAACCTCATTAGCCACTATCACGAATTACTCACAAACTCGATTTCGGCCAAGTCCAACAACGTAGAATGGCCATCCTATGTGGCCAGCTGAAGATCAACGGAGAATGTTACTGACTTTGGATTCCTTGGCGTCTTTGAAAAACGTACCCGGCTCCTTGGCCATCTCAACACAAAAGATCGCTCTTCTCAACATACCCCTCGTCTCGACCCGCGCGGCGCCCACTCTGGCCGCA
This sequence comes from Gammaproteobacteria bacterium, assembly GCA_016182845.1. Classification (GTDB taxonomy): domain Bacteria; phylum Pseudomonadota; class Gammaproteobacteria; order Enterobacterales; family Permianibacteraceae; genus JACPFT01. Next base: position 150,107 of record JACPFT010000013.1, read on the forward strand.
AGTTAGCGGCAGGCTTCACCCGCGAGCCCGGCAAGGCGCGCAGTATTCGGCGATTAATCAGCCCTGGACAACTGCCCGTCGTCCAATGTCGGTCAACTGATCGAAATCACTGAGTCGAGGTACGAATGCGCCCTGCCGCATTGGACTCACCGAGCCATTTGCCCGCTCAACGCCTGGAAGCCGGGCGCGGCGCCTGGACCTCGGCCAGGGTCTGGCGATACGCGGCCAGGCGCGGTCCGCCCGCGCGCACGGCGCGCTGCGCCGCCGCCTTGGCCTCGGCGCGGCGGTCCCGTTCGTACAGGAGTTGTGCCAGGTTGTTCCAGGCATCGCCCGCTCGGGGGTGATCGCGGGCGGCGCGGCGGTAGGCCGCCTCGGCGCCGACCCAATCGCCCAGGGCGTAGGCGCTGTTGCCCAGGCCCAGGCGGGCCGCCAGATTGGCTGGCCAGCGTTTCAAGGCCGTGGCATAGGCGCGGCGCGCCGCCGCCGGCCGGTTGCGCTCCAGGGCCACCACGGCCTCCACATAGGGGATTTCTTCGGCCGTGGCCGGCAGGCGCCCGGGCGGCGCCACCACCATGGCCCAACGCCCGGCACGCGCCCAGCTGGCATCGAAAGCGCGCAGGCCCAGGCGCAGCGCGGGCTGCGTGCCGGAATGCAGCAGCAGCTCGTCACGGCCCTGCTCGTCGCGGACCAGCTCGTAGCCTATCGCCAGGGCATAGTGCCAGCGCGGCAGCAGGGGCAGCCCCAGATCCTGGAGCACGACCACTGGCGTGCCGGCCGCCACCTCCCGCAGCACGGCGGCTAGCGCCGGACGTAGGGGATAGGCCACGAAACCGCGCCGGCGCGTGGCGCTCAGGATCTCGGCCTGCAGGGAACCCTGGCGCGCAGGCAGGTAGATTTCGTCCGCCAGGCGCTCGGCGGGCACGGGCCGACCCGCCTTGGCCAGGGCCATGGCCAGGGTGGCCGGGCCGCATTGGTAGAGCTCCTGGGGAATGAAGCGCAGGCCGCCGACCCGCGCCTGGGCCGGGACCTCCGGACCCAGGCTCAGGGGCGGCAGGCGGTGAAAGGGCGCGAAGCTGGCACAGGCGCTCAGCACCAACGCCGCCGCCAACACCAGCCAGGGCCGCATGCTCCGCCGCCAGAACGACGCAGCCGCCCCTACGGGACCCAGCCCGGAGGGGACGGCGAGCGAAATGCCGGCCATGGCGCGGCAGTCAATGAGCCGGGCCTAGGCGTTCAGATGACGACGGCCGCCAGGATGGCGATCACGCCCACCAGGATCCATTCGGTGGTGCTCAGATTGCCGCCCGCCGGCAGCGAGTCTATGCGCTGGGCCAATAGCCGGGCTTCCTGATCGGTGAGGGCTTGCGCGCGGACCTGTGCCCAGGGCGCGCTCACGCCCATGGCGAGCAGACGCTCCTGCACGCTGGCGCGGTTGAGGAAGTCGGAAACCTTGGCTCTATCGACCTGGGCCTGGGTGGCCGCGGCCTCCTGAGTGCCAATCATGACGGCTTGGGCGCTAGGCAGGGACAGGCCGAGGGCGACGGCCAAGCCCATGATTCCACAGTACTTTGCTAGGCGAGCTTTCATGCAGCGTTCCTCCGCTTGGGTCCCTCGCGGGACGTGGGCTCGTTGAACGACTGGATGCGCCGGCACGGGGTACACAGGCATCGGCCTGCCGGCGATCCGCCCCCGCCCGGACGCGGCGAGCACAAACCGGGGGCTTTATTCTGTGACCGGCAAAGGGCCGCCGGGTTCCGCCGGGCGGCCTTTTGCCGAGCCTCAGGGCAGGGTGAGCACGGCCGATGCGTCCATCGCCAGGGCATCGCCCTCGCCGCTACGCCCGCCGAAGCCATGGGCCGTGGCCCGGGCATTCAAGGGCTTGTAACCGCCATCGTAATCCCAGGTATTGAGGTGGATTTTCCATCCCGTCAGGGTCTTGGGATTGCCCAGGGAGGCGGCGGGGATCAGCAGGCTGAGGGTATTGCTGGCCCTATCGACGGCGAGCTCCGCGCCGGGGCTCAGCGGCCGGCCTTCGCTGAGCGCCGAGGCGCCCTCGTGGGAGAACCAGGCATTGCTCCAGCCGTGCAGGCGCAGCCGGTAATGCCAGCGCATGGCCTCCGGCAGCTCGCCTCCTTGCTGGGGCATGAGCCTCGCGCCGCCGCCCAGCTTCGGATTCTGGAAGAACACCGTGAGCGCCAGGTGATCGAAGCCCTGGGGCGGATTCCAGATGGCGGCGGTCTCGGCCAGGCGCACATCCAGCTTCAAGGCGCCGCCCGAGCTCGAGACGCGCAGTCCCCGAATATCCAGGGTGTGCCGGCCCTGCCAGCTGGCATCGCTGGGATAGCGGTAATCGCCCCGGGGGCCGCGATCGTCGCCGGCCGGATCGGAGAGCTCCGCCAGCGGCGTCCATGGCCAGCGCACCTGGAATCGCCGGGTTTCCGAAAGTCCGCCGGCCTCGCTCCAGGCGACGAGGCGGTGCTCCCGGCGGGGATCCACCATGGCGCGGGTATCGACCGTCGCCCGCCAGCGGCCTTGGGCATCGGCGCGCAGGTCCTGCGCACTCGCCAGATCGCCGTCCACCACGAGCTTGAGGGCGGCGCCGGCCGGCGCGCGGCCCGCCGCCGTGAAATCACCGACTTGCTCGCCGGCGTCCAGGGGCTCAAGCAATAATGCCGGCGCGGCGGACTGATGTGCCGCCTTGGCCGCCCCCACGCGCCACACCCAGCCGCTGCGCGGCGGCAGGGCCAGGCTGAGCCGGCCTTGGGCATCCACGCGCTGCGCCTCGGGTTGGGCGTCGATGCCGAACAGCGGCTCCAGCCGCGCCCCGGCCGGCAGCCCCCCCGCTTCGGTGGCCAAGAGCGCCTCCGCCGCGCCGGTATTGAAGGCCACCAGGAGCGATTGCCCGGCATGGTCCATGCGCCAAGCCAGTGCCCCGGGCGCAGCGGGATTGTCTGCCAGCACGCTCGGCCGACCGTGGGAAAACACCCGGTTTTCCCGGCGCAGGGCCGTGGCGCGCTGGACATAGCGGTAGAGCGGCGCCTTCGTGTCGAAGCGATCCCGGCCGCCGGCGAACATGGCGGCACGGGGTTCGCGGAAGCCCTGTTCCGTGCCGTAATACAGCGTCGGTATGCCCGGCAGGGTCATGATGGCCAATAGGGCCTGCTTCAAACCGGCCTCGTCGCCGCCGGCCAGGAAGCGGTCCACGTCGTGGTTGTCGATGAAACTGGGCATCAGCCAGGGATTCTCGTGCAGGCGCATCATGCTGGCGATGCGCGCCGCCAACACGGCGCTGGGCTGGCCGCGCGCGAAGACATCGCCCAGGCTGCCGTACAGCGGGAAATTGAGCATGCCCGGAAGCAATTTTTGCCCCTTGCCATCGCGCATATAGGCATCGATCTTGCGCGCGCCAGTTTCGCCGAAGGCCGGATCGATGGCGAAGCCCTCGCCGAAGACATGGAAGCCCTTGCGGCCCGTGCTCTCGGCCACGCGCAGGATGCCCGGCGCCTTGACGTCATCCGAATAGAGGAAATCCCGGAAAAAATCCGGCGGCACATAGAACGCGGTATCGACGCGGAAGGCGTCGACGCCGACCTCGCGTATCCAATAGCCATGACTGTCGCGCAGGGCCCGGCGCACGGCGGGATTCTCGGTATTCAGGTCATCCAGATCGCCGAGCTGCCAGCCCTGTTCCTGCTCGATTTTCGAGTGATCGGCGATGGCCGGCGTCCAGTGATAAATACCCGCCTTGGCCTCGGTAGGAACGCGCGGATCGTTCAGGGAAAAAGGCCATTGCCGGGGCTTGTGGTCGGGGCGTGAGTCCGTATTTTCCATATAGCCATGAGCGGGATTTTTCGGCGCGTTTTGCGACGCATATGCGAAGAAATTCCCCATGTGATTGACGACGATATCCTGCACCAAATACAGGCCACGGCCGTGAAGATCCCGGGCTAGCCCCTGGTAATCCTTCAGGGTTCCGGCATGGGCGTCCACGGCCTTGAAATCCGTGGCCCAATAGCCGTGATAGCCGCCGTAGCCATGGCTGCCGTCCCACCATTGATTGGCCACCGGCGGGGTCAGCCACAGCGCCGTGGCGCCTAGACCCTGGATATAATCGAGGCGGCGGCGTACGCCGGAAATATCGCCACCGTGGTATTTCGCGGGATTTTCCGGGTCGTATTCGCCCGCTCCCTGATCGTTGTTTTCCGGTTCGCCGTCCTCGAAGCGATCGGTCATCAGAAAATAGATGATTTGCTCGCGCCAATCCGGCGAAGGTAGGTGGCGCGGACCCTCCCCGGCCTGGGCTGCGGATGTTGCAATGCACCACAAACTTATGAGATAACACCCGCCACGGCGCAGTGCCCTGGCATTCAAACCCTTGATTTCGCTGCGCATCCTATTTTTCCTCCGAGTCGCACCGGGCTTATTACACCTCTCCGAATCCCGAAATCCTCGCACGCCTTGCGCTGAATACGTATGCACAGCCGCCACCTTCCGACGCCGTGGGGCTACCATCAACCGGCCATAAGTGGGGCCAATATAGCCTCCCGACGACACGCCGAATTCCAAAAAAATAGCGAACCATTCCGATTGGGGGAGAGGGACATGTTGCATTTCAAGCGAAGCATGCTGAGCCTGGCCCTGGCCTCGGCCTTGCAGACCGTCTCGGCCGGCGCCCAGGCCGTGACCGAAGCCGAAGCTCAACAGCCGACTTCGGCCCAGGCCGAGGATGACAAGGCCAAGCAGGATAGGCCCAAGAGCAGCGCCGCCGAGAAAGCCGAGGCCGAAGAAGCCGAAGCCATCGAGACCATGACCGTGACCGGCATCCGCGCCGGCATCGAACGCGCCATCGACACCAAGCGCCAGTCCACGGCCATCGTCGAAGCGATTTCCGCCGAAGACATCGGCAAGCTGCCCGACACCTCCATCGCCGAATCCATCGCCCGCCTGCCCGGCCTGACCATGCAGCGCGTGGCCGGCCGTGCCTCCACGGTGAGCATACGCGGCCTGGCCGACGATTTCGGCACCACCCTCCTGAACGGCCGCGAGCAGGTCAGCGTCGGCAATAACCGCGGCGTGGAATTCGACCAATATCCCTCGGAGTTGATGAGCGGCGTCGTGGTCTACAAGACCCCCACCGCCAATCTCGTCGGCCAGGGGCTGTCGGGCACGGTGGACCTGAAGACGGTGCGCCCCCTGGCCTATTCCGAGCGCGTCACGTCGATCAACGGCCGTCTGGAGAAGAATTCCAATGGCGAACTCAATCCGGGCTATGACGATACCGGGAACCGCTTCAGTTTCTCCTATATCGATCAATTCCTCGACAATACGCTGGGCCTGGCCGTCGGCTATGCCCACCTGGATACCCCCGGCCAGGCCAACCGCTGGGAAGCCTGGGGTTATCCCCAGATCACGGTGAACGGCCAGAACGCCTATCTCCTGGGCGGCAGCAAATCCCAGGCCTCGTCCTCGGACAATGTCCGCGACGGCCTCATGGCGGTCCTGGAGTACAAACCCAACGAGAATTATTCCAGCATCGTCGATGCCTATGTCTCCCGCTTCGACCAGGAAGAGACCGTGCGCTTCGTGGAGACGGGCCTGGGCTGGTCCGGCGCCAGCTTAAGCAATGCCGTTGTGGAAAACGGCCAAGTCGTGTCCGGCACCTTCACCGGCGTGCGCCCGGTGTTGCGCAACGATCTGAATACCCGCGACGACGAGATCTCCGCCTTCGGCTGGAAAAACGAGTTCCGCTTCGGCGACAACTGGACAGCCCTGGCCGACATCAGCCATTCGGAAGCCGAACGCGACGAGATGCTGCTGGAAACCTATTCCGGTCTCGGTCACCACAGCGATCCCAATGCCACCGCCGTAGTGCAATTCACCCAGGGCGGTGGCCGCCCGCAGTTCAGCTATAACCGCGGCTTCACCGATGCCAACCAGATCGTGCTCACCGATCCGGCCGGCTGGGGTCAGGCGGGCTTCGTGAAATACCCCCATGTAGAGGACGAGCTAACCTCCTTGCGCGCCAGCGCCGAGCGGATGTTCGACGAGGGCATGTTCAAGAGCGTGGAATTCGGTCTGAACCATGCCGACCGCGAGAAGTCCCGCGCCAGCGGTTTCGAGGGCTTTTTGCGCATCAAGGGCGCCAATACCGCGGTCATTCCCAGCGACGCCTTGGAAGGCCCGGCGGACCTGGGTTACACCGGTATCGCCGGCACCATCGCCTACGACGTGCGCGACGTGCTGGGCATGTACAATTTCGACGAGCTGGTGCACGCCGATGTGCGCAACAAGAACTGGACGGTGAACGAAAAGGTCACCACCCTGTACAGCCAGCTCAATATCGACACCGACCTGGGCAGCATGCCCCTCAAGGGCGCCTTCGGCGTCCAGGCCGTGCGCACCGACCAGAGCTCGGACGGCATGATCGTGCCCTTCGGCACGGCCAGCGCGCCCGTGGCCATTTCCGGCGGCGACACCTATACCGATATCCTGCCGACCCTGAACCTGAGCCTCGGCCTGACCGACGAGCAGATTATTCGCCTAGGCCTCGGCAAGCAGCTGGCCCGCGCCCGCATGGACGACATGCGCGCCAACCAGAATGTCGATATCCCCAGCACGGGTCAGAATGCCTTCCGTTGGGTCGCCGACGGCGGCAATCCCGAGCTCAAGCCCTGGGAAGCCTATGCCGCCGACCTGTCCTACGAATGGTATTTCGGCGAGGGCGGTTACCTGAGCGTCGCCGGCTTCTACAAGGATCTGCGCACCTATATCTACAGCCAGACCCTGGCCTATGATTTCACCGGCTACGATCCGCGCGACAAGACGCCAGTCTCCAATATCGGCATCTTCACCTCGCCCACCAATGGCGAGGGCGGCAAGCTGCACGGCTACGAAGTGGCGGCCTCCCTGCCCCTCAGCCTGGTGAGCCAGGCGCTGGATGGTTTCGGCCTGGTGGCGAGTTACTCGAACACCAAGAGCTCCATCGAGCCTCTGGGCCCGGACCACCCGGACGAGCCCATCCCCGGCCTGTCGGAAGTGGTGTCCAATATCACCGCCTATTACGAGAAGAACGGTTTCTCGGCCCGTATCAGCCAGCGCCATCGCGACGACTTCCTGGGCGAAGTCCAGGGCTTCGGCGGCGACCGCTCCAAGCGCTACATCCAGGCCGAGGACATCGTCGATGCGCAAATCGGCTATAGCTTCGGCGAAGGTTCTGCGGTGGAAGGCTTGTCCCTGCTCGTGCAGGCCAATAACCTGACCAACGAAAAGTACCGGGAATACTTCCAGGAATCCGGCCTGCCGCGCATCGAGAACGAGTTCGGCCGCGTCATCCTGGCGGGCGCAACCTACAAGTTCTGATGACCGAGGCGCGGGCTTCCCGGCCCGCGCCGGTTTCTCCTGTGTGGCCTGCGTTTTGCTGCTCCCTGGCAACCCCTGTCGACTTCGTGCCGTCAGGGGTTTTTAATTGGAGCCAAAATGCAGCCTAGCCAGGTCGGCACACCAGTGGTGGCGATACCGCCCACTGTCTCGCATTGATTCCCCGGAGGGGGCATGAACAAAAAACCGGATTTATCCTTCTGGCAGATCTGGAACATGTGTTTCGGATTCTTGGGGATCCAGTTCGGCTTCGCGCTGCAGAATGCCAATGTCAGCCGTATCTTCCAGACCCTGGGCGCCGAGCTGGACAGCATTCCCGCGCTCTGGGTCGCAGCGCCGCTCACCGGCCTCATCGTCCAGCCCATCGTCGGCTATTGCTCGGACAGGACCTGGACCCGCCTGGGCCGGCGCCGGCCCTATTTCCTCTACGGCGCCCTGGCGACTACGCTCGCGCTCCTGGCCATGCCCAACTCGCCCAGCCTGTGGATCGCCGCCGGCCTGCTTTGGCTGATGGACGCCTCCATCAATGTCTCCATGGAACCCTTCCGCGCCTTCGTCGGCGATCAGCTGCCGGCGCGCCAGCGGGCGCGGGGCTATGCCCTGCAAAGCTTCTTCATCGGCGTCGGCGCCGTGGTGGCCAGCCTGCTGCCCTGGCTACTGGCCAAGCTGGGCGTCGCCAACACCGCCGCGCCGGGAGAGATCCCGGACACGGTGAAATACGCCTTTTATTTCGGCGGCCTGGTCCTCATCGGCGCCGTGGGCTGGACCGTGCTCAGCACCCGCGAGTATCCGCCGGAAACCCTGGCGGCCTTCGACGAGGCGGGGACGATGCATACGCCTCGCCTGGATGCGGGGAAAACCCGCAAGGCCGCCGGACTCTGGCTCGCCGCCGGCCTCGCGGGTGCATCGGGCGTCTACGCCCTGGGCCTGGATCGCCAGCTCTACCTCTTGACCTTCGGCCTGGCGAGCTACGGCCTCTTGCTCGCCATCGCCGCCCGTCCCCAGGCGCCCGCCATGCTACGCACGGTCCTGAGCGACATGCAGGCCATGCCCCAGGCCATGCGCCAGCTGGCGGTCGTGCAGTTCTTCTCCTGGTTCGCCCTGTTCGCCATGTGGATCTACACCACCGCCGCCGTGACCAGCCTGCATTTCGGCAGCAGCGACCCGGCCTCGGCCGCCTATAACGAGGGCGCCAACTGGGTGGGCGTGTTGTTCGGCGCCTACAACGGCTTCGCGGCGCTGGCGGCGCTGCTCATTCCCGCCGCCACCCGCGCCCTGGGGCTGCGCCTGTCCCACCTGGCCAATCTCTGGCTGGGCGCGGCGGGTCTCGTGTCCCTGACCCTGATCCGCGATCCGGACTGGCTCTTGCTGTCCATGGTCGGCGTCGGCTTCGCCTGGGCCTCCATCCTGTCCCTGCCCTATGCCATGCTCGCCAATCATCTGCCGGCGGCGAAAATGGGCCTGTACATGGGCATCTTCAATTTCTTCATCGTGATCCCGCAGCTGCTGGCGGCCAGCGTGCTGGGCTTTTTGCTCAAGCAGTTTTTCCACAACCAGCCGGGCCAGGCCCTGGTGATCGGTGCGGCGAGCCTGTTCGTCGCCGGGTTATGCGTCTTGCGCGTCCGGGAAGCCGGGATGGATTCGGGCATGGCGGCGCAGGGAGTCCGGACATGAAGCCTCACCCGGCCATGAAGCTTCACCTACCCCTGGCGCTCGCCGCCCTGCCCTTTTGCGCCGGGGCCGCCGACTACTACGGCACCCTGGAGCCCTTCGCCGCCGAGTCGGTGTATTTCGTGGTCACCGACCGCTTCGTCAACGGCGATCCGGCCAACGACCACCGGGACCAGGGCGGGAATTACCCCACGTTCGACCGGCCCGTTCCCGGGGCGCCGGCCGGCGAGAGCGACAATATCGGTTATCTGGGTGGGGATTTTCGCGGCCTCGTCAACCATGCGGCCTATATCCGCGGCCTGGGTTTTACCGCCGTCTGGGTGACGCCCATCGTCGACAACCCGGACGCGGCCTTCGCCGGCGGCAAGCCCGCCAGCTGGGGCGGTTTCTGGACCGACGGCGGCAAGACCGGCTACCACGGCTACTGGGGGGGGAATTTCTACAAACTGGACGAGCACCTGGGGAGCCCTGGCCTAGATTTCGCCGGCTTCACGAAAGCCATGCACGGGCGGAAACTGAAAGTCGTGCTCGATATCGTCGGCAACCACGGCGCTCCCTCCTACACCATGCCCCAGCCCCAGGCGGAATTCGGCAAGGTCTATGGCAAGGACGGCCGACTGCTGGCGGATCACCAGAACCTGCCCCCGGAAAGACTCGATCCGAAAAATCCGCTGCACCAATTTTTCAATCGCCAGAAGGGTATCGCCGAGCTCTCGGATTTCAATGAGCAGAATCCGGCGGTGATGGAATATCTGGCCGGTGCCCACGGCCACTGGCTGGGCCAGGGCGCCGACGCCCTGCGCATCGACACCATAGGCTGGATGCCCCATGGCTTCTGGAAAGAATTCGCATCGCGCATGCGCGCCCTGAAACCCGGCTTGTTCATCTTCGGGGAGGACTTCGAGTACGACGCCCGGAAAATCGCCCCCCACACCTGGCCGGAAAACGGCGGGATCTCGGTCCTGGATTTTCCCCTGAAGGCCCGCCTCGCCAAGGTCTTCGAAAACCCCGCCAGCGATTTTGCCGAGCTGGAACCGGCCCTGTTCCTGGAGCGCGGGCCCTATGCCAATCCCTATGAGCTGATGAGCTTTTACGACAACCACGACATGCCCAGACTCAATGCCCGGGACGAGGGCTTCATCGACGCCCATAATTGGCTGTTCACGGCGCGCGGCATTCCGGTCGTGTATTACGGCTCGGAGGTTGGCTTCATGCGCGGCCGCGCCGAGCATGCCGGCAACCGCAATTATTTCGGTCCCGAGCGCATCGCCGCCGCGCCCGAGAGTCCCATTTACCGGAATTTGCAACGCATCGCCAAGCTGCGAACCCAGTCCCCGGCCCTGCAGCGCGGCCTGCAGCTGAACCTGGAACTCAAGGGCGAGCGGGCTGCGTTTTACCGGGTATTCCAGCACGGCGACCGCGCCCAGACCGCCCTGGTGCTGCTCAACAAGGGCGCGGCGCCGGCGGAATTTGTCGTTGATAGCTACCTGGAAGCCGGAAATTGGCGACCTGCATTCGGCGGGGAAACGCGGGCCATCACGGCCGGGGGCGTGCTGAAGACCCGGGTGCCGGCCCATGGCGTCCAGGTGTTTTTCCGCGAGGGCGAGATCCGCGACGAAAAATTGCAGGCGCGCCTGGCGGAGCTGATGCGCGATAAATCGAAGATCAGTCGATAGACCCCCGCAAGCCCGCTCGCCCTGAGCCAGTCGAAGTGCGAGCGGAAATGCATGCTCACAATAATGCCCATTCATCCTTCGACAAGCTCAGGACGAACGGGCATTTTTCACAACATCCTATACCGATCCCGCCCCGCAGGACTTGCGAATCTTCAGGCTGGCGGGGAATTTCACGCTGGCCGCCGCCTCGCCGCGGATCTGCTGGATCAAGACGTCCACCAGCAGCTCCCCGGCTTTCTGGGTGTCCTGCAGCACCGTGGTCAGGGGCGGGTTGGTGAAGCTCGCCAGGGGAATGTCGTCGAAGCCGGCCAGGGCCACGTCCTCGGGCACGCGGTAGCCCCGGTCGCCCAGGGCGCGCAGGGCGCCGATGGCGATGAGATCGCTGGCGGCGAACAGGCCGTCGAAGGCCACGCCCCGCGCCAGCAGCGTGCACAAGGCCTCGTAGCCGTCTTGCTCGGTGGTGATGGCGTCCACCTGCAGCTCGGGCAGGACCGCCAGGCCGGCCGCCTCCAGGGCCTCGGTATAGCCCCGGTAGCGATCGAAGAATTCCGGGCAGCCGGGGCCGGCGCCACCTAAAAAGGCGATGCGCTTTCGGCCCTGGGCCAGCAGATGGGCGGTGATGTCGCGCCCTCCCTGGACATTGTCGCAGCCTATGGACAGGCCGGGCTGCTCGTCGAGCACGGCGCCCCAGCGCACGAAGTGGGTGCCCTGGGCCAGGAGCTGCTCCAGCTTGCCCCGGTATTCCCGGTAATCCCCATAGCCCAACAGGATCAGGCCGTCGGCCTTGCGGCTGTCCTCGTAATCGGCGTGCCAGTCCTCGGAGAGCTGCTGGAAGGACACCAGCAGATCGTAGCCGCGCCGGGCCGAGGCGCGGGTGATGGCGCCCAACATGGACAGGAAGAAGGGATTGATATGGGAGTCGTCGGGGGTGGGGTCTTCGAACAGCAGCAAGGCCAGGGTGCCGGACTGCTGGGAGCGCAGGCTGGAGGCGTTCTTGTCCACCTTGTAATTGAGCTGGCGGGCGATGGCGAGCACGCGCTCGCGCGTCTCCTCGCTGACCAGGGGCGAGCCGCGCAGGGCGCGGGACACCGTGGGCTGGGACACGCCGGCCAGGTAGGCGATATCGAAGGAGGTAGCTTTACCTTTGGCGCGCATGGTTTGGGCGGCGTGTGGGAGGAAAAGGCGACTATAGCAGATCGGGCTGGCTCCCCTCTCCCCTTGCGGGAGAGGGGCTGGGGGAGAGGGGGAACTAGCCCGCCAGCGCCGCCGCCGCGCCTATCAGGGCCGGGTGCCGGGCATGGATGACCCAGGCCGGAATGGGCGCCAGGTAGTCCCGGAAGCGGCCCTTGGCCTCGAAGCATTCGCGGAAGGGCGAGCGTTCGAAGGCCTCGCCCCAGCGCGGCACGATGCCGCCGCCGATGTAGACGCCGCCGCGCGCCCCCAGGGTCAGGGCCAGGTTGCCGGCGGCGCAGCCGAGCGCCGCGCAGAAGCTGTCGAAGACCTCGGCGAAGCGGGCATCGGCGCGGGCCAGGGCCAGCTCGCCCACCTGGGCCGGGCTCAGGACCTCCGGCTCGATGCCGTCCAGGACGCAATAGGCCTCGTAAAGCGCCGACAGGCCCGGCCCGGACACCACGCGCTCCACGGACAGATAGCCGCCGTAGCGCTTGCGCAGGATCTCGCTCATGGCCCATTCCCGGGCATTGCGCGGCGCATAGCCCACATGGCCGCCCTCGCTGGCCAGGGCGGTCCAGCGGCTGCCGGACCAGACCAGGCCGGAGACGCCCAAGCCCGTGCCCGGGCCGATCAGGGCGATGGCGGCCTCGGGCACCGCCTCGCCGCCGCCCAGCTGCTTGAGCTCGGCGGGGTCGAGATGGGGAATGCTCAGGGCCAGGGCGGTGAAGTCGTTAAGCACCAGCAGGCGTTCCAGGCCCAGCTCCGCGCGCGCGGCCTCGATGGAGAAGGCCCAGTGATGGTTGGTCATGCGCACGGCATCGCCGCAGACCGGGTTGGCGATGGCCACCGCCGCCGCGCCCACCGCCTCGCCGCAGTCCGCCAAATAGGCCGCCACCGCGTCCTCGAAGCGGGCGAAGCTCGTGCAGGCATAGGTCTTGTGGGCCAGGAACTCTCCCCCCATGGCGCCCACTCCCGCGCCGGCGCCGCCGCGCCGGTATAGGGCGAAGCGGGCATTGGTGCCGCCGATGTCGGCGACCAGATCGAATTCCTTGTCCAAACTCATGGAAGACTCCTGCCCGGCGACTTGCCCGGCGCCCGGCGCGGGGCCACTGTAGTAGATGCGCCTATGGTAACCGCGCCCCCGGCCCCAGCCTGCCGGCAGCATACGTATTCAGCTGTGCGCCGAGGCGAAAAGCCGGCATGGTGAAACGGAGCAGCCCATCCACCGTACGGACATTTTCAGCGTGGCGGGCATGCCGTTCATGGTTCGACAGGCTCACCACGAACGGCTTAACTGAGCACGTCACGCGCTGAATGATCGAGACCTTATGACCACCCCACTGCACCCCATCCTCCTCACCGTCACCGAGCGCATCCGCGCCCGCTCGGCCGAGTCCCGCGCCGCCTACCTGGCGCGCCTGGACCAGGCCAGGGCACGCGGTCCGCGCCGGGGGCATCAGGCCTGCGCCAACCTGGCCCATGGCTTCGCCGCCATGCCCGAGGCCGACAAGCTGATCCTGCGCGAGATGAAGCCCATCCCCAATATCGGCATCGTCTCCGCCTATAACGACATGCTCTCGGCCCACCAGCCGCTGGCCGACTACCCGGCCTGGCTGAAGGCGGCGGTCCGCGAGGCCGGGGCCGTGGCCCAGTTCGCCGGCGGCGTACCGGCCATGTGCGACGGCGTGACCCAGGGCACGCCGTCCATGGAGCTGTCCCTGTTCTCCCGCGACGTGATCGCCCAGGCCACGGCCATCGCCCTGTCCCATAACATGTTCGACGGCGCGCTGCTCCTGGGCGTCTGTGACAAGATCGTGCCCGGCCTGGTCATGGGCGGCCTGTCCTTCGGCCATCTGCCGGTGATCCTGGTCCCGGCCGGCCCCATGACCTCGGGCCTGTCCAATACCGACAAGGCGAAAGTGCGCCAGCTCTATGTCGAGGGCAAGGTGGACCGCGCGACCCTGCTGGAAGCCGAGGCCAAGGCCTATCACGGCCCGGGCACCTGTACCTTCTACGGCACGGCCAATTCCAACCAGATGCTCATGGAAGTAATGGGCCTGCATCTGCCGGGCACGGCCTTCGTCAATCCGGGCACGCCGCTGCGCGAAGCCCTGACCCGGGCCGCCGGCGGGCGCATCGCCGCCATCACGGCTCTGGGGCAAGAACCCGTGGCCATGGGGCGCATGCTAACCGAGCGCAGCTTCGTCAATGCCATCGTCGGCCTGCTGGCCACCGGCGGCTCCACCAACCACACGATCCACCTCGTGGCCATGGCCGCCTGCGCCGGCATCCGGCTCGACTGGGACGATTTCCAGGAGCTGTCGGCCATCGTGCCGCTCTTGGCGCGCATCTACCCGAACGGCCAGGCCGACGTGAACCATTTCCACGCCGCCGGGGGCATGGGCTTTTTGATCCGCGAACTGCTGGGCGCCGGGTTGCTGCACGCCGACGTGCAGACCGTCATGGGAGCCGGGCTCGCCGCCTACACCCGCGAGCCCTGGCTGGAGGACGGCCGGCTCATTTGGCGCGAGGCGCCGCAAGCCTCCCTGGACGAGGCCGTCCTGCGCCCGGCGTCCCGGCCCTTCTCGGCCGACGGCGGCCTGCGCCTGCTGACCGGCCGCCTGGGCCGTGCCGTGATCAAGGTCTCGGCCGTGCCCGAGGAGCGCTGGCTCGTCGAAGCCCCGGCCCGGATCTTCGAGTCCCAGGCCGCCGTGGAGGCCGCTTTCAAGGCCGGGGAACTGGAACGGGATGTCGTCGTCGTGGTGCGCGGCCAGGGCCCGCGCGCCAATGGCATGCCCGAGCTGCACAAGCTCACACCGACCCTGGCCCTCTTGCAGGACCGGGGCTTCCAGGTGGCCCTGGTTACCGACGGGCGCATGTCCGGCGCCTCGGGCAAGGTGCCCGCCGCCATCCATCTCAGCCCCGAGGCCGCCGCCGGCGGCCCGCTGACCAAGCTCCGCGACGGCGACGTCCTGCGCCTGGACGCGCGGGCGGGGGTGCTTGACGCGCTGGTGCCCGAGGCCGAATGGGCGGCGCGGGAAGCGGTGCTCCCCGACCTGTCCGGCAACGAGGCCGGCGACGGCCGCGAGCTCTTCGGCCTGTTCCGCCGCCACGCCCGGGGTGCGGAGGAAGGCGGCACGGCCCTGTGGTAGAAGCCGCAGCGCACACGAAAGCCAGGCACAACAAGAGGAAAAATCCCCGTTCGTCCTGAGCCTGTCGAAGGACGAACGGGGATTTTTCCTCGCCACCGACGCCGTTCATGCTTCGACAGGCTCAGCACGAACGGACCCTTAGCTGAAGGAAACAAGAGCATGACCCTAGACGAAATCCTCGCCCTGGCCCGCCCGGTCATGCCGGTTCTGGTCATAGCCAAGCTGGAACAGGCCATGCCGCTCGCCGAGGCCCTGGCCGGCGGCGGCGTGCATGTCCTGGAGATCACCCTGCGCAGCGACGCGGCCCTGGATGCCATACGCCTCCTGTCCCGGGCCCTGCCGAACGCCGTCATCGGCGCCGGCACCGTGCTCAGCGAGGCCCAGATGGACGAGGCCCTGGACGCCGGGGCGCGCTTCCTGGTCAGCCCGGGGGCCACGCCCCGCCTCCTTGAGGCCGCCGCCAAGCGCAAGGCACCGCTGCTACCCGGCGTGGCCACGGCCTCGGAAGTCCAGCAGGCCCTGGAATACGGCTACGAGCGCCTGAAATGCTTCCCGGCCGCCGCCGCCGGCGGGCCGGCCCTGCTCAAGGCCCTGGCCGGGCCCTTCCCCGGCGTCCGCTTTTGCCCCACGGGCGGCATAACCGAAGCCACGGCACCCGACTACCTGGCGCTGCCCAATGTCGTTTGCGTGGGCGGCTCCTGGCTGGCCACGCCCGAGCAGCTGGAACGGGGCGACTGGGCCGGGATCACCGCCGCCGCGTCACGCAGTCGTCAATTGGGCAGCCGCCGCTTGGCCGGCTAGGAGAAAACCCATGCACCCGTCCGCCGCGCTCGCCTGGCAGCGCCTACAGGCCCGCGCCGAGGCCGAGCAAGACCGGCCCATTGCCGAGCTGTTCGCCGAGCATCACGACCGTTTCGAGGATTTTTCCGCCCAGTTCGGCGAGGTTTTCCTGGACTACTCCAAGAACGCCATGAGTCCGGCGGCGCGGGCCGAGCTGCTGGACCTGCTGGAGGCCCGGGACTTCCGCCGCCGGCGTGTCGCCCTGTTGTCCGGCGAGGCGGTGAACGGCAGCGAGAACCGCCCGGCCCTGCATACCGCCCTGCGCGATGCCCGCCGCGCCCCGGAAACCGTCGCCGCCGACGTGCAAGCCGAGCTGGAGCGCCTGGGCGAATTCGTCGAGGCCGTGCGCAGCGGGACCCTGACCGGCACCAGCGGCAAACCCTATACCGACGTGGTCAATATCGGCATCGGCGGCTCCCTGCTGGGTCCCCAGCTAGCCACCCGGGCCCTGGCCCGCCACGCCCAGGCCGGCCTCGCCTGCCATTTCGTCTCCGACCCGGACGGCTGCAAGCTGCGCGATCTCCTGCCCAGGCTGGATCCGGAAACCACCCTGTTCATCCTCGCCTCCAAGACCTTCACCACCGCCGAGACCCTGGCCAATGCCCGGATCGCCCGCTCCTGGCTGGCCGAGGTCCTGGGAGAAGGCGCCAGGGAGCATTTCGTCGGCGTCTCCGCCCGCCCGGAGCGCATGGATGCCCTGGGGATAGCCCCGGACCGCCAGTTCCGCCTCTGGGACTGGGTGGGCGGGCGCTATTCCCTGTGGTCGGCCATCGGCCTCAGTCTGGCCTTGAGCCTGGGCATGGAGGGCTTCCGCGCCTTCCTGGCCGGGGCGGCGGCCATGGACGCCCATTTCGAGACCGCCGAACCGGCGGCGAACCTGCCCGTGCTCCTGGCCCTGTCCCATGTCTGGCATGCCAGCTTCCTGGGCGCCCGCAGCCTCGTCAACCTGCCCTACCAGCAGCGCCTGAAGTTCCTGCCGGCCTATCTACAGCAGCTGGAGATGGAATCCTTGGGCAAGCGTTGTGACGCCGCCGGCCGGCCCTTGCTCCATGCCAGCTGCCCCATGGTCTTCGGCCAGGTCGGCAACAACGCCCAACACTCCTTCATGCAGTTGCTGCACCAGGGCACCGAGCGTTTCCTGGTGGATTTCATCGCCGTGGCCTCAGATCCGGACGCCCCGGAACGCCTGGGGCTGGCCAACTGCCTTGCCCAGAGCCGCGCCCTGATGCTGGGCACGGGCGATGCTCACGAGGCCGAGCCCCACCGGCGCTGCCCCGGCAACCGGCCCAGCAACACCCTGCTGCTCACGACCCTGACCCCGGCCAGTCTGGGCCAGCTCCTGGCCCTCTACGAGCACAAGGTCTTCGTCCAGGGCCTGCTCTGGGACGTCAATGCCTATGACCAATGGGGCGTGGAACTGGGCAAGCGCATCGCCGACGAGCTGCACGGTCGGCTGCGTGAGGGCGTGGGCGGGGAGGATCTGGATGCCTCGACGGCGGGGCTGCTCAAACGCCTGCGCCAGGCTTGAGCCCCGGCTACTCCCCGGCCCGCGCCCAGCTGCCATCGGCCTGCATGGCCGCCAGGGCCTGTTCCAGGCGGCTGCGCAGGACCGGATCCAGACGTCGGTTGGCGGCCAGGTAGAGGCGGGCGAAGTCGTTCAGGCGCAGGGCCGGCGCGTAGCTCGCCGGCTTGATGGCCAAGTTGCGTGCGCTGTTGTCTAGGGCCGTCGCCTGGGCGGCGATCAGATCCACGCGCCCGGCCACCAGCTTGCGCAGGTTCTGATCCAGGTCAGTCACGCCCTCGATGCGCGACTGCGGCACGCCCAGCTTGTGCAGGAATTCCTGGCTGGAGGAATTGCGGATCACGCTGATCCGGTAATGCGCCACGTCCTCCAGTTTCAGCGCCTTGAGATCCTCCCGCGTGGCCAGGCGGAACAGATAATTCGGCTCGGCGGACAGCTCGGCCAGCCACAGCCAGTCCTGTTCGCGCTCCGGCGTACGATGCATGGAAAACACCAGGGCATCGTCCTGCAGGACCGCCTGCCGGTAGGCCCGGGCCCAGGGCTGGAACTCGATGGCCGCCACCAGCCCGGCGCGCTTGAGCAGGGCCTGCACGCGCTTGGCATTGGGCCCCGCCGGACCCGCCGCACTGGGGTAATTGTAAGGCGGATAATCCTCGGCATAGACCTTGAGCACCGGCTCGGCGCCCGCGCCGACGCTAAGCCCCAGGGCCAGCATCAGCAGCGCGCCGGCCAGCCAGCGGCTCACGGCCGGCGCTCCGCCGCCAAGAGGCCCGGCAGCAGGGCGGAGAAATCGGCGATGGCCGGGAAGCCCTCCACGGGGCGCGGCGGCTTCTGGCTATCCGGCCAGGCGATGGCCAGGACCTCGGCGATGCCATAGGCACGGGCCGCCTGCAGGACGGCCAGGGAATCGTCGCAGAACAGCGTGCGCGCCGGCTCGAAATCCAGGCGGGCCCGCAGATCCGGCCAGAAGGCCGGGTCCTCCTTGGGCCGCCCCAGGCTGTGGGCGGAGAGCACACCGTCCAGATGCCGATCCAGGCCGGTGCGTTCCAATTTCAGGGCCAGGCTCTTATGATGGGCGTTGGTGACCAGATAGGCCTTGCGCCCGCTGCCGCGCACCGCGTCCAGGAAGTCCAGGGCATGGGGCAGGACGGCGATGCGCGCCATGGTCTCGCGCTTGAGCGCGGCGATGTCCAGCCCCAGGTCCCGGCTCCAGTAATCGACGCAGTACCAATCGAGCGTGCCCTGTTTGGCCGCGAAGCGCGACACCAGCGCGTCGCGCGCCTCCTCGTGGGGCAGGCCGTGGATCTCGGCATAGCGCGCCGGCAGGTGCTCCAGCCAGAAGTGGTTGTCGAAATGCAAGTCCAGCAGGGTGCCGTCCATGTCCAGCAGGACGGTATCCAAGGCGGACCAGTTGAGCGCGTGGGTCGGTTTCAATTCTATCGAACGGGCTGGTGACAGGTTCTCCAGTCTAACAGGACCCCGAGTGAACGAAGAACGCCAACTCCCGGAAATCCTAAAGCAAGAAACCATCGCCGAGACGCGGCTGTTCCGGGTCGAGGCCCTGCATCTGCGCTTCGGCAATGGCGTGGAACGCCATTACGAGCGCCTGAAACCGGGCCGGCGCGGCGCCGTGCTGGTGGTGCCCATCGTCGATGATCAACACTTCCTCCTGATCCGCGAATACGCCGCCGGCACCGAGCGCTACGAACTGGGCTTCCCCAAGGGCTTGTGCGAGCCCGGGGAAAATGAGCTGCATGCCGCCAATCGCGAGCTCATGGAAGAGGCCGGCCATGGTGCCCGCCAGCTGGTCGAGCTCAAGCAGGTGACCCTGGCGCCCGGCTATCTCGGCCACCGCATGAGCCTGGTCCTGGCCCGGGACCTCTACCCCGCCAGCCTGCCCGGCGACGAGCCCGAACCCCTGGAGGTCCTGCCCTGGCGCTTCGACGCCATTCCCGAACTCCTGGCGCGGCCCGATTTCACCGAGGCCCGCTCCATCGCCGCCCTGTTCCTGGCCCGGGACTGGCTGGCCGCTCAAAAGGAGGCTTGTTGATGGAAGCCCTGGGACTGATGAACGCGGCGCGCACCATTGCCCGCCAGGCCGGCAAACTGATCCTGGAGGTCTACCAGCGCGCCGATCTCGGCATCGTCGAGAAGGCCGACACCTCGCCGCTCACCGAGGCCGACCTGGCCGCCCACCGCCATATCTGCCAGGCCCTGGCCCGGCTGGCGCCGGAGCTGCCGGTGCTCTCCGAGGAAAGCGCCGCCCTGCCCCGCGAGACCCGCGCGGCCTGGCGCCGCTACTGGCTGGTGGATCCCCTGGACGGCACCAAGGAATTCATCGAGCGCAACGGCGAATTCACCGTCAACATCGCCCTGATCGAGGACGGCGTGGCCCGCATCGGCGTGGTCTATGCCCCGGCCCTGGACGTCATGTACAGCGCCGCCCTGGGCCTGGGCGCCTTCATGCAGGACGGCGAGGATGCCTGCCGGCGCATCGCCGTGCGTCCCGTGCCCCTGGCCGGCGGCCTGCCCCGGTACACGGTGGTGGCCAGCCGCCGCAGCGGCCTGGACAAGCTGGAACCGCTGCTCGCCAAGCTAGGCCAGTACGAACTGACCAATATCGGCAGCGCCTTGAAGATCTGCCTGGTGGCCGAAGGCAAGGCCGATCTCTACCCACGCCTGGGGCTCACCTCCGAGTGGGACACGGCGGCGGCGCAATGCGTCCTGGAGGAAGCCGGCGGCACGCTCTGCGACGAGAGCTACCACCCCCTGCGCTACAACGGCAAGGACTCCCTGCTCAACCCGTATTTCCTGGCCTTCGGCGGCAGCGCCGAGGACCTGGCGCGGCTGCTGGGCCCGTAAGGCAGATTCGTCGCGCAGCGGCAATCCGCCTTCAAGGTGGCTGGAAGTGCGTTTCGGTGGATTGCGCCTGCGGCGCGAACCCCCACCACCCCACCCCTCAAGCGCAAGCTTGGCGGCACCTGGATCGTGGGCCAGCGGGCGGCTGGCTCGGCCCAGCCCTCGTAGCCCGCAATAAGCGCGGTGAATCGCGCCATCAGGGTTCCAGCCATCACGGACCAATGTAGACCCAAAATTGAGGAGAACCTGGTGAAAGAAGAAGCGCTCAACATCGTCATCGGCACCGTCCGCTCGATGGAAAAAGTAGAAGGAACGGACACGCTTTTCCTGGTGAAGATAGACGCCGGGGACACGGTTTATCAGATCGCGACCAGCTTGGCTTCTTTTTATTCGGAACCCGAATTGATCGGGAAGCAAGTGCCCATCAAGATCGATGTTGAACCAAGGAAGATAAGAGGCGTTTTGAGCAATGCGCGGTTTATCGCCGTCATGGGGAGCAATAAAGAGCCGGTGTTGCTCGTGCCGCAAAGCCGGGTGGATGACGGTTCTCTTGTCATGTGACCGGCGCCGGAATAGCTGTTCCGAAATGAACGACACCTAAGCCGTTCGCCCCTGAGATTCTATGTTTCAGGGCTCGTAGCGCCCCCCTAGCCCCCCTTGAGCGCCAGCTTGGCGGCGCGCACCCGCTCGCCGTATTCGAACCGGCTGATCCTCCCCGCCCGGTAGTCGAGCTTGAGCATTCGGATCTTCTCCTCGTAATCGGCCTCCAGGCGCTGGATCACCTGGCGGAATTCCGGCTTGCTCAGGCGTCCGGCGCGGTAGGCCTGCTTGGCACTGGTCACGGTCCAGCCGGCGAACGGCAGGGCGCTGGCCACGGTGGGCGGCGGCGCGGCCGGCGTGCCCGCGGGCCCGCTCCCGGCCGGCCAGGCGGGCGGTTCCGCCGCCGGCTTGACGGCTTCGGGCTTAGCCACCGGCTTGGGTGCGGGGCGCACCGCGCTGGCGGTTTTGTCCGGGGCCGGCTTGGGCGGCGGCGCCTGGACCGTGGGCCAGCGGGCGGCGGGCTCGGCCGGCGACTTGGCAGCCTCCGCCTTGAGGCTGACGGGCTCGGGCTTGAGCGCGGTGAGGGGTGCATCGGTCTTGGCGATAACCGGGGTGGCGGCGGGTTTGGCCGCCACCGGCGTCGGCACAGCCATGGCAGGCGCGGGCGCCGTGGCCAGGGGTTTGATGGCCGGGGGCTTGAGCGCGGCCGGCTCGGGCGAGGGGCCGCCGCTCAAGCCCCACCAGGCCAGGGGCAGCCCTAAGGCCAGGAGCGCGATGCCGCCGGCCACGAAGCGGGGAATGGGTTGACGCCAGGCCTCGGACAGGCCGTGGGGCGGCAGGGCGATGCGCTGGTGCATGCCGCCGTAAGGGTAGAGGATGGGGCTGCCGGTCTCCTCGCCGGGGGGCTTCTCCGAGACCAGGCGGCGTGTCGCGAAGCGGGGAATGCTGTACAGGCGTATGGCCTGGGGGATGCCCGACAGCTCCTTGAAGCCCACTTCCTCGGCCGGCACTTCCGCCTTGTTCATGGCCAGGTATACGGCCTCGCTGAGCCAGATCTCGTCGGCCGGGGTCACGCCCTCGATGCGCGCCGAGACGTTCACCGGCTCGCCGAAGATGTCCTTGTTGGCGACGCGCACCTCGCCCAGGCTGGCGGCGACGCGGATATGGATTCGGTTCTCCTCGGCCTGCTCCAGGTTGTGGCCGTGCATGGCGTCCTGAAGGGCCATGGCGCAGAGCATGGCGTCGGTGGGCGAGCGGAAGGTCAGCAAGAGGGCATCGCCGATGCTCTTCACCAATGTGCCCTTGTAGGCCTTGACCAGGGGATGCAGGGTGCGCTCGAAGGTCTGTAGCAGATGGGCATTCTCCACCCGCGACTGGCGGCTCGTGGTGGCCGTGAAGCCGGCGATATCGACGAAGAGGATGGTCAGGTTCTCGGTACGGATGTCCATCGCGGCGTCCGGAGCGGTTTTTCCTGAGTATAGGCGCGGCTTGGCCGGCCGCCGGTTGACAGAAGCCGACGATTTTTTATACTGCCGGGCATTCATCCGGAACCGGGGACGACCCCGGCATTCCCAGACCAACGGGGACGGCCCCTGCGACGCGAGACGACGTCATGGCACTCCGTTCACTGTTCCCCCTGATCTCCGCCCTGTTCCTGGGCACCCCGCCCGCCCAGGCGGAATCCCCGGCCTATCTCGGCCTGCACGGCATGGCCTTGTTCGGCGGCGCCGAGCATGTCTTCGCCTCCCATCTACCCATGTTCCACGCCCCCCACGACATCCAGGCGGTCGTGGAGCTGCGCCTGGCCGATGCCCGCCGGGATCGGGAGCTGCGCGCCGAGCTGGCGGCCAGCAGCGGGCTGTGGACCCTGGTGCCCGAGCCCTTCGTGCTCACCCGCCTGGCCCCCGGCGCGACCGAACCCTTGGCGAGCCTACGCGCCGATCTCTACGAGGGACATTTCGAACGGGGCGGACGCTTGCGCCGGCGCGGCGTTCTGGTGCGGATCCTGGCCGTGCCTATGTACCGGCCCCTGAAACCGGGCGACCGGGGAACGCTGCATTACCTGCGCCTGGGCAAGGGCCGGGACTCGTTTCTGGTGGCGGAAATCGGCGGCCGGCCCGGCTTCGATCAGATCCTGCACGCCCCCGGGCTCGCGCCGGAACGGACCGGCCTGGAGCTGGGGCCGGCGCGGGCCTCATGCCCGGAACTCGCCGAGCTGCGCAAGGCCCTGGGCGACCAGGCATTGGGGGAAATCTATTGTGAAACCGGCGATCTGCGCTGAGGGAGGACCGAGACCATGAGCGGCATCGTCGAACTGGAGCGCCTCCTGGCCGGCCTGGAGCCGGAGCTGGCCGCGCCCGAGTACCTGTTCTGCGCCCTGGCATCCCCGCCAGCGGACCTGTCCCGGGTCTTCGCCCTGGTGCGGGAGGAGGAAGCCTGGACCGTGGTGGCGGAGCGGGAGCGGGCCGAAGCCGAAGGCTGGGTGCATTCGGGGCGCTTCCGGCGCATAGTCCTGCGCGTCCACTCCAGCCTCGAAGCCGTGGGCCTGACCGCCGCCGTGGCCGGCGCCCTGGCCCGGCTCGGCATCAGCGCCAATGTCGTCGCCGCCTATTATCACGATCACGTGTTCGTGCCGGCGGAGCGGGCCGAGGAGGCGCTGGCGGCGCTGCGGGAACTGAGCCATGGGTCCCGCTGAAGCGGAACCGGCGCCCACCTCGCCCCGTAGGTCCGGCTTCAGCCGGACAAGCCGTAGGTCCCGCTGAAGCGGGACCTACGACAGGAAGGGCTACCCCTTCTCCCCCAGCTGCTTCTCCAGCTCCCGCGCCACCGCCTCCGGCGAGCCGCTGCGCCGGGCCGCCAGCTCATAGGCCACGGGCACGACATAGAGCGTGAACAGGGTCGCCACCAGGACGCCGGCGAAGACCACCACGCCCAGGGTCACTCGGCTCTCGGCGCCTGGGCCGGAGGCGAAGATCAGGGGCAGGGCGCCCACGACGGCGGTGAAGGAGGTCATCAGGATGGGCCGTAGGCGCTGGGTCGCGGCGCGGCGCAGTGCCTCCAGGAAGGGCAGGCCGCCGTCGCGCAGCTGGTTGGCGAACTCGACGATCAGAATGCCGTTCTTGGCCGCCAGGCCGAGCAGCATGACGATGCCGATCTGGCTGTAGATGTTCAACGTTTGCCCGCCCACCCACAGGCCCAGGAGCGCACCGGCCAGGGCCAGGGGCACGGTGAGCAGGATCACGAAGGGGTGCACCAGGTTCTCGAACTGGGCGGCCAGGACCAGGTAGACGATGAGCAGGGCCATGCCGAACAAAAAGCCCATGGAGCCGCTGGAGCGCTTGTACTCCAGGGACTGGCCCTTGAAGTCGATGCGCGCCTCGGGCGGCAGCTCCGCCGCCACCAGGTCCTGCAGGTCGTCCAGGGCCTGGCCCAGGCTGTAACCATCCGCCAGGCCGGCCGAAAAGGTGATGGCGCGCAGGCGGTTGTAGCGGTTCAGGCTGGCGACGCCGCCGCCCTCCGTCCAGCTCACCAGGTTGGCCAGGGGGATCAGCGCCTTGGAGGTCTCGGAGCGCACATAAACATTGCCCAGGTCGGCCGGCTCGCGCTTGCCCGAGGGCTCGCCTTCCAGAACCACGTCGTATTCCTCGCCCCGGTCGGCGAAGGTCGTGACCCGGCGCGAACCCAGCAGGGTCTCCAGGGTGCGGCCGATGACGTCCAGGGGCACCCCCAGGTCGGCGGCGCGGTTCTTGTCGATGACCAGCTTGAGCTCGGGCTTGGTCTCCTTGTAGTCATCATCCAGACCCACCAGGCCGGGCAGGGCCTCGGTCTTGGCCTTGACGATGTCGCGCCAGGCGCTCAGCTCCTCGTAGGTCGCGCCCTGGAGGACGAACTGCACCGGCTGGCCGCCGCCGCGCCCGCCTCCCAGGCCCTGGCGCACCACGGCGTTGGCGCGGATGCCGGGGATGGCATTGAGCTTGTCGTTGAGCTCCCGGACCAGCTCCCAGATCGGCCGGCGCTGTTCCCAGGGCTTGAGCATGACCGACATGCTGCCGGTGTTGTACGCCTCGCCGCCGCCGAAGCCGCGCGGAATGCGCGTATTGACCCGGGTCAGTTCGCCGTCGGGGTTCTGCACCGACTGGGCATAGGGCAGGACCACCGCCTCGACTTGGCGCATCTTGGCACGCATCTCGGCATAGCTCGTGCCCTCCGGCGCGTCGATATTGATGAACAGGGACCCCCGGTCCTCGCGCGGCGCCAACTCGGCCGGCACGGCGCGGAACAGGCCGGCGATCAGGGCGCAGACCCCGGCCAGGGCCAGGACCATCAGGAGGGGATGCTTGAGGGCATGGTCCAGGCTGCGGCCGAAGCCGCGCTCCAGGCGGGCAAAGCTGCGCTCGGACCAAGCGGCCAGGCCCTTATGGCCGCCGTGGGCCTTGAGCAGCTTGCTGCACATCATGGGCGAGAGTGTCAGAGCCACGATCAAGGACAGGCCCACGGCGGCGGCCAGGCCTAGGGCGAACTCGGTGAACAGCCGCCCGGTATTACCCTCGAGGAAGGCGATGGGCACGAACACGGCCATGAGCACGAGCGTCGTGGCCAGGACCGCGAAGCCCACCTCGCGGGTGCCGCGCCAGGCAGCCACCAGGGGCGTCTCGCCGCGCTCGATATGGCGGTGCACGTTCTCCAGGACCACGATGGCGTCGTCCACCACCAGGCCTATGGCCAGGATCAAGGCCAGCAGGGTCAGCAGGTTGATGGAGAAGCCGGCCAGCCAGAGCACGGTGCAGGCGCCGATCAGGGACACCGGGACGGTCAGCGCCGGGATCAGGGTGGCGCGCGCCGAGCCCAGGAACAGGTAGATGATGCCGATCACCAGGGCGATGGTGAGCCCCAGGGTCCGGTAGACCTCGTGCACCGCGCCCTCGATGAACACCGAGGAATCGAAGGACAGGATCAGCTGGGTGCCGTCGGGCAGGTTGCCGCCGATGCGCGCCGCCTCGGCCTTGACCCGGCGCGCCACCTCCAGGGTATTGGCCGTGGAGGTCTTGACGATGCCCAGGCCGATCATGGGCTGGCCGTTGCCGCGCAGCTCGTTGCGCTCGTCCCGCGCCCCCAGCTCCACCCGCGCCACGTCGGCCAGACGCACCAGATAGCCGTCCTCGCCGCGCTTCACCACCAGGCGGGCGAAGTCTTCGGCCTTGTTGTAGGCACGGGGCACGCGCACCGAGAACACCCGCTTCTCCGATTCCACGCGCCCGGCCGGCAGCTCCACGTTCTCCCGGCGCAGGGCGGTCTCCACGTCGGCCACGGTCAACTGGCGCGCCGCCAGCGCCGCCCTGTCCAACCAGATGCGCATGGCGTACTCGCGGGCGCCGCCGACGCGCACGAAGGCCACGCCGTCGATGGCGCCCAGGCGGTCCACCAGGTAGCGGTTGGCGTAATCGGTCAGGCCTAAGGAGTCCAGGCTGTCGCTGGCCAGGTTCAGCCAGAGGATGGGATCGGAGTTGGAGTCCACCTTGGAGATTTCCGGTGGCGTTGCCTCCTCCGGCAGATTGTCCAGGGCGCGGCTGATGCGGTCGCGGACATCGTTGGCGGCGGCGTCGATGCTCCGGCCCGTATCGAATTCGATGGTCAGGCGCGAACGTCCGTCGCTGCTCGCGGACTCCAGGCTCACCACGCCCTCCAGGCCAGACACCTGGTCTTCCAGCAACTGGGTGATCTTGCTCTCGACGATGGCCGCCGAGGCCCCGGGGTAGTTGGTGTCCACCGAGACCACCGGCGGATTGATGTCCGGGTACTCGCGCAGGGGCAGCTTGGTGAAGGCGATGACGCCGAACACCACGATAAGCAGGTTCAGGACCCCGGCGAATACCGGGCGTTTGACGGAGAGATCGGAAAGAAACACGGAATGCCTCGCGCTTTGCCGCTATGTTCTAACTCCCTTCTTACCCCCTCTCCCTTGACGGGAGAGGGTCGGGGAGAGGGTGTAGGCCGGAAACGCTTACTGCCCCGCCTGGGTCCGGATCTCCGCCCCGTCGCGCAGGCGCAGCGTGCCCTCGCGCACCACCTCCTGCCCCTCGGCGAGGCCCTCAAGGACCTCCACCCGGCCGTCCTGGCGGCGCCCGATCTTGACCGCCACGCGCCTGGCCTTGCCGGCCTCGGCGACATAGACGAACTGCTGGTCCTTGAGCGGCACCAGGGCGGTTTCCGGTACGGCCAAGTTCATGCTCCGGGCGCGGATCAGGCGGATGGACAGGAGCTGGCCCGGTTTCAGCCGCGCTTGGGGATTGGGCAAGGCAGCGCGCAGGGACACGGCGCGGGTGATGGGGTCGACGCGCGGGTTGATGGCGGTGACCGTGCCCGGGAAGCCCTCGCCCGGATAGGCCTCGCTGCTCGCCTCCAGGCTCATGCCGGGCTTGAGGCTGGCCAAATAGGTCTCGGGCACGGAGAAATCCGCCTTGAGCACGGACAGATCGTCCAGCGTGGTGATCAGAAGACCCGGAGACACCAGGTCGCCCGGGCTGATCTGGCGCAGGCCCACGATGCCGGCGAAGGGCGCGACGATGCGCCGGTCCTCGACCCGGGCGCGGGCCACGGCCAGCAGGGCCTCGGCGGCACGCACCCGCGAGTGGGCCTCCTCGATGAGCGTGCGCGCCGTGGCCTTGGGCGTGTCGGTCAGGCGCTTGAGCTTGCGCTGCTCCTCCGCCAGGTTGACCTCGGCCTCGACGTGGGCGGCGCGCTGCTCGTCGTCCGACAACTCCACGAGGAGGGCGCCGGCCTTGACCGACTCGCCCTCGCGGAAGTGGATACCCCGCACCCGCTCCGCCACCTTGGCGGAAATATCCACGGATTCATTGGCTTGGGCCGTGCCCAGTGCCTCCACCCGGTCGACGAACTCGGCGACAGCCACCGTCGCGGTCAGGACCGGCACCGGCCCCTGGCCGCGCCCGGCGCCTCGCCCGGATTCGGCGCTATGTGCCGGCCACAGGCCCCAGGCCGCAACCGCCAGCACCGGGACCGCCAGCAACCATTTGTTCATGCCCACTCCGCCCACCTCGCTCGGCGCATCAAGCCGGGCATTAGAACCGGCCCATGTATCCGCCGTATGCACAAATTGTAAGCGATTGTAATGAAAATGGTTTTTATCGAGGCATCGCCCAAGCGCGCGACTGCCCTGCCGCAAGCCGCGCCGGCAGTGTAGACTAGCCGCTTCCTCCGGCCCCCCTGCCGGGCGGCCACGACAATAAAGACAACGGACAACACCATGCTCCTGACTCGCCTGATGCGCACCAAGTCGCTGTCCCAGCTCGCGCGCGAAGCCGAAAACCACGGCGACCAAGGCCTGAAGCGCGCCCTGGACCTGCGCGCCCTCATCGCCATCGGCGTCGGCTCCACCGTGGGCGCCGGCATCTTCGCCATGACCGGCACGGCCGCCGCCGACTATGCCGGCCCGGCCATCATCATCTCCCTGCTGATCTCGGCCTTCGGTTGCGCGCTCGCCGCCCTGTGCTACGCCGAGTTCGCCGCCATGATCCCCATCTCCGGCTCCTCCTATACCTATGCCTACGCCACCATGGGCGAATTCCTGGCCTGGATCGTCGGCTGGAACATGGTCCTGGAGTACATGGTCTCGGCATCGACGGTGGCGGTCAGTTTCACCGACTATTTGCAACATCTCTTGGGAGGCTTGGGCCTGCATGTCCCCCACTTCCTGGCCTCGGCGCCGGTCACCTACGACGCCGGCTGGCAGCTGACCGGCTCCTTGCTCAACTTCCCGGCCGTGGCCATCGTCCTGCTCTGCACCTGGATCGCGGTCATCGGCATCCGCGAATCGGCCACGGTCAACAACCTCATCGTACTGCTGAAGGTCGTGGTCATCCTGCTCTTCGTCGGCTTCGGCCTGTCCTATGTGCAGCCGGAAAACTGGCAGCCCTTCATCCCCGCCAACACCGGAGAAGTCGGCGCCTACGGCTGGAGCGGCATCATGCGCGCCGCCGCCTATATGTTCTTCGCCTATATCGGTTTCGAGGCGGTGTCCACCGCCGCCCAGGAAGCCGTCAACCCCCAGCGCGACATGCCGCGCGGCATCCTGATCTCGCTGCTCATCTGCACCGCCCTGTACATCGCCCTGGCCCTGGTGCTCACCGGCATGGTCAAGTACACCGACATCAGCCACGAGGCGCCCATCGCCAATGCCCTGCATGTCGCCAACGGCGCCCTGGCCTGGTTGTCCTGGGTCATCGACATCGGCGCCCTGGTGGGCTTCAGCTCGGTGATCCTGGTGATGATGGTGGCCCAGCCGCGCATCTTCTATTCCATGGCCCGCGACGGCCTCCTGCCGCCGGTCTTCGCCAAGGTCCATCCGGTGCACAAGACCCCTCATATCAACACCTGGCTGACCGGCATCGTCACCGCCGCCATCGCCGGCATCTTCCCCCTGCGTCTGCTGGGCGAGCTGGTGTCCATAGGCACGCTGCTGGCCTTCAGCTTCGTGTGCATAGGCGTCGTCTGGCTGCGCAAAACCCACCCCGAGCTGCCGCGCCCCTTCCGCACGCCCCTCGTGCCCTTCGTGCCCCTCGCCGGCGCCGGCCTGTGCGTGGCCCAGATGCTGTCCCTGCCCCCGGACACCTGGTGGCGTCTGGCCATCTGGCTGGCCATCGGCTGCGCCATCTACTTCGGCTACAGCTTCAAGAACAGCAAGCTCGCGGCCTGAGCCGGAAACAGCCCGCGTCCGGCTGAAGCCGGACCTACGCAGCGCGCCGGGTTGTCCGACTTCAGTCGGACAACCCGGCCCCCCTTGCCTTTCCTTGATCCCGCCCCAGATCCCGAGTAAATCCCTCAGTTATCCTCGCCCCTCGGATATAATGCCGGTATAGATTTCCCCGGAGGTTCCATGATCACCATCACCGAATCGGCCCAGGCCCATTTCCGCAAGCTGCTGGAAACCCAGGATCCCGACACCCATATCCGCGTCTTCGTGGTCAACCCGGGCACGGCCTCGGCGGAATGCGGCGTGTCCTACTGCCCGCGCGACTCCGTGGAGAGCACCGACACCGAGCTACCCTTCTCCGGCTTCTCCGCCTTCGTCGACGCCGAGAGCGCGCCCTTCCTGGACGAGGCCCTGATCGACTACGCCGTGGAGAACCTGGGCGGCCAGCTGACCCTCAAGGCGCCCAACGCCCGGGGCCGTAAACTCCCCGAGGACGCCCCGCTCAACGAGCGCGTGCAATACACCATCGACACCGAGATCAACCCCCAGCTGGCCTCCCACAAGGGCCATGTGGGCCTCATCGAGATCACCGCCGACAACTACGCCGTCCTGCAGTTCGGCGGCGGCTGCCACGGCTGCGGCATGGTCGACGTCACCCTCAAGGGCGGCGTGGAAAAAACCCTTTTGGAAAAATTCCCGGAACTCGCCGGCGTCAAGGATGTCACAGACCACAGTACGGGCGAAAACCCGTACTACTGAGTAGTAGTGTTCTGTCGACGTGGTTTAGCTCCTCCTTGTTGTTGATTTCGAACCGGCCCTCGTGGCCGGTTTTTTTATGGCTCATCCCGCGACAAACCCGCTTACATTCTCCTCGCCTCGTTGGACCCGACCCGTGTTAGCCTTCGGGCTTTGCCCGTTTGGACTTCCGAGGTCTTCACCATGCACAACCCCCTCCCCGCCCTGGGCCTGGTCCTGATGAGCGGCATCGCCCTGGCGGCCCAGGCCGAACCGAACATGGCGCCCGCCCAGAGCGGCAAGCTGAGCTATCCCGCCGCCCGCACCGTCGAGCAGATGGACGACTATCACGGCGTGAAGATCGCCGATCCCTACCGCTGGCTAGAGGACGACAACAGCGCCGAGACCAAGGCCTGGGTCAAGGAGCAGCAGGCCCTGACCTCGGGCTACCTGGCCGCCATCCCCGAGCGCGAGGCCATCGCCAAGCGCCTGTCCGCGCTGTGGAACTACGAGAAATTCCATGTCCAGGTGGCCGGCGGCAACGGCTTCCCGGCGGTGACCATCCGCAAGGGCCGCTATTTCTTCTGGAAGAACGACGGCCTGCAGAACCAGTGGGTGCTCTACGTCAGCCAGGGCGTGAAGGGCGAGCCCAAGATGGTGCTGGACCCCAATACTTTCTCCGCCGACGGCACGGCCTCGGTGGGCGCCCTGTCCATCAGCCCGGACGGCAAGCGCGTCGCCTATGCCATCTCCAAGGCCGGCTCCGACTGGCAGACCTGGAAGGTCCGCGACGTGGACTCGGGCAAGGATCTCGCCGATACCCTGGAATGGGTGAAGTTCTCCGGTGCCGGTTGGACCGCCGACTCCAAGGGCTTCTATTACAGCCGCTATGACAAGCCGGCGGAGGGCAAGGCCCTGACCGAGGCCAATTACCATCAGAAGCTGTTCTTCCACCAGCTGGGCGATGCCCAGGACCAGGACGTGCTCACCTATGCCCGCCCGGACCAGAAGGAATGGGGCTTCGGCGGCGAGGTCACCGACGACGGCCGCTACCTGGTGGTCTATGTCAGCCATGGCACGGACACGCGCAACCGGATCTATTACCGGGATCTGAAGACCAAGGACGCGCAGGTCTTGCCCCTGCTTGACGACTTCGATGCCTCCTACGGCCTCATCGGCAACGACGGACCGGTGTTCTATTTCAACACCGACAAGGACGCGCCCAAGGGCCGCATCATCGCCGTCGACATCCGCAAGCCGGAGAAGGCCAACTGGAAGGAGCTGGTGAAGGAGGGCGAGGACGCCATTCACAGCGTCAGCCTGGTGCACAACCGCTTCGCCATCGAATACCTGCACGACGCCTTCAGCCGGGTGAAGCTGTTCACCAAGGCCGGGGTCTTCGAGCACGAAGTCCAGCTCCCGGGCCTCGGGGTGGCCAATGACTTCGGCGGCGAGACCAAGGGCGACGAGGCCTTCTACGCCTTCACGACCTATACCAGCGCCCCGGTCCTCTACCGCTACGATTTCGCCAAGAAATCCTCGGCAGTCTTCAAGGCGCCCAAGCTGGCCTATGACCCGGCCGACTACACCACCGAACAGGCCTTCTTCACCAGCAAGGACGGCACGCGCGTGCCCATCGCCCTGTCCTACAAGAAGGGCCTGAAGAAGGACAGGGCTAACCCCACCCTGCTGTTCGGCTACGGCGGCTTCAATATCGCCATCTCGCCCAATTCCCGCTATTCCGGCGCGCTCATGGCCTGGATGGAGATGGGCGGCGTGTTCGCCGTGGCCAATATCCGCGGCGGCTCGGAATACGGCGAGGCCTGGCACCAAGCCGGCATGCTCAAGAACAAGCAGAACGTCTTCGACGATTTCATCGCCGCGGGTGAATGGTTGATCGCCGAGAAGTGGACCAGCACGCCCAAGCTCGCCGCCTGGGGCCGCAGCAACGGCGGCCTCCTGGCCGGCGCCATGCTGACCCAGCGCCCGGACCTGTTCGGCGCCGTGCTGCCGGAAGTGGGCGTGCTGGACATGCTGCGCTACCACAAGTTCACCATCGGCTGGGCCTGGGCCCCGGAATACGGCTCGGCCGACAACAAGGACCTGTTCCCGGTGCTCAAGGCCTATTCGCCCCTGCACAACATCAAGCCGGGCACGCGCTATCCCGCGACCCTGGTCCTCACCGCCGACCACGACGACCGCGTCGTCCCGGCCCATAGCTTCAAGTTCGCGGCGGCGCTGCAGAAGGCCCAGGCCGGCGAGGCGCCGATCCTGGCGCGCATCGAGAGCAATGCCGGCCACGGCGCCGGCAAGCCCACGGCCATGCAGATCGCCCATGCGGCGGACTACCTGAGCTTCCTGGTCAAGGAACTGGGCGTGAAGCTGCCGCAGTAAGTAGTCAACGCGCAGCAAGAAGGGCGGAATTCCCGCCCTTCTGCTTATTAACCACCGCGAGGTTTACCGCGCGCCTTGTGTCGACCATCGGTAGGTCCGGATTCAGCCTGATGCTTCCCCCGCTTCACCGACACAAGCCTCGGCCGGGGCATAATAGCCATTCAGCAAATTCGGCTGTTCGCGCAGCATCGCCGCGATCAGCCGCCGCCCCCGCTCCAGGCTGGGCCGGTCGGTCGTGAAGACGCGCTGATTCAGGCAGTTGGCGAGGTTAAGTTGGGCCAGGTACTGGCTACCAATCGCCATGCTGATGCTCTCGTCGCCCGAGCCGTAGCCGGCGGCAAAACTCCTGAGGAAATCCTCGGGGTAGCGGCGGAAATAGCGATCATCCTTGTTGCCCAGGACCGTGGTGAAATCCACCGAACCCAGTCTCAGCTCGGAAAACAGCGGCTCCCGGCCATCCCGTGTATAAGCGGACAGATGGTGGCGCATCCACAAGCCCAGGGTATGGGCCTGGACCTCGTCATTGAAGGCGAAGCGTCGCGCGGCCTCGGCCTCGCCGAAGCGCGGCGCGGGCCAGCGCCGGACGACATGGCTCCATTCATGGGCCAGGTTGCCCAGCTTCTCGCTCCATTCCAAGAACCGCCGGGAATTCAGCACCATGTTCTCGGCATCCAGGGTCTCCTTGTGCTGCCGATTGACATTCCGCAGCTGAGCGATGGCCTTAGCGTACTCCGCCACTACCGGCGCCCTGCGCGTGATCGGCATCAGGAAACGCAGCCGGAC
Source organism: Gammaproteobacteria bacterium (assembly GCA_016182845.1). Taxonomy (GTDB): domain Bacteria; phylum Pseudomonadota; class Gammaproteobacteria; order Enterobacterales; family Permianibacteraceae; genus JACPFT01. The sequence continues at coordinate 183,539 of JACPFT010000013.1, forward strand.
CAGCACCCCGGCCGGCTCCTCGCTGATCATGGCCAATGGAACGGCCTCGTCCACGGCATAGAGGTGGAACTCGGCCGCCGGCGCCCCCGGAAAGAAACCGCTCAGCGCCCGTTCCCATTCGGGCCAGAGCGCGGCGCCCAGCCGGGCGAAGTCCCGGCCCAGTTCGTCGGCCATGCCTTCTTCGGCATGGATCACCAGCCGGTAAGAGCCAGCCTGGGCCGTGGCCAGTTCGCGGAACCCCAGCCGCTCGAACGCCTCGGCCTCGCAGCGGGGTTGGCATTTCCACTCGGAGCCGCTCCAGGCCGAGCGTCCCGAGAAGGAATTGGTCACATTGACGAAATCATTGCCCTTGACCGACTCGGAAGGATAGTCATGGCCAAACTCCGCATCGGCACCGCGCAGGCCGGCGCAGGCCGCCAGAGCCGCGGCCCCGCCCAGAACTAGCCCGACCTTTAGGCGTCGTACCAGCCCGGCCTTCATTTTCCCGTATCCCATAGTCGACTCCTTTCCCTGCAACAAGGTATCCCCCGGCGAGCGGGGGGTGCTAGGCGATCCCGGGACCGGTTTCAAGGCACGGCCCCGCCGCCCTCAGCGGGCGTGACAGCGGTATTCGCCGCAATCGGGCACGGCCTCGATGACCACCGCGTCGGATCCGGCCAGAAGCGCCGTGCCATTGGCGCTCAACGCCAGCGTCGGCGTGAACATCTGGCCGCCCCGGGGATCCACCACCTGGGCGGCGATATTCGGCAATTCCACCTCCAGACGCGCGGGCTTGACGGTATCCATCGCCATATACACCTGGGCCGCCAGCCACGGGGAATTCTGTACCGTCAGCTCGCCGCTGCGGACCTCATAACCGAGGGGGATCTCCTGGTGCAAGCGCCCATCATGATAGACGCGGATCCGGCCCGAGCCGGCCCCGTCCTTGTAGGTGATATTGCCGCCGCCTAGCTTGGCGTAAAGCCCGCGCCCCGTGGATTGCGAGGACTTGAACAGGCTGGTCTGGATTTCAAGCACGCCAAACCCGGAGCCGGAACCAGCCCCACCGGCAAATCCGGCAATCAGCCGCGATTGAATCCAGAAGGAATTGAGTTCAATGATCGGGCTCGTATTCTCAGGGCTATGGGGCGAAACCGGCTGAGGCTGCGCCTGCCATTTACACTCGATGCCGAGCCGAGCCACTACTTTCCCGCCATTGGTTTGGTCGTAAGCCCCTTCAACTTCGGCCTTCTCGTTGCACACTTTCACCCAGATCTTACCTTGTCCTGGCGAAGCGCTTGGCATCGAACTGCATCCGGCCAGACCCAGGCTGAACCCAGCGGCAAGCGCCATGATCGACGCCGGCTTGGCGAATTTGCCAGCCTGCGGCATCTTGCCTTCCATAAAATTCTTCATGCGATATCGTCCTTAGCTCTTGAATTGCCGGCCTTTCCGGCGCGCAGAAGCTACCCCCCCCCCCCCCCCCCCCCCCCCCAAATATTGTGTATCGTTCAGTATCCGACTGTATCGCCGCGTATCACGCCACCCCCCGGAGCAGTCCATCTCCCTGACCGCCGGTGTTTCCGTTAAGCTGAGGCCTGGCTCCCGACTGGCACAGCTTATGTCCCTGACCGGCAAACTCCGGCTCCGGCTACGCCTAAACCAGAGCCCCCGCGCCCCGGCGGGACCGGCCCTAAACCCGGTCAGCCCATCACTGCTCCAGCTCCTGGCCCCACCGTCCGACACGCCACCGGCGTTTAGCGGCTGCCGCCTATTGGCCACCAGCCAGGACGCCTATCTGGCGCGCCTGGGCCTCGCCGATCGGGCCATGCACAGCCTGGACATCCAGTACTTCCGCTGGGACGACGACAGCGTAGGGCGCGTGCTCTTGGAGAGGCTGATGGCCGCCGCCGAGCGCGGCGTGCGCGTGCGCCTGCTCATCGACGATATCCATACCGCCGGCCGCGATCGGCATTTGGTACGCCTCGATGCCCTGCCCGGCGTGGAAGTGCGCGTGTTCAATCCCTTCGGCAGCCGCGACTGGCCCGTCCTGCGCGCCCTGGATCTGCTCCGGGATTTCCGCCGCCTAAACCATCGCATGCACAACAAGGCCTGGCTCGCCGACAACGCCGCCGCCATCGTCGGTGGGCGCAATATCGCCGAGCATTATTTCGGCCTGAACCAGGACAGCAATTTCCGCGATCTGGACGTGCTGCTGGCCGGGCCCGCCGTACAGGAGCTGTCCACGGCCTTCGACGCCTATTGGAACAGCGCCTGGGCACGCCCCATCGCCGCGCTGAGCCTGCTGCGCTCCAGCCCGCGCCGCGCCCGGCGCTACCACCGGCGCCTGAAGCGGCGCATCGCGCGCATGCGCGGTTTCCCCTATCCCAGCCGCTGGCTCGAGGCCTTCGACGCCGAGCTCTGCCGCGACCTGGTCTGGGCGCCGGTGCGCGTGGTGCACGATACGCCCGACAAGGTGGGCAGCCCGGCCGGGCAGAGCGCCGTGTGGACGGCCTTGCAGGAACTCTTCGGGGCCGTGCGGCGCGAATGCCTCTTAGAAAGCGCCTATTTCGTGCCCAGCCCCGAGAGCCTGGCGGCCTTCGCCGCCATGCGGACGCGCGGCGTCGGCTTGCGCGCCCTGACCAATTCCTTAGGCTCCACCGACGTCATCGCTGCCCATGCCGGCTACGCCCGCTGGCGGCTGCGCATCCTAGACGCCGGCATCGAGCTCCACGAGCTGCGACCCCTGCGTCCGCGCCGGCGCTTGAGCCTGCCGCGCCGGCGCAACCGCTCGCGCTCGGCCCTGCATGCCAAGGCCGCCCTGCTGGACGGCTCACGGGTCTTGATCGGCTCCTTCAACCTGGACAGCCGCTCCGAGGCCATCAACACCGAGTTGATGCTCATCATCGACAGCGACAAACTGGGGCAGAGCCTGCGCGCCGTGCTCGACGCCGGCGTCGCGCCGGAACACGCCTGGCGCGTGCGGCGGGAGGCTGCGGGGCTGGTGTGGGAAAGCGGCGCGGAATCCGAACGCGGCGAACCGCAGGCGGGCTGGTGGCGGCGGCTGGCGGCGAAAATCCTGGGCTGGCTGCCCATGGACAGCCAGCTCTGAACCGGCCTTAGGCGAAGCTGAGCCTCAACCCCGCCGCCGCGCAGAACGCCGCTTCCTGCTCCAGGTCTGCTTCCACCAGGCTGTGCTCGGCCAGCCAGCCGTCCGGGAAGCTCAAGGACAGGGACTTGTCGGCGGCGCGCAGTTCCAGGGCCGGCAGGGACTCGTCGATGCGCCGATGGTGCAGGAGCGCCGCTAGGCGCAGGAGGCGGGTCAGGCGCAGGGCCGGTTCGCGGGCCTCGGCGGGCAGGACCTCGAAGCGTGCCGGCGAGAGCTTGCGCCGGTGGTTGCGCACCAGGGCGGCGAGCAGTTCCTGCTGGCTGCGGGTGAAGCCGGGCATGTCGGCATGGGTCAGGATGTAGTCGCCGTGCTTCTGATACTGGCTGTAGCTGATGGACAGGCCGACTTCGTGCAGATTAGCGGCCCAGCTGAGCATGATCTCCTGCTCTTCCCCGGCCAGGTCCCAGTCCTCGGCCACCTGGGTCAGGAAATCCAGGGCCGTGGCCCGCACGCGCGCGGCCTGGGCCTGGTCCACGTGGTAACGGGCGGCCATGGCCTGGGCGGTGCGCTCGCGGACGTCCTGATGCTGGAAGCGGCCGGCCAGCTCGTAAAGCACGCCCTCGCGCAGGGCGGCGTCGGAAGTGCTCATGGTGGCGATGGGCAGACTCTTGAAGATGGCATAGAGCACGGCGAGGCCGGCCGGCAGGATGGAGCGGCGCTCCTCCTTGAGGCCGGGCAGATTGAGCCGGCTCTCGTGGCCGGCATCCTCCACCCGCTCGCGCAGCGCGTTGAGCCGATCCAGGGTGATCAAGCCGTCGTGATGCCCCTGGGCGATAAGGATTTCCTGGATGGACTGGATGGTGCCGGAGGAACCGACGCAGTGCTGCCAGCCCAAGGCCGGGTAGCTGTCCTGGATGGACATGAGCTCCAGGCGCGCGGCGGTCACCGCCGCCTTGAAGCCCTTGCGCTCGATGCGGCCTTCCGGGAAGAAGCGCTCGTAGCTGACGCAGCCCATGTGCAAGCTATCGAGCAACAAGGGCTCATAGCCCTTTCCGATAATGAACTCGGTGGAGCCGCCGCCGATGTCGATGACCAGGCGCTGGCCGCCGGCATCCGGCAGGGTATGGGCCACGCCGGAATAGATGAGACGGGCCTCCTCGCGGCCGGCGATGATGTCGATGGGATGGCCCAGGACCTCGCTGGCCTGGGCCAGGAAGGCGCGGCCGTTGCGGGCCATGCGCAGGGTGTTGGTGCCCACGGCGCGGACCGAGCCGGGCGCCATGCCCTTCAGGCGCTGGCCGAAACGCTTCAGGCATTCCAGGGCGCGGGCCATGGCCTCGGCGGTCAACAAATGGTGTTGATCCAGGCCGGCGGCCAGCTGCACCTTCTCCTTGAGCCGGCCCACGGTCTGCAGATCCCCGGCCACGACCCGGGCGATGACCATGTGGAAGCTGTTGGACCCCAAGTCCACGGCGGCCATCATCTCCGGAGCCGGCGGGGCGGAGCGCTTGCGCCTGTCGGCGCGCGGCGCGGTGCTTACGTCGATTGCAGTCATTGGCTCAACAACACCTGGGGGACGGGCTTGGGTTTGGCACGAGGCAACCCCATGAAGGACGGGAGAAAGCCAGATAGGCAAGCATAGCAGCAAGAGACCGGGCCGAGAAAGCCGGGGGTCATGCCGGCAAACTCGGTGAGCTTGCCAGCATCCTGTTCGGCGGATATACCCAGCGGATATGTCGGGCGGACTTGCAAAGCCCGGCGCTTTCTTTTGAAATAGCCAACACCCGCGGCCGCCAGGACCGCCTACCACAGCCGCCGCCATAGGGCGCAACGAGGAATCACCATGAGCGACAAAATCATCTACGTGTCCGACGCCAGCTTCGAAGCCGACGTCCTGCAAGCCGGCGTCCCGGTTCTGGTGGACTTCTGGGCCGAATGGTGCGGTCCCTGCAAGATGATCGCTCCGATCCTCGACGAGATCGCCAACGACTATGCCGGCAAGCTCACCATCGCCAAGCTCAATGTCGACGAGAACAGCGCCAGCGCCGCCAAGTTCGGCGTGCGCGGCATCCCCACCCTGATGATCTTCAAGGACGGCCAGGTCCATGCCACCAAGGTCGGCGCCCTGTCCAAGTCCCAGCTGAGCTCGTTTATCGACGCGAGCCTGTAAGTATCGGCCTCGCGTCCGGCTGAAGCCGGACCTACGGGAATGCTCCGGTAGGTCCGGCTTCAGCCGGACGGCCATATAGCCGGGCAGGCAACCCCCGCGCTAGACGCATTGCGATAATCATGCTAAGTTGCTTGCCATAACGATAATCTCTGACTACGTTTTCCTGGTCTTCCCTCCGGAAAGACTCCTGTCGTAGTCGAATCCAAGGACTAGAACCCGAATCCGAGCCATGGCCGCTTCCGGCATGAAGCTCATCCCGACCGGATATCCTTCTCTGGATTTCCATCCTTCCCCTAGCACCCCCTCACTACCTTCAGTATGAATCTCACCGAACTCAAGCAAAGACCGACCGAAGAACTGATCCAGCTTGCCGAGACCCTGGGCCTCGAAAACATGGGTCGCTGCAGCAAGAAAGACATCATTTTCGCGGTGCTCAAGGCCCATGCGAAGAGCGGTGAGGACATCTACGGCGACGGCGTGCTGGAAATCCTCCAGGATGGCTTCGGCTTCCTGCGCGGCCCCGAAGCCTCCTACCTGGCCGGACCCGACGACATCTACGTCTCGCCCAGCCAGATCCGGCGCTTCAACCTGCGCACCGGCGACACCATTTCCGGCAAGATCCGCCCGCCGAAAGAGGGCGAGCGCTATTTCGCCCTGCTCAAAGTTGATCACATCAACTACGACGATCCGGCGAACGCCAAGAACAAGGTCCTGTTCGAAAACCTGACGCCGCTGCACCCGCACCAGCGCCTGCGCCTGGAGCGCGGCAACGGCTCCAAGGAAGACCTGACGGCCCGCGTCATGGATCTGACCGCGCCCATCGGCATGGGCCAGCGTGGCCTGATCGTGGCGCCGCCCAAGGCCGGCAAGACCATGATGTTGCAGAACATCGCCCAGTCCATCGCCGGCAACCATCCGGATGTCTACCTCATCGTCCTGCTCATCGACGAGCGCCCGGAAGAAGTGACGGAAATGCAGCGCTCGGTGCGCGGCGAAGTCGTCGCCTCCACCTTCGACGAACCCGCCACCCGCCACGTGCAGGTCGCGGAAATGGTCATCGAGAAGGCCAAGCGCCTGGCCGAGCACAAGCGCGACGTGGTCATCCTCCTCGACTCCATCACCCGCCTGGCCCGCGCCTACAACACCGTGACCCCGGCCTCCGGCAAGGTGCTCACCGGCGGCGTGGATGCCAATGCCCTGCAGCGCCCCAAGCGCTTCTTCGGCGCGGCGCGCAATATCGAGGAAGGCGGCAGCCTGACCATCATCGCCACCGCCCTGGTGGACACCGGTTCCAAGATGGACGAGGTGATCTACGAGGAATTCAAGGGCACGGGCAATATGGAACTGCACCTGGATCGCAAGATCGCCGAGCGCCGCATTTTCCCGGCCATCAACATCAACCGCTCCGGCACGCGCCGCGAGGAGTTGATCACCGCCCAGGACGAACTGCAAAAAATGTGGATCCTGCGCAAGATCCTCTCGCCCATGCAGGACATCGAAGCCACGGAGTTCCTCATCGACAAACTGTCCATGAGTAAGTCCAACAACGAGTTCTTCGATTCCATGAAGCGCCAGTAAGGCGCGGGCGGACAGCTCGGAAAGGGAAGGCTTGCCTTCCCTTTTTTATTGCTTGGAAATTGGGATTAGCCGCCAAGAACGCCAAGTTGAGAGAGTGCAGAACAATTCGCCGTCATACGGGTATCCAGTCAATAGCAATAGCCTCCGACTGGGTCCCCGCCGAAGCCTGTCCTGAGCCTGTCGAAGGGCGGGGACGACGAAAGCGTTTTAGGCTCTCTTCCCCTCTTGGCGTTCTCGGCGTTCTTGGCGGTCAATCTTCTTCTCCCCTAGCGGGACGCCGCCTCACCGGGCCGGATGGGCGAAACGGCGCGCATAGTAAGCGAGCGCCCGCTCCATGCGCGCCAGGCCCTGCTCCGGCTCCCGTTCCAGGGTCGCGGCGCCCGCCATCAGTTCGCCCAGCACGCCGTGCAGGGCCGCATCGGCCGCCGGCTCCAGCTTGCAGTTCTTGACCATGAAACTCACCTGATCCTGAACGGCCCGCAGCGTGGCGCGGGCGGCGTCGGCCGTCATCGGTTTCCGGGCGCGGGCCTGCTCGTGGGCCGAGCGCATGCCGTCCATGCCCTGGCGCAGGGCCGCGTCCACGGGCCAGCGCGTTGCGGGTGCTGCCGTCTCGGTCGCGGCGGCAGGGTGATGGTGATGCTCGTGGCCGCCGGCTGCGGCGGCCAGGGCGGCGGGCGCGATCAAGGCCAGGGCGAAACTCAGGGCGATGGGGTACATGGCTCTCTCCTAATGGGACTGAATGTTCAGGCATAGGGCCGGCCCTCGCCGGCCTCCTCGTGGGTCACACCGTCGCGGATGCGGTAGATGCGCTTGAAAGTCGGCAGGATTTTCTCGTCGTGGGTCACCACGATGATGGCGGTCTCGTAGCGGGCCGCCATCTCGTTGAGGATGCGCACCACGGCCATGGCGCGCTGGCTGTCCAGGGGCGCAGTGGGCTCGTCGGCCAGGATCACCGGCGGGCGGTTGACCAGGCCGCGGGCGATGGCGACGCGCTGTTGCTCGCCGCCGGACAGGCGCGCGGGCATGGCCGCCGCGCGGTGGCCCACGTCCAGGGCCTCCAGGAGCTCCCGCGCCCGGATCCGCGCCTCGGCATCGGGCACGCCCGCCAGCATGGGCAGGAGCGCCACGTTGTCGGTGACGTCCAAGAAGGGCAGCAAGTACGGCGCCTGGAACACGAAGCCCAGCTGGTCGCGGCGCAGGGCGCGCAAGTCCTTGACCCGCCAGCCGTCCTCGTAGATCACCCGGCCGCCCAGGCGCATGCGCCCCGCCGAGGGCTCGATCACGGCGCCCAGGCATTTCAAGAGCGTGCTCTTGCCCGAGCCCGAGGGACCCACCAGGCCCACGACCTCGCCCGGGCCGACTTCCATGTCCACGCCCCGGAGCGCGTCCACCGCGGTGTCGCCCTTGCCGTAGCGCTTGCGCAGGCCCTCGATGACGATACCTCTACCCATCTCAGCCTCCGATGGCTTCGGCCGGATCGACCGCGAGGGCCGCGCGGATGGCGGCGACGCTGGCCAGGGTGCACAGGCCCAGCACGGCGGCTAGGCCCGTGGCGATGTCCGTGGGCAGGACCAGCACGTACTTGGGGAAGATCGGCGCCGAGAAACTGGCGCTGATGGTGCCGACCACGAAGCCAATGCTGCCCAGGGCCAGGGCCTGTTGCAGGATCATGCCGGCGATGCTGCGGTTCTTGGTGCCCAGGAGCTTGAGCACGGCGATCTCGCGGATCTTGTCCATGGTCAGGGTGTAGATGATGAAGGCAACGATGGCCGCGCACACGGCGGCGAGGAACACCAGGAACAGGCCGATCTGGCGCGCCGAGGTGGCGATGAGCTTGCCCACCAGGATGTCCTGCATCTGCTCGCGGGTGTACACGGTCAGGCGCTGCCAGCGGCGGATGGACTCGGCGGCCGCGTCGGGATCGGCGCCGGGCGCGAGGCGGACCAGTACGGCGTTGACCGTGTCGCCGTCGCCCTGGGCGGCGAGGGCGGCCTGCAGGGCGGCGGGATTGCCCGGGCGGTTTTGCGCCGGATCGGCCTCGGCCGCGCGCCGGCCCCGCCGGATGGCGTCGCCGTCGGCGCGGAACTGGGCGGCCTGGGCGTCTTTCAGCGGCACGAACACCATGGGATCGCCGCTGGCCGAGACCATGCGCCGGGTCAGGCCCACGACCGTGTAACGCTCGCCGCGCAGGGTAATGGCCTCCCCTAGGCGGAAGCCGGTGGCCAGATCCGCCACGGCCTCGTAGTGGCCGCGGGTGAGCTGACGGCCCGCCACCAACTGGGGCGGCCAGCCGGGCGTGCGCCCGGGCTCGCCGGGGGCCAGGCCCACCAGCATGGCACGCACTTCGCGCCGGCCCTGCCGCAACTGCATGGTCGAATACGTCGCGCCGGCCGCCTCGGCGACGCCCGGCACCAGGCGAACGCTGCGCCAGGTATCGCCGGGCAGGCTGGACGGCTCGGCATAGGGTCCCAGGGTGTCCCGCTGCACGACCCAGAGATCGGCGCCAGTGTTGGCGAGCAGGGCCTCGCCGTCGGCCACCATGCCCCGGTACACCCCGGCCATGACCAGGGTCACGCCGAACAAGAGCCCGAGTCCCATGCCGGTGAACACGAACTTGCCCCAGCCATGGAGGATATCGCGGCCCGCCAGGCTGATCACGGCGCCACTCCCGGCAGGCGGTCCAAGACGCGCAGGCGGCTATGGGCCGAGAGCGCCTTCTCGCTGTGCACGATCACGCGCTCGCCGGGTTGGAGTCCCGCGCGCACCTCGACCCGCCCCTCCAGATCGGCCATGCCCAGCTCGACGGGGACGAAGCGCGGCGCGCCCTGGTCCAGGCGCCACACGCCCAGGGCCTCGCCTTCGCGGCGCAGGGCGGCGTTGGGAACCACGGGCGCGGCGGGGCGCGCCGGCAGCGCCACCGTGACCTCGGCCAGCTCGCCCAGGGGCGGGAGGGGCTCGGGCAGGCGCTCGAACACCACCTTGGCCAGGGTCTCTTCGGTGACCGCATCGGCCTTGGGCTCGCGGCGCAGCACGCGCCCCGGCAACACCTCGCCGTTCCGGGAGCGCAGGCTGACGCGCGCCGGCAGACCGGCGGCGAGGCCCGCGCTAGCGGATTGATCGAAGCGCACGCTCAGCCACAGGCTCTCGGGCGCGACCAGCTCCAGCACGGTCTGGCCGGCGACCACGGTGCTGCCGGGCTCGGCCTCGCGGGAGACCACGAGGCCGTCCACCGGGGCGACCAGGCGCAGGCTCAGCCGCTGGGCCTCCAGGGCCATGCCCTCGGCGCGGGCGCGGGCGCGCTCCTGGCGAGCCGCGGCCAGGGCAGCCTCGGCGCTGCGCAGGGACTGGCGTTTGGCCGCGGCCAGCTCCTCGCTGGCAAGATGCCGCTCCACGAGCCGCTCGTAGCGTGCCGCCTCGCCTCGGGCATAGGCCTCCTGAACCCCGGCCTCGGTCAGCTGGGCCTCGGCGCGCTGCTGCGCGGCCTCCTGGGCTTGAATGCGCGCCGCCAGATCCACCGGATCCAGCTCGCCCAGCACCTGCCCCACGGCGACCCGGTCGCCCACGTCCACGGTCAGGCGCAGTACCCGCGCCGGCAGGGTCGGACCCAACTTATAGGTCTGGCGTGCCTCCACCGTGGCGATGCCGAACAGGGCTGGAGCCAGGGCGCGGGTCTCCACCGCCGCCGTGGTGACGGCCACGGGCGCCAGCGGACCGGTGCGCAGGGCGGCGACCACGAACAGGCCTAGCAGGGGCAGAGCGATGGCAGCGAGCCCCAAGGCTCGGGCGGACGGACGCTTCATGCGGCGATCCCCCGCCGGTAGATGGCGAAGGCGCGGGGCGCCTGCTGGCGGATGCCGGCCATGTCGCCGGCCAGGGTGGCCTGCATGACCAGGCCCTGGATGGTGCCGATGAACAGGGTCGCGGCGGCTTGCACGTCCAGCTCCGGCGCCATCTCGCCGGCGGCGCGGCCGGCCGCGAGCAACTGACCCAGGCGCTCGCCGTAGCGGGCCATCAGCTGGCGCACCAGGCGCTTGGCCGGGCTGTCCTCGCGCCGCTGCAGCTCGCCGAACAGGATGCGCGGCACGCCCGGGTTCTCCGCCACAAAGTCCACATGAGCCAGGAACATGGCCTCCAGGGCGGCGAGCGGCGTGGCCGCGCCGGCCGCGGCCCGTTCCAGGCGCGCCAGCAGCCGCTCGGCGACCCAGTCCAGCACGGCCGACCAGATGGCGTCCTTGCTGGGGAAATGGCGGAACAAGGCGCCTTGGGTCAGCTGCATGCGCGCGGCGATGGCGGCGGTCGTGATCTCGCCGGGGTTGCTCTCGGCGGCGAGCTCCAGCACCGTCTCCACGGTGTTGGCGCGGCGTTCCTCGGCGGGCAGGGCGTTGGGGCGTGGGCTCATGGTATGGCCTTTAAGTGAGTAAGTAATTACTAGCCTAACTGGTCAAAAACTGAGCGTCAAGGGGGGTGAGCGCGGACATAAGCATGTGCCCAGCGGCACATGCGCCGCGCGAACGGGCCGAGCTCTGCCGAGGCCCTGGGTGGGCCCGCCACGTGGTAGGAGCATCGTGAAACGAAACCTGGTAACGACCTGTAGGTCCGACTTCAGTCGGACCGCCACGAGCACGACGCAAGCCCAGTCCGGCTAAAGCCGGACCTACGCGAGCGAGAAACACGGGATTGGGCCCTGCGCAGAGCCTTGCCCGCGCCAATCCGGTATCATGGGCGCCCCTACCCCCGCGATGCCACCCAGGTTAAACACCATGAAATACACCGACTTGCGCGATTTCATCAAAGGCCTGGAGAAACGCGGCGAACTCCGGCGCATCAAGGAAGCCGTATCGCCGGTCCTGGAGATGACCGAGATCGGCGACCGCGTGCTGCGCGCCAAGGGTCCGGCCCTGGTCTTCGAAAATCCCACCGGCTACTCGATTCCCGTGCTGACCAATCTGTTCGGCACGCCCGAGCGCGTGGCGCTGGGCATGGGCGCCGACAGCGTCGCCGAGCTGCGCGAAGTGGGCAAGCTCCTGGCCTTCCTGAAAGAACCGGAACCGCCCAAGGGCCTGCGCGACGCCTGGGACAAGCTGCCCCTGTTCAAGCAGGTCTTGAACATGGCGCCCAAGGTCCTGAAAGACGCGGCTTGCCAGGAAGTCGTCATCGAGGGCGAGGACGTGGATTTGAGCACGCTGCCGGTGCAGACCTGTTGGCCCGGCGATGCCGCACCACTGATCACCTGGGGCCTGACCGTGACCCGGGGGCCGCACAAGGAGCGGCAGAACCTGGGCATCTACCGCCAGCAGGTCATCGGCCGCAACAAGCTGATCATGCGCTGGCTGAGCCATCGCGGCGGCGCCCTGGATTTTCGCGAATGGTGCGAGAAATATCCGGGCACGCCCTTCCCGGTGGCCGTGGCCCTGGGCGCCGATCCGGCGACCATCCTGGGCGCGGTGACGCCGGTCCCCGACACCTTGAGCGAATACGCCTTCGCGGGCCTGCTGCGCGGCGACAAGACCGAGGTGGTGAAGACCCGGGGTTCGGATCTGCAAGTCCCGGCCGGCGCGGAATTCATCCTGGAAGGCGTGATCCACCCGGGCGAGCTGGCCGCCGAGGGCCCCTTCGGCGACCACACCGGCTATTACAACGAGGTGGATAAATTCCCGGTGTTCACCGTGGAGCGCATCACCCACCGCCGCAATCCCATTTACCACTCCACCTACACCGGCCGGCCGCCGGACGAGCCGGCCATCCTGGGCGTCGCCCTCAACGAGGTGTTCGTGCCCATCCTGCAGAAGCAGTTTCCGGAGATCGTCGATTTCTACCTGCCGCCGGAGGGCTGCTCCTACCGCCTGGCGGTGGTGACCATCAAGAAGCAATATCCGGGGCATGCCAAGCGCGTGATGCTGGGCGTCTGGTCCTTCCTGCGCCAGTTCATGTACACGAAATTCGTGATCGTCACCGACGACGACGTCAATGCCCGCGACTGGAACGATGTGATCTGGGCCATCACCACGCGCATGGACCCGGCGCGCGACACGGTGATGATCGAGAACACCCCCATCGACTACCTGGATTTCGCCTCGCCGGTCTCCGGCCTAGGCTCCAAGATGGGCCTGGACGCGACCAATAAATGGCCGGGGGAAACCAGCCGGGAATGGGGCCGGCCCATCGTCATGGACGCGGCGGTGAAGGCCCGGGTCGACGGTTTGTGGAAGAAACTGGGGCTGGATTAAGCAAGATGGGATTAACCGCCAAGGCGCCAAGGAAGACGGGAAGTAGTCACCGCGACGCGCACCAAGGCCGCAACTGTTGTTATGGCATTGAAGTGATCCGTAAATTCTTCGCTTCGCGGCCTTTGCGGTTACTTGCTTTCTTCCCTTGGCGTTCTTGGCGTCTTGGCGGCTACTCTTTGTATGATGTATCGAGGTTAATAACGTGCTATCCCCCGGCGAATTTCCCGTGAAACCCCTCAAGGCCCAGGTCGCCGCCATCACGGCGGTGTCAGACGACACCTGGCGCGTACTCCTGCGCCCGCCGGTCATCGAGCGCATCGCCTTCGCCGCCGGCCAGTATCTGTTCCTGGTCATGCCCGATGGCGGCAAGCGCGCCTTTTCCATCGCCTCGGCGCCGGAATGCCGCGAGACCATCGAGCTGCATATCCGCGCCACGCCCGGCCACGACGCGGCCCTGGCGGTCATGGAGCATCTGCGCGGCAGCGCCTGCGCGGAACTGGAGCTGCCCCATGGCCGCTGCGTGCTGCGCCCGGGGACGCGACCCATCATCCTCCTGGCCGGCGGCACCGGCTTCGCGCCCATGAAGGCCCTGGTCGAATCCGCCCTGGCCCGGGGCGAGGCGCGGTCCATGCAGCTGTACCGCGGCGCCCACAGCCTGGATCACCTGTATTTACGCGAGCTGACCCGGGACTGGGCGGCACGTGCGCCCTGGTTCCGCTGCACCGAGGTCATGTCCGGCGAGGAGCCCGGCTGGACCGGCCGGCGCGGCCTGGTGCACCAAGCCGTGCTGGCCGATCACCCGGATCTCTCCGGCTTCGACGTCTATGCCAGCGGCCGGCCGGAAATGGTCGACACGGCCTACGCCGCCTTCCAGGCCCAGGGCCTGCCGGCGGATCGCTTCTTCTCGGATATGCTGGATTTGAAGGCTTGAGTTTGAACCTCAGTCCCCGGGTTACGCCTGCAGCCGATGTGTAAAAAGTCACAGCTTTACAGAGTGTTACAATTCGCGCGCCGTTCCGAGAACTTTTCCTCGTCGCTTTCCGTCTTAGCCCCACGATAATACCGGCCACTCTTTTCGGGACCCGACGGATGCGTGCATTTCTCTGGCTGCTGGCAGCCCTCCCCATGGCGGTCAACGCCGCCCCCTTAGCTATCGACGGACAGCTCAACGAGACCGAGTGGCGGGATGCCCGGGTCTTCGACGACTTCCGCCAGGTCCAGCCGCTGACCGGCAAGGCCTCGCCCTATGCGACGAAAGTGCGCATGTTGTCCACGCCGGAGGGCCTGGCCTTCGGCTTCACCGTGGCCCAGCCCAAGAGCCTGCCGCGCAGCAAGCCGGCCACGCCCCGCGATCAGGCCAGTTCCGCCGACCGGGTCAATGTCTATGTGGACTACGACGGCAATGGCCAAGCCGGCTACAACTTCACCGTCTCGCTCGCCGACGGCATCGAGGACGGCACCCTGGTGGACGAGAACAGCTTCACCACCGACTGGGACGGGGAATGGCAGCACGCGGTCAGCGAGACCGAGGACGGCTATTTCGTGGAGATGCTCCTGCCCTGGAGCCTGACCGCCATGCAGAAGCGCGAGGGCGAGATGCGCCGCATCGCCGTGCATTTCGACCAGGTCATCCAGGCCACCGGCGAACGCTTCGGCCTGCGCGGCATCAGCTATAACCAGAGCCGCTACCTGTCGGCCTTCCTGCCGGTGGAAGTGCGCCAGTACGAGCAGTCCCTGTTCAATGCCTATCCCTATGCCTCCGTGCTCTCCGACCAGGTGGGCGAGGACATGGAATACCGGGCTGGCGTCGACCTGTTCTGGAAGCCGCGCGGCGATTTCCAGCTGACCGCCAGCGTCAACCCGGACTTCGGCCAGGTGGAGAGCGACGATCTGGTGGTGGATTTCTCCGCCATCGAGACCTATTTCTCCGACAAGCGCCCCTTCTTCACCGAGAACCAGGAGCCCTTCCGGCTCTCGGCGCCGGACGATGCCGAACTGATCTACACCCGGCGCATCGGCGGCAGCCGCGACGACGGCGAGGGCGCCGCCGACATCGATGCCGCCCTCAAGCTCAACGGCTCGGCCAAGGGCTTCGAATACGCCTACCTGGGCGCCTGGGAACGGGATTATGCCGACGACGAGGGCAAGGCCTTCAACGTCCTGCGCGGCCGCTATTCCAGCAACGGCAACCGCCTGGGCTATGTGCTGACCGACACCGACCGGCCCTTCCTGGAGCGGCGAGCCACGGTGCACGGCGCCGATTTCGACACCAGCCTGGACGCCCTGCGCCTGCGCGGCCAGGTCCTGGAATCGCGCATAGCCGAGGCCGGCGAGGACCGCAACGACAGTGCCGGTTGGCTCTTGCTCAACCTGGACCGGGACGATTGGCAGCACGAGCTGGAGCTGGCTCATTACGGCCAGGACTTCGATCTCAACGACATCGGCTATCTGCGCCGCGGCAACCTCAACCAGTTCGGTTACGAGGCCAGCTATTTCGACCGGGAGCACCCGGCCGACTCGGCCATAGGCGCGACCCAATGGACCTTCGAGTTCGAGGAGCAGCGCGATGACGGCGGCCTGCGCCTCAACGACCGCCTGAGCGTCAAGCAGCGCGCCGAATACCGCACCGGCGGTCAGCGCTTGCTGGAGGTCTGGCAGGATCTACCTGGCCACGACGATCTGATCAGTCGCGGCCATGGCGTCTGGAATACCCCGGCGCGCACCTCCCTCTACGGCGAATTCGAATCCACCCGCGTCGGCGACTGGAAATGGTTCCTGGGGGGCTGGAGCCACGAAGAGGGCCTGAGCGGGCGCTTCTACCAGATCCAGGCCATCGCCAAATACTTCGTCAGCGACGCGCTGAACCTGCGCCTCATGGTGGCGCCGCGCTATTCCAAGGACTGGCTGATCTGGGAAGGCCAGGACAACGAATTCGGCCGTTACGAGCGCATGTTCTGGCGCAGCGACTTCGACCTCAGCTATATCCCGGTGGCCGGCTCGGAGCTGCGCCTGAAGCTGCAATGGCTGGCCATCGACGCCAAGCACGGCCGCGACTACCGCCTGGAAGACGGCGAGATGCGCGCCACCGGCGCGGAGCGCCCGGACTTCGCCATCAACAACTTCGGCCTGCAGCTGCGCTACCGCTACGAGCTGGCGCCGCTCTCGGATCTGTTCATCGTCTATAGCCGGGGCGGCTTCGCCGAGACCGAGGAGCGCGGCGAGGGCAGCCTGGGTCTCTTGGACGACGCCACGCGCCTGCGCGATTCGGACCAGATCTTCGTCAAGATCCGCTACCGGCTGTAAACCGCACCGCTCCCGGCGCCCAGGCGACGCCGGGAGTGGACTGCTATGCTTGGGTCAGGATGTCCCCCTGGCCCAAACCATGCCCCGGCTCCTGTTGTGCCTCCTGCTCTTGCTGCTTCTGGCCGGCGCCAGCGCCGCCACGCCGCCGCGCGTGCTCATGCTCAACTCCTATCATCCCCAGTTCGTGTGGACGGCGGCCCTGGTCGAGGGCGCGCGCGCCGAGCTCAAGGACGTGCTGCCGCCGGAGAACCTGCATATCGAGTACATGGATGCCCGGCGCTTCATCGACGATGCCGAGCACGAGCGCCGCTACCTGGAGCTGCTGCACTACCGCTACGCCCGCTTCCGCCCCGATCTGGTGCTCAGCACGGACGATGCGGCCCTGGATTTCCTGCTCAAGCACCGCCAGACGCTCTGGCCGGGCACGCCCATCGTGTTCTGCGGTGTCAACATCCTGCGCCCGCAACGCCTGAACGGCCTGCGCCTCGTCACCGGCATCGAGGAGGGCATGGAGATCGAGGGCAATCTGAGCCTGATCAAGCGCATGCAACCGGAGCTGCGCCGACTGGTCCTGCTCGCCGACCGCTCTAGCCTGGGCAGGCTGATGACGGAACGGGCCCGGGAGGTCCTCGCCCTTCCCGCCTACCGCGAGCTGCTGGCCGGCACGGACGTGGCGATCTGGGACGAATTCACGCTGCAGGAATTGGAAGCGCGCCTGGCGGCCCTACCGGAGCACAGCGCCGTGCTGATGCTGGCCATACACCGGCTGCGCGACGGCCAGTATTTCTCCTACGCGGAGCAACTGCCGCCCATCGCCGAACGCAGTCCGGCACCGATCTACGGCATGTGGGGCGATGTGCTGCTGGGCCAGGGCATCGTCGGCGGCTATACCAATGACGGCTTCCAGCACGGCCGAGCCGCGGCGGTCATGGCCCGGCGCATCCTGGCCGGGGCCGAACCCTTAAGCATTCCCATCGAGTCCAAGGCCGAATACCTGCCGCGCTTCGACTACCCGGTCCTGGAGCGCCTGGGCCTGGATCTGGCCCGCCTGCCGCCCGAGAGCATCGTCCTGCGCCGGCCCGTCAGCTATTACGCCCAACACCGGCTCCTGCTCAACAGCGCGGCGGCCATCATCGCCGGCCTGGTGCTGATCCTGGTCTTGCAACAGGCCGCCAGCCGGCGCACCGCCCAGGCCAAGCAAGCCCTGGCCGAGCTCAATGCCGAGCTGGAGGAGCGCGTGCGCCAGCGCACCGAGGCCCTGGAGCGGCAGAATGCCGAGCTGGAGCGGCTGAATGGGACCCTGGCCAATCTCGCCCACACCGATACCCTGACCGGCCTGCCCAACCGGCGCGAGGCCGAGCGCCGCCTGGAGCGCCTCTTGAAGCGCAAGCAGCAGGATGCCGGGCACCTGGCCCTGGCCCTCTTGGACATCGATCATTTCAAGCACATCAACGACGATCACGGCCACGAGCACGGCGACTTCGTGCTGCAGGGCCTGGCGCGGCTGCTACCGGCCCTGCTGCGGCCCACGGACCTGATGTGCCGCTGGGGCGGCGAGGAATTCCTCCTGCTGTTCCCGGACACCGAGCCGGAAGAGTCTCAGGCCATCTGCGAACGCCTGCGCGCAGCCTTGATGGCCACGGACTTCAGCCCGGCGCCCCGGGTCAGCGCCAGCTTCGGCCTCACCAGCCTGGCGCCCCACGACAGCCAGTCCAGCCTGCTCAAGCGCGCCGACATGGCCCTGTACCGGGCCAAGGATCTGGGACGCAACCGCGTGGAGTTCGAGCCGATCCGTCCCTAGTGGTCCGTGCGGGGAATCCACACTTCCAACACGCCGTTTCGGCACTGCGAGCTAAGCCGTGCGATGTCGAGATCGTCCGGCAAGGCGAATTGCCGGAAAAACAGGCCGGGACCCGCTTCGCCGTCCGGGCTTGCCCGGTCCTGGCCGCGCTCGCCGCGCAGGGCCAGGATACCCGGGCCGGGGGTGAGCTCGATCTCGCCCGGATCCACGCCCGGGATCTCGACGCGGAGCAGAAGACCCTCGACACCCTCGTTGATGTCCACTGCCGTCGCCCACGGCCCGAGGGCGTGATCGCCGGCTTCCCGGACCGGAAGAGGGGCAGGCCAGGTGAGCGCGCGATGGAGATAGCGCCGCAGCGCCTTGAAGACCCCCCGGGGCGGATAAGGGATCAGGGTCATGCTTGCCTCTACTCTCGCTCGAATGCGCTAGCAGCAGACGCCGATGGACCATGCCTCGCCTTGCGCCGGATCAAATCGGGCGCGGATGACAGGCCCGCCGCCAGCCATGGCGGGAAGTCCCGGTATAAAGCCAATGGATTCGATAAATGCGCCACGGGATTCTTCCTATACTGACTCAAAGCCAATGCCGTGCGTCGGGGTCCGCTCATGGGTTCTTCGGTTTCTCCCCTCCCTGCACCCGCGCTCTCTGTCCCCCTCGTGACGACCAGCCGGCTGCGCCGAGCCGCCCGCGTGGGCTGGCTGGCCCTGAGCCTGGGCCTGTTCCTGGCCGCCTTGGTCTATCAGCAGATGGCCGCGTTGAATACCCGCGACGCCGGAGAAGACTTCGAGCGCCGGGCACAACGCGTGCATGCGGAGCTGTCGCGCTATCTGACGGCCGTGGAGTTGGGTCTCCGTGGCCTGCACGGCCTGTTCGCCGGTTCCCAGGTGGTCGAGCGGGAGGAGTTCCGCACCTTTGTCTCGGCACAGGGCCTGCTCGAAAAGTACCCGGCCGTGCAAAGCGTCAGCTTCGTGCGCGCCCTGGAACGGGGCTCGCTGCCCTTGCTGCGCGCCGCCGGCTGGCAAGAAGCCGCCGCCACGACCGGTCGGCTACGCAGCCACGAACTCCCCAGCGGAACGGACAGCCTGGCCTTCGACTTCGTCGAGCCCCCTGAGCGCGCGCGCCATTTGTTCGGCAGCGATCTGGCCGGCGAAGCGCCGATCCGAGCGGCTATCCTGAAGGCGCGGGACGAGGGCGTGCTGAGCGTCGCGGGCGGCTTGCGCGTCGCCGACGACCCACCGGATACCTTGCGCCTCCTGCTGTTCCTGCCGATATACCGCCGTGGCGAACCCTCCGCGACCCGGGAGGAGCGGCGCGCCCATTTCCTCGGCGCGGTATGCATCGCCTTGCGCCTGGATCAGGTGTTCGACTCCCTGGAGCCCCGTCTGCGCGAGACCCTGGACATCAGCCTGAGCGGCGAGGACGTGACGCCGCTGTACCACAACCGCCGGACATCCCCGCTCCCCCAGGGCGGACTCGATTTTCCCCCGCATCCGGCCCTGCCCGCCTGGCAGGTACACATACGCCAGGGCCAAGACGTGGCGGGCTTGCCGGCACAGCTGGCGCCGGCGCTGGCGGGCTTCGTGGTGCTCAGCCTGTGGTGTTTGCTGCTCTTGGGGCTGCGCCATCTGTACCTGGGCCGGGAACAGGCCCTGGTCCAGGCTCGCGACTCCCGTCAGGCCCTGGCCCGCAAGGAAGTCCAACTGAGCCAGGCCCTGGCCCATATCCAGGATGTGCTCTGGACCGTTTCGCCGCCCTGGCGACGCCTGGACTACCTGAGCCCCGCGGTGGAGAGCGTCTTCGGCTATTCGCTCCAGGCCTTCGAGACCACGCCAAGCCTGGGCTTCGACATGATCGTCCCGGAGGACCGGGCGCGGGTACGCGCCGAATGGCGCGCCTTCCTGGGCGGCGCGGGCTCGAACTGGGAATGCCTGTACCGCGCACGCCGTGCCGACGGCCAGATCCGCTGGCTGCAGAACCGCGCCCAGGTCCTGCGCGACGCGGAAGGCAGGCCGCTGCGCATGCACGGCATGGTGCGCGACGTCACGGCCCTGAAGCACGATGCCCGGGCGGCCCTGGCGGAGAAGGAATGGCTGCTGAAAGAGTTCCACCACCGGGTCAAGAACAACCTGCAGCTCATCTCCAGCCTGCTCAACCTCCAGGCCCAGGTCCTGCCTCCCGGGCAGCGCAGCCCCTTCCAGAACAGTGGCGACCGGGTACGCGCCCTGGCCGCCGTGCACGAGGCCCTGTATCAGTCGGATCAGTTCGCCGCCCTGGACTTATTGGACTTCCTGGGCAAGCTCTGCGGCCAGCTGCAGCGCGGCCTGGGACGGGAAGGCATAACGCTGAGCGTCGCCGGCGACTCGGTGCAACTGCCCATCACCCGGGCCGTGCCCTGCGCCCTGCTCACCAACGAACTGGTCTCCAATGCCCTGAAGCATGCCTATCCGCCGGGCAGGGCCGGCGAGGTGCGGGTGACGCTACACTGCATCGACGGCGAGGTCTGCCTCCAGGTCTGCGACCGGGGCCAGGGCCTGCCCACCGACGGCGCCCGCCCGGGGGCGACGAGCCTGGGGCTGCAATTGGCGGCGGATCTGGCGGCCCAGCTCAAGGGTAGGCTCGCCTTTCACTCGCAAAACGGTCTGTGCGTGAGCCTGCGCTTTCCCCTGGAGCCGGCGCCATGAACGGACTGCGCATCCTCATCGTCGAGGACGAACGCGTCATCGCCCGCGACATCGCCAACCAGTTGCAGCGCTTCGGCAGCACGGTGGTGGGCATCGCCGGCGATGCGGCCCAAGCCCTGGCTCTGTTCGGGCAGGAGGACCCCGAACTCGTGCTCCTGGACATTCACCTGGACGGCGCGGACGACGGGGTGAGCCTGGCCGGGGAGCTGATGGCGCGCAAGCCCGTGGCCGTGGTCTTCCTGACGGCCTACAGCGATCCGGCCACGCTGGCGCGGGTCAAGGCCGTGTCGCCCTACGACTTCCTGCTCAAGCCCTTCGACGAGCGCAGCCTGTGCTGGACCCTGGAGCTGGCCATCGCCCGCTTCCGCGCCCTGCAGGAGCGCCAGGCCCTGGAACGCCAGGTGGCCGACAGCGAAGCGCGGTTGCGCGCCATCCTGGAGACCGCCTACAACGGTTTCGTGATCTGCGATGAAGCGCTGCTTATCGTCATGGTCAACGCCCAGGCCGAGCGCCTGTTCGGCTACGAGCGCGAGGAGATGTTGGGCCAGCCGCTTTCCATGCTGATCCCGGAGCGCCTGCGCGAGGCCCATGCCCAAGCTCATGCGCGCTACCTGGAGGCCCCCTACGCCCGCCATCCCAACCAGCTGGGACGCATCGTCGGCCGGCGCAAGGATGGTTCGGAGTTTCCGGCCGACGTGGCCCTGAGCCATGCGGTGTGCGCCGGCGAGATCCTGCTCACGGCCAGCGTGATCGACACCAGCGAGCGCAAGCGCCAGGAAGAGACCCTGCGTCTGCACCGGCGCGCCCTGGAGTCCAGCGCCAACGGCGTCGTGATCGCCGAGGCCAAGGCGGATGCCCGCCCCCTGCTCTACGCCAATCCGGCATTCGAGCGCATGACCGGCTGCCAGGAGGCCGAGCTTCTGGGCGGCGATCTGCTGGACATCCTGGCCGGCGAGGACCTCGACAACCCGGCGCGCCACGAGCTCTGCGCCGCCTTGCGCGAGCGGCGCGAGGCCCACCTCATCCTGCGCCGCTGCCGCGCGGACGGCACGCCCGCCTGGTGCGAACTGTCCCTGGCGCCGGTCCTGGACGAAGCCGGCCGAGCCAGCCATTACGTCAGCACCATCAACGACATCAGCGAGCGCGTGCGCTACGAGGCGCAGCTGGAATACCAGGCCACCCACGACGAGCTGACCGGCCTCCCCAACCGCAGCCTGCTGCAGGACCGCTGCGCTCAGGGCATCGCCCAGGCCCGGCGCGACGGCAGCTGCCTGGCTCTCATCCTGCTGGATCTGGATCGCTTCAAATGGGTCAACGACAGCCTGGGCCATGCCCAGGGCGATGCGCTGTTGCGCCTGGTGGCGCGGCGCCTGGGCGAGACCATGCGCGAGGGCGACACCGTGGCGCGCTTGGGCGGCGACGAGTTCGTGCTGATCCTGCAACACCTGCCGCCCGACGAGGCCGAGCTCCTGACCCAGGGCTTCGTGCGCCGGCTGCAGGACACTCTGGCCCGCCCCTATGTCCTGGCCGGCCAGGAGGTGCAATCGCCCGCCAGCCTGGGCATCGCCCTGTATCCCAAGGACGGCGAGGATGCGCAGATCCTGTTGCAGCACGCCGACGCCGCCATGTACCGGGCCAAGGAACAGCAACGGGGCGAGTTCTGCTTCTTCACCGAGGCCATGAACCAGCGCGCCGTGCATCGCCTGTCCCTGGAGACGGCCCTGCGGCGCTCCCTGGACCAGGGCGATTTCGAGCTGCACTACCAGCCCAAGGTCGATCTGCGCAGCGGCCAGCTGGCGGGCGCCGAGGCCTTGCTGCGCTGGCGCCACGAGGAGCGATTGGTTTCGCCCGCCGACTTCATCCCCCTGGCCGAGGAAACCGGCCTGATCGTACCCCTGGGCGAATGGGTCCTGCACACGGCCTGCGCCCAGCTGGCCGCCTGGCACAAGGAGGGCCTGTTCCTGCCGGTGGCGGTCAATCTCTCCGCCCGCCAGCTGCACAGCCAGGCACTGCCCCAGACCTGCCGTTCCGCCCTGGAGCGGCACGGCGTGGAGCCGGCCTGCCTGGAACTGGAGCTGACGGAGAGCGCCATGATGCAGGACCCTGAGCATGGCATACGCGTGCTCAAGGCGCTCAAGGACAGCGGTCTGACCCTGTCCCTGGACGACTTCGGCACCGGCTATTCCTCGCTGAGCTATTTGAAGCGCCTGCCCCTGGACCTGCTCAAGATCGACCGCAGCTTCGTGCGCAACATCACCCAGGAACCGGACGATGCCCATATCGCCGTGGCCATCATCGCCATGGCCCATTCCCTGCGCCTCAAGGTGGTGGCCGAAGGCGTGGAAACCGAGGCGCAGATGCACTACCTGCGCCGCAACGGCTGCGACCTGCTCCAGGGTTTTTACTTCAGCCCGCCCGTCCCCAAGGACGAGCTGAAGGACATGCTGGTGACCCGCCGGCGCTTGAGCTGGCCAGCGGAGCTGGACGACGAGCAGCCGACGCTGCTGCTGGTGGACGACGAGCCGGATGTGCTGCGCGCGCTGAAGCGCATGCTGCGGGGGGAGCCGTACCGGGTGCTTACCGCTGCCTCGGCCGAGGAGGGCCTGGAAACCCTGGCCCGCTACCCGATCCAGGTCATCGTATCCGACCAGCGCATGCCCGGCATGAGCGGTACGGATTTCCTCGGCAAGGTCAGGGAGCTCTATCCCGGCACGGTGCGCATGGTCTTGTCCGGCTATGCCGACATCAAGTCCGTGCGCGACGCCATCAACCGGGGCGCCATCTACCGCTTCATCGACAAGCCCTGGCAGGACGACGAGTTTCTACGCCACCTGCGCGACGCCTTCGAACTGCAGGCGAAGCAGCATGACCCCGCGTAGCTCATGCACAAAAAACAAAACCCGCTGACGCGGGTTCTGTGTGTGCGGCTCGGCTTCCGGCTCAGGCGGTGAGCATGGCCGTCTTGATCTTCTTCATGGCATTGGCTTCCAGCTGGCGGATGCGCTCGGCGGACACGCCGTATTCGTCGGCCAGTTCCTGGAGCGTGGCCTTGTCGTCGGCCAGCCAGCGGCGGCGCAGGATGTCCTGGCTACGGGCATCGAGGGCGGCCAGGGCCTTGCTCAGCTGGTTCTCGCTGCGGGATTCCCATTGGCGCTCTTCCAGGATCACGGAAGGATCGTAGCGATGATCCTCGAGGTAGTGCACCGGCGAGCGGCTGGCTTCCTCGTCCTCGGCATCGGTGGGCGCGTCGAAGCTCATGTCGTGGCCGGACAGCCGGCCCTCCATCTCGCGCACGTCCTCGGGGCTGACTCCCAGATCGGCGGCGACGGCATCGACTTCCGCGCCGGTGAACCATCCCAGGCGCGACTTGGCGCTACGCAGATTGAAGAACAGCTTGCGCTGGGCCTTGGTGGTGGCCACCTTGACGATGCGCCAGTTCTTCAGGACGTATTCGTGGATTTCCGCCTTGATCCAGTGCACGGCGAAGGACACCAGGCGCACGCCCATGCCCGGATCGAAGCGCTTGACCGCCTTCATCAGGCCCACATTGCCTTCCTGGACCAGGTCGGCGTGAGGCAGGCCGTAGCCCAGGTAGGAGCGGGCGATGTGCACGACGAAGCGCAGATGCGACAGGACCAGCTGGCGGGCCGCCTCCAGGTCGTTCTCGCGGTGATAACGCTCAGCCAGCTCCCGCTCGTCCTCGGCGGACAGCAGGGGGATGCTGTTCACGGCTTGGATATAGCCTTCGATGCTGCCTTGGGGCAGGGCGAATGCCAGGGTACGCAGGTCTTTGCTCATGTTGCCTCGCTCGTTGACCAGGGTCGGCGCAAAACGATGGACTGAATCTAGCACTCCTCAATCGGGAGTGCTAATAGTTTTTAGCACTCGGGTTGATAGAGTGCCAAGCCTATACAAAGTTCCCCCGGCCCCCAGAACGAATCACCAATGGGGCTCCAGCTTGATTCCATGCCGCTTCTTGGGGAGATGTACTTCCAGATACAGGTTTTGGCATAGCGGCGGTATGACGCGCGACAGGGCCGCGGACAACTTCCCGGGCCAGCGAGTAGCCGGCACCGCATCGAAATAGTCTAGACGCGCAATCGAAAAGTCTGGCGAGACGCGACGGAAATAATCGCGTAAATCCTTCGCCGAATAGACTTTCCAGTGGTGTCCATAGGTTTGAATGTCAAGGATTTCGGCGATGGGCAGGCCTGTCGATTGGCCCCTCAGGACGCGATTCCAATCACGCAGGCAGTAACCCGGATAGTGGTAATTCGGCGTGGTCAGGATCAGCCGTCCGCCCGGTTTCAGCAGACGGTAAATCTGCCGCCACATGTACACGGGATTGAAGGTGATATGTTCCAGGATCTCGGTGAACAGCACGAGATCGTAGCCATGCTCGGGTAGTTGCGCCAGTTCAGTGGGCCGGGCCAGATCGGCATAGGAAAGCCGATGAATGCCGTAGGCCTCAGCCACTCCCCGGACAACGGGGTTCCGCTCCATCTCGCCCAATTCGCCAATATCGCAGGCCGTAACCTCGAAGCCTTCCAAGGCATACAGCAGGCAGTTGTGTAGCCAATGAGCCCCGATGTCGATCAGTGCCCCGCGACGATCGCCCACGCCCTCCAGTACCCGCTCCCGCGTGGCTTGAAACCTTGGAAAGGAAAATTCCAGGTACTTGCGGCCCGGATCGCCAAAGCGGGCGAAGATCGCGCAATACTCTTCCAAGGAAATCGCCGGTTTTGGGGCCATGTTGGTGTATCCATACTGGTGGTCCATGCGGGGTGTTAGCAGCCGCGCCACTCAGCCCGGCTCGATGGCCTTGAGCCGCCGGCCCACGGCCAGGAAGGCCCCCAGCCAGCCCAGCAGGCCGGAGAACAGGCCGAGACCCAGGCCTTCCAGCGCGCCCAGGCCCTCCAGAGCATAGGCGCTGCCGTAGAGCTGGGCCAGGCTCGCCACCGGGGCGGACAGGGCGGCGAGCCCGGTCGCCACCAGGCTCCAGGCCAGGAAGCCGGCCAGGGCGCCCTGCAGGAAACCGCTATACAAGAAGGGCCGGCGGATAAAGGCGTCGGTGCCGCCCACCAGCTTTTGCACTTCGATCTCCTCGCGGCGGTTCTCCACCGCCAGGCGTATGGTATTGCCGGTCACCAGCAGGACCCCTAAGCCCAAGGCCGCCGCCACCAAGGCCAGTGCCCGCTGGCCCACGGCCAGGATGGCCGCCAGGCGCTTGACCCAGGCCAGGTCCAGCTGGGCCAGATCCACGGCGGCTTCCGCCTTCAGCTCGGCCAAGAGCCGCTCCGCCGCCTCCGGCGTCTGGGCGGCCGGGGTGAGCACGAGCACGTGCGGCAGGGGATTGTCGTCCAGCTGACCCAAGGCCTCGCCGAAACCGGAGCGCGTCCTGAACTCGGCCAGGGCCTCGTCCTTGGCGATGAGGCGCAGGCCGGCCACGCCCGGCTTGGCCTTGAGCCGTCCGGCCAGGGCCTCGGCGTCCTGAAGGCTGACCGCCGGCTTGAGGAACAGGGAAATCTGGGCGGCATCGTCCCAGCGCCCGGTGAGGCCTTGCAGGTTCTGGAGGGCGAGGTGCAGGCCCATGGGCAGCCCCAGGGCGATGGCCATAACCAGGAGGGTCAATAGGCTGGCCAGGGGCGTGGCCCAGAGGTCGCGGGCGGCGCGGGCCAGGGAATCCCGGTGGTGCTCCAGGTTGCGCGCGGCGCGATCGCCGGCGGTGACCCGAGCCGTAGTGGCGCCTTGGCGGCTCATACTGCCCCCTCCAGGCCATCGCTCACTAGCCGGCCCTGCTTGAGGTAGAGCGTCCGATGACGCAGCCGGGCGATCAGGGCCAGGTCGTGGCTGGCGACGAGGACGGTGGTGCCCACCTGGTTGAATTGCTCGAACAAGCGCATCACGTCCGCCGCCAGGGCCGGATCCAGGTTGCCGGTGGGTTCGTCGGCGATGAGGATGGCCGGCTTGCCGACCACGGCGCGGGCGATGCCCACGCGCTGCTGCTCGCCGCCGGAAAGCACCACGGGATTGAGCTTCTCCTTGTCTAGAAGGCCCACTTTGTCCAGGGCGGCGCGCACACGCTTGGCCATGTCCTTATGCGGCACGCCGGCCATGTGCAGGGGCAGGGCCACGTTGTCGAAGACCGTGCGGTCCATGAGCAGGCGGTGGTTCTGGAAGATGATGCCCATGTGCCGGCGCAGGAAGGGCACGTCCCGGGGCTTCAGGGCGCCGATGTCCAGGCCCATCAGGCTCAGCTTCCCGGCGGAGGGCTTCTCGATGGCGGTGACCAGCTTGAGCAGGGTGGACTTGCCGGCGCCGGAAGGCCCGGTCAGGAAGGCCATCTCGCCGCGCTCCAGCTGGAAGGACACCCCGGACAGGGCCTCGAAGCCCTCGGGATAGCGTTTGGCGACGTCGGTGAAGCGGATCATGGGGGCGGTAAGCCTCGCATCCTGTAGGTCCCGCTTCAGCGGGACGGGTCGGCAACCGGGTCGAAGCCGGGGTCATCGGTTGTCCGGCTGAAGCCGGACCTACGAGGCTGACGCCGGGTCCCCCTCTCCCGCAAGGGGAGAGGGCCGGGGAGAGGGGGTAAAGCGGTGAGCATGCCCTTATTCGCCATCCCGCGCAAACAGGGCCTCGACGAAGTCCTCGCCGTCGAAATCGCGCAGGTCGGCGATGCCCTCGCCCACGCCGATGTAGCGGATGGGCACATTGAGCCGCTTGGCGATGGCGAAGACCACGCCGCCCTTGGCCGTGCCGTCCAGCTTGGTCAGGGTCAGGCCGGTCAGGGGCACGGCGGCATGGAACTGGGCCGCCTGGTTGAGGGCGTTCTGGCCGGTGCCGGCATCCAGGACCAGCATGACCTCGTGGGGCGCGGTGGCGTCCAGCTTCTGCATGACGCGCACGATCTTCTTCAACTCCTCCATGAGATTGTCCTTGGTGTGCAGACGCCCGGCGGTGTCGGCGATCAGGACGTCGGCGCCGCGCGCCTGGGCGGCCTGCAGGGCGTCGAAGAGCACGGAGGCCGAGTCGGCGCCGGTATGTTGGGCGATCACGGGAATGGCATTGCGCTGGCCCCAGACCTGGAGCTGCTCCACGGCGGCGGCGCGGAAGGTATCGCCGGCGGCGAGCATGACGGTTTTGCCTTCGGCCTTGAAGCGGCTGGCCAGCTTGCCGATGGTGGTGGTCTTGCCCACGCCGTTGACGCCCACCATGAGGATCACATGGGGTTTCTTGGCGCCGTCGATGACCAGGGGCGCGGTGACCGGGGCGAGCAGGGCCTTCATATCGCCCTTGAGGTGGTTCATCAGGGCATCGGCATCGGCCAGTTCCTTGCGCGCCACTTTCCGGGTCAGGTCGGCGATGATGGCGGAGGTGGCTTCCACGCCCACGTCGGCGGTCAGGAGCTGGGTCTCCAGCTCTTCCAGGAGCTCGTCGTCGATGGCCTTCTTGCCCAGCACCAGGCTGGCCAGGCCCTCGGCCAGGTTGGCGCGGGTGCGCGACAGGCCGGCTTTCAGACGGGCGAAGAGCGAAGGTTTGTCGCGGGTTTCCGGCTGCAGGGCCTCGATGCTGGCGACCGGCTCCGGCTCGGCCGGGACGGGACCGGCCTCGGGCTGGGACTCGGCGGCGGCTGGCGCTTCGGCTTCCATGACCGGCGCGGGCTCTAGCGGAACCGGGGCCTCGGGCAGGGGTTCCTCCGCAGGCGGTTCCGGCGGAATCTCCACCGGCGCCACGGTTTCCTGGGCGGCTTCCGCCGGGACTTCTTCCGTCGCCGCCGAGGCCTCTACCGCCGGCTGGTCCTCGGGCTTGTCGCTCTTGAACCAGGAGAACAGGCTCCATTTCTTCTTGGGGCTGTCGTTCGGCGGGGTCGGATCGGCCATGGCTCGTGCTCGCTGGGCAAGGCGAGTGTTCGCACTCGCGCTGCGGTAGAATCGGGCCGCGATCCTAGCATCTTCCCCCTTATCTATGAACCGAAAGCGTCCGACCACACCTCCCCCCTCTCCCCTACCCCTCTCCCGCGAGGGGAGAGGGGGCAAGACTGCCCCTTCCCGAGAGGGGGGCAAAGCCGCGCCCGCCCATGGCGGGCGCAACGAGCTGCGCATCATCGCCGGCGAGCATCGCGGCCGGCGCCTGAAGTTCCCGGACGGCGAAGGCTTGCGGCCCACGCCGGACCGGGTACGCGAGACCGTGTTCAACTGGCTGGCGGCCTGGGTGCCGGGCGCCCATGCCCTGGATCTCTTCGCCGGCTCCGGGGCCCTGGGCTTCGAGGCCTTGTCGCGGGGCGCGGAGTCGGTGACCTGGGTGGAGCTGAATCCGGCCGCCGCCGCCCAGATCGAGGCCAATGTTCAGCTGCTGCGCGGCCAGGAGCGAGGCCGGGTGCTGAAGGCCAGCGCCCTCGCCGTCCTGGAGCAGGCGCCGGCCCGCGCCTACGACCTGGTCTTCCTGGATCCGCCCTTCGGCAAGGACTGGCTGCCGGGGATCTGCGCGCGTCTGGAGCAAGGCGGCTGGCTGGCCGAGGGCGCCTTCGTCTATGTGGAATCGGAGGCCGGCCTGGAACTGGCCCAGCCCGAGAGCTGGCAGCTCGCCAAGGACAAGAGCGCCGGCCAGGTGCAGTACCGGCTGTACCGGCGCCTGCCCAAGGCCAGTTGAGCTTGTTAAGATGGCGCTCTTTTTTTGGAGCGCCTTGCGATGCTGCGATTCGGAAAACTGCTCACCGCCGGCTTCTGGCTGATCTGGCTGGCCAATTTCGTCCATGCCTTCCCCCATCCCCTGAACTGGATCCTGGGCGGCCTGGGCTTCCTGATGTTGCTGATGCACGGCTTCGAGCTCTTGATCTTCCGCAGCCTGCCGGCGGTCAAGGCCCAGTTCCGCGCCGGCGACGGCTGGAAGGTCATGGTCTTCGGCGCCTTCCAGCTCTGGGAGCTCAAGCGGCGCATGGAGTCCCCGCCACGCTGAGTGCTCGTGCTTATCACCAAAGAATGATTCTCATTCGATTTTCATCTGGTCTACAATTCGCGCACTCCCTCCCGCCTCAAGGATGCCCCCATGTCCAAGCTGTCCCTGCTCATCGCCGGCCTCCTGGCCGCCCAGGCGGCCGCCGCCGCCGAACTGACGGTCTATAGCGCCCGCAACGAACAGCTGATCAAGCCCCTGTTCGACGCCTATACGAAAGAGACCGGCGTGGCCATCAAGTTCCACACCGACAAGGAAGGCCCGCTCTTGGCGCGCCTGAAGGCGGAGGGCAAGAACACGCCGGCGGATCTGCTGATCACGGTGGATGCCGGCAATCTCTGGCAGGCGGCCCAGGAAGGCCTGTTGGCGAAGACCGATTCCCCGGCCCTGAAGGCCGATGTGCCGGAGCATCTGCGCGATCCGCAAGGCCAGTGGTACGGGCTGTCGGTGCGCGCCCGCACGATCTACTTCAATCCCGAGCTGGTGAAGGCCGGCGAGCTGTCCAGCTACGAGGCCCTGGCCGACGACAAATGGAAGGGCAAGCTCTGCCTGCGCTCCTCCAAGAAGGTCTATAACCAGTCCCTGGTGGCCATGATGATCGCCGAGGCCGGCGAGGCCAAGGCCGAGCAGGTCGTCAAGGGCTGGGTCGCCAACCTGGCCGCGCCGCCCTTCCCGGACGACACCAAGCTGCTGGAAGCCATAGGCGCCGGCCAGTGCGCTGTGGGCATCGCCAACACCTATTACTACGGCCGCCTGGCCGAGAAGACCCCGGGCCTGAAAGTCCAGACCTTCTGGCCGAACCAGGACGGCCAGGGCGTGCACGTGAACATCGCCGGCGCCGGCCTCACCGCCCATGGCAAGCACCCCGAGGAAGCCCGAAAGTTCTTGGAGTGGATGGCCTCGGCCCAGGGCCAGAGCCTGTTCGCCGACGGCAACCTGGAATACCCGGTGAACCCGACGGTCAAGCCCGCCGCCGCCGTCGCCGCCTGGGGCGGCTTCAAGTCCAATCTCATCAACGTGGCCAAGGCCGGCGAACTGCAGACCGCGGCGGTCAAGCTGATGGATAGAGCGGGGTATAAGTAAGCCAAACCACCCGGCGGCACAACAAATAGGGGGCTCTTCGGAGCTAATGCCGGTCAGTTAAGCCGTTCGTGGTGAGCCTGTCGAACCATGAACGGCGTGGCAACCACGGAGAAAATGGCCATTCATCCTTCGACAAGCTCAGGACGAACGGCCATTTTCTCCTTAACTGATCGGCATTAGCTCTTCGGAGCCCTCTTTGCTGGGCCTTGCGCCAACGCAAATGCACGCGCTTCGCATTGCGCTTACAATGCCGCTTCATTCCCTGCCTTCCTGAAGCCCGAAGCCAGCCATGCATCCGCGCCGCCCCCATCCGCTACGCTATGCCCAGGGCGCCATCGCCGCCCTGGCGGCCTTGCCGGTCCTGGTGGTCTTCGCCTCGCTGCTGCATCCGGAAACCGCGATCTGGAGCCATCTGGGCGCGCACGTGCTGCCCGGCCTCCTGCTCAATACCGCCGTCCTGGTCCTGGGCGTGCTGGCGGGCGTCCTGTTCCTGGGCGTGCCCCTGGCCTGGCTGACCAGCCAGTACCAGTTTCCCGGCCGGCGGCTGTACTCCTGGGCGCTGATGCTGCCGCTCGCCGTACCGGCCTATGTCCTGGCCTTCGTGCAGGTGGGCCTGTTCGATTTTTCCGGGCCGGTGCAGAGCGGCTTGCGCGGCCTCTTCGGAGCCGGCCTGCGCCTGCCGGAGATCCGCAGCCTGGGCGGCGCGGTCCTGATCCTGTCCTTAAGCTTCTACCCCTATGTCTACCTGCTGGCGCGCAATGCCTTCGCCAGCCAAGGCGAGCGCGCCCTGGAAGTGGCCCAGTCCCTGGGCTTGAGCCCGGCCCTGGGCTTCTGGCGCGTGGCCCTGCCCCTGGCACGGCCCTGGATCGCGGCGGGAGCCCTCCTGGCCCTGATGGAGACCCTGGCGGATTTCGGCGCGGTCTATGTCCTGGGCGTGGACAGCTTCACCACCGCCATCTACAAGGCCTGGTTCGCCCTGTTCTCCCTGCCGGCGGCGACCCAGCTGGCCTCCATCCTGGTGCTCCTGGCCCTGAGCCTCATGGCCCTGGAGACCTGGCAGCGCGGCCTGCGCCGCTACACGCCCACCGGCCGCGCCGGGAGTCTGCGCCGCCGGGTCCTGGTCGGCTGGCGGGCCGCCGGCGCCTCGGTCTTCGCGGGCCTGGTGCTGCTCCTCGCCTTCGCCCTGCCCTTCGCCCAGCTGGCGCTCTGGGCCGCCCAGGTCGTCGGCGCGGACTGGGATGCCCGCTACCCCGGTTTCATCGCCCAGTCCTTAAGCCTGGCGGGCATAAGCGCCGCCCTGGTGGTGGCCCTGGGCCTGGCCCTGGCCTATGGCGAGCGGCGCCTGCCCGGCGGCTTGAGCCGGGCCTGCACCCGCCTGGCCGGCTCCGGCTACGCCCTGCCGGGCGCGGTCCTGGCCGTGGGCGTGTTCCTGCCGGTGGCCTGGCTGGACGGCCAGAGCGCCCAATGGTTCGGCATCGACGCCGGCTGGCTGACCGGCAGCCTGGGCGTGCTGCTCATCGCCTTGTGCATGCGCTTCCTGGCCGTGGGCCTGTCGCCCCTGACCAGCGGCTTGAACCGCATCACCGAGAGCCAGGAGCTGGCGGCCCGTAGCCTGGGCGCCGCCGGCTGGTCCCTGTTCCGCCGCCTGCACCTGCCCCTGCTGCGCGGCAGCCTGCTCTCGGCCCTGCTCCTGGTCTTCGTGGATGTCATGAAGGAGATGCCCATCACCCTGATGACCCGGCCCTTCGGCTGGGACACCCTGGCGGTGCGCGTCTTCGAGATGACCTCCGAGGGCGAGTGGCAGCGCGCCGCCCTGCCCGCCCTGATCCTGGTCCTGGCCGGCCTCGTGCCAGTCATCCTCTTGATTCGACAGGAAGAACGCCCATGAGCCAGCTGGTTTTGCACGAGGTCGCCGTGGGCTACAACGGCAGTCCGGTCGTCCAGGGCATAGACTTCGCCCTGGCTCCCGGCGAGATCGGCTGCCTCCTGGGCGCCTCCGGCTCGGGCAAGAGCACCCTGCTGCGCGCCATCGCCGGTTTCGAGCCCGTGACCGCCGGCATGATCCGCCTGGCCGGCGCAACCCTGAGCCGCCCCGGCTTCCAGCTGCCGCCCCAGGCGCGCGGCGTGGGCATGGTGTTCCAGGACCATGCCCTGTTTCCCCATCTGAATGTCGCGGACAACATCGGCTTCGGCCTCGCCGCCTGGCCGCGTGCCCGGCGCGCCGCGCGCATCGCCGAGCTGCTGGCCCTGGTGGGACTCCCGGCCCAGGCGGCGAGCTACCCCCACGAGCTGTCCGGCGGCCAGCAGCAGCGCGTGGCCCTGGCCCGGGCCCTGGCGCCCAAGCCCGGCCTGCTGCTGCTGGACGAACCCTTCGCCAACCTGGACGTGGATCTCCGCGAACGCCTGTCCATGGAAGTGCGTGCCCTGCTGAAAGCCAGCGGCACCACCGCCCTCCTGGTCACCCACGATCAGCACGAGGCCTTCGCCATGGCCGACAGCGTGGGCATGCTGGACCAGGGCCGGCTGCAGCAATGGGCGCGGCCCTATGCCCTCTACCACGAGCCGGTCAACCGCTGCGTCGCCGATTTCGTCGGCGAGGGCGCCTTCCTGCGTGGCGAGATCGTCGCGGAAAACTGCCTGCGCACCGAGCTGGGCGAGATCTGCCGGCTGCACGGCCTGGGACTGGCCCCCGGCACGCCCATCGAGCTGCTGATCCGGCCCGACGACATCCGCCACGACGATGCCAGCCCCCAGACCGCCAAGGTCCTGGCCAAGGCCTTCCGGGGCGCCGACTTCCTCTACACCCTGGAACTGCCGGAGGGCGGGCGCGTCCTGTCCCTGGTGCCCAGCCACCACGACCACGCCCTGGGTGAGGCCATCGGCATACGCCTGGAGCTGGACCATGTGATCGCCTTCCCGCTTGAGGCGGGCTCGGCTGCTCGCTAGACTATTTGCGAATTATTCTTATTTGAGAGAAACGCCATGCTGGCCACGGCCTTGATCGTCTTCCGCGAAGTCCTGGAAGCCGCCCTGCTCATCGGCATCCTGATGGCCGCGACTCGGGGGCTGGCCGGCCGAGGCCGCTGGCTCACCGCCGGCATCGCCCTGGGCCTGGCCGGCGCCGCCGCCCTGGCCGGGTTCGCCGAGCCCATCGCCGAGCTGGCCGAGGGCGTGGGCCAAGAACTGGTCAATGCCGGCATCCTGCTCGCCGCCACGGCCATGCTGGCCTGGCACAACCTGTGGATGGCCAGCCACGGCCGGGAGATGGCCAAGGCCGCCCGGAACATGGGCGCCGCCCTGCGGGACGGCAGCAAACCCCTGGCGGCCCTGATGCTGGCCGTGGCCCTGGCCGTGCTGCGCGAGGGTGCAGAAGTGGTGCTCTTCCTCTATGGCATCCAGACCAGCGCCGGCACCGCCGGCATGCTCAGCGGCGGCCTTTTGGGCCTGGCCGCCGGCAGCCTCCTGGGCTGGGGGATGTACGCGGGGCTTTTGCGCCTGCCTCTGCAGCTCTTGTTCCGCGCCACCGCCTGGCTGCTAATGCTCCTGGCCGCCGGCCTCGCCTCCCAGGCCGCCGCCCTCCTGGCCCAGGCCGATCTCCTGCCCAGCCTCTCGCCCCAGGTCTGGGACAGCTCGGCCTGGCTGCCCCAGCATTCGGCCGCCGGCAATTTGCTGCATGTGCTGATGGGTTACGAGGAGAGGCCCTTAGGCATCCAGGTCTTGGTCTACGGGCTGGTGGCGGCGGGCATGGGGATGGGCATGGCCTGGCAGGCGCGGCGCCAGGCGGCACGCTGAAGGGAAGAAACTGCGAGATTAAAACTCCGGCGGCCGCTGCCTTAGAGACAGCTGGCCGCCGGACCCCAAAGCATGGGGAGAGTGGTGTCGCTCACGCCGACCCTACTCTTTTATTACGACGACTTTAGTACGTCAACGTCCGTTTACAAATTCTTACAGGTTTTCAGGCATCTGCCTCGAACAAGACCCGCCAGGGGCCCAGATCCCCATGGTCGGCATCCAGCAGCTCGAAGCCGCTGGCATAGCCCGCCCCTTCCGGCCGGCACCAGCGCGCCTCGGCCACCAAGAGATAGCGCTTAGCCTGGCCCTCCACCTCGATCAAGAGCTCCAGGATGCGCCCGGCCTCGATGGGGGCGTCCGACAGGACCTTGAAGCCGGTGGCCGAGATGTCCTCGGTGCGGCAATGCATGACCTCGGCCGCCGTGCGCCCGCCGGCTCCGGCCGAGACGATCTGGATATGAATGGCTTCCTGGCGCGGGAAGCGTGCCTCGCGGCGCAGGTTCGGTGCATCGGGTTCGTTCATGGCTGTTTCTCGCTCAAGTGATCGCGGCGCTGCTGCACCAGGGTCGCCAAGGTCGATTCGAAGGCGACGCCGGCCTGGAGCACCGCCGCCCCGTCCTCGGTCAAGAGCCGGGCCAGGGCCTCCTGGGTGATTTCCGCCAGGCGCAGGCCGCGCCGGTCCACGAAGACCAGCTTGCGCGTCGAGGCCATGATCAAGGCCAGCTTGGCCTGAACCCGCTTGCCGCTGGCATCCGGCAACTCCACCCAGGCGCCGGCCTGCAGGGCCTGGACCTCGGCCAGGCTGTCCTGGTAGGCCCGCTCCCGGGCTCGGGCCGAGGCCAGCGCCCTGGCCTCGGCCTCGGCTTCGGCACGAACCTCCGCCTGGCGGCGCTCCTCGGCGGCCAGTTCCTCGGCCATGGCCTTGGCCCGCTCCTGCTCGCGCAGGCGCAGTGCCTGGATCAGCTCGCGCTTGGCGGCATTGAGCCGCGCCTGGCAGCCCTCCTCCACGGCGGCTGCCCGGGTCTCGAACACCGGCAACCGCGCCAAGAGCCAGGCCTCGCCGCGCTCGAACTCCGCGGCCAGTTCGGCGAACTCGCGCTTACCCACCTTGAGGCCGGAATAATTGACCAGGAAGAGCTGGCCATGGGCGGCATCCTTGTCGGCCAGCTTGGCGCGCAGACGCTGGCCGCCCAGGCTGATGCTCAACCAATCGCCCACCCTCAGGGCACGCACCCGGCGCAGGGCATCGCCGTCCACCGCCAGTCCGACCGGCGGCGGCGCGGCCTCCAGGCACTCGTCCGGCGCCGCGCTCAGGGCCAAGCCATGCTCGGCGCCGGCCATGCGCGCCAAGACCAGGCCCTCCATGTCCTCGAAGCAGCGGGCCACCACCGACGGGTTGTGGTGGATGCTCTCCACGGCCTCGCGCACGCGGCCCAGCACGGTGAAGGAGCGGGCCGCGTACTCCCGGCGCTGCTCCTCGGCCACGCTCTCGTCGACCATATCGGCGAGCTTGCCCACCTCGGCCACGGCGGACAACCAGGCCTCGCTGTCCAGGCCGTCGCGCAGGAACACGGTGTGCAGGTACTTGCCCCAGACTTCGGACAGGAAGAGCAAGAGACTCTCCGGCAGGGCGCGCCCGGCCAGGGCGCCGCCCACCAACTGGGCCACGTACAGGCGCGCATCCTGCTGGCGCACCTGGGCCCGTTCCATGCTTACCAGGCGCTGTTCCAGGGCAGCCACCGCCCGGTTGAATTCCGCCAGATACTGGGCCAGCTCGCCCAGGGCCGCCGCGCAATCGGCCTCGGCCAGCTCCGGCTTGAGCGCCAGGGCCAGGGCGCATTGCCCCAGGCGCTGCTTCAACTCGTCGGCCCTGCGCCCGGCCAGCTCGTCCCAGCCCCGCCCCACCCGCAGGCAGAACTCCAGGAGGGCTCGGCCCGGTTCGGCGCCCTGGGCGAAGGGATCGGCTCCCGCCAGGGCCAAGCGAGCCAGCACCACGCGCAGCGGCGCCAGTGCTTCCGCCATGGCCGGCGCCAGCTCGTCCCGGGCATTCAGCCCCGCGAACACGCAGTCCAGACCGGCGAACACGTCCTCCTGCTCCAGACTCAAGACGAAACCCGCCCCGCCCGGCAGGCTAGCCATATACATCGGCAGCGCCGCCGCCAGACCCGCCTCGCCCCCCGGCGCCCCGGCTCCCTGCCAACGCGCCAGCAACAGCCCCAGACGCTCGTCCGGCAAGACGCGCGGCGCCGCCACGCCCAGCTTGAGCAGATGCTGGGCGAGTTCCTGGCGTTGTTTCAGGTAGGCGGCGTAGCGGGCGAAGGTCATGGGACAACCTGGGGAGTTATACGCCAACTATAGGAAAATACTGGAAATATGGCGACCCAAAGGGGAAGTTTCGTAGGGGGGTTAGGCCAAAGGCCGTAAGCCGCCAGCGTGGCGAAACCGATGACGAATGGCTTGGGTCAGGGCGCCAACAAATTCGCAATCGCCACGAAGTCCTTCAGCTCCAGGGTCTCGGCGCGGCGCACCGGGTCTATGCCCAGTTCCTGCCATTGCGCCTCGCTGACATGCTCCTTGAGCGTGTTGCGCAAGGTCTTGCGGCGCTGGTTGAAGGCGGTGGCGATGAGCCGCTCCAGGAGGGCCGGATCGCGGGCCGGATGGGGCAGGACGGCGTGGGGCGTCAGGCGCACGATGGCCGAATCGACCTTGGGCGCCGGCTTGAAGGCGCCGGGGCCCACCAGGAACAGGAATTCCACCTCGCACCAGTATTGGAGCATGACCGACAACCGGCCGTAAGCCTCGTCGCCGGGGCCGGCGGCCATGCGTTCGACGACTTCTTTCTGCAACATGAAGTGCATATCGCGGATCTTCGTCACCGATTCCAGGAGATGGAAGATGAGCGGCGTGGAGATGTTGTAGGGCAGGTTGCCGATGATGCGCAGGCTGGCCGGCTCCTCGGCGAGCGTGCTGAAATCGAATTTCAGGGCATCGGCGGCATGGACGACGAGCTCCCCCTTACCCTCGGCGGCCTCCTTCAGGCGCGGGATCAGGTCGCGGTCCAGCTCGACGACCTCCAGGCGCTGGCTCTTGGCCAGGACCGGCAGGCTGATGGCGCCCATGCCGGGGCCGATCTCCACCAGGCGCTGGCCGGGCTTGGGGTCGATGGCGGTGACGATGCGGGCGATGACCTTGGGGTCATGCAGGAAGTTCTGGCCGAAGCGCTTGCGCGCCTGGTGGCCGTCGACGAGGCGTTGGCTCATGGGTCGTTATTACTCGAAGCAGGAAGTTAACCGCCAAGGCGCAAAGACGCCAAGGGAGAATAGCAGAGGGCTGCCAGAACAGGGCTGAGATCCATCAACCCACACTTGGCGCCTTGGCGCCTTGGCGGTTCATGCCTTCGGTAGCCAGCCGCTCCGCCAGAGTATAGGCGGCCTTGAGGCTACCCACCGAGGCGCGGCCGGTGCCGGCCAGATCCAGGGCGGTGCCGTGGTCGACCGATGTCCGGACGAAGGGCAGGCCCAGGGTGATGTTCACCGCCTCGCCGAAGCCGGCGTGCTTGAGGACCGGCAGGCCCTGATCGTGGTACATGGCCAGGACCGCGTCGCCCTGGGGTAGGTGGTGGGGCGTGAAGGCGGTGTCGGCGGGCAGGGGGCCGATGAGTGTCAGGCCTTGGGCGCGCATCCGCTCCAGGATCGGGATGATGATGTCCAGCTCCTCGCGGCCCAGATGCCCGCTCTCGCCGGCATGGGGATTGAGGCCCAGGACCAGGATGCGCGGTTGGTCCAGGCCGAACTTGGCGCGCAGATCGGCGTGGAGTATGTCGATCACTTGCTCCAGGAGCGCGGGCGTGATGGCATCGGGCACGGCGCGCAGGGGCAAGTGCGTCGTGGCCAGGGCCACGCGCAAGTCGCCGGCCGCCAGCATCATCACCACGCGCTCGACGCCTGCCGCCTCGGCGAAGAACTCGGTATGGCCGGAGAAGGGAACCCCCGCCTCGTTGATGATGCCCTTGTGCACCGGCGCCGTGACGATGGCATCGGCCTCGCCGGCGAGTGCCAGCTCGGCGGCCTTGGCCAGGGTGGCCAGGACCTGGGGCGCATTGGCCGGATCCAGGACGCCCGGCCGGCTGGGAGCATGTAGAGGGATGTCCAGCACGGCCAGCTCGCCGGCTTCCTGGGCACGCGGCGCGGCGGCCGGATCGAAGGTATAAGCGCGCAGGGACAGGCCCAGGAGCGCGGCGCGCTCGTTCAACAAGGCCGCATCGCCGACAACCACGCGCTCGCTGGCCGAGGATTCCTGGGCCAGGCGCGCGACCAGCTCCGGGCCTATGCCGGCCGGCTCGCCGGGAGTCAGAACGATGCGTGCGATGCTCATATTCCCTCGTCACTCAAAGACTTGCGGGGCCCGAGGGCCCCGCAGCGGTGCATGGAACGCGAAGCTCAGCTGCCGCTCTTGTTCTTGTCCTTGTCTTCGTCCTGCAGGTACTTGACGAAGGCCTCGGTACGGATCTCGCGCAGCCACTCTTCCTGTTCCTCGCCGAACTTGCGCTGCTGCAGGAGCTGGGCGGCGCGGTTCTTCTTGAGCTCCTCGGTCTGGTCCTGGGTACGCCGGCCGGTGACCTGCAGGATGTGCCAGCCGAATGGGCTGCGGAAAGGGGCGCTGATCGCGTTGATGCCGGTCTCGGCCATGGTCTGCTCGAACTCCGGCACGAACTGGCCCGGATTGGCCCAGCCCAGGTCGCCGCCCTGGGAGGCGGAGCCCGTGTCCGCGGACTCGGTCTTGGCGAGGGTGGCGAAATCGGCGCCGCCCAGAATCTGGTCGCGCAAGGCGATGAGCTTCTCGCGGGCCTGGACGTCGTCCATGACCGCGGAGGTCTTGATCAGAATGTGGCGGGCCTGAGTCTGGTTGACCATGGTCGTGCCCAGCTCGCCGCCGCGCTGGTCCATGACCTTGAGGATATGGAAGCCGTTGGGGCTGCGCAGCACCGGCGCCAGCTCGCCCTTCTTGAGCTTGCGCACCGCGTCGGCGAACAGGCCCGGCAGCTGGTTCAGGTTGCGCCAACCCAGGTCGCCGCCCTCCAGGGCTTCCTGGCTGGCGGAATTGGCCACGGCCAGCTCGGCGAAATCGGCGCCCCCCTGGAGCTTGGCGAGCAGCTCGTCGGCGCGGCC
Organism: Gammaproteobacteria bacterium; assembly: GCA_016182845.1. Taxonomy (GTDB): domain Bacteria; phylum Pseudomonadota; class Gammaproteobacteria; order Enterobacterales; family Permianibacteraceae; genus JACPFT01. The sequence continues at coordinate 223,382 of JACPFT010000013.1, forward strand.
TTGGGCCTTCTGCAGATCGGCGGAGCTGGCATTCTCGGCCACGGTCAGCATGATATGGCCCAGGCGCAGTTCCTGGGGCGCTTCCGCGCCCTGCTGCTCCATCTGGCTCAGCATGTTCTGGATTTCCTGCTCGCTGACGAAGATGCGCCGGCCCACGACGCGCTGGCGCATCTGGCTGACCAACATCTCGTTGCGGATGTCCTCGCGGAACACGGCATAGCTGACGCCCTCGGTGGCCAGGGCGGAGCGGAACTGCTCCAGGCTCAGGCGGTTGCCGCGCGCCATGTCCTCGATGGCGGCATTGAGCTGCTCGTCGCCAACGCGGGCGCCGCCGCGCTTGGCCATCTGCAGCTGAATGGACTCGGACACCAGGCGCTCCAGGACCTGCTTGCGCAGCACATCGGACGGCGGCAGGCGGCCACCGCGCCCCTCGATCTGGCGGCGCACGCTGTTGATGCGGCGATTCAGCTCGCTCTGCAGTACCAGGTCTTCCTCCACTTGGACGACGATGCCGTCGAGGACGGCGGCACTGGCGGCAAGGACATCCTGACTCAGCAAGGGCAGGAGGCCGAGCAGGCCGAGCAGGGGAATGCGCATCAACTTCATGTCTTTATATTCCAGGTAATCTCGATGACGCCGGCCCATCAGGGACCGGCTTACTGGCTCAGCCGATCTTCATAACCGGCGATGCTGCGTTGGAGTAGGGAACCGGCCTTATTGTTCCCGACCGTAGCCAGGCCGCGGAACACGAATTGTACAAAAATCCCCTGGTTGTATTCATCGTTGCCGCCGGGAATCTGCACGCCGTTGCTGTCCAGGTTCACGTCCAGGTAGCGGCGGCCCACCAGGCGCAGGGCCCAGCAGCAGGAGCTGTACTCGATGCCGCCCAGGGTCTCCAGATCCTGGTCGCCGACCAGATCCCGGTTGTAGCGGCCCACCAGGCTCCAGCTGGCGCCTAGCGGCAGGGCGAAGCTCAGGTCGCCCTGCTCCAGGAGGCCGGTGCCGGCCGGCAGGTTGGAGTCCGGGCGGCGCAGGCGGTGGCGCAGGTTGAAGGCATAGCCCTGGTCGGCGTAATGCACGGCGGCCTGGGCCTTCTGGGTCTCGCTCTCGTTCTCGTCCCATTCGGCGGCGCCCGCGACGCGCCAGCTGTCGGACAGCTGCCAGGCCAGCTCGGCGATGAGGCCGGAACGGTCTTCGGTGGCCGGGTTGATGCTCGGGGACAGCTGGACCTCCCGGTCGGCGAAATAGGCGATCTGGCCCAGGGAGAAGCGCAGCAGCTCGCCGCCGTCGGCCGCCAGCCAACGGCTGGTGAGCGCGGCGGTCAGCTGGTCGGCATCGCCGATGCGATCCAGGCCGGTGAAGCGGTTCTCGGCGAAGAGCTGGGGATAGGAGGAGTCCAGGAGGGCCGAGTCGAAGACCTGGATGCCGTCCTGCTCGCGGGCCGGGGCATAGAGGTAGAACAAGCGCGGTTCCAGGGTGTGCACGGCGCCGCCACCCGCCTCGCGCTCGAAGACCAGGCCGGAGTCCAGGCTGGCGAGCGGCAGCTCGCGGGTCACGCCGGCCTCCAGGGGCGAGCCGGCGGGCGCATGCGTGAGGTCCTGGCTGTATTCGGTGTACAGGTATTTGACGCTGGGCCGGATGAAGCCCGCCGCCCATTCCAGGGGATAGCTGAAACCAGGCTGGACATGCACGCGCCGTCCGTCGACCTGGCTCTCGTGCTGGAACTCCGTGGCCTCGCTCAGGAAGCTGAAGCTCAAATCCCCGGCGATACGGTCGTACTGACCCCGGGCCCGGACCTGGGGCAAGATCTCATAAGGCTGAACCGCCGTGCGCAGGGCCAGGGTGTCGCTGGCAGAGGCCGAGACGTTCCAGTGGGAACCGTACCAGGCCACGCGGCCCTGGCGGCCCAGGAATTCCTTGTTGGCGATGGACAGCTCGGTGCCCAGATCGTGGAAATACTGGTCGTCGCTGACATCGGTCACGTCCAGGCCGGCCACGAAGCCGCCGCCCAGGCGGCTGTCATTCTGGACCCGGTACAGGTAGCGGTTCTCGCTGTCGGCCAGGCTCTCGCCCTGGTCGTTGGGCAGGAACTCGGCCGCCACCTGGCTCTCGGTGGACTCGGACAGGTGGCGGAACTCCGTGCCCAGCATCAGGCCGCGCTCGCTCATGTAGCGCGGGTTCAGGGTCAGATCGTAGTTGGGCGCCAGGTTCCAGTAATAAGGAACGGAGAGATCCAGGCCGTTGCGGTCGCTGTGGCCGATGTCCGGCCAGAGGAAGCCGGAACGGCGTCGCTCATCAACCGGGAATGTCAGATAGGGAAAATAGAACACCGGCACGTCGCCGGCGCGCAGCACCATGTGCCGCGCCTCGCCCCAGCCCTCGTCCTGGTCGATGTCGATCTCCTTGGCGCTGAACTGCCAGTCGTCCTTGCCCGCCGGGCAGGTCGTGAAGCTGGCGTCCTCCATGAGCACGTGCCGGTCGGCGGTCTGGCCGACGCGCTTGGCCTGGCCGCGGGCATTGCGCCCGGCCAGCTGGTAGCGGGCGTCCTCCAGGGTCGCGGCGCCGGTGCCCAGATTGCCCTTCAGGGCACGGCCCTGGGCCGCCAGGCGCGGATCCCGGTAGCTCACCTCGCCGCTGGCATCCACGTCCTCGGTGGCCTTGGTCAGATAGGCCCGATCGGCGCGGATGCGGCGCTCGCCCTGGCGGATCTCGGCGCCACCCTCCATCAGGACATTGCCGTCCTTGTCGGTGGACACGCGCGGCGCCGTGCTGTGGATCTTGTTATCGCCGGCCGGCAGGGCATCGGCCTCGGCCGGTGGAAAGTTGCTGGGGCAGCTGGCCAGGCCGGCAGGGGTCTGAGCCGGCTTCGGCACCAGGCCCGGCGCGGCGATGGCGGCCGGGGGCAGGGTCTGCGCGTCCTGGCGCGGCGCGGCCACGGCCTCCTCCGCCTCGTAAGCCGGACGCGGCGGCGCCGGGGTCTCCGCCTCGTGAGCCGTACGCGGCTCGGCGGGAGCGGGAGCGAGGGCGGGGGCGGCCACGGCGCCAGCGCCGTCCTGGCAGACCCAGCGGCCTTGGGCATCGGCGCTGCAGAACCAGTCTCCGCCTTCGGCGGCAAGGGCCGGCACGGGTGCCAGCCACAGGGCAAGACTCAGGGACGACAGGGCAAAAGGCGGTAGGCGCACGGTATTCTTCTTCGTTGGCATTCGGGTCGGGCCGGGCATGCCGGCGCGTGGCGCTTCGGCTATGATAGGCGCTTTTGCGGCCCAGGCCCGGCGTTTTGGGCCTGATGATAATGGATCTGACGCCTGCCCGGCGCAGATTTCTTGCACGCCGCAACCCATTCCCTGCCTGGTTGAAGCCATGAACATGCCCGCCGCCCACGATCCCCGCCTGGACCAGCTGCTCGCCTGGGCCAAGACCTGCCTGGACGCCGAGAACCTCGGCTGCGCCCCGGCCTCGGCCGACGCCAGCTTCCGCCGCTACTTTCGCCTCACGCTGGCCGGGGGCGGCACCCTCATCGCCATGGACGCCCCGCCGCCCCAGGAGGATTGCCGGCCCTTCGTGCACGTGGCCGGGCTGATGGCCCAGGCCGGGCTGCATGCGCCGGCCGTGCTCCATGCCGATCTGGAACGCGGCTTCCTGCTGCTCAGCGACCTGGGCGCCCAGACCTATCTGGACGTCATGGATGAATCAAATGCCGATGCCCTGTTCGGGGCCGCCATCGCCGCCCTCGTCGCCTGGCAGAAAAGCAGCCGCGAGGGCGAGCTGCCGCCCTATGACCAGGCGCTTTTGCAGCGCGAACTGGATCTCTTCCCCGATTGGTACGTGGGCCGCCACCTGGGCCTCTCCCTGGACGACGAGGAGCTGGCCCTCTGGCAGGACGGCTGCGCCCTGCTGATCGACTCCGCCCTGGCCCAGCCCAAGGTCTTCGTGCACCGCGACTACATGCCCCGCAACCTGATGATTTCCGAGCCGAATCCCGGCGTGCTCGACTTCCAGGACGCGGTCTGGGGCCCCATCAGCTACGACCTCGTGTCCCTGTTCCGCGACGCCTTCCTGTCCTGGCCCGAGGAGCGCGTGGAGGGCTGGGCCCGGCTGTACCACGGCCAGGCCCTGGCCGCCGGTCTGCCCGTCCAGGCCGATTACGCCGAATTCCGCCGCGCCTTCGACTGGATGGGTCTGCAGCGCCACCTGAAAGTCCTGGGGATCTTCGCGCGCATCAACTACCGCGACGGCAAGCCCAAGTACCTGGCCGACACGCCGCGCTTCCTAGCCTATGTGCGCCGGATCGGCGGGCACTATGCCGAGCTCAAGCCCTTACTGGAGCTGCTGGACCGGCTGGAGGCACGGGCCGGCAAGTGAGTACAAAGCATCCGTTCGTCCTGAGTAGCCGCCTCTGGCGGCGTATCGAAGGACTCTTGCCCTGCCAACCTGCTTCGATACGCAGGCAAAGCGCCTGCTACTCAGCCCGAACGGGGTATGGAGAGATACCCGCATGAAAGCCATGATCCTGGCCGCCGGACGCGGCGAACGCATGCGCCCCCTGACCGACACGACGCCCAAGCCCCTGCTGGAAGTCGGCGGCAAACCCCTGATCGTGCACCATATCGAGCGCCTGCGCGGGGCCGGCTTCCGGGAGCTGGTCATCAACCACGCCTGGCTGGGCAGCCAGCTGGAAGCCGCCCTGGGCGACGGTTCGGCCTTCGGCCTGTCCATCGTCTGGTCGCCGGAGGGCGAGGCCCTGGAGACCGGGGGCGGCATCTTACGCGCCCTGCCCCTGCTGGGCGATGAACCCTTCCTGGTGGTCAACGGCGATATCTGGACCGATCTGGACTTCGCCACCCTGAACCGGGAACCGGAAGGCCTGGCCCATCTGGTCCTGGTGGACAATCCGCCCCAGCATCCGAAAGGCGATTTCTTCCTGGAAGACGGACGCGTCCTGGATGCCGGCCGGGTCCGGGGGGGGGAATCCGGGCGACTCACCTATTCCGGGATCGGCCTGTTCCGGCCGGAGCTCTTCGCCGGCTGCGCGGACGGCAGGTTTCCGCTCGCCCCCCTGTTGCGCCGCGCCATGGGCGAGGACCGGGTGAGCGGCGAGCATCATCGCGGCGCCTGGTTCGACATCGGCACGCCGCAGCGCCTGGCCGAGCTGGATCGACGCTTATCGCATACACAGAAGGAGACGCATTGATCATGGGCTGGTGGGGAAAAGTCTTGGGCGGCGCCTTCGGCGCCCTGGTGGGTGGGCCGCTGGGGGCGGTGCTGGGCGCGGCCCTGGGCCATAGCTTCGATCAGGGCCGTGCCCAGAACTTCGACCGCGAACCGGCCCTGGGACGGGGCGAGCAGGAGCGCGTGCAGGCGGCCTTCTTCACCGCCACCTTCGCCATCATGGGCCATCTGGCCAAGGCCGATGGCCGCGTGTCCGAGGCGGAAATCCGCCATGCCCGCGAGGTCATGGCGCGCTTGGGACTGCCCGAAGCCGCCCGGCAGCTGGCCATGGACTTGTTCAACCAGGGCAAGCTGGCCAGCTTCGACCGCGACGCGGCCTTGGGCCAGTTGAAGAGCGAATGCGGCCATAGGCGCAACCTGCTGCGCCTGTTCCTGGAAATCCAGATCGCCGGCGCCCTGGCCGACCGGGAGCTGCACGGCGCCGAGCTGGGCATACTCCAACACCTGGCCGCCGGCCTGGGGCTGGCCGCCGAGCTGCAGCATCTGCTGACCCTGCACCGGGTCGGCGCGGAATTCGGGGCCGGTTTCGGCGGCGAGTCCCTGGGCGAGGCGCCGCCCAGCCCGGCCCGCAAGCTGGCCGATGCCCATGCCGTCCTGGATCTCGCCGAGGGCGCCAGCGACGGGGAGGTCAAGCGCGCCTACAAGCGCCTCATGGCCCAGCACCACCCGGACAAGCTGGTGGCCCAGGGCCTGCCCGAGGAAATGATGAAGGCGGCCACCGAAAAAACCATCGAAATCAAGGCGGCCTACGACACCATCCGCGCCGCGCGAGGCCTCTGATGAAATCCATCCTCCCCCTTTTCGTCCTGTGGAGCGGCACCGTCCAGGCCGGCGAGGCCTATCTCGCCCTGGGCAAGGGCCTGAACGAGGCCTTGATCCAGAGCGGCAGCATCGCGTCCAGCGAGGCCCTGGAACTGGGCTACAGCCTGGCCTCGCCCCATGTCTGGAGCCTGAGCCGTACGGCCGATCTGAACCTACGCCTGGAAATCGCCGCCGCCCGCCTGCAGGGCCGGCATCGCGGCCGCGAGGACCGCCTGGATATCCAGACCCTGCGCCCCGTCCTGCGCTGGCAGGCGGATGCCGACTGGTATGCCGAGTTCGGTCTGGGTTATGCACGGCTGTCCTCGGATGAGTACGAGGAGATCCGCATGGCCAAGGAAGACAATTTCAGCCTCATCGCCGGCGTGGGCCTGGCTCTGGACGCGGCCCGGGACTGGCGCCTGACGCTGCGCTATAATCATTACTCCAACGGCTATACCGCCAGCCCCAACCCCGGCCTGGACTACGCGACGCTGAATCTGAGCCGCAGCCTCTAGCCGTTCGCCCCGCCGCCTTCATGGCGGCGCTAATCCCCTGCGTACCCGAAATCTTCTCCAAGTGTTGGATCCTCGACGCTTTTCCGTCTTTACTTGCTAATAGGTCCCTAGATTCGGGTCGCACATGACCAAGACCATACTCATCGCCGACGATTCCCTGATCTCGCGGCGCATGATCAAGCGCGCCTTCCCGGAGACCGCCGACTTCCGCTTCCTGGAGGCGGGCGACGGCGAGGCCGTGTTGGAAACCCTGGCTCAGGAAGACGTGGACTTCATGATCCTGGACCTGACCATGCCCAAGCTGGAGGGCTTGCCCTTACTGAACAGGCTGAAGGCCATGGGCAGCATCCCCCCCTTCGTGGTGATCAGCGCCGACATCCAGCCGCAGGTCATGGCCAACGTGCAGCAACTGGGCGCGCAGAGCTTCGTGGAGAAACCGATCACCTCGGAAAAGGTCGCGTCCATGCTGAAAACCTGCGGTCTGCTATGAACGACCGGCTCAAGGAAACCTTCACCGAGCTGGAGCTGGACGCGATCCACGAGATGCTCAACATCGCCATGGGCCGGGCGGCCAATGCCATCGCCTGCCTGATGGACGTGCTCGTGGAGATGTCCCTGCCGCTGATCCGCTTCGACCGGCTGGGAAACCTGATGCGCGAGGCGATCAGGAACGACGAGAAGGCCCTGGACAAGGTCTTCATCCGACAGAGTTTCTACGGCCCTTTCAAGGGCGAGGTCCTGGCGGCCTACGACCGTGACAGCTGCCGCCATATTTCCATGATGATGGGCTTGGATGGCAGTAACTCCCAGGCCCAGGACGAACTGTTGCTGGACTTGTCCAGCGTGTTGATTGGAGCCTGCATGAACTGCTTCACCGAGTTGATGGACATTCAACTCGGCTACTCGGCGCCCTCGATCCTGCCGCCGGACCGCTTCCGCTCAATCCTGAATCAAGCGGGAGCCATGGATCTGGAACTCATCGTTCTGGAGGTCCATATGGCCATCAAGAATCACCCGATCGCGAGCGACCTTATCATCGGCATGTCGGCGGAATCCATGCTGCAAATGAAAGAGAGGGTCGCGAGCTTCACCGAGAAGCTGTGACTATGAACCATGTCGAAACCTACCCGCGCATCAATGCGATCCTGGAACAAATCAACGTAGGCATCGTCGTCATCGACAGGGAATATATCGTTCGCTATTGGAATCCCTTCATGGCCATTCATAGCGGGATTCCCTCCGAGGATGCCGAGGGTCGCACCCTGTTCTCCATCTACCCGGAACTGAACGTGGACTGGTTTCAGCCCAAGCTGGAATTCGTCCGGGCCCTCAAGAATCTGGCCTTCATCTCCTGGGAACACCGCCCCTACTTGTTCCCCTTCGAGAACGTCCGGCCGTTTTCCGGCGGCCCCCGCTTCATGTACCAGAATGCCACCATCTTCCCGATCATGACCGGAGGCGGGGAGGTCGAGAGCCTGTGCATCGCCGTCTACGACGCCACCGAAGCCGCCATCAGCCACCTCAAGCTCAAGGAAACCATGGAGACCCTGGAACTCAAGGGCCGGGAGCAGGAGGAACTCATCAACAGGTTGGAGCAGGCCCAGAATCAGTTGCTGCAATCGGAAAAAATGGCCTCCATCGGTCAACTGGCCGCCGGCGTCGCCCACGAGATCAACAATCCCATCGGCTTCGTCTATTCCAATATCAACACGCTCAATGGCTATATCCACGATCTCTTGATCGCCATCGCCGCCCTGGATCGCCTGGAGACCGGCCTGCCGGACGACCACCCAGAACGCGTCCATATCACCGATCTGAAACGAAGCCTGGACATCGAATACCTGCGCGAGGACGTCATCAACCTGATCAAGGAATGCCAGGACGGCATCGAACGGGTCAAGCAGATCGTGCAATCCCTGAAGGATTTCTCCCACGTGGACGAAATGAATTTCGCCATGGCCGATCTGCACAAGGGCATCAACTCCACGCTCAATGTCTGCAACAACGAAATCAAGTACAAGGCCAGCGTGCGCAAGGAATTCGGCGAGATCCCGGACGTGGAGTGCATGGCCTCCCAGATCAACCAGGTGGTCATGAATCTCGTGGTCAATGCCGCCCACGCCATCCACGACAAGGGCGAGATCACCATCCGTACCGGCCAGGAACACGAGGGCGTGTTCTTCGAAGTAGAAGACAATGGCAGCGGCATCAAGGAAGAGCATCTGACCCGCATCTTCGATCCCTTCTTCACCACCAAGCCGGTGGGCAAGGGCACGGGCCTTGGCCTTTCCCTGTCCTATAGCATCGTGCAGAAACACCATGGGCATTTGTCGGTGCGCAGCCAACCGGGCGTGGGGACCTGTTTCCATGTCTGGTTGCCCATACGCCAGCCGGAATCCGAGAGCGAGACGTCCTGAACCCGAGACGACGCCCGTCCCCCGTGAACGCGAACGACCAGGATTATCATGAATACCAGCGAAAATACCGCCAGCATGGATTCTGCCGCAAACCCCGCGGAAACCCGGCAGTACACCATCCTGTTCGTGGATGACGAACCCAATATTCTCTCCTCCCTGCGCCGTCTGTTCCGCGGCAATCAATACCGCGTGCTCATCGCCGGCGGCGGAAAGGAGGGGCTGGCCGTCCTCAAGGAAGAGCGCGTCGACCTAGTGGTCTCGGACGCGCGCATGCCGGAAATGGACGGCGCCACCTTCCTCAAGGAGGTGCTGAAATCCTGGCCGGACGTGATGCGCATCATGCTGACCGGCTACTCCGATCTGACCACGACGATTTCGGCCATCAACGAGGCGAAGATCTACCGTTACATCAGCAAGCCCTGGGAGGAGAACGAGCTGCGTCTGGCGGTCGACGGCGCCCTGCACCAGCGCTACCTGGAGCAGGAGCGCGAGCGCCTGGAGCGCCTGACCCTCAAGCAGAACGGCGAGCTGGCCAGCCTCAACGCCAACCTGGAGCGCATGGTCAAGGCGCGCACCGCCGAGTTGCAACAAACCGCCGACATGCTGGACGCGGCCTATACCGAGTTGAAACAGGGCTATGAAACCACGGTGCGCGTGTTCGCCAGCCTGATCCACCTGCGCAAGGGCCTGTCCGCCAAGAGCAATCTTCGCGTCCAGCAGGCCTGCCGAAATCTCGGGAAATTATTGAATTTTTCCCCGGTGGATCTGCGCGACGTGGAGATGGCCGCCTCGCTCTACAATGTCGGAAAGCTGGCCTGGTCCGACGAATTGATCGCAAAACCCCTGGAGATCCTCAGCAAGCTGGAGCTGGAGGAAGTCCAGCGTTATCCGGTCATGTCGGAGACGACGCTGATGGCCCTGGAGCCGCTCAAGGATTGCGCGCGCCTGATCCGTCATCACCAGGAACAGTACGACGGCAAGGGCTATCCCGACGGATTGGCGGGCAAGGCGATTCCCGCCGGCTCGCGTCTGCTCAAGCTGTGCATCGATTTCGAGGGCCTGTCCACGGGGCAGATCTTCGCGCGGCCGATGTCGCCGCCTGTGGTGCGCGACTACCTGGAAAAACAGGCCGGCATTATCTACGACCCGGACATGGTGCAGCGCCTGCTCAGCGTGTTCCGGCAACAGACGCCGGAGGAAGGCCCCTCCCGCGCCATCACCTCCGGCCAGCTCCTGCCCGGCATGGTCCTGGCCCGGGATCTCTATACCCCGTCCGGCATCCTGCTGCTCAACCAGGGCAAGGTGCTGACCCCCGGCTTTATCGAGCGCATCCAGGGCTTCGAGGTCGCCGACCGGGCCCATTACACCATACACGTGAAACCGACCAGCTGAGCCCGATCCAGGCCCTGGCCAAAAACCCGCGAGGACATCATGCTGCGAATTCTGCTCCTGGACGATGAAGAGAATATCGTCAAATCCCTGCAACGCATGCTGCGCTCCAGCCGCTGGGAGATCGACATTTTCACCGACCCGCGCGAGGCGCTGCACGCCGTGGAATCGAACCGCTACGCCATCATCGTCTCGGATTTCCGCATGCCGGGCATCAATGGCGTGGAATTCCTGGAATATTGCAAGCTGCGCCAACCCGAGGCCCTGCGCCTCGTTCTCTCCGCGCAATGCGACCGGGACGCGGTGGTCGACGCCATCAACAAGGCGGAGATCTACCGCTTCCTCAACAAACCCTGGGATCCCTATGAATTGCAGCAGACCCTGCAGCGCGCCGCCGATCATTACGAACTCCAGCAGGAATACCACCGAGTCATGGAGCTGGCGGAAAAGCAGCGCGATAAATTGAAGCGCCTGGAACGGGAACACCCGGACCTGGTGCGCGTGGACTGGGACGAGGACGGCGCCATCGTGCTCGACACGGGCCGGGACGACTGAGAACGGTTTGCGAGCGAGCGCGAAGAACGACATGTCGCTGGACGGCGAAAAACTCAGCCTGAAGCTGGTCTATTACGGCCCGGCCATGTCGGGCAAGACCACGAACCTCATGCGCCTGCACGATCTGCTGGCGCCGGAGTTGCGCGGCGAGATGATGGTCCTGGAAACCCAGGCGGATCGCACCCTGTTCTTCGATCTGCTGCCCCTGGGATTTCGCGCGCCCTCGGGTCTTGCCATCAAGTGCAAGCTCTACACGGTGCCCGGCCAGGTGCAGCACGACAGCACGCGCAAGGCGGTCCTGTCCCGTTGCGACGGCATCGTCTTCGTCGCCGATTCCCAGCGCGGACAGAGCGCCAACAACGGCCAATCCTTCGAGAACCTGCTGGACAACCTGAATCGGCTGGGCATGGCGCCGGAGACCATGCCCCTGGTGATCCAGTTCAACAAACGGGATCTGCCGGATATCGACGAAGAGGAGGTCCTGGCCCAGCGCTGGGGCGGCACGCCCTGGGCGCCGCTCTGCTTCGCCTCGGCCTTGGCCGGCGAGGGGGTGGTGGAAAGCTTCCGCACGCTGCTGCGCCGCGCCTGGCCGCGTCTGGATGCCGAGCATGAACTCGCGGCGCGCCACGGGCTCAGCGCCGAGAGCCTGGTTGCCGGCCTGTGCGGACCCCATGCCCTGGAGACCGTGCCATGAGTTCGCCCACCGGTCTGCCGGATTTCGACGCCGAACTGGGCTTTTCCGATCTGCTCAAGCCCGAGCGCGCCGAGCGCCTGCGCGCCGCCCTGTCCCAGGCCTGCGGCGCGGAGCTGCGCTGGCGCATGCCGGGCGAGACCCCCACGGGGCTGCCGGAGGCGCCGCTACGCTTCGAGCTGGAGACCCTGGCCTTCCTGTCCGGCGATCTGGCGGCGCCGCACCTGGCCGCCGCGGCGGCCCTGGTGGAGGCCCAGTTCTTCGCCGAGGCCCGCTACCTGCGCGCCTCGGCCATGCACCACGAGGTGGTCCAGCGGGATTACGAGGTGTTGCAGGCCGAGCACGAGGCCCTCAAGGCCTCGGAGACGCGCTACCGGGAGCTGGCGGGCGAGCTGGAACAGCGGGTGGCGGCCCAAGTGGAGCTTATCGAGCTGACCCAGCGCCGCCTCTACGAGACCGAGAAGCTATCGGCCGTGGGTCAGCTGGCCGCCGGCATCGCCCACGAGATCAACAATCCCATCGGCTTCATCGCGAGCAATCTGCGCGCCGCCCAGGACTATCTGCAGGACATCGCCGCCTACGCCGACGAACTCCTGCCGGCCTACCCCCCGGCGCTCGCGGCCTGGCGGGAGCGGGACCTGGCCGCCAAGCTGGAGGACTTCTTCGCCCTGGTTCGGGAGGCCGCCGACGGCGCCAAGCGCGTGGCGCGCATCGTCAGCGATCTGAAGGACTTCTCCCACCTGGACCGCAGCCAGGCCGCCGAGCTGGACGTCAACGAGACGATCCTGAGCATGCTCAATGTCGCCCAGCACGAGCTGGGCGGGCGCACCGAGCTGGCCCTGGCCGAAAACCTGCCCCCGGTGGCCGGCGACGGCGGGCGCCTGGCCCAAGCCTTCTATGCCATCGCCCAGAACGCCGCCCAGGCCATGCCCGAAACCGGACTGCTGCGCATCGAGAGCGGACTGGAACAGGGCATGCTCATGGTGCGCTTCCGGGATACGGGCGCCGGCATCGCCCCGGAGCATCTCCCGCGCGTCTTCGAGCCCTTCTTCACCACCAAGCCGGTGGGCTCGGGCACGGGCCTGGGACTCACCGTGGCGCGCGACAGCGTGCGCGCCCTGGGAGGCGACATCGCCATCGAGAGCCGGCTGGGCGAGGGCACGGTGGTGAGGGTGCGCCTGCCGCCGACGCGGGGGACCAGGCCATGAACTCTCGGACCTCGCTATGAACTATGCAGCCCTGTTCGGCGGCGCCCCCGAGACCGCGCCGCCCACGCCGCCGGCCCCGGTCGCCGCCTACCGCTTGATGTTCGTGGACGACGAGCCGGGCGTGCTCTCCGCCCTGCGCCGGGTTTTCCGCCAGGAAAACTATGCCCTGAGCCTGGCCGGCAACGCCGCCGAAGCCTTGAGCCTGATGGAGCGGGAGCCGCCCTTCCACCTGGTGATCTCCGATTTCAAGATGCCGGGCATGCACGGCGCGGATTTCCTGCGCGAGGTGCGTAAGCGCTCGCCGGCGACCATGCGCATCATGCTCACCGGCCAGGCCGACACCGAGGCGGTCATGGGCGCCATCAAGGAGGGCGCGGTCTACCGCTTCATCCTCAAGCCCTGGAACGACGACGATCTGCGCGTCACGGTGGCCCTGGCCCTGGAGCAGTACGAGCTGCTGGACAAGAACCGCCGGCTGGAAGCCACCAGCGAGCGCCAGAGCCGGGATCTGGCCACCATGGCCAAGATGTCGGTGAGCAACCGCAGCCAGCTGGCCATCCTGCTGCACAAGAAGGGCCTGGTGAATGCCCAGCAGCTGCAGCAGTTGCACAAGGACATGCAGGGCAAGAAGCAGCCCATGATCGCGCTGCTCCTGGACAAGGGCTGGCTCAGCGAGGGCAAGATCGTCGAGCTCTTGCGCAAGGAGCTGCTCTTCGAGGAGGTGGATCTGGCGGAGACCGCCCTGGATCCGGCGGTTGTCGCCCTGGTGCCGCGCGTGCTCTGCCTGCGCCAGCTGATCCTGCCCCTGCGCGTGGCGGGCAAGCGCCTGAAGCTGGCCATGGCCGATCCCATGGACATGGGCCTCATCGAGGAGCTGGGTTTCTCCACCGGCCTGCAGATCCACCCGGTCCTGGCCCGCCACTCGACCCTCAAGGACAAGCTCAAGGAGTTTTTCGGCGAGGGCTCCTCGGATATCCACGACCTGGCCACCATCGCCGATCTCTCCGATCCCTTCGAGAGCATCGAGCTGGTCATCGAGGAAGACGAGGCCGTCGATATCGAGGACCTGCTGGCCAGTACCGACGAGCCGCCGGCCATACGCCTGGTCAATGCCGTGATCATGGAGGCACTGCGCCTGCGCGCCTCGGACATCCACCTGCAGCCGCGCGCCAAGTGCACGGTCGTCCGCTACCGCATCGACGGCGTGCTCACCGACAAGCTGCAGATCCCCTCGAACCTGCACCAGTCCGTGATCTCGCGCATCAAGGTCATGTCCGAGCTGGACATCACCGAGCGGCGCAAGCCCCAGGACGGGCGCATCACGGTCAAGACCCCGCTGCGCATCGTCGATCTGCGCATCTCCACCCTGCCCACCCTGAACGGCGAGAAGGTGGTGATGCGCGTCCTGGACCGGGGCGGCGCCGTGTCCCATATCGAGCAGCTGGGCCTGTCCGAGGCCAATGCCGCCAAGCTGGCCCATGTCGTCACCAAGCCCCAGGGCATGATCCTGGCGACCGGACCCACCGGCTCGGGCAAGACCACGACGCTCTACGCCATGCTCCAGCACAATGCCTCGCCCCAGAAGAACTACGTGACCATCGAGGATCCGGTGGAGTTCTACATGGACATGGCCGGGCAGGTGCCGGTGAAGGAGCGGGTCGGCCTGTCCTTCGCGACGGTCCTGCGCGCCATCCTGCGCCAGGATCCGGACGTCATCCTCCTGGGCGAGATCCGCGACACCGAGACCGCCGAGGTGGCCTTCCACGCGGCGATGACCGGGCATGTGGTGTACTCGACCCTGCACACCAACTCCGCCGTCGCCACCGTGGCGCGCCTCCTGGATCTGGGTCTCAAGCCCTTCATCATCGCCGCGGCCCTGGAGGCGGTGATCGCCCAGCGCCTATTGCGCAGGCTCTGTCCCCATTGCCGCCACGAGGCCCCGCCGCCCAAGACCGTCCTGGAGCAGCTGGGCGCCGGCTACGAGGCCACGGATTTCCCGTTTTTCGAGGCCCCCGGCTGCGGCCAGTGCACCAAGGGCTATTCGGGCCGGGTCGGCATCTACGAGATCCTGAGCCTGGACGAGACCCTGCGCGAGGCCATCACCCAGGGCGAACCCGCCCACAAGCTGCTCGGCCTGGCCACGGCCCGGGGCATGAGCACCCTATTGGAAGATGCCCACGACAAACTGGCCCAAGGCCTAACCACCGCCGAGGAGATCCTGCGCGTGTTCGGCGCGCAACGCCTGATATGAATATGCATGCGGAGTACGCCATGACGCCTCGCTCACACCAGGCACCCGCCAGGGAAACCTGCACTCCCCACAGCTTCGAGCTGGCCGCGGTGGCGCTCGCCGAGACTACCCCCGAAGGCCGCCTGCTCTGCGCCAATCGCCGCTTCCGCAGCCTCCTGGCGCAGAGCGAGGAGGCCCTGGCCGGCAGCCCGCTCAGCGCCTGGCTCCTGGCCTGGGAGGACGGTCCCGAGCTGCACCAGCTCATCGACCGGGCCTGGACCTATCCGGAGGGCGCCAGCGCCCTGATGCGCCTCATTCAGCCCAATGCGCCGGACAGCCGCGTCCTGCTCAATCTCAATCCGGTTCGCGATGAAGCCGGGCGGCCCAGCTATCTGGGCCTGGCCCTGAGCGAAGTCCCCGACGCGGGCACCCGGTCAGCGCCGCTCGACGTGCCGGGCCTGCGCGACGAACTGACCGGCCTGGCCACGACGCGGATATTCCAGGATCGCCTGGATCAGGCCCTGGCCCGCGCGGCCCGCCAGGGCCGCCGGCTGGCGGTGATCTATTTGGATCTGGACCATTTCACCCTGATCAACAACAGCCTGGGCCTGGCCGTCGGCGATGCGCTCTTGCGGGCCGTCGCCCAGCGTTTGTCCGGCCTGCTGCGCGCCGCCGACACCCTGGCGCACCTGTCCGGGGACGATTACCTGCTCCTGCTCGACGATCTCGGCGACACCCAGGCGGTGGCACCGGTCTGCTTCAAGCTGCTCCAGGCCTTCAGCCAGCCCTTCCAGGCGGCCGACCACGAGATGCATGCCACCGCCAGCCTGGGCGTCGCCCTCTATCCGGACGATGGGGAGGACGCGGACAGCCTGCTCAAGAACGCCAACACCGCCCTGCACCGCTGCAAGCAGCAGGGCCGCAACAACTACCTGTTCTTTGCCGAGGAGATGAACGGCCGGGTCATGGAACAACTGTTCCTCAAGAACGGCCTGCACCAGGCCATGGCGCGGGGCGAGTTCTTCATCCACTACCAGCCCCAGGTCGATCTGCGCAGCGGCCTGGTCATCGGCGCCGAGGCCTTGCTGCGCTGGCAGCATCCCGAGCTGGGCCTGGTCATGCCCGGGCAATTCATTCCCGTCGCCGAGGACAGCCAGCTGATCATCGACATCGGCGGCTGGGTCCTGGAACAGGCCTGCGCGGACGCCCTGGAGTGGCAGAGTCAGGGCGGCCAGCCCCTGCGCCTGGCGGTCAATCTGTCGGTGCGCCAGTTCCGCGACCCCCATCTGGTGGAACGCCTGCGCCAAGTCCTGCGCAAGACCGGCTTTCCGCCCCATTGCCTGGAAATCGAGGTGACCGAGAGCATCCTCCTGGACGACGCCGAGGAGGCCGTGGCCATACTCAAGCGCCTGAAGGGTCTGGGCACGCTCCTGTCCATGGACGATTTCGGAACCGGCTATTCCTCCCTGAATTACCTGCGCCTCCTGCCCATAGACCGGCTCAAGATCGATCGCAGCTTCATCACCGAGCTGGAGCACGATCCGGACGACGCCTGCATCGTGCGCGCCATCATCGCCTTGGCCCAGAGCCTGGATCTCTCGGTTCTCGCCGAGGGCATCGAATCCGAGGGCCAGTACCGCATCCTGGCGCGTAGCGGCTGCGCGGAGGGTCAGGGCTTCTGGATGGCCCGTCCCATGCGCCAGGCTCAGCTGCTGCGGCAGCTGAGCCTGCCCCTGCGCATCGCCACCGCGCCCGACGAGTCGGAACGAGCCCTGCTCCTGGTGGACGACGATCCCCATATCCTGGCAGCCCTGGAGCGCAGCCTGCGCCGGGACGGCTACCGGATCTACAAGGCCCATGACGCCGCCCAGGCCTATGCCCTGATGGCGCGCCACGACATCGGCGTGGTGGTCTGCGATCAGCGCATGCCCGGCACCTCGGGCGTGGAATTCCTGCGCGGGGTGCGCCGCCTTCACCCGGACACCCTCCGTATCGTGCTGACCGGCCATGCCGAGCTCGACAGCATCCTCGACACCATCAACGAGGCCGCCGTCTACAAGTTCCTGACCAAGCCCTGGGACGACGAACAGCTGCGCGACAATATCCGCCAGGCCTTCCACCACTACGAACTGGCCGCCGCCAACCAGCACCTGCGTGAACTCGTCGCGCGACAGCCCCCAGGGGAGCCCCAGGCATGAGCCTTGCCCCTTCCGCCGGCGACATCCCGCGCCGCCAGCGCCTGGCCTTCCGCCTCAGCGTCAATGTCCTGGTGGCGGCCCTGCTGATCGGCCTGGCGCTCAGCCTGGGGCAGATCGCCCTGGATTTCTCCCGGGTGCGGGCCAGCCAGGACAGGATCGCCCAGGACATCCTGAGGGCGCACCAGGCCGCCGCCACCCTGGCCGCCTATAACATCGACGACCAAAGCGCGCACGGCATCGTGCGCGGCATCCTCGAGCACAGCAGCATCGCCCAGGCTAGCCTGCGCAGCGAGCGGGTGGTCCTGGCCCAGGAAGCCCATGCCAATTACCGGCCGGAGAGCGATGGCCGGGACGAGGCCTGGCTGGCGCCCTATGCCAGCTACCGCGTGGCCTTGCTGGTCTCGGACTTGAAGGAACCGGTGGGCCAGCTGGAGATCGTGGTCGACCAAGGCGAGCACTTTCAGAGCTTCCTGTTCCGCGCCGCGCTCACCCTGGGCACCGGCCTGGTCTACAGCCTGGCCCTGGCCCTGCTCCTGGCCTGGGTCGTTCACCTCAGCATCACCCGCCACCTGACCCGGCTGATCGGCGGCCTCCAGGCCATGGATCCGGAGCGGCCCCAGGCCGAGCTGCTCAGCCTGCCTATCGAGCACGAGCGCTCCGAACTGGGCCTGTTGACCGGCAAGCTGCACGGGCTTATCGCCAGCATCGCCCGCAACATCGCCCTGCGCGAACAGGCCGAACAGCGCCTCAAGGACATCAACGAGGGTCTGGAAACGGAAGTCCAGGATCGCACCCGCTGCCTGGCCCGGGCCAACGACAGCCTGCTGAGCGCCCTGGCGGAACTGAAGAGCGCCCAGAATCAGCTCATGGAGGCGGAAAAATTCGCCGCCATCGGCCAGCTCTCCGCCGGCGTGGCCCACGAGATCAACAACCCCATCGCCTTCGTGGCCGGCAACATCGGCGCCCTGCGCGACTACTTCCAGGGCCTGTTGCGCCTCATCGACAGCTATGAAAACCTGGAGCAGGCCCTGCCTCAGCCGGACGCCGCCGCCGAGGTGAGGGCGGTTCGCAAGGACATCGATCTGGACTTCCTGCGCGAGGACGCCCAGCTGCTGCTCAAGGAGTGCGCCGACGGCCTCTCCCGGGTCAAGGCCATCGTCGCCGACCTGCGCGAATACGCCGGCGAGGAAAATCCCCAATGGCAGCGCTGCGCCATCGATGGCTGCCTGGACAATGCCCTGAAACGCCTGCGTGCGCAGCTGCCCTCCGGGGTCAAGCTCGAACAGGGCTTCGACGATGTCCCGGAACTGGAGTGCCTGCCCAGCCAGATCGAACAGATGCTCGAACACCTGCTGCACAACGCCATTCAGGCCGTGAACGGCCAAGGCCGGATCACCGTCGACATCCGGACCCAGGGCGAAGGCATGGACATCGCCGTCCGCGACAACGGCTGCGGCATCCCCGCCGAACACCAGGCCCATATCTTCGATCCCTTCTACACCACCCGCCCCGTGGGCCAGGGCCGGGGCTTAGGGCTATCCGTGGTCTATAACACCGTGCGCCGCCACGGCGGGCGCATCCGCGTCGAATCCACGCCCGGCAAGGGCAGCTGCTTCCATGTCTGGCTGCCCCTCAAGCAGCCAGCCGAACCCCAGGCGGAAACCTTAAGCTTCGCCTAAGACGGGGTGCTTACCATGCCCACAAGACCGGGCTGCCCCCTTGCTCTAGGCCAGCCCGATCCCTAGACTCGGATTCTTTTCCCTTCAGACGTAGCGCTCCCATGGCCCCACTCGTCCCCACCCTGCGCAGCTATTTCTTCCTCGCCTATCTGAGCGTGCTGGCCATCGCCGCCGGCTTCCTGCGCCTGGCGGAATGGGGCGACGGGCGCGGCGATCTGTTCCTGGTCCTGGTCTTCCTCAGCTACCCGGCTATCTACCTGCTGCCGGCCTGGGTCCTGGCCCGGGGCGCGGCGGCCCTGGGAGGCGGCGCCTGGCGGCGAACGAGCCTGGGCCTGGCGGTGTTCGGCGTCAGCGCCACGGAGCTCCTGCTCCTGGCCGACCAGAAACTGTTCTCCATGTTCGGCTTCCACGTGAACGGCTTCGTGTGGAATCTGCTCACCACCAAGGGCGGCTTCGAATCCATGGGCGGCGACGACGCCACGGCCTGGACCTACGGGGGCATCGCCGCCGCGGTCGTGCTGGCCCAGCTGGCCCTGATGCGGCTCCTGCCGCGCGCCGGGCGCCTGCGCCGCGCCCTGGAAGCCCTGCTCAGCCCGTGCCGGACCAAGGCCTTCCTCGTCCTGCTCCTCCTGGCCACGGTCGGCGAGCGCCTGATCTACGGCGTCAGCCAGATCCAGGGCCACGGCCCGGTCTTGGCCGCCGCCAATGCCTTCCCCGCCTACCAGCCCCTGCGCTTCCGCCGCTTGGGCAAGCTCGTCGGCCTCCAGGAGCGCCAGCGCTCCGAATTCAGCCTCAAGCAGAGCGCCGCCCTCAACTACCCGGCCAAGCCCCTGGCGACCGAGCCGCCGGCCAAGGCCTACAACGTCTTGATGCTGGTCTCCGAATCCCTGCGCGCCGACATGCTCAGGCCGGAGATCATGCCGGCCACCTGGAAATTCGCCGAAAACGCCCAGCGCTACGAGCAGCATTTCTCCGGCAGCAACGGCACGCGCATGGGCTTGTTCAGCCTGTTCTACGGCCTCTACGGCAATTACTGGTTTCCCATGCTCAATGCCCGGCGCGGGCCGGTGCTCCTGGACCGCGCCAAGGCGCTGAATTACCGGCTGTTATTCCAAACCAGCTCGAAATTCACCTACCCGGAATTCGACCTGACCCTGTTCGCCCAGATGCCCAAGGAGAGCCTGCACGAGGCCGAGAAGCGGCCCTTCTACTGGGAACAGGACCGCGCCGAGACCGAGCGCCTCCTGAACTTCATAGCCAAGCGCGATCCGAAGCGGCCCTTCTTCGCCTTCCAGTTCTTCCTCTCGCCCCATGCCAATTATTTCTTCCCGGACGAGAGCGTGATCCGCCCGAATTATTTAAAGGACTTCAATTACGCCACCACCGACATCCCTGAGGAAATCGCCGGCATCAAGGACCGCTACGTCAACGCCGTCCACCACCTGGACCAGCAGCTGGCACGCGTCTTCGACTACCTGGAGAAAAACCGTCTGCTGGACTCCACCATCGTCCTGGTCACCGGCGATCACGGCGAGGAATTCCTGGAAAAAGGCTTCTGGGGCCACAACTCGACATTCACCACCGAGCAGACCCAGGTGCCCTTCGTCCTGCACATCCCCGGGCTAGCCCCGGCCGTCCACACCGGCCTGTCCAGCCATCTGGACGTGGCGCCGACGCTGATGCCCTACCTCGGCGTGAAGAACCCCGCCGGCGACTATGCCCTGGGGAACAGCCTGGTGAACGGCCCCCGTCGCGAGCACACCGTCTTCGCCGACTGGGACCGCGTCGCCCTCATGGACGAGCACTACAAGCTGATCCTCCCGGTCAAGACTTCCGGCTACACCAAGCACCCGGTCACCGACCGCAGCGACCGGCCCATCGCCGACGCGGAGGCCGTTTACCAGCGCTACCAGAAGACCCTGGTGGAGGTGATGCAGGGCATGAAGCGGTTCCAGCGGTAGCGCACACGGCCCCGATTCAGGGCAGATACACCCCTGCCCGGCCACACTGGCTAAAAATCACCCAGCCGGACTACACTGCAAGGAGAGTCCCCAAGCCCGGACTCGGTAGTAAGAGCCTCTACAGCTCCAGGCTCCCAAGCCCCCTCGTGGGCAGCAGCGGCGCGTTGTCGATGCCTCGGACCCGAATGTCCGGAGCTTGCCGGCGCCGCAGAGGTACACGCCATGCATGACTTCCCCGATTGCGCTCAGGCCGTGCGCACCACCGTCTCGCTGCTGGAAACCAGCGGCATCAGTCCCATGACCATCGCCGCCACCCTGCTCGCCGCCTCCGTCGAGCTGTACCGGCGCGAACTGCCCCACGAGTTCTGCACCCAGGACGAGGTGAAGGAGTTGCTGGGTCGCATGCTGGGCAGTGTCTGAACCCTCTTATTGGATAAGCCCGTTCGTCTTGAGCCGCACGAAAACCGAACGGGCGCATGCCCATGGAATATGGACCGTTCAGGCTTCGGCGACGGCCCTCCCGAGCCTGGCCAAGGGCTCATCCTGAACGGCCCAAGTCGCCACGGGCGGGAAATCCCGCCCGTTACGGCTTCGGCCCTCAGCGCGAGCGCAGGGTCTCGATCAGATCGTCGACGAAGTCCGCCGGCAGATCCGGGACCTGTCCGCTCTGCAGCAGCAAGGCCTTCTCCTCGCGCGTGGCCTCCAGGAAGCGCGCGGCCATGCTGCCCATGGAGATGAGGTAGGCCCACTTCGCGTCCACCAGGCCCGCGCCGGTCGCGAGATCCGGACCGGCGCCCGCCGGCGTGCCCATGGCGGTCTGGCCGGCCTTCACGTCCCGGGCCGATTTCATCAGATTGGTCTTGACCTGGGCCGGGGTCAGGCCGGCGTTCTTCTCCAGCATCAGGGCGCACACGCCCGCGACCTGCGGGCAGGCGGCGGAGGTGCCGCTGAAGAGACCCCAGCCTTCGCTGTTGGCGCCGGTCGACGGGTCGATGCCGTCCAACTGGCAGCTGGGCTGTACCGGCAGCATCAGGGACGGCGCCTTGCCGCCGTTGATATTGACCTTCTTGCCGGTCAGGCCGCAGACATCGGGCACGGCGCGGCCGGGGAAGATCTTGCTGGCGAAGCTGCTGGCGTAGCTGGAGGCCTCGAAATCCAGGCCCGGGTAATTCACGTGCACGCCGCCCACGGCCACCACCGAGGGCATGCTGGCCGGGAAGGCATAATGGCCGTTGCCGGCCGCGAAGCACACGGTGACGCCGGCGTTGATGGCCAGCTGGATCTCCTGGGCCAGGGCCTTGAGATAGGGATCCAGCGTCGCCCAGGTGATGGCGCCCACGTCCACGCTATAACCCCAGCTGTTGGTGATCACCTTGGCGCCGGAGTTGCGCGCCTTCTTGATGGCGTCGATGGGGTCGCCCATCTTGATGGGGATCAGCTGGACATCCGGCGCCAGGGCGAAGATATTCGCCGCCTCGCCGGTGCCGTGGCCCACATCGTCGGTGGCGGAATTGACCGCGCCGGCCGCCAGCTGGGTGGCGAGGACGCGGTAGCCGTGTTCGCTGTAGAACGGATGCCGGTAGAAGCCGGTGTCGCACATGGCGACCTTGATGCCCATGCCGGTGCCGCCGGTGCGGTGAGTGCGCGTCGCGCGCAGCAGGACGGCAACCTCGTCCGGCACGAACAAATAGCGGTAGGCGTTCTGATGAATGGGCGCCAGCGGCGGGATCGGGCTAGGTCCGGCGAAAAACTCCGGCGGCCGGGTCAGGGCGATCCCCTCGATAATGCGCGAGAGATCGCCGGGAGCGCTCAGGACCGCGCCGTCCTCGGCGCTGGTGAAGAACTCGGTCTCCAGGTCCGGTCCGAGCTTGGTCTTCTCCTTCCTCAGCTTCTTGCCCAGCACGTCCTGGAACAGCTTCTTGTCGCCGGAAATGGTGAAGGTGGCCTCGCCCATCTCGTGGATGGTGAAGCCCAGCTGCTGCAACTCGCGGGCCGCGTCGCGCAAGTCGCGGGCTTCGGAACGGAACGACTCGGGCTCCCGCAGAATCTCGCTCTCGGAAGCCTCGAACAGGGAAGTACCGCCCACGGATCGGGGCGAGACCACGGCGGTGATGGTATCGGTAGCGGGTATCAGGGTCATGACTGTCCCTCCAATGGAAAGTCGATGGAAAAGCGCAGCCGGACGCGGCCTTTGGCCCGTCTTCCAACTACGGCCTTCCCGAACGGACTACGGGTAGAATTCGGGTGTCGGCGCCACATCGATGGCGGCGACGAGAGTGCTCAAACTTGCGGGGATGTGGGCAGGTTTGCTAAGGCGGACTTGGCCACCCGCATCGATCGCGAACTCGCAATGGAAAACCTGGCGGAAGCGCTCCGGGGAAGCTCGCAGCATGAGAACGCCGGCTCCCGTCTGTTCGGCCCGTATGTCCATATCCTCCAGGGCGTACACGGCGGTACGAACACGCTCGGGATCGGGCACCAGGGCATCCCAGTCATTGGGATCGGGAGGCGTCGCGGTGGACGCCAGGGAGCGGCCGTCATCCGCACGCAGATAGGCGTGCAGCGACACCAAAGTAGGCAACGAGCTTGACATGGCGATCGGCTCATCGATGCGGGACACCGGCTGTGGCACGACGCGGCGCGCGCAACACCCGGACCGGCCACCGAGCCGTACGAACACCCGGCAGCTATGCTGGGTGTAGAACAGAACAGAACAAAGATCAAGAATTCGTCAAAATAGCCGCACAGAGGCTATTTATCATTGCTAAACAATTAGTTATCGCTCTATGAGACGCGATACTCATAAGCGGCCGTAAGCTTAGGCAAGCTGAACAAAAAGCTGGTGCCGCGGCCGGGAATACCGCCCACGCGCGGTTCGCCGCCCAATTTCTCCACCTCGGCGCGCACCGCCGCGAGGCCGATGCCGATGCCGCGGCCGGAGAGGTCGGAGACGTCGGCGCCGATCAGCAGGGCGATGGATTAGCGAGTTTAGAGTCTGACCCCGAACTCCCCGACGAGTCTGACCCCGAACTCCGTTCGAACCCATGCGCTCGCACATTTACTCCGACCCAATTTCGCTTTTCCGTTTTTCAAGGACAAAATTCACTGTCGCTTGAAAATCGGGTTCTTCCCTCAAGGACGGATGTTTCGTGACGATAACACGCAACGTAGTCTCAGCCTCCTTAAACATTCCGAGGCCCGCTTCCGCCTTAGCAAGTGCTAGCATGAACTCCGCATCCTCTGTGACACTTTTGCGACGGTTAATTGCGGCGCCTGCGACATCGTAAGCATCTTGATAATGGCCAATTTCAGAGTAGCTGACGGTCAAGTTGCGCAAGAGACCAGCGAGATCCGCGGTTTCAGGGGCTTTCTCGATAGCAGCCGCGAACGAGATGATCGCGGACTCATGCTCACCAAGTGACATTTGCACTGCACCCAATTGTGCGTATCCCTCCATGGATTCTGGATATTTCCCGACGTAATTCGAAAACCGTTTCTTGAACGCTCGCAGCAAGGATTCATCTATTTTTTGTGCAAGCATATATTCTTTGTACTCCGTAAGGATTGCCAGAATATCGCGCAAATAGTCGTATTCCGAGCCTACGTTTTCAACACTTCGCAAAACATCACGCGCTCGCGTTGGCTTATCCAAAAAATAGTAGATAAGAGCCATTCTGGCTTCGTACGCCACTGTTCCTTGACATTTTTCTCGATATTTCTTCCAGCTCTCGAGCAACCCCATGTAGTCTGGGGCGTCTCGATCGACAAAATTAGCGGACTCCGTCAACCATTGCCGTTCGCACCACTGACCTTTGCTCTGCGACGTCTCCGCCATCACCATATATCCTAGTGTCAGGGCGCAAAGCGCAGCTGCCAGTACTATGCAGAATTTTTTCCCGAATCTCGTCATCTTCATCGTGTCCACTGATAATGCTTGCGAACCACCCATTGACTGATTGGTGCAAGCGGGTTGATCGTCGGATCTTTCAATAGCATCGGAAGCTTGAAGATAAGCCCCGTAGCCCCGTAGCCCCGTAGCCCCGTAGGTCGGGTTAGCGTAGCGTAACCCGACTTCATTCCCCGACAAATGAATGCAATTGTCGGGTTGCGCCCAAGGGCAAACCCGACCGACTCGATTCCGCCGCTATTCCTTCCCAACACCGGTCGACTCAACGAAATCTCTCCCCCAATCTGCAGGATAAACCCCGGCTTCGACATGACGTCGGAAGCTGGAATAGGGCCAGCCCGCTGGCGATGACGTCAGGCCGTGTTTGACCGGGTTGTAATGGATATAGTCGACATGGCGGCGAAAATCGGTCTCGTCGCGTAGCACATGCTCCCAATAACGGTGCTGCCATACGGCTTGCTTCCTCTTTGCGGAGCGGGCTTCGTTCGGAACCGGCCGCAGAACCGGGGCAAGGCCCTTGCTGAATTTCGCCTTGATCAAACGCCAACGCCGCCCGAAATCCGCATCGCCGGGCGGCAGGGTCCAGATACAATGCAGATGATCCGGCAGGACAACCACCGCGTCCAGGACGAAGGGATGAGCGGCGCGCACGGCGCGGAATGCTTCTCGCAATAGCTCGACATTGTCCTCCGCCGCAAGCAAAGGACGCCGACCTTCCGTTACCACGGTAAATAAGTAAGAAGCCCCCGGTATCCGGGCACGTCGGTAATACATGAAGCCTCCTTGCCCTAGCGTTCAATTCCCTGTTGTCGGGTTACGCTGCGCTAACCCGACCTACCGCTACCGCTAGCCCTTAGGTAAGCGAAACACAAAGCTGGTGCCGCGCCCGGGAATACTGCCCACGCGCAGTTCGCCGCCCAGTTTTTCCACTTCGGCGCGCACCGCCGCGAGGCCGATGCCGCGGCCGGAGAGGTCGGAGACGTCGGCGCGGGTGGATAGGCCGTCGGCGAAGATCAGGGCCCAGATCGCGCTGTCGTGCAGGGCGGCGGCCGTCTCGGCGTCCAACAGGCCCTGTTCCACCGCCCGTTCGCGGACGGCCGCGACGTCGATGCCGGCACCGTCGTCGGCGATCAGCAGGGCGATGGCATCGCCTTGATCCTGGATCTGGCAACGCAGCTGCCCCTGCAGGGGCTTGCCGGCGGCGAGCCGGGTCTCGGCGTCTTCGATGCCGTGGTCCACCAGGTTGCGGAACACGTGCACGAGGCTGCGCGCGAAGCCGGCGTAGCGCTCGGGGTCGACGCGCAGCTCGCCGCCCTCGATGGGCATGGTCGCCACGGCCTTGCCGCAGACCTCGGCCAGCTCGCGCACCAGGGCCGGGTAGCCGGCCAGGAGCTCGGCGAAGGGCCGGCCGGCCAGGGCGCGCAGCTCGGCATGCAGGGCATCCAGGCCGGCGCGGTCCAGTTCGCCGGCCAGGCCCCGCTCGATGCGCGCCACGAGTGCGGCGTCCAGGCCGCCGGCCTGGGCCTGGTCCAGGTAGTCGCGGCCCAGGTAGTGCTCCAGGACGCCCAAATCCTCTTCCAGCCAGGCCAGCCAGGCGCTGGCCAGCAGCTCGGGCAGGGTCTCCGCCTCGCATTCGGCCAGGGCATCCTCCAGGGCTGCCAGGCCGGCCCGGCAGGTCTCGAACTCGATTTGGGCGAAGCAGCCCTTGTAGGTGTGCACGGCGCGGCGCAGTTCGACCAGGGCCTGCGCCAGGCTGGGCGCCTGGCTCAAGAGCCGGGCTGCATCGCCCTGGGCGAAGCCGCGGAAGTCCTCGGTCAGGGCATGCATGCCGGCCGGATCCTGGACCGCCTTCAACACGCGGCGCAGATGGTTGCGCTCCAGCTCCACCTCCTGGGCCAGGGCCACCTCGGCGCTGATGTCGGTGAGCACGGCGAGGCAGGATGCGCCCAGGTCGCGCCAGGTGATGCTCAGGTTGCGGCCGGCGAGCCTCAGGCGTTCGGGCAGCAGGCCATGGAACAGGGCACGGCGCCCGGACTCGGCCGTCAGCCAATCGCGCAGGACGCCGGCCAGGAAACCGGCCGCGCCGGCGTCGTCCGGGTGCAGGACCGTGGCCACCGGCCGACCGGCGAGCCCTTGCCCCAGGAGGCGTTCGCATTCCTGGCTGTATTCGGCGGCGATGCGCAGGTCGGGACCGAAGGACAGAAAACCCTGGCCGGCATTGTCCAGCAAATGGGCGATGGCGGTGTTGCGCTCGCGCAGCTCGGCGGTGCGCTCGTCCACGGCGCGGACCAGGGCCTCGGCCTGGGCGGCCTTGATGCGCAGGGCGTTCTGGAAGCGCGCCCTCTGCCGGGCATGCCAGGCATAGACCAGGCCGAACAGGGCCAAGGCATAGGCCAGGTAGGCCGGGGTGCTGCGCCAGGGCGGCGGCGCCACCTGGATGCCTAAGCGCCGGCTCTCGGCGTCGATGCCATGCTTGTTGCGCGCAGCGATCTCCAGGACATAGTCACCGGGCGCCAGATCGGTGAACTGGGCGGAGCGCGCCTCCGGCCCGGTCTCGATCCAGCGCTCGTCCAGGCCCAGCAGGCGGTAGCGGTAGCCGATACGCCCGGGGCTGGCCAGCTCCAGGCCGGCGAAACCCACGGAGAGCACATCGTCGCGGTAGTCCAGGGCTATGCTCCGCAGGCTGTTCAGGGCCTGGGGCAGGAGCCGCGTGCCCACGGCCTGGGGCCGGTTGAACAAGCGCAGCTCGGTGAACGCCACCGTCGGCTTGACCGGGTGATCGGCCAGGGCCGAGGGCTCGAAGCGGCTGACGCCGCCGGTGCCGCCGAAGTACAGGGCTTGCCGGCCCCGGGCGAAGGCACCGGCATTGAATTCGTCACCCTGCAGGCCGTCCTCGCCGTAATAGGCGCGCACTCGGCCCGTGGCCGGCTCGTAGCGGTACAGGCCCCTGTTGCTGGGCGCCCAGACCCCGCCCCGGCCGTCGTCCACGACGCCCAGGAGCAGCACGCGCGGCAGGGCCTCGATGGCGCGGAAGCGGCCGGTCTCGCGATTGAAATGCTTCAGGCCCTGGGAGCTGGCCAGCCAGAAGCCGCCGTCGCCGTCGTCGGCCAGATAACCCACCTCGTTGTTGGGCCCCACTTCCGCCGGATCCTCGGGGCGGTAGCGGCGCGGCTTGCCCGTGGCCCGCTCCAGGCGGTTCAGCTCGCCGTCGAAGGCCATCCAGATGTCGCCGGCCTCGCCCTCGGCCAGCTGGCCCACCCGGTCGCTGCTCAAGCTGTCGGGAGCATCGCCGGCGCGCCAGGCCTGGAACTGGCCGGACTCCGGGGCTAGGCGCAGCAGGCCGGCGTCGCTGGCGATCCAGAGCATGCCCTGGGCGTCGCCCAAGAGGGCGCGCACCTGGCCCTGGGGCGCGCCCGCGCCGGTGTAGCGCTGGAAGTCGCCGGAGTCCGGCCGGTAGCGGTTGAGACCCGAGCCGGTGCCGACCCAGAGACGCCCGGCGCGATCCTCGCTCAGGGACCAGACCATGTCGTCGTTGAGGCTGTTGGGGGTCTCGGCGCCGAAGCGGAAATGCCAGGACTTGCCGGTCAAGGGGTCGACGCGGTTCAGGCCGCCGGGCTGGGTGCCGACCCAGAGCGCGCCGTCGGCCCCCTCCAGCAGGGCGCCCACGGTGTTGTGGGACAGGGATTCCGGGTCGGCCGGATCGTGGGCCAGGTTGTGGAAGCGGGCCTGGTAGGTGTCGTACTTGTCCAGACCCTCGCGGGTCGCGACCCAGAGCACGCCGGAGCGATCCTGGAAGATGGCGCGCACGGTGTCGTGGGACAGGCTGCCGGGCAGGGCCGGGTTGTGGCGGAAGCGCTCGAAGCCGGCCTGGCCGGCGCGCAGGCGGTGCAGGCCGCCCTCGAACGTCCCGACCCACAGGGCTTTTTCCGGGTCCAGGAACAGGCTGGTGATGGCGCCGTCGGCCAGGGCATCGTCCCGGCCCGGCTCGGGCGGGTAATGCCGCCAGGCGCCGCTGGCGGTCTCCAGGCTGGCTAGGCCGGCGCCGCGCATGCCCACCCAGAGCCGCTTCCCGTCCACGGCCAGGGCCGTGACCCGGTCCTCCGGCAGGCGGCCGGGCGCGGCGCGGTAGCTTTGCAGCTGGCCGCTGGCCAGCGCCAGGCGGTGCAGGCCGCCGCCCATCTGGCCTATCCACAGCGCGTCCTGTCCCTCACTGGCCAGGGCGCGCACCTCGCCTTCCGGCAGCGTCGGCACGGCCAGGGCCTGGCCTTTGGCATCCACATGGCTCAGGCCCTGCTCGCAGCCCAACCACAGCCCGCCCTGCCCATCCGGCGCCAAGGCGTAGACCCGGTCCGGGGCGGCATGGCCATGGGCGACGGTGGCGAAGCGTTCCGAGCGGGCATCGAAGCGGTTCAGGCCGTTGAGGGTGGCGAGCCAGAGCCCGACATCGCCGTCGCCGGTCACGGCGGTGACGATATTGTCGGACAGGGAGGCCGGATCCCGCGGATCGTTGCGGAAGGTCCGGAACTCGTAACCGTCGTAACGGGCCAGGCCCTCGTGGGTGCCGATCCAGAGGAAGCCGGTGACATCCTGGTGGACGCTGCGGATGGCGTTGACCGGCAACCCGTCGGCCTGGGTGAAATGGCGAAAGCGCAGGGCCTGCGCCGCCGCCGGCAGGCTGCCCATCAGACAGGCCAGGGCCAGACCCCGGCAAAACGCAGCCCGCACACCCATGGCCTTCAAGCTCTTGTTAGGGAAGGGGAAGTATAGCCTCGGGGGCATATCCACCAAGTCATTAGCGGCACAAGGATGTGCCGCCGCCGACCGAAGGTTGGCGCGAGGCCCCGAAACGCAAGCAAATTCACGCATTTGCGCCAGCGTTTCGGGGCCGCTAACTCCCTGGGGCAGGATGCCCTAGGGAGTTACAGGGGAATAATTACCCTGGTACTGGAAGCGCAGCCGCCCCTGGCCGTCGTCCTTGGCGAACAGGGCGAAGAACTGGGCCAGCTCCGGCGGCAGGGCCTGTTTCACGCTGCCCTCGCTCTGGTAGGCGCCCGTGGGCAGCCAGTGGAACTCGCCGCGCAGGTCCATGGGGCCTTCCAGCTCCTTGAGCTGGCCGTCGATGCCTCCGGCCTCGTTGCCGGACAACTGCACGGCCTGGCTGCCCAGGGCGGCCTGGCCATAGGGGCTCTGCACTCTAGCCTGGCTCCAGGTCAGCTGGCCGGCCAGGGCCTCCAGCTTGCGCGCCTTCAGGCTCAGGGCATCCAGATGCAGGGAGAGCTCGCCGTCCAACAGCAGGCCGGGCAGGCGCATATGCGGCGCGAGGCGCGCGGCCGGCAGGCGGAGGTCGGCGCCGGAAAGATGCACCGCCCCGCCCAGGCCCAGCTCCAGCCGGCCCGCGCCCGAGGGCTGGCCGGTCCCACCGTCCAGCTGCCAGTCCAGGCCCAGGCGGCCCTTGAGCAGGGTCGAAGGCACGACGCTCCAGGACAGGGCCGGAAGGGCCTCGCCCTGCACGACCAGGCCGGACAACTGGCCCGCCCACAGCCGGCCCGAGACCTGGGCCGCTTGACCCGGCAGGCCGGCCAGGACCCGGCCCAGGACAGCCTCCGCCGGCAGCTGGGCCAGGGTGAAGACCAGATAGGCCCCGAGGCCGAGACCGATGAAACCGCGCTTACCCATTCGCCAGTCCATCATCCACCCACAAGAGCCAGGCGCACTTTCACCCGGCCGGGGGCCTCGCCCTGGTTCACCGCGATGCTGTCCACCCGGGCGCCATACTGGCTCTCCAGACGGCCCAGCCAGATCACCAGGGCATCGAAATCCGCATCGTCCAGCCACAGCTGGAGCTTGTGCTCGCCGTCCGGCTGCCAGCGCGATAGGGTCAGGCCGTTCTCGGTGGCCGCCTGGTTCACCGCCTGGGCGAGGCTCATGCCGCCCGGCAGGGTCCCGCTGGCGCCGCCCTGGCCGCGCAGGGCCAGGACCTGGGCCGCGCTCTGGCGCATGTAGCCGAGCAGCTCGCGCTGACCCTCCACCTGCAGCCGCGTCGTGCTCATGTACTTGCCGAAGGGCTTGATCACCACCAGCCAGAGCAGGGCCAGGCCCAAGGCGCCGGCGCCGACCAAGAGCACGCGCCGATCGCGGGGGCTCTGTTGTTCATACCAGTCTCTCAGGCTCATGGCGCACTCCGAATCACTAACCGGCCTTGGAAGCCGTTGCCGCTATCGCTGGCCGGGCCGGACTCCACTGCCAGGCCCTGGGAGGACAGCTGCTGGCGGAAACGCTCCAGGCTGTCGAAATCCGGGGCCGACACGTCCAGGCGCAGCTCGTTGCGCGCCGCCTCGAAACTTAAGCTCAGGGGCTTGACCCCGGAGCTCTGGGCGAAGCCCTCGCCGAGCTTCTGCAGCATGGGCAGGAAGGCCCCGCCCTCGCCGCCGCCCAGGGCGGCCAGCTTGGACTGCATCAGCTTGCGCGCGTCCCGACCCTCGGGCAGGGTCTGGCCGGGGAAGGCCTGGGCATAGACCTGCGCCACCTGGGCCCGCAGGGCCGCTTTCTCCCGGCTCAGGGACCAGGCCTCGGCGCCCACGGACAGGAGCTGCACGCCCAGGGCCACAGCCGCCAGGATGGCCGCCGGCCGCCAGGCGCTGATCAGGCCTGAGCGATCGGTCTTGGGGGCGTAATCGCCCTGCAGGAGATTGAGCGTGGCGGGGCCGTACTGGCCGGCCAGGAACAGCAGGGGGTCGTAGCAGTCCTCGAAGCTCAGCACCGCGCCGGGCAGGGCCGCGCTCAGGGCCTCGCGCTGGGCCTCGCTGGCGCCCAGGACGCGCAAGGCCGCGCCCGGCTGTTCGGCCAGGCGCAGGGCCAGCATGTCGGGCAGCAGCTCGCTTTCCAGGGCGTAGAGCTCAAGCTCGGACAGCCGCAGCAGGGCCAGGCCGCCGTCCAGCAGGGCGCAGGCTCCGGGCGACCCAAGGCCTCCACCGGGCAAGAGGGCCGCGTCCGGCACCAGGGCCTGGGCGGCGATGCCGGCCTGTTTCAGGCCATCCAGCCAGGCGGCCATGCGCGCACGGGCCACCACGGCCACGGCCAGGGTTCCGTCCTCGGCGCGGGCGCCGGTGGCGAAATGCTGGTCCTCCACGTCGCCCACCAACTGATCTTCCAGCAGGAAAGGCAGGGCGCGCTGAACCTGGCGCAGCTGCTTGCTGGGCACTTGCGCCGCGCTGAACAGCACGTCGGTGCCGGGCAGGATCAGGACGACCTCGCGGCCGGCGGCCACTTCCGCCAAACGGGCCAGCTGGTCGCGCTCGCACATGCCCGTGTCGTAAAAGGCCTCGGCGCCGGGCGCCAGGAGGCCCCAGCGCAGGGCCTCGCGGGCGTCCGCCGGCAGGCGGATGAACAAACGCTCATTCATCGACGTTCTCTTCTCCAAAATGACGCGAGAGCACGCGGTAGTTGCCGCCCTCGCGCTTGATCAGGGCCTCCAGCCTGGCCTCGCCCCGGCCCACCACGGCGCGGGCACGGAGCAGGAAGTAATTGCTCTCGGTGGTGAGGCTATTGGGCACGCGCAGCTGGTTCGCCTGGAACTTGGTGGCCAGCTCGCTGGCGGCATAGCCCTTGGGCGGCCGCTCCTTGAGCAGGTTCTGGATCTGGCTGCCCGACAAGGTGCCGGGCTTGTAGAGCGCCGTCAACAGCGCGCTATGTTCCTCGGCCACGGTGTTGACGTTGAGGGCGTATTGGTTGGCATCGGGCAGGACGCAGACATAGTCATGCAGCTTGTCATAGACCTTGGGCGTGAAGCCCTTCACGGCGCGCAGCTCGGTGACGCTGGCCATGGGCTGGTCGGCCGTGCGGTAGGGGGTTTTCAGGCCGGTGTAGTACACGTCCTCGGCGCCGCCCGGGCCCGCCGGGTTCTGGTCCTCGTCCACCCAGTCCACCAGGGCCTCGCGCAGCTCCTGCTCGCGCTGCTCGGTATTGGCCCCCAGCTCCACCACCAGGAACTGGAAGAGCTTGGCGCCGGGCGACAGCTCCTTGCCGAAGGCATCCTGCTCGTCGGGAGGCACGGTGCCCTGGCCCTGGCCCAGATTCTGGCCTTGCTGCTGCCCGCCCTTGCCCTTGCCGTCGCTGCGGCCGCTGCCGCCCTCGCTATTGGCCAGCACGCTGTTCAGGTTGAGGCAGGCCTGGAGATCGCGGATCTCCCCGGTCAGGACGCCGCCCTCGATAGGAAACGCCATGCCCCTCACCGCCCAGGGCTGGCGCAGGTGCACGCTCTTCTCGTTCTCGAAGGACTTCTTGAGCACCTGCATGGCGAATTCCTCGGCGCCGCGCGCGTACTCCTGGGCCTGGTCGGCGTCCAGGACGTTGCCGGTCCGGTTCATGGCCATGAAGAAGGCCGAGGCCATGCCCGTAGCGACGATGGCCACCACGGCCACCACGATCAGCACGGTGATCAAGGCCACGCCTCGCGCATGCTTGGGGTTCACGGCGTCTTGCCCCCCTCGTCGATATCCCGGGCCGCCACTTCCGGCAGGCGCAGCACGCGCACGATGCGCCCCATATCCTTCATTTCCAAGGTGATTTCCAGGGCTCGCGGCACCGTGGCATCGCGCTTGTTGGTCTCGTCCTTGGGCCAGGCATCGCGCCACTGGCCCTTGCCGCCGGCCTGCTTGTCGGCCTGCTCCAGCATGCGCAGGCTTAATGACTCCACGCCCTTAAGCATGACCCCGCCGCGCAGCGGCGTCTGGGCGGCGCGGTCGGTATAGAGCGCGTATTCCCGACGCAGCCGGCCCTTGTCCAGGCGCCAGCCCACATACTGCAAGCCGCTGCGCGGCAGGCCCAGGGGATTGCGCCAACCGCCTCGAGTGAAACGGAAATAGCTCTTTTGATCGTCGTGGCCGTCGGCGCGGAACAGCGGGTTGGGATCGCCGAATTCGTCGCGGCTGGGGCGCAGGGCCAGCTGCTCCACGTCGCGCTGGAGCATGGCCAGGACGCGCTGCACCTCGGCCAGGCGGGCCAGCTTGACTTCCATCTGCTCCCGGGCCTTCAGGGCCTGCTCCATGACCGCATAGGCGCCGCTGGCCAGGAAGGCGAAGATCGCCACCGCCACCAGGACCTCCAGCAGGGTGAAGCCGGCCTGGGCACGCGGGGCCGAATGCGGCGAACCGTTCGCCCTGATATGCAGAAAACCGTTCGCCCTGCCCCGCCGGCCACCGGCCGGCGTATCGAAGGGTCTCTTAATGGAATGGCCGGTGCCAAGCATTTCCTAGCCCCCCCGCCCGGCGCGGCCGACAAAGCCCACCAGGGTCTCGATGGGGCTGGCCGCCTCCGCGCTCTCGCGCACCTCGATTTCCACCCGGCGCAGATCCTTGTTGGCGGTCTCCTTGACGATGCGCGACCAGTACCAGGTCCGGTCGCCCATCTGGGCCTCGCCCCGCTCCGTGCCCGTGGACGGGAACTGCTCGGCGAGCTGGGTCAGGGCCAGCTGGTTCTGGGCGACCCAGTGCGCATAGCTTTTGTCTTCCAGGTGATTGACCCCGGCGGCGGTCTCGCTGACCGTCTGGATCAGGGCCAGGGCAGCGATGGCGAACACCGCCAGGGCCACCAGGACTTCCAGCAGGGTCATGCCGGACTGGCCAGCACAGCGCAAGTCGCGTAGCGACTGCTTGCTAATTCCCCTCCCCCCCTTGCGGGGGGTGAGGGCGGAAACAAGCGCAGTCCCCTGCGGACTGCGCGCCGCTCGAACGGGCCGCGCTCTGTCGCGGCCCCGGCCAGTGGCGCGAAGCGCCGGGGAAAAATCGCCGGGAGCGATTTTTCGCGTTAGCCCCGAAGGGGTGAGGCGCAGGGATGCGTCGAACAAAGGGGGATTACTGCGCATCTTCGGCCTCCTCCTCGTCCTGTTCATCCTCGGCCTTGAGCTCGGCCTCCCTCTCCTCGGCGGTGTCGATGCGCAGCTCCTGCCGCAGGCTACCCTCGTGGGGGCCGTCCAGGCGAATCTGACCATCCTCGCGCACGCGGATGCGCCAGTAACGCGGCTTGTCCTCGTCCTCGGCGCTGTCTATCCCCAAGCCGATGGCGAAGGGCGAGATCTCGCCGCTGGACAGGATGAAGACCTGGGGCTTAAGGCCGCGCGCCGCCTGCTGCTCCCGCTCATCCTCATCGGCCTCGTCGGATTCGGAGGGGGCCGTGCTGCCACCCTTCCCGCCCCCGCCCTCGGGCTCGGGCCGGCGCGCCAGGCCCTGGCCGAACAACTCCTTGGCATCGGCGTCCAGGGCGATGTTGAGCTCCAGGGGTTCTTCCAGGCGCCGCTCGTGGAAGGCCTGCTCGTCCTCGATGGGCATCCAGCGGAAGTTCTGCAGGACGGCGAAGCGGTAACTGTCGGCATGGAGCTCCAGGCCCACTTCCTTGCCGCGCATCTGCGCCTGCTCGCTGGCCAGACGCAAGAGCTCGGCGAGGCGCGTGGCCTCCAGCTTCATCTTGTCATCCCGGTTGTCGCCGCCCACCGACAGGACGGCGACGCCGGTCATGAAGGCAATGAGCACCACCACCACGAGGATCTCGAGGAGGGTGAAGCCGGATTGGGAGGCGCGTGGTTTCAAGGGTTGCCGCAGTGGTTGAATTGGATTGGGTTGGGTTGGGTTGGAAAAACCGTTCGTCCTGAGCTTGTCGAAGGACGGATCATGAGTGCGCGCCTTGCTTAGCCGGAGCTCTCGCACGGCCGGGTCTCGCCCCGGCGGGCGAGTTACTTTCTTTGTGTGCCCAAAGAAAGTAACCAAAGAAATGCAGCCCGGTGCACCGCCGGCTGCGCCGGTTCCCTGCGTTGCTCAGCCAGCCGAGGGGTTTCGCACACGGGGCATCCTGCCCTGGTGCGAAAGCGCGCCATCCATGGCGCGCCCCTGCGGGCCTTTTCCTCGCCTGGCCTCCGCTACTCGGCGGAGCACAGGGCGTCCAAAATCCAAGAGCGAATCCGCAAAGCGGATTCGCGAAGCGGCGGGCTACGCGCGCCGCTCCAGTCCCCTCCCCCTTGATGGGGGAGGGCTAGGGAGAGGGTGTTCTTCCGGGTCCCCTAGGCGCTGCCGAGCATCGCAGGGCAAACCGGGATAAGCCCAAAGGGGCGCGACATGGATGTCGCGCGTCTGGCCCGGGGACAGGGATGTCCTCCTGGCCAGACCCCCGGTTTGACCGAGAAGCACAGGGAACCGGCGCAGCCGGCAAGCCTCGGGGTGTGCTTTCTTTGCCTACTTTCTTTGCACAAGCAAAGAAAGTAGGGCGGCCGCCGGGCCGAAACCCGGCCGTGCGACAGTCAGTTTCCGAAACAACGAAAATGACTACCGCGAGTAAACCTCAGGCTTACTGCCCCTTCTCCTGATCCAAATTCCAGTTCCCGATATCCGCCGCTTCCGCATCGCCCCCCGACTGCCCATCGGCGCCGAAGGAATAAATATCGTATTTCCGGCCGTTCTCGCCCGGGAAGGCATACTGATAAACCCCATCCCAGGGGTCCTTGGGCAGGCGCTGGATATAGCCGCCTTCCTTGTAATTGCGCGGCTCCGGCGGCGAGCTCGGGCGCTGGGCCAGGGCTTCCAGGCCCTGCTCGGTGCTCGGGTAGACATGGTTGTCCAGCTTGTAACGTTCCAGGGCATTTTCCAGGGCGGTGATATCGGCCTTGACGCGCACCATCTTGGCCTTGTCCGCCTCGCCCAGAATCTGCGGCGCGATCATGGCGGTCAGAAGACCGATGATCACCACCACCACCATGATTTCCAGCAGGGTGAAGCCGGATTGCAGACGCACAGGTTTCATAAACTCTCCCAATGTAGGTCCGGCTTCAGCCGGACAAACCTCAGTCCCGTTGAAGCGGGACCTACACAAACTCAACCGTTCACCAGCGTGTTCAGCTGGAAAATCGGCAACAAAATCGCCATGACGATCATCAGGACCACCAGGCCCATGGTCAGGATCAAGAGCGGCTCGAACAGGCTCAAGGACACCGCCACCAGGTTCTCGAATTCCCGATCCTGGTTGTCGGCGGCGCGCTTGAGCATGTCCTCCAGCTCCCCGGAGTTTTCCCCCGAGGCGATCATATGCAGCATCATGGGCGGAAAATAACCGCTCTGGGCCAGGGACTGGCGCAGGGACGTGCCCTCGCGCACCCGCGCCGTCGCTTCTTCGACAGCGGCCTTGAGGGCCAGGTTCGACAAGACCTCGCCGGCGATACGCAGGCCTTCCAGCAAGGGCACGGCGCTGGCCGTCAGGATGCTCAGGGTGCGCGCGAAGCGGGCAGTGTTGAGGCCCCGGATGACCTTGCCGAACATGGGCGCGCGCAAGATCCAGCCGTCGAAGCGGCGCTGGCGGCTCTCGGTCTTCAAGAGGTATTTCACCAGGAAGAAGGCGCCGACCAGGCCCGCCAGGATAAACAGGCCGTAGGCGCGCACGCCGTCCGACAAGCCGATCATGACCTTGGTCATGAAGGGCAGCTCGGCGTGCATATGCTCGAACTGGGAAACCACCTTGGGCACCACATAGGCCAGGAGACCGGACACCACGGCGATGGCCATCAGGGTCAGGATGGTGGGATAGACCAGGGCCAGGGAGATCTTGGACTTCATCTGCTGGCGCGACTCGGTGTAGTCCGCCAGGCGCTCCAGCACCTCGTCCAAATGCCCGGAACGCTCGCCGGCCGCCACCATGGCGCAGTACAGGCGATCGAATACGCCCGGGAAGTCGCCCAGGCCGTCGGCCAGGGTATGGCCTTCCACGACGCGGGCGCGCACCGCCAGCAGCATGGACTTGAGCTTGGGCTTCTCGGTCTGCTCGGCCACCGCCTTCAGGGATTCCTCGAGTGGCATGGCCGAGCGCACCAGGGTCGCCAGCTGACGGGTCAGCAGGGCCAGATCGGCGGCGGAGACGCGGCGCACGAAGCCGGTGCGTTTGGGCGCCTCGCCGACGGCCGCCTTCTGACCCACGGCATCGACGGCCAGGGGCGCCAGGCCCATCTCGCGCAGCTGGGCGCGCACCTGGCGGGCATTGTCGCCCTCCAGCACGCCCTTCTTCTCTTTGCCCTTGGCATCCAGGGCCAGGTATTCGAAGGCGGCCATCAGCAGCTTCCCGTAGCCTGGGTTAGCCGCGCAGCGGCGTAACCCGGGTCCCGAGAGAACCACACGACGGCATTGGCCAGGACCCGGGTTACGGCCTTCGGCCTAACCCAGGCTACGCAGTGTGTGCAGCCCTTCACCCTCAATCCTCCCGGGTCACGCGCAGGACTTCTTCCAGCGTGGTCGTGCCGATCAGGACCTGCTCGCGTCCATAGGCGCGGATGGAGGGGCCGAACAAACGGGCATGGCGCTCGATATCGGCCTCGCTGGCGTTCTCATGGATCTGGTTGCGTATGGTCTCGTCCACCACGATCAACTCGTAGATGCCGGTACGGCCGCGATAGCCGGAGTTCTTGCACTCGGGGCAGCCCACCGGGTGGTAGATGAGCGGCGGTTCCTTGGCATCCACTTCCAGCAAGGCGCACTCCGCCTCGGTCGCCGGGGTCGTGCGCTTGCAGCTGGGGCAGAGCGTGCGCACCAGGCGTTGTGCCAGCACGCCCAGCAGGGAGGAGCTGAGCAGGAAGGGCTCGATGCCCATGTCGTGCAATCGGGTCACCGCGCCCACGGCGCTGTTGGTGTGCAGGGTGGAGAGCACCAGGTGACCGGTGAGCGAGGCCTGGACGGCGATCTGGGCGGTCTCGAGATCGCGGATTTCGCCCACCATCACCACGTCCGGGTCCTGGCGGAGGATGGCGCGCAGGCCGCGCGCGAAGGTCATGTCCACCTTGGGATTGACCTGGGTCTGGCCTATGCCTTCCAGTAGGTACTCGATGGGATCCTCGACGGTGAGGATATTACGGTCCTTGGAGTTGAGCAGGGTCAGGCCTGCATACAAGGTCGTGGTCTTGCCCGAGCCGGTGGGGCCGGTGACCAGGATGATGCCATGGGGCTTGTGCAGGAGCTCGGCGAGCAGGGCCTGGAGACGTTTCTGCATACCTAGCTGGTTGAAGCTCAGGCGGCCGGCCTGCTTGTCCAGCAGACGCAACACCACGCGCTCGCCGTGGCTGGAGGGCATGGTGGAGACGCGCACGTCCACGGCGCGGCCGGCGATGCGTAGGGCGATGCGGCCGTCCTGGGGTATGCGCTTCTCGGCGATGTCCAGGCGCGCCATGACCTTGATGCGGCTGACCAGGAGCGGCGCCAGGCGGCGGTTGGGCTGCAGGACCTCGCGCAAGACGCCGTCGACGCGGAAACGCACGATGAGGTTCTTCTCGAAGGTCTCGATATGGATGTCGGAGGCGTTTTCCTTGATGGCCTCGGACAGCAGGGCGTTGATCAGCTTGATGATCGGCGCATCGTCCTCGGTCTCCAGGAGATCCTCGGTCTCCGGGATCTCCTCGGCCAGACGCATCAGATCCAGCTCGTCGCCGATATCGTCCATGACCGCCTGGGCCGCACCGGCATCGCCGCCCTGGTAGATCAGGGTCAGCAGGGCCTCGAATTCCTCGGCGCCGCAGCGCTGCAAGACCAGGGGTCGGCCGAAGCTGCGCCGCACCTCGGCAATGGCCAGGGGGCTGGCGCCCTCGCGCACCGTCACCCGCAGCGCCTCGCCCTCGGCGCCATTCACAACCACTCCGGCGCGCTTGGCGAAGGCATAGGGCAGGCGCGCCTCGCGGGCCTCGTGCGCCGGAACGGCCTCGGCGGCCATCAAGGCCTCGCTCACGGCTGCGCCCCTTCCTTCTGACTGTCTTCGAAGGACGGCGGCAGGGCCAGCTTGTCGTTGAATTCCGGCAGGATACCGACCTTCTCGTCCGCCATCAGGTCGATGCCCTTCTCGGCATCCTTCAGCTGTTGGACGCGCATGAAGTTGTACTTCTCGCCGGAGACCTTGGCCATGGTGGTGTCGTCGCGCACGATGGTGGGTTTGATGAAGACCATCAGGTTGCGCTTGACCTTGGTGGTCTTGGAGGAACGGAACAGAACGCCCAGGCCGGGGATGTCGCCCAGGAAAGGCACCTTCTCGGCCGACTGCTGGACGTCCTCGTCGATGAGGCCGCCCAGGATCACGGTCTGGCCGTCGCCGACCATCACCGAGTTCTTGATGGAACGCTTATTGGTGATCACGTCGGTCTGGGTCGCGCCGGCGATGGAGGAGACTTCCTGCTCGATGGCCAGGCGCACGGCATTGCCCTCGTTGATCTGAGGCTTGATCTTGAGCGTCACGCCCACGTCCTTGCGCTCGATGGTCTGGAAGGGATTGCCGATGGAGCCGCCGGACTGGCCGCCGCCGCCGGCCTGGGTCTGGTAGGAACCGGTCAGGAAGGGCACTTCCTGGCCGGCCTTGAACTCGGCCTCCTCGTTGTCCAGGGTCATCAGCGAGGGCGTGGACAGGATGTTGGAATCGGTGTCCGAGGCCAGGGCGCGCACCAGGGCCGCGAAGTTCAGGCCGGAGTCCTTGATGCGGGCGGCGCCGAAGGCGATGCCCTCCATGCTGGACAGGGCCGAGGCCAGGGCACCGATATTGGAAGTGTTGCCGCTGTTGCCGCCGGGCGTGCGCGTCGTGATGACATTGCCCGTATCGGGATCGGTCACCGTGGTCACGGTGTCGGTATCGGTACGATCGGCATTCAGGGCCGCCGCCGCGCCGCCCAGCTGCACGATGCCCGGGCCGGTGTTGTTGAAGTTGGAGAAGCCCACCGGACGGGTCTTGCCGTCCTTACCGCCGCCGAACAGCCATTGCACGCCCAGCTCCTTGGCCTTGTTGTCGGAGATCTCGACGATGATGGCCTCCACCAGCACCTGGGCGCGGCGGATGTCCAGCTTGCGCACTATGCTTTCCAGCTCGGCCATGATGGACGGCGGGGCGGTCATGACGATGGCATTGGTCTCTTCGTGGGCCTCGATCACCAGGTCCTTGCGGCCGGCGCCGCCGCCCTGCTGGCCCTTGGCCTTGGCCTCTTCGCTGGCCAGGTTCTCGGACACGCCCTTGAGCACCTTGGCCAGCTTGTCGGCCTTGGCATAGCGCAGGTAGATGACCTTGGTGTTGCCCGTGGACTGCAGGGGTGTGTCCAGATGGGCCACCAGGCCCTTGAGACGCAGACGCTGGGACTCGTCGCCGGAGATCAGAATGCTATTGGTGCGCTCGTCGGCCACCACCGAGGGCTTGTTGGTGGCGCCGAAGGCCTCCTGGCCGGGCTGCTGCTTGTCCAGCTCCTCCAGGATGCGCACCACCTCGGCGGCCGAGGCATGGCGCAGGGGCATGACCACGATGGCCTTGTCCGTGCCGGTGTCCATCTGGTTGATGATCTGGACGACGCGGTTCACGTTGGCGGCGCGGTCGGAGATGATCAGGGAGTTGGGCGGCATGGGCGCCAGATGCGCCTGCTGGGCGACGAGGCCGCGTAGGACCGGCACCAGGTTATTGATGTTCAGGTTCTTGACCTTGATGACCCGGGTCACCAGGTCCTCGCCTTCGCCGGGATTCTTGTCCGTGCTCACCGCCGTGGAATCGCCCTTGGCCTGGGCCTCCTGGACGATCTTGATCACCGGGCCGGTCTGGACCGCCGCGAAGCCGTGCATTTTGATGGCGGACAGGAAGGTCTGGTAGATCTCCTCCTCGCTCATCGGATGTTGCGAGATCACGGTCACCGTGCCGGTCACGCGCCGGTCGATGAGGAAGGTCTTGCCGGTCAGGCGCGACACGGTCTCCACCAGGACGCGGATGTCCGTGTCCTTGAGGTTCAGGGTGGCTTTCTCGGCATAAACCGCCGGCGCGGCGGTCAGGGCGGCGGCCAGGCTAAGGCCTAAGGCGGTGCGCAACATCATTATTGGATCTCACCCTGTTGTTGGTAGGGGTTGAAGTCGGGAGAGGGTACAGGTTCGACCTGTTCCGGCATGGGGGGCGGCGGGACCGGAAACTGATTGGATTCGTTGCTCTTGCCGGACTCGCCCAGCAGGAGGGATACGACGCCACCGCCGCGCTGCACGGCGATATTGAGGGTGGCGGCGGACTGGAATTGTTGCATGAGCATGGGCAGTTGGGCCGGATCGGACAGGGGGATGCCGTTGACCGCCGTGACCACGTCGCCGGCCTGCAGGCCCATGCGCGCGAACAGCTTGGGATCGCCGGCCGGGGCCAGGGCGTAGCCCAGGAGCTGGCCGTTCTTGCGCACCGGCTTGGCGGCCATCAGTTTGAGCAGGGACATGGGATTGCTGGCCAGCTGCTTGCGCACTTGCATGAGCCGCTTCTGCAGGCCGGCATCGCCGCGCTTGTCGACGGTGCCGCCCTGGCTGGCCGGCGCTTCCGCGCCCGGATCCACCGGGGTCAGGGAGATGGTGGAGGCATCGCCGTCCTGCAGCAGGGCCAGGGTTTCCAGACGCCCGCCCCGGTCCAGGATCACCCGGTCGGGGAAGACCTGCTTGAGGCTGGCATTGGCGCCGCCGGGCATGCTCTCGCCGACGAAGACCACGCTCTGCTCGCCATTGGCCTCGATGATGGCGCTGGCGCGGCCGGACTCCTCCGGGAAGGCCCAGACCCCGCGCAGGACCAGGGCCAGATCGGTGGTGGGCGCGGCGACTTGCTGCGGAGCCTCTTCCATCTGGCCGAAGAGGTGCAGCTGGGCCAGGGCCTCGACATTGACCGCCTGCTTGGCGCCGGACTGGACCGAGCCAGCCGCCGGCACGGCGACGCTTGCCGGCGCCTTGGGCCAGAGCAGCCAGGTCAGGCTGGCCAGGCGCCAGGCGATGAACAGCGTCAGCAACGCCAGGATCGCGGGGCGCAAATAGGGTTGCAGGCCGGACAGGGCCGGCGGCAGGCGCAGCGTCGTGGAGCCCACGGAACTCATGGTATCGATACCCGGCAAATCAGTTTATTCCATCATCGTTGTGACAGTGCCTTCCTGGCGCATTCCGCGCCCGGCTGGAGCGACCAGCGGGCTGTCGGTTAGCATATCAGTCCCGCGCGGCCGGCGTCAGCCCCAGCGGGACCGCGTGTTGTACCCTATCGTGAACGATGTCTACAAGTACTTGACGAGAATGCTGTGACCGCAAGCGCGCCGGAAAATTCCGCCGGGCCCGCTCCACGCCTGGACAAATGGCTGTGGGCCGCCCGCTTCTTCAAGACCCGCGCCCTAGCCCGGGAAGCCGTCGAGGGCGGCAAGGTCCATGTGGCCGGCCAGCGAGCCAAGCCCTCGCGGCTCGTGAACCTGGGCATGCTGCTGACGATCCAGACGCCGGGCGGCCTCTACACCGTGGCCGTACGCGGCTTGTCCGAGCTGCGCGGCCCGGCCCCGGTCGCCCAAGCCTTGTACGAGGAAACCGCAGACAGCCGGACCCGTCGCGAGGCCGAACGCGAGGCCAAGACCCTGCAAGCCGACCTCCCAAGCCGGCGCCCGGACAAGAAACAACGCCGCCAGATCCACCAATTTTGGGACGAGAACCAATGAGCACTCACGACGCCAACAGCCTACACCGCTTCACCTTCGCCGGCCGCCCGGTGCGCGGCGCCCTGGTGCAGCTGCCCGCCGCCTACCAGGCGGTCCTGGCCTGCCACGACTACCCAGAAGCTCTGCAGCATTTGCTGGGCGAGGCCCTGGCCGCGGTCAGTCTGCTCACCGCCACGCTCAAGATCGAGGGCAAGCTGTCCCTGCAGATCCAGGGCGAGGGCGCCCTGCGCCTGATGCTGGTGCAGGGCAACCACCGCCAGGAACTGCGCGCCCTGGCCCAGTGGCAGGGCGAGGTGGACGACGAGGATCTCACCCGCCTGCTGACCAAGGGCCAGCTGGCCCTGACCATCGAGCCGGAACAGGGCCAGCGCTACCAGGGCATCGTGCCCCTGGCCGGCGCCCGCCTGGCCCAGTGCCTGGAAGCCTATTTCGCCCAGTCGGAGCAATTGCCCACCCGCCTGTACCTCGCCGCCGACGGCCACAGCGCCGCCGGCCTGCTGCTGCAGGCCCTGCCCGCCGAGCAGGACGACGGTGCGGCCTTCCAGCACGCCGAGGCCCTGGCCGACACCCTCAAGGCCGAGGAACTGCTGGGCCTGCCTCCCCAGGAAATCCTCTACCGCCTCTACCACCAGGACGAACTGGAGCTCTACCCGGCCAGCCCGGTCAGCTTCCGCTGCCAGTGCTCGCGGGAGCGCTGCCTGAATTCCCTGGCCACGGTGGATTTCAACGAGCTGCAGCATATGCTGGCCCAGGACGGCGAGATCGCCATGAACTGCGATTTCTGCAACAAGACCTATGTCTTCACCCCGGCGGACATCCAGGCGCTGTTTCCGGAGCCGGGGTCGCCGACGCGGCATTGAGAGTTGAGGTGTGGCGCGCCGGTTGGCACCTTCTTGGCTGGCTAGGCAAACAAACTCTTCTCGAAGGCTCATGGTGTCTTTGGTATCCCAGGGCATGGTTCCTCCGCGCAAAAGGTTTGCGCCAAAGTGTCCACCATGTCCTCGCACACCTGTCACCTATGTGCCCGGTCTATACACACAAGCAAAGAAAGTAAGGCGGCCGCCGGGCCGAGACCCGGCCATGCAAGGTATCCACTCAGCCATTCGTTGCAATTTCCACAACACATCGCCATGCCAAACAACACCCCTACCCTCATCCGCCTCGCCCAAGCACAAGATGCCTCGGCCCTCGCCTCGCTCTACACCCAACTCACCCTCGATCCCAAAATCCACATCCTCCCCGAACGCCTAACCGCCCTGCGAGACCAGCCACACACCCGAATCTACGTCGCCGAACACGGGGGTGGCGTCGTCGGCACCCTGCTGCTGAATCTCTGCACCGACATCATGTACGGCGCCCAGCCCTTCGCCGTGCTGGAAAATCTGGTGGTGGCGGAGCACGCCCGGAGCTTGGGGATAGGCAAACGGCTGATGGCTGCCGCGGAAATGGA
This sequence comes from Gammaproteobacteria bacterium, assembly GCA_016182845.1. Taxonomy (GTDB): domain Bacteria; phylum Pseudomonadota; class Gammaproteobacteria; order Enterobacterales; family Permianibacteraceae; genus JACPFT01. The sequence goes on from JACPFT010000013.1 coordinate 268,075, forward strand.
ATGCCAAAAAAGGGATTGCAGCAAGATCCTGCTCAGCAGCTCGGCCCAGCGCCTGGATGCCCATCGCTTCTTCGAGGCCTGTGGCTTTTCCGGCAGCCTGAAGCGCGGTTTCGTCAAATACCGCCGGGAGTTTCACCATGCCTGAAAACGCCCAGCCACCTTACGCCGGCTTCTGGCTGCGCGCCTGCGCCCACCTCATCGACAGCCTGATCGTCAGCCTGCTGCTGACGGTCCTGCTCATGGCCTGGCTGGTCCTGACCAATGCCCTGCCGCGAGGCCTCGACGGCTGGCTAAGCCAGGCACTGCAATTCCTGGTCCTAGGCGCCTTGACCGTCTGGCTTTGGCGGCGCTTCCAGGCCACGCCGGGCAAGCAGATCCTGGGTTTGCGCATCGTCGATGCGACCAGCCTGGGCCGACCGGAAACCCGGCAGCTAGTCATCCGTTATGGAGCTTATTTACTCTCCCTGATGCCCCTGGGCCTGGGATTTTTCTGGGTGGCCTTCGACGAAAAAAAACAGGGCTGGCATGACAAGCTGGCCGGGACCGTGGTGCTCCGTTCCCGGCCGGAACGTGGGACTTAACCGGCTGGGCCACTGTGCCAGCGGCACTTATGCCGGTGCCCTTGCATACAAGCACCGTGGCAGAGTCGAACTGTGACAGACACCTCCTTTTTTATAAGAAAAACGGGTTGCCTTCCGCATGGACCCACACATACATTCCTGAACGAACGTCATTCAGCCCCGTTGCTGCGCCACCAGGAAGCATCAAAACAGGTGGCTTACTCGGAGCTTCATATCGACGCGTGACTTGACACGATTTCCTCGTATCGGATCCGCAGCAGAAAAGGAGAGCCCCATGCACAGAAACGTCGTCGCCTTACTGGCTTTGGCCAGCCTCACAGCATGCTCGAAGCATGACTTGCCCTATTATCAAGACAACCTTGATGCAGCGGCATCCAAGGTGGAAGAATGTGAAACCGCGATGAAAGCGGCGTTCATGGCCAAGGACGAGGACAATATAAAAGCGGTGTTGCAAGATCCAGAATGCAGAGCGGCGGACAAGGCGCACAAGGACCATAAAAACGCATTGGCAGCTCAAAAGGCGAAACTTCAGGAGGAAGAGCTGCGACGCAAAAAGGCGGAAGATGAAAAAGCATATGCCGCACAATACGCGGAACACAAGCAATCGCTGGAAAGCATGCCGATAACAGATTTTCACCGCATACAGCAGGAATGCCTAAAAAACTGGTCCGCTCCAATCACGGCCCAGTGCAAAGCAGCCAAGGAGTTGAAGGAATCAAGGCATGCGGCTGAAGTCTCGGTATTGCTTGAAAAATACAAAGAAGATGCGCTGACCTCGTTCGCCGACAAGCAATGCCATGGCATGGATTACAACGAACTCTATTGCGAACTGTCGCACTCGGCAATAAATAAGCAAAGGGAAGATCAGATCGCCTATTACCTGTCCAACCGCGACGGCCTCAAGATGGTATTCAATCAATGTCATGAGAAGTACCTGACATTAAGAAAATCCCAAAAGTGGAAGGAGGCCAGGGAGGCGGTGGAAACTTTCCCTTGCCGCATGGTCTCCAAGGCGGCACAAAAATTACGGATTTTCGGCTTTAACCAGCCCATAGGCTGATTCAACAGCAGGCGTAGCCTGGATGCGGGGTTCAAGGCCTGGGCATGCCCGGTAGGCGGCGGATGGCCGCATTCAGCGCCTCGATTTCCCGCCCCGGGACTTTCCGGCTGCAGGCGATATGGCGCAGCTCGCCCAACGGAGCGTCGCTCAAGGGGATCAGGCGGAATTTGCCCAGGTCCAAGCCCTCGTGGGCGATCAAGGCCCTGGCCTCTTCCTCGGCGGCGAGCAAGTAACTGCCATTACCCTCCAGGATCATGCGCAGCATATAGCCGCTCTCCTGGGCCACGCCGTAGATGCGCGGCTTGAGCTGGCGGATCCGCCGGTCGACATCGGCCCCATAGGAATAGCCGTCCTTCACCAGCAGGGTGAGCTCCGGATTCTTCAGCAGCCGATTCAGCCGATCGCTACCGGCCAGGTCCGCCGTGCGCGCGGAACTCAGGGCGATGATGCGGCCGTCGCGGTAAATGGGCAGGGTATAGCGGGCGAAGCGCTCGCGCTCGGGGTTCTTGTACCAGCCCACCAGGCAATCCCGGGAGGCGCTTTCCTTGAGCAGGGCCAATTGGCGCAGGGCCGGAGTCTTGACCCAGGCAAAGGGAATGCCCGCCTGGCGAAAAGCCTCAGCGGCCCGGTCGGCGGTGAGCCCGGTCACGGCGCCGCCCTGGCCGCTCACCAGATAGGGCGGGCGCTCGTTGAAATGCAGGTTGATGGGCTCGGCGGCATGCGCCGCCAGGGTCCACAACGACAAGCCGAGCAGGGCCGGACCATGCACGCTCAGGCGCTCCGGTCGAAGATCCTTGCCGCGATGAACAGATCCAACAGCTCGCCGTCGAGTTTGCCATGCTTGGCCTCGTCCTGGAGGATGTCCAGGGCCTTGCCGGTGGGCACGGCGGACTTGTAGGGGCGGTCACGGGCGGTCAGGGCGTCGTAGATGTCGGAGATGGTCATCATCCGCGATTGCACGGGCACGGCCTCGCCGGCCAGGGAGAAGGGGTAACCCGTGCCATCCAATTTCTCGTGGTGGGCGGCGGCGATTTCCGGCACGCGCATCAGATCGCGCGTCCAGGGGATTTTCTTCAGGAAGGCGTAGGTGTGGGTGACATGGGATTCGATCTCCTGACGCTCCTCGTGGGTCAGGCTGCCGCGCGTCACCGACAAGGCCAGGAATTCCTCTTCGTCCAAGAGGCTCTCGCCTAGGCCCAGGACCTCGGGCACGCGGTAGGCGCGCACCGCTCCCAGGCGTTCCTGGTCGTCGCGGTGCAGGACCGAGGGCTCGTTGGCCTGTTCCAGAAGACTCGAATAGGCATCCAGCTCGGCGACTTGCTCGGCTATGACGACGCGTTCGGCGGCGCTGGGGCCGTGCTGGCAATGGGGACAATCCGGGTGGTGTTCGGCGAATTCCCGCAACAGCCGTTCCTTCAGGAGCTGGATGCGCAGGCGGATCAAGTCCATGCGCTCGCCGGACAGTTTCTTGGCCTTTTGCAGCACGTGCTCGCGCACGCCCACCTTGCCGAAATCGTGCAAGAGGGCGGCATAGCGCAGCTCGCGCATCTGGCTACGCGACAGGGCGGCCTCGCGCAGGCGCCGCTCCGGGGCGCGCTCCAGGACCTCGGCCAGGCCGCAGGTGTAGTCGGCGACGCGGAAGGAATGGCCGCTGGTGACCGGGTCCCGGGATTCGATGGCCATGACCGAGGCGGCGACGAAGCCCTCGAACAGCTCGCGGATATTTTCCAGCAGGAGGCTGTTGTCGATGGCCACGGCGGCCTGGCTGGCCAGGGCCTGCAGGAGGGCGCAGGTGTCGTGGTCGAAGGCCTGGCCCCGATAATCCTCGTCGACGATATTGAGGAATTGCAGCACGCCCATGATCTCGCCGCGCAGATTGGGCATGGGCAGGCAGAGCAGCTCGCGGGTCCGGTAGCCATGGGTTCGGTCGAAGCTGGGGTCGAAATGGTAGGGCAGCTCGGGGCTAAGCTCGTAGACATCGGTGGCATTGACCATCTCGCCGGTCAGGGCCACGTAGCCGGCGATGGAGTTCGCATTGAGCGGGAAGGTCTTTTCCGGCAGGGAAATGGGCAGGGCCTCGTTCTGGAACAGCTTGAAGCGCAGATTGGGCCCGGCCTCGCCGGATTCGATCAGGAATAGGGAGGCGGCCTCGCAGCGCCCCAGCTTGCGGCCCTCGCGCAGGATGGTGGCGAGCAGGCGCGGCAGCTCCTTCTCGGCGGTGAGGGCGATGCCGATCTGGGTGATCTCGTGCATCTTCTCGGCCTGGAGCGCCAGCTCGGTGGTCAGGGCCCGCTTCTCGCCGCGGTTGCGCCAGAAGCGCAGGGCGGTTTCCACCAGGCGGCGCAGGCCGGCGTCGGAGAGCTCGGGATTGACCGTGACATCGGCCAGGGCATGCTCGTCGGTGCTGCAGATCAGGCCCAGGAACTCCGCCGCCCGGCACCAGTCCGGGACCGGTTCGCCGGCCGGTAGGAAGACCAGGGCGATGCGGGCGTTCTGGGCCGGCAAGGGGCCGTCCTCGACCGTGGCCAGATCGGCGGCCACCCGGCGCAGCCGCTCCCACCACGCCGGGTCGGTACTGACCAAGAGGGTTTTCTTGTCCATGGAACTTCCATCCATCCGCACTCACTGAGTCTAGACCCTGACGGCTTGCTCCGACAGGCGGGACCGGCGGATCATAGGGCGAGTCAAACCACCGGATCCCGCCATGCCCTCGCCCTTCGACGCCCAGCGCCTGCGCCAGGATTTTCCCCTGCTGACGGCTCACCCGGAGCTGGTCTACCTGGACACCGCCGCCACGGCCCAGAAGCCGGAGGCCGTGCTCGCCGCCATGGACGGGTATTACCGGCGGCACAACGCCAATGTGCACCGCGCCGCCCATCGCCTGGCCGCCGAGGCCACGGCGGCCTTCGAGGCGGCGCGGGCGGCTGTCGCGCGCTTCATCAACGCCCCCGGCGCCGACTGCATCGTCTGGACCCGAAGCACGACCGAGGCCGTCAACCTGGTGGTGCAAAGCTGGGGGCGCAGCGGCTTGCGCGCCGGCGATGCCATCCTGGTCTCCGCGCTGGAGCACCACGCCATGATCGTGCCCTGGCAGCTGCTCGCCGAAGAGAAGGGCCTGGAAATCCGCGTCCTGCCCATCACCGAGGCCGGCGAACTGGACGAGAGCGCCTGGGACCGGCTCTTCGACGAGCGGGTGAAATTGCTGGCCGTCACCGCCCAGTCCAATGCCCTAGGCACCCTGACCCCGCTGCCCGCGCTGATCGCGCGAGCCCGGGCCGTGGGGGCGGCGGTCCTGATCGATGCCGCGCAATGGGCGGTGCACGGGGCCATCGACATCCAGGCCCTGGACTGCGATTTCCTGACCTTCTCCGGGCACAAGCTCTACGGCCCCACCGGCATAGGCGTGCTCTACGGCAAGCGCGAGCGCCTCATGGCCATGCCGCCCTGGCAGGGCGGCGGCGAGATGATCGAGCGGGTCAGCTTTGCCGGCACTAGCTACCAGAAGCCGCCCTTCCGCTTCGAGGCCGGCACGCCGGCCATCGCCGAGGCCGTGGGCCTGGCCGCCGCCCTGGACTACCTGGACGATCTCGACCGGGCCGGCTGGCAGGCCCATGAGACGGCCCTGTTGGCCCGGCTGGACGCGGGACTGGATGCCCTGCCGGGGGTGCGCCGCCGGTCGCGGGCCGCCTTGCGCGCCGGTCTCGCCAGCTTCACGGTGGACGGCCTGCACACGGCCGACCTGGCCACCCTGCTGGACGCCCAAGGCATCGCCCTGCGTGCCGGCCACCACTGCGCCATGCCGCTGATGGAACGCCTGGGGGTCCCCGGTCTGGCCCGTGCCTCCCTGGGCCTGTACACCACCGCGGCCGAGATCGACCGCTTCCTGAATGCCCTGGAGGGCATCCTGCCCCGCGCCGCCCGGGCGCCCGCCGCCGGGCCGGCGGATGAGGATGCCTTGACCGAGTTGAAAGCCGCGCGTGGCTGGGAGGCGCGCTACCGGGTGCTCATGGCCCTGGGCAAGCGCCTGCCGGCCATGGACCCGGAACGGCGCGAAAACGCCGAGCAGGTGCGCGGCTGCGAATCCGAGGTCTGGCTGGCCCACCAATGGCGGGACGGCCGGCTCCGGCTCTGGCTGGACAGCGAGGCGCGCATCGTGCGCGGCCTGGCGGCCCTGGTCTGGCTGGCCTACGAGGGCAAGACCGGCGAGGAGATCGCCGCCTACGACATGGACGCGCTATTCGCCGAACTGAACCTGCTGCAACACCTCTCGCCCTCGCGGGGCAACGGTCTCTTGGCCATGGTCAGGCGGGTCCGGGAGTTGGCGGGGGAAGAAGAGAATAAGAATTAACCGCCAAGGCGCAAAGGCGCCAAGAGAAGAGCCCGAAGGATCTCGGGCAGGAAAATCTCAGGGCTCGTTGCGGTGTTCATCGTGCACGTTGCGATGAATCGCTCTTTGGATTGCCTTGGCGCCTTTGCGCCTTGGCGGTTAATGCCTCCTGCGTCTACCCCAGCAATTTGCGCACCGCCCGCGCCGCCGCGAACAGGCCGAAGCTGCCGGTGACCATGGCGGCGGCGCCGAAGCCGGTGTTGCAGTCCAGCTTCATGGCCTCGCCGGTCTCGCCGGCGGTCTTCCGCGCGCAGACCGTGCCGTCCGGCTGGGGGTAGATCAGGGGTTCGGAGGAGAACACGCATTCCACGCCGAACTTGGCCTTGTCGCCCTTGGGGAAGCCGTAGTCCTTGCGCAGGCGCGCGCGCACCTTGGACAAGAGCGGGTCCTGGTAGGCGCGGGCCAGATCGGCGACCTGGATACGCGTCGGGTCGATCTGCCCACCGGCGCCGCCCACGGTGACCAGGGGGAGCTTTCGGCGCTTGCAGGCATTGATGATGGCGGCCTTGGAACGCACGTTGTCGATGCAGTCCACCACCACGCCGTAATCGCCGCGCAGGTAGTCGTCCAGGGTGTCCTCGGTGAGGAAGTCCTCGATGCACTCGACCTGGGCATCCGGATTGATGGCGCGCACGCGCTCGGCCATGACCTCCACCTTGAGGCGGCCGACCGTGCCGGAGAGGGCGTGGATCTGGCGGTTGGTATTGGTGACGCACAAATCGTCCAGGTCGATGAGCACGAGCTTACCGACCGCCGTGCGCGCCAGAGCCTCGGCGACCCAGGAGCCCACCCCGCCTATGCCCACCACGCAGGCCGTGCTGGCCATGAGACGCGCCACCGCCTCCTGGCCGTAGAGCCGCATCATGCCGCCGAAACGCTGGGCGAAATCCTCGTTCATTGCATATTCCACCGGACCAAAACCGCCATTATACGAGCCCGGATGCGACACCATGCACAAGCCGCGCGCGTAGCGATAGGCAAAAGCCCCGCCAACGCTTAAAGTTCATACAATCGTCGACTTTTTGAACAGCATGAACAACGCCGCCCTGACCTGGACCCTCACCGCCGAAGCCGTACTGGTGCTCACCGTCCTGGCCGGCATCTTCTATTACGTGCTGCACGGCTCCCGCGATCTGCAACGCCGGCTGACCATGAACAGCCAGGCCCTGAACCGCTACATCAAGTACCTGTTGTCGCCGGAATTCAAGGAGGCCGAGGCCCAGCGCCTGCGCGAGGGCATACAAACGGAAGTCGAGACCGTCTGGCGCACCAAGCTGGTCAGCCTGGAGCAGGAACGCGGCGGCCTGAAGTCCCAGGTGGAGGAACTGGAGGCCCGGGTGAACCAGCTCCAGGCCGTGCAGCTCATGGCGCCCGCGCCGGCCGGCAACGAACCGGCCCTGCCCGACGAGGAGGACGACGACAACCTGATGGCCGCCACCGCCGCCGCCATTCGCGGCGACAAGGCCTTGAACGAGGGCTTCCGCGACGAGCTGAACCGGCTGAAGAACCTGGTGGCCGCCCAGGAAGTCGAGATCGACCGCCTGCGCGGCCAGGTTGATCACAGCAAGCTCGACGCCAATACCAGCCAGCTGCTCAGCGTGCAGCAGAGCCAACGCGATCAGCAGCAGCGCATGCTCAAGGAGATGGAGGTCTGTATCCAGGTCATGGAGAACGAGCTCTCCGATACCCGCAGCAAGCTGCTCCTGGCCCTGACCCGGTTGCGCAACGAGAAGATGCGCAATCAGTCCTTGAGGACCAAGGCCACGCGCAGCGCCTGAGCGGTCGGCGCGGAGCTTAAATCACGCCGCCCTCGCGCCAGGCCGACACGGTTTCCGGCTTCACGCCCAGTTCCGCCAACAGCGCCTCGGTGTCCGCGCCCAGCAGGGGCGGCGCCGCGCTGTAGCTGACCGGGGTCGCGGAGAATTTCACCGGATTGGCCACCAGTTCCACCTGCCCGGCCTGGGGATGGTCCAGGGCGATGCGCATGCCCCGCGCTTGGCCTTGCGGCTCGGCGAAAGCCTCGGCCAGATCGTTGATGGGCGAGGCCGGCACGCCGGCCGCCACGAAGGCCTCCAGCCAATGGCGTTTCGGCGCCGTTGCCAGTATTTCAGCGATGTTACCCACTAATTCCCGACGGTTCGTCACGCGAGAGGCATTCTCGGCATAGCGAGCATCGCCCGCCCATTCCGGCCGACCCAGAACGGCGGCGGCGCGGGCGAACTGCCCGTCATTGCCCACGGCCAGCATCAGATGGCCGTCGGCGCATTCGAAGGCCTGGTAGGGCACGATATTCGGGTGGGCCGTGCCCTGGCGGCTGGGCACGACGCCGCCCACCAGGTAGTTCGTCGCCTGGTTGGCGAGGCAGGCCAGCTGGGTGTCGAACAGGGCCAGGTCGATGTACTGGCCTTCGCCGCTGGCGTCGCGGTGGCGCAGTGCCGCCAGGATGGCCGTCGCCGCGTACAGGCCGGTCAAGAGATCCACGACCGCCACGCCCACCTTCTGCGGCCCCGCCCCCGGCTCGCCATCCGGCACGCCGGTCAGGCTCATCAAACCGCCCATGCCCTGGATCACCGCGTCGTAACCGGGCTTGGCCGCCTCCGGTCCGGTCTGACCGTAGCCGGTGATCGAGCAGTAGACCAGGCGCGGATTGACGGCCTTGAGGCTCTGATAATCCAGCCCGTATTTCGCCAGGCCGCCGAGCTTGTAGTTTTCCACCAGAACGTCCGCGCGGCGCACCAGCTCCAGAAGCACCGACCTGGCTTCCGGCCGGGTGAAGTCCAGGCTCAGGGAACGCTTGCCGCGGTTGGCGCAGAGGTAATAGGCCGATTCCGCCGTGTCCCGGCCCTCGGCATCCTTCAGATAGGGCGGCCCCCAGCGCCGGGTGTCGTCGCCTTCCCCCGGCTTTTCCAGCTTGATGACCTCGGCGCCGTAATCGGCCAGGAGCTGGGTGGCCCAGGGGCCGGCCAGGATGCGCGACAGGTCGAGGACGGTGATACCGGTAAGGGGGCCGGGCATGGCGGATGCTCTTGCGAAAACCCGCATTGTCGCAAGATGACGCCCACAAAAACAAACCCGGCGCGGGGCCGGGTATGTCTTTGGAGGCGTCCTGTAGGGTTAGCGTAGCGTAACCCGACACGTTCGCCGCAAATCGCCGCAAGGTCGGGTTACGCCCAAGGGCTAAGCCGACCTACGGGCTGAGGTCCTCAGACCTTGCGCCGACGCAGGGCCAGGAGGCCCAGCAACGAGCCCAGCCAGCCGACGCTGCCGCCGCCACCGCTGCTCTCCTTCACGTCGGTCACCGAGACCGTCACCGACTGGCTGCTCTCGCCGCCCTTGCCGTCGCTGGCCTTGACGCTCAGGGCGTGGCTGGTCTTGGTCTCGTAGTCCAGGGCCTTGGCCAGCTTGATGGCGCCGCTGGCGGCGTCGATCGTGAACAGGCCGTCGCCGCCGCTCAGGGTGTAGCTCAGCGTGTCACCGTCCGGATCGCGGGCGGCCACGGTCGCCACGACGCTGCCAATCGTGGCGCTCTCCGCCAGGCTGGGGCCGGTCACCGGGTTGAACACCGGCAGCTCGTTGACGTTCTGCACCGTGACATCGACCTGGCCATGGGCCTTGAGGCCGCCGGCATCGCGCACTTCCACCGCCAGGGCGTGGCTGCGGGCCGCCTCGTAGTCCAGGGGCTTGGCCAGGCTCAGGGCGCCGGTAGTCGCGCTGATGGCGAAGTTACCCGCATCATTGCCGGCGCTGATGCTCCAGCTCAGGGTATCGCCGGCATCCGGGTCGCTGGCGGCGAGACTCGCCAGCGCCGTGCCGGCCGGCTTGTTCTCCTCCATCATGACGCTGGCTTCCGCCGGGTTCAGGACCGGGACCTCGTTGACATTGGTCAGGTTGAGAGTCAGGGGCGCCTCGGTCTCGGCGCCGCGCGCATCGCCGACCGTGATCACCAGGCTGTAGCTGGCCGTGCCCTCGTAGTCCAGGGGCGCGGCGACGCGGATCTGGCCGGCGGCGTCGATGCTGAAGGCTTCGGAACCGCTCAGGCGATAACTCAGGGCCTCGCCCTCGGCGTCGGTGGCCTCGACCTGCACCACCGCCGCGCCGGCAGCGCTGTTCTCGGCGATGGAGGCGACGCCATTGCCGATGCTCACCGCCGGCGCCTTGTTGATGGCGGACAGGGGGATGCGGAAGGCGCCTCGGCCGTGGGTGAAGGCGTAGAGCATGTTCTGCCCGTCTTCCCGGTTCAGGCTCAGGGATTCGACCACGGTGTGGGGGAAGCCGTTGCCGTCGGCCAGCCAGCTCTGGCCGCCGTTGACGCTGTAGAACAGGCCCAGGTCAGTGCCCAGCACCAGGCGCTTGCTGTCCGCCGGGTCCACGATCAGGCTGTGCACCGGCATGTCCGGCAGGTTGCCGCTGATATTGCTCCAGCTGGCGCCGCCGTCCGTGGTCTTCCACACATGGCCGACGCCGAACGTGGAATAGGTCGCGTAGGCGGTGTTCTTGTCCTGGGGATCGAAGGCCAGCCAGGAGACATAACCCACCTGCTGCTTGCCCTCGATCACCGGCAGGGGATAGACCGATTCCCAGACCGTGGCGGCGCCGGCCGCCAGGGCGTTGCTGTTGCGGAACACGCGGCCGTCGTTGGTGCCGCTCAACACCCGGTTGGAATCGCCGGCGGCGACGGCATGGGCCGAGAAGACTTCCTTGCGGCCGTTGGCGCGCTTGTCCAGCAGCTTGGCGCTGGCCGCGCCCCAGCTCGCCGCCTGGTCGATGCTGCGCCACAGGGTCTGACCGCCGGTCCACAGGATCTGGCCGTTATTGGGGTCCATCAGGAAGGGGTTGATGAACTGGAAATTGCCGGCCGGCTCGGCGATGCCCGCCACTGCGTCGGCGAAGTTCTGGCCGCCGTCCATCGACTTCACGATGGACAGGTTGGTGTATTCGGCGAACAGGACCTCCGGGTTGTTGGGATCCACGGCCACATAGCCGCCGTCGCCACCGTAGATCTCGGTCCAGGCATTGGCGCCGCCGGCATCGCTGCCGAGGTTGGTGCCATTGTCCTGGGTGCCGCCCAGGTAGCTCTTGCCGTCCGGGCGCGGAACGCCGTGGTAGAACTGGGTCACGCCGTAGCCGTTGTTCAGGCTCTCCCAGGCCACCTCGCCCTGGCCGGGCAGGCAGGGGGCGTCCGCCGCGGTCTGCACCGGCGCGCGGGCGTCGCGGGTCAGGTGCAGGCCGCCATCGTTGCCGGTGAACAGGATCTTGTTGGACTCGCCGTTATAGGCCGGGTGGAAGACCAGGAGGTGCTGGTCGGCGTGGTTGTAGGAGGGCAGGCCGTCGCTCTGCACCCACCAATGGGAGGCCATGCCGAAGTTCCGGCCGCCGTCGTCGGAGCGGAACAGGTCGATACCGCCCACCCAGACCTTGTCGGCGTCCAGCGGATCCACGGCCAGGGATTGGTCGTACCAACCCTGGTTGTAGAACTGGTCGTCGCCCCAGCCGCAGGCCGACAGGTTGGCGTAGACGGTATTGGACAGCAGGGCCCGGTTCAGGCCGTTGCTGTCGTCCTTGCTGGCGCGCTTCTCCCAGGTCTGGCCGGCATCGCCGGTGCGCAGCACGGCCCACAGGCCGTCGCTGTCGTAATCCGCCACCAGGGCGTAGAGCACGTCCGGGTTGGAGGGAGCGATGGCCAGGGTGGTGCGGCCCATGTCGGGCTGGGTGTAGAGCACGGACCAGGTCGCGCCATTGTCGGCGCTCTTTAGGATCTTGGCATTGCCGAAGAAGGTGCCGCAGGCGGCATAGAGCACGTCGCTGTCGCCGCGGAAATCGCCCACCAGGCTCAGGCAATCGGCTTCCGTGGAGGTCTGGGTCCAGCTGACGCCGCCGTCCTGGCTGCGGAACAGGCCCTTGCGCGTGGCGGCATAGAGGCGCTGCTCGTCCTTGGTGCTCAGGGCCAGCTTATTGACGTAATGGAAATCGCTGGAGGCCGTGCCGCCCAGCTGGCTCCAGCTCAGGCCGCCGTCGGCGGACTTGAACACGCCCGCGCCGCGCACGGCGTCGCCGTTGTACACGCCCTCGCCGGTGCCGGCGTACAGGGTCTTGCCGTCCTTGGCCATGACCAGGCTGGCCACGGCCATATTGGCTAGTTCGTCGCCCAGGGGCGCCCAGCTGGCGCCGGCATCGGCGGTCTTCCACACGCCGCCCGCGGCGGCGCCGGCATACATGGTGTTCGGGGCCGCCGGATCGATGATCAGGGCGCGGGTGCGTCCGCCCACATTGCCCGGACCCAGGGCGGTCCAGCCCTGGGCCTCGGTCTTGCCGGCTAGCTTAGCGGCACCGGCCGCCTTGGACGGCAGCTGGCGCTCGCCGACCAGATCGAAGCGGGCCATGGCCGACACGGCGGCGCGAGCCTTGGCATAGCGCTCCATGGGCAGGGCCTTCATGCCGGCCGGGGCACGCTTCTCCACGTAATGGGCCTGGGCGGCGGCCGGCTGATCGTAGCGCTGGCCGGGCTGGGCGGCCTGCCGCGCCTTGGCCTCGGCGCGCTGGGCGGCCTTGGCTTCCTTCTTCACCTGTTTGGCAGCCAGGATCTCCGGCATGCCCGTGGTCGCGGCGGTATTCAGGGCGTTGTAGCCGACCAGGCCCATGGCGGCGGCTACACAGAAATAAACAGGGGTCTTCTTCATGGCGGACTGCTCTCCTCGATGCCCTTTCCGGGCTAGTTCTTGATTGGCGAACCGAGGAGGCTAACAGCCTACGAAGAAGTGGGTATTGTGCTTTCCCTTCGCGAAATTGAACGGAATTCGCCTAAATGAACGGAAGCGAAACCGCCAAAACCGGTTCACGAACGCGAGCAAGGATAAAGCGCCTTTCAGCGAGAGCCTGAGCACACGCTTAGCGGATACCGCTGTCGAGCACGATAGGCAGGAAGGGATTGTCGCCGGGTTCCAGGTGGACGGCCCGGGGCGGATGACGGAAGGGACCCGGATACTCCACGGCCAGCAAGTAATCGCCGGCCGGCAGCTCCAGCCGGAAGCGGCCATCGGCGGTCGAGCGCAGGCTCGTCACCGGCCGCCCACCGTCGGCGGCCAGGACTCGCAGTTCCACCGCCAAGGGCTTGGGTTCGCAGGGTCGGCCTTCCACGGCGAGATTGCCGCAGACCGGCGCCAGTTCGACCCGGCCTTCCAGCCGGGCCGGCGCCTGCCCCGCCCCGGCGCAGGCGGCCAGGAGGGGCAGGAGCAGGAGCGCCAGGCGCATGGGCTTAGGCGGGGTAATGAGCCGGATAGGGCAGGCGCGCCGCACCGGTCTTGATGGCCGCCTTGGCCACCGCCACCGAGACGCGTTCGCGCAGGCGCGGGTCCATGGGCTTGGGGATCAGGTTCTCGCGGCCGAATTCCAGGGACTTCACTTCCGGATAGGCGGCGACGACTTCCGCCGGCACAGGCTCCTTGGCCAGCTCGCGGATGGCATGCACCGCCGCGATCTTCATCTCCTCGTTGATCACGCGGGCACGTACGTCCAGGGCGCCGCGGAACAGATAGGGGAAGCAGAGCACGTTGTTGACCTGGTTCGGATAGTCCGAACGGCCGGTGGCCATGATCACGTCGGCGCGCGCCGCCCGGGCCACTTCCGGCTTGATCTCCGGATCGGGGTTGGACAAGGCGAAGACGATGGGATCGGCGTTCATGGACTTGAGCATGTCCGCGCTCATCAGGTCCGGGCCGGACAGGCCGATGAACACGTCGGCGCCGTCCAGGGCATCGGCCAGGCTGCGGCGGTGAGTCTCGTTGGCGAAGGCGAACTTGTAGGCGTTCAGATCGGTGCGCTGACTGTGCACCACGCCGGCGCGATCCACCATGTAGATGTTCTTCTTCTTGGCGCCCATGGTCACCAGCAGGCGCATGGAGGCGATACCGGCGGCACCGGCGCCCAGGGTCACGATGCGCGCGTCCTCCAGCTTCTTGCCAACCATTTCCAGGGCATTGCTCAGGGCGGCGGCGATGATGATGGCCGTGCCGTGCTGGTCGTCGTGGAACACCGGGATGTCCAGCTGATTGACCAGGGCCTGCTCGATCTCGAAGCACTCCGGTGCCTTGATGTCTTCCAGGTTGATGCCGCCGAAGGTGGGCGAGATGCGCGCCACCGTGTCGATAAAGGCCTGGGGGCTCTCGGCATTGACCTCGATGTCGAAGACATCGATATCGGCGAATTTCTTGAACAGCACGCCCTTGCCTTCCATGACCGGCTTGCCGGCCAGGGGACCGACATTGCCGAGGCCGAGGACGGCAGTACCGTCGGTGATCACGGCGACCAGATTGCCCTTGGCGGTGTAACGGTAGGCGGACGCCGGATCCTGGGCGATCTCACGCACCGGCGCGGCGACGCCCGGGCTATAGGCGAGGGTCAGATCCCGGGCGGTTTCCGTGGGCTTGGTCAGCGCCACCTCGATTTTGCCGGGCTTGGGGAATTCGTGGTAATGCAGTGCGTCGGTGCGCAGAGTGTCGGACATGAACAGGTCCTTTTCGGTAGCAGGCGGTGGGACGGACCATCATACTCGAAGAAAGCTGAACGGACACACAAGTCGGGCCAGTGGCGGCTTTCCGGGCGATCCAGGCAAGAAGTGTAGCCGGAGAATGTGACAGACGCAGAAACGACAAAGGCGCCCGGAGGCGCCTTTGTGAGCGGTAAGCGCGAGGCTTACTTGGAACCGACCTTGAGGCCAGCGAAACGCTTCTTGAACTTGTCCACGCGGCCGCCGGCGGTGTCGAAGTTCTTCTGCTTGCCGGTGTAGAACGGGTGGCAGGCGGAGCAAACGTCGAGGCCGATGTTCTTGCCCAGGGTGGAGCGGGTCTGGATCACGTTGCCGCAGGAGCAGGTCGCGGTGATTTCGACGTAGTTCGGGTGAATGCCTTCTTTCATGGTCGGTTCCTCAGGTTCTGGCCGGTCGCCGCATCGCCGGGGCCTCCGGGTCTTATGGACCTGGCGCTCAAGTGGGCCATGCACGTGGCGGCTGGGAAAAAATAGGTGTCGCTGCGCAAGTTAACTACCCCTCTCCTGGCGCTACGCGCCACCCTCTCCCGCAAGGGTAGAGGGGAAGGAGGCAGCGCCGCAGGCGCCGCTTTTTGGGAGGCGGATCATAGCGACCGGTCCGGCGCCGCGCAAGGCTTTGTGCAAAAAACACCCAAGCCCCATTCTCACTCGCGGGCAGTGCGCTTGATCGGCGCTGCCGGCTGTGGCCACAATCCACGCCCACTTGCTATAGACAACAAGAACCAAAGGAACGCACATGGACCGCCGCCATCTTCTCGCCGCCCTGAGCGCCTCCGCCCTGGGCCTGGCCGCCTGCAAGCCCAAGGGCCAGGCGACGGCCTGCGCTCGGGAGGGCAAGGCCGGCAAGGTCTTCAAGTGGAAAATGGTCACCACCTGGCCGAAGAACGCCCAGGGCGCCGGCGAGGGTGCCGAGCGCCTGGCCAAGAATATCGAGGCCATGAGCGGCGGGCGCATCCAGATCAAGGTCTTCGGCGCCGGCGAGTTCGTGCCCGCCCTGCAGGTCTTCGACACGGTGTCGGCGGGCACGGCGCAGATGGGCCACGGCGGCGCCTATTACTGGGCCGGCAAGCTGCCGGTCTCGCCCTTCTTCTCGGCCGTGCCCTATGGCCTGACCGCCCAGGAGATCAACGCCTGGCTGTACCACGGCGGCGGCCTGGAGCTGTGGCGCGAGCTCTACGCGCCCTTCAAGGTCCTGCCCTTCCCCGGCGGCAACACCGGGGTCCAGATGGCCGGCTGGTTCAACAAGGAAATCAACACGATAGAGGACTTGAAGGGGCTGAAGATGCGCATCCCCGGCCTGGGCGCGCGGGTCCTGGAGCGAGCCGGTGGCTCGCCTCAGCTCACGCCCGGCGGCGAGGTGTTCACTTCGCTGTCCACCGGCGTCATCGATGCCGCCGAGTGGATAGGCCCGTTCAACGATCTCGGCTTCGGCCTGCACAAGGCCGCGAAATTCTATTACTACCCGGGCTGGCACGAGCCCGGCTCCTGCCTGGAGGCCATCGTCAACGCCGAGGCCTACGCCGAGCTGCCGCCGGAGCTGCAAGCCGTGGTGGAGCAGGCCTGCAAGGCCGCCAACCTGGACATGCTGGCCGAGTTCACCGCCAAGAACGCCGCCGCCCTCAAGACCCTGGTGGAGGAACACAAGGTCCAGCTGCGACCCCTGCCCGAGGCCGTGCTCGCGACCCTGCGCGGCTATGCCGAGGACATCATCGCCGAGAACGTGGCGGACGATCCCTTGGGCACGCGCATCCGCGACTCCTTCCGCGCCTTTCGCGCCGAGATGCTGGGCTGGAGCGCCATCTCCGAACAGGCCTTCCTGCGCGCCCGGGCGAGTTGAGCCTCGTGCGAGCCGAATTCGGGGACGCCTTGCGAAAGACGAGCCCCAGTGCCATCCTGAACCCCGCCTGTAGTAGAATGCCCGCCTATGCTGACCTCCGTCCCCACTCACCTCAATGACAACGAGCTGCGCGAATGGCTGATCCAGGAGATCGCCAACGTCGATGACGAGCGCCGCACCATCAAGGCCGACATCGCCAATTTGTCGCGCACCAAGCTGCGCACCAAGTCCCGCGACAACGCGGATCGGGACGCCCAGCTCAAGCACCTGGGCGAGTTGCTCCTGGCCCGCTTCCAGGACCGGGAAGACCTGCGCATCCTGCTCGGCGACGTGAATGCGCGCATCCGCGCCACCAACCGCCGGCTCAACAGCGCCAAGAAGCGAGATCTGAACCTGGCCGCCGCGTTCATGAATGTCGCCGAGGAAATGCTCGATCCGGATTTGTTCGCGACCATCGAGTTGGAAGCACTCAAGATCCTGCGCACAAACGAAGACGCCACCCACTACTGAGCCGCCAGGCTCCATACGACAACGGGGCCAGCTGGCCCCGTTTTTCGTTAGCCTACTGGGGCTCGGACTTGTACATGTCCAACAAGGGCTGCAGCGAGGCCTTGGTGGCCGCATCGCCGCCACCGATCTTCTTCTCGGTCCATTGCACGATGGTCATGCCATCCTTTTCCGCCTTGTTCAGGCCGTTCTTGCCGATCTTGGTGGCGATGAAGGTCGCCGAATCCATGGCGCCGTGGGCCGTGGCGGCACGCAGCAGGCTGCCGCCCTCGAATTTGCCGTCGCCGGCACAGACGATGCCGTCATAAACGCGGCGCAGATCCAAGTCGGCGGCGTCCAGCTTCTTACGCAGGCCGCTGCGATCATTGCTCTTGGCATATTCGCACAAGGTCGCCGCGACCCGGCTCAAATCATCCGCCGCCAGCGCGGGCACCGGCAGGGCCAAGGCGACCGCCGCGACAAGCAAAACCCTCTTCATGGCTCTCTATCCTGATGGTTACGAAAACAACCTATGAAGCCTAGCACAGGGAAGCCGCCACGCCTTTATTAAACTCCTTTTAAAACAATGATTTAGACAATTACTGAATTTCACTCCGTTCATTGGCGATTCAGCGCCGGCCGTTATGCTCAAAGTGTGGGCAGTCTCGCCCCGCATTCCGGAAATCCGCCATGCACTCGACGCCGCGCCGCGTTAACGCCCTCAGCATCGCCCTGTTCAGCCTCGGCCTGTTCACCGCCTGCGCCCAGGCCCAATATCCCAGAGGACAGTCCCCCTCGGAGCGGTACAGCCAGGATCGGAGCGACCAAGGCGACATCCGCACGGCCTCCTACAGCCGCATCAGTCTGCGGCAGGCCAAGCGCGATCTGGCCGACTACCGCAACCAGAGCGTGCGCTGGGGCGGCATCATCGCCAGCGTGGAGAACCGTCACGGCGAGACCTGGATCGAGATCGTCGAACAACCCCTGGACTGGCGCGGACGCCCGGAAGCGGACGACGAGAGTGCCGGGCGCTTCATCGCCATCCTGCCGGATTTCGCCGATCCGGCCATCTACCGGGTGGGCCGGGAAATCACGGTGGTGGGCCGGCTGCTCTGGCCCTATAAGCGCCGCATCGGCGATCACGACTACAGCTACGCCCTGCTCGACACCACGGCCCACGAGCTCTGGGACGCCCGCGAGGAACGGGAGCGCATCGTCTACCGGACCTATAGCACTTACCGCACGGTCGATATCTACGATCCCTGGTTCTACCCCTGGCCGGTCTACCCGCATGTCTATTACCGAGTGCACCACCACCACCATGTGCATTTCCCGCGCCCGCCGGTAATCATCGTGCAACCGCCGCCGGTCGTGGTCCTACCGCCGCATCACCCGCACCACCCGCCTCGCGACGGCCGGCATCCGCCGGGCAGCGGCCAGGAAACGCCGCACGTGCCGCGGGGCCCCTGCCTGCAGGAAGACCGCACGGCTCTGCCCTGCGAACGTCTACCTCGCGGCGGTGGCGAGGACCCGCGCCAGATCGCCGAGGACACCCGGGCGCCGGTGCTAACCCCGGGCCAGCTGTTCCCGGAAGACGGCCAGGCCCAAGTCCAGCCGGTGGCTGTGCAGCCCTTTGAGCCCGCTGCCGGCGGCGCGCCCGCGCCCGGCGGCCCCGCGCAGCCGGAGGAACGGATACGCGGCCGGCGCCTGGACGCGGAGCGCCTGCGCGAATATCGCGCCGATCACGGCGGCGACAAGCGCCCGCCCATCCTGATCAACGAAGATCCGCGCCCGCTACCGCCGGCGGCGGAAAACCTGCAAACCCCGCGCAGCGAGGGCCCGGTGCGCGAGCTGCGGACCCTGCCCGAGCCCGAGTCGGAGCGCCGTCGCGAACCACAGTTCCGCCCAAACCCCATCGAGCGCAGCCGCGAGCCGGCATTCCGTCCGGAGGCCATCGAATACCGCCGCGCTGCGGAAGCGCGCCCGGACCCCATCGAGCGCCGCCGCGAACCGGAGCCGCGCCCGACCTACGAACCCCGCCGCGAGCCCGTGCCGCTCTATCAGCCGGCACCGACGCCGGCGCCGACCTATACACCGCCGCCCCCGGAACCGCGGCACGAACGCGAGCACGAACGCGAGCGCGGGCGCGAACGCGAGCGCGAGCGCGAATCACCCCAGACCCGGAACGAGCGCATCGAGTAAGCTGAGACAAACCCCTCGGTCACCAGGGAGCAGGACAGGATGGACGCAGCACAGAAGCCCCGGATCGGCATCGCCCTAGGCAGCGGCTCGGCGCGCGGCTGGGGCCATATCGGCGTGCTCAATCGCCTGGAGGAACTGGGCATACGCCCGGACATCGTCATCGGCTCCAGCGTCGGCGCCCTGGTGGGCGCCGCCTATGCCAGCGGCAATCTGGCTAAGCTGGAGGCCTGGGCGCGCACCCTGGCGCGGCTGGACATCATCCGCCTGCTGGATCCGCGCCTGTCCGGCGGCGGCTTCATCCACGGCGAGTCCCTGATGGGCGCCATCGCCGAGCACGTCGCCGACTGCGCCATCGAGGACCTGCCCATGCGCTTCGCCTGCGTGGCCACCGATCTCACCACCGGCCAGGAGGTCTGGCTGAACCAGGGTTCGGTCCTGGACGCGGTGCGCGCCTCCATCGCCCTGCCGGGCGTGTTCACCCCGGTGCGCCGCGACGAACGCTGGCTGATCGACGGCGGTCTGGTCAACCCGGTGCCGGTGTCCCTGGCCCGGGCCATGGGCGCCGATCTGATCATCGCCGTCAATCTCAATGGCGACCTGGTGGGGCGCAGCCTGAGACCGGCCGAGGCGCCAACGCCGGTGCCCTCGCCCGAAGCGGGCAACGGCGAGGCATCGGCCTTGAGCCGCGTGCTCACCCGCTTCAACGATCTCAAGGATCGCTTCTCCCTGGATGGCCTGCTGGGTCTGGGCCGCGACACGGCGGAGGGGCCGGCGGCGCCAGGCCTGTTCGACGTGTTGACCGCCTCCATCAACATCATGCAGGACCGCATCACCCGCTCGCGCATGGCCGGCGATCCGCCGGACGTGTTGATCACCCCGCGCCTATCGCCCATCCGCCTCATGGAATTCGACCGCGCCGCCGAGGCCATCGCCGAGGGCGTCAAGGCCGTCAACCGCCGCCACCACGAGCTGGACCTCCTGCTGAACCCCACGGCCTGAACCCGGGTTTCGAGTTGAGCATCGTTCAATCCACGGCGGATACAATCCGATACACGAGCCGCGCCAGAACCGCGAACGACGGCCGACGCGCCGTCGCGCAAGTGCAGGATGCACAGTCCTGCCGCCAACTTCGTCACAAAACGCTGATTAGTCCACTTTATGGAAAACAGCGCCATTACTAGGGCTAAGCCTGGGTTGTATAGTCGTACGTAGCCCGGCTTCTGGATTTTATCCTTATAACTCAATGTCTTGACTTGAGTGGTATAGACAAGTGGGGTGGCGCAGCGATCCGGCTGAACAGCGTCATTCGGATCTTTGCTATAAGTTTTTTATAACAAACTAATTAGCAGATCTAATTGTATCTATTTGTGTCCCTGTGTAGATGGCGCCCCGGAGAGGACCCCCTGCCAAGGCGGGGTGAACCCGGCCCCTGGATGGCCGAAAACAAAACAACGATAGGAAACACCATGAAGTCGTTCCGCCACACCACGCTCACCCTCGCCCTGTTCGCCAGCTTCGGCGCCTACGCCCAGCCGGTCGTCGATGCCGCCAGCAACGCCAAGGCCCATATCGACGCCCATGCCGCCGCCGTCAACCGCAGCGCCCATGACAGCTACACCAGCACCGATCGCATCGTCGAAGCCAAGGGCCAGCACGTGCGCTTCGACCGCGCCTACAAGGGCCTGCGCGTCATCGGCGGCGACTTCGTCGTGCACAGCGACGGCAAAGGCCAGTTCCAGTCGGTGAGCCAGACCCTCAAGGCCCCGATCGACGTCGACGTGCGTCCCAGCCTGAGCAAAGCCGCCGCCGGCGCCGCCGGCGCCGCCCGCCTGAACGGCACGAAGTCCGGCCTGGTGCTCTCCGATCTGGTCATCTACGCCCGTGGCGAAGCCCCGGTCCTGGCCTATGAAGTGCGCGTCAATGGCGTCAAGGCCGACCAAACCCCGAGCGAGCTGCATGTGATCGTCGACGCCCATAGCGGCGCCGTGCTCGAGCAGTGGGACGGCGTGCACACCGGCAAGCCGGGCGGCGGTTCGGGCGGCGCGGGCACCGGCACGGCCATGACCGGCACCGGCATGACCCTGTTCAGCGGCTCGGTCGCCATCGGCATCAAGAACAACAGCGGCGTGTACAACATGACCGACGGCGGCCGCGGCAACACCTACACCACCGACATGGCCAATGGCACCCGCGGCAACGGCAGCCTGGTCACCAGCTCCACCAGCACCTTCGGCAATGGCACGACCGCCAACCGCGCCACCGTGGCCGCCGATGCCCATTACGGCACCGCCATGACCTGGGACTACTACCTGGCCAAGCACGGCCGCAACGGCATCGCCAACGACGGCAAGGGCGCCTTCAACCGCGTGCACTACGGTCGCAGCTACGTGAACGCCTTCTGGTCCGACTCCTGCTTCTGCATGACTTATGGCGACGGCGACGGCACCAGCTTCTACCCCCTGGACTCCCTGGACGTGGCCGGCCATGAAATGACCCACGGCGTCACCAGCCGTAGCGCCAGCCTGACCTACTCCGGCGAGTCGGGCGGCCTGAACGAATCCACCTCCGACATCTTCGGCACCCTGGTCGAGTGGTTCGCCAACAACAGCAACGACGCCCCGGACTATCTGATCGGCGAAGAGCTGTACATCAAGGGCGGCGCCATGCGCTACATGCACAACCCGTCCCTGGACGGCCGCTCCGCCAACTGCTGGTCCTCCACGGTCGGCTCCCTGGATGTGCACTACTCCTCGGGCGTGGGCAACCACTTCTTCTACCTGCTGGCGGAAGGCTCCAACCCGGCCGGCGGCCTGCCCCAGTCCCCGACCTGCAACGGCTCCAGCGTGAACGGCATCGGCCGTGACGCCGCCGGCGCCATCTGGTACAAGGCCCTGACCCAGTACATGACCTCCAGCACCAACTACGCCGGCGCCCGCGCCGCCACCCTGAGCGCCGCCTCGGCCCTGTACGGCTCGGGCTCCGCCCAGTACAACGCCGTCGCTGCCGCCTGGAGCGCGGTCAACGTCAACTAAGCCATCCGGTTTAGCCAGACCCAAGCACAAGGCCCGCGTCATGCGGGCCTTGTCGTTTCGGCCTGTCGTGTATCGGTCGCGCGCCCGCAAACTTTGCGCCGGGCTCCCGCGTCATGCTCGGGGAAAGGGGCAGAAAGCCGCCCGACCCGAAACCCACGACAGGAGTTCACATGCTGATCCGCTCGCTCATCCTCCTCGCCGCCAGCCTGCCCCTGCTGGCCTGTTCCGCCGCCACGGTCGCCGACGCCGAAGGCCGGAGCACGGTCGTCAAACACGGCCGGCACCCGGACTTCGCCTTCGCCCTGGTAGGCCCCGACGGCGCGCTCACCGCCCGCGACCGGGAGCTGATCGTGGGCTCGGGCCATAGCGATGACTGGATGGCTCTGCGGCGCGACAAGCGCGCCCCCCAGGGCGAGTACCTGTGGTTCCAGCAGGGCGGCAAGGACTACCTGCTCACCGACCCCGCCCTGCTGGCCAAGGCGCGCGCGGCCATGAGCCCGATGCGCGAGCTGGGCGAACGCATGGGCGAACTCGGCGAGCGCATGGGCGAGTATGGCAAGGAACTGGCCGAGGCCGGCCGGCGCCAGGCCGAGGCGGCGCGCCGGTCCCTGGCGGAAGGCGAACTGCCCGAACCGCCGGCCCCGCCCGCCTCGCCGGACCCGGATGACGAGATCGACGGTGAGCTGACAGAAACCGGAGCGAAGCTGCGCGAACTGGGCGAGGAGATGGAGGCCCTGAGCGCAAAGCAGGAGCGGCTGGCGGCGGATGCCGAGGAGGTCGTGCTGGGCCTGGCCCAGGAAGCCTTGGCTGAAGGCCTGGCGCGGCCGCTGGAGCGCTGAGCGGGACTTTGGGCGAGCCCCCTCTCCCCGGCCCTCTCCCGCCTGGAGAGAGGGAGTAAGACGATGCCAATACCCTATACCTTCGACGGCTCGGCGGCCGAAAGCAGCTTCTGCCCCTCTCCCCTGGCGGGAGAGAGGGACGCTTCAGCGCGGCCGCTTGCCCTTGGCGAATCCCTTAGCACGATTCTCCTCGGCCTTGTCCCAGGGCTTGGCGCCGTCGACCCTCGGCGGCAGGCCGGTGTGCTGGGTCAGGATGCGCTTGGCGGCGGGCTTGGCCGTGCCCGGGGCGGCCGGGGCCCTGGCGCCCGCCGGCGTGGAATTGGTGCGCTTGGGGCTCTTGTAGTCGGCGACGGCCGGCTGGAAGCGCGGGATCAGGTGGTGCTTGCCGTTGCCGATCAGGTCCGAGCGCCCCAGGGCGTGCAGGGCCTCGCGCAGGAGCGGCCAGTTGGCCGGGTCGTGGTAGCGCAGGAAGGCCTTGTGCAGGCGCCGGCGGCGATCGCCCTTGACGATGTCCACCTCTTCGGAGTCGCGGGTCACCTTCTTCAAGGGGTTCTTGCGCGTGTGGTACATGGCCGTGGCGCTGGCCATGGGCGAGGGGTAGAAGGTCTGCACCTGGTCGGCGCGGAAGCCGTTCTTCTTCAGCCACAGGGCCAGGTTCATCATGTCTTCGTCGGACGTGCCCGGATGGGCGGCGATGAAATAGGGGATGAGGTACTGTTCCTTGCCGGCCTCGGCGGAGTATTTGTCGAATAGGGCCTTGAACTTGTCGTAAGTGCCTATGCCCGGCTTCATCATCTTGGACAGGGGGCCGGCCTCGGTGTGCTCGGGGGCGATCTTGAGATAGCCACCCACGTGGTGCTGCACCAGCTCCTTGACGTACTCGGGATCGCGCACGGCGAGATCGTAGCGCAGGCCCGAGCCGATCAGGATCTTCTTGATGCCCGGCAGGGTGCGCGCCCGGCGGTAGAGCTTGATGGTGTGCTGGTGGTCGGTGCCGAGGTTGGGGCAGATATCCGGCCAGACGCAGGAGGGCTTGCGGCAGTTGGACTCGATGTTGGGGTCCTTGCAGGCCAGGCGGTACATATTGGCCGTGGGGCCGCCCAGATCGGAGACCACGCCGGTGAAGCCGGGGATGGCCTTCATGCCCTCGATCTCGCGGATGATGGAGTCTTCCGAACGGTTCTGGATGATGCGGCCCTCGTGCTCGGTGATGGAGCAGAAGGTGCAGCCGCCGAAGCAGCCGCGCATGATGTTCACGGAAAACCGGATCATCTCCCAGGCCGGGATCTTGGCGCCCTCATAGGAGGGGTGCGGGCCGCGCGCATAGGGCCGGTCGAAGACGTAATCCATTTCCTCGGTGGAGAGGGGAATGGGCGGCGGATTCATCCACACGAATTTATCGCCGTGCTTCTGGGCCAGGGCGCGGGCATTGCCCGGGTTGGTCTCCAGGTGCAGGACGCGATTGGCATGGGCATAGAGCACCGGATCGTCCTTGACCGCCTCGTAGTCCGGCAGGCGCAGCACCGTGATCTCGCGGTTGATCAAGGCCTTGGGCGTGGGCAGCACGGCGAGTTTCTGCACCAGCACCGGGCTGGCTTGTTCCGCAGCCTCCTTCTTCTCGATGGCGCAGGCGGATTCGGCTTCCTCGGTCATCAGATAGGGATTGCGGATCTTCTCCACGCGGCCGGGTAAGTCCACGGAGCTGGAGTCGATGGTGATCCAGTCGGTGGGGATTCCGTCGCGCACGAAGGCCGTGCCGCGAATATCGGTGATGGTCTCGATGGTCTCGCCGGCCGCCAGGCGGTGGGCCACTTCCACGACGGCGCGCTCGGCATTGCCGTAGAGCACCAGGTCGGCGCGGGCGTCCATGACGATGGAGCGGCGCACCTTGTCCTGCCAGTAGTCATAGTGGGCGATGCGCCGCAGGGAGGCCTCGATGCCGCCCAGGACGATGGGCACGTCGCCATAGGCCTCGCGGCAGCGCTGGCTGTAGACCACCGAGGAACGGTCCGGGCGCTTGCCGCCGATGCCGCCGGGGGTATAGGCATCGTCGGAGCGGATCTTCCGGTCGGCGGTGTAGCGGTTGATCATGGAGTCCATGTTGCCGGCCGCGACGCCGAAGAACAGGTTCGGCTTGCCCAGGGCCTTGAAGGCGTCTTTGCTATGCCAGTCCGGCTGGGAAATGATGCCGACGCGAAAACCCTGGGCCTCCAGCAGGCGGCCGATGATGGCCATGCCGAAGCTGGGATGGTCCACATAGGCGTCGCCGGTGACGATGATGATGTCGCAGGAATCCCAGCCCAGGAGGTCCATCTCGGCCCGGCTCATGGGCAGGAAGGGCGCCTCGCCGAAGCACTCGGCCCAGTAGCGGGGATAGTCGAACAAGGGCTTGGCGGCGGGCATGGCCATGGGCGGCATTCCGGGGTCGGTCGCGAAAGGGCGCGCATTGTAGCGCAAAAGCGCTGGTTAAAAAATAGCCACTCATCCGGCCCTGGCGGCATTTGTGCCCCCCGCCAGCCCGGCCTATGCTCGCTGAAACCCCATAAGGAGATCTTCATGCGCCTCGCCCTCGTCGCCGGCCTGCTCGCCGCCCAGCCCTGTTCCGCCCAGATCCTGGATAGCGCGCCGGCCGGCTTCCATGTCCAGCTCAAGGCCGAGATCGCCGCCGCGCCCCAGGCCGTGTACCAGCAGTTGGGCAAACCCGGCCAGTGGTGGGACGCCGAGCACACGTTTTCCGGCGAGGCGAAGAACATGAGCCTGAGCCTCAAACCCGGGGGCTGCTTCTGCGAGAAGCTGGAGGGTGGCAGCCTGATGCATGCCCAGGTGATCTACGCCAAGCCCGGCGAGCTGCTGCGCCTGACTGGCGCCCTGGGGCCCTTGCAGGAGCTGCCGGTGGCCGGGGTCTGGAGCTTCGCCTTGAAAGCCAATGGCAACAACACCCTTCTGACCATGGACTACCGGGCCGGCGGCTATCTCAAGGAAGGCCTGGACAGCTGGGCCAAGGCGGTGGACGAGGTCCTGGACATCCAGTTGCAGCGTCTGAAGCGCCAGCTGGAGACCGGCCGGGCCGATCCCCCCAAGACGCCCTGAACCCGCTAACCACCGAGTTATCGGCTTGAGAAATCAAGCACTTGGACTATGCTGACTGGAAACGCCTGGCTGTTAGCGCCGGTTCACGATCGCGCAGAGATCGTGAACCGGCTCTAAGCGGGATCCACCCGATAGCCGGTAACCCGTCCAGGTTTCGCTAAGCATGACTCCTTCGGCGCCCCAACCTCTGCCCTCACGGCCCCGGCAGGCCCGCCTCCTGGGGCTGGCCTGCCTGGCCCTGAGTCTGAGCGGCGAGACGCTGGCGGACGGCCCCTCCCAGGCGGCCCGGCTCAAGGCGGCCTTTATTTTCAATTTCACCAAGTACACGGACTGGCCGGCCGCCAGCTTCGCGGCCGCCGACGCGCCGCTCTGGGTGTGCGTGCTCAGGACTGACAGCGATATGGGCCAGGCCCTCCAGGGCATCACCGGCCGCGCCAGCAAGGGCCGCAGCCTGCAGCTGCGCCGGGTCGATGCCGGCACGGACCTGAAGACCTGCCATGTCCTGTTCCTTGAGCGCGAGCCGGCCATGGCCCAGCAGCACAGCCTGAGCCGCCTGGGCAATGCGCCCGTGCTGACCGTCGGCGATGCCGAGGGTTTCGCCGAGCAGGGCGGCATGATCGAATTCGAGGCCAGCGGCCAACGCCTGGGCTTCGCCATCAACCTGGATGTCGCCCAGCGCGCCGGCCTGCGCCTCTCGGCCCAGCTGCTGAGCCTGGCGCGCATCGTGAAAGATTCCTGAGGGCCCGCGTATGGCATTGCCTCACCTCTCCCTGTCCGCCAAGATTTCGGCCATCACCGTGCTGACCACGGGCATCGCCATCCTGGCGGCCTTCCTGGCCTTCGCCCTGCATCTGGGCCAGGCCAAGCGCCTGGAGACCGGCGCCCAGCTGCAGACCCAGGCGCGCATGCTCAGCTACAACAGCGAGGCGGCCCTGGAGTTCGCCGACGCGCTATCGGCCCAGGCCGTCTTGGCCTCGCTGCGCGCCGAACCCCAGGTCATCCGCGCCCGGCTCTTCGATCAAAAAGGCCAGACCTTTGCCCTCTACACCCGGCCCGGCGTGACGGAGACGGACGAGGAGCCGGAAAGCCGGGGCCTGTTCGCGCCGCGCCTGCATGTCCGGGAAATGGTCCGCAACGACGGCGAGATCATCGGCGAGATCGAGCTGGTGGCGGACATGAGCCGCATGCGCGCCCAGCTCTACCAGGAATTCCTCTACTTGAGCCTGGCCGGCCTGGGCGCCCTGGGGGTCAGCCTGCTCCTGGCCTGGCGCCTGGCCCAGCTGGTGTCCTCGCCCATCCTGCGCCTGGCCCACACCGCCGAGCGCATCGCCCAGGAACGGAACTACGCCCTGCGCATGCCCGTCCAGCCCGGCCAGGACGAAGTGGCGACCCTGATCACCGGCTTCAACGAGATGCTGACCCAGATCCAGACCCGCGACGACGAGCTGGGCCAGCACCGGGATCACCTGGAAAGCCTGGTGACGGCGCGTACCGCCGAGCTGAAGACCGCCATGGAGGCCGCCCAGGCGGCAAGCCGGGCCAAGAGCGAGTTCCTGGCCACCATGAGTCACGAGATCCGCACCCCCTTGAACGGCGTGATCGGCATGACCGATCTCCTGCTCTACTCGCCCCTGTCCGAGGAACAGCGCCGCTTCGTGGAAGTCGCCAAGCGCTCCGGCGAGGAACTCCTGGCCATCATCAGCGACATCCTGGACTTCTCCAAGATCGAGGCCGGCAAGCTGCAGCTGGAGCAGGCGCCCTTCGTGCTCAATGAGCTGGTGGAGGATCTCGGCGAGAAATTCGCGGCCCGCGCCCAGGGCAAGGGCCTGGAGCTGGTCTGCGCCGAGCAGGGCGAGCCCTGCCGGGTCATGGGCGACGCCCTGCGCCTGCGCCAGGTCCTGAGCAATCTGCTCAGCAATGCCATCAAGTTCACCGAGGCCGGCGAAGTCGTGCTGCGCGCCGAGACCCTGGAGCACCAGGACGGCGGGCTGCGCGTGCGCCTGTCGGTGCGCGACACCGGGATCGGCATGAGCCCCGCGCAGTGCGAGCGCCTGTTCCAGTCCTTCAGCCAGGCCGACAGCTCGACCACCCGGAAGTACGGCGGAACCGGCCTTGGCCTCGCCATCTCCCAGCGCCTGGTGGCGATGATGGGCGGCCAGATCAGCGTGCACAGCCAACAGGGCCAGGGCTCGTTGTTCAGCTTCGAACTGGACCTGCCCTGTGTGACCGGGGATGCGGCCGGCCCTGCGCCCCAGCCCCTGTTCCTGCCCAATCTGAACATCCTCATCGTCGACGACAATGCCACCAACCGGGAGATCCTGGAGCACCAGCTCGACGCCTGGGGCCTATCCCACCAGAGCGCCGCCAGCGGCGCCGAGGCCCTGGGCAAGCTCTACACCGACAGCGTCCAGGGCCAGCCCTTCAAGCTCCTGCTCTGCGACATGCATATGCCGCGCATGAGCGGCCGCGAGCTGGTCGAGCGCATCAAGAGCGATCCCCAGTTCGCCGCCCTGGACATCGTGGTGCTCAGCTCGGTGGGTCACGACTTGGGCGGCGACAGCCTGGACGAGCGCCTGATCCGCCGCTACCTGACCAAGCCGGTGCGCCAGTCCGAGCTTTACGAATCCCTGCTCGCGCTCTATGGCCAGGAACAGCCGTCGCCGGCCGAAACGCCGCCGCCGGCCACGGAAGCCCTGGGCGCCGCCGGCCAGGGTCCGGGCCGGCCCTGGCGGCTGCTGCTGGCCGAGGACAACCGGGTCAACCAGGAAGTGGCCCTGGCCATGCTCGGCAACATGGGTTTCGAGGTGGAGCTGGCCGTCAATGGCCAGGAGGCCGTGCAACGCTGGCAGGCCGGCCAGTACGATCTGATCCTGATGGACTGCCAGATGCCGGTCGTGGACGGCTACACCGCCGCCGGGACGCTGCGCGCCCTGGAGGCGGATCAAGGCCGCCGGCGCACGCCCATCATCGCGCTCACCGCCAATGCCGTGAGCGGCGATCGGGAACGCTGCCTGGCCGCGGGCATGGACGATTACTTGAGCAAGCCCTTCCGCGCCAACCAGTTGCTGCCCATCCTGCAGCGCTGGCTGCCCACGGCCGGCCTGGCCGCACCGCGCCTGGGCGGTGCCGACGCCCCGGCGGGCCGCCCTGAGCTAAACTTGCAGGATGCGGCGGCGGAGACGGCCATCGACGAGCATGCCCTGGCGCTCATCCGCCAGATGCAGCGGCCCGGCACGGCCAGCCTGCTGCTCAAGCTGATCGACCTGTACCTGACCGACAGTCCGCCCCTGCTGGAAGCCATGGCTCAGGCCCTGAACCGCCAGGACAGCGACAGCCTGTACCGCAACGCCCATTCGCTGAAGAACAGCAGCGCCACCATGGGCGCAGGGCGCGTCGCGGAGCTGTGCCGCCAACTGGAGGCCCTGGGCCGCGAGGCGCATTGGACGCCGGTGCCAAGCCTGCTGACGAACCTGAACCGAGAATTCGCGCAAGCCCAAACCCGCTTGCAGACCCTGCGGGGTCGGGAGCCTGAATGAACCCTGCCGCAGAGCCCTTGATCCTGCTCGTCGACGACGACGCCGGACTGCGGCTGATGTTGCGAACCACCCTGGAAAGCGCCGGCTTCCGCGTCGAGGAAGCCGGCAACTGTGCCGCCGGCCTGACCGCCTGGGAACGCCTGCAGCCGGATTTGCTGCTGCTCGACGTGCTCATGCCCGATGGCGACGGCTACGAGGTTTGCCGGCGGGTCCGGAACTCGACCGCCGGCCGCAACCTGCCCATCGTCATGGTCACGGGCCTGGATGACACCGACTCCATCAACCGCGCCTTCGAATCGGGCGCCACGGACTTCATCACCAAGCCCATCCACTGGGCCATGGTCGGCCACCGCCTGCGCTACATCCTGCGCGCCAGCCAAGCCCTGACGGAACTGAAGCGCAGCGAGGCGCGCATCGACTACCTGGCCAACCGCGATGCCATCACCGGCCTCGCCAACCGCAACCTGCTCGGCGACCGGCTGGGCGTGGCCCTGGCCCATAACAAGCGCCTACACGGCCGCCTGGCCGTCCTGCTCATCGATCTCGACCGCTTCAAGACCATCAACGATTCCATAGGCCATGGCTTCGGCGACAAGCTCTTGGGCATCATCGCCGAGCGCATCGCCGCCTGCGTGCGCGACGAGGACACGGTCAGCCGCTTAGGGGGCGACGAATTCGCCGTGCTCCTGCCCTCCATCCACGGCATGAGCGACGTCATCAACCTGGCTGAGCGCATCCTGGCGCGCGTCGCCGAGGCCTGCGACATCGACGGCCAGCTGCTGCGCGTTTCCGCCAGTATCGGCATCAGCCTCTTCCCGGACGACGGCGACAGCGGCGATGCCCTCCTGAAGAACGCCGACGCCGCCATGTATCTCGCCAAGGAGAGCGGGCGCAACAACTACCAGTTCTACACCGCCGAGCTCAACACCCGGGCCCTGGAGCGCCTGACCCTGGAAAGCCGACTGCGCCAGGCCATCGAAGGCGGCGAGCTGGAACTCTACTACCAGCCCCAGATCTCGGCGGCCAGCGGCACCCTGTCCGGTGTCGAAGCCCTCATCCGCTGGCGCTCGCCGGAGCTAGGCCTGGTGGCGCCGATGCGCTTCATCCCGCTCGCCGAGGAGACCGGCCTCATCCTGCCCATCGGCGAATGGACCATCCGCCGGACCTGCCGCCAGATCAAGGACTGGCAGGCCGCCGGCCTGCCGGCCATCCGCGTGGCGGTGAACATCTCCGCCGTGCAGTTCCAGCAACGCAACTTCACCAAGCTCCTGCGCCAGCTCCTCCTGGAGGCCGACATCGGAGGCAGCAACCTGGAGCTGGAACTGACCGAGAGCATGGTGATGCGCGATCTGGACAGCGTCATCGCCACCCTGCACGAGCTGAAGGCCCTGGGCCTGAACCTGGCCATCGACGATTTCGGCACCGGCTATTCCTCCCTCAATTACCTGCGGCGCATGCCCATTGATGTGCTCAAGATCGACCAGAGCTTCGTGCGCGCCATGCACATCGACCCGGCCTCCCTGGCCATCGTCGAGGCCATCATCGCCCTGGCCAAGGCCCTGGAACTGGAATGCATCGCCGAGGGCGTGGAAACCGAGGCCGAGTTGGCCCTGCTGCAAAACCTGCGCTGCGAGATGGTCCAGGGCTATTACTACGCCCGGCCCATGCCCGCCGAGGAATTCCAGGCCTGGTACCTGGGGCGCTTCGGGACTGGCTGATATTTGTTCAGTACCGCTTCCCATCCCTGGCGCGCGTCGATACAATCGTTTCTTTTTTGACCAAGACCTCGTCAACCCCAAGGAAGGAAAGCCATGCGCATGCCCGCCCTGCTCGCCTCGTCCCTGGCCCTCGGCCTCACCGCCGGCGCCGCCCAGGCCACCACCCTCAATTTCGCCGTGCACACCACCGGCTACCACGTCAACGGCACGGAAACCGGCGCCGAACTGATAGCCGCCTATAACGCCGGCGCCTTCCAGTGCGCCACCGCCGTCACTCACTTCGCGCCCGTCGGCCCCGGCACTTGCGGCTCCTCCACGGCCAACCAGGCCACCCTGATGAGCCTGGAGTTCGACCTGGCCCAGGCCGGCGCCTGGAACTTCCGCATGGGCCCGGACTGGGGCTGGGGCGGCGCCTTCCTCTTGGACGGCCAGGTCATCCAGATCGTCACCGACGACCGTTGGTGGGAATACAACTGGAACGCCGTCGGCGAGATCCTGCAGAGCGCCCTGAACCTGGACGCCGGCCACCACGTCCTGCAATGGCTGGGCTTCGAGGGCTGCTGCAGCGGCCAGATGGCCGTGCAGTTCCAGGGTGGCAGCGCCTCCGCCTGGACCGACTTGAGCATCGCCGCCTTCGACGCCGCCCTGCCCGCCGCCATCCCGGCCCCGGCCGGCGCCGCCCTGTTGGGCCTGGGCCTGCTGGGCCTTGGCCGGCTGCGTCGCAAGAGCGCGTAGGTCAATGGTATGGACTCCTCCCACCAAAACGGCATCGCGTGCCAGACTGGGTTTGCGAACACAGTCAATTGATGAGAGGAGTCCAACATGGAGCTTAAGCGCGTCGGTATGGATTTGGCAAAGCGGGTATTTCAAG